>NZ_JAAGOX010000001.1 GCF_010500245.1 Ruegeria sp. PrR005
CGGACGGATGTGCCCAAGATCGTGGACTGGTACATGGACGGCAAGATCGAGATCGACCCGATGATCACCCACACGCTCAGCCTCGATGAGATCAACAAGGGGTTCGAGCTGATGCACAAGGGCGAAAGCATCCGCGCCGTCGTGGTGTATTGAGCTATCGTTCGCCTGTAAAAACGGGAGTGACCGGCAAGGCACCGGTTGCTCCTGACACAATCTCTCGCTAGCCGTCTTTCGAACGATCATCCACGTCGCCAAAACGCGACTGGGCAGCATTTCGCGCCCATTTTCTCAACCATCCCAAACTCGCGTCCGTATCGCCTCCGGGTTTGTATTCCGCACCCAGTGGTTCCGCGTAGCCAAGATCAGCGATCGTCTCGAAGATATGGTCATAGGCCACTTCGCCCCGGTCGGGTGGGCCCCGGTCTGGAACCGAAGCGAACTGGATATGGCCAATCAAAGGAAGCAGGTTCCTCAGGCGGCGGGTCAGGTCGCCCTCCATCACCTGGACATGGTAGCAATCGAACATCAGTTTCAGGTTCGGTGCTGCAACCTCGTCGATGATCGTGACGGATTGATCCGTCGTGGTCAGGAAATAGCCGGGTGCGTCGAAATGGTTGAGCGGTTCGATCAGGATGGTCAGCCCGTAACGGTTGGCAATTTCACAGGCGAGGCGCAGGTTCCCGACGAAACAGCGATGCGCCTCGGGTCCTCTTGCAAACCCTGCCATGACGTGGATCTTCCGCGCTCCGATCGCGCGGGCATAGTCCACAGCCTCCTCAATAGCGCGGCGCGCCTCTGTCTCGCGTCCGGGCAGCGCCGACAACCCGTTTTCCCCTGCGGTGACATTGCCGCGCCGGGTGTTCAGCCCCAGCATGGGCAGGCCCGTTTCGACCAGCACCGCCGCGACCTCGGTCGCCGGTGTTTCGTAAGGCCAGTGGCATTCCACCGCCGCGAACCCGGCAGCATGCGCCGCCCGGATCGCATCCGGCAGGCTGCGGTCAGTCCAGAGAAATCCCAGATTGGCCGAAAACTCCATATAAGCTTACCCTTCGCCCGGAAGGGTAAGCCCGGCATTGCGGGCATAGACCTTGGCCACGGCCGCATCATCCTCGGCCCCCAGACCCATCCCTGCCGCCGCCAGAAACTGCTGCATTGCAGCAGCCGTGATCGGCGCCCCGAATTGTGCCTTGCGCGCGATATCCAACACGATGCCCAGATCCTTGGGCCAGATGTTTACCGAACTATGCGGGGCATAGTCGCCCGCCACGATATGCGGCGCACGGTTTTCCAGCATCCAGCTGGTACCGGCGCATTTGCTGATCACCTCCAGGAACTGGTCGGGCGCAACCCCCTGCGTCATGCCAAAGGTCAACGCCTCGGCCATGGCGGCGATATGCACTCCCGCCAACATCTGGTTTACCGCCTTCATGGCGCTGCCCGCACCGGCCCCATCGCCCAGTTCAAAGACGGTTTCGGCAATGTTGGATAACAGCGGGCGCGCCGCCGCAAAGGCCTCGGGCCTGCCCGACGCCATCACACTGAGCAGCCCCTCAGCTGCCTTGACCGACCCGCCTGAAATCGGCGCATCGAGATAGTAAACACCATGTTCGCCACAGCGGGCTTCCATCTCGCGGGCGAAATCCGGTGGCACGGTCGCGCAGGACAGGATCACGGCGCCGCTCTTGAGTCGCGGTGCAATTCCGTCAGCCCCGAACAGAACCGTTTCGGTTTGGGCCGCATTCAGCACCACAACGGCAACGGCATCCAGAGTTCCCGCGATCTCGGGCATCGCACCGGTCTGACCGCCCTGGGCGCGAAACCGGGCAACCTGTTCGGCATTGACGTCAAAACCCCAGACCTGGTGTCCGCCACGTAACGCCGAAATGGCGATGCCATAGCCCATGGACCCAAGTCCAATCACGGCAACCTTTTGCGTCAATTGTCTGCCCCTCTCGTGGTGTTGTGCCTATTCTGTCCGCGACCGCAGGCTGTCGATCAGTTCACGTTCGACATTCAGGTGTTTGCCTGCCGCGTCAAGCGTTCGATGGTCCAGATGCTGCGGATCAAGATCAACCCCCTTGGCCAGCGTCTTTGCCACCGCGTCCAGTGCAGCAATGCGGGCGTATCTCTTGTGATTGGCCGGAATCAAGGTCCAGGGGGCGATCCGGGTCGAGGTCTTGGCGAACATTTCGTTTACCGCCTCCTCGGTTTCGCTCCAGCGGGCGCGATTGCGAAAATCCTCATAGGTCAACTTCCACCTTTTGAGCGGGTTGCGGAGCCGTTCTTCGAACCGCCGCATCTGCTCGTCCGGCGAGATATGGAAGAACAGCTTGACGATCCGGGTGCCGTCATCAATCAGCATCCGCTCGAACTCGTTGATCTCGCGGTAGGCCGCCCGCCATCGGTTTTCGGGCGTCAATTGTTCGATCCGCTCGACCATGACGCGCCCATACCAGCTGCGATCAAAGGCGCTGATCGCGCCTTCGGGCGGCAGACGTTCCCAGAATCTCAACAGGTAATGGCGATTTAGATAGTAGTTGCGCGGCGCCCCGACCGGCCAGACCTTGAAACTGCGCGGATCAAGCGCCTGGCTGATCCGGCGAATGGCGCCTCCCTTGCCCGCCGCGTCCCACCCCTCGAATACCAGAACGGCCTTGTGCCCGTGAAAAAGGTAAGCCTGCTGGATGCGTGACAGTTTCAACTGCAACTTTGCCAACTGATCCAGGTACCGGGCCTTGGGGATCGTCAGTGTCAGATCCGCATCAGCCAGGCTGAGTGTCTGTTTCGTCTTCATCTTCCGCCTTGCGCCTTTGGCGCGTTTCCGCGGCCCAGTGTTTGCGCCCTGCGCCCGGAAATCAAGTGTCGAGCGCCCGTAACCGACGGTTATCTGGGTCATAAGGGCTGGCCGCGATGACCCGAGCGGGAACATCCAGCCCGATGATATCGATACTCACGGCGGTTCCGACGGCTGCGTGCTCTGGCAGCACATAAGCCAGTGCCAGGTTCAGGCCCGTCCGATGCCCCCAATCGCCCGAGGTTACAGTGCCCACCACCCTGCCCACTACCATGACGCTGGCGCCTGCATGGGCCGGGGCTACGTCCGTTTCCACCGCGAGGGTGACAAGTTGCCTGCGTTCAGCCGATCCAAGTCGCGCCATCAAAGCGTGTTTGCCCAGGAACGCCTTGTCCAGATCCACGAACCGGTCAAGCCCCGCCTCAAATGGATCGAACTCGGTGATCAGATCCGCCTTCCAGTGAAGATACCCTTTTTCGAGACGCATCGAGTCGATGGCGCGGGAACCGAAAAGGCACATGTCATGATCGGCACCGGCAACACGTAACGCGCGCCAGACCGACAGGCTCTGCGATATGGGGACGTGAATCTCAAAAGCTTCCTCGCCCGAGTAGCTGACCGCCATAACTACCGCCGCCGCGATACCGACATAAGCGCGCCGAACCGATAACCAGGGAAAGGCGGAGGCTGACCAATCGCCCCGCGCCACCAACCCCAAAACAGCGCGCGCCTTGGGACCTGCAAGGAGAAGTATGGTCATCTCGTTGGTCAAGGCGCGCAAGGAAACATTGCCATCCTTGGGCAGATGTGCCGACAACCAATCGAAATCGTGCCACTCGGCCGCTGCGGCAGATCCATACCAGATCGTATCTTCGTCCAGCCAGGCCAGCGTTGCCTCGGATTTGATGCAACCCTTGTCATTGAGCAGATAGGTCAACCCGACCCGCCCTGCGCGTCGCGGCAATTTTCCACAGACGAGCCCGTCCAGCCATTCCCGCGCCCCAGACCCGGTGATCTCGATCCGGTTAAACCCGTTGACTTCCGTCAGGCCAACACCGGATTGCACCGCGGCAACGTCCCGTGCGAGAACATCGAACGTTTCGTTGAACCGGAAATCATGGGTTTCCTTGAACGCCGCGTCAGGGCGGATATAGGCCAGCCGCTCCCATCCGTTCACCACGTCGAACACCGCGCCTTCGGCTTCCAGCACCGGATAGAGCGGCGTCGTCTTTACTGGCCGTCCCGCCGGGCGATGTTCGTGCGGGAAATGGAACCGGAACTCGTTCTGATAGTCCTCGATCGCCTTCAGCGCAGTCAGTTCGGCGGTCCCGTGGGCCGTGAACCGGCGCGGATCCAGTATCCAGGTATCGTAACAGGCCTCGCCATGCACGATCATCTGCGCCAGCAGCCAGCCATGGCCGCCGCCTTCGCCCAAGCCGGCGCGCAGCCCAATGATGCAGAACACATTGCGCTTGCCCGGGACTGGCCCCACCAAGGGCGCCCCGTCGATCGTATAGGTGATCGGGCCATTGATAACGGTGTGAATGCCCACCTCTCCCAACGCCGGAATGCGCGCCACGGCCCCTTCGAACACGTCTGTCACCCGGTCCAGATCGTCCGGGCAGAGTGCATTGACAAAATGCGGGTCAATCCCGTCCATGCCCCAGGTCCGGCAATCCTGCTCATAGAAGCCGACCAGCAACCCGTTCTTTTCCTGGCGGCAATAGAAATCGTCGATCGGACAGCGGATCAGCGGCATCCGGTGGCCCGCGTCACGAATGGCTGGGATTTCCTCGGTCAGCAAATACTGATGCTCCATAGAGGCCACGGGATGATGCACGCCCATCATCGCGCCTACCTCGTTCACACGGTAGCCACAGGCGTTCACCACGATTTCGGCTTGGATATCGCAATGGGGCGTGCTGACGATCCAGCTGTCGTCAGGCAATTGCCGCAGGGCGGTCACCGGTGTCTGGCGATAAACCTCGGCCCCCGCCTTGCGCGCCCGCCGAACCAGCGCCTGACACAGCTGCGCCGGGTCGATATCGCCATCCAGCGGATCCCACAGCCCGCCCAGCAGGTTGCCTTGGGTGATCAGCGGATGACGCCGCTCACATTCTGCTGCGTCGATCACCTCGAACTCCACCCCCATGCCCCGCGCCATCGAGGCAAAGTGGCGATAACCCTCCATGACCCGTTCGGTATTGGCCAGACGGATGCCGCCATCGCCATGGTGATAGGTGATCGGATAGTCCGGGTCCTCGGCCAGTTCCTTGTAGAGCCGGATCGAATGCGATTTCAGCCCCACCATGGTCTGGTTCATGCCGAAATTGGTCACCTGCGCCGCCGAATGCCAGGTGGTGCCCGAGGTCAATTCGTTCCGCTCCAACAGCATCACATCCGACCAGCCCTCCTGCGTTAGATGATAGAGCGTCGAACAGCCAGCGATGCCGCCCCCGATCACCACGACTCGTGCCGATGTCCGCATGAAGCCCTCCCGCGTTTTGCGTCAGGGAACAGGCGGCGCTGATTTCCGTCAATCGAAGAGGCGCGGATTTGCAAAGAGCGCATGTTGTTTCGGAAAAACGAAACCTCATGGCTTCTTTCTGGTATGAAATACGCCGGGATAGAGCTTCAAAATGAAAAGGCCGGGGAAAATCCCCGGCCCTTCGATCAATTCAGAACCTGTCAGGCGCGGCGGCGGCGGCTTCCGGCGCGGCCACCCCGGCCCCGACCTTCCTCGCCCTCGGCTGCGGGCGGTTTGTTGAACCGGATCCATTCGGCGCCGTGGGCGTCGTTGTTGGTCAGCAGATTGGCAGCGCGGATGGCCTCCATCTCCTTGCCCGCGCGCGGCAGGGTCGAGCCCAGGCCGAACATGGTCACAAAAGTCTCGTCATCCATGCCCTCGGGCAGGATGATGCCGGCGGCAGCCACGGCCTCACGCTTTTCGGCAATCGCCTTCTGAGTGATCGGCAGCGCCACCGGGTTCATGATCGCGCTGGTCATGCCCGCGCCCATCGCCATCGGCAGGAAGGCGTTGTTGATGCCGTGCCGGTTGGGCAGGCCGAACGAAATGTTGGAGGCGCCGCAGGTGGTGTTCACGCCCAGTTCCTCGCGCAGGCGACGCACCAGGGCAAACACCTGCTGACCGGCGGTGGCCATGGCACCGATCGGCATCACCAAAGGATCGACCACGATGTCATGGGCCGGGATGCCGAAATCGGCCGCGCGTTCCACGATCTTCTTGGCGACGGCAAAACGCACGTCCGGGTCTTCGGAGATGCCGGTGTCGTCGTTCGAGATCGCCACAACCGGCACGTTGTATTTCTTGACCAGCGGCAGGATATGCTCCAGACGCTCTTCCTCGCCGGTGACCGAGTTCAACAGCGGACGACCCTCACAGGCCTCCAGACCGGCCTCGAGCGCACCCGGCACCGAGCTGTCGATGCAGAGCGGCACGTCGACGAGCCCCTGCACCAGCTCGACGATCTTGCGCATCAGCGGCGGTTCGGTCTCGTTCGGGTTGGGGTTGGAGTTATAGACAACACCCGCGTTGATATCGAGAACGGTGGCCCCGGCGGCAACCTGGGCGATGGCGTCCTTTTCCACGGTAGAGAAATCGCCCGCTTCCAGCTCGGCGGCCAGCTTCTTGCGGCCCGTGGGGTTGATCCGCTCGCCGATCACGCAGAACGGCTGGTCAAAGCCGATGATCGCGGTTTTTGTTTTGCTTTCAACGATGGTGCGGGTCATGTCTGGCCTTTCAGGTCGGGTTTACGGGGCGGGTGCTGGCACCGCCGTTATTGATCGCCCAGGTGGCATTGGTCTTGATGCCGCCCAGCGGGAAGAAGTGCACGTTGGTGATGTTGAAATCGGGATTGGCGGCCTTGTAGGCGGCCAGCTCGGTCACGACATCAGTGGGTTCATAGGGCAGCAGCAGCTTGGACACGTCCATCGCACGCTTTTGCAGCACTTTCAGCGAGGGGCCGACGCCGCAGGCGATGGCGAACTTGATCAGGGTCTGAAGCTTGGCCGGGCCTGCAATGCCGATATGGATCGGCAGGTCGATACCGGCGGCCTTTAGCCCGTTGGCCCAGGCGATGATCGGCTTGGCCTCGAAACAGAACTGGGTGGCCAGCGCCATCTGGGCATCTGTGGTTTCGCTGAACTTCTGTTTCCAGCGCAGCGCGTCCATCACATTGGCATCGCCGCCCTTGGGGTCGATATCCTTGTTGCCCTCGGGGTGGCCCGCGACGTGAAGACGCTTGAACCCCGCCTTGTCGAACAGGCCGGTTTCCATCATCTGCATCGAGCAGTGGAAATCACCATGCGGCTCGGCCACACCACCGGCCAGCAAGAGTGCCTGCTCGACCCCGGCTTCGCCCTGGTACATGGCGATCCAGTTCTCCAGCGTCTTGGCGTCCTTGATGATGCGCGCCGGGAAGTGCGGCATGACCGGATAGCCCTCGGCGGCCAGCCGCTTGGCGGTTGCCACCATGTCCTCGATGGGCGTGCCTTCGATATGGGCAATGTACACCCGGGTGCCAGCGGGCAGCAGGGCGCGGAAATCCTCGACCTTTTCCGCAGTGCGCGGCATCACCTCGATCGAGTAATCCTTGAGAAAGGCCTCGACGGTGGGGTTCACGGGGCCGTTTTCGACCGTCTCGCGTTTCTTGAAGTTCAGCAAAGCCATCGCGGCCTCCCATATGCTCTTCGGGCTCATGCCCAACCGTCGTTTGCGATCAGCGCCTTTATGCGCTCGCGATCGTATTCCCGTTCCAGACGCTGGGCTTCGGCCTCGACGATCTCCGCCGGGTCACCGGCGACCTCGTAGGGCTCGGCCTTGCGCCACTCGGCCAGGTAGGCATCGGTGTCCTGCGCGCCCACCTTCATCGCGGCGCGGTCGATGGCCTGCTCGAACCGTTCCTCCAGCTGACGCTTGGCGCCGCGGCGGCCCTTGCCGACAATGACCTGTGCCGGGATATCCCGCCAATAGACGATGGTGACCTCGGGCATACCGTCGATTCCTCCTGATCCGGTGAGCCGGTTCTAGCTGGCAATATGGGGCGGGAGAGGTCCGATTTCGACACGTGCGCACGTTACAGCGACCTTTGTCGTTTTCGGACCTTCCGCGTGTTCGACGTGCAATACCAAGGAACGCCGGACATGGCTTGCCCGAATTCTTCACCAAGATGATGAGAACCGGTCATGTCGGAAAGAGAAACCCCGGAAACGACACGGTTCCCGGGGTCGATTGCGTCAAATGGAAACGCTCAGCCTACGAGGCCGCCATCCTCGCGCGTGACCACGATGATGGCCGAGCGCGGCACGCTGTCGCCGCCATCTGGCCAGTGGCTGTTGCCCTCTTCGCCCGGGTGCTGAACCCCCACGAACATGGCGCGGCGGTCGCCCGACCAGCAAAGGCCGGTGATCTCGGCCTCGCGCGGGCCGACCAGGAAGCGGCGGATTTCGCCCGTCACCGGATCGCCTGCCAGCATCTGGTTGTTGCCCTGACCGGCAAAATCACCCTCGTTGGAGTACTTGCCGTCGGTCTGGATCCAGAGCAGCCCGTTGTTGTCAAAGGCCAGCCCGTCGGGCGAGTTGAACATGTTGCCCGCATTGACGTTTCCTGACCCCGCATAGGCATCGGAATGCACCGTCGGGTTGCCCGCCAGCACGAAGAGATCCCAGTCGAACCCTTCTGCGGTATGGTCGCCGCCTTCGGGGCGCCAGCGTACGATCTGGCCATAATTGTTCTTTTCGCGCGGGTTCGGCCCCTCGGCCGGGGTGTCGTCGCCGCCCTTGTTCGGCTTGACGCCCCGGTTCTTGTTGTTGGTCAGCGCGCAATAGACCTCGTCCGCGTTCGGATTGGCGGTGACCCATTCGGGGCGGTCCATGGTGGTGGCGCCCAGCTTCGAGGCGGCGATCCGGGTGTGAATGCAAATCTCGGCCTGAGACATGCCGGTGGCCTCAGGCGTCAGCGCCAGCCACATGCCCTTGCCCGATGCGTCGAACTTGGCCGCATAAAGCGTGCCGTTTTCCATCAGCTCGTCGGTATCGACACCGGCGGCATAGACCCCGTTCGAAACATAGCGGTAAAGGAACTCGCCCCGCTCGTCATCGCCCATATAGATCACCAGACGCCCGTCGCGGTTGACGACGCATTCGGCATTCTCGTGCTTGAACCGGCCCAGCGCGGTGCGCTTCTTGGGGGTCGAGTTCGGGTCGCGCGGATCGATCTCGACCACGTAACCAGCGCGATTGGGTTCGTTGGGGTTCCTGGCCACGTCGAACCGGTCATCGACCCGCGCCCAGCCATAGCCCCAGTCCTTGGCCGAAACGCCATAGCGGTTCAGTTCAGGGGAAACCTCGTGCGCCTCATCGACGGCCGAGAAATAGCCGTTGAAGTTTTCCTCGCAGGCCAGATAGGTGCCCCATGGGGTCTTGCCCGAACCACAGTTGTTCCAGGTGCCAAAGGTCACCGTGCCAGTCGGATCGGCGGCGGTCTTCATCAGGTCGTGACCGGCGGCGGGGCCGGTCAGCACCATCTCGGTGCGCGGCGTGATGCGGCGGTTATAGGGGCTGTCGGTGACAACCTGCCACCGGCTGCCATCATGGGCCAGCTCGACCACGGTCACGCCATGGGCCAGCATGCCCTTTTCGACATCGTCATCGGTCTCGGCCTTACCCTCGGCCCGATTGCCCCAGATGATCTCGCGGTTGGTGTATTCGTTGTTCACCACCAGCAGCGTGCGGCCCTGGTGATGGAACACCTCCATCCCGTCGGTATTGTCGCCAAAGGCGCGGGCCTGGCTGGCAGCGGTGCCGCGCGTGGTCTGGTCGAACATCACCCCGTCCGACCACAGCGGATCGGCCCAGCGGACCAGAATTTCGGCCTTATACCCCTGCGGCACCACGATCTCGTCTGCGGTCGAGGCGGCAACCGCTTCGAAGGCGAACCGGTCGACCGCAGCTTTAGCTCCGCGCGGCAGAACCGCACCGCCAAGCGCCGCGAACCCGCCCATTGCCAGCACGCCGCCCAGGAAGCCACGGCGCGACAACGCCTCTTCGACCACTTGGTCGAAATCGCAATTGTCGGGGCGCGGGTTCACCGCCTCATCAAATTCGTCGAATGTCAGGGTGCGGTCGTTTTTCATAGCGTGCTCCATGGCTTGCCAGCAGAATCCGTTCCGGCGCACAGGCCGGCTTTCGGGGATGCAGTCGCATGGCTGTGTTAAACCTATATGACGGTTCTGCCGCTGGGCGCAGTGAATTCTCTTGCGCCCCGTCTGATCGGATCCTAGGCTCAAGGTAACACGAAATCGGAGGGCGTGACATCATGACGCCCAAGCGTCCCACAGGTGCGGGCGCGTTCCCGAAAGCGGTCGAAAGCCCCGCGCCGAACAGGCCGGATCCGGACGCCCTCTATGCGGCGCTCGATCTTGGTACAAACAGTTGCCGCATGCTGATTGCCCAGCCCAAGGGCAGCGGGTTCCATGTGGTAGACAGCTTTTCCAAATCCGTTCAGCTCGGTGCCGGGCTTGAGCGCACTGAAAGGTTGTCCAGAACCTCGATGGACCGGACGATCCAGGCCCTGCGTATCTGCCAGCAGAAGATCAAGCGCAACAAGGTGCGCCGTATGCGTCTGGTCGCCACCGAGGCCTGCCGCAGGGCCCGCAACGCGCGCGAATTCATCCGCGATGTCAAGCGCGAGACCGGTCTGACGCTTGAGATCATCCAGCCCGAGGAAGAAGCCCGGCTGGCGGTGATCTCTTGCGCGCCTCTGGTCTCGACCAAGACGGAACAGTTACTTGTCGTCGATATCGGCGGCGGTTCTACCGAGCTTGTGTGGATCGACCTGAAATCGGTGCCGCGCCGCGACCGGCCGTCAGCCATCATGCGCCTGCATGCGGGGTTCCACCCCTCGGAAAGCCCGTTCCCTGCCGCCAAGGTGATCGACTGGATCAGCGTCCCACTTGGCGTCGCCACGCTGCGCGACCAGTTCAACGATGTCGAGGATGATGCCGCCCGCTTTGCGCTGATGAGCTGGTTCTTTGAAGAGCAATTGGCCGATTTCGTCCCCTATCGAAACGAACCCACACGCGAGCGGTTCCAGATTGTCGGCACCAGCGGCACGGTGACCACCGTCGCGGCAAGCCATCTGGGGCTGAAACGCTATGATCGGACCAAGGTAGATGGGCTGCGCATGACCAGCGAGCAGATCGACAAGGTGATCCGTACCTATCTGGACCTTGGCCCGCAGGGCCGCCGCCGCGACCCGCGTATCGGCGAAGACCGGCATGCGCTGATCATGTCGGGTTCGGCCATCCTTCAGGCACTCCTCAGATGCTGGCCGACAAACCGGCTGTCGGTGGCCGACCGGGGCCTGCGCGAAGGACTTCTTTATGCGCAGATGAGCGCGGATGGGGTGTTGGAGGATGGTCCGTTCTGAGGTAACGCGCAGTCATTCCCGTTCCGGGATGCGACCGGGTTCGCCTGTTTGCGTGCAACGGGTGCCAAGATGAAACCTCAGATTCTGTCGACCCTGCCAGGGTATACGAAAGGGGCCTTCGGCGCAGACCTTGGTGCGGGCCTGACCGTTGCGATGGTCGCGGTCCCCCTTAGCCTGGCAATTGCAATCGCCTCTGGAGCATCGCCGTCCTCGGGTTTGGTGACGGCTTGTGTCGCCGGGTTCCTCATCTCGCTGCTTGGCGGCAGCCATGTTCAGATCGGTGGACCGACCGGCGCATTCATCGTCGTGGTCTATGGGGGCATCGCGGCACACGGGTTCGACGGCTTGGTCTTGGCCACGCTAATGGCGGGCGCAATTCTGGTGGTTGCGGGTTTCCTCAAGGCGGGCAACCTCATCGCATTGGTGCCCGAACCTGTCGTCACCGGCTTTACCATAGGTATCGCGGTGATCATCGCAACCAGCCAGATCGGCGATTTGCTGGGAATGACGACACCAGAGATGCCTGCCGCTTTCCTTCCCAAGCTTCAAACCCTCTGGGAGGCCCGCGACACCGCCGATTGGAGCAGTTTCGCAATCGGCGTTCTCTCTATCCTGATGATTGCGGTGTTGCGCGCCCGCTATCCCCGATTTCCAGGTCTAATCCTCGCCATCGGGGCCGCTTCGGTATTGGCCGTTCTGACTCACCTGCCCGTCGAAACCATCCAGTCCAGGTTCGGTGACCTCCCCCGTGGCCTGCCTGTGCCGAAGCTGCCCGAACTCTCATACGCGCGCATCGTCGAGTTACTACCATCGGCATTTGTCATCGCTTTCCTTGCGGGGGTAGAGTCGCTGCTTTCGGCCCTGGTTGCGGACCGGATGATCGGCGCGCGCCATCGTCCGAATGCCGAGATCCTGGCGCAAGGTGCGGCAAACCTGGGGTCAGCCTTGTTCGGCGGCCTTCCAGCGACCGGAGCCATCGCAAGGACTGCGACCAATATCCGGGCCGGCGGGCGTACCCCTGTGGCCGGGCTGGTGCATGCTGTGACCGTTCTTTCGGTGCTGTTCTTCGCCGGTGATCTTGTTGGTCAACTGGCCTTGCCCGCCTTGGCGGGTCTCTTGATCCTCACGGCATGGAACATGAGCGAGCCTCACAAATGGCGTGGCTACCTGAGCGGTTCCCGTTCTGATACGGTTCTCATGTTCCTCACCTTGCTGCTCACGGTGTTTGCCGATCTGACCGTGGCCATCGGCGTCGGTGTTTCCGTGGGCTTGGCCCTGCGCCTGCGTCGGCGCAAGGTGCCGCCCGCCGATTGGTCGCCCCCGGACAGGTAACAGGTGCCTTTCCCGCTTGCCTCAACCGGGGCAAGCCGCTATCTCGTCTTGCCTATCCGACAGGAGCGCACCATGGCCAAGAATACATCCGGACGCGGACAGCGTGACCTTAAAGTCAAGGTAAAGACCGCGCGCGGGCGTAAACTCAGCTCGACGCGCTGGCTGCAACGGCAGTTGAACGATCCTTACGTGAAACGTGCGCAGGCCGAAGGGTATCGCGGGCGCGCGGCATTCAAGATCCTGGAACTTGACGACAAGTTCCGGTTTCTGGTGCCTGGCGCCCGGATCGTGGACCTGGGTTGTGCGCCCGGAGGTTGGTGCCAGGTTGCGGTGAAGCGGGTCAATGCGCTGGGCGAAAAGACCGGCAAACGGATCGGAACCGTTCTGGGTATCGACCTGCAAGAGGTCGAGCCCATTGCCGGTGCAGAACTCTATCAGCTTGATTTCCTGTCCGAGGGCGCCGACGAACAGATCAAGGAATGGTTGGGCGGCAAGGCTGATGTGGTCATGTCGGACATGGCCGCTGCTTCATCGGGGCACAAACAGACCGACCACCTGCGCATCATCTCTTTGTGCGAGGCGGCGGCGTACCTGGCCTTTGACATTCTGGAAGAGGGCGGCACATTCGTTGCCAAGGTTCTGGCGGGCGGCGCCGAGGGCGAGCTGCAAAAACTGCTGAAGCAGAAATTCACCAAGGTTGCGAATGTGAAACCGCCGGCTTCCCGGTCGGACAGTTCCGAGAAATTCGTGGTGGCCACCGGGTTTCGGGGCTAACCCGGCAACGGTTTCCAGCGGGTCCGATTTTTCGGTGCACGTGCGTTCATGTGCTGGATATCCTGGATGGCTGTCGCCAAGGTTTGGGGACGCAGCGAAGCAAAGGCCCTGCGTTGCAACTTGGCTTCGTCCACCGAGGACAGATCAAAAGGCCCGGCACGCAGCCGCGTGGCTGTTTCGTCGGACGCCGTCTGCTGTCGCAACAATTCGAACAGCATCGCGTGGCGCATTGGCAAAGGATCGGTTGGCATGGCAACCCTGTGGCAGCTTGGGGCAGAACCACCCCGAGCCGTCATCCTGCCAGCCCGATGCGCCGATCCGATGGCCCGCATGTGGCGGTTCTGCGGCGAGGTCAGGGGCCGAGGCGCATTGATAGCTGCCGCAATCTGGGATCTTCCGGCAACACGCTCAAGGCCTGGCGCAACAGGCGTCTTGCAGCGTCACGCCCCTCGGTCAGTTCGGTCACTTCGATCAGTATCGGCCAGGCTTCGGCGCGCTGCGGGTCCATCTCGACCACCTCGCGGAACGCACGCGCAGCTGCGGGCATGTTGCGCAGCCTAAGGGCCATGCCCCCAAGGACAAGATGGGTTTCGGGAAAGTCCAGGCGCGTTGCCAGGGATCGCTGCAACTCCCCTGCCCCTTCGCGCCAAATCGCCGCCTGGCTGCGTGTCAATGCGCCATGCGGCAGGTCGATCAGTTCTTTGGCCGCCGCAATACGCACCGCCTTGAGCGGGTCCTGCAATAGCGGGATCAGGCGCGCCGCGCGCGCCTCGGGCGACAGCGGACGTTGCATTGCAACGGCGCCCGCGCGCACAAGCGGATCGGGATCTGCCAGCAACGGCGTCAGTAGTTCAGCATCGTCAACCGTAAGCGCCGGCTGAAGCAGGAACAAGGCTGTCGCCCGCACGATGCCCGGTTGCTCCCCATCCAGCGCCAACGCCACCAGATCGCCAGCAGCGGCATCCGGATCAGTTGTCGCGCGGGCAAGGACCTGTCCGTAATGCGGACCCCGTCGATCACTGTTGGGAAACCATTCCCCTATCTTCTCGGCGGCCCAATCCTGGTCCTTGTCCGCATGACAATCTGTACAGGCATCCGGCCCGCCGGTTTCTGCCCCCAGATCCGGACGCGGAATACGAAAGGAATGATCGCGCCGCTCGTCTATGCCCATATACGTCCGTACGATCATGTGGCAGCTCTTGCACTGGGCACCGTCACTGTCCGGAGCGTGTTGGGTGTGCAGGGGGGTGTCGTACTCGGCCAGTCTCAGGCTGGGGAAAGCGGGATTGCCTGCCGGTGAATGGCATTGGGTGCAAACGGCGTTTCCCTCGGCCTTCAAGGTGGCCCCGTGCGGTTCGTGACAGTTCACGCAAGACACACCACGCGCATACATCCGCGATTGCAGGAAGGAGCCGTAGACATAGACTTCGTCCAGTATCTGACCATCGGCGTGGTAAAGACCAGGGCGCAGCAGCGACAGCGTATAGGCATCGTGATAGGCGGTCCCCGGCAGCGGATTGCCGTCGGCGAGCGGTTCCCGCCGGGAATGGCAGCCCGCGCATTGTTGGACCAAGGTTTCTGACTGCGCCGCATCCAGGGTTACCGTGAACCCAAATGAATCGAGCCCCTCGTCCGGTGCCTTTCCCGTGGTCCATTCGACATGGGCCGATCCCGGGCCGTGACAGGCTTCGCAGCCGACACCGATTTCAGCCATGCGAGGTTCATAGCGCTGGCTTTGCGTTCGGTAGTTTCGGCTGTAACCTGTTGCATGGCATTCAGCGCACCGGGCATTCCAGTTCTTGTAGGGCCCGGTCCAGTGCAGTCCGTCATCCGGCGGCAAGTCCTGGTCAGGATAAAGCGGATACCACTGTCGCCGGGCCACATCCCAGACCAGATCAAAACTCTGCTGCCGTCCCGGTTCGGTTTCGAACAGGTATTGCTGAAGCGGAGCGATACCCGCGACGGAATGCAGCCGATAATCCGTGACCGACCCGTCTGCCTCGGTCACCGTGGCGAAGTACTCCGCGCCCTCGCGACGGAACCTCGCACTCATGCCCCCATGGCTGAATTCCGTTCCTTCAAAATCGGCCAGAACGGTATCCGGCCCCGGTTCTGTCCAGGCCAGAGCATGATGCGAGCCAGACCAGGCTGCTGCCTCCTCGGTGTGGCAGCCGGTGCAGGCGGCGCTGCCCACGTAATCCGGCGCCTGGGCCAGGACCGGGGCCGCGAGCCAGACAAGAAGGCAAGACAGTCGCAGCATGAATACCCTTTCAGACGATCGAATCCGCGTCGTCATTCGCCCTCAGGTCAATGAGGGCGCCGTTGAACTCTGCCCCGAGAATCAGGATCGCGGCATTGAGATAGAGGAAAATCAGCGCCGCCATTGCCCCGGCCAGACCGGCATAGGTTGCGCTATATGCAGAGAACTCGGAGATGTAGATTGAAAAGCCCCAGCCGCAAACCGCCCAAAGCAAGAGGGTCAGAAGCACGCCCGGCAGAATCTGAACCAGGGAGTGACGCTTGGCCGGCAGTATCGCGTGGCAGATCAGCACGCCACCCGCAGGCATCGCGACGATGAAGATCCAGCTCAGGCGCTCGACAGATAACCAGTCCGGCGCCTCGCCCGGCAGGGCCTGGGTGACCAGATTGGTATAGATCGGCATGACCACTTCCATGGCGGCAACCGCCATGACAATGGCACCACCCCCCACGACCAGCCCGATACACAACAGCCGGGTCTTCCAGAACGGCCGGGTATCGGTATCGTGGTACGCCCGTGACATCGCCTCGCGAACGGCATCCACACCGTTCGAGGCAAAATAGACTGCCAGCACGCCGCCAACGGTCATCACCTTGGAATTGGCACCGTCCAGCACGGCTTTCAACTCTGTCACGATGGGCGCTGCGACCTGATCGGGCCAGGTCCCAAAGATAAGTTCGATCAGATCGTCGGTGACATAGTCTTGGCTCAGGCTGCCAGCCAGGGCCACCGTGAACAGGATAAAGGGAAACAGCGCCATCATCATCGACATGGCGACATGGCTGCTCATGACGAAACCGCTTTTCGTCTGGAACCTTGCCAGCGCCAGCACAAACGCCCGCAGCGGAAACAGGAGCGAGGGATTCGTCAACGTGCTCATTAGGTTACTCTAGTGGTACGTGCTGCCGCCTCATAGCCCGAAGCGCCGTGATTGCGATTGGTGGTCCGCCCGTGCAACATGGCAGGCAAACGGGACAAAGGACCACACCATGACCAGACGGCAGCAAAACACCGAGCAACGCCCGGTCCGGCTCTCGCTGGCTTTGGTTCGCGATCTGTCGATTGTGCTCACTCTGGCCATTCTCGCCCTCTATGCGGGATCCGGATTTCTGATTCCTCTGGCCCTGTCGTTTCTGACCTTTGTCCTGATAACCGCTGTCAGCGACCGCGTGCGCGATTGGGTGAATGCACCTGTCTGGTTGGCCAATCTGCTGGGTATCGTGCTGGTTCTGGCGGGGCTTTTTGCCATCATGTTCGTGATCGGCGGCCAGGCCACGCAATTCGCGCGGGCAATCGGAAACTATGAAACCGCGTTCGACGGCGCGGTCACCCGGATGGCCGCCCTTCTGGGACCCGAGATGATGGGATTTGCCCGGGACACACTGGCAGGCGTGGACCTGTCGCGACTGACACGGGGCGCCGTTGGGGGAGCGACCTCAGCTCTCAACACATTTTTGCTGGTATCGCTATACGTTGCCTTTCTGATGGCCGAACGACGCACATTGCACCACAAGATGCTTCTTGCCGCCCGCGATCCGCAATTGGGACAAGACATGGCGAGCGTGATGGATGCGATCTCGACAAGTTTACAGCGCTATCTCGGGGTCAAGACCATCATCAGCCTGTTGACCGCCGGCATCAGCTATACCGTTTTTCGCCTTCTTGGGCTTGAGTTTGCGGAAACCTGGGCGGTGCTGACCTTTGCGCTCAACTTTATCCCGTCGATCGGTTCGATCGTGGCGGTGATCTTTCCGGCCTTGGTTTCGCTGGTGCAGTTCGACAGTGTGACCCCCTTTTTGATCATCGTCTTTTTCTGTGGAACGGTGCAGTTTCTGATCGGTAATTTCCTGGATCCCGCGATGCTTGGCCGGTCGCTGAACATGTCGAGCTTCATGGTCATTCTTTCCCTGACATTCTGGACTGTTCTGTGGGGGCTGATCGGCGCCTTCCTGAGCGTGCCTCTGACCGTCTGCATCCTGATCGTGTTCAGCCATATTCCGGCGATGCGCCCACTGGCGATCCTGATGTCCAAGGACGGCAGCCTGTCGACCGAAGACGAACCACAGGCATGACGTCTCGCGCCGTTTTTATCGGGTCCGAGATCTACCGGCGCTCGACCTATGGCGGGCAACACCCGCTGGCAATCCCGCGCGTGTCCACAGTCATCGACCTCTGTCGCGCGCTGGACTGGTTCGCGCCCGGAGAGTACCGCAACAGCCCGCGCGCCAAACCGGCCGCACTGACCGCGTTTCATACCGCCGACTATATCGCCGCGCTGCAACGCGCCGAAGATCGTCAGACCGTAACCGAGACAGATCGCAGCCAACATGGGCTGGGCACCCTGTCCAACCCGGTCTTTCCCGAGATGTTCCGGCGTCCGGCCACCGCGGCCGGCGGCTCACTTCTGGGGGCAGAGTTGGCGCTCAGCGGTCTGCGTGTGTTCAATCCCGGTGGCGGCACGCATCACGGTTTCGCTGACCGCGCAGGCGGATTCTGCTATCTGAACGATCCGGTCCTGGCCATCCTCGCCATGCTGAGAGCCGGGTTGGACCGCGTGGCCTATGTCGATATCGACGCGCATCATTGTGATGGGGTTGCCTCGGCCTTTCACGGATCGCGGCAGGTGCGGATGATCTCGCTGCACGAGGACCGGCGCTGGCCGTTCACCGGCGGTGTTTCGGATACCGCGGGCGAGGCCGCGTATAACATTCCTGTTCCGCGCGGCTTTAACGATTCCGAATTCGATCTGATCCTGAACGAGGCGATCCTGCCCGCGGTCGCGGGTTTCCACCCGCAGGCCATCGTCCTCCAATGCGGGGCAGACGCCGTTGCCGAGGATCCGCTGTCGCGGCTTGCCCTGTCCAACTGGTGCCACTGGAAAACCGTACACGCCTTGCAGGAGATTTCCCCTCGCCTGCTGGTTCTGGGTGGCGGCGGCTACAATCCCTGGAGTGTTGCCCGGCTGTGGACGGGTGTCTGGGCCGCCCTGTCGGGTCGCGCCATTCCAGACTGGTTGCCGGATCGGGCCGAAACCGTGTTGCGCGGATTGGATTGGCGGCGTCAACGCGGCCGAGATCGCCCGGCACCGTGGTTTACGACGCTACAAGACGCGCCCCGTCCGGGTCCGATCAGACCCGAAGTTCGACAGATCCCCGGACAGATTTCGGCACGGCTATCGACTTGGGCCTGAGGGCGCAGTTCACCTCTGTACCATTTCGAAGACTTCGGGTTAGGCTGCGCTTATGTGGGCAGCTTTTCTATCCCTCATTGTTGTGCTGTTGTACGCGACCGCAGTGTTCTTTGCGGTACGCGCGGCGCAAACAGCGCGTACCCCTCAAGGTGCGGTGGGCTGGGTGGTCTTTCTTATGACCCTCCCCTGGGCATCCGTGCCGCTTTACATGTTTCTGGGGCATCACCGCTTTCGTGGCTACCGGATCGCCCGGCGGGAAAGCGAACGCGTGGTCGCAGGCCTCAAGGCCCATGCGGACGCTATCGCACCGGACCCGCTCAGTCTGAGCGTCAACGCCCGCCCCTTTGAGCAGATCGCCCATATGGCTATCAGCCGGGGCAACGGTGCCCGTTTGCTGACCGATGGCGATGCCACGTTTCAGGCGATCTTCGCAGCAATCGACGCGGCTCAATCCTATGTTCTGGTTCAGTTCTACATCGTGCGCGACGACGAACTGGGGCTAGAGTTGCAAGATCGGCTGATCGCAGCGGCCCGGCGGGGTGTCAGGGTTCGCTTCATGACGGATGCCATCGGCAGCCATGGCCTGCCTGAGAGCTACTTCCGCGATTTGCGCGATGCCGGGATCGATGTTGCCGATCCGCGAGATCAAAGGGGGCCAAATTTCCGGTTCCAGATCAATTACCGCAATCATCGGAAAACGGTCGTTGTGGATGGAAAGACCGGTTTCATCGGCGGCCACAATGTCGGGAACGAATACCTGGGCCAGGATCCGGTTTTCGGAAACTGGCGTGACACACATGTCGAGATTTCAGGGCCGTCGGTCCTGCAACTGCAACTGATCTTTTGCGAGGACTGGCACTGGGCGCATGGCGAGGAGCTGCTGGACGAATTGTCCTGGCAATCCGTCCTCGATCCGCAGGACCGCAATGCGCTGATCGTTGCGACAGGACCCGGCGACGGTTCCGAAACCGGTTCGATGATGTTCTTTTCCGCAATCGCTGCCGCGCAACAGCGGTTCTGGATCGCTTCGCCCTATTTCGTGCCCGATCTCGATATCCTTGCTGCGCTCAAGAATGCCGCAATGCGGGGTGTAGACGTCCGACTGCTGGTGCCCGACGTGGTCGATCACAGGATCCCTTGGCTGGCCGCGTTCTCGTATTTCGACGAGATCCGCGCCGCCGGTGTCATGGTCATGCGATACACTGATGGTTTCTTGCACCAAAAGGTCTTTGTCGTGGACAGCAGCATCACGGCGGTGGGAACAACAAACCTCGACAACCGCTCTTTCCGGCTGAACTTCGAAGCGATGGCGCTGTTCTTCGACGAGGCCATGGCCGAGGAAACCGCCCAGATGCTTGAACGGGATTTTCGCCATAGCTATGAGCTGACCGAACCCCTTTCGGCGCAACCCGGCTACATCCGGTATGGCGCGCCGCTGGCCCGGCTCTTTGCGCCGATTCTCTAGCGCGGCAGGCGCCCTTCAAAGACCCGGGTCATCAGCGCTACCAGATAGGCGGTGGACAAGCCAAAGGCCAGCAGACCGGCAACCGCCGCGAATGCCGCGAAAATCCTCAAACCCGGACCCAGAACGATATCGCCGTAGCCAAGGGTCGTATAGGTGACGAGCGAGAAGTACAGCGCGTCGTTCCATTCCGTCAGAACATCGAACCAAACCCAGACACCGGCCCATAGCCAAACCTGGATCGTATGCGCCAGCACGATAAAAACCAGCGACACGGTTATGATGCCCGCAGTCCGAAGGCTTCGCGTCCAGTGCCGGAACCGTTCCGCCAGATGGGCGATCGACAGCGTGCACCAGGCCAGAAGCACGACTTCGATCACAAAGCATATGCCCAGGAAAAGACTGCCCCACGTGATCTGTTGTAGAAGTGTCATCAGTTCTGTTGCTTCGCCGTTCGAATTCGGCGCGACAATGTAAGCCCGGCTCGCCGATGGCAACCCCGCGCCAGAAATGGGGAACGCGGCGTCACTTTACCTATTGCCGCGTCGACATGCAGTCCTGGAACGTTCTGCGATAAATTTTCTGCTGCCTTTTCTGTTCGAACCGTTCTGATGCGGCCGATCCCGCATAAGCGGGTACGCCGGGCGTAGCCGGGCCGGACGAGCGGGAAACACCCACTGCGACCGAGCCGCCGATCCGTATGGACGCCCGGCCATCGCCGATCTGTGTATCGCGGATGCCCGCCTGCCGCATCGCCCGCTCATGACAGGATTGCGCCGCGTCTTGTGCCGTGGCCGATGTCGCCAGCAACACCAACAACAAGGGTGTGGTTTTGAATAAGGTCATGATGATCCAGATAATGTCTTGTTCTCGGGTTTTCAAATGCTCGGGACCGGCTGCGGCGAATGGTTGCCATTGGCGATCTCGGGCTGGACAGTACCGCAAACCACGCCATTTTCGCCGCGAGGTCGAACAGAAAGAAGAGACACGCCATGCTGCTGACAGTCGACCAGGTGTCCAAGACCTATCCCGGCGGCCGTCCGGTCTTGCAAGATGCCTCGATATCGCTGGCCCAGGGCGAGAGCCTTTCGCTCACCGGGGAAAGCGGCAGCGGCAAAAGCACCTTGCTGCATCTGGTTGCGGCTCTTGATGGGTTTGATGCCGGACAGATCACCTTTGATGGGATATCCTATTCGACATTGGACGACGGCGGTCGGGCGGCCTTGCGCCGTAATCGTGTGGCCCTGGTGTTTCAGCAGTTCAACCTGATCCCTTCGCTGACCGTGGCGCAAAACCTCGCCTTTCACGCGCGACTTGCGGGGCGGCACGATCCGGCGTGGACGACAGAGATCGCCGGGCGGCTCGGGCTGGACGGCGTCCTGGATCACTTCCCCGAACAGCTGTCCGGCGGCCAGCAGCAAAGGGTCGCAATCGGGCGGGCAATGTCTGTGCGGCCAAAACTCCTGCTGGCGGACGAACCAACCGGCAACCTTGATGAGGTTGCGGCCAAAGCGGTGCTTGATCTGATGCTGGATCTCGTCCGAGTCTCGGGGACCGCATTGCTGCTGGTGACCCACTCACAATCCGTCGCGGCCCGCCTTGACCGGCAGGCGCATCTTGCAGGGGGCAGGGTCACATGATCCGGGCCGCGACCCTTGCGCTTTGGTCGCATTGGCGGCGCCATCCTGTTCAGCTCTTGACCCTCGTTGTGGGTATCGCCCTTGCCGCCGGATTGTGGTCGGCGGTTCAGGCGATCAATGCCGAAGCCCGCGCCTCATACGCGCGCGCCGCCGCGCAACTGGGTACAGACAGGCTCGACCGGCTGAGCCGCTCTGACGGCGCACCCATGTCAGTCTCGGAATATCTGAAGCTTCGCCAGGCAGGGTGGCAAGTGGCCGCCGTCTTGCAGGGGACATTGCGGGTCAACGGGGGCGGCGTAACGGTTACGGGTATCGACCTTCTGGCCTGGCCGGATCTGCCCGCGATTGCCGAGGCCTCCTCGGGCTCCATCGCCCCGGTCGAGGTTTTGACCGCGCCCGGACGGCTGTTCGCCGACGCGGAACTGGCCAAGGCGCTGCGTGATCGCCCGGACCTGCCGCCGGTTAGCGAGACCACCGCCTTGCCGCCAAGGCGCATCCTGACCGACATCGGCACCGCCGAGGCGATATTGAACCGCGCGGGACAGATCTCCTATCTGCTGGTGTTGCCTGACCAGCCCAAAGGGCGCCCGCCGCTGGCCGAGATCGCACCCGGCCTGACACGGCAGGCCGCCCGCGGCACCCAGGATATCGCCCGACTGACCGACAGTTTCCACCTGAACCTGACCGCCTTTGGCCTGCTGTCCTTTGTCGTAGGCCTGTTCATCGTGCATGGTACCGTCGGGCTGACATTTGAACAGCGACGACCGTTGATCCGTACCCTGCGGGCGCTTGGCCTGCCGATGCGCCTGCTGATGCGTCTGATTCTGGCGGAGCTGCTGCTGCTGGCGCTGCTCGGTGGGGCAATTGGCCTTGTGCTGGGGTATCTGGTCGCAGCGGCCTTGCTGCCCGATGTGGCCGCAACCCTGCGCGGCCTCTATGGCGCTCCGGCCGAAGGTTCGGTGTCACTCCGCCCGATCTGGCTGGTTTCCGGGCTTGGAATGGCCGTCGCCGGAACGCTGTTGGCCAGCGCGCAGACGCTCTGGCGCCTGTCGCGCCTGCCGATCCTGGCGGCCCCCGGGCAACATCGCTGGAGTGCGCGGCCACGGGCCATGCGCATGCAGATGCTGTCCAGCCTTGTTGTTGTCGCGACCGGCATTGCGGCCTTTGCCGTTTTCGACGGGCTGATCGCAGGCTTTGCCTTGATGGCCGGGTGCCTGTTGGGGGCGGCCCTCGCCCTGCCTCCGGCTCTTGCCGGGTTGCTGTTCCTGGGCAAACGGATGGTGCGGGGCCCACTGGCCGAATGGGTCATGGCCGACATGCGGGCGCAATTGCCCGGCTTGTCGCTGGCACTGATGGCGCTGCTTCTGGCATTGGCCGCCAATATCGGCGTGGGCACTATGGTAGCCAGCTTCCGGCTGACATTTGACGGATGGCTCGACCAGCGGCTGACCTCAACCTACTACGTTAACGCGCGCGACGATGCCCAGGGGGCGGAACTGGCCGCGTGGCTTACCCCGCGCACCGATGCTGTGTTGCCGATCCGTTCGGTCGAGATCACCACCGGCACGCATCCGCTCTTTGTCTACGGGATTGTCGATCATGTCAGTTATCGTCGGCACTGGCCGCTCATCGCCGCCGATGCGGATGTCTGGCAGAGGGTGATGAGCGGACAGGCGGCGCTGATCAACGAACAGATTGCCCGCCGGGACGGGCTGTGGCCCGGCTCCACGATTACACTTGCCCCGGAGTGGGAGACGCCGGTGGCGGGGGTCTATTCCGATTACGGTAATCCAACGGGCCAGGCAATTGTGGCGCTTGACCGTTTGCTCGACCATTTCCCGGACGTGCCCAACACCCGCTTTGGCGTGCACCTGCCCGCCGACCAGGCCGAACAACAGGCCGAGGAGTTGCGCGCGGTATTCGACTTGCCACCCGGCGCCGTGATCCCGCAACAGACGCTCAAGGCGCAATCGCGGGCTATTTTCGAAAAGACATTCCTGGTGACGGGCGCGCTGAATGTGCTGACACTTGGCGTGGCTGGATTTGCCATTCTGACCAGTCTGCTGACCCTGTGGTCCCAGCGGTTGCCGCAACTGGCGCCGGTCTGGGCCCTGGGGCAGACGCGCACCGGGCTTGCCTGGTTGGAGCTGTTGCGGGCGGTGGTGCTGGCCGCAATGACAGCCTTGTTCGCCGTGCCGCTTGGCCTTGTACTCGCCTGGCTCCTGCTCAGCGTGATCAATGTCGCGGCTTTTGGCTGGCGACTGCCGATGTACCTGTTCCCTCTGGAATGGGTGCGCCTGTTTGCGCTGGCATTGCTGACCGCCGCGGCGGCCGCCGCTTTGCCCATGCTGCGTCTACGCCGCCTGCCACCTGCGCAACTTTTGAAAGTGTTCGCCAATGAGAGTTGAGGTGCTGATCCTTTCCCTACTCTGGCCCTGGGCCGTCTCAGCGCAGGGCTTTGCCGGACTGGGTACCGAGGTCGAAGGGTTTGCCATACCGCAGCGGGGCATCGAGCTGAGCTTTCCCTCCGACCATGGCCCGCATCCCGATTTCCGCATCGAATGGTGGTATCTGACCGCGACGCTGGATGGTGCAGACGGGCGCCAGTACGGCTTGCAATGGACACTCTTCCGTTCCGCTCTTGAACCCGGTGACAAACCAGGATGGCAGAGCCCGCAGATCTGGATGGGTCATGCCGCCGTGACGACCCCGGACGCCCATTACTTCACCGAGCGCCTGTCGCGCGGCGGGATCGGACAGGCCGGTGTATCCGCCACCCCGTTCCTGGCCTGGATCGACGAATGGGAGATGTCGGGTGATCCCTCGGGCGAAATGCGACTGACCGCCGCCGGGCAGGATTTCGCCTATAGTCTCGACATGCATGCAAAGGGGCCGCTGGTCCTGCACGGCGACCAAGGCTATTCGGTGAAATCCCAGGCTGGACAGGCCAGCTATTATTACTCCCAGCCGTTCTTGCAGGTAAGTGGAACGCTCGACCTGCCCGACGGACCAGTTGCGGTGACCGGATCGGCGTGGATCGATCGCGAGTGGTCCTCGCAACCACTCTCGGGCGACCAGACCGGGTGGGACTGGTTTTCGCTGGCACTGGACGATAACGCGCGAGTCATGGCCTTCCGCCTGCGGGGAATCGACGACTATACCTCGGGCACATGGATGGCACCCGATGGAACGGCCACCCCCCTGGCAGACGGCGCCATCCGGGCCACGCCTGTGCAATACGCCTCCGATAGCGGACCCGAGGTGCCGGTCAAATGGCATCTGGAAATCCCGTCACAGGGTTTGGACGTGCAAGTCTCGGCACTTTTTACCGGCGCCTGGATGGCAACCTCGTTTCCTTATTGGGAAGGCCCCGTCACCGTAACCGGCAGCCACACCGGGCGCGGTTATCTGGAAATGACCGGTTACCGCTAGACACCTTCGGCGTGACGGGCCCGAGCCAGAGCCTTGTAGACCTTGTTGCGCACGCGGTTCACCGCGCCCAGCGGCCGGTGATCCGGCAAGGTGTTCCAGATGTTGAATGCCATCCGGTCCCCCGCCGCGATCAATTCCGTCCGCGCGGCCGCATCGGCCACGTCCAGCGGCGGGATATCGATCCGGCCGACCCGTATCCAGGGGGCACCGTTCTCGGTCCAGTTGACATTCGGATCCTCGATGGGATGGGCGACCACATCCTCTTGCGGCTGGATGTAAAAGCCGAACGTTGCCCCCTGCCCGCTCAGACCCGCCAGCAACCGGTCGGTCAACCCGTCCTTGCCGGTCACCCCGTCTCGCAGCTCGCCCGGTGCCGGCGCAGGCTCGGGCACCACCCGGTGCTTGACCGCGATATCGCCGTGCAGGAACGGCGTGGTGCTCCAGTAGATCGCACGCAGAGGCGAAACAGGCTGCTGGTCGCCGAACTTCTGTGCGACGGCATAGATATCATGGCTGAAGTATTTCTTGAGAAACTTCAGGTATATGCCATTGACGATGGCGGCCAGCGCCTCATCCCCGTTCCGTTTGAAGTTCAGAACCTCGGACACCAGGTCGTTAAAGGCTGAATACTCGTTCAGGTCGCCTTCGAAAAAGGTTTCGTTGTCGACAAGGATAAAGTCGAGCGTACCTGCCGCATCCGCCGGACCTTCGACCCTTTGACCCGGCACACCGAACAGGCGGATCGCCATGCCATGCGCATCCCCGCCCGAGGGATCGTCCTTGCGTTCGGTCCCGTTGGAAAACCGGATTACCGCGTCGAACTCGGCCGGTTGCGCAAATAGTCCTATGCGGTACTCGGCGGGAACATCCGGCCCGACCACGAACCGGGCCGGTATCGCCCCATGACCCTTGGGGTGTTGCGCCCGCCACTTGAAACCGTTTGGTTCCACTTCCATCATCTTGAGGTTGGCGGCAATGATATCAGCGATGATCGCATCTTCGTTCACAGAGATCGGCGCCTCACCGAGGTCGCCACGAATAGCTGTCATGTCAAAATACCTTTCGAAAAACTCCTGCGGCCAAACACCTGCCGCGCCGCCACGTTACCACGGACGGTTGTAAAATCCAGACCGTGAAACAGCCTCAACCGCGGACGACAAACACCGAAACAGGCGCATGCCGGACGACGCGCGATGCGTTTGGACCCAGCAGGTAATCCCGCAGGTCTGGCTTGTGGGCCCCCACCACGATCAGGTCGCTCTGCGCCGCCTCGGCAACCTTGAGGATTTCCCTATAGGCGGTGCCGGTTGCCACTACGTGCCGGATAGAGGCGTTCCGTTCTTCGCCCAATGTCTCGGTACACAGCCGGACAAGCTGGGCATGGGCGGCCTCTATCGCCTTGTCGTGATGATCCTTTTCGAAGAACCCCGAAACCCAGGTTTCCCCAAAATCAGGCAACACCGTCATCACGTCCATACGGGCGCTATCCAGGTCGGCCATCCGGGCGGCCTGTCTCAATACCCCGACATCCTGATCTCGATTGCTGATATCGACGGCGCATAGGACCGAAACGCTCATGCCGGTTCTCCCTCTCTGGATGCGCGGGCACGTTGGACAAAGGCGATCAGCGCAAGCAACAGCAGCCCGGGAATGAAAACCAGTTCCTTGGGTGGTTGATGGGCTGGCGCCTTGACCGCCACAATCCGCACCGGCTCATCCCCGTAGAAGTCGAAGCCTTGCAGGTTCTCGCTGATCGGGGTTCCGAACATCGGCTCTTCCAGTTTGACCAGACCATCCTCTTCAAACGGGAGGAAGCCCATCGCGTCGATCCGTGCAGCACCATCGGCCTCATCCCCAACCGTCAACTCCAGGCTCAGATCCTTTGTCGCGCCGCTGACGAAGTCGGGACCCGAGACGACAACCCGCAGGATATCCCCGGGATCGGCCTCCCCTGCCGCTTCGGCAAACTGCGCCGGTTCGATCTGTTCGAACGGCGGAACGATCCGGTTCATCACATAGTCTGGCCGGAACAGGATAAACGCCACCAGGATCAGCGCCGCGCTTTCATAGATTCGGCTGTGGGTCAGGAAGTACCCCATGGTTCCGGCGGTGAACACCAGCACAGCAATGGTCGCCGATATCGCCACCAATATGCCCTGCATCCAGGTCACGTCGATCAACAGCATGTCTGTGTTGAAGATGAATACAAAAGGCAGCGCCACAGTGCGCAGGCTGTAGAAGAAGGCGACAAAACCGGTCTTGATCGCATCCCCGCCCGACACGGCGGCGGCGGCAAAACTCGCCAGGCCCACCGGAGGCGTCACATCGGCCATGATCCCGAAGTAGAAGACAAAGAGATGCACGGCGATCAGCGGCACGATCAGCCCGGATTGCGCGCCCAGTTCCACCACCACACCCGCCATCAGCGAGCTTACCACGATGTAGTTGGCCGTGGTCGGCAGGCCCATGCCGAGGATAAGGCTGAGAACCCCGACCATGATCAGCATCAGCACCAGGTTGCCACCCGACAGGAACTCGACTAGGTCGGCCATCACCTGACCCACCCCGGTCAGGGTCACGGTGCCCACGATCACCCCTGCGGTGGCCGTGGCCAGCGCAATGCCGATCATGTTACGGGCCCCATCGATCAGCCCCTGCCACAGATCCCTCAGACCGGACATGAAGCTATTGGCGACGTCCGACTGTCCCCGGAACATCGCCTTGAGCGGCTTTTGGGTCAGCAGGATAACGAACAAGAGCGCCGTCGCCCAAAAAGCAGACAGACCCGGCGACTTCTGTTCGATCATCAAGAAATAAACGAGCACGATGATCGGCAGCAGATAATGCAGCCCAGCCTTGTAGATCTTGGGAATCTCGGGCAGTTCCACCACTTCGGCATTGGGGTCGTCCGGTTCCAGGTCGGGCGCCTTGGCCGCGACCCAGAGAAGCGCCAGATATGTGGCAACAACCGCAAGTCCCAGGATCAGCCCGGCCATGCTGGGCGCCCAGGCGGTAATCGCCTGTGCCGGAAACTGCGTGGCATAGCAGAGCCCGGCGAAGACCGCAAAGAAACTGAGCATGCCGACGATGGTTCTGGCCAGGTGCACCTCGCGGTTACCCAAAGTCGGCATGTTCCGCTTCACCGCCTCCAGATGCACGATATAGACCAGCGCGATATAGCTGATCGCGGCGGGCAGGAACGCATGCGTAATCACCTCGACATAGGAGACCCCCACATATTCCACCATCAGAAAGGCCGCGGCCCCCATGACCGGCGGCATGATCTGCCCGTTGACCGAGCTTGCGACCTCGACCGAGCCAGCCTGTTCACTGGTAAAGCCCACGCGCTTCATCAGGGGGATGGTAAAGGTGCCGGTGGTGACCACGTTGGCGATGGAAGACCCCGAGATCAGACCGGTCGCGGCGGAACCCACGACGGCCGCCTTGGCCGGGCCACCGCGCAGGTGTCCCAATGCGCCGAACGCCATCTTGATGAAGTAGTTGCCGGCCCCTGCCTTGTCCAACAGAGCACCGAACAGAACAAAGAGGAAAACGAATTTGGTCGACACGCCAAGCGCGATCCCGAACACACCCTCGGATGTCAGCCACATATGGCTCATCGCCTTTTTCAGGCTGGCGCCTTTCCAGCGGATCACCTCGGGCACCCATTCCGAGGCGCCAAAGAACACATAGAGCAGGAAGATCGTGGCGATGATCGCCATTGCCGGGCCAAGCGCCCGGCGCGCGGCCTCGAACAGCAGGATCAGGCCAACCAGGGCCACCCATTTGTCGGTGTCATCGGCCAAACCGCCCGAATTCACCAGCTTGTCGTAAAAGATGTAACCGTAAAGCGCGATCAGCGCGCCAACCACCGCCATGATCCAATCCTGAACTGGGATGCGATCATGCGGACTGGATTTCAGCGCAGGATATGCGGCAAAGGCCAGAAACAACGCAAAGGCCAGATGCACCTGACGCGAGTTGTTCACGATACTGCCGGGCAGGATCAGGTTCGACATCGGCGAGGCCAGGATCAGCTGGAACACCGACCAGATCACCGCCACGATGGCCAAAAACAGCCCGACGTTCCCCACCGGATCGCGTGCGCCCGCATCCGAGGATGTAACCAGATCCTGCAACTCTTCTTCGGAAAGCGGACGGTTGCCCGATTTGTCAGAGGCCATGCGAATAACTCCCTGTCCCGCCGGGCGCTTCTGTCTGTCGCCGGCTTGATACTTCTTGCCCGGCTTCCGGCCGGGAGGGTGCGGGGCGCAAAACCGATGCGCCCCGCTGCGTCGATATCAGGATCAGTTGATCCAGCCGCGCTCGCGATAGTACTTCTCGGCGCCCGCATGCAGCGGTGCCGACAGTCCGTCCTTGATCATTTCCTCTTCCTTGAGGTTCGAGAAAGCCGGGTGCAGTTTCTTGAAGTCCTCGAAATTGTCGAAGACAGCCTTGACCAGAACATAGACCGCGTCGTCGGAAACATTGGCCGAAGTCACCAGCGTCGCGCCGACCCCAAAGGTGTGCACGTCATCCGGGTTGCCGCGATAGGTACCGCCGACGATGGTCGCCTTGCGGTAGAAGGTATTGTGGTCGACCAGTTTATCGATGGCTGTGCCTTCGACATTCACCAGGACCGAGTCGCAGGCAGTGGTCGCCTCCTGGATCGAGCCCGACGGGTGGCCGACAGTATAGATCATCGCGTCGATCTGGTTGTCGCAGAGCGCCGCCGACTGCTCGGCCGCCTTCAATTCGCTGGCCAGGGCAAAATCGCTCAGCGACCAGCCCATCGCCTCGAGCACAACATCCATGGTGCCGCGCTGACCCGAACCCGGGTTGCCGATGTTCACGCGCTTGCCCTTGAGATCGTCAAAGGTTTTGACACCCGAATCCGCCCGCGCAACCACGGTGAAAGGCTCGGGATGGATCGAGAAAACGGCGCGCAGATCCTCGAACTTGCCAGCCTCTTCGAACTTGGACGACCCGTTATAGGCATGGAACTGCCAATCCGACTGTGCGACGCCGAACTCCAGTTCACCCTCGCGAATGGTGTTGATGTTGTAAACCGATCCGCCGGTCGACTCGACCGAGCAGCGGACGCCATGTTCCTTGCGGCCCTTGTTCACCAGGCGGCAGATCGCACCACCGGTCGGATAATAGACACCGGTCACGCCGCCGGTACCGATTGTGATGAACTCTTCGGCCATAGCGGCCGGGGCCATGAAGGCTGTCGTCACCAATGCAGCAAGGCTGAATTTGTTCAGTTTTTTCATCGCTGTACTCCCATTTTCTTATTCTTCGCCAATGTTCGGCGCTCAGGGCAAAGGCCCACCCGCCGAGCTTTGCGGGCTAATGCAGGCAGTCGATCGTTGCAATGTTAAACGGCAGTATCTATTGGTTTCTCCCTGCCCTCCAAGGGTTTCATCCGCACTTGCACGTTGTCAAGCCACGGCTCGGACCGAATGCGGTGCGTGCCTCAATTCTGAGGTTGAAACCGGATTTTTCCCCGAAACTGGGCTTGCTACAGGGTCATCCGACAACCGGATTGCGCCCATCAACCGTTTGCAAGGCGCCATACATGTCCGGCCTGCGGTCCCGGAACAGGCCCCAGGCCCGGCGGTACCTAGCGATCTCGTCCAGATCGAACGCCGCCGTCAGAACCGTCTGCTCGGTACGACCGGCCTCGGCCACCTTGGCGCCGGTATGGTCGGCGATGAACGACGAGCCATAGAATGTCATCTCGTCAGCACCGACCTTTTCAACCCCGATCCGGTTCGAGGCGACCAGCGGCATGACGTTCGCCGCTGCATGTCCCTGCATCGTGCGCTGCCAATGGCCGGAACTGTCCAACTCGGGTTCCTGCGGTTCAGATCCGATCGCTGTCGGGAACATCAGCACCTCTGCCCCCATCAGCGCCAGGGCACGCGCCGTTTCCGGAAACCACTGGTCCCAGCAAATGCCGCAACCCAGGCGGGCAAACCTTGTTTGCACCACCTGAAACCCCGTATCTCCCGGGGTGAAATAGAATTTCTCCTCATATCCGGCACCTTGCGGAATGTGCGTCTTGCGATAATTCGCCAGGATCTCTCCGTTCGCGTCAACAATCGCAAGAGCATTGAAGAACGCCTGCCCCGCGCGCTCAAAATAAGAGACAGGCAGAACGACCCCCAGTCGGCGCGCCACCGTCTGGAAATGGGCGATGGCCCGATCGCTCTCCAGCGGATTGGCCAGGTCGAAATGGCGCGGAGAGATTTCGGAACAGAAATACGGGGTCTGGAACAGCTCCTGCAACAGCACGATCTGTGCCCCCCGATCCGCTGCCTCTACAACTAGGCTCTCCGCGTTCGAGATATTCTCCTCGAGATTCCAGGTGCAGGCCATTTGTGTTGCCGCAACAGTGATCTGAGCCATTCATTCCTCCGTCCCATGCTTGCGTCCGTTTTGCATGTTGCAAGGCCAAACACGCATCGGCAACCGCCGAAACACAAGACAAACCAGAAGTTTTTAAGAGATGGCGCACCCGACAGGATTCGAACCTGTGACCTCTGCCTTCGGAGGGCAGCACTCTATCCAGCTGAGCTACGGGTGCCGGTGATCCGGGCTATACGGTATAGGGACGGGTACTGCAATCGGTTATCTGCGGATTTTTCTTGCTTTACTGCCGGTTGGTTTTCCAAATGGCGACATGGAACGTACCCCATCGCTTTTCCTGTTGATCCTGTTGCAAGTTGCCGTCTCCGCCGCCTCTCTGGTGGTCGAGATCGTGGCCGGGCGGATGCTTGCGCCTTACGTCGGCATGTCGCTTTACACCTGGACCTCGGTCATCGCGGTCGTGCTGGCCGGGTTCTCCCTGGGGCACTGGATTGGTGGTCGCTTGGCGGAGTATCCGCCCCGGCGCGCGCTGAACCTGACCGGGTGGACGATGGTGGCCGCAGCGCTCACAACGGCGGCCTCCGCCCTTTTGCTGCGCGCCATGTCCGGCCCGGTGCTGGCGGCCGTGCCGCACCCGGTCTGGGGAATCGCCGTGCTGACGCTTGCCGTCTTCTTCCTGCCGTCGACCTTTGCGGGTGTCCCGGCCCCGGTTCTGGCGGCATTGGCCGTAACACGCCGCGAAGGGGCCGGCCGGGCGCTCGGTGCGATGTTTGCGGCCGGCGCCCTGGGGGCAATCGCCGGAACGCTGCTTGCCGGGTTTCTCTTCATCTCGTGGCTCGGGTCGACGCTGACGCTGCTGACGGTGACGGGGATCTACGCGATCTCGGGCCTGATCTGCTTCCGCCTTGCCGGCGACAGGCTGCTGGCACCGCTAATTGCCGTTCTGGTCGTTGCGGGACTGGCCGCCGCGGCGCTTGCGGCCCCAAATCCCTGCACCCGCGAAAGCCGCTATTACTGCATCCGCGTCATCGAACTGGGATCACCTGAGGCTCCGGAGCGGCTGATGGTGATCGACCACCTGGGGCACGGGATCAGCGCCCGTGACGCTCCGCTGGTGATGTACACGGATCATGCCGCCATGCTGGACGCGCTGGCCCGCATTCGCGCCGCGCACAAAGAGTTCACCTCATTCTTCATCGGCGGCGGCTCCTATTCCATCCCGCGCGCCTTTGCCCTGCGCGGTACCGGCCCCCGCACTGTAGCCGAGATCGACCCAGAGGTGACACGCATTGCCGCCGAGCAGTTCTGGTTCGACCCCGCCAGCGCCGAAATCCTGCATGAGGACGCCCGCCGCGCCCTGTTGACACGGCCCGACCGGCGCTATGACGTGATCCTGGGCGACGCCTTTACCGACGTGGCCGTTCCTGCGCACCTTGTTACCCGAGAGTTCTTTGAACTGGTTCGAGACCGGCTCGCCCCCAAAGGCACCTATCTGATGAACGTCATCGACTATCAGGACCGGCTGCATGCACTCGCTGCGCTGGTGCGCACATTGGGCACCGTATTTCCCGAAGTCGAAGTCTGGACCAGCACCACTCCCCCGCCACCGGGAGAACGCGCGGTCTTTGTGATCGCGGCGGGATCACACCCGACCGGGCATTCCCGGTTCGTCACCCGCGCCCCGGACAGAACAGAGTTCGGTGCGCTGGACCCAAGTTGGGTCACCCAACTGGCGACGACGGGGACATTGCTCACCGATGATTTCGCCCCGATCGACCGCCTGATCGGACGCCCGGACTAGGACCCGCTCCTTCATTTCGCCCAAAACACTCCGTGGGAGTCGCGCATCCGCGCGACGGGGGCAGCGCCCCCTTGCCCCGCAATATATCGCTGTCAGGCGAACAACTCGTGTGCCAGCTCCAGCGCGTCGATCAGCGTATCCACATCTTCGCGGGTGTTATAGAGGCCGAAACTCGCCCGACAGGTCGCAGTGACGCCCAGATGCTCCATCAGCGGTCCGGCGCAATGGTGGCCTGCGCGCACGGCGACGCCTTTCTTGTCCAGGATGGTCGAGATGTCATGCGCGTGCGCGGCACCTTCGAGCGTAAAGGAGAAGATCGCTGCCTTGCCCGGCGCATGACCCTGCACGTTCAACCAGTTAAGCCCCGCAAATCGCTGGCTCGCATAATCCCGCAAACCTGCCTCGTGCGCGGCAATATTCTCCATGCCGAGATCCATCAGATACTCCAGCGCCACGCCGAACCCGATGGTCTGCACGATGCCCGGGGTACCCGCCTCGAACTTCATCGGCGGATCGTTGTAGATCACCGTGTCCTTGGTAACCTCCTTGATCATGTCGCCGCCACCCAGAAACGGGCGCATCTCCGCCAGACGTTCGGCCCGGCAATAGATCGCGCCCGACCCCGAAGGGCCATAAAGCTTGTGCCCGGTGATAGCATAGAAATCACAGCCGATATCCTGCACGTCGACCGGCATATGAACCGCGCCTTGCGAGCCATCGACCAGTACCGGCACGCCCCTGGCACGGGCCCCGGCACAGATGGATTTTACATCAACAACGGTTCCCAACACATTGGAACACTGGGTCACGGCCACCAGTTTTGTCTTGGGTCCGATAGCGTCCAGAACCGCCTGAGGGTCCAGTGACCCATCCGCCGCGGGATCGACCCATTTCAGAACCACGCCCTGACGTTCCCGCAGGAAATGCCAGGGGACGATATTGGCGTGATGCTCCATCGTGGACAGCACGATTTCGTCGCCTGCCTGCATGTGCGGCATGGCCCAGCCATAGGCGACCATGTTGATCCCCTCGGTAGTGCCCGAGTTCAGCACGATTTCATCCTCGGACCCGGCATTGAGGAACCGCGCGATGATACCGCGCACGGCCTCGTATTTCTCGGTCGCGAGATTCGACAGGAAGTGCAGGCCACGATGGACGTTGGAATACTCCATCGCATAGGCCTGGGTGATCGCGTCGATGACCACCTGCGGCTTCTGGGCCGAAGCGCCATTATCCAGGTAAGTCAGAGGCTTGCCGTTCACCTCTCGCCCAAGAATGGGAAAATCGGAACGAATTTTCTGGACATCATACATGCGGAGGAGCTCCCGGGATTGGTCCCCCGGCAAGGGACAGCAGAACGAAAAGTGAAAACGCGATGGCCAGGATCGACAGAACCAGAACACCCGCCGCGTACATCAACGACCCCAGCCGATGGGCCTGATCGATGAAGTGAAGAAAAACGTAAAGCGCCACCAGATTGGCCGCCAGCGCCAAAAGCGCCGACAGGATCGGGATGGTGAGCGCCAGTACCAGCGTGACCGCCTGTACGACCACCAACAAAAGCTGCATCCAGACGATCAGCGCCATCACATCGCCAAACGATCCCTGCCCGCCCAGCCACCGGCCGACGCGATGAACCGCGAGGATCGTCAGCATCAATCCGCCCGCCATTAGCGCGCCATACCCAACCACCGACACCGGCATGCCCGGCAAAGGCATGCTCATCGGCCCAAAGGCAAGATTGGACAACCCATGCAGTAATGCGTTCAGAACTACCGCCAGCGCCAGCCCCAGCCACAGGGTCTCGCGCCCCAGGTTCAACGCCATGACGTCCCGCGCCGCTTGTGCCGGATTGGTGATCGACAACAGGGCCAGGCGGCGGATTTCGCTGGGGGTCATTATTCCGGCCTTTCCGCCTGGTAGAGATTGGACAACCAGAACCACAGGAACACGACCATCCACAAGAGGCCAACGATGCTCAACGCCGGTCCGGGGCCGATAAATCCCGCAACCAGCCCATTGAGCAGAACCAGCGGAGTGGAGGCCAGCAGCGACCAGAACAGCGCCAACCGCGCCGCATAGGCGGTGCCACGCCCCCCCAGCACCCGTGCAACCCAATGCGACAACAAGGCAAGGGTATAGAGCACAAGCGGCAGGATGATCACGCTGCCCAGCAGCGCGCCCCCCATCAGCATGTCCAGTTCCAGCTGCTCCAGATGGGCGCGGCGTGCCAGCGCCGGCATCTGGGCCACAAAGGCGATGACGCAAAACGCCATGACCAAGGCCAGCGCGCGGTCTTCGCGCTGACCCATGTCCAGCAGCCGGCGCATCACGCGCCGCGGCCCCCGATAGGTGGCGACGATATCGGCGGTGACCGGCATCACGACCGCCGCGCCAGCCAGCCTTCGAGCCGCGAGACGATGTCTTCAGCCAGCGATTTGTCCTCGACCTCGTCAACCGCCTCGGCCAGGAAGGCCAGCGTCAAGAGATCGGTCGCCTCTTTCAACGGCACGCCGCGTGAGCGCAGGTAAAACAGCGCGGTCTCGTCGATCGCGCCGCTGGTCGAGCCATGCGAACAGGCCACGTCATCGGCATAGATCTCCAGCTCGGGCTTGGCCAGGAACTGGCTGTCATCGTCCAAGAGCAGTGACTGGCTGATCTGATAACCATCAGTCTTCTGCGCGCCGGGCTTCACCAGGATCTTGCCCTGGAACACGCCGGTCGCGCCATTGCGAAGCACCTTCTTGAACACCTGTCGGCTTTCGCAACCCACCGCATCATGGGTGATGAACACGGTGTCGTCATGAAGGAAATCGCCGTCGCCGACACAGGCCCCCGCCACATGCGCCACCGCATCGTCGCCGGTCAGTTCAACCACCTGTTCGTTGCGGGTCAACACCCCGTTCACTGTCAGGGTAAAGGATTTGTAGACCGATCCTTCGCCAAGCCGTGTGAACATATGGGTCACCGCCCGGCGTTCATGGTCGCGCCCCTGGGCCCGCACGTGATGCAGCGTTCCGCCATCGGCAATGTCGATCTCCATGCATTTGTTGAACCGCGATGCTGCCGGTCCGTTCTCCAGAACGGTGACCACAGCCCCGCTCTCCACCCGGATCACGTGATGCAGAATCGCGTCCGAGGTTTCGGATGCATGCTGATAGATCAGGCTGATCGGCTTCGACGGGGTTCCGGTTACATGGATCGCCACACCATCGGCGGCAAAGGCCGTGTTCAGCGCCGCCAGCGGGCGCGGCACAGGCGTATGACCACGCGCTTCAAGAACGCCGTACAAGTCCTTGGCCCAATGGATATCTTTGCAGCATATATCCTCGATACGCTCGATCTGGACACCTTCCAGTTCAAGCGGATCCGACGCCTCGGGATCGAACACACCATCGACAAAGACGATCTTCAGCCGGTCGACCGCATCGAACATCATCGGCTCGCCCGCTTCGAACGTGGCGGCGCGCGGTGCGTCCGGTGTGATCAGCGAATCGGGCCGGGTGTACTTCCAGTATTCGTCGCGCCGGCCGGGCACACCCATCTCTCGTAACCGGGCCAAAGCGGCCTCACGCGCGGCGCGGGTGCAGCCGGCCTCGGGCAGATGCAGCGACGACAAAAGGGCTTCGGTCGCGGTCTGTTTCTGAGCAGGCAGCGCCATCAGTTCACCTCGGCCAGAATGTCGGCATAACCGTTGTTCTCCACCTCCAGCGCCAGCTCGGGACCGCCGGTCTTGATGATGCGGCCATCGGCCATGATATGCACCACATCCGGTTTGATGTGATCCAGCAGGCGCTGGTAATGGGTGATCACAAGGAAGCCGCGCCCGGCATCGCGCAGCGCATTCACGCCCTCGGCCACTAGCTTCATCGCATCCACATCAAGGCCCGAGTCGGTCTCGTCCAGAATGCACATCTTGGGCTCCAGCATGGCCATTTGCAGGATCTCGTTGCGTTTCTTTTCACCGCCCGAGAAGCCCACATTGACCGGACGCTTCAGCATATCCGCGTCGATTTTCAGGGTCTTGGCCTTGGCACGCACTTCTTTCAGGAAGTCGGCGGCGCTCAGCTCCTCTTCGCCGCGCGCCTTGCGTTGCGCATTCAGCGCGGTGCGCAGAAAGGTCATGTTGCCGACGCCGGGAATCTCGACCGGGTACTGGAACGCCAGAAACAGGCCCGCCGCGGCGCGTTCCTCCGGCTCCATCTCCAACAGGTCCACACCTTCGAGCTGGGCCGACCCTTCGGTCACCTCATAACCGTCGCGACCGGACAGAACATAGGACAGGGTGGATTTCCCCGATCCGTTCGGTCCCATGATCGCATGCACCTTGCCCGCCTCGACGGTCAGGTCCACGCCTTTGAGGATTTGCTTGTCCTCTTCTTCAAGTTTGACGTGCAGGTTTTTGATTTCAAGCATGATTTCCTCGTCTCAATTCGAATCCACCGAAATGGCGGAGGCAGGGGTTTGGGCGCGCATATGCACCGGGAAAGCGGTCAACAGATCGGCGCGGGCGCGGGCAACACCTTCGGCCCAGGCCAGCCTGTCGTCATCCTTGAGGCCGCGCAGATGCGCGGGCACCTCGGCCAGCGTCAGCGGTATGTCCAGCGGACGGCCCACCGAGGCGGCATAATCGTAATACTTCAGATGCTGCTGCCCGCCGGGCATCAGCCAGCTCGACGGCACGCCGCAGGCATCGGCCACGATCAGCCCATGCAGGCTGGCCGAGATCACATGCCGGCACGCGGCGATGCGGCGGCAGACCTCCAGCGCGTCGCCCGCCACGTCGATCAGTTCCAGTGCCGGTTCCTTCTCCAGCAGCGCGGCCAGCGTCGGGTCGCCCAGCATCGAATGATGCGGTACCAGCGCGATCCGGTCGGCCCGCGCGGGCAGATCGCCCAGCAGATCCGCCACCAGCAGGCCGGGATCGCCAAAGGCCCTCATCCTCAGCCCAAGCAGATCGGCACTCAGTGGCCCCCGCACCAGCGCCACATCGACGTTTTCCAGAAACCCGGTCGACCCCACCGGATGCAGCAGCCCCGCGCCCCAGATCACCGGGCGGCGCCCGTCGGGCGCCGGTTCGCCATAGTTCCGGCGCATCACCTGGATCAGCGAGCCGATGGCCAGCATCTCGCAGCCTTTGGGCCCGGCATGGCGCACCTCGCGACCCGAAACATGGCTCACCACCAGCGCAGACAAGGTGTCGCCGAAGTTCGGCACACCCTTCCACCAGTAGAGCCGCAATGGTTCGGATCGCATGGCGCACATCTCAGCGGTCCTTCAGCATCCAGGCGGGAAGCGTATCGACAAACCGGGCGGGAACATCCGCATCGGCCAGGCCGCGCCGGACCAGCTCGTCCAGACAGAACACGGTCAGGTCGAAACTGCCGAACACACAGGAAGAGGCAACCGCCAGCTGCCGAACCTGCTCGTCACTCCACTCGGCGATCGTTTCGGGATCGCGGATGTAAATGGCGTCGCCATCCATCATCTGGCTGCGGACGGTCTTGTAAGGCAGCCGCGCATTCTGAGAATTGATAATCTGCCGGGACTTGGTGAACTGGAACGTGTGAAAACGGAAGCCCTGGTCGTGCAGTTCCACATCCAGCGGTCCGAACAGCGGCTCGTCTTCGTAGATCCGATAGAACCGCACTTCGGGCACGATGCACACGGCCTCGGACAGCTTGGTCCGCCCGGTGCGGATCACATCCAGTTCACCGCCCTGAATGTCGATCTTGAGCATGTCCGGACGCGGCAGCACATCGTCGCCCAGATCATCCAGCGCGATCAATTCCATATCGATCGGGTCACGCCGCGACTCTGTCCATTGCGGCTTGCCAAGAAAGGTCACCGATTCACGCCGAACCGGAAACAACGACCCCAACCCGCTCAACCGATGGGGATAGAACCGTCCGGGCCCTGTCGGCCCCACCGCGCGTTGCAGGTAATGCGTTCCGGGTCGCGGCTCGGCCATCAGCGCGTCAAACGACGCCTGGTCCGGCTCGAACCCCCAAACCTCGCACCCGCCCACCTGCAAGAGGCGGTCATAATCCGGCACATTGATCGGGTTGGCGCCGACATCGGTGATCCGCATCGGCCGCTCCGGCGAAAGCACGTCGCGCAGAAAGGCATAGCGCTGTGCCAGCAATCGTGCCGCGCGCGGCTGATCGTCAAGCTGATCTGCCTCGGGGCCGTCCGGTGTCATTGCGTCGTCTTCCATGTTCAGCCCAACACAACAGCGGTGCCAGAGGCCGACACCATCAGCATCGAATCCGCCACGACCTCGTAATCAAGGTCCACACCAACGACGGCATCCGCACCCAGCGCCGTAGCGCGTTGCTCAAGCTCGGCCAGGGCTGTCTCGCGCGCATCCTGCAACTTGCTTTCATAAGCGCCCGAGCGACCGCCAACGATATCAGTGACCGAAGCAAAGAAATCGCGCACCACATTGGCGCCCATGATCGCTTCTCCGACCACGATGCCCTTGTAATCGACGATACGGCGCCCTTCGATGCCGGGCGTGGTTGTGATGATCATGCGTTTTTGTCCTTCGCTACCCCAAGGCATCGTCATCTCCGCCCCGCCAGCGCCCGCAAGAGCCGCGCCAGACCCCATCCCATAACCGCGCCCAGGGCCACGGCTGTCACCGGGTTGACGAAATCCTCGCGGTTCAGGTTGACAAAGATCATTCCAGCCAAACCGCCCGCAACCGGCAGCGCATAGGCCAGAAAGGTCAGGATATCGTCACCCTTGGGCATTTCCCGGCCTCACATTCCGTCAGAATTCGACAGAGGCTGCGAGAGAAGCAACATGCTCATTCGCCCTGCCCCCGGAACACGATCATGGCGACGCGTATCGCGCCATAGGCCATGGCAAACACCAGCGCGCTGAACAGCGTTCCAATCGGCGTTTCTGCACCGCGCCACACAAGCGACACCGCCACATAGACGGCAGTGGCCAGCAGAACGTCGAACGCGACCCGCTGCATCAGCCCACCGACCCTTCGAGGCTGATCGCCACCAGTTGTTGTGCCTCCATGGCAAACTCCATCGGCAGCGCCTGCAACACGTCCTTGCAGAACCCATTCACGACCAGCGCGACCGCCGCTTCCTCATCGATCCCGCGCGAGCGGCAATAGAACAGCTGATCCTCGTCCACCTTGGACGTGGTCGCCTCGTGCTCGCAGCGCGACGAGTTATTCTTGACCTCGATATAGGGCACCGTGTGCGCCCCACATTTGTCGCCGATCAACAGACTGTCGCACTGGGTGTAGTTGCGGCTGTTCTTGGCCTTGGGATGCATCGACACCAGCCCGCGATAGGTGTTCTGGGCCTTGCCCGCGCTGATCCCCTTGGAGACGATGCGCGATTTTGTGTTCTTGCCCAGATGGATCATCTTGGTGCCGGTGTCGGCCTGCTGCATGTTGTTGGCGATGGCGATGGAATAGAATTCGCCCTGGCTGTCATCGCCGCGCAGGATGCAGGACGGGTACTTCCAGGTCACGGCCGAGCCTGTTTCCACCTGCGTCCACATCACCTTGGACCGGTCGCCCCGGCAATCGGCGCGCTTGGTAACAAAGTTGTAGATGCCGCCCTTGCCATTCTCGTCACCCGGATACCAGTTCTGAACGGTCGAGTATTTCACCTCGGCGTCTTCCTCTACGATGATCTCGACCACGGCAGCATGGAGCTGCGCCACATCGCGTTTCGGAGCGGTGCAGCCCTCCAAATAGGACACATAGCTGCCCTTGTCGGCGATGATCAGCGTCCGCTCGAACTGGCCGGTATTCTCGGCGTTGATGCGGAAATAGGTCGACAGCTCCATCGGGCAGCGCACGCCGGGCGGCACATAGACGAACGAGCCGTCCGAGAACACGGCCGAGTTCAGCGTCGCATAGAAATTGTCGCTGACAGGCACGACCGAACCGAGGTATTTCTTGACCAGTTCGGGATGCTCGCGGATCGCCTCGGAAATCGAACAGAAAATCACGCCCGCCTTTTTCAGCTCGGCCTGAAAGGTGGTGCCGACGGAGACGGAATCGAATACCGCATCGACCGCCACCTTGCGGCCCTCGACAGGCGCCGCATCAGCGCCTTCGACCCCGGCCAGGATCATCTGTTCCTTGAGCGGAATGCCCAGTTTCTCATAGGTCGCCAGCAGCTTGGGGTCGACATCGTCCAGCGATTTGGGCTTTTCGCTCATGCTCTTGGGGCGGGCATAGTAATACTGATCCTGAAAGTCGATTTCGGGATAGTTGACCATCGCCCATTTCGGCTCGGTCATGCCGGTCCAGCGCTCGAACGCGGCCAGCCGCCATTCGGTCATCCAATCGGGCTCTTCGTTCTTGCTCGAGATCAGCCGCACAATATCCGGGTTCACGCCCTTGGGGGCGTATTCCATCTCAATCTCGGTTTCCCAGCCGTATTTATAGGTACCCGCCTCGCGGACGGCATCCACCGTCTCCTGATCGACGCCTTCTTTTACCTGGGTCTGGTCCAATGCGGCCATAAGAGCCCTCCTTCGCGCAAAGCGCGCTGTTAGTTCTGTGTCACGCGGCGCGCGCGCGGTGTTTCTTTTCTTTGTCCAGCCACGCCTCGGCAAAGCGCAGCACATCCGTTTCGGTCGTCTCGGGCCCCAGCGACACGCGGATCGCGCTCATCGCCGTGGCCTCGTCATATCCCATCGCTTGCAGCACCGCGCTGGCGCGGACCTTGCCGCTGGAGCAGGCGCTGCCGGCGCTGATGGCGAATCCGGCCAGGTCCATCTGCATCACCTGGGTCTCGCCCTTCCAGCCGGGCGTCGCCAGACACAGGGTGTTCGGCAGGCGGGGCCGACCTTTCCCGACAAAAATAGTAGATTTTGCACCGGCCTCAAGAGCATTTTCTAGAATATTTCTAAGTTTCTCGACCCGCTCCCAGACCCCATCTGCCAGATCGCGCGCGGCGGCCTCGGCAGCGGCGCCAAATCCGGCGATACCGATGACATTCTCGGTGCCCGAGCGGCGCCCCATCTCCTGTCCGCCACCCTTGATCTGCGCCGCCAGATCGGTGCCGCGCCGCATCACCAGCGCTCCGATCCCCTTGGGGCCGCCCAGCTTGTGCGCCGAGACGAGCGCCATCTGGGCCCCGAGCCAGTTAAAGGCGACCGGCAATTTGCCAAAACCCTGCGTCGCATCGGTCACCGCCAGTCCCTGCGGCAAGTCCTGAAGGATACCCGTCTCGGAATTGGCGAGTTGCAGGGTCGATCGCGCGGGATCTGCCACCGTCACCATACCATCGGCGGATACGGGCAAATCCTCTTTGATCCAGGCTCTTACAGCATCATGTTCAAGCGCGCACCCGTGCAATCCCCGGTCCTTGAGCGCCAGCGCGGCAGCCTCGGTCGCGCTGGAGGTAAAGACGACATCCGCCCCCTCGGCGCCAAAGGCCGCGGCGACCTGCGCACGTGCCTTTTCCACCACCGCCTTGGCCGCGCGCCCTTCGGCATGGACCGAGGACGGGTTGCCGCAGACATCCATCGCCGCAATCATCGCCGCCCGCGCCTCGTCGCGCAGCGGTGTGGTGGCATTATGGTCGAGGTAAACACGCATCACAGAGTCATCATTTCATGGCGGGTACGGCCAGATAGACGGGCCGGAGGAGATTGGCAATCGGACCCGTTCCGGGTCTAGTCATCGACAACCGAAAACAGGGTTGGCACCGCCGGACATGGTGCCAGATCATTGCGCACCACATCCGACAGGCGGGTCTGGTGCAGAAAGACATAGACATGCGCGCTCAGCCCTTCCCAAAGGCGGTTGGTCAGGGATTGCGCACGGCTGCCAGACATCGCGCCCGAGGCACCGGCCCCCTTGTGCATCGCGTTCACCGATTCATCGACGGCGGCCAGCACATCGACCACCCGGATCTCCGACGCTGGCCGGGCGAGCCGATAGCCGCCGCCGGGGCCGCGCACGCTTTCCACCAGATTGGCGCGGCGCAGCTTGACGAAAAGCTGTTCGAGGTAAGGCAGCGAGATATCCTGCCGCGCCGAGATTTCGCCGAGCGTCACCAGCGTATCGGCTGATTGCAGCGCAATGTCGGTCAGCGCCACCATTGCGTAACGCCCTTTTGTCGACAGTTTCAACTCTGACCCTCCGCTGGGCGCTCAGACGCGCGAAATCATTGACCTTATCGCCCTCAGTGCGTATCTCCCACTGACAGCGCTGCCGTAGGCCGGCAGTTTGATTAGAACCGTTCTAAGATGCCTTAGGGATTCCGTCAAGTTTGCCCGGGTATCGCAGGAAATGACACAGGACAAAAGCACACATGCCCGAGGTGATTTTTCCCGGACCCGAAGGCCGTCTGGAAGGCCGCTACCACCCGCAAAAGGAAAAAGACGCACCCATTGCCATCGTGCTGCATCCGCATCCGCAATTCGGCGGCACCATGAACAACAAGGTGGTCTATAACCTGCACTATGCCTTCTACAATCTGGGCTTTACCGTACTGCGGTTCAATTTTCGCGGCGTCGGGCGCAGCCAGGGCGAATATGATCAGGGCATTGGCGAGCTGTCCGATGCGGCCTCGGCGCTCGACTACCTTCAGTCGATGAACAACAATTCGAAACACTGCTGGGTCGCGGGCTTTTCGTTTGGCGCCTGGATCGGCATGCAACTCTTGATGCGCCGCCCCGAGATCACCGGTTTTGTCAGCGTGGCCCCGCCCGCCAATATGTACGACTTCTCGTTCCTGGCCCCCTGTCCGTCCTCGGGCCTGATCATCAACGGAACGTCCGACCGGGTCGCACCGCCCGCAGATACCCGCTCGCTGGTTAACAAGCTGCATGAGCAGAAGGGCATCACCATCACCCATACCGAGGTCGAGGGCGCCGATCATTTCTTCCAGAACCAGCATATGGACACGATGATCACCAACGTTGCCGATTATGTGAAACGCCGCCTGACCGAGACGTCGCGCTGATGGCGGGAAGCATCGAATCCCTCGCTGCAAAGCTGGCCGAGGACACGATGAAAGTGATGGACCAGACCGGCGAGGAACGGCTTTTTGTCGAGGTGGGCAAGGTGCTGGCCGCCTCGTCGCAATCTCTGGAAGAGGCCTATCTGACAGAGATCCGCGTGCGTCTTGCCGAACGCCAGGCGCGCCGCTTCCTGATCCAACGGATGAACGAGTTGAAGGCGGCGCAAGCCCCCAAGGGCAGCCAATGACAGCCCGCCTGTCGGCGCAGATCGACTTTCTCAAGGTCGCGGACAGGTTGAAGACCGTCGAGCGGGCCAATGTCCTGATGGACCTGTCGCGCCCCGAAAACTCGGCCGAGCACAGCTGGCACCTTGCCCTGTGGGCTCTGGCGCTTGAACCTTTTGCCGGGCCGGATGTCTCGGTTGGCCGCGCGATCCGGATGCTGCTGCTGCATGATCTGGTCGAGATCGAAACCGGCGACCATCCGATCCACGAAGAGACAGACTGGCAGGCCGTCGAACGGGCCGAGCGTGCCGCCGCGCGCCGCCTCTTCGGTCTCTTGCCACCGGATCAGGCCACGTGTTTTCACGACCTCTGGACCGAGTTCGAGGCCGACACCACGCCAGACGCCCGTTATGCAAAAATGCTGGACCGGTGCCAGCCATTGTTCCAGGTGCTTTGCGCCGATACCCCGCGCCCTGATCATGTGGATGTGGTGCGCGACAACCTCGGGACCGGGCGCGCAGCCTATCTTGCCTCGGCCCTGCCCGAGGCGTTCGCCCATGCGATGGCCCTGCTGGATGGCACCCCCGCCAGCCTGGACCGGTTTACCGAGCGCCTGCCATTCCTGGTCGAAGCCGACAAGTTGAAAACCGTACACCGGGCCTCGCGCCTTCTGGATGACAGCCGATACGAGAATTCTGCGGAACACAGCTGGCACATCATGCTCTACGCCTGGGTACTGGATGAATACGCCGTGCAGCCGGTCGATACCGATCGGGTTCTGCGCATGCTCCTGCTGCATGACCTGGTCGAGATCGACGCCGGCGACAATCCGATCCACGGCAATGTGGATCATGCCGTGCAAGAGGCGCTGGAACAGGCCGCTGCCGACCGTCTGTTCGGACTGCTGCCGCCGGATCAGGGTGCCGCATTGCGGTCGCTCTGGCAGGAGTTCGAGGCCGCGCAAAGCCCCGAGGCGGTCTTTGGCAAGGCCGTCGACCGGGTACAGACACCGATCGCAAACCTGGAAAACGGCGGCGGATCCTGGGTCAGCTACCGGGTCAGCCTGCCACAGCTCGAAACCCGGGTCGGCCAGCCGGTCAGCCGCGGCGCGCCCGATCTCTGGACCTGGCTCCAGCCACAGCTTCTGGACTGTTTCACCCGACTGGGACTGCCGGTCTGACGGGTCAGACCCCTGTCGAGGTGACAGTCTGTTCGAGCTGAGCAGCAGGATTCGGGGCCGGGTCCTGTGGTGCAAATCCCAGGCCAACGGCAACCACAAGAAGCGAGGCAATCAAGACGGCTTTGATAAAAGGCGTGATCATGACAAATATCCGAAAAAACAAACAATGGCCTTACCCTAGCCAGCCGACTCTGCTTGACCAAGTCAGGTATTCTTGACCTCAGGCCGCGTTGGCCAGATCCGCCGGACCAAACTCGCGCTCAACCGCGCCGTCAACATTGATCGTCAGGATCCGGCCCGGCATCAGTTCCGTCCAGTCGCCCTCTTCCTGATCCAGCGGTTCCGACACAACCGCCCATCCCTGCCGCGCCTTGGAATACCGGTAATAGACCGAAGGCGCGATGTGATCCGAGGAATAGCGCACCGCATAGAGGGTCTGACCATCGCTGAACGCCGCCGACAGACGCATGTGCGGCGTGGTTCCCATCGCCTGGCTCAACCCTTCGAGCCGCGCCACCGACCGCGCCAACGCGCCATGCGGGTCGCTCTCCATGCCTTCGCTCATCGCCACCAGGAACAGCACTTCGGAATCCGTGCTGCCCTTGCGATAGGCATAGTATTCGTCGGCGATCAGCATGTCGGCATGTTTGCGAAACCGCTCGAACCCGCCGACTTGACCGTTATGCATGAAGCACCACTGCCGGGCCGAAAACGGATGACAGTTGTTGCGGCTGATACACGACCCGGTCGAGGCGCGCACATGGCTCAGAAACAGGCCCGAGCGCACATGATGGGCCACAGCGCGCAGGTTCGGATCGGACCATGCCGGATAGACATCGCGATACAGCCCCGGTTCGGGCCGGGCATCGTACCAGGCCACCCCGAATCCATCGCCATTGGTCGCGGTCTTGCACTGCTCTGCATGGGCGCTCTGGGCAATCAGCGAATGCCCCGGACGTGAAATCACATCTTCCAGGAAGATCGGCGTTCCATGATAGGCGGCCCAACGGCACATGATCGCTCTCCAATATGCTGGCGCATGTCCTTGGGCGCCCGGGAAACTCCTATGCGTTCCTTATAGTGATCCGGATTTTCCGCAAAGTGAATCCGTGCACACTCGATTGTTCGCAATTGTGCCAAATACGTCGGTCTGTCGCTTGCCTGTTTTTTCGGTTAGGGCGAGGGCGTCTAGAGACACAATGCGAATCCATCGGCGCGGAGGTCGGCCATGCCTGTCCACTATTTCTACCTCATTCTCGCCGTCGCGGCGGAAACGGTCGGCACCACGGCGCTCCAGGCCAGCCAGCAGTTCACCCGCCTCGTGCCTTCGGTTCTGGTTGTCCTCGGATATGGCCTGGCCTTCTACCTTATGGCACAGACCCTGCGGGTGATGCCCGTTGGGATCGTCTACGCGATCTGGTCGGGGCTCGGCATCGTGTTTATCGCCGCCATCGGCTATATGGTCTTTGGTCAAAAGCTCGATCTGCCCGCCCTTCTGGGCATCGCGATGATCGTCGGCGGCATCCTTGTGATCCATCTTTTCTCGGCCACATCCACCCATTGATGCCGCGACGCGGCGATATTCCGCAGTTTCGATGCATTTTCTCTGGCCTTTGTCCGCCTGTCGGGCTATGCGCCGGGCCAACTCCCTTACAAAGGCTGACCTCATGGACCTGCGCAATATTGCGATCATCGCTCACGTGGACCACGGCAAGACCACCCTGGTGGACGAGCTGTTGAAACAGTCCGGCGCCTTTCGCGAGAACCAGGCCGTGGCCGAGCGCGCCATGGACAGCAACGATCTGGAACGCGAACGCGGCATCACCATTCTTGCCAAGGCGACCTCGGTCGAGTGGCAGGGCACCCGCATCAACATCGTCGACACCCCCGGCCACGCCGATTTCGGCGGCGAAGTCGAGCGGATCCTCAGCATGGTTGACGGCGTGGTTCTGCTGGTCGATGCCGCCGAAGGCCCGATGCCGCAAACCAAGTTCGTGACCTCCAAGGCGCTGGCCCTGGGCCTGCGCCCCATCGTGGTACTGAACAAGGTCGACAAACCCGATGCCGAGCCGGACCGCGCGCTGGACGAGTGTTTCGATCTTTTCGCCAACCTTGGCGCCACGGACGAGCAGCTCGACTTCCCGCATCTTTACGCCTCGGGCCGCTCTGGCTGGGCCGACGAAACGCTGGAAGGCCCGCGCAAGGATCTCAACGCGCTTTTCAGCCTGGTCGTGCGCCACGTGCCCGCCCCGGCCCAGATCGCGCGCAAGGACGAACCCTTCCGCATGCTGGCCACCACGCTGGGCAGCGACCCGTTCATCGGCCGCATCCTGACCGGCCGTGTGGAAAGCGGCACGCTGAAAACCGGCGAGACGCTCAAGGCGCTCAGCCGCAAAGGCGAGCTGATCGAGAACTTCCGCGCCTCGAAAATCCTCGCCTTCCGGGGTCTGGGTCAACAGCCGATCGATGTGGCCGAGGCCGGTGACATCGTCACCATCGCCGGGATGAGCAAGGCCACCGTGGCCGACAGCCTGGTGAACCCGCAAGTGATCGAGGCACTGCCCGCCCAGCCGATCGACCCGCCGACCATCAGCGTTACCTTCGGCATCAACGACAGCCCGCTTGCAGGCCGCGACGGCAAAAAGGTGCAAAGCCGTGTCATCCGCGACCGCCTTATGAAAGAAGCGGAATCGAACGTCGCCATCCGCGTCACCGACACGCCGGGCGGCGAGGCGTTCGAGGTCGCGGGCCGGGGCGAACTTCAGATGGGTGTGCTGATCGAGAACATGCGCCGCGAAGGGTTCGAACTCAGCATCTCGCGCCCGCAGGTCCTGTTCCGCGAGGAAGATGGCCAACGGCTGGAGCCGATCGAGGAAGTCACCATCGACGTGGATGACGAATTCACCGGCGCGGTGATCGAGAAAGTCACCGGCGCGCGCAAGGGCGAACTGGTCGAGATGAAGCCCGCCGGCACCGGCAAGACCCGGATCATTGCGCATGTGCCCTCGCGCGGTCTCATCGGCTATCACGGCGAGTTCCTGACCGACACGCGCGGCACTGGCGTGCTGAACCGCGTGTTTCACGCCTGGGCCCCACACAAGGGCCCGATCCCGGGACGCCGCGCGGGCGTGCTGATCTCGATGGAGAACGGCCAGTCGGTGGCCTATGCGCTCTGGAACCTCGAAGAGCGTGGCCGCATGTTCATCGGCCCGCAGGCGGATGTCTATGAGGGCATGATCATCGGCGAGCACAGCCGCGACAACGATCTCGAAGTGAACCCGCTCAAGGGCAAGAAACTGACCAACGTGCGCGCCTCGGGCACGGACGAGGCGGTGCGCCTGACCCCGCATATCCAGTTCAGCCTCGAAGAGGCGATTGCCTATATCGACAATGACGAACTGGTAGAAGTGACGCCGAACTCGATCCGGCTGCGCAAGCGCTTCCTTGACCCGCACGAGCGCAAGCGCCAGTCCAAGGCGGCAAGCTGAACCAATAAAGGGCGCCCCGGTGGCGCCCTTTTTCGTTCAGAACGGCCCGCGAAACACGAACCACGCCCCCAACGCGATGAAGCCGAACCCAATGGCGTGATTTACGGTCAGCGCTTCCTTCAGGATAAGCACGGAAAACCCGGCAAAGACGATCAGGGTAATGACCTCCTGCATCGTCTTCAGTTCCGCCGCCGTATAAACGCGGTGCCCAATCCGGTTGGCAGGCACCGCAAGGCAGTATTCGATCAGGGCAATGCCCCAGCTAACCAGAATGACCACGGCCAGCGGTTTGCCGGGGAATTTCAGATGCCCGTACCACGCGAATGTCATGAAGACATTCGAGGCTGCCAACAACACCAGCGGCAGCAGATGCGCGGGCGTCATCCCCGGCCTGTCATTCGCTGGTCTCGACCACCATCAACTCGCGTTCCGAGGCGCCGCGCGCATGGCTCAGCGCCTCCTGATATTCAGGCGAGTTGTAGCAATCGACGGCCGCTTCGACCGATGGAAAGCGCGCCACCACGTTGCGCGGCCGCTCCTTGCCTTCGAGCTGCACGAACCGACCGCCGCGCGCGATGAAGGTGCCGCCATGCTTGGCGATGGCGGGGCCGGCCAGCGCGGCATATTTGCCGTAAGCCTCGGCATCGGTCACCGTCACATGTGCAATCCAGAGTGCGCCCATCGTCTTATCCTCCCAGAACCTGTTCGGCGGCCTTGATTGCCGCATCCGCGTTGCCTACGTCCTGACCACCGCCCTGCGCCATGTCGGGGCGGCCACCGCCACCCTTGCCGCCAAGCGCCGCGACCGCCGCCTTGACCAGATCCACAGCAGAAACGCTGGCCGTCAGATCCTCGGTCACGCCAGCCGCTACAGCGGCCTTGCCCCCGGTATCAGCAATCAGCAGCACCGCGCCCGAGCCGATGCGACTCTTGTGTTCGTCGATCAGCGCCGGCAGATCCTTGCCCGACACTCCCGACAGCACCTGCGCCAGGAACGGCACACCGCCCACCTCGCGCGTCTCGGCACCGCCACCCTGCCCGGCCCCACCGGCCATGGCCAGATCGCGGCGCAGCTGCGCCACCTCGTTTTGCAACGCCTTGCGCTCGTCCAACAGCGCCCGCACCCGCTCAGCCACCTCGGCCGGTTGCGCCTTGAGCATCGCGGTTACCTCGGACAGACGCGACACTTCCTGCGACAGGTGCTCATAGGCCGCCTGCCCGGTCAGCGCCTCGATCCGGCGCACCCCGGCGCTCGACGCGCTATCGCCCAGGATCACGAACATGCCGATATCGCCGGTCTGTGCCACATGGGTGCCGCCGCACAGCTCGATCGACCAGGTCTTGCCATCGGCGCCCTTGCCGGTTTCGGCCCGGCCCATCGACACCACCCGCACCTCGTCGCCGTATTTCTCGCCAAAGAGCGCCTGCGCGCCGATGGCGCGGGCATCGTCGGGGGTCATGATCCGGGTCTCGACCTTGGAATTCTGTCGGATGAACCGGTTCACCTCGGTCCCGACCTGGGCCAGTTCCGCCTCGCTCAGCGCTTTGGCATGGCTGAAGTCGAAGCGCAGCCTGTCAGCCGCGTTCAGCGAGCCGCGCTGCGCCACATGATCGCCCAGGGCCTCGCGCAGCGCTTCATGCAGCAGGTGCGTGGCCGAGTGGTTGGCCCGGATGGCACCGCGACGGGCGTGATCCACCTCCAGCTCGACCGCATCGCCTTTGGCCAGCGTGCCGCGCTCCATCGTGACCTTATGGGCATAGACCTTGCCATCGGCGAATTTTCGCGTGTCCTCGACCAGGGCCACGTGATCTCGGTTCTCCAGCCGACGGATTACGCCGGTATCCCCCACCTGGCCGCCCGCCTCGCCATAGAACGGGGTCTGGTTGGTCACCACCCAGCCGCTGCCGCCCTCGGCGATCTTGTCCGCCCGGGCCCCATCAACCACCAGCGCCAGCACCTGGCCTTCGGCCTTTTCGGTGTCATAACCCAGGAAATCGGTGGCACCCGCAACATCCAGCACGTCGAACCACACGGCATTATCCGCCGCCTCGCCCGAGCCGGCCCAGGCGGCGCGCGCCTTTGCCTTCTGCTCGGCCATGGCCGTGTCGAACCCGTCGGTATCCACCTTGCGGCCCTTTTCGCGCAGCGCGTCCTGCGTCAGGTCCAGCGGAAAGCCATAGGTGTCATAAAGCTTGAACGCCGCCTCGCCCGGCAGCGGCGCGCCCTCGGGCAGCGCGCCCAACTCGTCATCCAGCAGTTTCAGACCACGATCCAGTGTCTGCTTGAACCGGGTTTCCTCCAGCAACAGCGTTTCCTCAATCAGCGCCTGCGCCCGGCCCAGCTCGGGATAGGCCGCGCCCATCTGGCCCACCAGCGTGCGCACCAGCCGGTGCATCACCGGATCCTTTGCGCCCAACAGGTGGGCGTGCCGCATCGCCCGCCGCATGATCCGGCGCAGCACATAACCGCGCCCGTCATTGCTGGGCATCACCCCATCCGCGATCAGGAACGAGGTCGAGCGCAGGTGATCCGCGATCACCCGGTGATGCACGTTCTGATTCCCATAGGGATCGGCGCTGGTGGCATCTGCCGAGGCCTCGATCAGCGCCTTGAACAGGTCGGTGTCATAATTGTCATGGCTGCCCTGGAGCAGCGCGCCGATCCGTTCCAGCCCCATGCCGGTGTCGATCGACTGCATGTCCAGATCGATCATCGAGCCGTCCTCGAACTTCTCGTTCTGCATGAAGACGATGTTCCAGATCTCGATGAACCGGTCGCCATCCTCTTCCGGGCTGCCCGGAGGGCCACCCCAGATATGGTCGCCATGGTCATAGAAAATCTCGGTGCAGGGGCCGCAGGGGCCGGTCGGGCCCATCTGCCAGAAGTTGTCCGAGGTGGCGATGCGGATGATCCGGCTCTCGGGCACGCCCACCTTCTTCCAGATCTCGAAAGCCTCGTCATCGGTGTGATAGACGGTGGTGTAAAGCTTGTCCTTGGGGATGTCGAAATCGCGGGTGATCAACTCCCAGGCAAAGGGGATCGCCTCGGACTTGAAGTAGTCGCCAAACGAGAAATTGCCCAGCATCTCGAAAAACGTGTGATGCCGCGCTGTATAGCCCACATTGTCCAAATCATTGTGCTTGCCGCCTGCCCGCACACATTTCTGCGCGGTGGTGGCGCGGACATAGTCGCGCTTGTCCACCCCGGTGAAGCAGTTCTTGAACTGCACCATGCCGGAATTGGTGAACATCAGCGTCGGGTCGTTGCGCGGCACCAATGGGCTGGAGGGGACGATCGTATGCCCCTGTTTGGCGAAATAGTTCAAAAAGGTCGTTCGGATGTCGTTCAGGCTGGGCATTCTGGCTCTCTCGGCGCGAAATCGGCAGGGTCTGCGCTGGTTTAGCGGCAGCCCGGCCCCCTGTCCACAGCCCCCGTCGTCGCAAAGGGAAAAGGCGGCCCCGCAGGACCGCCCTCGTCTTTCTTCCAAAGCGTCGGCGCAGACCGCCTCAGGCCTCGAGGATATCGTCGTCGCTCGATCCCATGTCGAATTCCAACCCGTGCGAGGCGCGGATCTTGTCTTCGATCTCCAAAGCTATCTTGCTGTTTTCCTTCAGGAACGTCTTGGCATTTTCGCGGCCCTGGCCGATCCGTTCGTCGCCATAGGAATACCAGCTGCCGGATTTTTCGACCACGCCCGCCTTGACACCCAGATCCAGCAATTCGCCGGTCTTCGAAATGCCCTCGCCATACATGATGTCGAACTCGACCTGCTTGAAGGGCGGCGCCACCTTGTTCTTGACCACCTTGACGCGGGTGGCGTTACCTACCACCTCGTCACGGTCCTTGATCGAACCGATCCGGCGAATATCCAGACGCACCGAGCTGTAGAATTTCAGCGCGTTGCCTCCGGTGGTGGTTTCCGGGCTGCCGAACATCACGCCGATCTTCATCCGGATCTGGTTGATGAAGATCACCATGCATTTCGACCGGCTGATCGAGCCGGTCAGCTTGCGCATGGCCTGGCTCATCAGACGGGCCTGCACACCGACGCTGGAATCGCCCATGTCGCCTTCGAGTTCCGATTTCGGGGTCAATGCTGCGACCGAATCGACCACGACCATGTTGACCGCACCCGAGCGCACCAGCGTGTCGGTGATCTCCAGCGCCTGTTCGCCGGTATCGGGCTGGCTGATCAACAGCTCGTTCAGATCGACGCCCAGCTTGCGGGCATATTGCGGGTCGAGCGCATGTTCGGCATCGACAAAGGCGCAGACGCCGCCGCGTTTCTGCTGCTCGGCGATGCAATGCAGGGTCAGCGTGGTCTTGCCCGAGCTTTCCGGCCCGTAGATTTCGACGATCCGGCCCATCGGCAGGCCGCCGATCCCCAGTGCAATATCCAGCCCCAGCGAGCCGGTCGAGCTTGCCTCGATTTCCTGGATGGCATTCTCGCCGCCCAGTTTCATGATCGAACCTTTGCCGAACTGCCGTTCGATCTGGGCCAGAGCGCTGTCCAGCGCCTTTTGCTTGTCCGCGTTCTGTTTGCTGCTCATTGTCAGAAGATCCGCCATAGTCCTGTCCCCTTCCTTGTGTCACACGCCGTCCCGGGCGGCAATCGCTGCTTTGTTCACCTCTTGTTCCTTATGAGATCAAAAAGGGAACATTTCAAACGAAATCTTTCCTATCCGAGCTTTTTCCATTTGTGTTAAAGAGTGGTTTACGATCAAAAAATACTCTGCCGAGCAGGATAAATCGGGTGTTAGATGCTTGTTTTCTTTAAGGAACGTCTGGTTCTTCTTTCGGTCCCCAAGACCGGCACCACAGCGTTCCAATCGGCGCTGCGGACGCGGGCCGACATTGTGATCTCCGATCCGCCCGAGCTGAAACACGCGCCGATCTATCGCTATGACCGGTTCTTTCGCCCGATCTTTTCCAAGATGTTCGGCGTCGAGATGGAGATCATGGCGGTTGTGCGTGAACCGATCGACTGGCTCGGCAGCTGGTACCGCTATCGGCAGCGCCCTTTCATGGAAGGCAAGCCGAACTCGACCCATGGTATCCCCTTCGACGACTTCGTGACCGCCTATATGCAGGGCAAGCGCCCGCCGTTTGCCAATGTCGGCAGCCAGTTGCGCTTTCTCACCCCTCGCCCGGGTGGATGCAGCGCGACACATCTGTTCAAATACGAGAATCAATCCGGCATTATCGCGTTTCTCGAAACCCGCCTCTCCACCGCGATTACCCTGCCGCGGGAAAACGTTTCTCCGGCAATCGAGCTCGCACTGGATTCCGGCATTGCCGAGCGCTTTCGCCGGAAATTCGCCGAAGAGTTCGAGCTGCACGCGCGCGCGATCTGAACGACCTCAGTGCAGTTGCTGTTGCACCGTTTCGGTGAGTTGGTTCAACGAGAACGGCTTGGGCAAAAAGACCGAGTTCGGGATGTCCGCCTCGGAGTCGCCAAAGGCACCTTCGGAATAACCTGACACAAAGACGACGCGCACCTGTGGCCGCTCGGCCAGGGCCTGGCGTACCCAGGTCGGACCATCGAGACCCGGCATCACCACATCTGTCACAAAGACATCCACCGTCAGGTCGGGATCTTCCAGAAGACGCAGCGCATCCTCGGCCGAATCCGCCTCCAGCACCGTGTAGCCACGCAATCTCAACGCGCGCGAGGCAAAGGCCCGCACCGGCGCCTCGTCCTCGACCAGCAGCACGACGCCGCCATTATACCGGTCGGCGGACTTGTCCCGGACCACGGCCTCGGGCGCAGGGGGCAACTGACGCGCCTGAAACGCCGGAAAATACAGGGTGAACTCCGTGCCCTTGCCCAGCACGCTGTCGACAAAGATATAGCCGCCCGTCTGTTTCACGATGCCATAGACGGTGGACAGGCCCAGTCCGGTCCCCTCGCCCGTGCGCTTGGTCGTGTAAAAAGGCTCGAAAATCTTTTGCAGCTTGTTGGGTTCGATCCCGATGCCCTCGTCCCGCACCTTGACGGTGACATATTCGCCGCCGGGCAGGGTCGCCCGGTCCCGCTCCAACGGTTCGTTCAGGGTGATGACCTCTGTCTCGATCCGGATTTCGCCGCCCTTCGGCATCGCGTCGCGGGCGTTCACGACAAGGTTCATCAGAACCTGTTCCAGCTGGCGCTTGTCGGCCCGGACGGACTTCAGCGCCGGGTCGTGGCTCAGCGTCAGGGTGACCTTTTCGCCCACCAGCCGGTTCAACAGGTGAATGAGGTCCGACAGGGTGTCGCGCAGGTCCAGCACCTCTGGCCGCAGCGTCTGCTTGCGCGAAAAGGCCAGCAACTGGCTGACCAGCGCCGCCGCGCGGTTGGCGTTCTGGTTGATCTGGACCAGGTCGCCGTAATCCGGGTCTCCATGATCATGCCGCAGCAGCAGCAGGTCGCAATGGCCGGAAATGGCGGTCAGAAGATTGTTGAAATCATGCGCAACGCCCCCGGCCAGCTGTCCCACGGCCTGCATCTTCTGGCTCTGCACGAACTGCGCCTCCAGTGTCTTCAACTCGGTCGCGTCGTTCAGCACCGCGATCAGCCCCTTTTCACCATGGTTGGTGATCGGGCTCAGGGTCACCTGGACAAACACCTCGCGATCCCGGCCCGACAGGCGCAGAAACTCGGACCGCGGCGCCGCGGTTTCGTCCAGCGCCTGGCTCAGCCAGTCCGGGATCGGGCGGCCAAGACCCTGCATCAACTGCTCCAGCGATGTGTCCGGCTCAACCGGCCCGCCAATCAGATCCTGCGCCATCCGGTTCGTGTCCAGAATCCGTCCGGTTGGGGAAAGCCGCATCATCGCCACGGGCAGCGTCGCGAAATCCGGGCTGTGCCCCTTTTCGATCTTCCCCTTGACCGGGATCAGGAACAGCTCTTGCCGGCCGGGGCCGCTGGCAAGTTCCACGATGATGGCGGGCGCGGCGCCATCGGCAACCGTGACATGGTTTATCTCGTCGACCCGGTAGGGCATCTGCACAAACAGCCGGTCTAGCGATTTGACCCGCGACCCGATAAAGCTCCGCGCCGCCTCGTTCATGAACAAGATCGCGCCGCCCCGTCCGATTGTCAGCATCGGCAAGGGCAAGGTATCGGCGCGGCTGGCGGCGGCGGACCGGTCAGAGATATCTTCGACCCGCCACAGAAAGGCGTCGCTGCCCAACGTATGGACAGACAGGCGGATATGGCCGCGCCGGGTCACGATATCCTCGCGCGCATTCCCCTCCAGCCGCGAGCGCACCTGCAACCGGTAGAGGACCGCCGATGGATTGCCAAAGATCGCCCTCAGCGTCGCTGCCAGTGTCTGGTCCTGTGTCCCCGAAAACCGCTCGGATGCGGCCAGGTTGCGCGCCTGGATCAGCCCGTCGTCATCGGTGACGAAACTTGGCGTCGCATCCTTTTCGATAAAGCCCGAGAGAAGATCCCGCACCTGCCCTTTCACCCCGCGCTGTCTGCGCAGCCGCAGCGCCAGCCAGGCGGTGACCAGGATCGTGGATGCCCCCGCCGCGATCAAAGCCTTGCGGGCGAAATCGGGCATTTCCCAGAACCATGCCAGGCCCAACGCCGTCACAGCCAGAATGAGCAGCACCGCAATCCGCGCGCCCGCGCCGCGCTGACCATTTGGTGTCGACAGGATCGAGGCGGTAAGATCGGTCACAATCCGGCTCCGTCGTCTGAATCACTCGTGTTTGTCGCGCACCCAAGGTTAAGCCCGCTTTAACGCGCGCTTATTTTGTGCTGCACACTCTCCTTTAAGTTGATATTACCTGACGCCCACTCGCGTCAATACCGCCAGAAAGAAACCATCGGTTCCATCCAGAACGGTCCAATGTTCCTGGTTGCTCAAACGCCAGTCCGTGTGTTCTGCCAGGAAATCGGCAACAACGTCACCGTTTTCGTCATGCAACATCGAACAGGTGGCATAAGCCAGCACCCCATCCGCCGCGACCAACTCTGCCGCGCGCTGCAATATCGCCCGCTGGATGCGCCCAAGGTCCGCCAGCCGCTCCGGGCTCAGCGCCCATTTGCCATCTGGCGCCCGCCGCCACGAGCCGCTGCCGGAACAGGGAACATCGGTCAGCACCAGATCAAAGGGCGCCTCCCGGTCCAGGCCCTCGGTCGCAAGCAGCCGCACCTTGGCACCTGCCCGCGCCGCGCGCTCGGGCAGATCGCGCATGCGTTGCGGGGCCGCATCATGGGCCAGAACCTCGCCTTGCATGCGCGCGGCAAGTGCCAGCGTCTTCCCGCCACCGCCCGCGCAATAGTCCAGAACCCGTGCCCCTGGCCGCAGTGGCAGCCGCGCCACGATCGCCTGACTGGCGGCATCCTGCAACTCGACCAAGCCATCCAGATAGGCCTGCGACCGGGCCAGCTGGCGCGCGCCCTCCGTCACCTCAAGCGCGGTTTCGCAAGCCGGATGGGTCACTGCCGTGATCCCGTCAGCAGCCAGGGCGGCAATCGCACCGGCCCGGTCCGTGCGCAACAGGTTGGCCCGCAGATGCAGCGGTGCGCGGGTCTGCATGATCCGCCCCGCCTCTTCGGCGCGGGCACCCAGTGCGGCCTGAAACCGGGGCCAGAGCCAGTCAGGAATATCCGCCGCCTCGGCGCCGGATGCAGGATCGTGCGCCGTGGCGCGCTCCGCCTCTGTTATCGGCTCCGGCGCATGCCCCGCGCCCGAGAACAAGCCATCCACATCACCGCCCTGCGCGCGCACCAGCCCGATCATCAGCCCGCGCCCGGTCGCAGCCCCCCCAAGCGCGGCCAGCGACCGCCGCCCGCGCAGCGCGTCGAACACATGGTCGCGGATCGCGGCGCGATCCTTGGACCCGGCAAACCGTGACCGCCGCGCCCAGGTGGTCAGCGCCTGTTCGGCGGGCTTGCCCTCCAGGATCTCGTCCAGGATCTCGATAGCGGCCTGCACCCGCGCCCCCGGCGTCATGCCTTGCGCTCCTGAAGGATATTGCCGCCGTCGACCACAATGACCGCGCCATTGACATAAGACGCGGCCTCCGAGGCCAGAAACGCGGCCACTGCCGCCACCTCCTCGGGGGTTCCGGCCCGCCCCGGCGGCGTTGCCCGGGCGGCGACCAGCTCCTCGGCGGTCGAGGCGCCCGTGGCGATCCAGCCGGGCGCCACGGCATTCACCGTCACCCCATGCGCGGCCTGCTCCAGCGCCAGCGCATGGGTCAGGCCGACCATCGCCGCCTTGGCGGCGGAATAGGCCGCTTCGCCCGGGTTCGACACCATCGGGCCGGTAACCGAGGCCATCATCACCACCCGCCCCCAACCGGCCCGGACCATGTCGGGCAGAAAGGCGCGTGTCGTCAGAACCGCGGTTCGCAGGCTGGCGCCCATCGCATGATCCCACTCTTCAATGGCCATCTCCAGAAACCCAGCTTGCAAAGCCGGTGCGCCGACCGAGCCCATCCCGGCATTGTTCACCAGAATATCGACCGCGCCGACCGCCGCGCGCAGCCGCGCCACCTGATCGACCTCAGTCAGATCGGCGACATGCGCCGACACGTCCAGCCCCTCCGCCCGCAGCGCGGCGGCCCGCTCGTGAATACGGTCCGTGGTCGCACAGATGGCCACCCGGCATCCGGCCCGGCCAAGCGCACGCGCGCAAGCCAGCCCGATGCCATCAGTGGCCCCGGCCCCGGTGACCAGCGCCCGTTTCATAAGGGGGTTTTCCGGTATCCCGAACCGTCGCGCTCCAGCCGCGCGAACTTGGCGCCGATCATGTGGCTGCCGGCCCAGACCAGCCCCTTGTCCGCGATCTCGGCCAGCGCCGCGCGTCGGCTGGCCAGTGCCAGCGGTCCGTCGACGTCATACTTGGTCGCATTCTCCGGATCCGGCAGTTGCAGCGCCTCTGAATGGATGATGTCCCCGGCCAGAACCAGATCCTCGCCGATTTTCAGACCCATATGACCGGGCGTGTGACCCGGCAGGGCCCAGACCGCAATGCCATCTCCCAGATCCGCGTCATCCTCGACACAGCAAAGGGCGTCGCCACAGGCCGTCAGCACCTGCGCGCCCAAGCCCTCGGTGCCGCGCCAATGCGCGGCCTCGCGCGCATGCACCACCACCTCGGCCGCGGCATAGACCGGCGCCCCGTCCACCAGCGCGCCACCGCAATGATCGCCATGCAGATGGGTATAGATCACCCGGCTCACGTCGGACGGCGCGATCCCCATCGCGGCCAGCCGCTCGGGCATCTTGCCCCCCGCCGGGCCAAAACCCGCGCCACAACCGGTATCAACCAGCCAGACCCGGCCATCGTCATGCCGCAGCACATAGGCGTTGAACTCGGTCTCGGCCCCACCCAACCCGGCAGCGGCCAGCAATTCGGCCTGCCGCTCACCGGAAACCTGGGGAAAGACATCCGCGCCAAAGGTCAGCCCGCCATCGATAAGGCAGGTGATCCGCCACGGACCCGCTCTGAATGTTTCGTCCGCCATCAGCCGATCCGGTAGTTGGGGCTTTCACGGGTGATCTGCACGTCATGGACGTGGCTTTCCTTCAACCCTGCGCCGGTGATCTTCACGAACTGGCAGTTCTGCCGCATCTCGGCCACGGTGGCGCAGCCTGTATAGCCCATCGCCGCGCGCAGGCCGCCCACCAGCTGGTGGATCACCGCACTCGCCGAGCCCTTGTAGGGCACCTGCCCCTCGATCCCTTCGGGCACCAGCTTGTCGCTGGCCGCATCTTTCTGGAAGTAGCGGTCGGCCGAGCCGCGCGCCATCGCGCCAAGCGACCCCATGCCACGGTAACTCTTGAAGCTACGGCCCTGATACAGAATGACTTCTCCCGGGCTTTCATCGGTGCCCGCGATCATCGAACCGACCATGGCACAGGACGCGCCCGCCGCAATCGCCTTGGCGAAATCACCCGAGAACTTGATGCCGCCATCGGCGATCACCGGCACGTCGCCCGCCGCACCCGCGCAATCCATAATCGCGCTCAGCTGCGGCACGCCCACGCCCGCCACCATCCGCGTGGTACAGATCGAGCCCGGCCCGATCCCCACCTTGACCGCATCGGCGCCCGCGTCGATCAACGCCTTTGTCGCCTCGGCGGTGGCCACGTTACCCGCGATCACCTGAACCGCGTTCGACTGCGCCTTGATCCGCTTGACCGCCTCGATCACGCCTGCCGAATGGCCATGCGCGGTATCGACCACCACAATATCGACGCCCGCATCGATCAGCGCCTCGGAGCGGGCAAATCCGCTGTCGCCCACCGAACTGGCCGCCGCCACCCGCAACCGGCCCAGCTCGTCCTTGCAGGCCGTCGGGTTCAACACCGCCTGTTCGGTGTCCTTCAGCGTCAACAGGCCGGTCAGCCGCCCCTTGCCATCATGCACCAGCAGCTTTTCGATCCGCCGCGCCCGCATCAGGCTCTTGGCCTGATCCAGATCCGCGGGTTCGGCCAGCATTGCCAGGTCGTTGGTGGTCATCACCGCGCTCACCGGCATGTCATCGCTGGTGGCGAAGCGCATGTCGCGGTTGGTGACGATGCCGACGATATGGCCCTTGTCGTCCACCACCGGAAAGCCGGTAAAGTTGTACCGTTCCACCAGCGCCCGCGCATCCGCGATGGTCTGGTTCGGCTTCAGGGTGACCGGGTTATAGACGATGCCGCTTTCAAACCGCTTCACCCGGCGCACTTCGCGCGCCTGTTCCTCGATCCCGAGGTTCTTGTGAATCACGCCCATGCCGCCCGCCTGCGCCATGGCAATCGCCATGCGCGCCTCGGTCACCGTGTCCATGGCCGAGCTCAAGAGCGGAATGTTCAGCTTGATCTCGCGCGTCACCCGTGTCCTGGTATCGGCCGTCGAGGGCAGCACCGACGAGGCCGCCGGAACCAGAAGAACGTCGTCAAAGGTGAGAGCCTCACGAATCTGCATATGCGGTCCCCATGCATTATCCCGTTTGGCGGTGACCCTATGGCACAGATGTCCGGCAGGGGAAAGGGCCAGAGGCGAGAAAACCCCGGGCCTATCCGAACCTGATCTGTGTCAAGGCACTGTCACCCTGCCGCGCTATCGCTAGGTGTGCGCAAACAGACAAAGGAACAGCCCATGCCCGGCCCCCTCGATGGCACCCTAATCCTCGACCTGACCCATGTGCTGGCCGGACCCTATGCCAGCATGACGCTGGCCGATCTGGGGGCGCGCGTGATCAAGGTCGAACGCCCCGGCACCGGCGACGACACCCGCGCCTTTCCGCCGTTCAAGGACGGCGAAAGCGCCTATTTCGCCGCCATCAACCACGGCAAGGAAAGCATCGCGCTGGACCTGAAATCGCCCGAGGATCGCGCGATCTTCGACCGGCTTCTGGCCCGCGCCGACATCCTTCTGGAAAACTACCGCCCCGGCGTGATGGAGCGTCTTGGCTATGGCTGGGAGGCGCTGAATGCGCGGCACCCCAAATTGATCTATGGCGCGGTCTCGGGCTTTGGCCATACCGGCCCCGAGGCCGAGCGCCCCGCATATGACATGGTTGTCCAGGCGCGCGGCGGGGTGATGTCGATCACCGGCGAGCGCGACCGCGAACCGGTGCGCGTCGGCGCCTCGATCGGCGATATCGTGGCGGGCATGTTCCTGGTGCAGGGCGTGCTGGCGGCCCGGCTTGAGGTCGAGCGCGGCGGCAAGGGGCAGAAGATCGACATCTCCATGCTCGACAGCCAGTTGGCACTGTTGGAACATGCCATCGCCATCACCACCGTAACCGGCGAACCGCCGCGCCCCTCGGGCGCGCGCCACCCCTCGATCACCCCGTTCGAAACCTTCCATGCCGAGGACGGCCTCTTTGTCATCGCGGCCGGAAACGACCCGCTCTTTGCCAAGCTGTGTACCGCGCTTCAACTGCCGCTCGCCGGTGATCCGCGCTTTGCCACCAACCCGGCCCGCTGCCAGAACGCCCGCCTCTTGAAACGCCTGATCGAGGCGGTGACGCTCGACCGGCCCAAGGCGCACTGGATCGACCTGCTGACCCGCGCGGGCGTCCCCACCGGACCGATCCAGAACGTGGCCGAGGTCTTGCAAGACCCCCAGATCCGTGCCCGCAACATGGTGGTCGACATTCTGGACCGCGACGGCGCCCCGGCCTATATCGCTGCCGGCAACCCGATCAAGATGTCGGCCCTGCCCGACCCCAAGACGCGCGCGCCCGCACCCGCGCTGGATGAAAACCGCGCCGCGATCCTTGCGTGGCTCGACCGGGCGCCAGAGGGCTGAAACCACGAGCCATACCACCCGCGATGGAATTTTCTGCCAAAACCGGGTAACCTGACCCTCAGGCTGGCACCACACAAGGAGCGAACCGGATGGCGGAATTTGTCGTTCACCATGCCGAGGGTCTGGTCCGGGTCACCTGGCACTCCGAGCTTCAGGCGGTCTATCTGAAATGGTACAGCGAATATGATGAAGGAACCCGCGTCAGAGACGCGGTTCTGGCGGCGCTGGCCTGGGTGCGCACCAACAAGGTCGAACACTGGGTTGCCGATGTCTCGACCTCGCCACATGCGCTTTCCGAACGTGACTATGAATGGGTCAGCAGCGACGCTTTTCGCGTCGCGATCCTCGATTCGCCATTGCGGAAGTTCGTGCTCATCCCGCCCCTGCCCGACTCCGGCCAGAACGATGCCTGGGTTGCCGATTGGGAGGCCAATACCCTGTCCCGCTTTGGCGACCGTGTCAGTGCCCGGGTCTGCACAACGCTGGACGAGGCCCGCCGCTTCCTGACAATGTCCCCGGCCTGACCCCGGCTAAACCCGCATCCAGACCACATCTTTTTCACCTGAATGCCGCCCCCGGGCAGGAAAATGCCGCCCACCGCCTTTCCGCTGGCGCAAAACACAATATGGTCGCGCACAATCGGTACTCCGGAAGGCAAAAGTCATGAGCAGCGATCCCCTCGTCGTATTCACCCCCTCGGGCAAACGCGGGTACTTCCCCGTTGGCACACCGATCCTGACGGCCGCACGGCAGTTAGGCGTCGATCTCGATTCGGTCTGCGGCGGGCGCGGCATCTGCTCGAAATGCCAGATCACGCCGTCATATGGCGAATTTCCCAAACATGGCGTCACCGTGCGCGACGGCGCGCTCAGCGAATGGAACGCGGTCGAACAGCGCTATCAGGACAAGCGCGGCCTGAAGGAGGGTCGCCGCCTGGGCTGCCAGGCCACCGTGCAGGGCGACGTGGTGATCGACGTCCCCCCCGAAAGCCAGGTCCACCGCCAGGTGGTGCGCAAGGCCGCCACGGCCCGCACCATCACCATGGACCCGGCCACGCATCTCTATTTCGTCGCGGTCGAGGAACCCGACATGCACGAGCCGACCGGCGATCTCGAACGTCTGCAACGCGCGCTCAAGGCGCAATGGGGCATTGGCGAGGTCACCGCCGACCTGTCGCTGCTGGCCAAACTGCAACCGGCCCTGCGCAAGGGCGAATGGAAGGTCACCGTCGCCCTGCACAAGGGACACAATGACACCAGCCACCGGATCCTGGAAATCTGGCCCGGCTATTCCGAGGAACGGATCTATGGCCTTGCCATCGACCTCGGCTCCACCACCATCGCCGCCCACCTGTGCGACCTGCGCAATGGCGAGGTCAAGGCCTCCTCCGGCCTGATGAACCCCCAGATCCGCTTTGGCGAGGACCTGATGAGCCGGGTCAGCTATTCGATGATGAACCCCGGCGGCGACCGCGAGATGACGGCGGCCGTGCGCGAGGCGATCAACGACCTCACCCGCTCCATCGCGGCCGAGGGCGGCATCGAACCGCGCCAGATCGTTGAAACCGTGTTCGTCTGCAACCCGGTGATGCACCATCTGCTCCTGGGCCTCGACCCGGTGGAACTGGGCCAGGCGCCCTTTGCGCTCACCACCTCGGACAGCCTGTCGTTGCCCGCCCGCGAAATGGGTCTCGATGCGATGAACCCGCGGGCGCAGGTCTATATCCTGCCCTGCATCGCGGGCCATGTGGGTGCCGACTGCGCCGCCGTCGCGCTGTCCGAGGAACCCGGCAAGTCCGAGGATCTGGTGCTGATCGTCGATGTCGGCACCAATGCCGAGATCCTGTTGGGCAACACCACCCGAGTGCTGGCCTGTTCCTCGCCCACCGGCCCCGCCTTCGAGGGCGCGCAGATCAGCTCGGGCCAGCGCGCCGCCCCCGGTGCCATCGAGCGGATCGAAATCGACCCCGTCACCAAGGAACCCCGCTTCCGCGTCATCGGCTCCGACAAATGGTCCGACGAAGAGGGCTTTGACACCGATATCGCCACCACCGGCATCACCGGCATCTGCGGTTCCGGCATCATCGAGGCCGTGGCAGAGATGCGCATGGCGGGCCTCTTGGACGAAAGCGGCCTGATCGGCTCGGCCGAGCAGACCGGCACCCCCCGCTGCGTGCCCGAGGGGCGCACCCATTCCTACCTCTTGCACGACGCCTCGGAAACCGGCGGCCCGCGCATCACCGTGACCCAGGGCGACATCCGCGCCATCCAGCTGGCGAAATCGGCGCTTTATGCCGGTGCGCGCCTGTTGATGGACGAGATGGGGGTCGAGCGTGTCGACCGCATCGTGCTGGCCGGGGCCTTTGGTGCCCATATCTCGACCAAGCATGCGATGGTTCTGGGGATGATCCCCGACGCGCCGCTCGACAAGGTCACCAGCGCCGGCAATGCCGCCGGCACCGGCGCCCGCATCGCCCTGTCTAACATCGGCGCCCGGGCCGAGATCGAGCGGGTCGTGCGCGAGATCACCAAGGTCGAAACCGCGATCGAACCCAAGTTCCAGGATCATTTCGTGGCCGCCAACGCAATCCCGCACAAGACCGACCCGTTCCCGGACCTCTACTCGGTCGTCACCCTGCCCAAGGTGTCCTTCAACACCGGCGGCGGCGATGACGACGGGTCTGGCCGCCGCCGCCGCCGCAGGGCATGATGCCCCCCGAAAGGGAGGCGCCATGACAGAGACAAACCAGGACCAGGCCGAGTATTGGGGCAAATCCGACTCGGGCATGAAGTGGCTCACCTTTGAACAGCAGATCGCCGCCTCTTTCGCGCCGGTCGTCGATCTGCTGCTCGACCACGCAGCGCTGGAACCGGGCCAGCGCGTGCTGGATATCGGCTGCGGCCTGGGCGACGTCACCCTTGCGGCCGCCCGCGCAGTGGGGCCAACCGGCCACGCGCTGGGCGTCGATATCTCGGCCCCCTTCCTGGACCGCGCCCGGCAGCGCAGCAGTGGAATGGGCAACGTGGAATACGCCCTTGCCGATGCCCAGACCGAGCCGTTTGCCCCCGCCGACCGAGACGCGATGATCTCGCGCTTTGGCATGATGTTCTTTTCCGACAGCGTGGCGGCCTTTGCCAATATCGCCGACGCCCTGAAACCCGGCGGTCGCATGACCTTTGCCGCCTGGGGGCCGCTGGCTGTGAACCCCTGGTTCTACATCCCGCACCGCGCCGCAACCGACCATCTGGGCCAGCCGCCCAAGGTCGACCGCAACGCGCCCGGACCGCTGGCGTTTCACGACATCGACCGGGTCATCGGCATGATGGCCAAGGCCGGACTGACAGAAATCGAAGCGCAGGCTGTCGAAATGAAACTGACCCCGCCCGGCGGGCTCACGGGAGCCGCCGCACTCTGCACCCGCCTGGGGCCCGCGGCGCGGGTACTTGCCCATTTCGGCGGCACATCGGAGGACGAGACCACCATCCAGGGCGCCGTCACAACAGCCCTGACCCCCTATCTCGACGGCGACCATGTTCGCCTGCCCGCCACCATCAACCTGTTCCAGGCCCGACGCGCCGGAACCGCTTGACGCCGCTTCGACACTTGCGTATTCGATCCCGGTGAGCGCGGGTATGGTGTAGTGGTAGCGCGCCGGCTTCCCAAGCCTGAAGTGCGGGTTCGATTCCCGCTACCCGCTCCAACTGCTTGCATCTCTGCCGAAATCTCCGCGTTCCGACGGTACCGGTCTTCTGACCGACCGAGTCATTGTCGTCCACCCAAGACCTCTCGGACATTTCAACGCGGTGGCTCTTCAGATCAATGACAGGACAGTTAACTGCCGGAACTGGCGGCGTAATGGCCTTGATACCTCTCCCCCCGCCGTCGGACGGCCAAAGTTGTTCTCGAAGCGGAGGAAAACCGTGAAATATCGCCAATAATCTGGTCACTACGGGCAATACCTGATGTTGAGACCGAAGGTGGAGTCCAGTTCTACACCGACGAGGCGATCTTTCAGGCGGTCCCACCTGATGGTCGGCCTGAATGAGGAAGATACCGCCGATTTCAACCTCCTCCTGCAAAACGTCATGGGGTAGAGCAGTTCGGACATGATCCTGGTCTGATCCCTGCCCGTCAGAAACGAACCCGCTCGCCAAGATCTGGAAGTCCGGAACACCATCACCGTCGACATCGTCCCTGATACGGCTGGCGCCACCGGCAACCGCGACGCGAAGTTCCCCAACGCAAAGGCACTGACCGTGACACCACCGGTCGCGATCCCATAGCTGGCCGTGTCTCTATCGTCGCCACTGCTCAGAGAGTCGGCCCGCAGGCCACCGATCACGATGTCATTGCCGGTTCCGCCCTCCAGCGTATCGCCGCCCTTCAGGCCGCTGAACGGATCGTCGCCGATGCCACCATCGTCGATGAACGACCGCCAAAAATCGAGAATGATTGCACCAGTCGTCGTCAGAACCGCCCTGCGAGCCTCCTGAAAACCTGTTTTCCGCGACAAGAAATACAACGCCGCTTATGGACACACCGTGTCGTTCAAACGAACGCCGGATCAAGAAACCATTTCTACCTGATCCCAAAGACAGCCTGGGTACCAATATGCCGGCCCGCAAGCAGTTCCGTCCCCTGAACGGCCATCCGGGCGCCTGCACCTTTACCCAAGGCGACCCGTCTGACCTTTGCGGGCAAACCATCGGACGCTCGAAAACAGAAACATTAATCTCTCAAATAATTGCATGTTAAATTTCTCAATGAACCCCCGGTTGCTTTAACTTGTTCACCAATCTATGCCCCTATCTTGTTGCAAGACAACGCAAGTTACGGAATAGAAAATGAAAAACAAAAAACTCCCGGGTTTTCTGGCCATCGGCGCTCTGCTCGCGGGCTGCGCCCAATCCCCCAACCAGGTGGCCAGCAGCTATGTCAGCCCCAATACCTATGACGGACGCTCCTGCGCAAAACTGATGGAGGAGCGCAACGAGATTGTCAGCCGCGTGAACCAGCTGACCCAGGACCAGAAAGAGGCCGCCACAACAGACGCCGTCCTGACCGGAGTGGCCCTGGTCCTGTTCTGGCCCGCGGCCATCGGGCTTGCCGCGACCAAGGACAACGCCACTGCCCTGTCGTCGGCCAAGGGCAACTACGACGCGATCACCGCCAAGATGCGGGAGAAGGGCTGTGCCCTGCCCGCCGAAACGCCGGTCAACACTGCACCCGCCCCGGCAAAGCCCAAACGCTCCTGGGAATAAGAAACCTGCCGTGTCTGCCCATGCCCGGGACCTGCCCGGGCAGGGGCGTTAACCGGTCAGCGCATCCTTGAACTGGTCACGCAGGGTGCGTTTCAGCACCTTGCCCGTGGCGTTCAGCGGCAGCGCGTCGACAAATACCGCCCTGTCCGGCACCTGCCATTTGGCGATCTTGCCGTCGAAAAACTCCAGCAGCTCCTCTTCGCTGGGGTCTTCGCCCTCGGCCTTGACCGCCACCAAGAGCGGGCGTTCGTCCCATTTGGGATGCGGCACACCGACCACGGCGGCGGTGGCCAGCTTGGGATGGGCCACGGCGATATTCTCCAGCTCGACCGAGCTGATCCATTCGCCACCCGACTTGATGATGTCCTTGGACCGGTCGCGGATGGTCATGTATCCATCGGGGTCCAGCGTCGCCACATCGCCGGTGGCAAACCAGCCGTCCTGCAAGACGGCCGTGTCCTGCATCTGGAAATACCCGTCCAGCACCCAATGCCCGCGCACCATCAGATCGCCCTGCGTCACCCCGTCATTGGGCAGCGTGTTGCCATCGTCATCGACGATCTTCAGCTCGACCCCATAGGGCGGCCGCCCCTGGTTCTCGCGCAGCTTGTGCTGCGCCTCGACCGGCAGCGCCCGGTGTTTGGCCAATGGCTGGTTGGTGGTGCCCAGCGGGCTCATCTCGGACATGCCCCAGGCATGGATCGTATCCACGCCATAAACGTCGCGGAAGGTGGCGATCATCGACGGCGGGCAGGCCGAACCGCCGATCACTGTGCGCGTCAGGCTCTCCAGCCTGCTGCCCTTGGCCTTGGCCACCGTCAACAGCCCCTGCCAGATCGTCGGAACCCCCAGCGCAATGGTGACGTCATAGGTGTCGATCAGCCCCACCAGCGCATCGCCATGTAGGTCCGGCCCCGGCAGCACCATGCTGGCGCCCACCATGGCGCAGGCATAGGGCGTGCCCCAGGCGTTGACATGGAACATCGGCACCACCGGCAGCACCACATCAGCAGCCGAGAAGCCGATACAGTCGGGCGTGTTCGAGCCGAAACTGTGCAGCATGGTCGAGCGATGCGAATAAAGCACGCCCTTGGGATGTCCGGTGGTGCCCGAGGTATAGCACAGGCTCGACGCGGTGCGCTCGTCCAGCTCCGGCCAGTCGAACCCGGCATCGCCCGTCTCGATCAGCTCGTCAAAGAACTCCAGCCCTGGAATCGCCGCCGCGGCCGCATCATCGCGCGGCCCCATCAGCACCAGATGCTCGACCCCGACCAGATGCTCGCGGATGCCCGCGATCAGCGGCACAAAGGTGGCATCGAAAAAGATGACCTTATCCTCGGCATGGTTGATGATATAGATCAGCTGCTCGGGGAACAGGCGCGGGTTGATCGTGTGCAGCACGAACCCTGCCCCCGACACCCCGTAATAAAGTTCCAGATGACGCCGGTTGTTCCAGGCCAGCGTCGCCACCCGCGCCTGCGGCGCCAGCCCCAGCCGCGTCAGGGCCGAGCCCATGCGCCGCGCATTGGCCGCGATCCCGGCCCAGCTCGTCTCCTCGATCCCGCCGCCGGTGTTCACCGACCAGATCGGTGTCTCCCGGTGATAGCGTGCGGCATGGTCGATCAAAGACGAAATCACCAGCGGCTGCGTCATCATCTGTCCGAACATGGACATCTCCTCTCTTTGCTCCGCGCACCGGCTACCGGTGGCAGAGCCTCCCATTGTTCACAAGATCGCGGCGCGCATGCGCCGCCCCGACCCGTCCCTCGCTGGCACCCTGCCAAGACCGGCAGGCCATGACAATATCCCGCTTGTCATGTGCCGCCACGACAGTTAGCCCGATGTCATGCAACTTCGATATCACACACCGCTTTCCGCGCAGGAACAACGGGCCCACGGCCTGACCGCCCCGCAACCGCTGGCGCTGGCCGACCGGGTGCGCTTTGCCGAGCTCGACATCCTCAACCACGTCAACAACAAGGCCTATGTCGAGTGGTTCGAAACCCTGCGCGTGGCCTATGTGAACAACTTCTGCCGGCCGTTCTTCGACGGGCCGGAACCCCGGATCGTGATCCGCAACGCCAACCTGCATTACGTCCGCGAAATGGTGCAGGACGAGGATTACATCGTCACCGCCCGCGTCACCGGCTTTCGCCAGTCCTCTTTCACCATGGAGCAGCAGCTCTGGTCCGGCGACCTGCGCGCCCGGCTTGAGGCGGTGATGGTGGCGATGATGCCCGACGGCTCGGGCAAATACCCCCTGCCTGCCCGCCTGACAGAACAGTTCATCCGCCGCGATGGCGCGCAACCGGGTTAGCGACCGCTCAGAGCGTTACAGGCGCGCACCATAGCCTGAAAAACTCCGACCGAAACTCGTTCATTAAATTCTACCTAAAATAGCATCGATCATTGACCCTGTAACCATTGCGGGAAATAATTGGGTAATTCCGTTTAATATCTAACTCCGGGACACCCCAATGCCATCTTTGGAGTTCTCTTCGGTTTCCGACAATTCTCTTCTGCCCCTGGGCGAACGCATCATTCAGCACCGGGACCCGCTACCGGCTTATTACGGCACCAGCGCCTATTTCGATATCACGCCGATCTTCGAAGACGGGTTCCGCTTTGGCAATTCGACCGAAACCTTCATCGCCGCCCACATGGATGGCGGCATTTCATTCGATGGGTCCAGCGCAATTCTTGACAACGGCGCGCCGACCATCACACCATTTTACGAACAGCTGGACTTCGAGGAAGGCCCCGGCCTCGACAATCTGGGTGTCTTTCTCGACCTGAACACCGAGCGGGATTCGGTTGTGGTGACCTGGCGGGGGGTCAGTCCCGAAAAGCGCGATGCCTCGGCGCCGCAGGTGTTCCAGCTGGAACTGATCGACCGGGGCGCGGGCGATGCCGAGATCATCTTTCGATACGAAAATATCCAGGATCTCCTCACGTTATTAACCGTATCATTCGAAATGGGCCTCATTTCCTCGGATGGCCTTTCCAGTTTCATCTGGCACGGCAACTCGCAAGACGGGCAGGATCAACTCGATGACCGCCCCGGGAACACCGGGGTCGACGGCGTCTGGCAATTCGGTCTGGTGGACGGTGCCCTGGTCCAAGACGACCGGTTGCGCGTGCCCCAGACGGGCACCGAGGAGAATGACCATCTGTACCTGCAAAGCCAGGGCGGACGCCTGCTGGGACTCGCTGGCGATGACGTCTTGGATGGCGCCGTCATTTCCGCTCCGGCGACCCGCGGGGCCATCCTGAATGGCGGCGACGGCAATGACCTGATCAGCCATGGCAACGCTGCCGATACGGTGATTGGCGGCGCTGGCGACGACCAGGTCGTGTCGCACGAAAGAGCGTATTGGCCAGAGATCAACTTCGCCGACTATATTCACGGGATGGATGGCAATGACACGCTCAGCGGCGGCTTTGGCGGTGATACCATCGCTGGCGGCGCCGGCGATGACGTGATCTCGGGCGGCATGGACGATGATTTCCTGTTCGGCGGCGCGGGCAACGATTTCCTCTATGGCGGCCGGGGTCGCGACAATGTCTGGGGCGGTGCTGGCGCCGACCGCTTCTTCGTAGCGTCTCCCGGCCACAGCACAACTGTCCTGCACGATTACAACGCGGACGAAGGCGATGTCCTCCTCCTCGACGGCGAGATGTTCAGCCGCGACGACATCGACATCCTCACCACCTACCGCACCGGCAGCGACGGCACCCGGGTTCTGGTCGAACTGGCTGTCGAATATGCCGGGCCCGGCGCTACCCCGGGCCAAAAATGGATCGAATTCGCCAATGCCGAGCAGATCGACCGGATCGTCATCGAATTCCCGGCCGATGCCTCGGGCCGCGATATCCTGACGATCGAGGTCTGAGACGCTCTAAACGCGGGCGCGGGCGTCAGCCACCCGCGTTTCTGTGCACAAAATCGACCAGCGCCGCGGTCGAGCCGTCCTTGCCCTCGGCGCCTTCGCTCCCATCCACGATGGGGCCCAGCGAAGTGGCCAGTTCCTTGCCCAGTTCCACCCCCCACTGGTCGAACGAGTTGATGCCCATGATCACCCCTTCGACAAAGACCCGGTGTTCGTAAAGCGCGATGATCGCGCCCAGAACTCCGGGCGTCAGTTTCGGATAGACCAGCGTGGTGGACGGGCGGTTGCCCTCGAACACCCGGTGCCGCGCCTGCCGTTCCAGTTCGGCACCCTCAAACCCTTTGTCCGACACGATCCGGCGCGCCGCCTCCAGCGGACGGCCGCGCATCAGCGCCTCGGATTGCGCCAGGCAATTGGCCACCAGCAGCCGGTGATGATGCGCCAGCTCGGGCTCATGCCCCCGCGCCGCCAGCATGAATTCGCAGGGCACCACCTGTTTGCCCTGATGGATCAGCTGGTAAAACGCGTGCTGCCCATTGGTGCCCGGCTCGCCCCAGACAATAGGCCCTGCCGCCTGCGCCAGCAGTGTGCCATCCATCGCCACCGACTTGCCGTTCGATTCCATTTCCAGCTGCTGGAAATAGGCCGGCAGCCTCGCCAGCCGCTGATCATAAGGCAGCACCGCCCGGCTGGGATAACCGCAGACCTGATGATGCCAGATCCCCACCAGCGCCAGCATCACCGGCATGTTCTGGGCCCAGGGCGCGGTCTTGAAATGCAGGTCCATCTCCTGCCCGCCGCGCAGGAAGGCGTCGAAATCCTCGGGCCCCACCGCCAGCATCAGGCTCAGCCCGATCGGCCCCCACATCGAATAGCGCCCGCCGACCCAATCGGCGAAGCCAAAGACATGGCCTGACGGTATGCCAAATTCGGCGGTCCGGTCCTCGGCCGTCGACACGGCCGCGAACTGCCGCGCCGGATCGCCACCGCCCGCCACCATCCAGTCGCGCGCCGTGCGCGCATTGGTCATCGTCTCGATGGTCGTGAATGTCTTCGAAGCGACAATCACCAGCGTTCGCGCCGGATCGAGCCCGCGCAATGTGTCGGCAACATGCGCCCCGTCCACATTCGACACGAAATGGCAGCGCGGCCCGTCGTGATAGGGCGCCAGCGCCAGCACCGCCATTGCCGGTCCCAGGTCCGAGCCGCCGATGCCGATATTGACCACATCGGTAAAACCGCCGCCCGCGCCCGCGATCCGGCCCGACCGCACCGCGCCCGCAAACTCGCGCATCCGGTCCAGCGTCGCCCGCACCTCGGGCATCACATCGGCACCGTCCACCCGCACCGGTCCACCGTCGAGGTTGCGCAGCGCGGTGTGCAGCACCGCGCGCCCCTCGGTCTCGTTGATCGGGGCGCCAGAAAACATCGCGTCGCGACGCGCGGCCAGCCCGGCCCGGTCGCACAGCGCCACCAGCGCAGTGCGCACCTCCGCGTCCACTTGCGTCTTGGAGTAATCCAGCAGCATCTCGCCCGCGCGAACCGAGAACCCCGCCGCGCGGTCAGGATCGCCTGCAAAAAGGTCAACAATCCGGCGCCCGCCCAGACCGGCGTGCAATGCGTTCAAATCGTGAAACATGAAAATTACCTATTCAGCCCAATGTATTGTTATTCCGTCCAGAACTGCCGCAATCGGCGCCTCCTCGGGTGGCATCGAAATGGCGCGTTCCAGCGCCGCGCGCTTGGCCTCGCCATAGATGATCAGATGTTTCGACAAGGCCCCGTCCAGAACCGGCCCGGTCAGCGTGATCCGTGCCTCTGGCTGGGTCTGGGGCCGCGCCACCGCCAATGCGGGCGCATCGCCATCCAGCGCCGCCTCCAGCCCCGGCATGCCCGGAAACAGCGAGGCGGTGTGCATATCGGCCCCCATGCCCAGCACCAGAACCGAGATCGGCAGGTTCGGCACCAAGGTCGCCTCGATCTCGGCCAGGCAATCCTCGGGCTCGGCCCCTTCGACATAGAGCGGCAGGAACCGCGCCGCGCTGGCCCGGTTCACCAGCAACCGCTCACCGATCAGCCGCGCGTTCGACCGCATGTCCGTCTGCGGCACACAGCGTTCGTCGGTCGGCAGCACGATCACCCGGTGCCAGTCCACATCCGCCGCGCACAGGCTGTCGTATACCGGCCCCGGCGTGGTGCCGCCCGGCACCGCCATCGTCACCGTCTCATGGGTCAGCAGCGCCGCTTCCAGCTCACCGGCCAGGTGATTGGCAAGGTCGATGGCCAGCATCTCGCGATCAGGATAGTCGAGTATGTTCATGGATTTATCCCCTGCCAGCGGCGACCGTCACGTTTCATCAGCAGCTCGGCGTCGCCCGGCCCGGTGCTGCCACACTCATAGGGTTTGGGCACATCGCCCCGCGCCTGCCATCCGGCGATGATCGGATCGGTCCAGGCCCAGGCGGCCTCGACCTCGTCACCGCGCATGAACAGGGTCTGATTGCCCCGGATCACATCCATGATCAAGCGTTCATAGGCATCGGGCGGGTTCTGGTTCTCCGGCCCCAGCGCCTTGGCAAAGCTCATGTCCAGCGGCACATCGACCAGCCGCATGCCGCCCGGCCCCGGCTCCTTGATCGTCACCTTCAGCGTGATGCCCTCGTTCGGCTGCAACCGGATCGACAGCACATTGGCATGACGCCCCGCCTCCTCGCCAAAGATCGAATGCGGCGCGTCCTTGAACATCACGTTGATGACCGAGGACCGCGCCACCAGCCGCTTGCCGGTGCGCAGGTAAAACGGCGTGCCCGCCCACCGCCAGTTGCTGATATGCGCCCTCAGCGCCACATAGGTTTCCGTCGTCGTCCGCGGATCGCCCACCTCGGCGCGATAGCCACAGCCCTCGCCATCGGCATATTGTCCGCGCACGATATGGTGCGGCTTGACCGCGTCCAGCGCCCGGATCACCTTCAGCTTTTCGTCTCGCACCGCATCGGGGTCGAACTTGGCGGGCGGCTCCATCGCGATCAGACACAAGAGCTGCATCAGGTGGTTCTGCATCATATCCCGCATCGCGCCGGCATGATCGTAATAGGCGCCCCGCGCCCCCACGCCCACGCTTTCGGCCACGGTGATCTGGATATGGTCAACGTACTGGCTGTTCCACAGCGGCTCGAACAGCATGTTGCCGAACCGCACCGCCATCAGGTTCTGCACCGTTTCCTTGCCCAGGTAATGGTCGATGCGATAGATCTGGTCCTCGCGGAAATGCGCCGCCAGCACCCGGTTCAGCGCCCGCGCACTCTCCAGGTCATGGCCAAAGGGTTTCTCGACCACGATGCGCGCCTCGGGTGTCACCAGCCCATGCGCGTGCAATCGCTCCGCCAGCGCCCCGAACAGGTCGGGGCTGACCGAGAAATAGAACGCCCGCACACCCTGCCCCATACCAATGCCCAGCCCGTCCCAGCCCTCGGACCGGGTGGCGTCCAGCGACTGGTATTCCAGCCGCCGCAAGAACCCTTCCAGATGACAGGGATCGGCCCCCTCGCCGCGCAGGCTCTCGGCGATCAGTGCCCGGTAAGATTCGGCGTCGTGCCCGTGCCGGGCCACCCCGATGATCCGCGCGCCGTCGGGGATCTGCCCCGCCGCACAGCGCCGGAACAGCGCAGGCATGATCTTGCGCCGGGCAAGATCGCCCGTGCCGCCAAAAACCACCAGGTCGAACGGGTCGACAGGAATGACGCGCGATACCATGGCCCGTCCTTACCGCCCCGCCGCCGTCCTGTCTACTGTTAGCGCAAACATAACCTTGCTCTCCCTGCATCACAAACCCGTCAAAGTCATTGTCCCGACTTTATCTTTTCCTGCAGCTTGGGCTAGATGAAAAGCGGCACCGCAAGCAGGCAGGCAAGATGAAAGATCAGGCGTACCAGACCGCCAACATAGGCAAGTTTCAGGACAGATTCGTGACAGCCAAGGGCGAGGACCGCGCCAGCGTGGCCCTGTCGCACCCGGAAACGCTGTGGTTCAATACCGGAACGCTGTGCAATATCGAATGCGCCAACTGCTATATCCTGTCCAGCCCGACGAACGACGCGCTGGCCTATATCACCGCCGACGAGGTACGCGGCTATCTCGACCAGATCACCGACCGTGGCTGGCCGGTGCGCGAGATCGGCTTCACCGGCGGCGAGCCTTTCATGAACTCCCAGATCCTCGACATGGCCCGCGCCGCTTTGGAGCGCGGCTACGAGGTGCTGATCCTCACCAATGCGATGCGCCCGATGATGCGCAAAAAGATGCGCGAAGGCGTGCGCGCGCTTGCTGCCGAATACGGCGACCGGCTCACCCTGCGGGTCTCGGTCGACCATCACACCGCCGCCCTGCACGATGCCGAACGCGGCGCGACCAGTTTCGAACGCACCTTGCAAGGCATGCGTTTCCTGCGCGATGCCGGGGTCCGGATGACGGTCGCCGGGCGCACCGTCTGGAGCGAGAGCGAGGCCGAGGCGCGCGCCGGATATGCTGCGCTCTATCGTGAAAACAGCTTCAATATCGACGCGCAAGATCCTGGTCAGACCGTTCTTTTCCCGGAAATGGATGAAACCGTCGAGGTCCCCGAAATCACCACCGCCTGCTGGGACATTCTGGGCAAGCATCCCGATCAGGTGATGTGCGCCAGTTCGCGCATGGTGGTCAAGCGCAAGGGCGCCGCGCGCCCTGTTGTCCTGGCCTGCACCCTCTTGCCCTATGCGCCCGAGTTCGAGATGGGCGAAACGCTGGAACAGGCCGAGGCGGACGTGCATCTCAATCACCCCCATTGCGCCAAGTTCTGCGTGCTGGGCGGGGCAAGCTGCTCGGCCTGATCAGGCGCGCGATTTTTGCGCGAAAATGTGGTAAACTGCGCACGCATGCCGCGCATTTCCGGCCTGCGACCGCCGTATTTCGCGGTCATCTTTCTGTTTTCAGGGATGATTTTCATGGACCACGCAGTCTTTTACTCCAATATCCGCCGCTCGATCTTCGGCGGCAGCCTGTCGCAAAGCGCGGTGGACAATATCAACGCCATTCTCGCCTTTTGGGATCAGGCCCATGCCGGCAATCCGTTGGGTCAACTGGCCTATATCCTGGCCACGGTCCGCGCCGAGGTGGGGCTGAAAATGGCCCCGGTGCGCGAGACCTTCGCCAACTCCGATGCCCAGGCCCGCGCGCGTCTGGCGCATAAACCCTATGCCCAGTCGGTACCGCCGCATGGCCATGCCTATTACGGGCGCGGCTATGTGCAGCTGACATGGCACCGCAACTATGAACGGCAAGAGGCGAAACTTGGCGTGCCTCTGGTGGCAGAGCCCGACCTCGCGCTCAGGGCCGAGGTCGCGATCCAGGTTCTGGTTGGCGGCATGATGGCGGGAGACTTCAACGGCCACGGTCACGGCCTGCCGCATTACGTCAACGCGACCCACCAGGATTTTGTCGAGGCGCGGCGCACCGTCAACGTGCTGGACCGCGCCCACGAGATCGCCGACTACGCCACCCGCTTTCTCGACGCGCTGGAACGGGCGGTCGAGGCCGAGACGATCCCGACCGAGAGCCTGACGCGCGACGGCGACTTGCCCCCGTTGCGTCCGTCGCCCGAACATCTGGCCGCGCAACATGAACTGATTGAACGCGACCCGCATTGACCGGACCCGCCAGAATTACACCCGGGTACGGCCCATCCGGGTGCGATTGTCGGTGTACAAAACGGTCAATTGCCACTCTAGACCCGGTACAAAACGGTCAATTCAGTGTAACCGGAACTCTCCCACCACGTTGCGCCATTCCCCCGGAGAGATCATCTTGCGATGGGTAAACCGCACCGAATGCAGCGGCCCGTCGATCTCGCGCTGCCAGAATTCGATGAAGCCGAACAGTTTCGGATGATCTGGTGCAAGGTCGTAATCCTGCCAGACAAAGGTATTCAGCACATGGATATGGTCCGGCATGTGATAAAAGAATTCCGCCGTCGTCAGCCCATATCCCTTCAGCATCAGCTCGGTTTCTGTTGCGCCCATTTTGAACCTCCAGTTGCCCTCGGTTCATTCAGGATGCCTGATTCTAATAAAAAATCCATAAAAACAGCATGTTGGCACTTTGACACCGTGGCTGCCAGCCTAATTTCGCTCCATGCATTGCACCTTATGTACGGGGTCTGTTAAGATGCGCCCACAATATATAGAACCTGCACAAGAAACGGGCAGTTTACGTGAGCGATACGCCAGAAACCCCTGAAAACGAAGACGAAAAACCGCGAGCGCGCAGCGCCTATGTGGGGCCGACCGTCTCTATCGAATCCGAGATGCGCACATCGTATCTCGATTATGCGATGTCGGTCATCGTCAGCCGTGCCATTCCCGATCTGCGCGACGGGTTGAAACCGGTGCACCGGCGCATTCTCTACGCGATGCACGAAACCGGCAACACCCACGACAAATCCTATCGCAAATCGGCCCGCCCCGTCGGCGACGTCATGGGTAAGTACCACCCCCACGGCGACAGCGCGATCTACGACGCCCTCGTCCGAATGGCCCAGGATTTCTCGATGTCCCTGCCGCTGCTGGATGGCCAGGGCAACTTCGGCTCGATGGACGGCGACAACCCCGCCGCCATGCGTTACACCGAGGTTCGGATGGACAAGCCGGCGGCCTTCATGCTGGCGGACATCGAAAAGGAAACTGTTGATTTTCAAGACAATTACGACGGCAAAGATCGTGAGCCCACGGTTCTTCCGGCGCGGTTTCCGAATATGCTGGTCAATGGCGCGGGCGGCATCGCCGTTGGCATGGCGACCAATATTCCGCCCCATAACCTGGGCGAAGTGATCGATGCTACGCTGGCGCTGATCGACGATCCGGACCTGACCAGCGAACAACTGATCGACTACGTGCCCGGCCCCGATTTCCCCACCGGCGGTGTCATGCTGGGCCGCTCCGGCGCGCGCAAGGCCTATCTGGAGGGCCGCGGCAGCGTCATCATCCGCGCCAAGACCCGCGTCGAGGAGCTGCGCAAGGACCGCTATGCCATCATTGTGGACGAGATCCCCTATCAGGTGAACAAGGCCGCAATGATCGAAAAGATCGCCGAGGCGGTTCGCGAGAAACGCATCGAAGGCGTCGCCCATGTGCAGGATGAAAGCGACCGCAACGGCGTGCGCGTGGTGGTCGAACTGAAACGCGACGCGACGCCCGAGGTGGTGCTGAACCAGCTTTATCGCTTTTCGCCGATGCAGACTTCGTTTGGCTGCAACATGCTGGCACTGAACGGCGGCCGCCCCGAGCAGCTGACGCTGAGGCGTTTTCTCACCAGTTTCATAGACTTCCGCGAGGAAGTTGTTGCACGTCGCACCGCCTATGACCTGCGCAAGGCGCGCGAGCGCAGCCATGTCTTGTGCGGCCTGGCGGTCGCCGTTTCCAACGTTGACGAAGTGGTCGCGACCATCCGCGCCTCGGCCGATGCGGCGGATGCGCGCGAGAAACTGATGACCCGCCGTTGGCCCGCCGCCGAGATCGCCGGTTACCTGCGGCTGATCGACGATCCGTTGTCGCGGATGAACGAGGACGGCACCTATAACCTGACCGAGGTACAGGCCCGCGCCATCCTTGACCTGCGCTTGCAGCGCCTGACCCAGCTGGGCGTCAAGGAAGTCACCGACGAGCTGGAAGTTCTGGCCGGCAAGATCAAGGAATACCTTGAGATTCTGGGGTCCCGCGAGCGTATCATGGGCATCATCGCCGATGAGCTGCGCGAAGTAAAAGACGCTTTTGCCGTGCCCCGCCGCACCGAGATCGTCGACTGGGCCGGTGATCTGGACGACGAGGACTTGATCGAGCGCGAGGACATGGTGGTGACCGTGACTTCGGGCGGCTACATCAAGCGCACCCCGCTGGCCGATTTCCGCGCCCAGAAACGCGGCGGCAAGGGGCTGAGCGGCATGCAAACCAAGGAAGAGGACGTCGTCACCACCCTCTTTGTGGCCAACACGCATACCCAGCTTCTGTTCTTTACCACCGACGGCATGGTCTACAAGCTCAAGACCTGGCGCCTGCCGCAGTCGGGGCGTACCGGCAAGGGCAAGGCCATCGTCAACATCCTGCCGATCCCGACCGGGGTTTCGATTGCCGCGATCATGCCGGTGGATGTGGACGAGGAACACTGGGACGACCTGCAAATCTTCTTTGCCACAAGTGCTGGAGATGTGCGCCGTAACGCATTGAGTGACTTCACGAATGTGAAGCGGAACGGCAAGATCGCCATGAAGCTGCCCGAGGGCGTGGAACTGGTGAACGCGCGCATCTGTTCCGAAGATGACGATGTCATGCTGGTAACCGATGCCGGCCGCGCCATACGCTTTCCAACCACCGAGGTGCGTGTGTTCAAGGGCCGCGATTCCACCGGGGTTCGCGGTGTGCGCCTGCTGAACGGCGACAAGGTGGTGTCGATGTCTGTTATCCGTCATTTCGACGCCGAACCCTGGGAGCGCGCCGAGTTCATCAAGCGGTTCCGGACCATTCTGGGCGCCGAGATGGAGGAAGACGCTGTAGACGCAGACGAGGATGCCGTCGAAGGCGCCGGCGTCCTGACCGACGAGCGGTATCAGGAGATGCTGGATGCGCAGGACCTGATCCTGACCATCACGGTCACCGGCCTGGGCAAGCTGTCGTCCTCGCATGACTATCCGGTGCGTGGGCGCGGTGGCCAGGGGGTCAAGGCAATCTCGGCAGGCCCGCGAGGCGGCACGCTGGCGGCCTCCTTCCCGGTCCTGATGGATGACCAGATCATGCTGGCCACCTCGGGGGGGCAGTCGATCCGGGTTCCGGTTGACGGAATCTCGTTTCGCTCTCGCAGTGCAGGCGGCGTGCGTGTCTTCAACACGGCACCGGGCGAAGAAGTGGTCAGCGTCGCTCGTATCGCCGAACAGAATGACGAAGAAGAGGACGGCGCGGAGTAATATGCTCCAAAAGCCGGAAAAAGGCGCGGGAGACCGCGCCTTTTCTTTTGCCTTTAACCTGTTGGCAATCGCTGTCGCGTCAATCTGGCCCGAACGGTCACAGGGGACGGTCCGGCCATGAACCTTTATCACTGCGCGATAGATCTGAAACACGAGGCAAAGGCGCTGGCCTTTGCCGCCGCCGTCGATCACTGGATGGGGTATCTGAGGGCGCGCGGCGTGATCCGCTCTTGGCGGCTGTTACGGCGCAAGCTGAACCTGGCCGCCGACAGCTGCCGCGATTTCCTGCTGGAGATCGAGTTTGACGACATGACCCAGCTGGACCGCGCCTTTCGGGTGCTGGGCGAGCATGACGAAGAGGTCGAGCGGCTCTACGGCGCTGTCAGTGCCCTGATCGCACGGTCGGAATTCGGCCTCTACCGCTCCTTCCCCGATCCCGAGCGAGCCGAGCGCATGGCGCTGCTTTAGAAAAGAATCGCCCAAAGGACATAAAGCGCCATGAAGATCACGATCAGGGATCCGATCGTATAGAACGTCGCCCGGACGTCGTGGGTCTGCTTTGTGGCATAAGCCACCGCATGGGCCGCCCGTGCGGCAACGAAACCGTACATCAGGCATTGGGCCAGCCAGAGCGGCGGCGAAACGATGACCATGAGAAAACCCGCCATCCAGAACCCCGGAATGTTTTCCAGATCGTTCCGATGCATCCGCCGGGATCGGTCGACATAATCGTCGGTATCGAGTTGTTGCGGACGCGGATTGGGGTTCAGCGGTGTCTTTCGCAGGTCCTCGGGGCTGACAAATCCGCCATCCACCCGCATCATGCGATAGATGGTCATCCAGCCCTGCCCCATGAGCTTGAGCACCAAAAGTGCCGAGGCGATGGCATAGGTCACAAAGACCGGGTTGCTCAGGTTGATTCCGTCCATGGGCGTGTCCCTCCGATCGGAACAGCATAGCACGAAATGACACGGCCACCGTCGTCCCGGCGGCCGCCCGATGATTTGTTGGGTCAAAGCCCGTAAAGCGCGCCGAACTTCGCTTCGAGATAGTCGAGCAGCGGCTCGGGACCGGGTTCCATTCCACTGGCCCGTGCGATGACTTCGCGCGGCTCATACAAACCGCCATGGCGCTGGACGTTTTCCGCCAGCCAGCCGGTGGCACCCGAGGTATCGCCCAGGGCCAGTTGATCCTCCAGATCCGGCACCGCTTGCCGCAGCGCCTGGTAAAGGCAGCCGGCATAGACATTGCCCAGCGAATAGGTCGGGAAATAACCGAACAGCCCCTCGGACCAGTGCACATCCTGAAGACACCCGTTCGATGGCTTGTCGACCGGATAGCCGAAATCGGCCTTGAACCGGTCATTCCAGGCGGCTTCCAGATCACAAACCGCCAGATCCCCCGACATCAGCGCGCGTTCCAATTCGAACCGCAGCATGACATGCAGGTTGTACTGCACCTCGTCCGCCTCGGTCCGGATGTATCCCCGATGCACGGTGTTTACAGTGGCATAAAAGGCATCCGGCCCCTCGATGCCGAAATCGCCAAAGGCGTCACGCATCTGGCCATACATCCAGCCGGTAAAGGCGCGGCTGCGACCCAACTGGTTCTCATAGATCCGGCTCTGACTTTCGTGAACCCCCATCGAGACGCCCCGCCCCAGCGGGGTCAACAAGAAATCACGGCTGATATTCTGCTCATAGGCGGCGTGACCGACCTCGTGGATGGTGGAATAGAGGCAGTTGAACGGATCCAGCGGGTTGGTGCGCGTGGTGATGCGCACATCCATACCCGACCCCGAGCTGAACGGATGCACCGCCTTGTCCACGCGCCCGTGATGCATGTCGTAGCCAAAGGCGCGCGCCAATTGGCGGCTCAGCTTCATTTGCCGGGTCTCGTCGAAACTGCCCTCCAGCGCCTTTGGGGCCGGACGTTCCAGGACCGCAGCGCGCAAGGCCACCAATCGCGGCCGCATCGCATCGAAGATCGCCGCGATTTGCGCGCCCGTGGTTGCGCGCTCGTAATCCTCGACCAGCGCGTCATAGGGGTCGCCGTCGTCGGCCAGCGCCTGCGCCTCTTGCCGACGCAGCGCAACCACCTCCTCAAGCACGGGCAGAAAGGCCGCCACTTCCTCGTCGGCGCGGGCCTGCGCCCAGATGCCATGCGCGCGCGTGGTGATCCGGGCAAGCGCCCGGGCCAGGTCGGCGGGCACCTTGGTCGCCCGGTCATAGGCACGCCGGATCTCGCGCAGCTGAGCCGCGCCGATGGGATCGGGCGCCTCGACCACCGCCAGCCATTCGGCGACTCGCGGATCGCAACGGCGGGCGTGCAGGATCGCGGCCATGGCCGCCTTTTCCTCGCCCCGTTGCGGTGCCGCACCTTTCGGCATCACGGTTTCCTGATCCCAGCCCAGCCGCCCGGCCACCTGTCCCAGGGCCGAGGTTTCGCGCTGAAAGGTCATCAGATCGTCAAATGCGGTCATGGCTCTGGTCATCCCCTGACAGAGGTGGCAATCGGATAGGCACAGAGGAACCGCGCCCGCAGGATCAGGACAAATACCGCAACCGCCATTAGCTGGTGCACGATGGCGATATGCAGCGGCGCGGCATACAGCACCGTCACGATCCCCAGCACCACTTGCAACAACAGCGCCGCAAATGCCGCGTTAAAGGCAAACCGCGTTTGCGCATGCGCGCTGCGGCGCCCCCGGAGCCAGGCCATGATGCCATACGCCAACAGAAGGTAGCCCGCCATCCGGTGAATGAACTGCACCAAACCCGGGCTTTCGAAGAAGTTGCGCCAAAGTGGCGTCAGCTCGGTGGCGTCCGGCGGAAAGAATTGCCCCGCCATCAGCGGCCAGTCGACAAAATTCCGACCCGCGTCGATGCCCGCCACCAGCGCGCCGATCAGGATTTGCAGAAACGCAAAATGCATCCAGCCGGTCGCCAGGCCAAACAGCCTTGTTTCCTTGGCGCGGCGGGCCTGCATCAGATCCCGCTCGCTGCGCCCCAGGGCCATCATGTACCAGGCCAGAAGCCCCAGGATCACAAAGGCCAGCCCCAGATGTGTTGCTAACCTGTAGGAGGCGACGGACGTCATCTCCTCTCCCTGTGTGACCCCGGAACTGACCATCCACCAGCCAATCGCGCCCTGGATCCCGCCCAGAGCCCCCGGCAGCAAAAGGCGCCCGTGCCATCCGGCCGGTATTTTCCGGGCGATCAGGAAGCCCGCATATCCCAGTGCCCAGACCAGCCCGATCACGCGGCCCAGCTGGCGATGCCCCCATTCCCACCAATAAATCGACTTGAAGTCGCCCAGCTCCATCCACTGGTTTTGCAGGCGCCATTGGTCGATCTGCTTGTACTTGTCGAATTCCGCCTGCCATTCGGCCTCGGACATCGGGGGCAGCGCCCCGGTGACAGGCCGCCATTCGGTGATCGACAGACCGCTGTCGGTCAGCCGGGTCAACCCGCCCACCACGATCATCGCCACCACCAGCGCGAAGAGAACCATCAGCCAGGCGCGGATGGCGCCGCGCGCGCCGCCCCGGCCCCGGTCGATCATGCCGGGCTGCGCCGCCGTCTTGCGGGTGTCGCCGGATACCTCTTCAAAGATGCTGCGCTTGCCGCTCATGCCATCCTCATTTTCTCGTCTTGCCGCCTGCAAGCTAGGGTGCGCGCGCGACAAGGTCCAGCGCCCCGCTCAGCCGCGATCCTTCCAACGGACCATCTGCCGCATGATCCCGTGCAGCATCTGGACATCGGCGCGCGTCATGCGCATCCGGCTCCAGAGGTTGCGCAGGTTCTGTTTCATGCCTTCGGCCTTGGTTTCCGGAAAGAAGAACCCGGCTTCGGTCAGCCGTTCCTCGTAGTGTTCGGCAAGCTTCTCGATCTCCAACCCTGTCGCCCAATCGCCCTTGGGCCCGGGGTCGTCAGACACATGCATGACATCGCCGGTCTGTCGCATCCACTCATAAGCCACAAGCAGCACACATTGCCCAAGGTTGAGAGAGGCATAGTCCGGGTTCACCGGCACCGTGATGATCGCATTGGCCCGCGCGATATCCTCGTTTTCCAAGCCCGCGCGCTCGGGCCCGAACAGCACGGCCACCTTTTCCCCTGCGGCCACCTTCTCGGCGGCAAGCTGCATCGCGCGCTCGGGGCTGAACACCGGCTTGGTCATTTCGCGCGGCCGCGCGGTGGTGGCAAAGACGTAAGTTCTATCTGCCAGCGCCCCCGGCAAATCGCTGTACAGCTGCGCCTCGTCCAACAGCCGTCCGGCCCCCGACGACATCGCCACTGCCCGGCTGTTGGGCCAGCCGTCGCGCGGATCGACGATCCGCATCCGGTCCAGCCCGAAATTCCACATCGCCCGCGCCGCCGCGCCGATATTCTCGCCCATCTGGGGCCGTACCAGCACGATTTCGGGTTGGGCCTTGTCGCTTGGCATGTCTTTCCTCCAAAACTCCGCCCCGCTCTATCGCCCGAGGCCGGCCTGGGCAAGACCGCAGCGCCCGCCTCTTCATTTCGCCAAAAATACTCAGGCCTACCGCAACGGCGCAGCGTTCCCTTTCCCGATATTCCCATTCCTCGTCCGATCGGCTAAACCGGCCAAAACCCAGACCAGAGGCACCGCCATGGATACCCCCGAGCAGCCGCAGCTTTACCTGATCACCCCGCCGAGCCTCGATCTCGAGAGTTTTCCCGCCCAACTCGCGCGCGTCCTCGACAGCGCCGAAATCGCCTGTATCCGCCTTGCGCTCGCCACCCGCGACGAGGAGATGATCGGCCGGGCGGCGGATGCCTGCCGCGAAGTGGCGCATGCGCGCGACGTGGCGCTGGTGATCTCGGATCATGTTCTGATCGCGCAGCGCTTTGGCCTTGATGGCGTGCATCTGTCGGACGCGGCCCGTTCGGTCCGCGCCGCCCGCAAGGAACTTGGCCCCGATGCCATCGTCGGCAGCTTTTGCGGAACCTCGCGTCACGACGGCATTTCCGCTGGCGAGGCGGGCGCGGATTACGTCGCCTTCGGCCCCGTCGGTGCGCATGCGCTGGGTGACGGCACCATTGCCGAACGGGACCTGTTCCAGTGGTGGTCTGAAATGATCGAAGTCCCGGTGGTCGCCGAAGGTGGGCTGACGGCCGATCTGGTAGCATCGCTAGCACCGCGCACAGATTTCTTCGGCATCGGAGAAGAAATCTGGTCGGCCGAAGATCCGGTTTCAGCCCTCGCCGCGCTCACATCGGCGCTGCGCTAGGCCAGAAAAGCGCGTTCCACAAACCAATATCCGCCCACAAGCGCGATCACGATCGAGGCCGGAATAGCGATCCGGCCCCGATACCACGGCTTTTTCCGGAACCAGACGCCCACCGCCAGAAAAGCCAGGGCAATCACGGTCAGCTGACCCAGTTCCACGCCGATGTTGAAGCCCAACAACGCCGGTAGGAATTGCCCCGCTGGCAACCCGAACTCGCCAAGAACGCTCGCAAAGCCAAGTCCGTGCAGCAAGCCGAAACAGAACACGATGATCGGCCGCCAGGGATGCAGTTTGCGCACGAACACGTTTTCCAGGGCGACAAAGGTGATCGAGGCCGCGATCAGCGGCTCGACGATCGCCGGGTCAACCCTCACCAGACCCGAGGCCCCCAGCGCAAGGGTGACCGTATGGGCCAGTGTAAACGCGCTGATCTGCCAGACCAGCGGACGCAGGCGCGACGACAGAAAATAGAGGCCCAGCACAAACAGGATGTGATCCAACCCTTTAGGCAGGATGTGATCGAATCCGACCGGGATGTATGACACGAACGTCTCCATTGGACCCAGCGCCGCGCCGCCCTTGAGCGGAATGGGCGGGCTCGTTTCGCCGCCCCTGAGATAGCCGGTATAGGGCTTTTCGACCCCCTGTTGCCGCAGGACCAGCGCGCCGGCGCCTGCGGGCCAGGTCACTGTCAGGCTGCCCGCGCGCTCTGGCAACTCACCCGCCAGCAGGATCACCGAGGCGCGCGGCAGGTCCGGGTTGCCTACCACCGGAATGCGGGCACCTTCGAAGCTCAGCTTCAACGGCGCGCCAGCCTCAATTTTCACAGTGTCGAGCCAGCCCAGGACAAACTGACGAACCAGCGGCTCCAGCCGCGATGCATCCATATTGCGCAACTGGTCGTAGCGGTCCGATGCAGCCGACTCGTTGGTATCAACCAGATCGTCCAGATCGATTTCGGCGACAAATGCCTCGACATTCATGCGCAGCTCGAGAAAGACTTGCCCGTTCTCCTGACGCAAATCCCCAACCGTCGGCGTCACCTCATGCGCTGTTACCGAACAGACCCAAAAGCTTGACAGCACCAACAGATGGGTCAGCTTAATGAACAGTCTTGCCAAGGTCCGGCCCATGTTTCGCGCACTCGCTTTGATATTCGGCATGTTTGTCACCGCCTGTCCCGGCGCTGCTCATGAGTTTTGGATTGAACCCCATGAATATCAAGTGGAAAGCGGAAATGAACTTGTTGCGGACCTGCTGGTTGGGCAGGTTTTCGAAGGGGCGCCGCAGGTGTTCTTCCCCGATCGTGCCACGCGCTCCGAACTGATGTTGAATGGCCAGATCATTCCTTATAACGGTCGGATGGGGGATGTTCCCGCCATTCAGGTGGCCGAGCCCGGGGACGGATTGTTGGTCCTGGTACATGAAACCCGCGCAACCACGCTGAAATACAAGGCATGGGAGGATTTCGCCGCCTTTGCCGCGCACAAGGATTTCCCCGATATCGAGGCGCGCCATGCCGAACGTGGCCTGCCGCCCAAAGATTTCTTTGAAAGCTATACCCGCCATGCAAAAGCGCTGGTTGGTGTCGGTGACGCAGAGGGGGCAGACCGGGAAACCGGGATGGAGACCGAGTTCGTGGCGCTTGCCAACCCCTATTCCGATGACCTGTCACAGGGAATGCGGGTGCGACTCCTTTACCAGGGGAACGTCAGGGCTGACGCGCAGGTCGAAGTGTTCGACCGAGCGCCGGACAAGACGGTAACGGTTTCGCTTTACCGTACGGATGCGTTCGGCGAAGCCCTCATTCCGGTTCTGCCGGGCCATGCCTATCTGTTCGACGCGGTGGTTCTGCGGCCCGCGCCCGAAGGCGGGCGGCCGGTCTGGCAGAGCCTTTGGGCCGCATTGACCTTTGCCGTGCCGGGTCAGTGACGTGGGCTTAGCCCTTGTGATCGACGTTCACTTTTTGCACCCTGCCCATGGTTTCGGACCACGTATTGAACACAGATCATCGCGAACAGGAGATTTTTCTTGCCCGGCAAATTCGTCATCCACCACATCCCGGTTTGTCCATTCTCTCAGCGTATCGAAATACTTCTGGCGCTGCGCGGTCAGGGTGATGCGGTCGAGTTCCGGGTTGTAGACATCACCCGCCCCCGCGACCCGGACTTGCTGGCCAAGACTCGTGGGACGACCGCCTTGCCGGTTCTCGAAACGCCGGATGGCAGGATCATCAAGGAAAGCCTGGTCATCTTGCGATATCTCGACGAGATTCTGCCCGGCGGACCATTGCGGCGTCGCGACCCAGGGGAGCACGCCACCGAATCCATGCTGATCGCAAAGGAAGACCCCTTTGTCACAGCCGGCTACCTGTTTGTCCTGAACCAAGACCTCTCCAAACGCGATGCGCATCGCGACCGGTTGCTGGCGCTCTATCGCGGCCTCAACGATTTCCTGGTCGAACACAACCCGGACGGGACCTGGCTGTTTGACGCGTTTGGTCTGGCCGAGGCGGTCTATACACCGATCTTCAAACGGTTCTGGTTTCTGGACTATTACGAGGATTTCGAACTCCCCACCGGCCCCGACTATGATCGCGTGCGCCATTGGCGCGCGGCCTGCATGGCGCACCCCACCACCGATCAGGTCAGCGAAGAAGAGATCGTGAAACTCTACTACGATTACGCCCTTGGTGCAGGCAACGGCGCGCTGGTCGATGGCCGCAAAGTGTCCAGTTTCGTGTTCGAGCCGGATTGGCGACAACGCCCCTGGCCGCCACGCGCGAAATACGATGGAACCGCCTCCGACGCGGTACTTGGCCTTGTTTCGAACTAAGCGCTCATTGCACAACCCCGCTTGCACTGGACAGTGCCCTGCGGCATGAGGGCGGAATGACGCAAAACTCGGATATCCTCTGCATCGGTTCGGTCCTTTGGGACGTGATCGGACGTTCGGCCAGCCACATGCGCCAGGGTTCGGACGTACCCGGCCGGATCACGCGCCTGCCGGGCGGTGTGGCGATGAACATCGCCATGACGCTGGCCCGCTTTGGCATGACCCCGACCCTGCTCACCGCCATCGGTCGCGATGCCGAGGGCGACGAACTGATCCGCGCCTGCGCCCAGATGGGGATGCGGACCGAACATGTCTATCGGTCCGAGGACCTGCCAACCGACCGCTATATGGCGGTCGAGGGGGCCAACGGGTTGATCGCCGCAATCGCTGACGCCCACTCGCTCGAGGCCGCGGGCGCCAAGATCCTGCGCGCCCTGTTCAACGGCAAGCTTGGCAGCGAACAGTCACCCTATGACGGCCCCGTTGCGCTCGACGGCAATCTGACGCTGGCGCTGCTGGACGAGATCGCGCAATCGCCCGCCTTTGCCCGGGCCGATCTGCGAGTCGCGCCTGCCTCGCCCGGCAAGGCCGAGCGGCTCTTGCCCTTTGTCCGGCAGGGCCGCGCGACGCTTTACGTCAATCTCGAAGAGGCTGGCCTGCTCTGCCAGACCGAGTTTTCCGATTCCGCCAGCGCGGCGCAGGCCCTGCTGGAGCGTGGCGCGCAGCGGGTTCTTGTCACCGACGGTGGCCGCTCGGCCTCCGAAGGGGATGCCGAACGGGTGATCACCCAGACCCCGCCCGCCGTTCTGGTCACCCGGGTGACTGGCGCGGGCGACACGTTCATGGCGGCCCATATCGCGGCCGAGGCCAAGGGCGCCGACCGGGAAACCGCCCTTGCCCGCGCGCTGCATGCCGCCGCCACCTATGTTTCAGGAGAAACCCCGCTGTGATCGACCTGCGCCTGTCCGCCGAAGTCCATGCCGCCCGCGTTGCCGGGAAACCCGTTGTGGCTTTGGAAAGCACCATCATCACGCACGGGATGCCCTATCCCCAGAACGTCGAAACAGCACGCTTGGTCGAACAGGACATTCGCGACGCAGGCGCCGTGCCTGCCACGATCGCGGTGATCGAGGGGCACTTGCATGTCGGTCTCGACCCCGAACGCCTCACCGCCCTGGGTCAGGCCAAAGGCGTCGCCAAACTGTCGCGCGCCGATATGGCGGCATGCATGGCGACTGGCGGCACCGGTGCAACCACGGTCGCCGCAACGATGATCGCCGCGCGCCATGCCGGGATAGAGGTCTTTGCCACCGGCGGCATCGGCGGCGTCCACAAGGGGGCCGAGACCAGCTTTGACATCTCTGCCGACCTGCACGAACTGGCCCAGACCCCCGTCACCGTTGTCGCGGCGGGCGCCAAGGCCATCCTTGATCTGCCCAAGACGCTGGAGGTTCTCGAAACCCTCGGCGTTCCGGTCATTGCATATGGGCAGGACAGTTTTCCCGCCTTCTGGTCATCGACCTCGGATCTGCCCGCGCCCCTGCGGATGGATGACGCGGCCTCAATTGCCCGGGCCCATGCCGTGCGGCGGGCCTTGGGTCTGCCGGGTGGCCAGCTTGTCGCAAACCCCATTCCCGCAGCCGACCAGATCGCCGCCGAGGAACTGGCCCCGATCATCGCCCGGGCGCAGGCCCAGGCCGACGCGCTGGGTGTTTCCGGAAAGGCCGTTACCCCGTTCCTGCTGCAAGCCATCTTCGAGGCAACCGCAGGCCGGTCATTGACTGCAAACATCGCACTTGTGCGCAATAACGCGCGCCTGGCGGCGGCAATCGCCCAGGAACTTGGCTCCCTCGGACGCTAGCATCCGCTCCCCGGTCGCAGACCATTGCAGGTGGGGTTTGGAATGACTACCTTCCGAGCCAACACCAGCCGGGACCATCATGAACACACCATTCGACGACACACCCCACCCTGCGAAACGTAGCCGGTTTGCCGGTCTGCGCGCCTCGTTTCTGACGGGTATCGTGGTTATCGCCCCTGTCGGGCTGACGATCTGGCTGTTCTGGTCGCTGGTCGGATGGGTCGACAGCTTTGTCCTGCCGCTGGTGCCGCATCAGTTTCGGCCCGAGCAATATATCGGCATCAACCTGCGCGGTGTTGGTGTCATCTTCTTTTTCGTGTTCACTGTTCTGGTCGGCTGGATCGCCAAGGGGATCATCGGTCGTTCGCTGATCCATTACGCGGAACGACTGGTGAACCGGATGCCGGTTGTGCGATCGGTCTACAGTGGCATCAAGCAGATATCGGAAACGGTCTTTGCCCAAACCGAACGCAGTTTCGAACAGGCCTGCCTGATCCAGTACCCGCGCCGGGGTATCTGGGCCATCGGGTTCGTGTCCACAACCGCCAAGGGGGAAATCGCCGACAAGGCCGAAACATCGGGTCGGCTGATGAGTGTCTTTGTCCCCACGACACCCAACCCGACATCGGGTTTTCTGCTCTATTTCCCCGAAGAGGATGTGACGATCCTGGACATGACGGTCGAGGACGCGGCGAAACTGGTAATTTCCGCCGGGCTGGTCTATCCCAACGAAAAAGACCCCAGCCGCCCGCCTGAAAAGGACTGAGGCGGCGCTACCCGAACATCTCGGCCAGATCGACGGTCGAACGCGCGCCCAGGTCCTGCTTGTGCGCCTCCAGGAAACGGCCTGCGGCCTCCCTGCCCGCCTCTTTCAGACGCAGCAGAACCTGAGGAACAGGCACCAGCTTGGTTGCCACCGACAGGCTGTTCATCAGCGCATCATCGGCGATCATGTGCACCAAAACCCGGCTCATCCGCCCGCGCTCCAGTGTGCCGTCCTCAAGCAGCCGCTGCACGAAATTGATCGCCCGCAACTCGCGCAACAGAGATGAGTTGAAGCTGATCTCGTTGATCCGGTTGTGGATCTGCTGCGGTGTCACCGGCAGGTCGTCACGTTCCAGCGGGTTGATGTTGACGATCACCACATCGTCAGGAAAGTCGCGATTGAACAGCGGGAACAGCGCCGGGTTGCCGGTATAACCGCCATCCCAATACGCCTCCTCTCGGCCCGACTTCGGATCATATATGCGAACCGCCTGGAACAGTGTCGGCAAACAGGCCGAGGCCAGGATCGCGTCCGTTGTAATCTCCGGACCCTCAAAGACCCTTATCTTGCCGCTACGAACACAGGTCGCGCAAACGAACAACGCGGGTCCCGAACCTGCGTGAACGCAGTCGAAATCGAACGCCTCGACAACCGGGAGCAACGGATTGGAGTAGAACGGTCCATAGGCATAAGGAGACACCAGCCGCGTCGCCCAATCGGCTGCGGCGAACATCGGGGAATGCTCCAGCACCCGCGCCAGATGAAACGGATCGAGCGCCTGCATCCATGCCGTCAGGCGCGCGTCCGCCTGCGCGCCCATGCGCCGCCACAGACTGTCCAGCATGGTGCGCGCGCCTTCGCGCCCGCCTGCCACCATGCCCGCCTTGAACGCTGCGCCATTCAGCGCCCCGGCCGAGGTGCCGGTGATCGCGGCGACCTCCACATCCGGCTCATCCAGCAGCCTGTCCAGTACACCCCAGGTAAACGCGCCATGCGCGCCTCCCCCCTGCAAGGCCAGATTGATCCGCCGCATTGCCAGCCTCTTCACCTTTTCAAAAATACTCCGGGGAAGGCGCCCATCAAGCGACGGGGGCAGAGCCCCCTACTCCCCCTGGCTTCAGAGCGCCGTCCAGCCCCCATCGACGCTGATCGTGGTCCCGGTGATCTGCGCCGCCGCATCCGAACACAAAAAGACGGCCGTGCCGCCCAGTTGCTCGACGGTCGCGAATTCCTTGGACGGCTGCCGTTCCAGCATCACCTTCTTGATCACCTCTTCGCGGCCCATGCCGTATTTCTCCATCGTGTCGGGGATCTGCGCCTCGACCAGCGGAGTCAGCACATAGCCCGGGCAGATGGCGTTGCAGGTTATCGGTTCCTGCGCGGTTTCCAGCGCCACGGTCTTGGTCATCCCGACGATGCCATGCTTGGCCGCGACATAGGCCGCCTTGAACGGCGAGGCGGTCAGCCCGTGGGCCGAGGCGATATTGACGATTCGGCCCCATCCCGCCGCCCGCATCATCGGCAAGGCAGCCGCGGTGGTGTGAAAGGCCGAGTTCAGGTTGATGGCGATGATCGCATCCCATTTCTCGACCGGGAACTCATCAATCGGCGAGACATGCTGAATACCCGCGTTGTTCACCAGGATGTCGCAGGCACCCGCCTGTTCGATCAGGTTGCGGCATTCCTCACCCTTGGACATGTCGGCCTTGATATAGCGCGCCTTAACACCGAATTCGTCGGCCAGCGCACGCGCCAGCGCATGATCTTCTTCCCGATCTGTAAACGAGTTCAGCACCACATCCGCTCCGGCCCGCGCCAGTTCACGTGCGATGCCCAGACCGATACCCGAATTGGATCCGGTGACGATTGCGGTCTTTCCGTTCAGCGACATGTCTTGCCCTCTCTGAGAATGTCCATCGCGCGATACCCTGCCATGCTGCACCTGCAAAGAAAACGGCAAAACGACTGGCCCGAGGGGAAGTGAACGGTGCCCGTGCGGACAAAAACGATGTAGATCCGCTCAGAAAAAAAACGCCCGCGCAAGGCGGGCGTTAAGTTATTGAGGCAGGTTTCATACAGGCAAGAAACCTATCGAGCAGTGACCCCTTTATAAGCAATTCCACGCTCGCATCCAAGCTAAAAGTTTGAAAAGACGTGAATCCCTCGTTAGGGTGAGGCCCAAGAAAATAAGGCCTGAGCAGGATTGTTTCGCAAGTGCGACCAGATTTTTTCCCCTCTCTCCGTCAGCTGGCGGCGGGAATCGCCCTCGTTCTGAGCGCGAATTTCGCCGCAGCAGAATCACAGCACGCCATAGCTATGTATGGGGACCCGGCTCTACCACCGGATTTTGTGTCTTTGCCCTATGCCAACCCGGAAGCACCCAAAGGTGGACGTGTCGTCTTTGGCAACACCGGCGGCTTTGACAGCCTCAATCCGTTTGCCCAAAAAGGGACAGTTCCCTGGCAGATGCAGTTCTGGTCTTACGAGAGCCTGATGGGCCGCAGCTGGGACGAACCGTTCACGCTCTACGGTGTTTTGGCCGAATCGGTCGAGACGCCACCAGACCGTTCCTGGGTCGAATTCACCCTGCGGCCCGAGGCCCGATTCTCGGACGGCAGCCCGGTCACGGTCGAAGACGTGATCTGGTCCTACCGGACCTTGGGCACCGAGGGGCATCTGCGCTATCGCGGTTTCTGGTCGCGCATCGCGTCGATCGAGGCGACCGGGCCCCGCAGCGTGCGTATGACATTTGCCGACGACGACCGCGAACTGGCCATGCTGGCCGGTCTGCGCCCGATCCTGAAAAAAGCACAATGGGAGGGGCGCAGCTTGTCCGAGGCCGGCATCCACGACATTCCCATCGGCACCGGGCCCTATGTCGTCTCGACCTACGAACCGGGCCGCTACGTGACTTTCGCGCGAAACCCGGACTATTGGGGCCAGAACCTCGGCTTTCGGCGCGGCACGATGAACTTTGACGAGATGCGCATTGATTTCTTCGGCGACCAGTCGGTTCTGTTCGAAGCTTTCAAGGCTGGCGAGGTCAGCGCCATTCGGGAATTCAATGCCCAGAAGTGGGACAGCGTGTACGACTTTCCCGCCGTCCAGCGCGGCGATGTGATTAAGACCGAGATCACCCATGGCAAGCCTTCGGGGATGACCGGTTTTGTCATCAACACCCGGCGCGCGCCGTTCGATGACTGGCGCGTGCGCGAGGCGTTGCTGCAAGCGTTCAATTTCGAATACATCAACGATACCGTCACCGGCGGCGCGATGCCCCGCATCACATCGTATTTTTCCGGCACCGATCTGGCCTTTCGCCCGGGTCCGGCCACCGGCGCGGTGGCCGATCTGCTGGCGCCCTATGCCGCCGACCTGCCACCCGGGACAGTCGAGGGCTATGCCCTGCCGCAAGGCGACGGAACCGCGCGCAACCGAAAAAACCTGCGCAAGGCCGCGAACCTGCTAACCGATGCCGGATTTGCCGTTGAGAACGGGGTGTTGAAGGGGACTGACGGCGAACCCTTTACGTTCCGCTTCCTGATCCGTCAGGGCGACACAGACATGCAGACGGTGATCGACATCTACGCTAGGGCGCTGGAGCGCCTGGGTATCCAGGCCGCGACCGAGAAAGTCGACAATGCCCAGTACACCGCGCGGATTGCCGATCTCGACTTCGATCTTACGCCTTTCCGCCGCGATCTCTCCTTGTCGCCTGGCAACGAACAAAGGCTTTATTGGGGTTCAGCATCCGCCAATCAGCCCGGCACGCGCAACCTCATGGGCGCCGATTTGCCTGCGATTGACTCGATGATCGACGCGATGCTGTCGGCCAGAACACAGGCCGAATTGACCTCGGCCGCGCGCGCGCTGGACCGTATTCTGACCGCAGGTCGCTACGTGATCCCGATCTGGAGCTTCGAGGTCGGCCGGATCGCCCATATCCGCCAATTGCGGTATCCGGATAGCCCGCCGATTTATGGCGACGGCCCGCAATACATGCCCGATGTCTGGTGGTACGAAGAGTAATGAATCACGACCGGGCACGGCGCCCCTGCTTTCGGCGCTGCGGCGTTTTGCCGGGTGCGTGATCTGCCCGCATATCTTTAGTGTGCCCAAAGGGGGGAGCATTTCGCGTCGTTGTTCGCAAAGGAATGCTCGTTATGATGACCTGGACAGACCTGACCCATGACTGGGCCAGTGGATTTGCTCGCGTGAAATCGCGGTTTCCCGAACTGGATGAACGGGACATGCCGTTTCTGAAACTCGACCGCGCCCGGTTCGAAGCCTATCTGGCCGACCGCCACAACCTGACCATGGAGGAAGCGCGCGAGGAATTCGCCGATTTCCTTTATGTCGAGGCGCTGAACCGCGAATGCGGAGGCTGAAGCCGGTCAGGACAGCGAAGTAACCCAAAGGATCGTCGCATCCTCGTCACTGACTGAAATCACGTTGTGCCCCATCGAGGCGTCGTAATAGGCGCTGTCGCCCCTGCGCATCTCGACGGGCTCATAGAACTCGGTGAACAGGCGGATAACCCCGGTCAGCACGTACAGGAACTCTTCGCCGTCGTGCCGAACCCAACCGTCGAACTCGTCCATCGACCGGGCGCGCACGCGGGCACGATAGGGCAGCATCTTCTTCTTGGTAAGCGAGTCGGCCAACAGTTCATGTTCATAGGTCGCGGTCGCATGGGCAGAGCCGTCACCGGACTTGGTCACTGTCATCCGTCCGTTGATCTGGTCTTTTTGCGGCGGCGTGAACAGCTGCGGCACCGAGATCTGCAAACCGACCGCCAGCTTTTTCAACGCATCGTATGTCGGCGACATCTGGCCGTTCTCGATCTTACTCAGCGTCGAGCGGGCCAGCCCGGCCTTGGTCGCGGCCTGTTCCAGTGTCCAGTCGCGCGCCTTGCGCAATTCGCGTACACGCGCCCCCAGATCCAGAGGCTCGGCCTCGGCCTGGGCGCCGTTGGAACGGGCAATGCGGATCAGGGATTTAGGATCGCGGCTGGTCATGGTCCCAGTCTATAGAACCCGCGTGGCCCGCTTGCAACGGGCGCTGCGGCAGGCTAGCCAATGCGCATGCTGTCGATCTATGACCAAGGGCCGCCGCCGCCCTGCCCCACACCGTTCAACCTGGCCGCGCATGTCCTGCGCCATGCGGAACGTCTGGCGGATAAAACCGCCCTGTCTGTTCTGTACGAGAACCGCACCGACGACTGGAGTTATGCCCGCCTGCGTCAGGCCATTCTGGGCACGGCGACAGGGTTGTTGGCGGCCGGTCTGAAACCCGGTGACCTGGTCCTGATGCGGCTGGGCAATACGGTCGAGTTTCCGGTTGCCTATCTTGGCGCCATTGCGGCCGGGATCGTGCCGGTTCCGACCTCGTCGCAACTGACCGAGCCGGAAACCGCCCGGATGATCGCCGAGTTGAGCCCTGCCGCCATTCTGCGCGACGCCGGTGTCGCCTGTGCGCCGCATCCGAACCAGATCGGGACCGAGGCACTCAATGCCATGCACAGCCTGCCGCCCGCCGCATTCGCCCTGGGCGATCCCGACAGGCTGGCCTATGCGGTCTATACCTCGGGCACCTCGGGCAAACCACGCGCGGTGGCGCATGCGCACCGGGCAATCTGGGCGCGGCAGATGATGGTCGATGGCTGGTACGGCCTGACCGAGGAGGACCGGCTATGCCACGCGGGTGCGTTCAACTGGACCTATACGCTGGGCACCGGGCTGATGGACCCCTGGACCATCGGCGCGACCGCGCTGATCCCCGCGCCCGGCACCGATATCGACCGGCTGCCGGATCTCCTGGCCAGACACAGGGCCACAATCTTTGCCGCAGCACCCGGCGTATTCCGCAAGCTGCTGCAAGGGCGTGAACAGCTGGAGCTGCCTGCTTTGCGTCATGGCCTCTGTGCCGGCGAAAAACTGGCCCGCGCCTTGCACGAACACTGGAACCGGGCCTCGGGCACCGAACTCTACGAGGCATTCGGCATGTCCGAATGCTCGACCTTCATCTCGTCCAGCCCGGCCCATCCGGCCCGTGGCGAGGCGCTGGGTCAGCCCCAACCGGGGCGGCGCATCGCCATCCTTGGGCCGGACGGTCCGGTGCCGCAGGGCCAGCCCGGCACCATCGCGGTACATCGAGACGACCCCGGCCTGATGCTGGGCTATCTCAACGCCCCCGAGGAAGCCGCCGCGCGCATGCAGGGCGACTGGTTCCTGACCGGAGATCAGGGTGCCATGGCCATCGACGGGCAGATCACCTATCTGGGCCGTGACGACGACATGATGAACGCCGGCGGCTACCGGGTCTCCCCGGTCGAGGTCGAAGCGGTACTGGCGCGCTACCCCGGAATCGAGCAGGTCGGCGCGGCCTCGGTCGAGGTCAAACCTGACACATTCGTGATTGCAGCCTTCTACTCTGGCCCCCGGGAACTGGACGAAACCGCGCTCAGGACCTATGTCGAGGCGAACCTCGCGCGTTATAAACAGCCGCGCGCCTTCGTTTACCTTCCCGCGCTGCCCACGGGCGGCAACGGCAAACTCCTGCGCCGGGCGCTGCCGGCCTATTTCAAGGGGCCGTCCCGATGAGCCATACCGTCAAGCTCGATATCCTGTCCGACCCGATCTGCCCGTGGTGCTATATCGGCAAGACGCATCTGGAAAAGGCGCTGGCGGCCATACCCGACCACCCCTTTGTGATCGAATGGCATCCGTTCCAGTTGAATCCAGACATGCCGGACGCCGGTATGGACCGTCGCGAATACCTCGAAACCAAGTTCGGCGGCAAGGAGGGCGCGGTCCGCGCCTATGCGCCGGTGGTCGAGCACGCGCACAACGCCGGGCTGAACATCAATTTCGAAGCGATGAGCCGCACGCCCAACACCCTTGACGCTCATCGCCTGATCCATTGGGCCGGGATCGAAGGCAAGCAAACCGAGGCGGTCGATGCCTTGTTCCGCGCCTATTTCGTCGACGGCCGCGACATCGGCAATCACGAGGTTCTGGGTGACATCGCCGACAGTATCGGCATGGACGCGGCGGTGGTACAGAAACTGCTCAAGACCGACGCCGACCGCGAGGACATTGCCAAACGCGACACCCATTCGCGTGAAATGGGGGTGAACTCGGTTCCGACCTTTATCGTGGCAAACAAGCATGCTGTTCCAGGCGCGCAGCCGCCCGAACTTTGGGAACAGGTGATCCGCGAGATCATGTCTCAGCTTGAGACTACCTCTGCATAAACCCACAGGGTTCTGTGCATTGGTGCAACTGGCCCCCATGCCCCGACCGTGTTAGCGCGTGACGGGTAAGGAGAGCCCCATGGCAGACCGGATGTCCAAGGCCGAATTCATCGCGCTGATCGCGATGATGTTCGCCACGATTGCATTCTCGATCGATTCTATGTTGCCCGCCCTGCCGGAAATCGGGCTGGAGTTGAGCCCCAATGAGCCCAACCGGGCGCAACTGATCCTCACCTCCTTTGTGCTGGGCATGGGGATCGGCACGTTTTTCACCGGGCCGCTCTCCGACGCGTTTGGGCGCAAGCCGGTGATTTATGGCGGTGCCGTGGTGTATATCCTGGCCAGCGCAGTCGCCTGGGCCAGCCCGTCGCTGGAACTGGTGCTGGCCGCGCGGGTGGCACAAGGTCTGGGGGCCGCCGGGCCGCGCGTGGTGGCGATGGCCGTTGTCCGCGACCTCTATTCCGGTCGCCAGATGGCGCGCATCGTCTCGATCGCCATGATGATCTTTACCCTGTTCCCGGCCTTTGCACCGCTGATGGGCGCGGGCATCATCGCGCTGACGGGCTGGCGCGGGATCTTCGCGGCCTTTGTCCTGTTTTCCACCATTTCCGTTCTCTGGATGGGCTTCCGCCTGCCGGAATCGCTCGCGGTGGAAAACCGGCGTCCCTTTCGCTTGCCCCTGCTGGTCGATGCGGTGCGGCAGATGTTCGGCCACCCTACGGTGCGCCTGTCGATCATGGTGCAGACCCTGTGCATGGGCACGCTTTTCACCATGCTCACCATGGTGCAGCCGATCTATGACGTGATCCATGATCGCGGCGACAGTTTCCCGTTCTGGTTTGCCATGGTGGCGCTGCTTTCGGGCTCGGCCAGCCTGTTGAACGCCGCGCTGGTGGTGCGGGTCGGCATGCGCCGCATGGTGACCTGGTCGCTGGGCGTGCAGATCTTCATCACGCTCGGCATGATCGGCCTGAGCGCCGTACCCCTGTCGCCCGACGTGTCCTTTGGCCTGTTCGTGGCCTGGCAGACGGCCGTGTTCTTCATGGCGGGCACCACCTTGGGCAACCTGAACGCCATCGCGATGGAACCCATGGGCCATATCGCCGGCATGGCCGCCTCGGTCATTGGCGCGGTGGCAACCGTTCTGGCAGCCGCGATCGCGGCCCCGGTCGGGCTGCTGTTTGACGGGTCCATGGCCCCCCTCAACACCGGCATCCTGATCATGTGCATTCTCGGCTTCCTGCTGATGCTTCGCATGGGCCGCATCGAAGACCGGATGCTTGCCTGAGGTTTCCTCGCACCTCGCTTTCGCGTACTCTTCCGGACATAAAGGGGGAGTATCTGGAATGGACGACTATGGCTATGATCTGGGCAGCCATACCTGCCCGATAACGACCACATCGCCACTGGCGCAACTGTGGTTTGACCGCGGACTGATCTGGACCTATGGCTATAATCACGAGGAGGCCGCCGTCTGCTTCAACCGCGCGCTGGAGCACGACCCGGATTGCGCCATGGCTCATTGGGGCGTCGCCTATGCCACCGGCCCCAATTACAACATGCCCTGGGACCTGTTCGATACCGACGGCCGCGCCAAGGCTTTGCAAACCGCCTATGACGCGACACAGGCCGCAATGGCGCGTGTGGATGGCTGCACGCCCGTCGAACAGGCGCTGATCCGCACCCTGCCCGCGCGTTACCCGCAGCGCGGTCTTGATGATGACATGCATCGCTGGGACTATGATTTCGCCGATGCGATGCGCGCGGCCTTTGCCACTGACCCCGCGCATCTTGACCTGCGCACCGTCTATGCCGAAAGCCTGCTGAACCTGACGCCCTGGCAGATGTGGGACCTCAAGTCGGGCCGTCCCGCCGAGGGTGCTGCCACGCTGGAGGCGCAGGAAGTGCTGGAAACCGCGCTGCGCGACGATCCGGCCGCCATGTCACACCCCGGCCTGCTGCACCTCTACGTGCACCTGATGGAAATGTCGCCTTTCCCGGAAAAGGCGCTCAAGGCCGGTGATGCGCTGCGCACGCTGGTGCCCGATTCCGGTCACCTGGTGCATATGCCCACGCATATCGACGTCTTGTGCGGGCATTACCACAATGTCGTCTACTGGAACCAAAAGGCCGTCGAGGCTGATCTGAAGTACTTCCACCGCCAAGGCGCGTTCAACATCTATTCGGGCTACCGCATCCACGACTATCACTTCGTGATCTACGGCGCGCTGTTCCTGGGACAATTGCAACCGGCGCTCGATGCGAACCAGGGCCTGTGGGACACCACGCCCGAGGAGATGCTGCGCATCGAAAGCCCGCCGATGGCGGATTATTTCGAAAGTTACATGGCGATGGGGCCGCATATCCTGGTCCGGTTCGGGCGCTGGCAAGAGGCCATCGCGCTGGAACCGCCTGCCGACCCCGACCTGTTCCGCACCCTGACCGCGACGGTGCATTACGCCCGCGCCGTGGCCTTTGCCGCAACCGGCCGGGTGGCCGAGGCCGAGGCAGAGGAGCGAGTGTTTCTGAGTGCCGCCGCTCGGGTACCGGACAGCCGTCTGCTGCACAACAACCGCGTCGTTGATCTCCTTGAAATCGCCAAGGAAATGCTGCGCGGAGAGATCGAGTACAGGAAAGCAAACTACGACAGCGCCTATGCCCACCTGCGCCGCTCGGTCGAACTTGACGACAACCTGCCGTATGACGAGCCCTGGGGATGGATGCAGCCGACCCGTCACGCGCTCGGTGCCCTGCTGTACGAGCAAGGCCACCGCGCCGAAGCCGAAGAGGTTTATCGCGCCGACCTGGGCCTTGGCGGTCAGTTGAGCCGGGCGGCGGTTCACCCGGACAATGTCTGGAGCCTCAAGGGCTTGCACGATTGTCTCAAAGCACGCGGTGAAACGATTGAAATCGTTCAGATCCGGCAAAGACTGGACCTCGCCCTTGCCCGGGCCGACCGCGCGGTTGCAGCCTCCTGCTTCTGTGCTCAGGCGGCAATGCGGGCGGCGAAATGAAGCTGGGCCTAATCTGCGCATTGCTGCTCGGCGCCACTCCGGCCCTTGCCGGACGCCAGTCTTTTCCGCCACAGGATGAAGCAGCGCGAGATCCGTCTCTCGTCACTTTTCGCGACGAGTTGCGAGCCGCTGTGGCGCGTCGCGATACCGACGCGCTGACCGCCGCCGCCTGCCCCGACCTGATGCTGAGCGACGGCGGAATCGGCGGGCCGGAAGAGTTGCGCCAGTTTCTGACCTTGGAACAAGGCGAACCCGCCGCAGATGTCGAAGCGCGCTGGCAGGCGCTGGTCCGAACGCTCGCCGCGCCGGGCTATTTCGACGACGACGGCGAGTTCTGGATGCCCTTTCACTGGCGTATTCACCTTCCGGCGCGGATCGAACCGGCATGGTCCTATTTCACCAATGGCGAGAACGTGAACCTGCGCGCGGCTCCGGATCGTGAGGCGCCGGTGGTGACACGCGTGAGTTTCGAGGTGGTGCTGGCCGCAGAACCCGCATCGGAAAACGACTATCGCGCCGTCATCCTGACGGACGGAACCCAAGGTTATCTGCATCGTGACTACCTGGTACAGATGTCCGGATATCGCGCCGCCTTTGCGGTTTCGCCAGACGGTACCTGGCAGCTCTGCACCTTCACCTCGGGGCGATAAGCGCAGCGCGCAAAATCTTATCAAGATTTTGCCTACAGATTTTTTTTTGAAAAATCTGCGCGCTACGCGCGACCGACCTTCCCACCGACAGAGGCCTTTTCCGCCAGATCGCGTGCCACGGCAAAGGCACCCTTGATCTTGTCGGCATCCGAGCGCCAGTCGCGACGCACGACGATCTTGTTGTCCTTTATCTTGGCCAACCCGTTTTCGCCCTGAATGAACTCAACCAGCCCTGCCGGTGACGCGAATTTGTCGTTGTGAAACTGGATCGTGGCGCCTTTTGGCCCGCCGTCCAGTTTCGCGATGCCCGCGCGTTTGCACATGGCCTTGATCCGCACCACCAGAAGCAGCGTGTTCACTTCCTTGGGCAATTTGCCGAACCGGTCGATCAACTCGGCTGCAAAGCCTTCCAGCTCCACCTTGGTACTAAGCGACGATAGCCGCCGGTAGAGACCCAGCCGGACATCCAGATCGGGCACATAGTCCTCGGGGATCAGGACCGGCACGCCCAGGTTGATCTGCGGCGCCCATTGGTCGTCGGCCTCGCTCAGCCCCTCCATCTGGCCGCTGCGGATCTTGGCGATCGCCTCTTCCAGCATCGACTGGTAGAGCTCATAGCCAACATCGGGCATCTGCCCGGACTGTTCCTCGCCCAACAGGTTGCCCGCGCCGCGAATGTCCAGATCCTGGCTGGCCAGCGAGAACCCCGCCCCCAACGTGTCGAGCGAGGCCAGCACCCGCAGCCGCTTTTCGGCGGCAGGCGTCAGGCGCGCCCTCGGCTTGGTGGTCAGATAGGCATAGGCGCGCGCCTTGGACCGGCCAACCCGCCCCCGGATCTGATAGAGCTGCGCCAGCCCGAACATGTCCGCCCGGTGCACCACCATCGTGTTGGCGGTGGGGATGTCCAGTCCGCTTTCGACAATGGTCGTGGCCAGCAGCACATCATATTTGCCGTCGTAAAAGGCGTTCATGCGGTCATCGAGCTCGCCCGCCGCCATCTGGCCATGTGCCACCACATAGGTCAGTTCCGGCAGCTGTTCCTTCAGGAAAGTCTCGATATCCGGCAGGTCGGTGATGCGGGGCACCACATAGAAACTCTGCCCACCCCGGTAATGCTCGCGCAACAGCGCCTCGCGGATGGTGACCGCGTCGAACTCGCTGACATAAGTTCGGATCGCCAGCCGGTCCACCGGCGGCGTGCCGATGATCGAGAGATCCCGCACTCCCGTCAGGCTCAGTTGCAGGGTGCGCGGGATCGGCGTTGCGGTCAGCGTCAGCACATGCACGTCCGATCGCAGCTGTTTCAGCCGCTCCTTGTGCGCCACGCCGAAATGCTGTTCCTCGTCGATGATGAGCAGGCCGAGGTTCTGGAACCGTATCCCTTTGGCCAAAAGCGCATGGGTACCGATCACGATATCCACCGTGCCGCGCGCCAGCCCCTCGCGCGTCTGTTGCGCCTCCTTGGCCGAGATGAAACGGCTCAACTGCCGCACCTCCAGCGGAAAGCCCCGGAACCGCTCGCGGAAACTGCCCGCATGCTGACGGGCCAAAAGCGTGGTCGGAGCAATCACCGCCACCTGCAACCCCGACATGGCCGCGACAAAGGCCGCGCGCATCGCTACTTCGGTCTTGCCAAAACCGACATCGCCGCAGATCAGCCTGTCCATCGGCATGCCGGAATGCAGATCGTCCATCACGTCACCAATGGCGCGTAACTGGTCGTCGGTTTCCTGATAGGGAAAGCGGGCGCTGAAATCCTCCCAGGCATGCGGCGGCGGATCCATGACCGGCGCCTTGCGCAGGGCGCGTTCGGCGGCGATGCGGATCAGCCGGTCGGCCATCTCGCGAATGCGCTCTTTCAGCTTGGCCTTCTTGGCCTGCCAGGCACCGCCGCCAAGTCGGTCGAGCAGCCCCTCTTCATGGCCGTATTTTGACAACAGTTCGATATTCTCGACCGGCAGGTAGAGCTTGGCGTCGTCGGCATATTCCAGCAACAGGCACTCATGCGCGGCGCCAGCGGCGGTGATCACCTCCATGCCTTGATATCGGCCGATCCCATGATCGACATGCACCACCAGATCGCCGGGCGACAGGGATTGCGTCTCGGTCAGAAAGTTCTCGGCCTTGCGCTTCTTCCTGGGCTGCCGGATCAACCGGTCGCCCAGAACATCCTGCTCCGAGATCACCGTAATCTCGGGTGTTTCATATCCATGTTCCAGCGCCCAGACCGCCAGATGCAGACCGCGCTTGCCGATCCTTGTGCCGTTTGCAACCGGGATCGTCTCGGCCAGGCCCTCATCCTCGATCAGGCCACTCAACCTTTCGCGCGCGCCTTCGGAATAAGACGCGATCAGAACCGGGCCTTTCGCCAGTTTTGCTTTGATGTGATTTGCCAAGGCACCAAAAAGACTGACGTTTTCCAAGGCGCGCTCCGGCGAGAAATTGCGCCCGATGCGACCGCCCGCGTCGATCACACCCGGCCCGCTGGCCTGTGGCAGCGGGTTGAACTGCATCACCCGCCGATCCTGCAACAGTGCCTCCCAATCGGCATCGTCCAGAAACAGCAGGCCCGGTGGCAAGGGTTTATAGACACTGTCCATCCGCGCCCTGTCAGCCATGGCAAGACGGCGGATTTCGTATTGATCCTGAATGCCCTCCCACCGCGACAGGCGTGCGGCGGTCAGCTGGTCATCAAGCGTCACCGTGGCCTTGGGCAGATAGTCGAACAGGGTTTCCAGATCTTCGTGGAAGAACGGCAGCCAATGCTCCATCCCCTGATGCTTGCGTCCGGCGCTGACCGCCTCGTAAAGCGGATCGTCATTGCCCGCCGCCCCGAACTCGATGCGATAGTTCTGGCGGAACCGGGTGATTGCGGCCTCGTCCAGTATGACCTCGCTTACCGGGGCCAGTTCGACCAGATCCAGTTTCTCGGTGGTCCGCTGCGTCGCCGGGTCGAACCGGCGGGCGCCATCCAGCACGTCGCCAAAGAAATCGAGCCGCACCGGCCCGTTGTCGCCGGGTGGATAAATGTCGATGATCCCGCCCCGAATAGCATAGTCACCTGGTTCCATCACCGTCGGGCTCTGGCTGAACCCCATGCGGACCAGGAACTGGCGCAACCCGTCCTCGTCTACCCTGCGGCCGACCTGCGCAGAGAACGCCGCCTCGCGCAGCACCGCGCGCGCCGGCACCCGCTGCGTGGCCGCGTTGAGGGTCGTCAGCAGCACAAAACGCGCCGGCATCTGGTGAACCAATGCCGCCAGAGTCGCCATCCGGGCAGCCGAAACATCGGGGTTCGGCGAGACACGGTCGTAAGGCAGGCAATCCCAGGCCGGGAACACAAAGACCGGCAAGTCCGGAGCGTAGAAGGCCAGCCCCGCCCGCATCGCCTCCAGCCGCTTGTCATCGCGTGCCACATGCAGCACCGGACCGTCGGCGCGCGCGACTTCCTTGAGGATCAATTGTGCGTCAAACCCTTCGGGTGCTCCCCCGACAAGGACGTGGTTGGGTGATTTCATTGCCGTCTCCGCCTGCCGCGCTCAGCCCAGAACGCCGATGGACAGATTCTGATACATGCCCCAGAGCGAGGTAAAAAAGATCGCCAACATGCCGATGATCTGGGTGTAGAGCCGACAGCGTCCAAGCGCACGCGCCAGCATTTCTCCCTGGAGTGTCTCGGCCCGGATACGCCGCGCCGTCACCAGATTCAGCAGAGCCACCCATGTCAATGGAAACGCCAGCAGAAACACCGCCTGGGCAAATTCGATACCATAGGCAAATCCGGCCGTCGCCAGACCCGACAGGATGAAACACGAAAAGGCAAACAACCAAATGCCTGAAACTTCAACGATATAGAGCATCCTGTTCACATTGACGCGTGCGATGTCGTTCAGATCCTCTTCTGCCTGTCCTCCGACCCGCCGGGCACGGGTCACCATGTCGTACGGCACTCCCAGAACCCAATGGCTGGCCGTCGACCAGACCACCGCCAGAGCGATCCAGAACCAGAGGTTGGAAAAGCTCCGCATGTCGATGAGTTCGAAGATAGACGCATACCAATCCAACCGTGCTGCCCCTCTGCTCGCCGTGTTTGCGGCCTTCTATCCTCAATACGCGGCCTTTGGTACCCTTGTGACCGGACCAAATCCATGCCACCCAATGCCCGAATGTGCAAGGAGAGCGCAGCATGAAGCCTACTATCGCCCCGTTTCCCGCCACGCGGTTCCGCCGTGCACGCAGTTCTTCCGCCGTTCGCGCGCTGGTGCGGGAACACACGCTGACGGTGGATGACCTGATCTGGCCGGTTTTCGTGCGCGATGGTGAGGGGATCGAGGAACCCGTCAGCTCGATGCCGGGCGTGGTGCGCCGGTCGGTCGACCTGATCGCCAAGGCCGCGGTCGAGGCGCAGGCGCTGGGCATTCCAGCGATCTGCCTGTTCCCCTATACCGACGCCGCGCTGAAAACCGAAGACTGCGCCGAGGCCTGGAGCCCCGACAACCTGTCGAACCGCGCCATTCGCGCCATCAAGGCCGCCGCCCCTGACATCGCGGTGATGACCGATGTGGCGCTCGACCCCTATAATATCAACGGCCATGACGGTTACGTGGTGGATGGCGAGATCATCAATGACGAGACGGTCGAGGCGTTGGTCAAGATGACGCTGGCGCAGGCCGAGGCAGGCGCCGACATCATCGGCCCCAGTGACATGATGGACGGGCGCATCGGCGCTATGCGCCGGGCGCTCGAGGCGGCAGGCCACCGCAATGTGATGATCCTGAGTTATGCCGCGAAATATGCCAGCGCGTTTTACGGGCCGTTCCGCGATGCTGTCGGCGCATCGGGCGCGCTGACCGGTGACAAGAAGACCTATCAGATGGACCCGGGCAACACGAACGAGGCGCTGCGCCTGATCGAACGGGATTTGACCGAAGGTGCGGACATGGTGATGATCAAGCCGGGCATGCCCTATCTCGACATCTGCCGCCGGGTCAAGGACACGTTCGGCGCCCCGACCTATGCCTATCAGGTGTCCGGCGAATACGCGATGATCCAGGCCGCCGCCCAGAACGGATGGGTCGATGGGGAAAAGGTGATGCTGGAAAGCCTGCTGGCGTTCAAGCGCGCCGGATGCGACGGCATCCTGACCTACTTTGCGCCCCAGGTTGCCCGTATTCTGAACGGCTGATCCTGTTTTCAGGGCGAGAACTCGCCGAACCGCGACAGTTCGGTCGTGACAGGACCTTGTGAACGGCGTATTGTCTCCGCCAAGACCGGGAAAACCCGGCTTTTTCAGGCAACTCTACGAAAGACGAGAGAAATGAGCAGCACCCTTATTCCCCGGCCCACCCGTCGTGGCCTTCTTCTTGGCATGGCCGGTCTGACAGTGACCGCAGCTTGCGGAAATGGCGTCGGAAACTCCAACGCGGCGCAGATCGACGCGCGTGTCATCGCGACGCTGAACGAGATGTACAGCGAGTTCCCGAACACGGTGGAAATCTCGCAAAAGGCCGCTGGCATGCTGGTGATGCCGCTCCTGACCGAGGCCGGTTTCGTCTTTGGCGGCGGTTACGGGCGCGGCGCGCTGCGGATCGACGGTGTGACGGTCGATTACTACTCGGCGGTAAAAGGCAGCGCCGGGTTCCAGGTGGGTGCCCAGCAATATGCGCATGTGCTGTTCTTTATGACCCAGGACGCGCTCAGCGAATTCCGCCGGTCCAGCGGCTGGGCCGCAGGTGCCGATCTGGAATATGTGGTCAGCGATCAGGGCGACTCTCTGGCGGCCGACACGAACACCCTGCGCTCTCCGGTGCTGGCGGCGGTCTTTGGCCGCGCCGGTCTGCGGGTGGGGGCAACACTGGAAGGCACCAAGTATACCCGTATCATTCCCTGACCGAGACAGCGCCGGCCACGACCTGTGATCGGCGCTGCCTGGGATCGCGGATCCGAACCGGATGTGCTCTTTTGTTCCGGCACTCAATGTCTTAGTGTCAAATCATCATCCGCAAACCAAAACCTTTCGGGTCACGCATGGGACTGATCTTTCGCTGGCTTCTGCGACTTGCCGCAGGTCTTGTCATTCTGGTGGTCGCGACCAATGCCCTGGTCTATTACCTCGCCAGCCAGTCGCTGCCCGAGTACAACCAGACGCTGGAGGTCGATGGCGTCACCGCACCTGTCGAAATCGTGCGCGACAACAACAACGTTCCGCATATCTTTGCGGCATCCGACCCTGACGTGTTCTTTGGCCTGGGTTACGTGCACGCCCAGGACCGGCTGTGGCAGATGACCATGTTACGCCGGACGGTTCAGGGGCGGTTGTCCGAGGTTTTCGGCCAGAGAACCGTGTCGATCGACCGGCTGATGCGGCGGCTCGACCTCTATCGTCTGGCGCAGCAATCTGTCGGGGCGCAGGATGCGTATACCACCGCCGCGCTCAGGGCCTATGCCGCTGGTGTGAACGCGCGGCTTGCGGAAATCAACGACAAGGCGCTTGGCCGTGGCGCGCCCGAAATGTTCCTGTTCAACGCCCCCGTCGCCCCTTGGCAACCGGCCGACAGTATCGCGATCCTCAAGCTGATGGGCCTGCAACTGTCCGGACATCTCGAAGAGGAGGTACTACGCGCGCGAACCTCTCTCATGCTGGACGATCAAGCCCGTCTGGCCGATATCCTGCCGGATGCACCGGGTGCAGGGGTGGCAGCGCTGCCGGAATATGCCGCGATGTTTCCCGGCCTGCCACGCTATGCCGCGGGACAAAAAGAGGCTGATAACCCACTGTCGCCACTGCCAAAACGCGGTCTGGCCGGGGCGTCCAATGCCTGGGCTGCGGCTCCGTCGCGCTCTGCCAGCGGCGGAACCTTGCTTGCCAATGATCCGCATCTGGGGTTCTCGGCCCCCTCCACCTGGTATCTGGCCCGGCTGGAACTGGCCAAGGGGGGTGTGATCGGCGGTACGATCCCCGGAATGCCATCCGTGCTTTTGGGCCGCAGCGAGCGTCTGGGCTGGGGGCTGACCTCGTCCTACATGGACGATCAGGACCTGTTCATTGAAAAGCTGAACCCCGACAACCCCGAAGAGTACCTGACCCCGGACGGGTACAAGGCGTTCGAAACCCGTCCCTCGATCATCGAGATCAAGGATGCCACCCCGATCACCTTGACCCTGCGCTGGACCGAGAATGGGCCGGTCCTGCCCGGAACGGTATATGACCTGGAAACCATCACGCCGCCCGGACATGTGGTGTCGCTGGGATGGACCATTCTCGATCCTCAGGACAGTTCGATCTCGGCGGCGATGGCGCTGATGAGCGCCGGCTCGGTGACCGAGGCGATCAAGGCCAGCGAAAACTATGTCGGCCCCTCGCAGAACCTGACGCTGGCCGACCGGGAAACCGTCGCGATGAAGATGGTCGGAGCGGTGCCACGCCGGGATGCCGCGCATCAAAGCCAGGGCCGCCTGCCCTCGCAAGGCTGGCGCATCGAGAACCGCTGGCAGGGCCGGATGCCCTATGCCTCCAACCCTGAATTCCTGTCCCCGGTCGGCGGCCTGCTCGGCAATACCAACAACAAGCTGCTGGAACGGCCGTTTCCCAACCACATCTCCTTTGTCTGGGGTGACACCCAGCGCGTGACCCGCTGGCAGAGACTGATGCAATCGCGCGAGGTACACACCCGCGACAGCTTCATCGAAGCGCAGCTCGACCCGGTCAGCCCGACCGCCCGTACCCTGTTGCCGCTGATCGGCGCAGATCTGTGGTTCACCGGAGAGGCCGCCCCCGAGGGCACACCCGAACGCCAGCGCCAGATCGCGCTGGCCCTTCTGGCGGAATGGAACGGCGAGATGAACGAACATCTTCCCGAACCCCTGATCTATGCCGCCTGGGTGCGCGCTTTGCAGAAACGCCTGATCACCGACGAGTTGGGACCGCTCGCCAGCGAATTCAAACATGTCGAACCCTTGTTCATCGAACGGGTTTTCAAAGATGTCGACGGCGCCTCGGCCTGGTGCGATATCCGGCAAAGCGCACCACAGGAAGACTGCACCGAAATTGCCCGGCTTGCGCTGGACGATGCCCTGGTCTGGATTGCCGAGCGCTATGGCACCGCCCTGGAGTCGCTGCGCTGGGGCGACGCGCATCAGGCAACCCACGACCATCCTGTACTAGGCGAGGTGCCGGTGCTGCGCTATTTCGTGAACATCCGCCAATCCACCAGCGGCGGCGACAACACGCTGCAACGGGGCCGCACCTCGGGCGAGGATCCGGACCCGTTCCAGAACGTGCACGGCGCGGCCTATCGCGGGGTCTATGACTTTGCCGACCCGGACAGTTCCGTATTCGTGATCTCGACCGGCCAATCGGGCCATTTCCTGTCGCGCTATTATGACGATCAGGCCCAGCTCTGGCGCCGGGGCGAATACATCCCGATGTCGCTGGATACCGAGCTGGCACGGGCAGCCGCCGTCGGCATCACGCAACTGGTCCCGGAACCCTAAATGCAGGGGTACGCTCCAGCTCTGATCGCGCTTGGGGTGCTGTTTCTCGTCGGGCTGGCGGCCGACGGTCTGGGTCGGCGCACCAATCTGCCCCGGGTGACGCTGCTCTTGGCCTGTGGGCTGCTCGGCGGTAGCGCCGGGTTCAACCTGATCCCGGATGGCCTGCGCGATGTCTATCCGATTGTCTCGGTCATCGCGCTCAGCATGGTGGCGTTTCTGCTGGGCGGCGAATTGTCATTCAGAACGCTCCGATCCCAAGGCCGGACCATCGTGATCATTTCACTGGCGGTCGTGTTCTGCACGTTGATCGCCGTGTCTGCCGGTTTGGCCGCAATCGGCGTTCCCTTGGCCGCGGCCTTGATGATCGGGGCGCTGGCAACCGCCACCGATCCGGCGGCAACGCTGGATGTGATCCACCAATCGGGAACCGAAACCGAGTTCTCCCGGACCCTTAAAGGGATCGTTGCCATCGACGATGCCTGGGGCGTGATGGTGTTCGCGCTGCTGATTGTAGTCGCCCGAGCTGTCGACGGGGCCGATCCGGGGCTGCACCTGCTGACCGACGCCCTGGTCGAGATCTTTGGTTCGATGCTGCTGGGCTGCGTTATCGGCGTGCCTGCCGCCTATCTGACCGGCCGGTTGTCGGACGGCGAACCGCTGAGGATCGAAGCGCTCGGGGTCGTTTTCCTGACCGCCGGTTGCGCTCTCTGGCTCGATCTGTCCTATCTGATCGCGGGCATGACCGCCGGCGCCGTCATCGTCAACCTTGCCCGCCACCACACGATGGCCTTTCGCGAGATCGAAAACCTCGAATGGCCCTTCATGATCATCTTCTTCATCCTTGCGGGCGCAACGTTAGAGCCCGCGGCCTTGTGGGCCATTGGGCCGGTTGGACTTGCCTATTTCGTTCTGCGGATTCTGGGGCGCATCGCGGGCGGGTGGCTGGGCGGTTTGCTGGCCCGCACCCCGCGCCGCCAACGCAGATGGTATGGACCGGCCTTGTTGCCGCAGGCCGGGGTGGCCATTGGCATGGCGCTTATGGCGGCCGAGTATTTCCCCGAACATGGGGACATGATCACGGCGCTTGCCATCGCTGCCACCGTTGCCTTTGAACTGATCGGGCCGATCCTGGCGTCTTTCGCCCTGCGCAAGGCGGGTTAGAGCGCGCCGAACCGCGCCTCTTGCCGCGACGTCCACAGCACCTTGATCTCGAACCCGGCCTCGGTCTGTTCCTCGCTCTGCACCACGTCCTGCTCGAACAGCCAGGCCCGGCGGCGCCCATCGGAGAAGGACAGGTGCAGCGTGGTCTCGTGCCGCACCTCTTCCAACTGCCGGGAAATGGCCGCCAACAGATCCTCCAGCCCCTCTCCCGTGATCGCCGATACAGCATAAAGACCCGGATCCCGCTCTGCCCGTATCCGGGCCGAGGCATGGCGGTCGGGATTAAGCAGGTCGATCTTGTTCCAGACCTCCAACTTCGGGCTTCCTTCGGCCACACCAAGCGAGGCGAGGATGCTTTCGACATCGCGTGCCTGCTCTTCGGTCGCGGCATGGCTGATGTCGCGAACATGCAGGATCAGATCGGCGGCAAGCACCTCTTCCAGCGTTGCGCGGAACGCAGCAACCAGTTCCGTCGGCAAATCCGAAATGAAACCCACCGTGTCGCTCAGGATCACTTCGGGCCCGTCCGGCAGCTGAACCCGCCGCATGGTCGGATCGAGCGTGGCAAACAGCATGTCCTTGGCCAGCACTTCGGCCCCGGTCATCCGATTGAACAGCGTCGATTTCCCGGCGTTTGTATAGCCCACAAGGGCGACAATGGGATAAGGCACCTTGGCGCGCGCCTTGCGGTGCAATTCGCGCGTCTTGACCACCTTGTCGAGCTGCCGACGCAGCCGCACAAGCTGTTCGTCGATCGCCCGCCTGTCCGCCTCGATCTGGGTTTCGCCGGGACCACCGACAAACCCCAGCCCGCCGCGTTGCCGCTCCAGGTGAGTCCACGCCCGCACAAGGCGCGTCCGCTGATAGCTGAGCGCGGCCATCTCGACCTGCAAGACGCCCTCGCGGGTCCGGGCCCTGTCCGAGAAGATTTCCAGGATCAGACCGGTCCGATCAAGGATCTTCACTTTCCATTCTTTTTCCAGATTGCGCTGCTGCACCGGGGACAGCGGCCCGTCGATCAGCACCAGCTCGACCTCATTGGCCTTGAAAAGCGCGCCCAGCTCTTCGACCTTGCCCGAACCGAACAGGTGACCGGGATGGGGTTTGGGCAAGCGTACAATGCCCGAGCCCGCGACCTCCAGCTCTGGCAAGGCCGCAGCCAGCGCTACAGCCTCATCCAGCGCCGGAACAGGATCCCTGCGGTCAGGGTCGGATTTCAACTCGGGATGCAGAACCCACGCGCGGGTGCCCGCACGATCTTGTTCCATCAATTGGAGTCTTCACCTTCGTACAGGCTGATGGGCTGCGCAGGCATGATCGTCGAAATCGCGTGTTTGTACACCAGTTGCGACTGTCCGTCGCGGCGCAGCAACACGCAGAAATTATCGAACCAGGTAATGACCCCCTGCAATTTTACACCATTGATCAGGAATATCGTGACCGGGACCTTGGTTTTTCTCACGTGATTCAGGAAGGCATCCTGAAGATTCTGTCTGTCCGAAGCCATTTCTTTACAATCTCGCCTTTGTTCTTGCTACTTGCCGCGCATCGGCACGCACCTAATGATTAAGTATGAAGTCCTGTTTACGGATTTGCCAGCCGAAAAAGGCAAACATATCGGGCCGTGCTTCGGATAGGTCAATTCCGCCACAAGGCCGGGGTGATCAGCGCGATGATCGCCAGCGTTTCCAGTCGGCCAATTATCATCGCGGCGCTCAGGATCATCTTGGCCGCAACCGTCATCTCGATCAGGCGGATCGGCTCTTCCGATGCGATCTCGATCAGGGGTCCGGTGGTGCTCAACGTGGCGACGCTCAGCACCATGGCCTGCTCAAAGCTTGAGCCGGTCGCCGCCAGCGCGACGCAGACCGCAACCAGTGAAATCGCGAACAGCATGAAGAAGACCCAGGCGATAAAGGCCCCGTCGCGCTGAATCCGGCGGTTCTTGCCCGAGGCGGAACTGACCGACGAGGGATAGACCAACCGTTGCAACTCGCGCGTCCCGTTAAGGTAAAGCGCATAGACCCGCAGCAGCTTGACGCCTCCGGCGGTCGTGGCCACACCGCCGCCGATCACGGACAGGCCCAGCAGGATCATGCCCGGCGTTCCAAGCCCGGACCATTGCCGCGCCTCTTCCCAGTCCGCGGATTCGAACCCGGTGGTCGACAGGAACGACAAGACCGTAAAGACCCCGCCCCACAACGCCCGCAGCGCCAACCCCAGGTTTTCGGCCGAGTTGATCTCGATCGCGCCGGACCAGTGCCGCAGGAACAGCAGCAGGGGAACGCTGACCACGATCAGCACACCGATGCGAAACTCCGGATCCTGGTCCAGCCGCGTATATCCGCGTGTCGCCGTGTCCGACGAAAACGTCAGCCGCGACAGCGAGAAGAACATGAACAGGAACAGGATCGCCTCACCCGTCAACCCGGCGGTGGATCCCGACAGGCCGCCGACCGGCGATATCCCGGATGTCGCCATGATCGACATTGCATGGCAGACAGCAGTCAGTTCCGCCTCTCCCGACGCCAGCAACAGGATGGCAACGATCACCGTCAACCCGGCATAGACCGGCGCCAGCGTAATGGCGATGCGGATCAGGCGGCCGCGGCTGTCTACCTTCCCGCCCTGCCCCGATCCGGCGACAATCCGGCCCGGCTGGCCCTGAGCCGTCACCTCGAACCCGCCCAGCGACAGTGGCGCCAGGATGGCCGAGGCGGCAATCCACATCACCAGCCCGCCCAGCCAGCCAACCAGGGCCCGCCACAGATGCAAGGGTTGGCTCAGCCGCGTGGGGTCGGGAAACATCTCGGCCCCGGTGGTGGTGATCGCGCTCACCATGTCGAAATAGGTGTTCAGGAAACTGGTAGTCTTCAGCGCATCGTGAAACGGGATCGCCAGAAACAAGGGCAAGACCGCAAAGGTCGACAACAGCGCCAGCAACTGCCCCAACACCCCGTGGCGCGACGGTCGCCCTGCCCGCGCCAGCGCCACCATGGTCACCACGATCACGCCAAGCAGCCCGGAATACAAGAACGAGCGCGAGGTCTCGTGGTCATTCAGCACCAGCGCATAGATCGACGGGACCCACATGCTGATCGAAAACGCGCCCCAGACCAGCAGGAACAGCGGCAACCGCCGCAACAATCCCTGCTCCTCCTGTTGCTTGCGCTGAACCATCAGAAGAAATCGATCGAGACCTGCATCAGCCGCTCGACCTCGGGCACATCGTCGGCCATGGCGAAGAGCGCGATTGCATCCCCCTCTTCGATGCGCAGCTCTCCGGTCGGCCGGACCACCTTGCCATCCTTGCAGACCGCCCCGACCAGAACCCCTTCGGGAAAGTCGATGTCGCGCAGCCGCTGGCCCGCCATCGGCGAGGTCGACAGCACTTCGGCCTCGATCACCTCGGCCTCGGCGTCTCCGATCGAATAGACCTGACGCACCCGCCCGTGCCGGATATGCCGCAGAATGGAACTGACCGTGGTCGCGCGCGGGTTGATATAGGCGTCGATGCCCAGCGGCCCCATCAGCGCCACCAGTGTCGGATCGTTGATCAGGGCAATGGCCAGGCGGCATCCGGCGGCCTTGGCCCGCACTGCCGCCAACAGATTGGTGCGGTCGTCGTCGGTAACGGCCAGCATCGCATCCGCCCGGTCGATCCCCGCCTCGGACAGCAGGGCCGCATCCAGACCGTCGCCATGCAGCACGATGGTACGCTCCAGCGCTTCAGCGGCCCGTTCCGCATTCCGGCGGTCCCGCTCGACCACCTTCGCGTGAATGCGGCCCTTGTGCTCTTCCAGCGCGCGGGCCACTTCCAGCCCCACGTTTCCACCGCCGACGATGACAACGCGATCTTGTTTTTTCTGCGTCTTGCCAAAGACTTCAATCGTTCTGCTCACGTCATCGACATGACAGAAGACATAACATTCGTCCCCGGCAAAGATCTGGTCGCCCGGTTCCGGGGCAAACAAGGTCCCCTCGCGCCGGATACCGACCACTATGGCCCGCAGGGTCGAGAAGAGATCGGTCAACTGCCGCAAGGGCGTGTTGATGATCGGGCTTTCCTCGTCAACCGACAGGCCCACCAGCTGCGCCATGCCGCCCATGAACACCTCGGTGTCAAAGGCCGCAGGCGCCGACAGGCGGCGCATCGCCGCCGCCGCAACCTCGCGCTCGGGGCTGATCACCACGTCGATGGGCAGATGCTCGCGCCGGTAGAGATCGGAATAGATTGCGTTCAGATAGGATTTCGACCGCAGCCGCGCGATCTTGCGCTGGATGCCGAACACCGAATGGGCCACCTGGCAGGTGACCATATTCACCTCGTCGGAATAGGTCGCCGCGATGATCATGTCCGCGTCCCGCGCGCCCGCCCGTTCCAGAACATCGGGGTACGAGGCAAAACCGGCGATCCCCTGTACATCCAGCGTCTCGGTGGCGCGCCGCACCAGATCGGGGTTGTTGTCCACCACGGTGACATCGTTCAATTCGCCCGACAAATGGCGTGCGATCTGCCAGCCAACCTGCCCCGCACCACAGATGATGACCTTCATGCTCTGGCCCCTTTTGCCTGAGGTTTTTTGAATGACAGAAGGCCGCGATGGGGTCAATTCAATTGTCTTGGCCGCGTGTTGGTGCCAATCTTGCGGTTATGAAACCCGGTTATGTTCTCTCTCTTATCGCGTTGATTCTGTCCGGCTGCGGCCCGTTGTCGATCTACTATCGCGAAGGCGTCAGCGTCTCGCGCATGCAATCCGAGACGACGGATTGCCAGGTCAAGGCGTTGCGCGACGCGCCGGTGGCCACGCAGGTCCGGCAAAGCCCGCCGATCTATTTTCCCGGGCGCACGGTCTGCAATTCGGCAGGCCAGTGCTATACCACGCCCGGCTGGTGGGAGCCCGGCAACGTCTATACCGTCGATCCCAATGCCGGCCTGCGCGGGCGCGTGGAACAGCAATGCATGGCGGACAAGGGCTATGCCCCGGTGCAACTGCCCACATGCAGCCAGAACGTCGCGGCCCAGATTCAACCGGTCAAATCGGCCAAGTTGCCTGCGCTTGGGCCGAAATCCTGTGTCGTAAAGTTCGAAGACGGGTCCATCCAGGTGGTTACACCCGTCGCCAGCTAGTTGGGCGGCTATTCAGCCGCCTCAACCTCGTCATCGGCAAAGGCCAGCCGCGCGCCCGACTTGCCCGAGGTCACCACGCCCAGCGACTTCAGCTTGCGGTGCAGCGCGCTGCGCTCCATACCGACAAAGCTGGCAGTGCGGCTGATATTGCCGCCAAACCGGTTGATCTGGGTCAGCAGGTATTCCCGCTCGAACGCCTCGCGCGCCTCGCGCAGCGGCAGTGTCGCCAGCGCGCCGGACAGTACCACGCGCCCTTCCTCGGCCTTTTCCTCGTTGCTCGGCAATTCCTTGGCCTCGATCGGGTCTGTGCCTTCGCCCAGGATCAGAACCCGTTCGATCAGGTTCTTCAACTGGCGCACATTGCCTGGCCACGGCATGGTCTGCATCAAGGCAATCGCCTCCTCGCTGATTTCCCGCAGCGGCAGGCCCTGGCTCTGGTGACAGGCTTCGATGAAATGCGCGGCCAGAACCGGAATATCCTCGCGGCGATCCTCAAGCGAGGGGACCGCGATCGGCACCACGTTCAGGCGGTGATACAATTCCTGGCGGAACCGTTCCGCCTGGATCTCGGCTTCCAGATCCCGGTTGGTCGATGAGATCACCCGAAGGTCCACCCGGACCTTGTCGGCACCACCGACGCGCTGGAACTGCTGATCGACCAGAACCCGCAGGATCTTTGACTGGGTGCCCAGCGGCATGTCCGCCACTTCGTCGAAGAAAATTACCCCGCCATGCGCCTGTTCCAACAGGCCCGGCTCGACGCCACGCTCCGGCGTCTCGCGGCCGAACAGGACCTCTTCCATCCGCTCGGGTTCGACACCGGCGCAGTTCACCGTCACAAATGGCGCATTGGCCCGGTTGGAATGGGCGTGGATATAGCGCGCGGCGATCTCCTTGCCGGACCCCGCTGGCCCGCGCAACATGACACGGCCGTTCGACTTGGTCACCTTGTCGAGCTGGTTGACCATCGCCCGGAATGCGGCGGATTGGCCGATCATCTCGGCGGTCGAGACTTCGCGCCGCTTCAACTGCGCATTCTCCCGACGCAAGCGAGAGGTTTCCATCGCTCGCCGGATCACCACCATCAGCTGGTCGATGTTGAACGGCTTTTCGATGAAGTCATAGGCGCCCTGCTTGATCGCCGCCACGGCGATCTCGATATTGCCATGGCCCGAGATGATCACCACCGGCACATCCGGGTTGTCCCGCTTCACCGCCTTGAGGATGTCGATCCCGTCCATCCGGCTGTCCTTGAGCCAGATATCCAGGATCAAGAGCCCGGGCGGTTCCGCGTTGATGGCGGCCATGCACTCTTCGGAGTTGCCCGCCAGCCTGGTCGCATACCCTTCGTCCTCAAGGATGTCCGACACCAGTTCACGAATGTCGCGCTCGTCATCAACAATCAGGATATCGCTCATATCGTCCCTGCTTTCATTTTGCTCCTGGCCGCCTGTCTTAGGGTCGCGGACTTTTGCGCCGGCTCATAGGCCGGCAGCCGGATCACGGCCATCGCGCCAAAATGATCCTGCCCTTCAAAAACGGGCGCATCTTCCAGCTGAAGCGTCCCGCCATGTTCCTCGATGATCTTCTTGACGATGGGCAGGCCAAGACCGGTGCCCTCGTCGCGTGTCGTTACATAAGGTTCGAACAGCCGCGCCCGATCCTCGGGCAGCCCGATCCCGTTATCCGCGATGGTCACCAGGATACCCGGGCCATCCCCGTCAAGTCGCACCCGGATTTCCGGTTTCAAGTTATCAGGTGCGCCTTTTTTCTGAAGAGTTTCAATGGCCTCTCCTGCGTTCTTGATCAGGTTCGTCAGGGCCTGGCCCAGCATGGTCGCATCGACATTGCTCATCACCGGTTCGTCCGGAATATCCACCACAAAATGCACGTTCGGCTGGCCAGACTGTTGCAACAGCGTGGCCTCGCGCACCAGTTTGGTCAGATCCTCTTCGTGCCGGTCCGGTTCAGGCATGCGGGCGAATTTCGAAAACTCGTCGACAATCCGGCGCAAGTCGTTGGTTTGGCGAACAATCACATCGGTCATGGAGACGAGGCTGTCGCAATCCTCTTCGTCCAGCTTGCGGGAAAACTTGCGCTTGATGCGCTCGGCGCTCAGCTGGATCGGTGTAAGCGGGTTCTTGATCTCATGCGCGATGCGCCGCGCCACATCGCCCCAGGCCGCCATCCGCTGGGCACTGACCAGATCGGTGACATCGTCAAAGGCGATCACGTATCCTTCGAGCGTTTCACTCTCGCCCCGGCGTGTCGACATGCGCACCAGCAGGTTCTCCAACTGGCCCTTGCGGGTCACCTTCACTTCGGCCTGAACGGTTTCCTGACCGCTCGCGAGCAGCCCTTCGAACAGCGGCAGAAACTCGGGAACCGCGATCCCGATCGCCAGGCTGTGCTCGTCCCCCGACCAATCCAATAGCCGCGCGGCGGAGCGGTTCACAAAGGTCACGCACCCCTGTGCGTCAAGTCCGACGACGCCAGAGGTGACCGAACTCAGCACCGAATCGAACAGACGCCTGCGGCGCTCGATCTGATGGGTATTCTCCAATAGCGCGTCGCGCTGGCCTTTCAGCTGGCGCGTCATCTGGTTGAAGTACCGGCCCAGCATGGCAATCTCGTCATCGCCATTGTCTTCGGGCACCTGCACGCCCAGATCGCCGCCCCCGACGCGCTGCGCGGCGGTGGTCAACTGGCCCACCGGACGCGACAGGCGTTCGGCAAACCACAAGCCCAGCCAGACCGCTGCCAGAATCAGAATGACCGCAAACCCAAGGTAGAGCAGACCAAACTCGAACAGCACCCGTCCACGCTCGTGTTCCAGCTGCTGATACAGACGCGCCGTCTCCTTGGTGTCGTCGAGCAGATTCAGGATGCTGCCGTCCACCACCCGGCTGACATAAAGATACCTGTCGAGATAGGCCTGCAACGGGACCAGCGCGCGAAACTCGTTATTGTCCCAATCCTGAATGACGGCCGTGCCCTTGGCCTGCGCGGTCACGAAATCTTCGGCCTTGGGCGCTTCGAAATCAAACTGATAAGACCGGTCGCCCCGCGCCTTGATCTGCCCGGTACCGTCGATGACATAGGCCTCGCGCAGGCCGCGCTGAATCTGCGCCTGCCCCTGGGCCAGCACGCCGCGCAACTCGGCATCGGTGACGAAGAAGTTCAGCGACCGCGCCTGGTCCAGATAGCGGCCAAGCGCCCGGGCGTCCTGCTCCAACCCCTCCCGGTGCTCCTGCTCATAGGCCTCAGCCGCCGACAGCGACGCCCCAACCACATTGCGGACCCGGTCCGAGAACCAGCCCTCGAGCCCGATGTTCAGCGTCAGACCGGCAAAGACCGCCACCGTGATCGTTGGAATCAGCGCCAGCAGCGTGAACACACCAATGAGCCGCAGATGCAGGCGGGATCCCGCCGATTTCTCGCGCCGCGCGGCCACCAGCCGCCCCACTTGCGAGATCACCAGCGCCGCAAGCGCCAGGATATACACAAGGTCCGCCAGCAGGATCAGCCGCAAGGTCGTCGAACTGGCGCCCAGATCAAACGGCCCCGTCACCAGATAGGTCGCAAGCGTCAGCGCCGGCCCAAGAACAACCAGCCCCAAAGCCCCGATATTGCGGGCCTTTCGGGTCTTTCGCCATTCGGTGAGCGACAAAAACGATCCGCTCTGTGACCGGGATGCCACCTGCTGCCCTCATCCTGATGTGCCGCTTGCGCGACGAACCGCCATATTTCGTGGTCCTTGCCGGGATGCGACCCGGATGCCACGCTTTGTGTGGCGATATTACATCAGTTTGCGGCGGCGTGTCACCTGTATATCGAGATCGGTGATCTTCTTGCGCAGCGTATTGCGGTTGATCCCGAGAAGATCGGCGCATTTCGCCTGATTTCCGCCCGAAGCCTCCAGCGCGATCTCGATCAGCGGCGCTTCGACTTCGCGCAAAATACGCTGATACAGGCCCGGCGGCGGCAGCATATTGCTATGCAGATCGAAATAGCGCCGCAGGTGACGCGCCACCGAGGCCGAGAGTTTTTCGGAATCACCCCGCCCGCCGAGTGCCGGCTCAAGATCCGGCTGATTGCCCAGAACTTGCTGCGCCTCGGCCCGGGTGATTTCCTCGGCCCGGCTAATCAGCGAAAGCCGCCGCACCGCATTTTCCAACTGCCGGACGTTGCCGGGCCAGGAATAAACACGGAAGAACTCGGCCGCGTCCTTGCTCAACCAGCGTTTCGGCCCGCCCTCGCGTTCAGCCTTGGCCAGGAAGTAGTCGGTCAACAGCGGAATGTCGTCGACACGTTCCCGCAGCGAGGGCACATGGATCGGCGCCCCGCATAGCCGGTAATAGAGATCCTGCCGGACCTTGCCCCGTTCCATGGCCGTCGCCATGTCCGTCTGGCTGGTCGCCATGAACCGCGGCACATAATCGCCCGGCGCATCCATCATCCGGACGATCCGCGCCTGAATCTCTTCGCTGATATCGGCAATCTCGTCGATCAGCAGCGTCCCGCCCTTGACCCGCGCCAGAACCCGGACCGGGCCTTCCAACTCTTGCAGGTCCGAGGCCGTGACGGTGACAAAGGGCAAGGTCCTGCGGTCGGAGAAATCGTGGATAGTGCGCGCAATCAGCGACTTTCCGGTGCCGCTCTCGCCCGAGATCATCACCGGCAGATCGGTGTTCATCACCTTGGCCACCAGCCGGTACAGCGCCTGCATCATCGGGGTCCGCCCAACCAGCGGCAGCTCATCGGGTCTTTCGTTGACCTCTTCGACCTGCCGCCCGGGCGAGGCGCGCCTCTTGTGCTCCAGCGCCCGCGCCGTCCGCTTCATCAGGTCCGGCAGATCGAAGGGTTTCGGCAGATAGTCATAGGCCTCGGCCTCGGTCGCCTGAATCGCGGTCATGATCGTGTTCTGCGCCGAGATCACGATCACCGGCAGCCCGGGCCGGTCCTGAGATATCTTCGGCAGCATCTCCAGCCCGTTGCCATCCGGCATGATCACGTCCGAAATCACAACATCGCCTTTGCCCTCGGCCACCCACCGCATCAGCGTGGTCAGGCTCGAGGTCGCATGCACCTTGCACCCGGCGCGCGTCAGCGCCTGAGTCAGAACCGTCCGGATCGTCCTGTCGTCATCGGCAACAAGAACCGTACCATCCATCAGTTGTTCTCCTTCTCCTGGCGCCCTTTCGGAACGCGCTGCAACGACAGCCGGAACACTGTGCGGCCCGGCACCGAGTCGACGGAAATCCAGCCGTCGTGGTCGGAAATGATCTTGCTCACCAGCGCCAGGCCCAGCCCGGTGCCATTCTCGCGCCCGGACACGAACGGGTCGAAGATATCGGCGCGAATGTCGTCCGGCAGACCCGGCCCGTCATCGGCCACCTCGATCTGAAGCGGCAGCGAATGGCCGGATCCATCACTGCGGCGCAGGCGAAACGAATGCTCGAAATAGGTCCGCAAGCGGATGGTGCCGCCACCCGGCGCCGCCTCGGACGCATTCTTGAGCAGGTTCAGGATCACCTGCAACAGCTGGTCGGGGTCGCCATAGGCCAGCGGCAGCGAGGGATCGTAATCCTCCACGATGCTCATATGCGCCCCAAATCCCAAGAGCGCCGACCGCCGCGCCCGGTCCAGCACGTCATGTATGTTCACCGGCTTGAAATCCGGCGTGCTCAGGTTGCCGAACTGCTCTACCTGCTCCAAGAGCTTCACGATCCGGCGGCTTTCCTCGACGATCAGATCGGTCAGCTCCAGATCCTCGGCCGCCAGGTTCATGCTGAGAAGCTGCGCCGCCCCGGTGATCCCCGCCAGCGGGTTCTTGATCTCATGCGCCAGCATCTCGGCCATGCCGATGGCCGATTGCGCCGCCGATTTCACCGAATGGCTCTGGGTCATGCGACCGGCCAGCTCGCGCGGGCTGACCAGCATCAGCATGGTGCCGGGGCGGCCCACGACAGGCGCGATCTGTAGCCCGCATTGCAGCGGCGCGCGGCTGCCCGACCCCACGTCGATGTCATTGACAAACAGCGGTGTGCCCTGCTTGCGTGCGCGCTCAAACGCCTGCTCGATCGGCGCGTCGATGGCCAGCTGGTCCCAGATCGGGTAGCCCAGCACCGATTTGCGCGAGGCGTTCAGAAACCCTTCGGCAGCCGAGTTCACATCGGCGATCCGGTCATTCTCGTCGATCAGAAAGGCCGGAACCGGCAGCGAGGTCCAGATGGCGCTGTCCTGGATCATGCCGCGGCCTCCGTTCCGGCAACCAGCGCATCCGCCAACAGGTGGATCACCGTGGCCGGGTCGCGGCTGGTCAGAACCGCCTTGCGCAAGGGGGCGGGCGTGCCCGCCTCGTCCATGTACCAGCCCAGGTGCTTGCGCGCGACGCGCAACCCCAGGTCCGTTCCGTAGAAGGACAGCATCGCCTCGTAATGCCGGATCACCATATCGGCCAGCGCCAGGCCACGCGGGATCTCGGGCGCCGGCGAGCCATAGAGCGCGTTTGAGATTTCGGCCAGCGCCCAGGGCCTGCCCTGCGCACCCCGCCCCACCATCACCCCATCCGCGCCCGATTGCGTCAAGGCGTCCCGTGCGGTAGCGGCATCGACTATGTCACCATTGGCGATCAGCGGCACGCTCACGGCCTCGCGCACGGGGCGGATCGCCGCCCAATCCGCCTGGCCTTTATAGAACTGGCAGCGGGTGCGCCCGTGGATGGTCACCATTTGCACCCCGGCCCCTTGCGCCCGGCACGCCACGTCGGCGGCATTCATCAGATGTTCGTCCCACCCCAGGCGGGTCTTCAGCGTCACCGGCACAGACACCGCCTCGACCACCGCCTCGATCAGACGCAGCGCATGGTCGGGCGTCTTCAGCAGGGCCGAGCCGGAATAGCCGTTCGTCACCTTCTTGGCCGGGCACCCCATGTTGATGTCGATGATCCGGGCGCCCCGATCCGCCACCTGGCGCGCCGCCTCGGCGATCCAGTGCACCTCGCGCCCGGCCAGTTGCACGGCGGTGTTCTCCACATCCGCCGACAGTTCCGCACGCTCGCGCACGCCCGGTTTGGCCTGAACCATCTCCTGGCTTGCCACCATTTCGCTGACAACCAACCCGGCGCCGAACTCCATGACCAGGTCGCGAAACGGCCGGTCGGTGATTCCGGCCATCGGCGCCAGCAGGACCGGCGAGGTCAGTGTTTTCTCTCCAAGATGCAGGGTCACGTCTGCCTAATCCTTGCGCAGTTGAACCAGAGGTAATGAGGTCACGCCCTTTGCACAATGAAACCGCCGGGCTCAAGGCGGAAGAAATATGCAACTGCACATTTTTTAATCAACTTACGCCGGGTGATTGCCACCGAACACGTCACCTCATAAACATCGGCCCGAATAACCCCGAGGATTTCCATGACGACTGCCGCCATCATCGTCGCCGCCGGGCGCGGAACCCGCGCCGGGGGCGACTTGCCGAAACAGTGGCGTATGCTGGCGGGCCGCCGGGTGGTCGACTGGACGCTCGAGCGTTTCGCAATCCCGCAGATCGGCCATGTCGTGCTGGTCCTGAACCCTCAGGATCGCGCTGAATGGGCCGAGTTTTCGCAACAACCGCTGATCCTTGCCCCCGGTGGCGCCGACCGCGCGGGATCGGTGCGAAATGGGCTCGCGGCGCTCGACGGGCTGGGCATCACCAAGGTGCTGATCCATGACGTGGCTCGGCCCTGTGTCTCGCCCAAGCTGATCGGCGCCGTCCTGAAAGCGCTCGACAGTCACACTGCGGCGGCCCCTGGCCTCGCGGTGACCGACGCACTCTGGACCGGTGCAAACGACCTGGTCACCGGCACCCGCAGCCGCGACGGCCTCTATGCCGCGCAGACACCGCAGGGGTTTCGCTATGACGCGATCCGCGCCGCCCATGCCGCCCATCCGGGCGGCGCCGCCGACGATGTCGAGGTCGCCCGCGCCGCCGGGCTGGACATTGCCATCGTGCCGGGCGAACCGGATAATCTGAAAATAACCCGGCCCGAGGATTTCGCCCGCGCCGAACGCATATTGAGGCAGGACATGGATGTAAGACTGGGCAATGGATATGACGTGCACCGGTTCGGCCCCGGCGATCACGTGATGCTCTGCGGGGTGCGGGTACCGCACGAGCGCGGCCTGCAAGGGCATTCCGATGCCGATGTCGGAATGCATGCCGTGACCGACGCGCTTTATGGCGCGCTGGCCGAGGGCGACATCGGCCGCCACTTCCCGCCGTCGGACCCGCAATGGAAAGGCGCGGCCAGCGAGATCTTTCTGCGTCACGCCGTCGATCTGGTGCGTGCGCGTGGTTTCACTGTGTCCAACATCGACTGCACGCTGGTCTGCGAATACCCAAAGATCGGCCCGCATGCCCTTGCGATGCAAGCAGAAATGGCCCGCATCATGGGGCTGGATCCGACCCGGATATCGGTCAAGGCCACCACGTCCGAGCGGCTGGGCTTCACAGGTCGCGGCGAAGGCATCGCGGCGCTGGCCACCGCCTGTCTGGTGCGCAAATGAACGCGGCCCAACTGATCGCCACCGTCGGCGGTGTCGGCTACCTGCGCCCCGCACCCGGCACCTGGGGTTCGCTGGCGGCGCTGCCGCTGGCCTGGCTCATCCATCAGGCGGGCGGCTTCCCCGCCCTGGCCCTGGCGACACTAGCCGCGTTTCTCGGCGGCCTTTGGGCCACCGGCGTGATGACCGCAGGACGGGACGACCATGACCCCTCCGAGATCGTGATCGACGAGGTCGCCGGTCAGTTCCTGGCGCTCTGGGCTATCTCGCTGCCCGCCTGGCTGCATGGGCTCGACATCTCGGTGCTCTGGCCCGGCTGGGTCTCGGCCTTTGTCCTCTTTCGCCTCTTCGACATCACCAAACCCGGCTGGGTGGGCCGCGCCGACCGGCGCGGCGATCCTATGGGCGTGATGCTCGACGATATCATCGCCGGGGCTTTTGCCGCCATCGGCACCGCCCTGCTCGCAGGGCTCTCTCACGGAGTGCTGGGCCTGTGACCGTTGCCGCTCTTCTCGACCGCGCCAAGGCGCAAAACGTCACCATCGCAACAGCGGAAAGCTGCACGGGCGGCATGGTCATGGCGGCGCTCACCGACATTGCCGGCAGTTCCGCCGTGGTCGATCGCGGCTTTGTCACCTACACCAACGCCGCCAAACGCGACATGCTGGGTGTGCGTCAGACGACGCTGGACGCCCATGGCGCCGTGTCCGAGGAAGTGGCCCGCGAAATGGCCGAAGGCGCGCTCGATTTCTCGCGCGCCACGCTGGCTGTCGCGATAACCGGCATCGCCGGGCCCGGCGGGTCCGAATTCAAGCCCGAAGGCCGGGTCTGTTTCGGACTGTCGGGCGAAGGCTTCGCCACCGAAACCGAAACCGTCGAGTTCGGCGCCCTGGGCCGCGACGCGGTGCGCCGAGCCGCCCGCGACCATGCGCTGGCCCTGCTGGACCGGGGACTTTCCCTGATCGACCCCAAAACAGGCAAACAGCCAGAACAGCCGCGCAAAAATTAATCACTTTGACAAAAGCGTCATTTTTGGGCGCCCCGGCACCCACCTGCCTCTTTTTCCCGCGCCTGATTTCCGCTCAACCGCTCTCACCACTCGTTTTCGCAGCAAAGGAGAGCGGCCCATGAACGGAGCCGATACCGCCTGGATCATCGTGGCCACGGCCCTGGTCCTCTTCATGACCCTGCCCGGCCTTGCCCTGTTCTACGGCGGCCTCGTGCGCGCCCGCAACGTGCTCAGCGTGTTCATGCACTGTTTCGCCATCGCCTGCCTGATGAGCATTCTGTGGCTGGTGGCGGGTTACTCGATCGCCTTTGGCGGCGGCACATCAGGTCTCTGGGGCGGATTGGACAAGGTGATGCTGGCGGGCGTGACCGCCGACAGCCTCAGCGGCACCTTGCCCGAGATCCTCTTCTTTGCCTTCCAGATGACTTTCGCCATCATCACCCCCGCCCTGATCGTCGGCGCTTATGTCGAGCGGGTGGGTTTCGGCTTTGTCCTCACCTTCTCGGGCCTCTGGATGCTGCTCTGCTATGCGCCGGTGGTGCATTGGATCTGGGGCGGCGGCATGCTGGCCGATGGCGGCATCTTTGGCGAGACGGGCGTCAAGGATTTCGCCGGCGGCATCGTCGTGCATGAAACCGCCGGTTTGGCGGCCCTTATCATCGCCGTCTTCCTTGGGCCGCGCCGCAACCGCACCACCCCGCCGCACAATCCCGGCTTCGTGATGATCGGCGCGGCGATGCTGTGGGTGGGCTGGTTCGGTTTCAACGGCGGTTCGCAGCTGGCCGCCGATGGCGGCGCCGCCATGGCGCTGACCGTCACCCATATCTCCGCCGCCACCGCCTCGCTCAGTTGGGCGCTGTGGGAACGGATCAAATACGGCAAGGCCTCGCTGGTGGGTCTGGTCACCGGCACCATCGCAGGTCTCGCCTCGATCACCCCCGCCAGCGGCTTTGTCGGCCCCGCCGCAGCACTTCTGATCGGCGCCGTCGCCGGGATCCTCTGCCAGGAGGCGGTGAACCTGGTGCGCAACTGGCTCAAGATCGACGACACGCTCGACGTCTTTGCCGTGCACGGGGTCGGCGGTATCTTTGGCACGCTCATGATCGCCCTGCTTGGCGCTGGCAGCTGGGCCGCGCAGCTGGGCGGGCTGGTGATCGTGGGTGTCTTCACGGCCGTTGTCACCATCGTGTTGATCAAGGTGGTTGCGCTCATCACCCCGCTTCGCGTAGATGCCGAGACTGAAACAAACGGGCTCGACCTCTCCGTCCATGGCGAGCGGGCCTATGACATGAGCAGCTGAGCCCACCTCGGCGCGCTCGCTCGCCCGAACGGGCAAGAAGCGGACCCTTCCCGGGTCCGCTTTTTTCATGGGCCGCGACCATTCAAACCGGTCGCGCAGGCCCTCCTTCCTCTTGCCGATAAATATCCCCGCCGGAGGCATCGCGCACCCCGCGCGATACCCGCGTCACCCCACCGCCAGGCGCGCTGCCAAGTCAGCGGCCCGCCCGCCGGTGCGCAGCATGGCCCAGATCTCGTCGGCCACCCGCCCGCCGATCAGCTTGACGGCCTTGGCCCGCACCCGCTCCTCGCGCGCGGACAGGGTCATCGGTGCCATCAGATCGTGCTCCGCCTCCTGCCGCACACCGTCGCGTCTGAGCAGCTCCAGATGCGCCTGGGTCTCGCTCAGGCTGTCATCGGCCCGCACCTCGATCTTCTCGCGCAATGCGACCAGCCGCGGATCGGCGCACACCGCATCCGAATAACTGTCCAGCCGCGCCGTATCGTGTCCAAGCGCCCGCATCGCCAGCACCGTGGTGTAAGAAAACTTGGCCCCCAGCCCCGTGGTGGGTGCTGGCTGGTTGCACACGCTCATCCAGCGCGGATGGGTGCGCACTGTCAGCGCCGCCACCTCGGGTTCCGCGATATCCAATCTACGCGCCGCCTCCAGCACCGCATGCAATCCGTGGCAGCAGGCATGGAACTTGTGGCTGACCTGTTCAAACAGCCAGGTCTCGCCCAACCCCTCCAGCGCCGAAAGGTCCCCCGCTCCGTGATGGGTCGCTCCAAACCCGAAACTGCCCTCCATCGCGTCCGGATTGGCGACAAATCCGCGCCGCACCAGTTGCACCGACTCGATCCCGGCCGCCGCCGCAATCCCCGCGTTATAGGGCTTGCCCATGGTGCCGAACTGCGCTTTCAGCCCCGCGGCCCGGGTCGCCGTCAGTCCCAGCGCCTGTGCCATCTGCGCGGCGGTGAACCCGGCCAGACGCCCCGCCGCCGCCGCCGCACCAAAGGCGCCCGCCGTGGCAGTTTGGTGAAACCCGGCCTGGTAATGCCCGCGCCCCAGCCACAGCCCCACGCGCACCGACAGCTCCATGCCCACCAGCGCGGCCTCCAGCAGCTCGACCAGCGCCGCGTCGCGTGCCTCGGCCATGGCCAGCGCGGCCGGAAACACCGCCACCGAAGGGTGGCCGATATGCGCGAAATGCGTGTCGTCATAGTCGAGCGCATGCGACACCGTGCCATTGACCAGCGCCGCGCCGCGCAGCGGCGCCGCGCCCCCTCCGAACAGCCGCGCCTGGCCCGCGCCACCCTCCTCCAGCACCATGTCGCGCACGATCCGCGAAACCGGCTCGTCGGCGCCCGCGCGGCCGACCGCGACCCAGTCAAGGGCGGACAATGACGTGACCAGCCGGGCGGCAGGTGTCGTGGTGATGGAACCGGTGGCGAATTCGGAAAGGGTGCGTGTCAACTCTGGCATGACGCGCAGTCTAGCGTCGGACGGACCCGCGTAAAGAGGTCATCGCTCAGGCGTAAAGCGCCCGTGCCCGTTCCTCGAACGCGCGCACGATCCGGTGCATCGCCTCGTTGAACACGATCCCGATCACCCCTTGCAGCAGGGCGTTCTTGAATTCGAAATCCACATGAAACGACACTTCGCAGCCGCTCCCAGGCGCATCCGCAAAGGCCCAGTCCGATTTCATGTACTTGAACGGCCCGTCCAGATACTCGGTGTCGATCCGCATCTGCGCGGGGAACAGGGTCACCCGGCTGCCGAACCGCTCGCGGAACACCTTGAACGAGATCACCAGATCCGCCTCCATCACCACCGCCTCGCCCGCTGGCGTGGTCCGGCGGATGCGGGCCGCCGCGCACCAGGGCAGGAACTCGGGGTACTTGGCCACATCGGCAACCAGGTCATACATCTGCTGGGCACTATACGGCAGGTGTCGGGTTTCCGAATGTGTGGGCATCGATCCTTGGGCATTTGTTGATGACAATGGCGCGTCATGTCGTATGTTGCGCGCCAAAGATCAAGGGGGCTGCGATGACGGACCGCGCTTATGTGATTGACGAGATGATATCGGCCAAGGCCATCGCGGCCCGGATCGAGGCGCTGTGCCGCGAGATCCAGACCGAGTTCGCCGATACCGACAAGCTGGTCGTTGTGGGCCTGTTGCGCGGCAGCTTCGTCTTCATCGCCGATCTGGTGCGCGAACTCGATCTGCCGATCGAGGTCGATTTCCTCGAAGCTTCCTCCTATGGCGACGCGATGGAATCGAGCCGCGAGGTGCGCATCCTCAAGGACCTGCGCAGCCCGATCGAGGGGCGCGATGTGCTCGTGGTCGAGGATATCGTCGACACCGGCCACACGCTGAACCATGTCACCCATCTGCTGCTCAGCCGGATGCCCAAGCGGTTGAAATCCATCGCGCTGCTGGACAAGCCCAGCCGGCGCGAGGTCGATTTCCGCTCCGACTGGATCGGCTTCGAGATCCCTGATGAATTCGTCGTGGGCTATGGCATCGACTTTGCCCAACGCAACCGCAACCTGCCCTTCATCGGCAAGGTCCGCTTCGTCGAGGGGTAAGGAGCCGCAGTCACGGACTGCGGCCCGCCCGCCATGAAAACCCTTTGATTCAAACACGGTCGGGGCTAGGCTTGGCTTCCCGGCAGAAGGAGGCTCTGGCCATGGCAAAAGGTATGACCGCATTTCTATGCATGCTGTCTCTGGCATTTTCGGCAGGTCTTGCCGAGGCCAAGGATGACAAGGGCAAAGGCAAGGCCAAGGGGGCCGACAAGGTCAAGATTGACAAGTCGAACGGCCCCAAGGTGATCCCACCCGGCCAGATCAAGCGCTACACACGAGGTGCAAAACTCCCCGGCGACCTCAAGTTTGACTACATCGACGACCTCGACAAATGGAAGCTCAAGCCGCTGCCACCCGGTCAGCGCTACATCCGGATTGATGACGATATCGTGTCGATCTACGAGGATTCCCGCACCGTGATCGACGCCGTCGGCATCGTCTCCGACCTGTTGAAGTAGCCTCAGTCCGCGAAATCGGCCGCCCGCGCCTCGAGCGCCTCGCACAATAGTCTGCGAATCCGCATCAGGCGCGGAACATTGGCCAGATCCTCGTGACACGCGACCCAGATCGGCGTGGCCAGGTTGCCCGGCAGGTCGATGTCGATCTGTTCCAGCCTCGGATCCCTGCGCCCCACGAAGACCGGCAGCAGCGCCTTGCCCAACCCCCGGGCGACCAGTTCCCGCAGCACCAGGAAACTGTCCCCCGACGCGACGATCTTGCCCTTGTCCAGCTGCGGCTCCAGCCAGGCCCAGGCGGTGGATCGCCGCATCGGCCCGTCAAACCCGAGCCAGCCCAGATCGGCACGACCGGGCAAGGCATAAGCCGCAAAATGCATGGAAACGGGCGACTCTCCGACCAGCCCCTCGGGCAAGTCCCTTGCGGGTCGCACCGTCAACTCGGCTTCGAGCCGGGACAGGTTAAGGTGACTGTTGGTGGAAATCAGCGACAATTGCAGCTCGGCCGTCTTACCGCACAGCTCCGCCAGAATCTCGGGCAACACCGTCTGGCACAGCGTGTCGGTGGATGTCACCCGTGCATGCCCGCCCAGAGGCGCATCGAGCCCATCGGCCAGGTTACAGACCGAGGTGACCGCCTGCCCAACCTCCCGCGCCGCCGCGATCAGCCGGAGCCGATCAGGACGTAACGCATATCCGCGCGGTGTCCGGTCGAACACCACGGTTCCGACGCTTTCCTCAAACGCCGCGATTCGCCGCAGAACGGTGGCGTGGTTCACCCCCAGCTCACGCGCGGCGCCCGCAACGCTTTGGGCATCCGCGACGGCCAGAACATATTGAAGATCATCCCAGTTCAATCTGTGCAAGAATACGTACCCTTTAGACAAAAACTCTGACTACTCCGAGTTACCATCACAGATAAACTAATCCCTGTCGCCAAATTTCAATCCAACAGTGGAGACGGTACATGTTTTCGAAAGCCAGAATTTCCGTTGCAGCCGCCGCGCTGGTCGCCATGACCGGCGTCGGTTTTGCAGCAAGCCATTCGCAGGGCGAGTTCGCCCGCGAGATCAAGGCGCGCCAGGCGCAGATGACGCTCTATGCCTTCAACCTCGGCATCCTGGGCGCCATGGCCAAGGGCGAGGCGGAATACGATGCCGAGGCCGCCGCGCTGGCCGCCAACAACCTTGCTGCCGCCAAGTCGATCTGGATGCCCACCGCCTGGCCCGCCGGGTCGGACAATGCCTCGGTCGAAGGCACCCGCGCCCTGCCCGCCATCTGGGCCGCCGATTCGGATATTGGCGCCAAGTCCCAGGCCATGGGCGAGGCGGTCGCGGCTCTTCAGGCCGCCGCCGGCACCGATCTCGAAGCGCTGCGGGGCGCGATCGGCCCGGTGGGCGCCTCTTGCGGCGCCTGCCACAAGTCCTTCCGCGCCGAAGAGTGACGCGCGCGCCGGTCCCGGCTAGACTGGGACCGGTATTTTTCAGACGGAGGGGCGGATGCGGCTCTTGCGGATAGGCGCCATTCTGGCGCTCGCCGGACTGGCGGTTTTCTGGCTGCTCACCCGACCCGAACGGCTTGCCCAGGACGCCCTGAACGGCACCACAGGCGATGCCACGCGCGGCGCGCTGGTCTTTGCCGCCGCTGGTTGTGCCTCGTGCCACGCCGCGCCGGGGGCCGAGGGCGAAGCGCGGCTGATTCTGGCCGGGGGCGAGGGCTTTGCCAGCCCCTTCGGCACCTTCTACGCCCCCAATATCTCGCCTTCTCCCGAACACGGGATCGGCGGCTGGAGCGTGCTGGATCTGGCCAACGCGATGCAACACGGCACCTCGCCCGAGGGGCAGCACTATTACCCCGCCTTTCCCTATGTTTCTTATGCCAATGCGGAATTGGGCGATATCGCCGATCTGCACGCCTACCTGATCACCCTGCCCGTGTCGAACACGCCCAGCCGGGCGCATGACGTGGGCTTCCCCTTCAACATCCGGCGGGGCCTGGGGATGTGGAAACAGCTCAATACGGGCAAGGGCTGGGTGATGACCGACCCCGCCGACGACCAGATCGCACGCGGGCGTTACCTGGTCGAGGCACTGGGCCATTGCGGCGAGTGTCACACCCCGCGTGACGCGCTAGGCGGGTTGCAACGTGACAAGTGGCTGTCTGGCGGGCCGATCCCCGGCAGCAAGGGCCGCTTTCCCGACCTGACGCCCAAGACGCTGAAATGGAGCGCCGAGGACATAGCCTATTACCTGGAAACCGGGTTCACCCCCGATTACGACAGTGCCGGTGGCGCCATGGCCGAGGTGATCCAGAACACCGCGCAACTGCCGACCGAGGACCGCGCGGCCATTGCCGCCTATCTCAAGGCGCTGCCTGTGAATTGACCGGGCCGGTCCCCAGCACCGCACGCAGCGCGCGTTCAAAGATACCGGCCCCCACCGGGATCAGCGCATCGGGAAAGTCGTAATCGGGGTTGTGCAATTGCGGATGGTTGCTCCCCGCCCCCAGCCACAGCATCGCGGCCTCGGCCCCCTTGCCGAACTGCCCGAAATCCTCCGAGAATTTCTGCGGCTGCTCCGTCAAATGCAGCGGTACATTCCCCGCACGGCAGGCCTCGGCCAGCAGATCGACTGCGGCGGGATGGTTGGTGCAGGCCTCGAACACGTCGTCATAAGCGATCTCGACCCGTAGCCCGGCCGGTTGCGCATGGGCGCGTACCAGCGCCTCGGCCTCACTCACCAGCGCCGCCATGCGCGCATCGGTGACAGTGCGCAACGTGACCCAGAGCGCGCCCTCGCCCGGTGCCACGCCGAATGTCGGCTCGCCCAGCCGGGCATGGGTCAGCGTGGTCAAGGCAAAGCCATCGTCCAGCGCCCCACCCGGCCCCAGCGCCGCGAGCCGCGGCATCAGCGCGGCCATCACCGCAGCGGGCGACAGCCCATCCTGCGGCGCCGCCGCATGCGAGGTTTTGCCAAAAAGCCGGATCGCCATCCCGCGCGAGGCGCAGTTGGCCGCGCGCGCGCAAAGCTCGACCGCGCCCAGCGGCAATCCCGGCAGGTTATGCAGCGACAGCACCGTATCGGGCGCCACTTCGGCAAAGCGCGGATCGGCCCGCAGCGCCATGGCGCCCTTGCCGGTCTCTTCCGCCGGTTGAAAGATCAGGATCGCACGGCCCCGTGCCGGGCGCCGCGCCGCCAGCGTCTCGGCCACTGCCAGCACAATGACCATATGGCCGTCATGACCGCATAGATGCCCGTGGCCCGGCGTCTCGCTGGCATAGGTCAAGCCGGTCTCTTCGGGAATGGGCAGCGCGTCCAGCTCGCAGCGGATACCGACACTGGGTCCCGCGACGCCGCTGTCAAAGACCGCAACCACCCCGTGCCCGCCCAGACCGGTCAGCACCCGGTCGGCCCCCATGTCACGCAACAGCCCCGCCACCATGGCGGCTGTGTGCGCCTCGGCGCCCGAAATCTCGGGCGCGCGGTGCAGCGTATGGCGCAGCGCCGTCAGCCGCGCCAGATCGTCGGGCGTCATGCCAGACCGAGCTTCTTCTGCCTTGCGTCCCGCAGGCGCGCAAAATCGTCGCCCGCGTGGTAGGACGACCGCGTCAGCGGCGTTGCCGAGACCATCAGGAAGCCCTTGCCATAGGCGGCTTTCTCATAAGACGCGAACTCCTCGGGCGTCACAAAACGGTCAACCCGGTGGTGTTTTGGCGTCGGTTGCAGATACTGGCCGATGGTCAGGAAATCGATATCGGCGGCGCGCATGTCGTCCATCACCTGGCGCACCTGCTGTTCGGTCTCGCCGAGGCCGACCATGATACCCGACTTGGTAAAGATCGACGGGTCCAGTTCCTTGACCCGCTGAAGCAGGCGCAGCGAATGGAAATAGCGCGCGCCGGGGCGCACCTCGGGATACAGGCCCGGCACGGTTTCCAGATTGTGGTTGAACACATCCGGTTTCGCCGCGACGACGACCTCCAGAACCTCGGGCGCGCATTTCAGGAAATCGGGCGTCAGGATCTCGATCGTGGTCGAGGGGCTGCGATGCCGGATGGCGCGGATGGTCTGAGCAAAATGCTCGGCCCCGCCATCGTCCAGATCATCGCGGTCGACGCTGGTGATCACCACATGGTTCAGCCCCAGTTTCTCGACCGCATGGGCCACCCGGCCCGGCTCGAAGGCATCCAGCGCGTCGGGCCGTCCGGTGGCAATATTGCAGAAGGTGCAGCCGCGGGTACAGATCTCGCCCATGATCATCATGGTGGCGTGGCCCTGGCTCCAGCATTCGCCGACATTGGGGCATCCGGCCTCTTCACACACGGTGACCAGATTGTTGTCGCGCATGATCCGGCGGGTATCGGCATAGCCCTTGCCCCCCGGCGCCTTGACCCGGATCCAGTCCGGTTTCTTGGGTTGCGCCTGGTCGGGGCGATGCGCCTTTTCGGGGTGGCGCTGCTCGGGGATCTTCAGGTCACGCACGGGCGGGTTTCCCTTGGCTGAAACGGTTGCGGCACCCTCTAACATAACGCGGCGTAACAGGTAAGACCATGGCTGCATGGCCGCCATGCATTTGCCATGCGGCACGATGCTGCACATGCAGCATTTCCACGGTTGAAGCCGATCTGGAATCGCTCTAACCCTCGCCCGACCAATTGAATTTCCAAGGAGATCGTCTGATGAAGACCGGAGCATCCCTTCCCATTGTCACCTTCCGCACCCGGGTACGGGACGAGTCCGTTGGTGGCCCGAACCCCTATCGCTGGCAGGACATGACCACCGCCGACTATTTCGCAGGCAAGCGCGTGGTGCTCTTTTCGCTGCCCGGCGCCTTTACCCCCACCTGCTCGACCTATCAACTGCCCGGTTTCGAAAACGGCTTTGCCGATTTCCAGGCCCAGGGCATCGACGCGATCTATTGCATGTCGGTGAATGACAGCTTTGTCATGAACAAATGGGCCGAGGCGCAGGGGCTCAAGAACGTCACCGTGATCCCCGATGGCTCGGGCGAGTTTACCCGCAAGATGGGCATGCTCGTCGACAAGGACAATCTGGGTTTCGGCATGCGCTCGTGGCGCTATGCAGCCATTGTCAACGACGGCAAGATCGAGGCCTGGTTCGAAGAGCCCGGCCTGATGGACAACTGCCCCGAGGACCCCTATGGCGTCTCGTCGCCCGAGACCGTGCTGAACTGGCTGGTCGCCGCAAATGCCGAGGTCGCGGCCTGACCCAGACGGCTCCGGCGGCCATCGCCGATGGCCGCCCCTGTCCCACTGGCTCGGGCGGTCACGCCCGCGTCGGATCTTCCACTGAGGGCGGATCTGCCTCGCCGTTGCGCGCGGCCGTGACGATCTCCTGTCCTACGGCCCGGATTACTGCAACCAGGTCGTCAAACCAGCTTTCGCGATAGGTCGAGATGCGCCGGGCCAGCCCGACGATTCGACGCGGTTCGGGCATCGGAAACCGGTGCAGGCACAGATCGGGCACCGCTGCGGCCTCGGCCCGGGCGGCCAGTTCCGGCATCAGGGTCATCCCGAACCCGGCAGCGACCAGACGCGACAGCGTCCCCAGCGATGACGCCCCCATATTGATCCCGGCCGCGTTCCGGTCATGGCCGCAGACCTCCAGCGCCTGATCGGTCAGACAATGCCCGTCCTCCAGCAACATCAGCTGCGCGGGTTGCAGATCGGTCGGCCGGATGCGCGCGGTCTCCTGTTGCAACCGCTCCAGCCGCGCCGCCGATCCTGCCAGCAGAAACCGGTCCTCGAAGAGTTCGACAGCCGTCAACCCGGCCTGCGCCACCGGCAAGGCCAGCACCGCGGCATCCAGCTCGCCCTTGTTCAGCGCCGCCAGCAGCTGCTCGGTCCGCGCCTCGCGCACGTGGATTTTCAGCGACAGGTTCCGCGCCCTCAGCTCGGCCAGAACCCCAGGCAGCAGATAGGGGGCCATCGTCGGAATAAGCCCAAGCGACAAGGTCCCCTCACCCGCCTGTGCCTGGGCAAACCGATCCAGCCGTTCGGCATTGGCCAGCACCTGTTGCACCAGCGGCAACACGGTGCGGCCAAACGGCGTCAGCACCACATCGCGGGCGCGACGCTCTACCAGACGCCCGCCGACACAATCCTCCAGCGCCCGGATCTGCACCGACAGGGCTGGCTGTGACACATGGCAAACCTCGGCCGCGCGGCCAAAGTTGCGCTGTTCGGCAAGGGCGATGAAATAGCGCAGCTGGCGAAGGGTGAAATTCATGGCCCACTATGTGGCACCACCCCGGCGATTTCACAACACCGGGCCGCCACCAGGACCAAGGGATCAGCCGATGTACTGATCCTTCTCGTGCTGCTCGTCGTAATGGCGGCGCAGGCGCTGCAAGGCGATCCGCAAGACGATCTTGCCCGATCGCGCCGACCAGCCCATGCGCTTTTCCGCCAGTTCCAGCCCTTCCAGATAACAGCAGCACCGCAACGCCACATCGCTCAGCCCCGGCCCCAGTTCCGCCAGCGCCCGGGCAACCCGGTCGCGGGCCGCCTCGGGCCCATGCCCGCCCCGCCGATCCGGAGAATACTCTGAACGCACGCCCGCGGTCAGGAACCGCCCCCAGTCCTGGGTGACATTCGGCCCCATCTGCGCCAGTTCGAAATCCTCGCGCAGCCGCTCGCCCGCCCGCACCAGCCTGTCGCTCAGAAACGGGCTGCCATCGCGATCCTTGCGCCGGGCCAGCGCGATCAGCGGGCTTTCCACCGCGTTGTATCGCACGCGCCGGGGCCGCTCGGCCATGTCGTCACCTGTGGCCGGTTCCGCCACCCGGCGCGCCGGGCCAGAAAACGCGCTTTGCGCTTCTGCAAAGCCATCCTTCTGCACCCGCGCCCGGTTCTCGGCCTCGGCCAACAACCGCCCCAGCGCGGCGCGGCCCGCCGAGGTAACGTAATAACGGCTGATCCGGCCCGGCTGGTCACAGGCGATCCAGTCCTTCAGCGCCAGCGCCTGTGCAATCGTGCAATCCACCACAGCGGTGCGGGTGCTGCCGCCCTGCCCGTCGTCGCGCACAACCACGGCCTTGTCCATGTCCTCGGCCACGGCCAGAACCGCCCCGCTCTCGCACATGCGACGCAGGATCCGGATCGCCTCCTGGTCAAAGGTCGTATCGTTCGGCGTGTCTTTGGACGGCATGGCCAAGGAAGGCATCGGGGCATGATCCTCTGGGTTGAATCCGCTGGCAGGGTTGGCGTCCGTTCTTGTGCGCAAAGGCGGGAAATGCGCGGCGGCCAGGGCATGCAGGGCCGCATCCACCAGCGGATCGTCCCGGCGCAACTCGACCTTGCGAATCTGCCGCATCACCGTCGATGCATGACACCCCGCCCCCCGCGCCAGATCACGAATCGAATACCCGGCCTCGGTATGCGCGAGGTAGCGTTGCGCATTCTCCGGAACCCACTCCGGAACCTGGGTTACCACTTGGCTCACCATTGTTTCCGCCCTCAACGACAATAGAACTGACCTTCTTATACAGCGTTATCCCCCAGGTTATTAACACACCCTATGGTTGTTTTCGTTACCTGTTGGTTAAGAAACGCCTGATGAGGACCATGATTGTTTCGAAATCATAAACAGCAGTGACTTCACCGTTCGGTAGTTTCCAATGCGGCGCAACACCCTTAATGGTTGTGTCAAAAAGAAGGCGGAAACGATTTCAAACGCCAATGAGGTTTCGCCATGCAAGATCTGTTGACCATGTTGACGACGCTGAGCCGGCCGCGGCTGTTGATCCGCGCGGCACGGTTTGGGCAGTCCACCTATAATCGCGAACGCCATCTGCAAAGAATTCTGGGATATGGCAGCCTGCCGCGTCCCGCCGCCGCGCTGCTGCGCCTGATCGAGCTGGAACGCGAGGTGGACGAACAGCGCCGCGCCGACGATGCCGGTTACACGCTGACCCGTCACGTGGATCTTCTGATCGCAATGATGGGCGAGGCGGAGCTGCTCCAGGCAAGCCGCGCCTCGCACCTTCTCTAGTTACATGAACGAGTCCGGCATCGAGGCCTTCTTCTCGGCCACATAGGCAGCCAGCGCCTCGGCGACATCCTGCGAAAGCTCCGGCTGGCGATACGTCGCCAGCAGCTTTTCAACGCGGTTCGAGGCCAGGGCATAGGTATCGCGTGCGCCTTCCTCTTCCCAGGTTTCAAACGGCTTGTAATCCAGCAGTTCGGTCTTCCAGAAGGCGGACTTGAAGTTGGCCTGGGTGTGGGCACAGCCCAGGTAATGGCCACCCGGCCCAACTTCGCGGATCGCGTCCATCGCCTGTGCGTTGACGTCGACGGCGATGCCCTTGGCCAACCCGTGCAGCACGCCCAGCTGATCGGCATCCATCACGAATTTCTCGAAATCCGCGACCAGACCGCCTTCCAGCCAGCCACAGGCGTGCAGCATGAAGTTCACGCCCGCCAGGAGCCCCATGTTCAGCGAGTTCGCGGTCTCGTAAGCCGCCTGCGCATCGGGCAGTTTCGAGCCGCAGAACGACCCGGCCGAACGGTAAGGCAGGTTCAGCCGCCGCGCCAGCTGTCCCGCGCCATAGGTGATCAGCGACGCCTCTGGCGTGCCGAATGTCGGCGCGCCCGAATTCATGTCGATCGACGACACAAACGCGCCAAAGATCACCGGCGCGCCCGGGCGAACCAGCTGGCTATAAGCGACACCGGCCAGAACCTCTGCCAGAACCTGGGTCAACGTACCCGCCACCGACACCGGCGCCATGGCGCCACCCACGATGAACGGAGAGATGATCGCGGCCTGGTTGTTGGCCGCATAGACCTCCAGCGCGCCCATCATGATGTCGTCGAACGTCATGGGAGAGTTGATGTTGACCAGCGAGGTCATCACCGTGTTGTCGCGCACGAACTCCTTGCCGAACAGGATCTCGCACATCTCGACCGAATCCTGCGCCCGCTCGGGTGCCGTGACCGAGCCCATGAACGGCTTGTCGCTCAGCGTCATATGCGCCATCAGCATGTCCAGATGCCGCTTGTTCACCGGAATGTCGGTGGGTTCACAGACCGTGCCGCCGGAATGGTGCAACCATTTCGACATATAGGCCAGTTTCACGAATTTCTCGAAATCGGCCATGGTGGCATAGCGGCGGCCGCCCTGGGCGTCGCGCACGAAGGGCGGGCCATAGACCGGTGCCAGAACCATGTTGCGCCCGCCGATGACCACCGATTTCTCGGGGTTGCGCGCATGCTGGGTGAATTGGCTCGGCGCGGTGGAACACAGTTTGCGCGCCAGTCCGCGCGGGATCCGCACCCGCTCGTCCTCGACCTCGGCCCCCGCCGCCCGCCAGCGCTCCAGCGCCGCCGGGTTATTGACGAAGTTGACGCCGATCTCCGCCAGGATGGTCTCGGCATTCGCCTCGATGATCTCCAGTGCTTCTTCGTTCAGCACTTCGAAGTTGGGGATATTGCGTTCGATATACTTGGCGGTTTCGATGTTCACCGCAGTGCGTTCGGCCCGACGGGCCGCACCGCCGCCCCCGCGAGCGCGCCGAGTTTTGACCTCTTCCATGGTTGATCCCCTGGCTGATTGGTTAGCATTGCCCGCCTTTTATCAGGACTGCGGCCAACCCGAATGTGGATTGCGGCGCTATCGGGGGAAAAGCGACATGTTTCGCGCACAAAGGCGACAGCATGCCCCCATCTGGCCCCTTGCCTAACACCCATGCGCGGCCTAAGAGCCTGACATGAGCCAGACATCCCACGACCGCCTTCTGATCATCGACTTCGGCAGCCAGGTAACGCAGCTGATTGCCCGCCGCCTGCGCGAGCTGAACGTCTATTGCGAAATCCACCCCTATCAGAATGTCACGATGGACTTCGTGCGCGAAATGGCGCCACGGGCCGTGATCTTCTCGGGCGGGCCCGACAGCGTCACGCGCGAGGGCTCCCCGCGCGCGCCGCAGGAAATCTTCGATTATGGCGTGCCGATCCTGGGGATCTGCTATGGCCAGCAGACGATGATGACCCAGCTGGGCGGCCGCGTCGAATCCGGCCACGGCACCGCCGAATTCGGCCGCGCCTATGTCACCCCCAAGGGCAAGCTCGACATTCTCGACGGCTGGTTCACGGATGGCCGCGAACAGGTCTGGATGAGCCACGGCGACCACGTGGCCGAAATCGCCCCCGGCTTCGAGGTCTACGGCACCTCGCCCGGGGCGCCCTTTGCCATCACCGCCGACACCAACAGGCATTTCTACGCGGTTCAGTTCCACCCCGAGGTGCACCACACCCCCAATGGCGCAAAACTCTACGAGAACTTCGTGCGTCTGGCGGGCTTCAAGGGCGACTGGACCATGGGCGCCTATCGCGAGGAAATGATCCGCAAGATCCGCGAGCAGGTGGGCGATAAGAAAGTCATATGCGGCCTTTCGGGCGGCGTCGACAGTTCCGTCGCCGCGATCCTCATTCACGAGGCGATCGGCGACCAGCTCACCTGCGTCTTTGTCGACCACGGGCTCTTGCGCAAGAACGAGGCCGCCGAAGTCGTCGGCATGTTCCGCGACAATTACAACATCCAACTTATCCATGCCGACGAATCGGACCTGTTCCTGGGCGAGCTCGACGGCCAGTCCGACCCCGAGACCAAGCGCAAGATCATCGGCAAGCTCTTCATCGACGTGTTCCAGAAACATGCCGACACCATCGAGGGCGCCGAATTCCTGGCCCAGGGCACGCTGTACCCGGACGTGATCGAATCGGTCTCCTTCTCGGGCGGCCCGTCGGTGACGATCAAATCGCACCACAATGTGGGCGGCCTGCCGGAAAAGATGGGCCTGAAACTGGTCGAGCCGCTGCGCGAGCTGTTCAAGGACGAAGTCCGCGCGCTGGGCCGCGAACTGGGCCTGCCGCAAAGCTTCATCGGCCGCCACCCCTTCCCCGGACCGGGCCTGGCCATCCGTTGCCCCGGCGAGATCACCCGTGAAAAGCTGGAGATCCTGCGCGAGGCCGACGCGATCTATATCGACCAGATCCGCAAGCACGGTCTGTATGACGAGATCTGGCAGGCTTTCGTCGCCATTCTCCCCGTCCGCACCGTCGGCGTCATGGGCGACGGGCGCACCTATGATTACGCCTGCGCGCTGCGCGCGGTGACCTCGGTCGACGGCATGACCGCCGATTATTACCCGTTCACCCACGAGTTCCTGGGCGAAACCGCGACCCGGATCATCAACGAGGTCAAGGGTATCAACCGCTGCACCTATGACATCACCTCGAAACCGCCGGGAACCATCGAATGGGAATAATCCACCCCGACGCCCCGGCGTGACAGACCCAGATTGCCGAGTGGGATCATACCCCTCGGCCACTCGGCCTAATCCTACCATGGTCGCGGGGCGGAGACGCGCCAATCAGGTATCTGTCCCGCGCGGTCATACCTGCCTCTCGTGGTCGAGGAACCCCGCGCCCGACCCGGCCCAATCCCCAGAGCTGGACCCAACACACTCCCCAGAGCTGGACCCAACGCAATCGACCAAACCCGTCCGCACCCGGCGCGCGAAGCATGACCAATCAGGTGCCCGGCCTCGTCCAGCCGCGCCGCGAGGCGGAACCAACCCGCCTCACAACACGGCGCTGACTGACCGCATCCGCCAAGCAAGGCCAAGCCACCCGGCGACCAAACCCGGGCCGACCGTCCCACCAGACCGACCGCATCGGACCCCGGCCCTATTCAACCAAGCCCATCACGCGAAACCGGACCTTCGCCCGCCTCCACATCCAAGACCAATTCACGATCAAGTTGGATCCAAAACCTTTCGAGTTCGTTAGCAGCACCCGTCTCTGCTCCGCGTTCGCTCTTGTACAAAACGGAACATTCGCCTTTCGGACCAGGTACAAAACGGTCAATTCCCGGCTTGACGCCCCCCGCTACGGCGGTCTTGATGGCGGCGCCAGAGTGACGGAGATTTCATGAACAGCACCTCGAAAGCCGCGCTCTGGATGACCGGCGCAATCGCCTCCTTCTCGGCCATGGCGGTGGCCGGGCGCGAGTTGAGCGCCGTGCACGACACGTTCGAAATCATGATGTACCGCAGTTTTGTAGGCGTGCTGGTGGTCTCTCTAGCCCTGACTTTGACCGGTAAATGGCATCAGGTCAGCACCCGCGCCCTGGGCCTGCACGCGCTGCGCAACACGGTGCATTTCACCGGCCAGAACCTGTGGTTCTTTGCCGTCACCGTGATCCCGCTGGCGCAGGTTTTTGCGCTGGAATTCACCCAGCCGCTCTGGGTCATCCTGCTGTCACCGCTCTTGTTGGGAGAGCGGATGACGCGAGTGCGCGTGGCCGCGGCGGTGATCGGCTTCATCGGCATCCTGATCGTCGCCCGACCCGGCGCCAGCAGCCTGAACATCGGCATCCTGATGGCGGCAATGTCGGCATTTTTCTTCGCTCTGACAACGATTTCCACGAAGAAGCTCACCCGGATCGCCAGCATCGGCTGCATCATGTTCTGGCTCACGGTGATGCAAGCCATTCTGGGCATGGTGGCCTCGGGCTATGACGGTCAGATCGTGCTGCCAACGCTTGGCACCGCGCCGTTTCTGGTCCTGGTCGGCCTGGCCGGCTTGCTGGCACATTTCTGCATCACCAATGCGCTGGCCATCGCGCCCGCCACCGTGGTCGTGCCCATCGACTTTGCCCGCCTGCCCACGATCGCGGTTGTCGGCATGCTGCTTTATGGCGAACCGCTCGATATCTGGGTCCTGGTCGGTGCAGCCGTGATCTTTGGTGGCAACTACCTCAACATCCTGGCCGAGACCCGGAACACGACCCGGTAACGCGCGCTCAACCCGGTGCGAGCTTCCCCTCGGTCAATCATTGACCGATCTGTACACCTTCATAACTTGATCTCACAGTAACGGGAAATCCCCGCAGCCCCTCACCTGCACGGGATGGAGATATCTGGGAGAGATCAATGAGATACGCGCTTTCGAGTGCGCTGGTTTTGTGCGCCCTGACGGTGGCGGCACAGGCCGGCGGCCTTGACCGATCGGGCCAGGGCGTCAACATACTGTTCGAGGACGGCGAAGTGATCCAGTTCCGCCTGGGCTGGACCGATCCCCGCGTCAGCGGCAGCCTGGGCGGCGTGCCTTCGGGCAATGTGTCCAACAGCTTTGTCACCCCGCATTTCGCCTACAAGAAAGCGCTCACCGATCGGCTGGACTTCGCGCTGATCTATGACCAGCCCTTTGGCGCCGACATCAGCTATGACGCCGCCTATCCGCTGTCGCAGAACCCGGTGTCGGGCGGGCGCCGCGATGTGCTCAGGGCCAAGGCCGATACCGACGCGCTGACCGCCGTGTTCCGCTACCGCTTTGACCGGGGGCTGAGCGTGATCGGCGGCCTGCGCGCCCAACGGGCCGAGGCCAGCGTGACCGTTCCCGCCGCTGCCGGCTATAGCGTGAGCACCGACAGCCCGGTCGATTTCGGCTATGTGGTGGGTGTCGCGTGGGAGCGGCCCGATATCGCCGCCCGGGTGGCGCTGACCTATAACTCGGCCATCGACCATACCCTGCAACAAAGCGAGAGCCTGAACCCGCCGCCCCCCGCGCCGCCCGGATTCGTGGCCACCCTGCCCTCGACCAGCACGATCAGCACGCCGCAATCTGTGAACCTAGATTTCCAGACCGGCATCGCCGCCGACACACTGCTGTTCGGCAGCGTGCGCTGGGTCGACTGGACCGCGCTGGTCTACAACCCGCCCAATTATCCCCCGCTCACCAACCTGGTCGATTACGACAGTGATACGGTGACCTATTCGCTGGGCATCGGTCGCAAGTTCTCCGAGGCTTTCTCGGGCGCGGTGACTTTGGGATACGAGCGGCGCTCGGGCGACAGCCTGTCCGATCTTGGTCCCACTGACGGGTTCTGGAGCGTCGGCCTGGGCGGCACCTATTCGCTGGACAAGGCCAAGATTTCGGGTGGGGTGCGCTATACCGATCTGGGCGATGCCACTACCAACAATGGCGCCCGCTTCACCGGCAACAGCGCCTGGAGCGTCGGGTTCCAGATCACCTATGCGCTGAAGTGAGCAAGGCGCAGGAAACGGGTCGCACCGGGGCGCAGGGTCGGGCACAAGGGCGTATGAGTGATCAGAAAACCCTTTCCCCGCGCGCCTGGGCCGAACTGTTGCTGCTCGGCCTGATCTGGGGCGCCTCGTTCCTGTCGATCCGCATCGCGCTGGATGAATTGCCGGTTCTGACCACCGTACTGCACCGGACATTCTGGGCAGCCCTGCTCTTGTGGGGGGTGGTGTTGATCGGGCGCATCCCGCTGCCGCGTGATCCCCGGATCTGGGTGGCTTTTCTGGTGATGGGGGCGCTCAACAACGTGGTGCCCTTTGTCCTGATGGCCTGGGCGCAACAGCATATCGAAAGCGGGCTGACCTCGATCCTGAACGGGACGACGGCCATTTTCGGGGTTCTGGTCGCCACGCTGGTCTTTGCCGACGAACGGTTGACCAAACGGCGGCTCGCGGGTGTCACGCTGGGGTTTCTGGGCGTCGCGACGACCATTGGCCTTGGGCATCTGGCCCAGTTCAGCCTGCGCTCGACAGCACAGTTGGCGGTTCTGGCCGGGACCCTGTCCTATGCGCTGGCGGGCGCCTGGGCCCGGCTCCGGCTTGGCCATCTGCCACCGCAACTGGCCGCTGCGGGCATGCTGACCGGCTCCACCCTGTTGATGCTGCCACTGACCCTGCTGGTCGATGGTCCGCCGCAATTCGACCTGCAACCGCGCACCTGGGCCGCGGTCGGGTATTATTCGCTGGTCGCCACGGCAGGCGCATATCTGTTGTATTACCGCGTCCTGGCGATGGCCGGGGCATCGAACCTGATGCTGGTGACGCTGGTTATCCCGCCAGTGGCGATCATTCTGGGCGCCTGGGTGCGGCATGAGGCACTGTCGGCCAACACCTATGCGGGTTTTGCCCTGCTTGCGCTGGGTCTGATTGTTCTCAACGGTCGGCGCCGCCGCGATTGACCATGGGCCTGACGCCCATTAACAACGGCCCTGACAAGGGATAGCGGTGCAGAATGATCTACGGCTCGGCTCAGGAATGGCGCGACGCGGCGCGCAAGAAGGTGCTGTTTTTTGGCATGTCGGGGCTGGGCAAGACCTATGTCTCGAACATCCTGCGGGATGCCGGAAACTGGTTCCATTACTCGATCGATTATCGCATCGGCACCCGCTACATGGGCGAGTTCATCGCCGACAACGCCAAGGCCGAGGCGATGAAGGTGCCGTTTCTGCGTGATCTTCTGATGACGGATTCGATCTATATCGGCTCGAACATCAGTTTCGAGAACCTCAAACCGGTGGCCTCTTACCTGGGCACACCCGGCGACCCGGCGATGGGCGGTATCGATATCGCCGAGTACCGCCGCCGGCAGGACCAGTTCCGCCATGCCGAGATCTATGCGTTGCTCGATACCGAGTATTTCATCGACCGGGCCGAACGGCTTTATGGCTATCCGCATTTCATCTGTGACACCGGCGGTTCGATCTGTGAATGGGTCGATCCGGATAATCCCGAAGATCCGATCCTGAAAAATCTCAGCCAGCACACGCTGATGATCTGGATCAAGGGCGACGACGCCCATACGGAAAAGCTGATCCGCAGGTTCGACCGCGACCCCAAGCCGATGGCCTACCAGCCAGAGTTCCTGACCCGGGTTTGGGACAAGTACCTGTCGCTCAACGATCTGTCCCCCGACCGTGTCGACCCGCCCGCCTTTCTGCGCTGGACCTATGCCCAGGCCCTGGCGCACCGCCAGCCGCGCTATGCCGCGATGGCCGAAAGATGGGGCATCACCGTGACCGCCGACCAGATCGGCGCGGTACGGAATGCAGCCGATTTCGATGAATTGATCGCCAGCGCCCTTGAGGCGCACGCGGCTCAGACCTAGCCTTCCTTTTCCTGATCACAAAGACGGCCCCAAAATGCCCATCAAGATCCCCGCACATCTGCCCGCCTATGACGTCCTTAGCCGAGAGGGCGTCATGGTCATGTCCGAGGATCAGGCCGCCCGACAGGACATCCGCCCTTTGCGCATCGGGCTCTTGAACCTGATGCCGAAAAAAATCCAGACAGAGAACCAGTTTGCCCGCCTGATCGGTGCCACGCCGCTCCAGATCGAGCTGAGCCTGATCCGGATGACCGAGCATCAGACCAAGAACACCGCCGCCGAGCACATGGAAGAGTTCTATCGCCCCTTCCAAGAGGTCAAGACCGAGAAGTTCGACGGGCTGATCATCACCGGCGCACCCATCGAGCATCTCGAATTCGACGAGGTCACCTACTGGGACGAAATGCGTGAGGTCTTTGACTGGACACAAACCAACGTGCATTCCACCTTTGGCGTCTGCTGGGGTGGCATGGCGATGATCAATCATTTCCATGGTGTCAAGAAACATATGCTCGAGCACAAGGCGTTCGGCTGTTTCCGGCACAAGAACCTTGCGCCCGCCTCACCCTATCTGCGCGGGTTCTCTGACGACTTCGTCATTCCCGTCAGCCGCTGGACCGAGATGAAACAGGCCGAGATTGATGCGGCCTCGGGTCTGCGCACCCTTCTGGGCAGCGACGAGGTCGGTCCGTGCCTGGTCGAGGATACCGGACACCGCGCGATCTACATCTTCAATCATTTTGAATACGACAGCGATACGTTGAAGCAGGAATACGATCGCGACGTGGCCAGCGGAACGGCAATCAATGTGCCGCTGAACTATTACCCCGATGACGACCCGTCCCGTAAACCGTTGAACCGCTGGCGCAGCCATGCGCATCTGCTTTACGGCAACTGGATCAGCGAGATCTACGAGACGACGCCATATGACCTTGACAAGATCGGCCTGGAATCGACTGACCTGAGAGCGTGACCCGGGATGCGCCTGATCCTCGCCTTGGCCCTGATTGCCGGTGGTTTCTGGGCTCTGACCCTGTGGCGCGCTGCCCGTCACGAAGCCCGCGCCGAGGCGTCGCACCCGCCGCGCGGACAGTTTGTCGAGGTCGACGGCACGCGTATTCATGCCGAGGTGCTGGGCGAAGGTCCGGACCTGGTGATGATTCACGGATCAAACGGCAACACCCGCGACATGACCTATGCGCTGGCCCCGGTTCTGGCGCGCCATTTCCGGGTCATTCTGTTCGACCGTCCGGGGCTGGGGTTTTCCGATGCCCTACCCGCCGACGCGGCCGGGATTGATCAGCAGGCGGCGACATTGGCGCTGGCGGCGCGGGCGTTGGGATCGGACCGCCCGATGGTGCTGGGACACAGCTATGGCGGCGCAGTCGCCCTGGCCTGGGCGGTCAATCACCCCGACTCCCTGTCGGCGCTGATCCCGGTATCCGCCGCCTCCAACCCGTGGACCACTCCGCTGGATCTTTTATACCGGGTCACCTCCAACCAAATTGGCGCGGCCGTGGCTGTGCCGCTGATTACGGCTTATGTTCCGGATTGGTATGTGACCAAGTCTCTGGAGGATGTGTTTGCCCCCCAAAGCGAACCCGGAGATTACGCAAACCATTTTGGCCCGGGCCTATCGCTACGCCGGGGATCGCTGCGGGCGAATGCAATGCACCGCGCCCTGCTGCTGGATGAAATCCGCAGCCTGCACCTGCGCTATGGTGAAATCACCATACCCACCGAGATCGTTCACGGTACCGCCGACGACACCGTGAATTTCGAACTGCATGCCGTGAACCTGTCCAACCAGATCAAGGGTGCAAATCTGACGGCTCTCGACGGGGTCGGCCATATGCCGCATCATGTCGCCGTGGACGCTGTCGTCGCCGCGGTCCTGCGTGCGGCGCAGCGAGCGGGTTTGCGTTAAGTCGCGGCAGCTTCCATATTGGACAAAGACACACCCGATGAAGGATGCCTGGCGATGACTCACACATATATCGGTGAAATCTCGCGCTATTACAAAGACCGCGCCCCAGACACCATCCGCCAGACCATCCGAGAGGCAGGCAAGGACGACATTCTCAGCAAAACCTACCCTTACGACGAAGAGATGTCTTCGAAAGCTTATGATCGGGCCATTCATGATCTGCAAATCGAACTGGTCAAGATGCAGGCTTGGGTCAAGGAAACCGGCGCTCGCATCGCGATTGTTCTCGAAGGGCGGGACGCCGCCGGCAAGGGCGGCACGATCTCGCGGTTTCGCGGAAACCTGAACCCCCGCGGCGCGCGGGTTGTGGCCCTGTCCAAGCCGACAGACACCGAGCGGACCCAGTGGTATTTCCAACGATATATCCAGCACTTGCCGTCTGCCGGTGAAATCGTCTTTTTCGACCGCAGCTGGTACAATCGGGGGGTAGTCGAACATGTGTTTGGCTGGTGCTCTCCCGAGGCGCGGGAATATTTCTTTCGACAGGCCCTGCCGTTTGAACATGCGCTGATCGAAGACGGGATACAACTCTTCAAGTTCTGGCTGAATGTCGGGCGCGCCGAACAATTGCGCCGGTTCCTGGCCCGCGAGAAGGACCCCCTGAAACAGTGGAAACTGAGCCCCGTGGATATTCAAGGGCTGGACAAATGGGATGACTATACTGCGGCCATCGGTGAGACCCTGACCCGCAGCCATTCGGACCGTTCGCCCTGGACAATCATCCGCTCCGACGACAAGAAACGCGCGCGCCTGGCAGCGATCCAGACCGTCTTGTCGGCAATCGACTATGACGGCAAGGATGACAAGGCGATAGGCCAAGTCGACACCAAGATCTGCGGAGGCCCGGAAATCTGGGATGCGTAAACAGGGATACCATCACGGCAACCTGCGGCAGGCCCTGATCGAGGCAGCGCTGGAACTGATCCGGGAAAAGGGACCGACCGGGTTCACCCTGTCCGAGGCGGCAAAAACCGCCGGCGTGACCCCGGCTGCCGTCTATCGTCATTTCGACGGGCGTGAGGATCTCATTGCCGAGGCGGCACGACAAGGGTTCGAAATGTTCGCCGACCTGATGCAATACGCCTACGACAAGGGGCAACCCTCGGCCCTGGCCGCATTCGAGGCAACAGGGCGTGCTTATCTCGCCTTCGCGCGCAAGCATCCCGGCCATTACATTGCGATGTTTGAAAGCGGCGTATCGCTCAACCGCGACCCGGACCTGGCCGCAGCCGCGAACCGGGCTAAGGCAGTATTGGAACAGGCGGCATCCGACCTCAGCCAGCATATCCCGCCCGACCGCAGACCGCCTGCGTCAATGGTGTCCGCCCATATCTGGGCCATGAGCCACGGGGTGGTTGAACTTTATGCCCGAAACACAGGTACGGCCTCACCTTTTCCGCCGGAGGACCTGCTGGAAACAGGGGTCGGGATCTATCTTCGCGGATTGGGACTGATCGACCCAGACTGACAATGTCTCTTGCGTGACCCTGACGGGATCGGTACCCAGAAGCAGTAACTTTGGAGTAACGTCCTCGTGAGCCACCTGATCTCGAACACAACACTTGTCCGCCGCGATCGCCTGAAGCAACTGCAACAGCGTGAAAAGTCATGGTTCGATCTGGAGTTCCTCAAGGCAACCGCTCCGGACGACAGAAGCCGCTGCATTGACCTGTTGAAGGACTCCAGATCGCAGCTTCGCCAGGATCTGTTTGCCCTGACGCAATGCGGGTTCAAGACCGGTGGGTTCTTTGTCGAATTCGGCGCAACCGACGGCATCGAGTTGAACAACACCTATCTGATGGAAACACATTTCGGCTGGACCGGGATCCTGGCCGAACCCGCCCGCGGTTGGCATGACGCGCTCAAGGGCAACCGGAAATGTACAATTGAAACCCGCTGTGTCTGGCACACCACAGGCGAGACCCTTGCCTTTACCGAGGCACCACGGGGAGAGAATTCGGGCATTTCGACTTTCGTCAAATCGTCACGCCGGTTGCGGGGCCAGAATTACAAGGTCGAGACGATCTCGCTGGTCGACCTGCTGGAAACCCACAAGGCCCCCGCGCATATTGACTATATCTCGATCGACACCGAGGGCAGCGAGTTCGACATCCTGAACGCCTTCGACTTCGACCGCTGGACCTTTGGGGTGATGACGGTGGAACACAACCACGCCCCCCAGCGCGAGGACATCCATGCCCTGCTGACCAACAAAGGGTATCGCCGGGTGCTGGAGGACGTTTCACGATTTGACGACTGGTATGTGCAGGGCAACGGGTAAGTCTGTCCGCGCCCATCTAGCTGAACGAAAAAGGCCGCGCACTGCGCGGCCTTTTCTTTGTTGTTCGCCCCGAAACTTAGCGCTTCGAGAACTGGAACGAACGGCGGGCTTTGCGCTTGCCGTATTTCTTACGCTCGACCACACGGCTGTCGCGGGTCAGGAAGCCAGCGGCCTTCAGCGCGCCACGCAACGAGGGATCGTAGAGTTGCAGCGCCTTCGAGATGCCGTGCTTGACCGCGCCGGCCTGACCGGTCAGGCCACCGCCCTTGACGGTTGCCATCACGTCGAACTGGCCTTCGACACCGGCCACCTGGAACGGCTGGCGCAGGATCAGTTGCAGCACCGGACGGGCAAAATACTTGTCCTGGTCCTTGCCGTTGACGATGACCTTGCCCGAGCCCGGCTTGATCCAGACGCGGGCGACCGCGTCCTTCCGCTTGCCAGTGGCATAGGAACGGCCCAGCTCGTCGCGAACGGGTTCGCGCGGTTCGTCGGCGGCCAGGGTTTCGAGGCCTGCGACGGCGCCCAGCTCTTCGAGAGTATTGATCTGATCAGCCATCGGTTTCAGCTCCGGGTGTTTTTCTTGTTCATGGACTTGACGTCCAGAACTTCGGGGGCCTGAGCTTCATGCGGGTGCTCGGTCCCGGCATAGATACGCAGGTTGGTCATCTGCTGACGCGACAGGCGGTTGCCCGGCAGCATGCGCTTGACGGCCTGATAGACCACGCGCTCGGGGTGGGCACCCTCGAGGATCTGCTGCTTGGTGCGCGACTTGATACCGCCCGGGTGGCCGGTGTGCCAGTAGAAGTGCTCTTCGCGCTTCTTGCCGGTGATCTGCACCTTGTCGGCATTGATGACGATGACGTTGTCGCCCATGTCCATGTGCGGGGTAAACGACGGCTTGTGCTTGCCACGCAGGCGCATGGCAACGATCGACGCAAGACGGCCCAGAACTACGCCCTCGGCGTCGATCAGGATCCACTTCTTGTCGATGTCTGCAGGTGTTGCAGAAAAGGTTTTCATGGCAGGATGGTCCTGTTTGATGTGACAGACCGGCCGCAAGCGACCGGCCCTGATCTGATGGGCGGTTTCTAGAGACTACCAACACCCTCGTCAAGCGCGCACCAACTGTATTTTATCATATTTATCAATGGATTAAAAAATAGGTACTATTATACCCCAAAGACTTAAACACTTATTTGCTCCGGAGGATTGTCCAGCAACCCTCTGAGGCGCTGCATCGCGTCCTCGAAGCGCGCCAGCGAGACATGGGCATTGACCGCGATCCGCACAGCATTGGGTGCGCGCCCATCGCGTAGCGCGAATTCGTCAGCGGAACGGACCTGCACGCCGGTACGCTCTGCCGCCCGGGTAAAGGCGGCCGAACGCCAGCCCGATGGCAGCCGCAACCACAAAAAGGGAACGTCGGGATCCCAAACCAGATCGAATGCGCCCAACGTATTGACGGCAACCCGGACATATTCGGACATGCGCCTGCGCACGTCGAGCGCCAACTGTCGCGCCCGGGGATCGGACAAAAGCAACCGGGTCAGTTCGGCCAGCGGCTGTGCCAGACCAAAATAGCCATACTCGGCCGATCGACGCAGCCGCGCGGCCTGCTCCACAGGGGCGATGGCAAAGCCGACACGCAGCGCCGGGGTCAGCGATTTAGAGATCGACGATACATGCCAGCCCCGCTCGGGTGCCAGAGCGCGATAACTTGGCGCCCGCGGTTCTCCGATCCTGTAGCAGTCATCCTCGATAATCTGAAGGTCATGCTTTCGTGCAACCTCGATCACTTCCTTGCGCCTTTCCAAAGGCGAGAAGCTGCCAGTCGGGTTCTGAACCTCGGGTGAGACACACACCGCCTGCGCCGGAACCTGGCGTGCCGCCAGGTCGAGCGACATGGGGTCGATACCCCACTTGTCCATGCGGATGCCCACCACCTCGGCCCGCATCAGCTCTGCCGCGCGACGAAACCCGGCATAAGACAGGTCCTCAACAAAGACCACCGGTTTGGGGCCGCTCAGAATGCTTTGGAAAACCACGCACAATCCATTCTGTCCGCCATGGGTCAACACGATATCGTCTGCGCCCAGCTGCCCGAGCGGCAGTGGCGATAGCCATTCAAGAACCGCCTTGCGCACCCCGACATAAGCGTCGCGCGTCGGGTAGTTCAGAAACATGGCGGGATCACCCTGCGCGATCTTGGCCAGGCATTCGCGAATCAACGAAACCTGTCCAACATCCGGCAGGCGCGGGCTGAACAGGCTGACATGCTGGTCGTCCTGCTCTTCGAGCTTGTACAATTGCCGCGACCAGACATCGTCCAGCACCGGTTTTTTCGGCGGCGCCACGAATGTACCGCGCCCGACTTCCGCCGACAGAAGCCCCTCGTCTGTAAGGATGGAATAGGCACGTGCCACCGTTCCCGGTGTAATGCTCAATTTGTAGGCAAGTTCCCGCACCGGCGGCAGCTTCGCTCCGACCTCCAGGGACTTGTTTTCTATGGCTTTCCTGATGGCATCGGCAACCAGGGTGTACTTGGACCCCTTGGCAGCAGGGAGAGTGTCTGGCCAAATTGTACCCATTACAATCTTTCCTTTGATCTCCGTACATTCTTAAATGTACCAATATCGTGTACCAAGTACATTCATATTGTGTCAATACAATTCGAAAGGAACTCCGTCATGACACGCGCAATGCCCTCCTCCGCCCTCATGCTGCTGAACGCCAGCCCCCGGCTGCCGCTGATCGCCGCACTGGCCGTGGGCTTTGCCGCGACCGTGACCAAATGGGAACAACGCCGGCGAACCCGCCTGAACCTCGGGCAGCTGGACGACCGCCTCTTGCAGGACGTAGGCATTACCCGCAGCCAGATGCGCCATGAAACCGCCCGCCGGTTCTGGCAGGGCTGAACAGGATCCCCAGTCCCTTCATTGGGACCTCTTCACTGGCCGGGGTTCGCCCCGGCCTTTTTTTCATCAGAACGAGGCCGCGGCACTGCCAGCAGGCGGAATGGAATAGGTCAGCGTTGCCCGCGCCACCGGCTTGTCTGACCCTTCAGAAAACATCAGCACATCGCCGACGGCAAGTGTCCTGCCCAGTTTCAAAAGACGGCACTCTGCAATCATCTGGGCATCGCCGTCAGGCTTGCGCAAAAAATCAATCGAACAGTTGGTGGTCACCGCAAGGGCCTGGCGGCCCACCCGGGCAAGTACCATCGCATAGACGCTCACATCGGCCAGTGCGAACATCGAAGGCCCCGAGATGGTCCCGCCGGGTCGCAAGTGCCGTTCTGCCGTCAGAAGGCGCATGATTACGCTGTCCTCGGTCAAGGCGTCGATGGCGAAGTCGTCCCGCACTTGGGGAAAGACCTCGACCAGGTATTGCGACAATTCCTCCTTGTTCAATGCCAACGCCATACTTTCCCTCCCCGGCTTCTGCGCCTAGAGTTGCCCCGACTTTGGCAGGGAGGGCAAGATGGCAATTCTGGAACGTCACGACACCGGTGCGGTGGCGCATCTCGAAATGAATGCGCCAGAGCGGTTGAACGCGCTCAGCGACGAGATGCTGGCCGCGCTTCAAGCAGAGTTCGACGCGCTGCGCGATGACCGTTCGATCCGGGCCGTGATCCTGTCGGGTGCGGGCAAGGCATTTTGCGCGGGCCACGATCTGAAACAGATGACCGCCGGACGACAGGCCGAGGACGGCGGCAAGGCCTATTTCAAGGACCTGTTCGACCGTTGCGCCCGGATGATGATGACTGTTCAGTCTTTGCCCCAACCGGTGATCGCCCGGGTTCATGGCATCGCCACTGCTGCAGGCTGCCAGTTGGTGGCCACCTGCGACATGGCCGTCGCCGCCGAGGGCACCCGGTTCGGGGTCAATGGCGTCAACATCGGCCTGTTCTGCTCAACCCCGATGGTGGCGCTCAGCCGCAATATCCCACGCAAGCTGGCCTTTGAAATGCTGACCACCGGCCAGTTCATCGAAGCCACCCGCGCCGCAGAACTGGGACTGGTCAACCGCGTGGTGCCCACCAGCAATCTGGCCACCGAAACCCAGGGCCTGGCCGAAACCGTCGCGGGCAAGCTGGGCGCCGCCGTGCGCATCGGCAAAGAAGCTTTCTATCGCCAGCAGATGATGCCGCTGGATCAGGCCTATGCCTATACCGGGGATGTGATGGTCGAGAACATGCTTTATCGCGACACCAAAGAAGGCATCGCCGCCTTTATCGAGAAACGCGACCCTGATTGGAGCCAATAGGTCACTAGCGTGATCAATCATTGGGGATTGTTTCCAAACAAGCCCTTTCAATTCGGGCAATAACGTGGCAAAGGTGGGGCAAGGCGCAAGCCTTGCTGACTTTTGGGTCGCCGTGGGCGGAAGGTCCCTCCAGCCGGTCTCTCTCACCGGCGCTGACATTCCCGCAGCGGCGACCCCAAAATCCCCAAATTGAAAAGTTTCGGGTAACCTGCCGGTGCAGGATTGTCCGCTCTATTTCACTGGGACCACACCTGCCCCGTTGCACCGCCACGCGCCCTGCCCTATGTGGCCACTCATGACAGACAAATTGCATATCGTGGGCGGCGGCATGGCCGGGTCCGAAGCCGCCTGGCAGGCGGCGGAAATGGGCGTAAACGTGGTCATCCACGAAATGCGGCCAAAGGTCGGAACATTCGCCCACCAGACCGGCAACCTGGCCGAGATGGTCTGTTCGAACTCTTTCCGGTCGGACGATGACGAGCAGAATGCCGTGGGCCTGCTGCATTGGGAAATGCGCGCAGCAGGTGGGTTGATCATGGCGTCGGCCGATGCCCACCGTCTGCCGGCCGGTGGGGCCTTGGCCGTGGACCGGGACCTTTTTGCCGAGACGGTGAGCAATCGTTTGCGCAGCCACCCTCGTGTCTCGATCACCGAGGAAGAGGTCACGGACCTGCCGCAGGAGGGCCAATGGATCTTTGCCACCGGCCCGCTCACCTCTCCGGCCCTGGGAGAGGCGATCCGGCAACAGACCGGATCGGATGCGCTGGCCTTCTTCGATGCGATCGCGCCCATCGTCTATGCCGACACCATCGACATGAGTCGTGCCTGGCTGCAATCGCGGTATGACAAAGGCGAGACCGAAGAGGAAAGAACTGCCTACATCAATTGCCCGATGGACCGCGACCAGTACGAGGCCTTCATCGACGCGCTATTGGCGGCGGACAAGACCGAATTTCACGAAGGCGAAACCGCCACTTACTTCGACGGATGCCTGCCGATCGAGGTCATGGCCGAACGCGGTCGCGAAACCCTCCGCCATGGCCCGATGAAGCCTGTGGGCCTGACCAACCCACACCAGCCCGAGGTGAAACCCTATGCCGTCGTGCAGCTACGCCGCGACAACGCGCTGGGCACGCTCTATAACATCGTGGGTTTTCAGACCAAGATGAAGTATGGCGCGCAAACTTCTGTTTTCCGTATGATACCTGGCCTGGAAGAAGCCGGTTTTGCGCGTCTTGGCGGTATCCATCGCAACACGTTCATCAACTCTCCAACGCTCCTGGATGAACAGATGCGGCTCAGATCCCGGCCCAATATCCGGTTTGCCGGTCAGATCACCGGGGTTGAGGGATATGTCGAAAGCGCTGCAATGGGGCTGCTGGCCGGACGATTTGCCGCCGCCGGGATACTGGGGCACAGCCTGCCCGAAGTTCCGCAGGACAGCGCCATGGGCGCGCTGATCCATCACATCACTGGCGGCGCGGATGCCAAGACCTTTCAACCGATGAACGTCAACTTTGGCCTGTTTCGCCCGGTCGACGGGCTGAAAGGCGGCCGCAGGGGGCGCAAGGACCGCTACAAGGGCTATACCGACCGGGCCAAGGCGGCTTGGAGCGACTGGCTGGCTCAGTCCTGACTGGACGGAAATCGCGGCCTGTGTCTAACATCTGACATGATCCTGCGGTTCCTCAAATCGACCTACACACTATCCTCGCCAAAGGACACTCAGGCCCATTACGACAAATGGGCCGGCAGCTATGACGAGGAACTGACCGAGAACGGGTACGCAACCCCCGATCGGTTGGCGCGCGCCTTGTGGGAGAAACGCCCCAATGGCCAGATGCCGGTTCTCGATTTCGGTTGTGGCACCGGCTTGTCGGGTCTGGCCCTGCAACGGGCGGGATTTCAGGTGATAGACGGCATGGACCCGACACCTGGAATGTTAGAGGCCGCGGGGGCAAAAGGAATCTATCGCAATCTGACAGGGTTCGCGATCACAGAACCACCGCCGATCCCGCAAGGTACATATCGCACGATCACGGCAATTGGGGTCATCGGCCAGGGCGCCGCACCGCCCGAAACCATCGACTTGTTGCTGCGTGCGTTACCAAAGGGAGGCATCCTGGGGTTTTCGCTCAACGACATTGCCTTGGCCGAGCGCGCCTATCTGGCGCGCCTGAGCGAGTGGCTGGACATGGGCGCCGCGCGCCTGCTGATACGCCAATCCGGTCCGCATCTCCCCGGAATAAACTTGAACTCTGACATCTTTATCGTTGAAAAAACGTGACTTTCATTACACGTTTCGCACCGTCTCCGACCGGACCGCTGCATCTTGGCCATGCCTACTCGGTACTATTTGCGCATGATCGCGCGCGGGCCGAGGGGGGGCGTTTTCTCCTCAGAATCGACGACATCGATCAGTCCCGGGCCCGGCCGCATTGGGAAGCACAGTTGATGGACGATCTGGCCTGGCTGGGCGTAACCTGGGACGCGCCCCCGCGTCGGCAAACCGACCACCTGAGGGAGTATGGCGATGCGCTTGACCGGTTGCGCGCGGCGGAGCTTACCTTTGAATGCCAGTGCAGCCGCCGGGACATAGAGGCTGCCGCGAACGCGCCACAAGAAGGAGTGCCCGAATTCGGTCCCGATGGTCGGATCTATCCGGGCACCTGCCGTGATCTTGGCTTGCGCCAATCGGGCGAAACGTGCTGTCGGCTAAACATGGCCCGTGCCTGCGCCATGGGATTGCCTGCTCAATTTACCGAAACTGGCCCCCGCCACGCGGGGCAGCAGCACCTGTCGGCGGACAGCCTGACGCAAACAGTGGGCGATGTCGTCCTGTCTCGCCGCAACATGGCCGCCTCTTATCACCTGTCTGTTGTAGTCGACGACGCCGCCAGTGGTGTGACCCATGTCATCCGCGGCGAGGACCTGTACGAGGCGACCCGGATCCATGTGCTTTTGCAGTCGCTGCTAGGCTTGCCAACACCTGTCTACCATCACCATGGCCTGATCCGCGACGATCGAGGCAAACGTCTGGCCAAGCGCGACGATGCGCGCGCCATCGCCAAGTATCGGAGCGAAGGCGCGACCCCACAGGATATCCGCCGAATGGTCGGTCTCTGAACTCACACCTCGGGCTGCATCAGTTCCACTTCGGCCCCGTCCCGCACCGCCGTGTAAAAACAGCTGCGCCGGTTGGTGTGGCAGGCCGGCCCGGTCTGGCGCACCGTGATCAGCAGGCAATCTCGGTCGCAATCGACGCGCAGGTCCACCAATTCCTGCACATGTCCCGAGCTTTCCCCCTTGATCCAGAAACTCTGACGGGAGCGGGACCAATAGGTGACGCGGCCGCTGGCCAGCGTCCGTTCCACCGCCTGCCGATTCATCCAGGCCATCATCAGAACCTCACCCGTAGCCGCATCCTGCGCAATGGCGGGGACCAGCCCATTGGTATCATACTTTAGTGTCGAAGCGTCGAAGGACATGGCCAAAAACCTTTTGCATCCGGAATTTCGCCCACTATGTATTGGGAACCGGCCGAGAGGAAAAGCCATGTCCACGGAAACCGATCTTATCAAGCTTTATTCCGGTCGCATCCTTGCGCTAGCCGCTGATATTCCGCATCTGGACCGGCTCGATAATCCGGACGCCACGGTCAAGAAACGCTCGCCGCTTTGTGGATCGACCGTCACCGTTGACGTCAAACTCAAGGATGGCCGGATCGCGGAATTTGGCCAGGATGTCAAAGCCTGTGCATTGGGGCAAGCTTCGGCGGCTGTTGTCGGTGGCGCGATCATAGGTGCAACGCGGGCCCAGGTCGAAACCGGGCGAGATCAGCTCAAAGCGATGCTGAAGGACAACGGACCAGTGCCGGATGCGCCTTTTGATGGGCTCGAAGTCTTGATGCCTGCGCGCGACTACAAGAACCGTCATGCGTCTATCCTGCTGACCCTCGAAGCGACGGCAGAAGCGATGGCAAAGGCAGAGCAGGCAAACTGCGCCTGAGCCTGCTGCGGCCACCGTATCCTTGGCAGATCGTTTCCCGCCTCCTGATGCCTCCAGGCACGATATCTTGCCTGAAAAAACCGCCGCACCTTCGATCAGGAAGGGCGGCGGCAGGTAATGCGTCTCTCGTACGGGGTCCGGTGTCGGTGCGCCATGGGCCGAGGCGGGGCCCAAGGAAGGGTATCGGGATAGGCAGGTCACCCTTGCATCGAATGGGACAGGATGCGTACCGCGCCGGAACGAGATCGCAGGCAGAAACGGTTAAAGAACTCCGGGCAGGTGGAGAGCGACCATCAGCATGACCATCAGCGAGGCAGCACCAATTGCATCCTGCAACAACGTGCCCTGGGAACGGGACAGAACGTTCTTGATCTGGGTCACCATTGGCTTTCCTCCTCGCCATCAGTTAATCATTTGTTGACCCTTTGTTCTCATTTCTTCGCGAGTCGATCAAGAACTTTATGAGAACATTTGTGAACTTTTTGGGGATTTTCTTCTATCCAACTGAAATCAAACGGATTGCCTGATCCTGTTTCATCAGCCACAAAAGCAGTCGCGCGGCCTTGCCGCGCGCGCCGGCCAGATCGGGGTCAGCGGCAAGCAGCGCCCGCGCGTCGGACTGGGCAAGCGCCATCAAGGCGGACTGCCGTTCAAGATCGGCAATGCGGAATTTGGGCAGTCCCGATTGGGCCGTGCCGATAAGATCCCCCGCGCCCCGCATCTGCAAATCGGTTTCGGCTATGCGAAATCCGTCTTCTGTTTCGCGCAGAACTTCCAGCCTGCGCCGCCCGCCTTCGGTCAGCGGCGCCTGATACATCAATAGACAGGTAGAATCCGCATCACCCCGCCCGACACGCCCGCGCAACTGATGCAATTGTGCCAGTCCAAAAATCTCGGCTCGCTCGATCACCATGATCGTAGCATTGGGAACGTTCACTCCCACCTCGATTACCGTCGTGGCGACCAGAACCTTGGTCTTACCGGACTGAAAATCGGACATAGCCGCGTCCTTGTCCGCTGGCGGCATCTGTCCGTGGACCAGCCCCACGACCCCGTCACCCAAGATCGCACGCAAGCGCTTGAAACGTTCTTCGGCTGCGATCAGGTCGCTCACTTCGGATTCATCGACCAGCGGGCACACCCAATAACACTGCCGTCCCTCGGAAATCGCCTTTCTTAGATGGTCGATCACCTCGTCCAGCCTGTCGGTGCTGACAATCGCGGTCCGGATCGGTTTCCGGCCGGGCGGCTTTTCATCCAGCACCGACACATCCATATCGCCATATTGGGCAAGCGCCAGGCTGCGCGGGATCGGAGTAGCGGTCATCACCAGAACGTCCGCACCCACACCTTTTTCTGCCAGTTCCATACGCTGACGGACACCGAAGCGATGCTGTTCGTCGACGATAGCCAGACGCAGATCTTTGAACTCCACATCCGACTGGAACACCGCGTGGGTCCCGACCAGGATCTGAATATCGCCGCGCCTGAGCGCGTCCAGTTTCGCCTGGCGTTCACTCCCCTTGTCGCGTCCTGTCAACAGCTCAAGCACCACACCGGCCTCTTCGGCCAGAGGCTGCAACCCCTCAAGATGCTGGCGCGCCAGTATTTCGGTTGGCGCCATCATTACCCCCTGCCCGCCTGCCTCGACCGCGACCAGCAAGGCCATGAATGCGACCAGCGTCTTTCCCGACCCGACATCGCCCTGCAACAGCCGGTTCATTCTCTCAGGCCCCGCCATGTCGGCGGCGATTTCCTCGATCGCGCGGGCCTGGGCGTCGGTGGGCCGATACGGCAGGCTGCCCAGCACCTTGGACTGCAACTTGCCGGTACCAACGCTGGAAATACCGCGTGCCTTGCGTTCCCGGCGGCGGGCAAGCGCCAACGTCAGTTGATGCGCAAAGAGCTCATCATAGGCCAGACGGACGCGCGCCGGAGCGGTCGGCGCGACATCTTCCAACCCATGCGGCGCGTGCGCTGCGCGGATTGCGGTTTGCCAATCCGTCCAGTTTTCGCGGCTCGCCAGCGCGGGATCTATCCATTCCGGTAAATCCGGTATGCGCGCCAAAGTGCTCTGGGCCGCCTTGTAGGCCGTCTTTTGTGTCACCCCTTGTGTCAATGGATAGACCGGCTCGAACTCGGGTATCTCGTCTGCTTCGGACACCGGCAGGATATGGTCGGGATGCACCATGTTGGCCATTCCATCGAACAGTTCGACCTTGCCAGAGACGACGCGCCGGGCGCCCTCTGGCAGAACCTTTTTCAGGTACTCCCCCCGCGCATGGAAAAAGACCAGTTGGAAATCCGTTTGCTCATCCTCGACAAATATCCGGTAGGCCCCGCCACGTCCGCGCGGTGGCCGATGCGCGCCAACCGTTACTTCAACCGTCAACGTCGCCGGCAGTTCGGCCCCAGAAATCGTTGTCCGGCGGCGTCGGTCCACCACTGCATAGGGCAAAAGAAACAGCAGATCGCGCGGCGTTTCGACATCCAGATGCGCATAAAGCTGCGCCGTCTTGGGCCCCACGCCTTCGAGCGTTTCCAGTCCCGCAAAGAGCGGGAACAACTGTTCCGGTCGTCCGCTCATAGGTCCCCGATCAGACGCAGCCAGCCGTCTTCGTCCAGCGTCTCTATCCCCAAATCGGCGGCCTTCTTCGCCTTGGAACCGGCCCCCGGCCCCGCAACCAGGATATCTGTTTTTGCGCTGACCGATCCCGCGACCCTGGCCCCCAAAGCCTCGGCGCGCGCCTTGGCCTCGGCCCGTGTCATACGTTCTAAAGTGCCGGTGAAAACAACTGTCTTGCCAGCAACAGGGCTGTCGGAAAGGGGCGCATCTGGCGGGACAATCGTCAGCTTATCGGTCAGTCGATCGAAAGCCTTCCGTTCCTCATCGTTGGAAAACGCGTCTGACAGGGAAAGGCCGAGAGCAGACCCGATCCCGTCGATGCCGGTCAAGTCCGCCCAGGCCGCCGCAGCCTCCTCTGGCACGTTGCAGGCCTGGATGGCACTTGCACGCGTCTCCGCTATGCGGGCGCGGCGCCCTTCTGTGACGGCGGCAGCACGTTCGCGTTCTTCCGACGCATCGGCGGCGCGATGCGCCAATGCAGCCGGTCTTGCGATATCCAGTGCGGCCGCCATTGCCGGCCAGCTCCGATAGTGCTGCGCCAGATCCTTGGCCCCAACCTCACCAACATGCCGAATCCCCAAGGCGAAGATCAGCCGGGCCAATGGTATTGTCCGTTTCTCTTCAATGGCTTCGAACAGGTTGGATGCGGATTTCTCGCCCCAGCCGTCGCGGTTCTTGAGTTGCTGCAAACCCTCGCCATAACGTGCGCTCAGCTCAAAGATGTCCGAAGGTTCCTTGATCCAGCCATCAGTGTAAAACTGTTCAACCTGCTTGGCCCCCAACCCCTCGATGTCAAAAGCGGCCCGGCTGACAAAGTGTTTCAGTTTCTCAACGGCCTGGGCCGGACAGATGACGCCACCAGTACAGCGCCGAACAGCATCGCCATCTTCACGAACAGCGGGACTGCCGCAGTCAGGGCAAATCGTGGGAAAGCTGTAAGGAACTGCCACTTCGGGTCTTTTGGACAGATCGACATCGGCGATTTTCGGGATCACGTCGCCAGCCCGGTACACCTGGACCCAGTCACCGATGCGGATGTCTTTTCCATCCCGAATTGTCTGCCCGCGAGAATCCCGGCCAGCGATGTAATCTTCGTTGTGCAATGTGGCGTTGGATACGACAACTCCACCGACGGTTACCGGCGTCAGGCGGGCAACAGGGCTCAATGCGCCGGTCCTGCCGACCTGAATGTCGATCGCCTCGAGCCGTGTCCAGGCCAGTTCCGCCGGAAACTTATGCGCGATGGCCCAACGCGGCGTATTCGAGCGAAACCCAAGACGCGTCTGCAAACCGACGTCATCGACCTTGTAAACCACTCCGTCGATGTCATAGCCCAGGGTCGCGCGCTGTGCCTCGATGTCGCGATAGTGCGCAAGCAACTCGCCGGGGTCTCTGCAAAGCCTGGTCAGCGGGTTGGTCCGAAAGCCAAGGTGCCTCAGCCTCTCAATGGACGCCATTTGCGTAGCGGCGAGCGGTTCGGAGACTTCGCCCCACGAATAGGCGAAGAACTTCAAAGGGCGATCACGGGTGATCCTGGCATCCAGTTGCCGCAGCGATCCGGCCGCGGCATTTCGCGGATTAGCGAAGAGTTTTCCACCCTCTTGCTCCTGGCGGTCGTTGAGCGCGCCGAAGTCCGCGTGGCTCATATAGACCTCTCCCCGCACTTCAAGAACGGCGGGCGCACCGTTCAACCGGGTAGGAATATCGGCAATCGTCAGGGCATTGGCTGTAACGTTTTCCCCGGTTTCGCCGTCCCCCCTGGTCGCCGCCTGAACGAGCCCACCGTTTTTATAGCGCAGCGAAAGAGACAGCCCGTCGATTTTCGGTTCGGCAGTATAGGCAAGTGGAGCTTCGTCATCCAAGGCCAGGTATTTTCTGACAGAACGATCGAAATCGTAGACATCCTCGTCTTCGAAAGCATTGCCAAGCGACATCATGCGGACGGCATGCGCAACCTTTGCGAATTTTTCGCTGGGCCTCGCGCCAACCAGATCCGTCGGGCTGTCGGGGCGTTTGAGGTGCGGAAACCGGTCTTCGATAGCACTGTTCAGCCGCTTGAGAGAATCGTATTCGGCGTCAGATATGTCTGGCGCGTCCTTCGAGTGGTACGCCAGGTTCGCGCGCGCCAGAATTTCCGCCAGACGCGAAAGCTCTTTCGCAGCCTCTTCTTCGCTCATGTCCTGGATCGGCTGGTCTGCTGTCATGGCCTCGCCCTGTGCCCTTGGTCGTCACAACCAGTGATAGGGCGAGGCCATGGTCAGGTCCAGATACTGTCTGTGAGTGGTGAGGCCGCGCTGGACTCGCAGCCGTGTTCTTGGCGGGACCTATGCGTTGACCGCGATGCGCGAGGGCGGCATTTCATCAGATTTCGGATCGCGCAAAACGTACCCGCGCCCCCAGACTGTTTCGATATAATTCTTGCCGCCGGTTGCATTGCTGAGTTTTTTCCGCAGTTTGCAAATGAAGACATCGATGATTTTCAGTTCAGGCTCGTCCATTCCACCATAGAGATGGTTCAGGAACATCTCTTTGGTCAGCGTGGTCCCCTTTCGCAAGCTCAGCAGTTCCAACATCTGATATTCTTTGCCCGTCAGATGCACAGCCAGCCCGTCGGCCTCGACCGTCTTCGCGTCCAGGTTGACCGCAATACACCCTGTTCGGATAATCGACTGCGAATGCCCTTTTGACCTGCGCACGATCGCATGAATTCGTGCCACCAGTTCTTCGCGGTGAAAGGGTTTCGTCAGGTAATCGTCGGCACCAAACCCGAATCCCTTGATCTTGCTTTCGGTGTCATCGACCCCTGAAAGAATGAGGATCGGTGTCTCGATCCGGGCCAACCGCAGCTGCCGAAGCACCTCTAGGCCATTCATGTCGGGAAGGTTCAAGTCAAGAAGAATAAGATCGTAGTCATACAACTTGGCGAGGTCTATCCCCTCCTCACCGAGATCGGTCGCATAGACGTTCAGACTGGCATGCGTCAGCATCAATTCAATGCTTTTCGATGTCGCCGAATCATCTTCAACCAACAGTATGCGCATCTCTTTTCTCCGTCTTCAACTTGTTCAGATTTGAAACTAAACGTGCCGAACAAAAGTTAACTCGACGTTATCAATATTTTTTTATGCAACATCAACCTAAAGTTGTCGATACTTTTTTAGTGCCGTGGCCTTCAATCCGTCTTTTCCATGCTCGGCAAAGGCCGATACCCAGCCGTTGAACTCCTCATCACTCAACCCGTAGATCTTTTTCGCCTCGGACAGGGGAATCAACCCGTACAGCACCCCCCGAACCACCGCGATCTTTCTGGAGGCGACCCATCGCCGTGTCGTGGCCGGAGGAAGATCCGAACGCGTCATTCTTGTCCCATCCGGCAAAGTGACAGATCGGGGGCCTTCAACCTTTCGCAAGAACATCACCTATCCCTTCTTGTGTCCGGACAACTTTGGCGACAGCCTACTTAATGCAGGGTGAAACCGCCCCTTGAGAGTGTTTCGGATTTTCCTATATTCTGCCGGTCTTCCTTAACCTTCAGGAGCTGCCCAAATGGCGCTGGATACTGAAACGCCACTCAACTCGCTTGGCTTTGCCAAACCGCCCTCGGAAACGCGGGTGGTCGTGGCCATGTCGGGGGGTGTCGACAGTTCCGTCGTGGCCGCCTATCTGTCCGATCAGGGCTATGACGTGGTGGGCGTCACCTTACAGCTCTACGATCACGGCGCAGCCCTGGCCAAGAAAGGCGCCTGTTGCGCCGGCATCGACATTCACGATGCCCGCCGCGTCGCCGAAGAGCGCGGCTTTCCGCATTACGTGCTGGATTACGAGAACATCTTCAAGGACGCGGTGATCGACGAGTTCGCCGATAGCTACCTGGCCGGTGCCACCCCAGTCCCCTGCATCCGCTGCAACGAACGGGTGAAGTTCAAGGATCTGCTGGAAACCGCCCGCGATCTCGAGGCCGACTGCATGGCCACCGGCCATTACATCCAGCGCAAGATGGGCCCGAACGGGCCCGAGCTGCATTGTGCCGAGGATGCCAACCGCGACCAGTCCTATTTCCTGTTCTCGACCACGCCGGAACAGCTCGACTATCTGCGTTTTCCGCTGGGCCATCTGCCGTCAAAGGACGCGACCCGCGAAATGGCGGCACAGTACGGCTTGGCCGTGGCCGACAAGCCCGACAGTCAGGACATCTGTTTCGTGCCCAACGGTAATTACGCCAGCGTGATCGAGAAACTGCGCCCCGGCGCCGCCGAACCGGGCGAGATCGTGCATGCCGACGGTCGGGTGCTGGGCAGCCACGAGGGCGTCATCCACTTCACGATCGGCCAGCGCCGCGGTCTGGGCATCGGCGGCCTTAGTGATCCGCTTTATGTGGTGCGTCTGGACGTGGACAAGAAACAAGTTGTCGTCGGACCCAAGGAGATGCTGGCCACCCGCACCATCCCGGTTCGCGAAATCAACTGGCTGGGTGATGAAGCATTCACCTCGCGCCCCGAATGGCATCTGTCGGTCAAGGTCCGCTCGACCCGCCCCCCGCGCGAGGCGATCGTACGCCCGATCAGTGAGACCGAGGCCGAGGTAGACCTTCTGACCCCTGAGGAAGGTGTGTCACCCGGACAGGCCTGTGTGTTCTACGAAAACGATGGCAGCCGCATCTTCGGCGGCGGCTGGATCTGGCGTGGGTATTGAGGCGCTTTATACTCCGCGCCTGTCCCTCTGCCCGATGCAGGCGGAACATGCCCCTGCCCTGCATGCCTTCTTTTGTGATCCGCTGGCGATGCGATTCTTTGGCGAGACCCATACCGAACTGGCGCAGACCGAGCGCTGGGTCGCCGGGACGCTGGCCGAATCTTCTGAGCGGTGCCGCGAATATGTGTTGATTCAGGACGGTGTGGCGATCGGCAAGGCGGGACTGTGGGCGGCACCCGAACTTGGCTTCTTTCTGCGCCGCGACCGCTGGGGCCAGGGGCTGATGCGCGAGGCTCTGACTGCCTTGCTGCCACATCTTTTCGACACCATGCCGCTCGATCATATCCTCGCCGATGTCGATCCGCGCAATGCGGCCTCGCTGAGGCTGTTGCACCGGCTTGGATTTGTGGAGACCCATCGCACCAGCCGGACGATCCAGATCGCGGGGGAATGGACGGACAGCGTCTATCTCAGGCTCTCCCGCCCGGATCAGACCAAATCGGTACCGCTGTTGGACAACACATAAAGACCCGCGCCCAGCATGACCCAAGGCGCGAGAGCCTCAAGCCGCGCGGCCCAACGCCCCAGCCCCCGGCGTAGGCCACCTGCGGCCAAACCGCCCATGCCAAGGATCAGCGCGGCAAAGGCAGCTCCCGCCAGCCCGGCCCAACGAAAAGCCGGAGCCGAGTCCGCCAAGAGCGGCGCCAACACCGAGAAACTGTCAAACGACAGGCTCAAAAACAATAGCGCGGTGGCCACGAGGCCGCGTCGTGCCGGAACCGGTTGTTCCGAGCCCCCCTGCCCGCGCAATTGCGCGGCGATGCCGCGCAGGCCCAGAGCCAACGGCACCAGCCCCAGGAAACCGATCCAGTCGAGCGGAAGGCCGCCCGCCCCCAGCGCAACGGCATGCGCTGCCGCCAAAACGACCGCCTGCGCCAGCAGATAGCCGCCCACGGCGGCACGCGATCCCGTGGCCACCACGAGCGCCAGCAGCAGCGCCAGATTGTCCAGATTAGTCAGGATCTGCGCCAGTGCCGCCGAGGCGGCAAAGCCAAGAAGCGCGCTCACCCCTGCAACCGGTCCAATACAGCCTGCGCCGCGCGCAGGCCGGGCGGCGGGCCGCCCCGGCCAAGACGCTCCATCGTCAGGCGCATCGCCGCATCCTGCGCGGCTGGGTCGGCATGGACCGCCGCCAGCCGTGCGGCAATGTTCTCGGGCGTGCAGGCAGGGCCCAGACATTCCGGCACCACCCGCGTCTCGCTGACCAGATTGACGAGCGTTACCGTGTCGACGGTCACCATCCGCTCGGCGATCTTCTGGGTCAGCCAGTTCACCTTGTAGGCGATCACCATGGGCGTGCCCGCCGCTGCCAGTTCCAGCGACACGGTGCCCGAGGCCGCCAGTGCCAGATCGGCGGCGGCAAAGGCCGCGCGCTTGCGCGTGGCGGCGTGAGCAGGCGCCAGCCCGCGTGGATCGACCAGCACCGGTGCGCCGGGCCAATCGGCCACGTGCTGCGCCACCTTATCGGCGACATGCGGCACCACCGGAACCAGCACCCGCATCTCTGGATGATCCGGCAGGAACTGTCGGAGCGCCGCGCCAAAGACTGGCGCCAGCCGCTCCACCTCGCCCCGTCGCGATCCGGGCAGCGCCAAGAGCAACGGCGCCGTGCCAAGTCCGAGTTCGTCTCGAAGCGCGGCAATCTCCTCGCCGGTGGCCTCGGGCTCTCCCACAACCGGGTGGCCGACGAAATCGCATTCCATCCCGGCCCGCTCCATATAGGGCGGCTCGAAAGGCAAGAGCGCCAGCACGTGGTCGATCACCTTGGCCATCTTATCGGCACGCCCGGGCCGCCAGGCCCAGACGCTGGGCGCCACGTAATGCACGGTGCGGATATCGCTCGCCTCCTTGACCAGCCGCGCCACACGCAGGCTGAAATCGGGGCTGTCGATGGTGATCAGGACATCCGGCCGCATCGCCAGAACGGCCTGTGCGGTCTCTTCGATCCGGCGTTTCAGGTGAAAGTACTTCGGCAGCACCTCCACAAGTCCCATGATGCTGAGTTCGGCCATCGGAAACCGGCTGCACAAACCCTGCGCTTCCATCGCAGGGCCACCAACGCCCTCGAACACCACGTCTGGGCGCAATGTCCGGAGCCCGTCCATCAGGGCACCCCCCAACCGGTCGCCCGAAGGTTCGCCAGCCAGGATGAAGACACGCATCAGGAGCTACGCTCCCGCACCATCAGGAACAGACCCAGCCGGTCACACTCGGCAATAACCCGAGGCTGGTCCAGCACGATGACACCCGCCGCTTCGATCACGATCCCGGACAGCCCGGCGGCCACGGCCGCCGTCACGGTGCCAATTCCGATCGTAGGCAGATCGACCCGCCAGTCTTGCCCCGGTTTCGGTGCCTTGAACAGAACGCCACCGCCCGCGTCGGGGCGTTGGGTCAGGCTTTGCAGCATCCAGTCGGTGCCATAGACGGTTTCAATGGCCAATGCCTGCCGCTGATAGACAACGCAGGCCTGCCCGACATCGACCGGCGCAAGGGCCTCCATGATGCCAGCGGCGCGCACGGCATCCTCCAGATCGGCTGCCGAGGGGTGCACGGTGGTGGCGCACCCCGGCTTGGGCAGCAGCGCAGGCGCGATCTCATGCGCTGCGCGCACCGTAAGGCCCGCGTGCTCCAGCACCCCGATCACCGCGCGCAAGGCGCCATCGTCGCCCGCCATCATCGCTTTTTGAAACACTGGGATCGAAGGCAGGGTTGCCTCGTCGATCTTGGACTGGTCGATTTGCGGGCGGCGGATGCTTCCCGCCAGACAGACCTCGTCAATCCCCCGCTGTTTCAACTCGGAAATCAGCGAGCCCATCGTTTCCAATCTGAAGGACAGATCCACGGCCAGATCGTCCGGCTCGAACCCTTCAAGTGCGCAGACCAATGGTGGTTCATCCAGTGCCACAGAAATTGCACCTGGCAAGGCCCCCTGCCCGCAAAGCAACGCGATCATGGCTCAGACTCCGGGCGTCAGAAAGGAACGGTCGCTATGGGCCCGCACAAACTCGACGATCTCCTGCACATGGGCGCTTTCGGCGCTTTCGGCCAGACGCTCGATCCGCTCCAGAAAGGTGCCTTGCCCCTCGGCCAGTTCCTTGAAAGCGGCCCGCAAGGCCGAGATTTCGGTGCGCGGTAATCCTGCACGCTTGAGCCCCACAAGGTTGAGCCCAGCGAGAACCCCGCTGTCAGAGTTGACCAGGCCATAGGGGATGACATCATGCGTGACCTTGGCGAGGCCACCGATGATCGCGCCCCGGCCGATGCGCACCCATTGATGCACCCCGGCCAGGCCGCCAACGATCACGTCGTCTTCCAGCACCACATGACCGGCGATGGCGACACTGTTCACCACAATGACCCTGTCACCGACCTGGGCATCATGCGCGACGTGACAACCGGCCATGAACAACCCATCATTTCCAATCCGCGTCACCCCACCGCCGCCAGACGTACCGGTATTGATGGTGACATGTTCCCGGATCCGGTTGCGTGCTCCGATCTCCAACCGCGTATCCTCACCCCCGAACTTCTTGTCCTGGGGGATTTCGCCCACGACGGCGAAGTTGAAGATCACGGTATCCTCGCCCACCGAGGTATTGCCGGTGACCACCACGTGGCTTTTCAGTTCAACCCGATCGCCCAGAACGACATTGGGACCGACCACACAGAACGGGCCGACCACGCAGTCCTGACCGATCTTCGCCCCCTCTTCGATGACAGCGCTGGGGTGAATGCGGCTCATTTACTCTTCTCTCCGGTAAGGTCGACATAGGCCGAAAACTCGGCTTCTGCCGCGACTTCACCGTCGACCGTCGCAACACCTTTGAACTTGAAGATCTTGCCGCCCATCTTGCCGCGCAACGTCTCGACGTGCATTTTCATGACATCGCCTGGCACCACCTTGCGGCGGAACTTGCAGTTATCAATGTTCATGAAATAGATCAGCAATTCGCTGTCGATAATATCCATGCCGACACCCAGCATCACGCCGGCTGTCTGCGCCATCGCTTCAACGATGGTCACACCGGGCATGATTGGCGTTCCCGGGAAATGGCCCTGGAAATGCGGTTCGTTCATGGTGACGTTCTTGATGCCCACGGACGAAGAGTAGCCGTTGATCTCGATAACCTTGTCCACCAGAAGAAACGGGTAGCGATGCGGCAGAATCCGCTGGATCAACTGGATGTCGGCACTCTTGGTTTCGGTGGTCATGCGGTGCAGGTCCTGTATTCGTATGCGTTCATCAGGAATTAACAATACTGACAGACAACAGCAAGCAAAGCCGAAGCGATCAGTTGTTGCCGTCCTTGCGCAACGCGCTGCCGTCGCCAATCGCTTCGTCGATCCGGCTGATCGCCAGGGCCGTGACATCGGTTGAATCAAGGCTGAAGAACACCGTCGACCGATCCAGAATGACGCTGGCACCAGTATCCCGCATCAACGCGCCCAGGATGGGGCGGGTCAGTTCCACAAAGGCCGCGCGCGCGGCGTCTCCACGCCGGGCCAGTGTCTCGCGCTTGGCTTCCTGATTCTCCCGATGAGATTGAACCTTTCGGTCAAAGGCTTCGGCCAGAACACGGAACGCATCCGGTTCCATCTTGGCGCGCCTTTCTGTCAGGTCCAGTTCCTCGCGGCTGAGTTCGGCGATGATACGCTCGTTCTCTGCCGCCAAAAGCGCGCCTTCGGCCTCGATCTCGTCGATCACCCGCCGTCCATAAGCCGATTTGGCAAACAGAATCTCGCCCGAGATCGTCAGCACTTCGTGCCGCGGCAATCCCAACTGCTGAGCCGACGCAGAGCCGGTAGCCGCGAGTGTCAAGGCGAATGCGACCGCCAGACCAAGCCGCCCCCGCCCTGAGCTTTTACGTGACATCGGCGATCAGAACCGTGCCTGAATTGTCAGGTCGAAACTCTGTTCCTTGTCAAAGGTCTCTTTCTTGAGCGCCTTGGAGAAGTTGAACCGAAGCGGTCCGAAGGCCGTCGTCCAAAGCAGCGAGAAACCGATCACATGCCGGAAAGACCCGTCCGCGCCCACTATGGTACCGCCAGCCGTGTTCACATCGCTCAGGTCCCAGACGTTGCCGACGTCATAGAACAAACCGCCGCGCAGGCCCAATTCCTCGGGAAGGCCCAAGGGGAACTCTGCTTCGAACCGCGCCACAGCGTAATAGTTACCGCCAAGCGCGTCGTTCACCCCGTTGGACAGGTCGCGCGGCCCCACACCCGCCGGTTCGAAGCCGCGGAACGTATTCGGCCCGATGACAAAGCGGTCAATCGCCCGGCTAAATCCGCTACCCTGCCAGCTGAAGGCACCGACATCCACCGAGGCGCGCAACGTGATTTCCTCGTGCCAGACCCGTGTCTGGGCGATGGCGCGCGCGTTGGTCTTGAAATACTCGTTGTCGCCGCCAAGACCAGCCGCATCGACACCGACCTCGAACAGGACCCCGGCATTCGGGTTAAGCCCACCGATCCGGCTGTCATAGGTATAGGTCAGTCCCATTGAACTGGTCGTCAGGCGCCCTTGGGCGATTTCGCTGGCGATGACATTGCCACTGACAGATGTGGCGCTCCGCTTGATCATCTCGCTGGCATCCCAGCGATATCTGAGTTGCAGACTGGACAACTCGCCCAGACGGAAGGTCAGCCCGGGGGCAAAGAAGCGCCGATCCGTGTCGTAGCTGGCAAAACTCGAATTGGTCGCCGAAATTCCCAGATCGATATCGAACTTCAGATCGCGGCCCAGCAACTGCGGTTCGGTGAAGGACAGGATGTACTGTTCGGCATCCTGCGCGGTCGACAGGGTCAAGCCCAGACGCTGGCCCCGGCCAAGGAAGTTGCTCTCGCTAAGCCCGATGGCAACGCCGAAACCGTCGGACACCGAGTAGCTACCGCCAAAACTCAGCGAGCCGGTCGGTTGTTCCTCGACATCCACATCGACAATGACCTGGCTCGGCGTCGAGCCTTCGCGGGTTTCCACGTTTGCATCCGCAAAGAAACCCAATGCCCGGATGCGTTCAGCGCTTTCGCGGATTTCTCGCGGATTGAACGGATCACCTTCGACCGTGCGGAATTGACGACGGATCACCCGGTCCAAGGTGGTGGTATTGCCTTCGATGTCGATCCGCTCGACGAAGATACGGGGCCCTTTCACCAGCGCGAACTCGATATCCAGCGTCAGATCCCGGTCGTTTCGCTTGATCCGCGGTTCAACCCGCAGAAAATCGACGCCCTTCTTGAGTCCAAGGCGCTCTTGCCGGGCGATCGAGTTCTCCACCAGGCTCGGGGAATAGACCACGCCCGGCTTGACTTTGAGCGCGGCCTGGAACTCGGCGGCGTCTACACCCGGGATTTCGCTGACCGTGGTGATGTTGCCAAAGGAAAACTGCTGGCCTTCGGTTACATCCATAACCAGATAGAAGGCATCCCTTTCCCGGGTGAATTCGACATTGGCGCTGTTTACACGGAAATCGACATACCCGCGCGACAGATAGAAATCGCGCAGGACCTGCTTGTCGAACTCGATCCGGTCGGCAATAAACGTATCGGACCGAATGAAAGTCCGGAGAAGACCCGCCTGCTTGGTCTCGAGAATGCGGCGAAGGCGCCGGTCTGAAAACGCCCGGTTGCCAACGAAGCTGACGCGCTCGACCTCGATGGTATCGCCTTCGGCAATCTCGAAAACCAGGTCGACCCGATTGTCGCTGCGGCGGATGATCCGCGGCACGACCGTTGCCGCCACACGGCCCTGAGTCGAATAAATCTCGGCAATTGTCGCCGCGTCGCGTTCCGCCTGTTCGGCGGTAAAGACGCGCCGAGATTCCGACGTGATAGCCCCCTGGAGGGTTTCGTCCTTGACGCGTTTGTTACCTTCAAAGTTGATCTTGTTGATCGTCGGGAACTCGGTGACCTTGATCACCAGGGTGTTGCCACGCGGAATCATCTCGACTGTCTCGAAGACGCCACTGTCAAGCACGCGCTGATAGGCATCGTTGAGTTGTCCGGCGCTGACTTCCTTGCCCCGCTCGATTCCGGTTCGCGCCACGATTGTCGAGCTTTCGATGCGCTGGTTTCCCTCAACCTGAACCGACGTAAAGGTATAGGATTGTGCGAACGCTGCTTGCGGCAAGCTGACCAAACTCGTTGCCGTCACCAGAAAAATCGCCGAGACAGAATTCATCAACATATGGCTGCCAGAAATTCGACCGCCACAGTATCTACCTGTGCCACTCCTGTTGTTCATCTTTATTATCAACCCAGATTTTCAGCAGACTTTGGTCAGTCAGTACCGGGATTGAGCCGGGTTGTCAAAAGCCCAAAAACGAAAGACGCGGCTCAAGAGCCGCGTCTTGCCTTGGAACTGGAGGACAAAGGTCAGAAGCTGCCCAGAAACGCGCCCAGAAACAGAGCCGCTGCGATTGCTCCGACAAATAGAATGCGATCCCAGTTCAACTGCATGAGCAGACCCAGACCGCGATAGGAATGATTCAACATCTGCATGGCAAAGCTCCCGCTTTCTTCATTTCCGTGGCAGATTAGCCGCCGAATATGGCAAGACTTTGGCGCATTTCACATTCAGCGAGACTTGCTCGGCTTTGCGCATAACCGGCCGGGTGGAACCTGCAAAACGTACAAGTTCATCGAGATTTCACGCTTTCTTGGCCTTTGGTGTGCGTGCCACGTCCTCGCGTCGCTAAAACTTTCATCGACTGACCATGATTAGGTTGAGACATGGCACCAAACGGCCACCCGGCGTTTGCCGCACGGCCCCTGAAACGAATTGTCTGTTTCTATCGAGCCGTTGGCGCCGTCAGCAGAAAAGATCATTGCTGAGCGAGAACAGCATCAACGACAGGATCAGGGTAATGCCGATCGCCATCAGGACCCGCAACACATTGTCGCTGGGGGGTTTGCCCGCCACCGCCTCGTAAGCGTAAAACATCAGGTGTCCGCCATCCAGCGCCGGTATCGGGAACAGATTCAGCAAGCCAACGGCCGTGGACAGCACGGCGATGAAGGCAATGAAGCTCTGTGCGCCCTGGCTGGCGACAGCCCCCGAGGCCTGCGCGATCCCGATTGGCCCCGAGATATTGCAGGTCGATATCTGACCGGCGATCATATGCCAAAGGCCGGACAGCGAGGACTGCACGATGTTGTAGGTGCCCTCGACCCCAGCCGCTAGAGCAGCGCCCACACTAGGTGTTGTTGTTGCCGGCTCGAACGCCTGCCCGCTGGCAACGCCGATCCGCCAGTTGGTCTCGTACCCTCCCTCGGGCTTCGGCGTGTCGGTTCGGCGCGGCACAAGCAACAATTGCAACGTCTCGCCGTCCCGCCAAACATCCAGAACCAAAGGTTTTCCGCCCGACCCCTCGACGGTATCCTTCAACTGACGAAATGCAACAATCGGTGTCCCATCAATGGCTGCGATCACATCGTCGGGGCGCAGCCCCGCATCCTGTGCCGCGCTGCGTGGGATCACCGAACCAACCACCGCAGGATAGAAATGCGGGCCTGCCACCACCACCTCGGCGCCGTCACGGGCAACTTTATAGTCCAGCGGGCTTTCCAGTGGCAGAAGCGTTTCAAACCTGTCCCACCCGGAAGACTCGTTTCCTTCGGGCGGAATATGCCCGGCAACCGACACGATCCTGTCACCCGGCCGCAATCCGCTTTCGATTCCTGGGTAGTTCTGCGTTTCGCCTACAGTCAGCGGTTCGACGGGAACACCGCGTGCCAGAAAGATCGCAGAGAAAACCAGAATCGACATAACAAAGTTGAACACCGGACCGGCTGCGACGGTCGCGGCGCGCGCCCAGAGCGGCGCGCCATGCATGGTGCGACGCAGATCCTGGGGGTTTCGCCGATAGATATCGGCCATGGAGTCGCCATCCTTGCCGGATGCCGCGTTGGCATCCCCCATGAACTTGACATAGCCACCGAAAGGAAGCGCCGCGATCTGCCAGCGGGTTCCACGCCGGTCGACCCGACTCCACAAGACAGGCCCGAACCCGATGGAAAACACCTCGGCATGGATGCCCGACCAGCGTCCGACTATGTAGTGGCCATATTCGTGCACTGCAACGATCACGGACAGTGCCGCGACAAACGCGGCAATCGTGTACAGCAGCCCACCAAATTGCGGAATCAAGCCCAGAATATCCAAAGTCCCTACCCTGCTCGTTGTGCCATGGCCGCGTCCACCCTCTGACGGGCCAGATGGTCTGTTTGTGTCACAGTATCAAGGGTCATTGGGGCGTCAATAAGACCCGGGTCGGACTCAAACCGGTCCAACACCGCCTCGACCAACCGCGCCATGTCGAGAAATCCGATATGCCCCGCGATGAAATGATCCAGCGCACGTTCCTTTGCGGCGTTGAATACGGCACCCGACAACCCGCCTCGCGCCATCACCCGGCGCGCCAGTCGCAGGGCCGGATAGCGGGCATCGTCAGGGGCGCGAAAGTTAAGCTGCCCCAGCGCCGCAAGGTCAAGCCGCGCCACCGGCAGTTCTCGCCGTTCCGGCCAATGCAGCGCATAGCCGATCGCGTGCCGCATGTCGGGCGCACCCAGATGAGCCATCAGCGCGCCATCGCGGAACCCGACCAACGCATGGACCATGGATTCAGGGTGCACAATGACCTCGATCCTGCCAGGGTCTATTCCAAAAAACTCTCTTGTTTCTATAACTTCCAGCGCCTTATTGAACATAGAGGCACTGTCGATGGTGATCCGCTGGCCCATGTCCCAATTGGGATGCCTCGCAGCCTGCTCTGCGGTGGCGCTGGCCAACCGCTCCAGCGGCCAGTCGCGGAACGCCCCACCAGAGGCGGTGATGACGATCCGTTCGACGGCCTCCATATCCTCACCCACCAGCGCCTGGAACACCGCCGAATGCTCGCTGTCCACCGGCAGCAGCCGGGCACCATGCTGTCGCGCGGTTTCCAGCACCAGCGGCCCGGCGCAAACCAGCGTTTCCTTGTTGGCCAGCGCCAAGGTGGCGCCCTGCTTGAGCGCCGCCAGCCCCGGCGCCAGCCCCGCCGCTCCGACAATGGCCGACATCACCCAATCCGTCGGGCGCGCGGCAGCTTCAACCAGCGCCGCGGACCCCGCTGCCGCCTCGACCCCGCTGCCCGCAAGCGCGGCGCGCAGATCATGCAGCTTTTCGGGAAAGGCGGTCACCGCAACATCGGCGCGCAGCCTCCGCGCATCCTCTGCCAACTGCGCTATATTGGCGCCGCCGCTCAACGCCACCACGTCATAGGCATCCGGATCACGCGCGATCAGGTCGATCGTGTTCTGCCCGATGGACCCAGTGGCCCCGAAAATCGAGACCCTGCGCGGAGTTGCAGCGGTCATCAGGCCCCCCAAAGCGCGCGCAGCAGTCCGACAAGCAACACAAAGACCGCAGCCCCCATCATCCCGTCGAACCGGTCGAGAAAACCGCCATGGCCCGGGATCAGGTTGGAACTGTCCTTGACCCCCATCCTGCGTTTTAGCGCGCTTTCGGCGAAATCACCCGCCTGGCTCGCCATCGAGGCCAGCACCGACAGGATCAGCAAACCAGCACCCAGCCCAGCGAAAAAGGCGAATCCACCCCCAACCAACGCCGCTGCGACCCAGCCACCCGCGGTGCCCGACCAGGTCTTTTTCGGGCTGACACGCGGCCAGAATTTCGGTCCACCAATCAGCTTGCCCACGAAATAGCCAGCCATGTCAGTGGCCACCACCACGAGGATCAGCCACAGCATCCAGTCGAGGCCCTTGACCTCGCGAATCCATATGAAGCCCAGACCAGCAAAAGCGATCCAAAGCGCGAAAACAGCGTAGAGTCCTTTGTACCGCCCTGCCTGTCCGGCCCCCACCAAAGCCGGGGCTACCAGTACTGGTAAGCTGTAGAGCGGCGGCAGGTGATAGGCGAGCAGGACCGCAAAGCCCGTGAGCAGCGCCATCTGTATGGCCGGCCCGCTCCGCTCGGGCGCGATCATCCGCATCAGTTCCCAAACCATCAGCCCGGTGACGATGGCGATGAAGCTTTCGAACCACAGTCCGCCCAGCCAAAGCTCGATCCCGGCCAATCCCGCCAGCACCACGGCCGAGCCTACGCGGGCTGTCAGGTCGGACCAGCGCCCCTCGCTCATGCCTTGACCGCGCCGAACCTACGGTCGCGACTCCCATAGCTTTGGCACAGCCGGGCCAGTTCGTCGGCGGTGAAATCAGGCCACAGCGTGTCGATGAATTCGTATTCGGAATAGGCCGACTGCCAGAGGAGGAAATTCGAGATCCGCGCCTCGCCGCTGGTGCGGATCACAAGGTCAGGGTCCGGCAGCACCCGTGTATCGAGGTAGCGCGGCAGCGTTTCCTCATCCACTTCCTCGGGTTTCAACCGGCCCTCGGCCACGTCGCGGGCCAGACGGCGGGTGGCGCGGGCCACCTCGTCGCGGCCGCCATAGTTGAGCGCGATTGTCAGATGTACGCCCTCGTTCTCACGCGTCTGCTCTTCGAGCGTGTCCATCAGCGCGATCAGTTTGGTATCCAGCCGCACCCGGTCGCCGATGAAGCGCACCCGGACCCCGCGCGCATGCAGCGCCCGGGTCTCCTTGGCGATATAGCGACGGAAGAGGCTCATCAGACCGGCCACCTCGACCTGGGTCCGTTTCCAGTTCTCGGTCGAAAAGGCAAATATCGTCAGATACTTGATGCCCAGACTTGGACAGGCCTCAACCACTTCACGCACGCGCTTGGCGCCGGCATGATGCCCGAACAAACGCGGCCGACCGCGGGCCTGTGCCCAGCGGCCGTTACCATCCATGATAATGGCGACGTGTCGTGGACCAGAGGATTCGGTTCCGGATTGCTGGTCACTAGGCATGAAAGCAATCAAACCTGCATGATTTCTGCTTGCTTGTGCTCAAGCGCTGCGTCCACCCCTTTGATCATTTTGTCTGTCAGTTCCTGAACCTCGGCTTCCCAGAACTTCTGGTCATCCTCGGACATGCCGTCGGCCTTGGCTTTCTTGATTTGGTCCATGCCATCCCGGCGCACGTTGCGGATGGAAACCCGGGCATGTTCGGCATATTGGCCCGCGACCTTGGTCAACTCGCGGCGGCGCTCTTCGTTCAGTTCCGGGATCGGAAGCATGATGATCGTGCCGTTGAGCTGCGGGTTGATGCCCAGACCGGACTCGCGAATGGCCTTTTCGACCTTCCCGACCATCGACTTGTCCCAGACGTTGATGGTGACCATCCGCGGCTCGGGAACGTTGATCGTGCCGACTTGGTTGATCGGAGTCATCTGGCCGTAAGCTTCGACCTGGATCGGCTCCAGCATCGAGCCGGACGCACGCCCGGTCCGAAGCGAGGCGAACTCGGTCTTCAGGTTTTGCATCGCGCCTTCCATACGGCGCTTGAGATCATCGGTGTCCAGCTCGAAATCGTCAGACATGCTGCTCACTCCTCTGTTTGAGGTCCTGTTTATTGGGTCTTACGCCATCCCCGGCAAGATGTATAGCGATCAAGAAATGGAAAGGCTGTCGAAACACCCCGAAGGCTCCGACGGCTCCGATCGTTCGGAACACGTGCCATTACGTTTCCAGCTCTGGGTCCTTTGCGTGCCAGTTATCCCTGCACCTTGGTATAGGTTCCCCGCCCGGCAAGGATACCCCGGAACCCGCCAGGTTCATCCAGAGAAAAGACGATAATCGGCAGATTGTTATCACGCGCCAGTGCAATCGCGCTCGCATCCATGACACCAAGACGTTTGGCCAGTACGTCATCATAGCTGACAGTATCGTAGCGCTTGGCGTCTGCGAACTTGACCGGATCCTTGTCATAGACACCATCAACCTTCGTGCCCTTGAAGATGGCCTGACATCCCATTTCATTGGCCCGCAGCGTGGCTGCAGTATCGGTCGTGAAGTAAGGGTTTCCGGTTCCGGCCGCAAAGATACAGACGCGCTTTTTCTCCAGGTGTCGCACCGCGCGGCGACGGATGTAGGGCTCGCATACCTGGTCCATCGGAATCGCCGAGATGACCCGGGTAAAGACCGACAGGCTTTCCAGCGCGGCCTGCATTGCCAGAGCGTTCATTACCGTCGCGAGCATCCCCATATAGTCGGCCGTGGTCCGCTCCATGCCTTGCGCGGCGCCGCTCAGGCCGCGGAAGATATTGCCGCCGCCGATGACCATGCAAATCTCGACGCCAAGATCGTGAACGGACTTAACTTCCTGAGCGATACGCTGAACCGTGGGTGGGTGAAGTCCAAACCCCTGGTCCCCCATCAAGGCCTCACCGGAGATCTTCAGCATCACGCGCTGGTACTTGGTATCCGAGATTTCCGATTTTGGGGACAGGGTCATGTTGCGCTCCGCTCTGGCACAGGTCTATTTTTCCGGCGCAAAATGACGGAAAAACACAGAGGGTTCAATGCAGGTAGCGGCAGGAAACACAGAATGATCGACAAAGGCCGCGTATCGACCATGAAACTGATCGACCAATTGCCCGAGATTCCGGACGGCATGCCGATATTGCTTGCCGGACCGACCGCATCGGGAAAGTCCGAATTGGCAATGGAAATCGCGGAGCGTTTTGGCGGGGTGATCGTAAACGCCGATGCCAGCCAGGTATATGATTGCTGGCGGGTGATCAGCGCACGGCCTTCCGAAGAGGACGAACGGCGGGTGCGTCACCGCCTCTATGGCTACGTATCTTGTGAAACCCCCTATTCAACCGGCCATTGGATGCGGGATGCGACGGCAATGCTCGGCGGCGCGGAACGGCCTATCATCGTCGGCGGCACCGGGCTCTATTTTTCCGCTCTGACCGAAGGCATGGCCAAAATACCCGAGACCCCGCCCGAGATACGGGCCGAGGCGGATAAGCTTCCCATGGAAACGCTCTTGGCCGGGGTCGACCCGGTTACAGCCGCGGGCCTCGACCTGATGAACCGGGCACGGGTGCAGCGGGCCTGGGAGGTTCAGCGCGCATCGGGTCGGGCCCTGCACCAGTGGCAGGCCGAGACGCCGCCCCCCGCGCTTGAATTGCGAGATTGTGTGCCCCTCGTGCTCGAGGTCGACAAGTTTTGGCTGTGGGATAGAATCGCGCGACGCTTCGACCAGATGCTGGAACAAGGCGCCCTGGACGAGGTGACAGCGATCATGGATCGCTACACACCCTCGTTGCCCGCCTACAAGGCAATCGGCGTCCCGGAACTTGTCGCGTATCTGCGTGGTGAAATATCCCTGGATACAGCACGCGAAAAGGCTACCGTGGCGACCCGACAATATGCCAAGCGCCAGCGCACCTGGTTCCGCGCACGAATGAAGGACTGGACCCACCTGACCGTACCGGTCTGAATTCCCGGCACCAGCCACAACATGTTTGGATAGGCCCGTCATGGCGTTTGCCCCTGCCCCTACGAACCAGACCCATCTCCAAACCCTGGCGCAACTGGCGGCGCGCGGGACATGGCAGGTCAACCTCCCTCATGATCGGGCTCATCATCTCTTGATATGGATCACTCGCGGTCAAGGAACTTGTGTTCTGGGGGGGGCGCGCGAGGGGTTTGGAGCGCACAATGCGCTGTTTCTTCCCGCCCGGCATCTCTTCATGCTCGAACTCGGCAGGGGCTGTTTGGGACAGGCGCTGTCCATACCGATCGGAGCCGTGGCTCTTTTGCCGGAAAAGCCGGAGCATCTGAGAATACGAGACACATCTAGCCAAGCGGAGCTTACCGGTCTGCTGGACGCGATCGGGCAAGAGCAACTGGCCGACCGGCCCTATGCGAACCAAGCCGTGAACGCCATTGCCAGTCTGGTCGGCATCTGGCTGCTGCGGAAATCCGTAGCTTCGGCTCCGACCGGCTCCGTGACCCCTGCCCGCCGTCTCGTCTGCAAATACTCAGAACGCTTGGTCACCAGTTTTGACAGCGGTGAGGGTGTCTCGATGCATGCCGCCGCCCTTGGAGTCACGCCTGAACACCTGACCCGAACCTGCAAGGCGTCAACTGGCAGAACGGCCTCCGATCTTTTGTGGGGACGTATCGAGCATGCGGCGCGCGGCCTGATCTGCGGCACAAAACGGCCGATTGGCGACATAGCGCGCGATCTTGGATTTTCCAGCATCCAGTCATTCTCCCGCTTCGTCCGACAACAAACCGGACAATCCCCCCGCGATCTGCGTCGCACGGCAAAATGACGAAATGGACACTTCTGTCCACTTTAGCGCTCTCAGGGTCAGAAATCGACGGTCCAATGTCGCATTCTAACCAGGAAGTGACGAAACCAGTCATTGACGTGAGGTGATTTCTGTTGCGGAATAGGCCCCATGGGGACGCAAGAATTCCACAAGTTGAGGGCGGTCCAATTGGTGCACCGGGTGCCATTCTGGATCAACACCTTCCAGAACCTGAACGAAGTCACAGGGAGACTTTCATGAAAACCGAACTTTACACCACGCAGTCCACCCATTGGGCGGCGGAAATGCATGCGCAGGAGTATCGCGATGGCAAACTCAGCCGCCGCGAGTTCCTCACCCGCGCGACCGGTCTTGGTGTCAGCGCTGCTGCTGCCTACGGTCTGATTGGCCTGGCCGCTCCGACGCCAGCCGCCGCCGAGGCCAAGCAAGGCGGTACGCTGCGTGTTCAGATGAGCGTGCGCGAGCTGAAGGATCCGCGCACATATGACTGGTCCGAACTGGGTAACGAGACCCGCGGCACGATGGAATATCTGGTCGAGTACAACTCGGACGGGACCTTCCGCGGTATCCTGCTGGAAAGCTGGGAGATCAACGATGACGCCACCGTCTACACCCTGAACGTCCGCAAAGGCGTCAAGTGGAACAATGGAGACGATTTCACCGCCGATGACGTCGCGCGCAACATCGCCCGCTGGTGCGACAAGAGCTCGGAAACCAACTCGATGGCAGGTCGTTTCGCCACCCTGATCGACGCCGACAGCGGTCAGGCGCTCGATGGCGCGATCGAAGTGGTCGACAGCCACACCGTGCGCCTGAATCTGCCGAATTCGGACATCTCGCTGATCGCGGGCATGTCTGACTATCCTGCGGCTATCGTACACAGCTCGTTCAGCGAAAGCGACCTGACCAACAATGTGGGCACCGGCCCCTATGTGATCGAAGAGCTGGAAGTGGGTGTGAAATGCGTCCTGGTGCGCAACGAGAACCACAGCTGGTGGGGCGAAGCGGTGTTCGGCCGCCCGGCGCTCGACCGGATCGAGTATATCGACTACGGCACCGACCCGTCGGCATGGTTGTCGGCGCTGGAATCCGACGAAGTCGACATGCTGCACGAATCCGTCGGTGAATTCATCGACGTGATGGATGGCCTTGGCTATGCCAAGTCCGAAGTGGTGACCATGAGCACCGTGGTGGTGCGCCCGAACCAGCTGGCCGAGGTCGACGGCAAGAAACCCTATGCCGACAAGCGCGTGCGCCAGGCCATCTCGATGGCAGTGGACAACGCCATCTGCCTCGAATTGGGATATGGCGGGCGCGGCGCACCGGCCGAAAACCACCATGTCGGACCGAGCCACCCGGAATACGCTGCACTGCCCGCGCGCAAGCACGATCCGGCCGCGGCCAAGGCCCTGATGGAAGAAGCCGGGATGATGGATTTCGAGCACGAGATCGTCTCCATCGACGACGACTGGCGCCGCAACACCACCGACGCCGTGGCAGCCCAGCTTCGCGACGCGGGCTTCAAGGTCAAGCGGACGGTACTGCCCGGCTCGACCTTCTGGAACGACTGGACGAAGTATCCGTTTAGCTCGACCAACTGGAACCACCGTCCGCTGGGCGTGCAGATCTGGGCGCTGGCCTATCGCTCGGGCGAGGCCTGGAACGAGTTCGGCTGGGCCAACCCCGAGTTCGACGCCATCCTGTCGGACGCGCTGGCGCTGGCAGATGCCGACAAGCGGCGCGAGGTTGTGGCAAAGGGCGAGGCCCTGATCCAAGAGGAAGGCGTGACCATCCAGCCCTATTGGCGCGCACTTTACCGCCACATGAAAGAGGGTCTGGTGGGTACGGACATGCACATCGCCTTTGAACACCACCACTATAAGTGGGGCTGGGCGGCCTGATCGGCCGACACCCGGAATAAACCGGAGCGCGCCCAAGGGCGCGCTCCTCCAGCCGCAGCATCACCACGCGATTTGTGGGATCCAGGCGCCGAAACCAAGAGCGCAACCGCTGCGGACCAGCCTGACCAACAGGGGCTAACATGGGACTTTTCATACTCCGGCGGTTTGGGGTGATGCTGCTGACGGCATTATGCCTGACCTTCATCGTCTTCTTCCTGACCAACCTGTACCCCAACCTGGAAAAACTGGCGAAGACCCAGGGCAACCAGCGGATGAGCGACGAGCAGGTGCAGACCTGGCTCGACAATCGCGGCTACAGCGAGCCGCTGCTTACCAAATACGGGCGCTGGCTGGGTGTGGTGCCGGGCTTTACCAAGACCCTGAACGACGGCCAATTCGTGGGCAGCTGCGTGCGTCCCGGCGTGACCCAGGAGGAAACGCCACGGTTCTGCGGTATTGCTCAAGGCGACTGGGGCTACTCCACCCGGTTCAAGGCCGATGTCGATGAGATCATCTGGAAACGGCTGGGCAACACGCTTTACCTGATGATGTGGGTGATGATCCTGATGGTGCCCTCGGCCCTGTTGGTGGGCGTGTTGGCGGGCATGCGCGAAGGATCGCGAACGGACCGTTCGCTTTCCACCTTCTCGATCCTCAGCACCGCGACACCGGAATATGTGTCGGGCGTGATCTTTATCGCGGTCTTCACCTCTTCAACGGTGGGGCTTAAATGGTTCAAGGGCACCGCGACCCAAGCGATGGAAGAACCGACGTTTGAGAACTTCTTTCTGCCGGTGCTGACCATTGCGCTGTATGGCATGGGCTATATCGCACGGATGACCCGCGCCTCGATGACCGAGGTGATGACGGCGCAATACATCCGCACCGCACGGCTCAAGGGCGTGTCTTTCCCCAATATCGTGATCAAACACGCGCTCAGAAACGCGCTGATCGCGCCTTTTACGGTGATCATGCTGCAATTCCCCTGGCTGTTGAACGGTGTCGTCATCGTCGAGAGCCTGTTCAACTACAAAGGCTTCGGCTGGGTTCTGGTCGAGGCGGCGGGCAATAACGACATCCAGCTCCTGCTGGCGGTATCGGTGGTTTCGGTCTTCGTGGTTCTGATCACGCAGCTGATCTCGGATATCGGCTATGTCTACCTCAACCCGCGCATCCGCATTTCGTAAGGGAGGAACGGGACATGGAACCTCTCGGTACATTCGAAATCATCATCCGCGTGCTGTACCAGCTGTCATCGGTCTGGATCGCACTCTTGCTGCTCTTTGCCCTGTCGATCGCGTTCAAGCGGCGGCTGGGGCTCTACGGCAAGCTGTTTGACAGCCCCATCGGCATGATCGGCTTTGGCCTGGTGATGTTCTGGGTCTTTGTCGGCATCTTTGGCGCCATGGACCTAATCATCACCCATGACCCGCTGAGCCAAGTCTCGGGCATGAAGAACAAGCTGCCCGGCACGCCATTGGCGGGGGCCGAGCAAGGAGAATATGCCTGGTATCTGCTGGGTGGTGACAACCTGGCCCGTGATGTGTTCAGCCGGGTGATCAAGGGCGCCTGGATCGTGGTGCAGATCGCACCGCTGGCGACGCTGTTCGCCTTCATGGTCGGCATCACGCTGGGCCTGCCGGCGGGTTATTATGGCGGGCGGCTGGACACGTTTCTGTCTTTCCTTGCCAACCTGATCCTGGCCTTTCCGGTCATCTTGCTGTTCTACCTGCTGGTCACACCCGAGATCGTGGCGACCGGCCTGCCCACCATGATGGCCATCGTGCTGTTCATGTTCCCGATCATTTTCCTGGGCGTGCTGCTGAACTCGCGTTACCGCACCCAGCCCGCGTTCCGTACGCCGCTGCTGATCGGGGTGCTGGGGTTCGCGCTGTGGCTCTATCTGGCACTGATTTCAGAAGGCGGCTATCTGGTACGCAGCATTCCCGGCCTGCCCTCGGTGCTTGACCCGTTCGACATTCCGGGCGGCATCCTGGTGGTCTTTGTCTCGGTGGTCTTCGTTAACTCGCCCACGGTGTTCCGTATCGTGCGGGGCCTGGCGATGGACATCAAGACACGCGACTATGTCGCCGCCGCCCAGACCCGGGGCGAAGGCCCCTGGTACATCATGCTGTGGGAGATCCTGCCCAATGCGCGCGGGCCGCTGATTGTCGATTTCTGCCTGCGCATCGGCTATACCACCATCCTTCTGGGGACCTTGGGCTTCTTTGGCCTGGGTCTGCCGCCGGAAAGCCCGGACTGGGGCAGCACGATCAACGAGGGCCGCAAGCTGTTGTCGATCTACCTGCACCCAGCCCTGCCACCGGCATTGGCGCTGCTGTCGCTGGTTCTGGGTCTGAACCTCTTGGCGGACGGGCTGCGCGAGGAAAGCCTGAAGGACTGACGTGAACACGGCCGGGGGGCCAGCCCCCCGGACCCCCCGGAGTATTTCGGGCGAAATGAAGAACAAGGGGTCGAAATGGCCCACGCTCCAACAGGGAGATGCATAATGTCGAAACTGGCGGAATATGACGGGCCGATCCTGGAGATCGACAAGCTGTCGATTTCCTTTTTCACCCGGCTGCGGGAAATCCCCGCAGTGATGGATTTCTCGGTCACCGTACAGCCCGGCGAGGCGGTGGGTTTGGTCGGCGAAAGCGGTTGCGGCAAGTCCACTGTGGCACTGGGGGTGATGCAGGACCTGGGCAAGAACGGTCGTATCGTGGGCGGCACGATCAAGTTCAAGGGCCGTGATCTGGCGCAGATGAGTGCCGACGAGCTGCGCGACATTCGCGGCAACGAGATCGCGATGATCTATCAGGAGCCAATGGCGAGCCTCAATCCGGCGATGAAGATCGGCAGACAATTGATGGAAGTGCCGATGATCCATGAGGGGGTCAGCAAGGAAGAGGCGCGTAAACGCGCGCTCGAAGTGGTAACAGACGTGCGCCTGCCCGATCCGGAGCGGATGCTGAACAGCTATCCACACCAGCTGTCAGGCGGCCAGCAGCAGCGCATCGTCATCGCCATGGCGCTGATGTCGAAACCGGCGCTGCTGATCCTGGACGAACCGACCACAGCTCTGGACGTGACGGTCGAGGCCGCGGTGGTCGAGCTGGTCAAGGACCTGGGTAAGAAATACGGCACCTCGATGCTGTTCATCAGTCACAATCTGGGCCTGGTGCTGGAGACCTGTGACAGGCTTTGCGTGATGTATTCCGGCGAAGCGGTGGAGCGCGGCTCGATCAAGGATGTCTTCGACGAGATGCAGCACCCCTATACCCAAGCGCTGTTCCGCTCGATCCCGCTGCCGGGCGCCGACAAGAACAGCCGCCCGCTGGTGGCCATTCCTGGCAACTTCCCTCTGCCCCACGAGCGCCCGCCCGGCTGCAACTTTGGTCCGCGCTGTGACTATTTCGAAGCTGGACGCTGTGACGCGCAGGATATCCTGATGGAGGCGGTGCCGGGCAACGACCGCCACCACACCCGGTGCCTGAAATTCCGCGAGATCGACTGGAACGCGCCGATCACCCTCGCGGCACAAAAGGAAAAGGGCGAGATCGGCGAGGTGGTTCTGAAGATGGACAACCTCAAGAAGTATTACGAGGTCTCGGCCAATGCCCTGTTCGGCGGCGGCGAGAAGAAGGTGGTCAAGGCCAACGAGACCTTGTCATTCGAGGCACGCGAATCCGAAACGCTGGCAATCGTTGGCGAAAGCGGCTGCGGCAAGTCCACCTTTGCCAAGGTGCTGATGGGGCTCGAGACCGCCACTGACGGCCACATCCTGCTGGACAACCGCAGCATAGAACAGATCCCGATCGAGGCGCGCGACACCAAGACCGTCTCAGACGTGCAGATGGTGTTCCAGAACCCGTTCGACACGCTCAACCCCTCGATGACCGTGGGCCGCCAGATCATCCGCGCGCTCGAAATCTTTGGCATCGGCAAGACCGATGGCGAGCGGCAACAGCGGATGCTGGAACTGCTCGATCTGGTGAAACTGCCGCGCGCCTTTGCCGAGCGGATGCCGCGACAGCTGTCGGGCGGCCAGAAACAGCGGGTCGGCATCGCCCGCGCCTTTGCCGGGGGCGCCCGTATCGTGGTGGCGGACGAGCCGGTCTCGGCGCTGGACGTTTCGGTGCAGGCGGCGGTAACCGACCTGCTGATGGAGATCCAGCGCGAGCAGAAGACGACGCTGCTGTTCATCAGCCATGACCTGTCGATCGTGCGCTATCTCAGCGACCGGGTGATGGTGATGTATCTGGGCCATGTGGTCGAGCTGGGCACCACCGACCAGGTGTTCAGCCCGCCCTATCACCCCTATACCGAGGCGCTGCTGAGCGCGGTGCCGATTGCCGATACCAGCGTGCAGAAGAAACATATCGTTCTGGACGGCGACATTCCTTCGGCCATGAACCCGCCGCCCGGCTGCCCGTTCCAGACCCGCTGCCGGTGGAAGTCCAAGGTTGAAGGCGGTCTTTGCGAACGCGAAGTGCCGCCGGTCAAGACCCTGGAGGACGGTCACCAGATCAAGTGCCATCTGTCAGCAGACGCTTTTGCCGAAATGGAGCCGGTCATCAAGATCGCGGCTGAGTAGACTGGAAACGGTGGTCCGGTCGGAATCCGACCAGCAAGAACTTGATCGCATCACAATGGCGAACGACACTCTCTGTGGTTACGGCAGCGGTCGGGCCTGCTCGCTTGCCTCGCGGATCGAAGTAACCCCGATCTGAGCCATCGCGATACTCAGCTCTTCGCTGAGTATCGTCCACATGGTGTGCAGCCCGGCCTCGCCCGCAGCGGCAATGGCGTATTGTAGAATACGCCCGACAAAGGCAAAATTCGCCCCCCGTGCCAGTGCCTTGAGAACATCCTCTCCGGACCGGATACCGCTATCGTAGTAGATCGGATAGTCGGGTCCCAACGCGCCACGGATCTCCGCCAGCACATCAATTGGCGCGGGCGCGCTTTCCAGTTGCCTTGCACCATGGCTGGACACCTGTATTGCGTCGACTCCGGCCATCACCAACCCCTTGGCGTCCTCGACATCCAGGACGCCCTTGACCACCAAAGTCCCGGGCCATGCATCACGCAACCTTTTGAGGATATCCCAGGTCAGATTGGCGCGCGTCTCGGTCCGATCGAATTCAAACCCGTCCATTTCGAAATTCGCCATCTGCGGCTTGCCCCTGAAGAGCGTTGCAAGTGACCATCGCGGGTGCAGGGCGAAATCCACAAACTGGCGTGGCCCGATACGGAATGGCATCTTGAATCCATGCCGCAACTCGCGTGGGCGGCGTCCCACTTCTGGCACGTCGACAGTCAGGACAAGGGTCTTGTACCCGGCCGCTTTTGCCCGTTCGACAAGTTTGAATGTGCCTTTGCCATCCCCACTGAAATAGAGTTGAAACCAGGCATACCCTTCAGCTGTTTCGATGATTTTCTCCATCGGGGTCGAAGCCACGGTAGAGACACCATGCGGGACACGGTGCCTTGCGGCCAGCCGAGCCAGCATCAGATCCGCGCCCGGGCGCGACAGGTTGCACATCCCCATAGGCGCAATGCCAAAGGGACGTTCCGCCGATGCGCCTAGAACGGTAGTGGCCAGTGAGCGTTGACTGACATCCTTCAGGATACGGGGACGCAGCGTGACCGCGTCAAGGGCCACCCGATTGCGCGCGGCCCCGGTTTCCTGGCCTGCGGCGCCGTCGATATAGTCGAACACCATCCATGGCAGTCGACGCCGTGCCAATCGGCGGGCGTCGGCGGCTGAATGGATGGCGTTGGCGCCCATCAGCTTGCCACCGCCTTCATGAATCGGTCGCGGATGATGACGGGGTCCATGGTGATGACCGGCATCTTGGCATTGCCGCTGTCGCATTTCACCACCAGCACCGTGGCCCGCCTGCCCGCGATCGCCTTTTGCAGCGCGGGTCCGGTGTCAACATCCTGAACAACAACGACATTATCGCAACCAGCCGCCCGCGCCATCCCGGCCAGGTCGGTCTTCTTGCCGGTATAGGTCGGCTGGTCCCCGGTCGAGCCATAGGACCCGTTGTCGATGATCATCAGGATATAGTTGCCCGGCGCGTTGTTGCCGATCGTCGGCAGGGTGCCCAGGTTGGTCAGCACCGAGCCATCCCCATCAATCACGATCACCGTCTTGGGCTGCGCCAGCGCCAGCCCCAGCCCGATGGATGAGGCCAGCCCCATCGTCCCCAGCATGTAGAAATTCGTGGGCTGGTCGTCGATCGCATGCAGCTCCTGGCTGGGAATGCCGATGTTGCAGACGACAAGCTGGTCACGCAGGATGGGCGCGATCTCGCGCAGGATCTCGGAACGGATCATTGGTCGCCATAGCCTCCCCAGAAATTGGCGTCGGTCAGAATCGCCACCGGCTTGTTGCACATGAAGGTGTACTTCAGGATCATGTCGAACTCTTCGACATCCTTCTGCCGGTGAAAGTGGTAGGTGGGGATGTTCAACTGCGCCAACAGCGCCTTGGTATGCACCGCCATCTCGACCTGGCAGGCCACCGGCTCGCGCAGCTCGCCCCGGTACGAGATCAGCATCGGCAAGGGCATCCGGTAGTACTGGATCAGCGTGGCCAGCGTGTTGATCGTGACGCCGATGGCCGTGTTCTGCATGATGATGGCCGGGCGCTTGCCGCCCATCCATGCACCGGCGCAAAGCCCCATGCCCTCGTCTTCCTTGTTGGACGGAATGTGAAAGATCCCGTCGCGCCGGTCCACTTCCTCGATCACCCCCGCCAACTGCTTGCAGGGCACGGTGGTGATAAACGAAACCTCGTTGGCGACCAGGTCGTCCACGATCTTCTTGTCGATACTCATGATCGGTTGGCCTTTGTCTTGTTGATGAATTGATCTCAGGAACTGCGATGGACATGCACGGCGCAGGGCGCATGGCGCACGACACGGGCCGCGGTCGAGCCAAGCAGATAATCGCTCAACCCAGGCTTGTGGGATCCGATAACGATGCACCCGATGTCATGTTCGGCCGCGTAGCTGATGATCGTGCGATAGGTGTGGCCGGAAACAATCTCAGCCTGAATGCCAGGTATTCCTGCCGTTTTCTGGGCCAGCAACGCGCGGGCGGCTTCAAAGGCTTCGCGAACCACCTCTTTGTCCAGATAAGCGCTCACTGATCCCTGCGGGGCCTCATAGACGTGCAGCGCGATAATCTGCCCGCCGGGATTACACAGGGCCTTTGCCACGCCGAGGGTGGAACTGGACACGCCATGATCGAGCGCCATGGGAACCAGAATTCTGTCATACATCATTGGCCTCCTTCAGTACGAAGCTGCTCATGACCAGGGGTCGAGCATGATCTTTGGTGCAGCAACGGTGCCGGCGCGAAGATCGCGAAATGCCTGCGCTCCTCCCGACATCGCACGCGTCTCGAACCAGTCCAAGGCACCGAGCCGCCCATCGAAAATCGCCTGAGCCGTGTCGCGAAAATCTTGAGCTGTATAGGTGTAGGTGCCGATAAAGGTGATCTCCTGAAGTGTCATGCGGCGGATATCCAACCCTCCGGAATCCTCGCCCAGACCGACATGAGCGATCACGCCACCCGGCATCGCAAGCTGGGATGCCATGGCGCGTGTCGTCGCGTAACCCACCGCGTCGATCACGATAGGAGCTGGACTCTTGCCCTCGTGCGTCACGACCTGGCCACATCGCTCGGCCAGGAACCGGCGCCGGGTCTCGTTCGGTTCCAATACAGTGACATCCTCGACCCCCATCGCACGCAGGGCCAAGGCCGCAGCCAATCCAATTGCGCCGCCCCCCAGCACAAGTGCAGAGCGGTCCATGTTCTGATGCAGCGCCTCAAGCGCAAGACGAACAGCGTGCCAACTGACCGCAAGCGGCTCGGTAAGGGCTGCCTTTGCCAATGGCACGCCATCAGGAACTGTCACAAGATTGCTGTCGGGCATTGCCACATACTGCGCAAATGCCCCTTCGCGTGGGGGCATCGAGATGATCTGACGCTGGGTACAGAGGTTCTCACGGCCCATTGCGCAAGCCTTGCACCGACGACATGTCACAAGAGGGTTGATCGTTACCCGTCGTCCCGCCTCAGGTCCACTTTCTATGATCCCTGCCGCCTCGTGGCCCAGGATCAACGGCGCAGGGCGCCGGTTGTCGTGCCCCAGATAGGCATGCATGTCAGACCCGCAAATGCCCGAAGCCTCGATGCGGATCAGGTGTTCACCCTCATTCGGCGAGGCTTTCGCCACATCGCGATAGCCAAGCGTTTCGACACCATCATAGACCAGCGCTTTCATTTCGCCGTGAACCCCCCGTCAACCATCAGAACCTGTCCCGTCACATAGGCCGACGCATCCGAGCATAGGAACAGCAGTGGGCCGTCCATGTCCTCCAACCGCCCGTTGCGCCTGATACAGGTTTGCTCAGCATTTCTGGCGGCGCGGGCCTCATCGTCGAACACCGCGCGCGTCAACTCGGTCGGGAAAAAACCCGGACCGATGGCATTTGCCGTGATCCCATAAGGCGACCATGCTTCGGCCATGGCCCGCGTCAATTGCCCGACACCAGCCTTGCTGGCGCCATAGGCGATCCCGCCGGGAAAGGCGCGCGTGGTCTGAAGCGAGGCGAAATTGACGATACGCCCCCAGCTTTTCTCCTTCATCGCCGGGACAAGTGCCTGGCTGAGGAAAAACGGTGCCGACAGGTTCAAGGCCAATGTCTGATCCCATCCTTCCGGTGTGACCTGGTCGGCAGGTTGACGGGTGTTGACCCCGGCCGCGTTCACCAGAATATCCGGTGATCCGAACGGCTCGGAGAGAGCGGCACACAAGGCGGCAAGATTTGATCGGTCCGCCACATCCGCCGCCACATGTGACGCGTTAGCCCCGATTTCCACGGTCAGGCTTTCCAGTGCGCCCTTTCGGCGGGCCACGGACACAACCTTTGCCCCAGCCGAAGACAGGGCGACGGCCGCTTGCCGCCCAAGACCCGAACTGGCGCCGGTGATGCAGGCAACCCTGCCCGTCAGGTCAAAAAGAGATCTGGGATCAGCCATTTGCGGTCAGGTCGAAGGTTTCGTTCGGAAAGTACTTCTCTAAACGCGCATCTGCGGCGCGGGCGTGGCCTTCCATCCCCTCCAGGCGAGAAATGCGGGCAGTGGCTTCGGCCACGGCTTTTGAGCCTTCGCGCGTGGCGCGCTGCCAGGTCACGATTTTCATGTATTTGTGCACGGACAAACCGCCGGTGTAGCTTGCAGCGCGAGAGGTCGGCAGCACATGGTTGGTGCCGGTTGCCTTGTCGCCATAAGACACGGTGGTTTCCTCGCCCAGGAACAGCGACCCATAACAGGTCAGGTTCTCCAGCCACCAATCCAGGTCCTCGGCCTGAACAGTCAGATGCTCGGGCGCATATTCATCCGAGCACGCAGCCATCTCCTCTCGATCAGAGCAAACGATCACCTCGGCATAGTCACGCCATGCGGCGGAAGCGTTTTCCCGGTTCACTTCGGGCAGATCCGCGATCAGCACGGGCACGCGTGCCATGACATCCTGGGCCAGTGTCCGGTTATCGGTGACAAGCCAGACCGGCGAGTTGTAGCCGTGCTCGGCCTGGCTCACCAAGTCGGTCGCCACAATATGCGCATCGGCAGATTTGTCGGCCAGGATCAGGCTGTCGGTGGGACCTGCGATCATGTCGATCCCCACCCGACCAAAGAGAATACGCTTAGCCTCGGCCACAAACTGGTTGCCGGGGCCGACAAGAATGTTCGCCTTGGGCAGACCGAAAAGCCCAAACGTCATGGCTGCCACGCCCTGTACGCCGCCCATCGCAAGGATTTTGTCTGCGCCGCAGATATGCGCGGCATAGACGATAGCCGGGGCAATCCCCACACCGGGCCTGGGCGGGGAGCATGCCGTGATGTGCTTGCAGCCGGCAACTTTGGCCGTGGTCACGGTCATGATCGCACTGGCGATGTGGCTGTACCGCCCGCCCGGAACGTAACAACCAGCCGCTTCGACCGGGATCGCCTTTTGACCGGTGACAAACCCGGGCGTCAACTCGGTTTCCACGTCGCTGACCGTGCTCTTTTGCAATTCCGCAAAGCGGCGCACATTGTCATGGGAAAACCGAATGTCCGCTTTCAGTTTCTCTGGCACCAAGGCGCAGGCTGCCTCGATCTCCTCAGGCGACAACAGAATGCTGCCTTCGTACTGATCGAACTTGGCGGCATATTCGAGCGCCTTGGCATCGCCGCCCGCTTCGATGTCGTCCAGGATTGCCTTGACGATCTCATGGGTTTCGGATGCGTTCGACTTCGCTGTCAGAGCAGCCTTTTTCAGGTATTCGCGGGTCATGTCTGGCGGGTCCTATTTGTAGATATCCGGGAGGAGCGTGGTCGAGATTGCCGGGATGTAGGCGATCAACAGAACCACGATCAGCATTGTCAGAACAAAAGGAATGGCGCGGGCGGCGATCTTGAGGATCGACTCTCCGGTGATCCCCGAGACAACGAACAGGTTCAGCCCCAAGGGTGGTGTGATAAAGCCCACACCCAACGCGGTGATCATCATGATGCAGAACTGGATCTCGTTCATGCCGATATTGTCGGCGAGCGGTTTCAGGATCGGCGCGAGGATCACGATGTTCGGCGTGGTTTCCATGACGCAGCCAGCAGCGATCAGGATGCCAATCATCAGCAGGATCAACACATAAGGATCTTCAGTCATTCCTGTAACCGAGGTCACGAAGCCCTGCGGGACGCCCATGATCGCCAGCGCCTCGGCCAGCGGTGCAGAAAATGCAATGATCGGCAGGATTACCCCGTTCACCTTGGCCGAACTGACCAGCATGGCCGGAAAGTCCGAGAACCTCAGGGTGCGCAGGATAAAGCCCATGGCGATCGTCACCACTACAGCGGTTGCACCGGCCTCGGTCGGGGTCAGGCGCCCCGAGAAAATGCCGTAAAAGATGATGCCCGGAACGATAAAGGCGTACCAGCCGGATTTCAAAGACTTGCCTAGGTTGGCCGACCATTCGCTGACGCTCATGTTGCCGCCGGTTTCATAGCTGTAGAGGCGGTTGACGATAATATTCGTCACGAGGATCGAGACCAGAATGGCCAGGCCGGGAATGAGAGCGGCAAGGAAAAGGGTCGAGGCAGAAATCCCCAGTACAAGCCCGATGATGATATAGGCGATGGAGGGCGGGATGAGGATACCGGTACAGGCGCCCGCGGCCACAAGAGCACAGGCATAGGGGCGCGGATAGCCACTTTCCACCAAACGGTTGATCGTCATACGGCCCACGGCCGCCGCCCCGGCGGCGTCAGATCCCGAGATCGCCGCGAACATGCCGCAGACCAGAACGGTGGCCGATCCGAACCCACCCTTGGTCCAGCAGGTCAACGCCTCTGCCACATCAAGGAACTTTCGACTTAAACCGGTACGGACCAGCACGTCACCGGTCAGGATGAACAGGGGAACGGCGGTCAGAGCAAATGCGTCTATGCCGGTGAACAGGCTTTCCCCCACCGCAGAAAGCGGCAAGTCACCCGACATGACCAACATGGTAATCGCCGCCGCACCAATGGCGGCCCAGACCGGGACGGCCAGCGCAATAAGGCTTACGAACAGGATGACGGGAAAGTAGAAATCCCAACCCAGTTCGACTGTTTGACCAACTTGTTGCCAGAGCATCTGCTATGTCCTCAATCGAATAGTTTGTCACCTTCGAAGACGGGGGTGCCGTCGCAAAGGCTGCGGACATCGCGCCACAAGGATTGCAGCAAGCGCCAGACAATGAGGGTGAAACCGGCCGGAACGGCCATCAGGAACCAAACCATCGAGATACGGAGCCCGTGGCTAACCGATCCAAACTTTGCCGAGACATGAACCGTCTCAAGCGACCAGTAGAGGGCGATCACCGCGACCACGAACATCACCAGGTCGCCGAAAATGTAGAGCAGCGCCTTTGAACGCCTGCCAAGGTAGTGCATCACTACATCAATACGGATGTGCGCGCGCTCCTTGACGGCGGCGGCGGCCCCGATCCAGGCCAGATAGATGAAGGAATATCGCACGATCTCCTCGCCCCAGATCGAGGAATAGGCGAAAAGTTCGCGCCGGATGACTTCGACCGCCATGGTGACCACTAGCATCACGTAGAAGGTCAAGAGCAGCCATCGTTCGGCATTCTTGTCGATTGCACGCAGGATATCCATTTCGCGTCCCATGCTTTCGACATGGCCCGGGGTGAGGCCCAATGGGCCGTTTGGAGGTCATGTCATCGGAGTGAACAGGCGGGCACCGAAAACCAATGCCCGCCCAGACCGATCAGGCGTCGTGAACGTAGTACTTGCCCTGCGTTCCCGCGGCCTCTTCCATCTTGGCGAAATTGTCCATGGAACCGGCAAGTTCGACCTTGAACTCGTCCCATTCGGACCGCTGGAATCCACCGGCCTCTTTCCATTCGCCAAGCTGATCGTCGCTGAGCGCGTGAAACTGAACACCGGCCTTGGCAAGCTCCGACATTGCATAGCTGCGGGCAGAAGGTACCTTGGACAGGTTTTGGTGCGCCGTCATCTCGGCCCCCCACATCACGCCTTCCTGAACGTCGGCGGGTAGTGAATTGAACCATTCAAGGTTGCACGAGTAAACTTGGCTGTCCGGCACCGCCTGGGTAAATGTCACATGGCTCAGGATATCCTTGAAACCAAAGACGTAGAGCGCACCGACAGACGGGTCCAAAGCGTCCGCGACACCCTGCTTGATCGCCGAGGGGGTTTCACCCCAGGCAACCGGTGTCGGGTTGGCACCAACCATACGATAGTACTGTTGCAGCATCTTCGAGCCAGGCACACGGAACTTTACGCCCGCCATATCGCCCGGTGTCATCACGACATTGCCACCCTTGCGCACGGCAACCACACGCGGGTCGATGTTCACGTAGAACAACGCCTTGAATCCATTGGCCTCGACCTTGGGTTCGACTTCGGTTTTCCAGAATCCGGAATTCACGAGATTGGTGAAGCGTTGGTTGGACCCACATAGATACGGCATGTTGATCAGGTCGACGGTCGACGCAAAAGGCGCAAAGTTCGACAGCGAATGCTGTGCCGCCTGGATGGTGCCACCCTGCACCTTTTGCACCAACGCGCCACCGGCACCCAGTTGCCCGCCCGGGGCCAGTTTGACGTAGACCTTGCCGTTGGTGGCGTTCTGGATGTTCTCCTTGAGGTCCAGTTGCATGATCGGATAGCTGCGCGAGGCACCCAGCACATAGGCAGTGGCCACGGTCATGATATGCTCTGCCGCTGCCTCCCGCTCTTTCTCCTCCTTGGCGGTCTGCGCAACGGCTTCGGTCGACCAAAGCAAACCGCCGGCCCCCGCAACCATGGCGGCGGTAAAGCCGCCCGTTGCACTCAACTTCAGAAAATTGCGGCGTTCGGCTGATTTCAAGCCGTCTTTGTCTTTCCTCATTCTATCCTCCCTAGGATCAATCAGCTGCCTTGGTTCTTGGTTTTCTGGTCAGCTTCTTTTTTGAGAATTGCGATGACGAACAAAATCGTCGCCGCAAACAGAACCAACATCTCTCCAACATCCCCGAGAAAAGCGCTGCTCGCGAAGGCCCCAAGGGCAACATTCGCGAAGAAGACCGCAAAGACGATGGCTGAGGCGACAAGGAACATGGGTAGCTCCGTAGTGAATCGGTTCCACTCCATTTGTAAGCGCTTACATCTCAAATGCAAGCGCTTACATCGACGGATGGTAAATCCTTTGCGATGTGTTAAGAAGAAAGGAAACGACAGGTAGACGCAGATATGGGAAAAACCCGTTCAGCTCCGACACTTAATGATGTAGCAAATCACGCCGGGGTTTCGACCGCTACGGTGTCTCGATGCCTGAACACTCCCAACCAGGTGGTAGAGAAGACCCGCGTTCGCGTTATGCAAGCCGTCGAAGAACTGGGCTACACGCCGAATTTCGCCGCGCGGGTGATGGCCGCTAAACGGTCATTTACAATCGGTGCCATCATCCCGACCATGGACAACGCCATTTTTGCGCGTGGCTTGCAAGCCTTTCAAAGCGAGCTGCGCCGGAGCGGCTATACTCTTCTTGTTTCAAGTTCCGAGTACAAACCGGACATCGAGAAAGAACAGATCCGCGCGTTGGTGGCACGGGGCGCGGACGGTCTGCTGCTGATCGGTCATGAGCGCGAAGACGAGATCTATGAATACTTGAAAAGGCATCAGGTTCCCGCACTTGTCGCGTGGTCCTATCTCCCCGACGCACGGCAAACGTCAGTCGGGTTTAACAATCGGGATGCCATGTTCGAACTGGCACAGAACGTCATTGACACCGGTCACAGGCGCATTGCCATGATATCGGGAGTGACCGCCGGAAACGATCGAGCGCAAACACGGGTCCAGGGCGTCCGGGATGCCTTGCAAGCCAACGGCATCGACCCCTGCAAGATGAGGGTGATTGAAACCACCTACGAGATCGATAGCGGAGCAAATGCGTTTCGCGAACTCATGTCGCGGGATTTGCGCCCCACCGCCATCATTTGCGGGAACGACGTCTTGGCTGTCGGCGCCCTTCGCGAAGCCAGACGCACGGGGGTGGCCGTACCCGATGAGGTTTCGGTCACCGGTTTCGACGATATCGAACTGGCGGAAATCGCAAACCCTGCCCTGACGACCGTTCACGTTCCTCACCGCGAGATGGGCCGTAAGGCCGCGCAGGAGTTGATAGCCATGGTGAACGGCACATCCAAGGGGGTCTCAACCTGCATCAAAACGCAGGTGGTACACAGGCAATCCTTGGCCCGCCCCCAAACCGATGCATAAACGCGAGCCGGACATCAACCTTTGCAGGACCCCTGCCCGACGTCGCCGTGGTAAAGCCCGGCAAACGAGTTGTTGCGGCCCGAAGCGGCTTATGCGGTCTCGAGGTACTTTCACCAAGGCGGTATGACCGGGGACAATTGCGACCGGCGGTTTGACTTTCCGCTCGGCTCAACGACCGCGCAAGAACGAACCCTTACCGGTTGCGCATGGCGCAACCATGATCAGGGGAGTTATCAGCCGACTTTGGCCATCGAGTAGTAAACGGTCTCGGCGCTTTCCACAGCCTTGTCGATCAGGAACAATGCCTCCAGCTTGTTTACAGCTTTGAGGGGCACCGCCTCGCCGATCCGAAGGGACACTGTTCCGGTTTCGGGAAAGTCCTTGCTGTCAGCAGTAGCAAAAGTCGGCACCTGACCCACCAGTTTGCCGAAATCGAATGCCGCGTCGTTGTCCAGAACGACAAGAAAAACACCATTGCCCCAGTATGCGGCATAGTTTCTTGCACCTTGCGTTATCGCCATGATGGCCTTGCCGGCAAGGGTCATGGCCCGCCGGAAATCGGCAGACGTTCCAGTCTCAAAGATCCGCTCCGCTTCATCGACCTTTACAGCCAGAACCGAACTGTTCAACGGATGCGCTGTCGAGATCTTGAACACGTAGTTCTCGAACTCCGGCAGGCCGAAACATCCGGGGATGCCATCGATGAAAATCGGATCGCCGAGATCGAACTCGCGGTCACACTTGTCCTGGCCTTGGGCGTCCTCGATCGCTTCCATCGCAAGAATTGCCGACTTTCGCTCGGCCGCCAACCGGTAGGCATCAGACAGCCGCTGGCGAAGATCGTCGAACTCAAAGGGCTTTGTCACATAGTCCGTCGCCCCGACCTCGAATGCGTTGTCGATGTATTGCTTTTGAACCATGGCAGTTACCATGATAATCGGGGTGAAGCGGTAGTCGGGAAGCTTGCGCACCTCCTGACACAGATCGATGCCATTCATCTGGGGCATCTGAACATCCAGAAGCAGACAGTCGAACGGCTTCGGCTCGCTGTTGAGTATCTGAAGCGCCGCACGGCCGTTTGCAGCCGTGACCACATCGTCATACCCGAAAGCGGCCAGTATCTGGGTAAGCAGTTCCAGGATGCTGGGCTCGTCGTCTACGGCAAGAATTCGCATTTTGGTTCACCACAGTTATGGCATCGCTCAGGTTTCCGGGGCGATACGGACATGTATCAGGTTCCGCTCGAACAGCGGATCAACGTCATTTTTACCAATCTTTAGGGAAAAAGCGGCAAATTGATGACCTATGAGTGGCAGGTCCGTGCCTTTTCCTGAAGCCCCATGCTTTGGCGCCCGGAATGGGTAATCTCGGCAATACTTCGCCGCATTACCAAATGGACAACCCACAGGTTCAGCTTAGGTAGCCCCGGATGTTGAACAGAACAGGCTGGCTTGCAACACCGTCGATTGAGAATTTGGGGCCGACAGGGGTTGCGCCTGCCCCGATGCGACGCGCCCAACGGGACCAGACCGCAGGTACGATGCCAAGAATCGACGTGGCTCCGTTCTGATAGGCCGTCCTTGCCATGCTTTCGAACAGCATGTGTTGAACCGACAGTCTGCGGGCTGCGGGCACCGTCTCGGCGATGAAAAACCGGGACGCTTCCCAGACATTTGATCTGACCGGGGCCTCAAAGAACAGGACGTCCGTTGGAATACTGTCAAGCAGACCTCTTTGCGCGTCTCTCAACATATAGGTGTATATTCCGCATTTCGCCGTTGTCGGGAGCAGGCGAACGCCGCCCACAATTTCGCCAAATTGATGAAGGACGATCCACTGGCATGCCGGCGTGTCGTACTGATCATACTCCATTCCCTCGGCCTCGGACACATTCCAATGCAAGGAGTCGATAAAGATGGATTTTCGGGCTTCGAGATACTTCGCCAGGAGCGTTCCGTGTTCATGAATGTTGCGGAAGTTCATGACACTTGAATGAACATTGCCGAGCGGAGACTGTTTTTGATGTAACCCGCGAGCAGGCAATCGAAACCTGTGTCGCACCCTTGTGTTGGGTGCGGCATCCGTGGGGGCACGTCCGATGGCTGGCTCCAACTCCGGAAACACTGCCGAAGCCGGGCTGGCGCCCGCTAGCCTGAAGGTCTGGTCCATGTCCTGCTCTGTCTTTTTGCCACACTTTTGACAAGAACATTCAAGTGAAGTCTATACCTAAGTGAAAGTCCTGTGCACCTAGAAAAGTAGTGTGGCCAATTCGCAAGAAACCTGTGCGGGAATGGCAATGCAGTGTACGGGCGGCGCCTGTGCCCCCCTTTGGCGTTGTTCGCGATCCGGGACAAATGCTGTGCAACCAGAACCGGCGCGAGTCTCTGAAACCCACGCAGCTTTCGGTGAAAGAGCCGACAGGACAGAGACAATGGTTCAATCCGCATCGCGTTTCGTTTGCAAGGGCTCGACCACCACCCCCCTCGCGTTCGCGCACCGAATTGGATGTGACGTCTACGTGATCCAATCCCGTTGGGGTAATACGACCTGGCTGCCTGGCGCTGCACCAGTCAAACTGTGAACGTATTTCCGGCCCACTGCTTCCTCAATCCGCGGCTATCTAGGAGCTGATGCCCCAAATGCCCAGTGGACAGAATGACGGCGATTGAAGCGAAACAGTTTGGTCAGGTTTCCGAGAAATCGGTCGATCGGATGCTGCAAAACATGAAGGACTACACTGCCATGAGCATCGAGCTCATTTGGCAGCGACAGGCCATCTTGTTGTCGGCAACCATACTCACCGGATACTTCTTCGACTTTTTCAACGCGCTGCTGTTTTACTCTTGCATCCTGATTTGCGAAGGTCAGGATCTCATTCTCGCCAAACGTGTGGCCCGCCTGCAGCCGCATCAGCGCAAGGCGATTGTCGAATCTCTGGCCTGGATACTGCTGAACACGGTGCTGCATTCGACCGCGATTTGTCTCTACGCCATCTCGGTCGCACTCAAACAGCCATCAGGGGGGCATTTCACCCCTCTGTTCTTCCTGTTTGCAGCCGCCCTGTTTGCGGCAATGAACAACCATCAGATCGTATGGGCGATGATCCTTCGCCTGACCATGTACGGCATCTCGTTCATGGTGATTGTCGTCAAGGACATCTGGATCGAACGGCCCGACCTGTCCTCGGAGCTTTGGCTGCATTTCTTTACTGTTGTTTTTGTCATGTATTTCCTGATCGACTGTTCGTTTGTCTTTCTCAGGCTTTACAGAACAAACCTGGCGCAGCTGGAAAAACTAAGGGAAGAGCATGAACGTACAAAGGCCGCGTACATCGCCAAGTCGCAGTTCGTGTCCACCGTCAGCCACGAGCTTCGCACGCCCCTGACATCGATCAAAGGGTCGTTGGACCTGATCAACTCGGGCGCCATTGGCGAAGTGCCCGAAAAAATGCAGAGCCTTGTCGACATGGCCAGCAAGAACAGTCAACGTTTGGCCACCCTGATCAACGACATCCTTGACATTCAAAAGATGGAAGCGGGCGAAATGGTCTACAGGATCAGGACCGTGGACGTTTGTGCAATCGTAGAAGAGGCAGTTGCAAGCAATCTGGGTTATGCCAGCGCGCATAACGTCACGATCGATCAGGACTGCCCAAAGGAGTTGAATCTGTACATCTCCGCCGATGCATCGCGATTGATACAAGTTCTTTCAAACATGATCTCCAACGCGGCAAAGTTCTCCTTCGAAGGCAGCACAGTCACCGTTGGCTGCCGCCGGATCGGCAACCGGGTTCGCATCTATGTTAAAGACCGCGGTATCGGCATTCCGCCTGGAAGCCGGGACAAGGTGTTCGATCGCTTCTCGCAGATCGATTCTTCAGACGAACGGCATGCGGGCGGAACGGGGCTGGGCATGAACATCTCGAAGGAGATCGTGGAACACTTTGGCGGCATAATCGACTACGAGAGCGAGCTTGGGGCGGGATCGGTGTTTTATGTCGAATTTCCAGAGATCCACAAAGAGGCTGCTGCCAATACTGTATAGGACTGTTCATCCGACAGTATGGATTAAACGGCCTGCCGGGCGCCCGGTTTGATCTGGGATGTCAAGACACGTCACCGGCTGGAGTGTTGTAGAACCGACTCAACCAGAACGACCAAGCGTAACGAACAGATTCCATTGTTTATCTTCTAGCTGCTCGCAGGTTAATGTCTCGACAAGGGTCAAGTAGCCCCTGTCTTTTCGCGGTCTTGCTTGCTGTGGTTTACCGTTAACACTTGCCGCAAATCCAAAAACTGAAACTTGGTTCCTGGCTTTCCGCCCGCCCCCTAGGGTAATCGCGCGCAAAGGCAGGTTCGCCTTGAGCAGATGCAGTGGGAACGGTGGAAATGAAAGACATCAGCATTGCGCCAGTTTCAGCAAGACTGGCAGAAAGGCCAGTCGGCCTGCTTGATTTTGCACGATCGGCCGGCCGGAACATGTTGGAGGTGATACCCGCCGAAACCCTGCGGCAAACCTATGTTCGTGGCCCTTTGAACATTCACTACATCTGCGATCCGGAGATGGTGACCGAGCTTCTGGTCGGAAAGGGTCGGTCCTTTCCAAAGGCTAAGTTCACCAAAGACATTATCGGTTCGGCCGTCGGAAACGGCCTGATACTGTCCGAGGGTCAGAAGTGGCGCCAACAAAGGCGTCGCTACTCACCGCTGTTTTCCGCCCGCAACCTTCCCACACTTTCGGAACACTTCGCCGAAACCGGGATCGAGGTCGCTGACTCGCTGGCCGAAAACCCGGGGCCCGTCGATTTTGCTCAGGTCGCGCCGGCATCCACCCTGACCAATGTTTCAAGGGTCATATTCTCGGGCAATGAAGAGGTCAGCGCGGAACAGATCCGCACGGGCCTGATTGCGTATTTCGAGTACATTTCCGACATCTCCCTGTTCGACCTCATGGGATTACCAAAATGGTTGCCCCGAAAGAAATGGCTCCGCAGCAAGGCCCCGGTCACGACAATGCGGGACCTGGCGCGGAACGTGATCGACCATCGCCGATCTGAAAACCGCGAAACACCGAGTGATTTTCTGGACTTCATGATCGAGGCCCTGAAAACCGACTTCGAGGATGCCGAAACCACGGTGGACAACCTGCTCACCTTTGTCGTCGCCGGACACGAAACCTCGGCGAATGTCTTGGTTTGGGGGTATTATCTTCTTGCCCTGCACCCAGAGATGCAGCGCAGAATTCGCAACGAAATCCTGTCCATTCGAAAGACAGGAAAGATCCGCTTCGAAGACCTTGAACACATGCCTTTTCTGAGAGCGCATATCAAGGAAACCTTGCGCCTGTATCCCTCGGCGGCCATGTTTGCCAGAGATGCGTCCGAAGATATCGAGATAAAGGGGATCTCGATCAAGAAAAACGATGCGTTGTTCTTTCCGGTCTATTCGCTGCATCGCAACGGAGTCCTGTGGCCCGAGCCGGATCACTATCGCCCCGAACGGTTCCTTGGGGCGCCAATTCCGCGTGGGCAATACATCCCCTTTGGCGACGGGCCACGAATTTGTATCGGCGCGCAATACGCCGAGACAGAGATAATGATCTTGATGGCATCGCTATTGCGACGGGTAAAATTGTCTTTGTCCGACAAACCTTTGCCCGAGCCGGTACTGACCTTTACGATGCGGACCAGCGGACCGATGGTCCTGACCGTGAGTCTCGTCTAGGCTTGTAACCGCCTGCTCAGTGGCCTTGGCCCTGCGTTGGCGCGTCAAAAGGCTTGAACCTATTTCTGCGCAAGATAACTGTCTTCGCCAAAGAGTTCGAACATCACCCGTTCGTATACCCGCCTGCGCTCCACAACTTGAGTAGCGGGTTCGGCTCCATCGCTTGCCAGTGCGTACGCATCGCCGCCCTTCTGGAAAGCCTGTTCGCGTTTTTCCACGCCCTGCACCGCTTTGCCAAGCGCCGCCATGGCGCCTGCCTTTGAAATGCACCGCATCGAGACCCGATCGCTGATCAACACACGCAACCAACCCGTTGCGCTGCGGTTACCGACAATGGTTCCGAACACCTGGTTCAACCTCTCCTCGGAAGGAAGAAGGCTCGTCGCGTCTTTCCCATGCGTTACGACCAGGAACACCCCGCTGCCGCGATAAGCGAAGATGGCCTTGGCATCCTTGGTCGTCATTTGAATGGCGCGTGCGAGATCGGAAATCGCACGGCGAAAATCTCCGGATTTGCTGAGGTCAAAGAAAAACTCGGCATCCTGAAGCTTGATCGCAAGGACAGACGAGTCAAAGAGGCGGCCACGAGACAGTTGTTCGACATAGTTGTCAAACTCGACATAGCGCAGGCACCGACTCAGACCCTCGATTGAAAACGGGTCGTCCAGGTTGAATTGCTGATTGAAATCCAGCTCATCTTGTAGATGCTTTGCGGACTCCAGTGTCATTTGCGCTTTCACGCGTTCCTGCATCAACAGGTGCGCGGAGTTTATCCGGCTGCGCAGTTCCAGGAAGTCAAAGGGCTTGGTCACATAGTCTGTCGCCCCTTCCAGGAAAGCCTCTTCCACATAGTGCCGCTCACTCATGGCAGTGATCATGATAACCGAAGTCTGACTGTACCGTGGAAGATCACGAATGCGCCGAAGCAGCTCTATGCCGTTCACATGCGGCATCTGGACATCCAACAAAAAGCAGTCGAACGGGGCCTCGGTGGCCTCGATAGCTTTCAGCGCTTGCTCTGCCGAGCTTGCCGTCGAAACCTTGCAGTTACCAAAAGAGGTCAAGGCGGTTTGCAGCAACTCCAGAATGCTTGCATCGTCGTCGACGATCAAAACCTTGAGGGGCTTCTGCTTTTGCGTGCGCAGTTCCAGTTTCTTTTGGAACTGATCTCTTCCCGGATTTGAGTGCTTCATGAGTTGGGGGCCTGATGGCAACTGGTTTCAGTGTCATCCTAGGCAGCGAGTAGGCCAAAAACGTGGCGCCTCTTCAGATTATTTATACATTTTTGGCAAAATTGTGAAAAAATTTCGGCAAACATTGAAGATCTCGGGACAATATGTGGAAATCCAATTCTTTGTTTTCGCTTTGGAAAACCCATCATGACCTGGCTGATTTTCACGCTTAAGATGAGTCGAACCTGTGGAGGCATGGAGCCCGAGATGTCTGCGTGGCCGCCCTGCCGACCAAGTCCCTGGTGGAGAAGGCTCAACAGGCTACGCTGTCACAACGCTTGGGCCGGCCAGGAAACACAGAGGGAAATGGACCACTACGCCAAAACCTGGTCTGTCCCCTGAAAATTGGTCCTCTCGGAAGTACGCTTATTGAGCCAGATGGAGGACCATGGAATGCCCCAGAAAGTCGAGGTTTTGGTTTCGCAAGTCCAGTCTGTGACTGAGGCCGTGCGGTCGATCTGAGTGACGCAGTTCACCTACCATCTGTGGCGCAAAGAGTTCGGCGGACTCAAGACCGAGCTCAAGGAGCTGGAGAAAGAGAACGAGCGGCTGCGGAAGGCGGTGTCGGATCTCACGCTCGAGAAGCTGATCCTTGCCGAGGCTGCCCGTGGAAACTTCTGAGCCCGGCCTGCCGCGGTGCTTGTATAGAGCATGTCAGGAAGAAGTTCCGTGTCTCGGGACACCTCGCATTTCGCGTTCTCCGTCAGTATCGGTCGCCCCAGCGGAAGCTGCCGCTAGAAGATGCGCTGACAGCAAACATCATAGCGCGTGCCTCTGAAAACGGGCGCTACGGATATCGGCGCATCACGGCGCTCCTGGGTGGCCTGATCTGACTGGTCCGGTTTGATTGTTAGTGCATTAGTGGCCTCTGGTCCATCTGGACGATGGTTTCAGGAGCTGGCGGCCGATAGCCGAGTGCGCTGTGCGGCCGCTTGGTGTTGTAGTGTTTCCTCCAGCCTTCGATGATG
>NZ_JAAGOX010000002.1 GCF_010500245.1 Ruegeria sp. PrR005
GCACGGCTCAAAACCATACCGCGCACACCTCGTCAACGTCATGACAAAACGCGCCGTAATAGCGGCGGCGTAAAGCGAGTGCACTTTGCAAACAGCCCCGCCACGGATCATCCCTGGCGGGGCTGACTTGTCTCCAAGGCGGACCGGATGCGGGTGTTTCCGCGCGACTTGAGGACAAGAGGAACACAGTGTTCGGTCGAGTCGTGGATGGTGACGCAATCGAGGCATTGGAAGCATTCGTCAAAGTCGATTTTTCCCGAGGGGCGGATTGCCCCATACTGGCATCGGACGCGGCACAACTGGCAGGGGCTGCCGCATTCCGGGCGTCGTGGTATCCAGTGGCGCAGCCGCAACAGCCCAGCGATTGCCATCAGAGCGCCCAGCGGGCAAAGGTATCGGCAAAAGCCCTTGAAGCTGATCATCCCGATCAGCACCAGCGATACAGCATAAGCCGTATAGGCCCACTCCCGCAGGAAATAAGTGGTGATCGCGGTCTTGAACGGTTCGATCTCTGCCGCGGTGTCGATCTGATCGGGGGCCAGAACCGCAACCAGGACAAGCCCGAGCAGCACAGCATATTTCAGCCATTTCATCCGTTTATCCCATTGGTCGGGCAGGTTCCACTGGCGCAGGCCAAGGCGGCGGCCCAGATGATGTGCAAACTCCTGGAGTGCACCGAACGGACACAGCCAGCCGCAGAACAAGCCACGTCCCCAGAGAAAGAAACCCAACAGGGCTGCCAACCAGATCACCAGTGAAAATGGATCGTATGCCAGAAAGGCAAGGCTGCCGCCTGTGGTTATCGTGTGCAAGGTCGCAAGGGGGGTTACGATCGACAGCTGCCCTTGTCCCCACCAGCCGATGAAGCCAAGCACAAAGGCGAGGACGCCCAGTCGGATCGGTGTGAACAGACGCAACCCGGCGAGCCAGCTTTGCCGGAACAGGAGGATGGGCAACAGGACTGCCAGAAACAGGAGCAGAACCAGAACATCAGGCAGTCTGTGTTCCAGGGCCGCGCGCCACGCCGGTTTGTTCCCGGGGCTTTGCGGTGTGATAAAGAAGCGTCCAGGCGTGCTGTGCTGTGCCGTGAATTCGGCGGACCCGATAACCGGGCGGAAGCTGCCATGCTCTCGCAGGACCTTGAGCGACAAGATCCATTCCGAAGCAGGATCAAACCCCAGGCGGCGATCCGCCCGAAGGATCATTGCGGCCCCCTGCGGCAACTCTGGAGCCAGCTCGACAAAAAGATCCGCATCCCGCAGGGCAACGGGTAAACCGCCCTGTTGGGCGGTCAACAGATCCGGTGCGGTGTTGCGAACAAAATCCTCATCCACCAGACCGTGGCGCGCGGTCTCGATCAAAAGGAGGGGTTCGTCATGTGGTGACAGTGTCAGAAAGTCACCGAGCTCTTGCAACGTCTGAGGAGACAACACGGCGGCGGCGATGGATCGAGGACCTATGTCAACGATCCAGAGGTCGATATAGTGGGCATCTGGCTCTGCCTTTGCCAGCGGATCGTCATCTGCCCAGAGGGTCTCTGAGAAGGCCGCTTGGACCTGTTCATTTGTCACCACGTGATGCGAAGCGATGCCCAGATTGACCAGCGCCACCCAGTCGAGGTCCTCCTGGTGTTCGGGATCGGGCCGCGATGGCTGTCCGATCTTCAGCCCCTGCATCTTGTCCCGCGCAACCGTAAGGGTGGCCGCCAAGATGCTCTCGTGCGCGATCCGGACCGAAGCGGTCGCCTTGGTCACACCGTCCAGGTAGACGAGTGAAGAGCTTTCGGACCCGCTGTTGCCATAGGGGGTTCCGACGACCATGGGGCTGGCGATGTTCAATCCCTTGTACTGCTCGAGAAAGGCTTTGAACGGCGCAACACCTAGGCCGGAAACGAAAATCGGTTCATTCTGTTCGATCAGGTCGACGTCGATGAAGTTTCCCGCGCGGTCCAGTTGCACCAACAGGTTGATAGGTGCACCCGAGAACCCGGGCAGGGGCGCCAATGGCTCGGTTTCGAAGACATAGCCCGCCTCGGCGCCATAGACATCGACCAGGCGATAGACCTCGGAACCGTCAAACTTTTCGCCCAGCAGCAGCGGAGGTTTGACAAAAGGTTCGATCTGCGCCGGGGACAGCAGATCCGCTCTGGCCGCCACCGAGAGGCAAATCGTGATCAGGCAGAAAAGCAACGCGCGCATGCCCGAAAGCTAGGCAAACCCGCGAACCGGCGACATTGGACAAAGGTCTAATCCGGTGCCTTGCATCTTGACAGGTCGTCCCGTCGGAACGCCAATCTGGGTCGGAAACACCGGAGGAACTGGCAATGCGCAGGATCGCTGCGGCAACCGGTCTTTTGCTCGCCTGGCTGACCGAAACCGCCGTGGCGGAGAGTTACGGCAGTATTCGCGAACGGCGGCCCGATCTGTTCCATCCCGAGTCCGGATACAGGATCGCCCGTCACCGGGCGCCTGTGCCGGATGACATTCCAATGCCTGTGCGCCGTGTTTCGGCCCTTTGGGCGAGGACGCTGCTGGACCGTGGGGCGCTGGCGCTGGATGTGTTTGGAGCTTCCCAATCCCGTTTCGACGAACTGGATGGCACCTGGCTGGTGTCCGAGCCGCGCATGAGCCTGCCTGGGGCGGTCTGGCTGCCCGAGGTAGGGCGGGGGGTGCTTGAACCAGTGATCGAACGCTACTTGCAACGGGAACTTGAGCGGGCGACCGTCGGCAAGAAGGCCCATGCCGTTGTTGTGTTCTGTGTGGCCGATTGCTGGATGAGCTGGAACGCGGCTCAGAGGATCGCGGCCCTGGGGTACTTGCAGGTTCATTGGTATCCGCACGGAACCGACGGTTGGGCGGACCTAGGCTGGCGGTTAGAGCCGGTTGAGCCGGTTCCTGTCTGGCTGGACTGACGCCGCTCAGTTCGCGCGTGGCAGGATCATCCGTTCAATCTCGGGATACAGATGGCTGACCGAACGGTGAAATTCTTGCGGCTGCGCCCCCATGGAAGCGAACTCGTCGGGGAGGGGCGTTTCCATGATTTCGATCATGTCTAGGCCCATGCCAGCCGCCGCGACCAGCCTGTCATTCAGCCAGGTCAGGTAGGCGCTGGTCTTACGGATCGCGATGCCGGCGCGGTCGAGCGGACCATGGCCGGGCAAGACCGCCGGTGCCTGTACCGCCGCAAGAGTTGTCAGAGCCTCTTGCCAGCGTGCCAGATCCGCATGTGGTGTTGTGGGCGCGCGGTCGAGAAACACCAGATCGCCCGTGATCAGCAGGCCGGTTTCGGCGTCGATCAAGGCAAGATCGCTGGCGGTATGGCCGCCAAGGGGCAGGGCGGCCAGGCGACGGCCGTCCACGACGATGTCGCCTGTTCCAATCTCGATGCTCGGGGGCACCGGTTCGGTTCCGCGCATCCAGTCGCCCAGCAGCCGATACATGTTGTCCGAAAACCCGTCGCCCTCGGTGCGGGCGGCGGCAATGGTGCCGCCAAGCGCCAGGATCGGTTTATCGGCAAAGACCTGGTTGCCAAAGTAATGGTCCGGATGGTGATGGGTGTTGATCACTGTCGACACGCCGCGCAGGTCCAGTTTGCGCAGTGCCAGATTCAGTGCTTCGCCGTATCGGCGGGATGACCCGCTGTCGATCAGGATCAGCCCGCTCTTACCTTGCAGGATGGCGCAATTGACGATGGCGCCGCCATTGTCGCGGGAAAAATACTCGGTCGCGCCCTTGATCATCCAGACCCCGGAGAGGATGGGAACTGGGCGCAGGTCGTAGCTGTGTCGCGCCTCTGCCCAGAGCGGCGAGGTCTGGGTGACATGCGCCACACCGCCCGCCAACAGTCCAAGCGCCGCCCGGCGGGTGGTCATCAGTTCACTTCCTCGTCGGTCAGAATGCCCTCGATCTCATTGCCATTGTTGTCGCGGCCGCGCACATGCAGCAGGGACGGCATGGTTTCGGGATCGAAATAAAGGGTAAAGGCAGGATCCTCGTTCACCGGTTCGCTCAACGCGATGCGGGCAACTTCATGGCCATCGTCGGTGCTGAACGTGAGATCGCGGATGATGAAGACTGGAATGCCATCGGCCAGCCCGGTGTCCATCGGGTGATCGACAATCACCCTGGCGCGCCCCGAGGAACTCCACAACCTGCCATGCATCTCGCCCAGCTTCTCCTCCCAGTCGTCCGAGGCATAGGCTTGGGCCGGTGCGCTGCACCCGCCGCCCGCCGCGTCGATCAGTGTGCCGCCGACGTGCCATCCATCTGTGCGTGTACGGACTGAGGCCCGGATTGCCGTGGCCTGGTCGATCTTGAACCGCAGGGCAAGCTTGGGTTCGGCCTCGCCGGGAAAGAAGCTCAGGATCTTGGGGATGGGGCCATAGTCGACCGATATCACGATCTCTTCGACGTCGCTCAGCGCGGTAGCATCCACCAGCAGCGGCACGTTGAACGCGTCCTCTGCCGTGTCCGGTGCGATGACGCGGACCCGGTCATCGAACTGGATTTTCGCCGGGTCGCCCAAGAGTGCCTCCTGGTGATAGTCCCACATGCCCGATGAGAAGGGATCGTCCAGTTGCACCTGTGGCGCACCAGAGACCGATCCGGCCATCAGGCCAATGGCGACGGCAAGTGCACTGCTGCGTGTGAACATCGGCTCCTCCTCCGTGCCGCATTGGGCCATGTGGGGCGGAGGAGGGCAATTGCACTTTGGTCTATGCCCGCGTGCTCAGGTCTTGAATACGCGGTAGATCGCCGGGATCACCAGCACCGTCAGCAAGGTCGAGCTGAGCAGGCCAAAGAGCAGCGACAGCGCCAGACCCTGAAAGATTGGGTCGGTCAGGATGACCGCGGCGCCGATCATCGCGGCAACTGCTGTCAGCAGGATCGGCTTAAACCGGATTGCACCCGCCTCGATCAGAGTCTCGATCTTGTCGAGCGCCGGGTCGGCGTGGCGGATGAAATCCACCAGCAGTATCGAGTTTCGCACGATGATGCCTGCAAGCGCGATGAACCCGATCATCGACGGCGCCGAGAAGGGCGCATTGAACAGCCAGTGCCCGGCGATGATGCCCAGAAAGGTCAGCGGTACCGGGGTCAGTACCACCAGCGGCAAGCGGAACGACCCGAACTGCGCCACCACCAGGATGTAGATGCCCAAAAGCGCCACGGCAAAGGCCGCACCCATGTCGCGGAAGGTGATCCAGGTCACCTCCCATTCGCCGTCCCAAAGAAGGGTGATCTTGCTTTCATCGTCGGGCTGACCGTTCAGGCGGATCTCGGGTTTCTCGCCTTCCGGCCACTCCATCTGCTCTAAAGCATCGGCAACGGCCAGCATGCCGTAAAGCGGTGCTTCGAATTCGCCCGCAAGCTCTGCCATCACCATTTCGGCGGCGCGCCCGTTGTGACGGAAGACCGGGAAGGAGGCATATTCCTCACGCATCTCGATCACGTTGCCTAGTTCGACAACACCGCGCGCACCCGGAAGCACATTGGCGGGCACCGGGGTGGAGAGGAAGCGCTCGTCGACGACGCGGTTGGCCTGGTCCCGTTCAACCCGGATCGGGATCGGATAGCGGCCTTCGCCCCGGTGCGAGTAACCGACAGTTTGACCGGCATTCAGGATTGCCAGCGTGGTGAAGACATCCTGTTCCTCGACCCCGAAGAAATCGAGCTGGTCAGTCGACACAGTGGCGCGCAGCCGACGCGGTTGGGTGCCGAAACTATCGTCGACATCGACGATATAGGGCACGGATTCGAACGCCTCGCGGATTCTGGTTGCCGCAGCACGGCGGCTGTCGCCATCGGGACCATAGATCTCGGCCAGCAGGGTCGCGATGACCGGCGGACCCGGCGGCGGTTCGACCGTCTTCAGGCTGGTGCCCGCAGGCACGTCAAGCTCTGCGATCCGTTGCCGGATCTCCAGCGCGATGTCGTGGCTGGTGCGGTTGCGTTCGCCCTTTGGTGCCAGATTGATCTGAACATCGCCCATTTCCGGCCGCGCGCGCAGATAATAGTGGCGCACAAGACCGTTGAAATTGAACGGCGCCGCATCGCCCGCGTGGGTCTGGGCCGAGATCACTTCGGGCAGTTGCAGAACTGCTGTCGCCACAGCCTGCGCCACGGCATCTGTTGCCTCGACCGAGGATCCCTCGGGCAGGTCTATAACCACCGAAAGCTCGGATTTGTTGTCGAACGGCAAGAGCTTGACCGTCACGTCACGGGTGTAAAGCGCGCCAAGCGAGCCAAAGGAGAGCCCCGCCGCCAGGAGCAGGAACAGCCCACTGCCGCCCTTGGTCCTCAAGAGCGGACGCGCCACGGCGCGATAGAGCCGCCCCAGCATCCCGCCATGTTCGGCATCATGTCCACCACCATGGCCATGGGCCGGGGCGCGACCGGCGATCTTGACCATCAGCCAAGGGGTGATGATCACTGCGACAAAGAAGGAAAAGATCATCGCGGCCGAGGCATTGGCCGGGATCGGGCTCATATAAGGTCCCATCAGCCCCGAGACGAAAAGCATCGGCAACAGGGCAGCAACCACGGTAAGGGTGGCAACGATGGTGGGGTTGCCCACCTCGGCCACGGCGCGGATCGCCTTTTGTGATCGGCTGGCCTCGTCCGGCATTGCCCAGTGGCGGGCAATGTTCTCGATCACCACGATAGCGTCATCGACCAGAATGCCGATGGAGAAGATCAGAGCAAAAAGCGACACCCGGTTCAGCGTGTAGCCCATGATCCAGGCAGCAAAGAGGGTCAACAGAATGGTGACAGGGATCACCACGGCGACAACGATGCTTTCCCGCCAGCCGATGGAAAACAGGACCAGAACCACAATGGACACCGTGGCAAGGCCCAGGTGAAACAACAACTCGTTGGCCTTTTCGTTGGCGGTCTCGCCATAGTCGCGGGTCACTGAAACCTCGACGCTGTCGGGGATCAGACTGTCTTCGAGCGCATGGACCTTGTGCAGGATTTCCTCGGCCACAATCACAGCGTTCGCGCCCGCCCGCTTGGCGATGGCCAGAGTGACCGCTGGGGTCCGTTCGATGGTGCCATCCGGGCCTCGGGTCACATTGGCGACAATCCGGTCCGAGGTATCGGGCACAAAGCTGACATCAGCGACATCGCGGACATAGACAGGCCGGTTGTCTCGGGTGGTCAGCAAAAGGTTGGCGATTTCAGCGGGCGCTTGCAGGGTTTCGCCAGCGACCAGCGCAATCTGTTCGCCGTTGTTGCGGATATAGCCGATCGCCAGCGCGCGGTTTGCGCCCTGCACCTTTCCTGCCAGTTGTTGCAGGGTGACACCGTAGAGCGCCAGCCGTTCGGGATCGGGGGCGATACGGATCGCCTCGGGGGCTTCGCCCACCAGATAGGTCAGTCCGACATCGGCAATCTTGGCCACCTGCACCTGCAATTCCCGTGCGATCCGGGTCAGGTCATTGGCGGCAATCCCGCTGGCGGGGTCCTTCGGGCTGAGCGTCAGCGAGACGATCGCCACGTCGTCGATCCCGCGCCCGACGATCAGCGGTTCGGGTATGCCGACAGGTATCCGGTCGATATTGGCGCGAACCTTGTCATGCACTCTCAGGATGGCGCTGTCGGCGGGGGTGCCGACAAGAAACCGGGCGGTGACCATCGCGTAGTCGTCGCTGGTCTGGGAGTAGACATGTTCGACCCCATTGATGCCTTTGACGATGGTTTCCATCGGTTCGGTCACCAGCTTGACCGCGTCCTCGGCCTTGAGCCCCGGGGCCTGAATGTGGATGTCGACCAGCGGCACCGAGATCTGCGGCTCTTCCTCGCGTGGCAGGCTGATCAGGGCGACCAAGCCCATTGCAAGGGCGGCCAGGATCATCAGCGGTGTCAGGGCCGAGCCTATGAAGGCCCGGGTCAGCCCGCCGGCAATGCCGAGCCCGGTTGGCGTCTTGGGATCACTCATGACCGATCACCAGCGTTTCGCCGACACTCAGGCCGGACAGGACTTCTACCATTCTGGTTCCGGCGAGATCGAACGGTTCACCGATCATCACGACCCTTTCGGATGCCGCGCCACTGGCCGAGGCCACGCGGACGAAATCGAGCCCCATCCGGGTTTCAACCGCATCCACCGGGACCGCTATCGTTTCGGTCTGGCCGACCGGCAGCCGCACCAATACCCGGCGCCCGATGAAATCCGCCGAGAGATTTGCCACTTCAACATCGGCAATAACCCGTCCGTTTTCGATTTGCGGATAAAGCCTTGCCAGGGTTCCGGTTTCGGCGCCATCAGCGCCACCAATCTGGATTTCGTCTCCTTCGTTGAGAAAATCGGCATGCCGTTCAGGAACCGCCAGACGCAAAAAGAAGCCGCCGCCACCAATGGCCGCGATCATCTCGCCAGGAAGAACGACGGAGCCAGCCGTTACCGGCACCGAGATCACGGTGCCCGAGATAGGGGCAAGGATCCGGCCTTCGTCCGTGCGTTGCAACAGGACATCCTTTTGCGCCTCGGTCGCGCCGATCCGCCCCTGGATCACTTCGACCTTGGTGCGCAGACCATCAACGTTTTGCTCGGTCGTCACCCCACGTTCCAGCAGGTTCAGACCGCGTGCGAGTTCTGCCTGGGCATTGGTCAGTTCCGAGTTCAGGGACATCAACTGCGCATCGATGGCGCGCAGTTCCAGTACCAGCTTTTCGTCCACGGTCGTGCCGATGTGCTGGCCTTGCGTGACCTGAGATCCTTCGTCCACCGATACCTCTTGTAGCGTCCCGCCGAGACGAGAGCGCGCAGGGATGTTGTTGCGCGGTTCCACCTTGGCAAATACCGCCTTCCATTCTGTTTTCGTCACCCGCTCTACAGTCGACTCGGCGGCTGCTGCGAATCCGGAAATGAACGCGAGAAGACAGGTCGCGGCAGCGAAGACGGTTCTTTTCATGGGGCACCTTTCGGGTCGCAGTCGAACAGGACCGCGGTTATCGCACGGCCTGACGCTCTATATATTCAATATTTTGATTGTGTTTGCAATGGTCTTTCCGCAGATTGATCGTTGGCGCGCCAATCTGCCGCTTTCATTTATTGAGGCGGGCGTATTTGGACAGGGCGTGATGCCAGATACTTTGCCGATAGGGGCAGGACGCAGAATGTTCGACAACTCGGCAGGTTTCGGACCGCACTGCCTAACAATGTCTGTTTTTAAGGTGTTCCGCCAGACGCAGCGACAGCGCCAACATGGTCAGGGTGGGGTTGGCATGGCCTGAGGTCGGAAAGACCGAGCCTCCGGCAATGAACAATCCCGAAACGCCGTGCACCTCACAGTTTCTATCGACGACACCGCTTGCCGGATCGTCGGACATCCTCGTCGTACCCAGAGAGTGGCCCAAGTCCATTACCGATGCCTCCTCCGGAGATCCTCGGCTGACCCAGGATGCGGGTTCCAAGGGCGGTAGCCCGACTGATTCAAAGCTTTCACACAGGTTTCTTCCAACCCTCAACAAGTTGCCGCGTGCGTCGGCGCCTGGCGCCCAGATCGCATGGGGCACCGGAAGCCCCAAGGGATCGCGCCGGTCTGACAGAACGATCCGGTTTTCGGGGCAGGGGGGCTGTTCTGTCGTTGCTTCGAAACGCAAACCCGCCAGTTTGACCGGCAGCCGTCCGTTGCTGAAATCGCGCGCCACCGTGTTGGGAAAAAACCGCAATGCTGCGTCGGTGAAAGCCCGGGCCACAGAGTCCGGCAGGTATCCGCGATCCAAGGCGCGCGTCACCGAGCCACGGGCCAGAAGCACCGGGTTTCGGAGCACCAGGGTTACATCGGACATGCGCGATTTGCTTTGTCGTCGCAGCAGGCGCCGAAGGGCGGAAAACGGGTCATCCGGCGTGCGTTCTTCGGTCACAAAAACGGCTGCGTTCAGGGCGTGCTCGGCCCTTTGGAAACGCTCGGTCAGAGCGACCCCGTACATGTGAACATGCGTGCGCCCATTCTCTCGATGTCCAAAAAGACCGAACCTTGCCGCCAGTTCCTTTGCGTGCCCTGGTGCGGCATGAGCAACTGTTGCCGTCGGATGGTCCATCAGATAGCGCCCGACCTGATCGCGGGTGTTGCCAACGCCGTTTGCATGCCTATCGCGAGACATCAAAAGCAAGCGGGCGTTTTCGATTGCACTTGCCGCCAGGATGCAGTTCGGGGCGTGCAAGGTGATCTTTCGTCCCATCAAGCTTTGAGCCTCGACACCGGTGATCGCCTGGCCGTTTTCCGAACAAAGCAGGTTTGTCACCGTCGCATTCAGTAGAACTCTGACATCCGGCGGCGGGTTGGCTCGAAAGTCGGCACCGAACCGCATCATGTCCGTTTGCTGGGTTCGAGAGCGCGCGAACTGCCAGAATATGGTACGAAAGACATCTCCTTCTATGCGGGGTGAAGGAATGCGGCGCCCCAGAATTTCCCAGACGCGTTCGTCAAAGATCGGCTGCCCTAGGTTCAGGAGTTTGACTGAAGCTTCGACAAACGGCTGCAACTCCTCTGCCGTCAACGGCCAGCCAGAATAGGGAACCCAATCGCGTTTCCGATAGTCCAGCGCATCCAGTGGTACCGACTTCCCGGCCCACGCCTGTGTCGAACCGCCCAGACCCCTGCAACGGACGCCATATGCCTGGTTTTCGCCCGACCAAAGACCTGTCAGGTTCGCATGGTAGCGATCCCGCATCGAAAACTCGGAACTGGACCAGCCATCCATCTCCACTCTGTTCAGGGCCTCATGATCGGCATCTTCGGTCCATCCACCACTTTCCAGCAGGATGATCCGTTTGCCCTGTCCCGACAAGGCGCGGGCAAGCGTCAATCCGCACGCGCCCCCGCCCACAATCAGAAAATCGGCGTGCAGCGCGATGCCGTCTTCGAGTTCATTGAGACTTTGAAATGGCATGGAAAATTTGCTTAGATGCCTCATGATGCGACAACGAGTGTCACATTAACCAAACCGCGCAGCAACCGGTTGTTGACCCAAGCGCCCGGTTTCCAGGATGGGTGTCGAATGTCTCGGCTAGGGGTGCGTGAATGGCTTGCGGTCGGTCAGGTTTTTGCCAATGGAACCTTGTTGCGGACGGATGACGGGCTGCACACTTGTCTGAACTTTGAAAAAGAACTGGCGGCCTACACCGGCGTGGAACAGGCGCTGGCCGTGAGCAGCGGTACCGCGGCCCTGATTTGCGCCTTGCAGGCTTGTGGAATCGGCCCCGGTGACGAGGTGCTGGTGCCCGCATACACTTGGATGGCAAGCGCGGGGGCTGTCCTGCTCGTCGGCGCGGTTCCCGTCCTGGTCGAAGTGGACGAGACATTGTCCATCGATCCTCTGGACCTCGTCGCGAAGCTTTCCCCGCGCAGCCGCGCTGTCATTCCTGTGCATATGCTCAACCGCCCATGTGACATGGAGCGTATCATTGCCATCGCGCACCAATACGGGTTGAAGGTGATCGAAGATGCCTGTCAGGCAGTGGGTATCCGGTACAAGGGCCGCTATTGTGGCAGTATCGGAGATATCGGCACCTTCAGCTTCAATCAGCACAAGAACATGACCTGTGGTGAAGGCGGAGCGGTCTTGTCCAACACCGGCGGTCTGATGGCGCGGGCGCGCAATGCACATGACATGGGCATCGGGTTTCGGACCGCGGGGGTGCCAGATCCCAATGCCATCTTTCTGGGCAGCAATTATCGTATCAGTGAAATCCAGGGGGCGATACTGCGGGTGCAGTTAAAAAAGCTTCCCCGTCGTCTGAACAAGACCCGATCTCGGATAGCCGTACTGACGGACGCGTTGAGAAAGGCGGGATATCCGATTGCCCCTCACAACGACCCCGACGAGGTTGCGGGGTTGGTCCTGACATTCGACACCGAGGCAGAAGCGATCAAATTCGCGGCGCGCCGAGGGGCAAGGCGGATCTTTGACAACTCGAAACATGTCTATACCGAGTGGGGGCCGATCCTGAACAGACGAATGTCACATCCGGGGTTTTCGCCCTGGGAGTGGATTGGCGGGTCGAACGGCCCGGCGCCTGACAGTTGTCCGAAGTCATTGGACCTGCTGCGGCGCAGTTGCGCGGTAAACGCCATGCCGGACGCCCCACTGCCGCTTGTCAGGTACCTGGCGCGCAAGCTGGCTGCGTGAGCCTTTTTCCGTCGGGACCGAACACCCCGTTCCAAACCGCGATATCCGGGGCGCAAACGTCGCGGATCTTTTCCATCTGCTCCGGGCTCAGATCTTTGGTTGAGACGTTTTTGGCGCCGCCCGGGGCCTTGTTCTCGTGACCGATCTTCACACGAACGCCTAAATTGGAATGGATATCCTTTGCAAATCCTTCAAGATCGTCCAGCCGCCCGATGACGTCAAACGCCGCCAGATTGGATATGGCCATATTCACGGCCTCGGATGTACGGATATCGGCCGAGGTTGGAAGATCGGCGAACATCTCGACATACTCTGCCCCCATTCGCCATGCGCGCTCGGAGGTGAGGAATTCGTCGAAGCTCTCCTCAATGTAACCATGTGAACCGGGGCGGCCGCTGCTCCAATTGTAGTGAGAGATGAAACGGGCCACCGGTTCGCGCAGAATGGTTATGAATTTGTATGTCTGGTGAAACTCGCGATAGGCGGCCCGTGAAAAGGGAACGTGCAGAGAAACGCACCGCACATCGTCATAGAGCAGATACAGCATCATCTGTTTTCGCAGATTGATCACGTCGATCAACATCTGTTCGGTATCGGTGCGCCCGGAAAAGGCCTTGAATGCCCTGAAGCTGGGCTCTGGTTTGACCGTCGCCTGGCTGGTCAGGTAGCGCATACGCAACGCGCGCCCGACCGAAGTTCCTCCGCATTTGGGAACGTGGTGAAAGACGAACCGTTGCTTCGAGAACCTGTCAAGAAACCTCGAGTTCATTTGCCGAGCGTGATTGATCAGGTCCATATCAGAATTTGCTCCCCATAGCGCTTCGACTGCCCGAACACGGATTTCCCGGGATTTCGCCTCTTTTGCTCATTGAAGGCTCACCGGTCGAAAAACGTGCGTCTTGACCGCGCGAACCAGCATGAACAAAAACACGACAAAGGCGGCACACATACCAATGGCAACCCCCGAAAGGCCCGCGAGCATCCCGCCAAGAACGCAGGCCGACAGCATTACCGCCAACGACACTATGCGCATTTGCAACACTATCGCAAATGCACGCCCGGCCATCAGGCTCATTTGGAGGACCAGAGTGGACGCGCGCAGTATTCCGGCAAGAACGCAAATTGCCAATAGCGTCCCAAGACCTGCGTAATCCGGTCCGAATACGGATTGGACCAGCCAATCGCCAATCAGGATCGACACTCCGAAACCGGCAACTCCTGCCAGTGCAAGACCCGCAAAGAGGCGGATGAATGTCCTTAGCAACGCATCGTTGCGCGAGGCTGTGATATATTCGCGGAAACGGGCGACCAGTGACTCGACCGCCGCCATTGTCACCGTAGTAATTGCCTGCATGGCATAGGCTACGGCCGTGAAATGCCCAAGCGCCGTTGTTCCCAGAAGCCATGCAATCACATACCTGGGCATGTTGCCCTGCAATGCGGACAGCAATCCATTTGCTGCCAGCGGGATCGACTCTCTGGCCAGCCTGAAGACCCTGTCTGACCGGTGCGGGCTGTCATCTTGTTTTTTCCGCGAAAGAACCGTCGCAAACCGCAGATCGAGCAGCAAGGCGACTGCCGACCAGACAAGGAATTGGGCCAGAAACGCCGAAGTGGCCGGCAAGCCCGAAACCAGAAGCGCGACAAACAGCACTGTCCCGGCAATACTGCGCAATACGACCGAACCCGCAACGAGGTTCATCCGGTCATATCGCTGGAAAACCCCGTAGCAGAGTTCAGACAGGCACTCGGCGGATTTTGTCGCCGCCAGGATGAGCAGGATCAGAAGTTGGCTGCCGGTGAACGAGACCAGACCGATGGCCGAAACCAATGCCAGCCCAACCGCCAGCGAGACCGACAGGAGAAACAGAAAATCGTTGAAGGCATAGTCCGATTGCTGCGAAGAGGCGACATTGACCCGCATACCGAGACCAAAGAAGAAGAAGACAGGTATCACGATTGCTGACGCGAGCCCGAACATGCCGACTTCGGTGACTGTCGCGAACCGGGTCAGCCCGATCAGCGTTACGAACTGGCAGGCGACATAAATCAGTTGCGCTGAAACCCCCCAGCCCATCAAGGCGCGAATACGCATTCGGGAACTGCCCTGGGTCCGCTCCACTGCCTGATCCGTCATCGGTGCATCCATTTCATTCCTCATTTTGGAATTCCAGGATACGGGTAGGGGAGGACCGTTTTCTGGCCAGATCGATGAGAGCGATCACGTTCCCGCGTAAACGACCGCGGCGATCGACCCACGGCGCCGGCAGAATTGATCCGCCGAGGTTGGCCAGAAAGTTTCGTGTCATCAAACGAACGGCATGTCGCCAGCCAAGGGTTCCCTTGCGACACAGATAGACCGGGTTGGCGATCTGGGAGTATCCGAGCATTTTGCCCTTGGTGCGGCCGACCTTGGTTCCCAGATGCACCCCTACCAGCGTATCGGCGCGGACAACCCGCCCGCGACGCGCAACCCGCCGCGAGAAATCAAGATCTTCGAGCCAACCATACAGGGGCAGGGTTTCGTCGAACATTTCCGCCGGTTCGCCGGAAACCGGCATACGCAGTGCCATGTTGCAGCCATAGGCCGATCTGACGTCGCTGGTCGCGTTGTTCCCAATCTCGATGCTGGCGCTGCCAAGGATGCGCAAGCCTTCGGAGAAATCCAATCCTGGCCCTCGGGCCCCATCGGCAATCACACGTCCCGTGGCCAGAACCAAATCGCTGTGTTCGGTGAACAACTGGCGCAAGGCTGTCAGGAAGCCATCGACGATCAGGAAATCATCGTCCAGGAACAAGACGATATCCCGGCCCACCTCTTGTTTCAGGATCGCGTTCCGCTGCGCGCAGGAGCCTTTTTTCGAACGGATGACCTCGATCTGAAAGGGTACCGCGGTGAATGTCGAGGGATCAACATCGCTGGCATCCGAGATCGAGAGGACGACGCGGTCCGGTGCATCGGACAGGGACGCCAGATGTTGGATCAGCTGAGCGGCCACCTGAGGTCGGTTTGCCGTTGCAACACCAACCGTGATCGTCGGCGATGACACTATCCTACCCTCTTTCATCGCCGACCCGTTGTCTTCCGATCCGCGAGGCTTCGCATCTTGGCACCTCGCCAGCTGTGGTGGATGTGCGTTCTTGTTCTCCTGTTTTATCCTTTTGGGCGACAGATGTGCCAAGATGAAGCCTGTCCCAGCCGAGGCCGGTGAAACAGGGGCCTTGGGTCGGTTCGGCGAAACTGACAACGCCACCTTCCCATTCCAGCAGGCGAACGTTTTCGTTCTGGTCAATGGCCAGGTCCCAGCATACGAACCGGGGAAGGGGCAGCCTTGAATGAAGCTCCCGAACCAATCTTGCTGCCTGGGCAATTCCGGGGACCTCGAACCCATTGAGTGCAGCTTTGGTGTCAGGATGCACATCAGTCGGTTGCCAGTTGGACAGGTAGCCGCGCACGTCTGTTGCGCCAGAGGTCCAATTCACCGCCACCCGCACCTGGTTGTGTGCGACGACATTCTGCTGACCCGAGCGTCCGATTTTCAGATAACAGCATCGGATTTCAGGCGGGCCTGTCTGCGGCAGGACAGTCCCAAGACGCAATGTGGCAAGGGACGTCACGCCGAACCGCCCAAACGCCTCATGCGGCTGGATCACCGGCTGGAACAGGCCATTGCCCAGTGCACGCAGGCGGGCCTCGTCCAGGTCGGCAAAATCGAGTGTCTGGATGCCCTTTCCAAAGCCCGAGCGATCCGCCTTGAAGACGACAAGGCCCGAAACACGCTCCTGCGCTTGCCTGAGCGTCAAAGCCGTATAGTCCCGCCCTAAAAGGCGCCCGTTGAGCGTGTACAAGACATCGGGCAGGGCAGGGTGATCGAAAAACAGGGCGTTGGTCGCACCATGCCAGGCAAGATGATGTGAAATCCCGTTCACACGCGGCATGACCTCTTCGAGGTAGTAGCTGTCGGGCAACCACCCATCGCAATAGGCCCCTGACACAGTTGCATAGAGTTCCAGCCACAGCGCATGCCGGACGTTGCCCAGCCGCTCTTGTGCATCCTCTCGCGCCAACCGTTTGACAGCCACAGAAGAGATTTCGCCATGATCCGCCAGGACCCTGAGCGCATTCCTGGCCTCTTGCTGCTTCAGCATCCGCAATCGCATCTGCCGGGCTTGGTCGAGTGCAGTCTTGGCGAAACGTTTCATGAGGTACCTAGACCTTTGACCGTTTTACAAGAACGCGGCATACGATCAGCGTTGCGAGAAGATAGAAGAGGTTCGAAATCCCAAAGGACATGGCGGCGCCGATTGCACCATATTGGGGGATCAGGGCGAAGGCCGCGACAACACCGGCCAGAAACATCGACAGCGCGATGTAAACCCGAGCTTGGAATGCCTGAGCTGCGGTTACGACAGTCACCAGCGGTGACGCGATCAGGGCCAGTGCCGAGGCCGCCACGATGAGCGTGAGCAACTCGCGCTCGGCATAGTCCGCGCCAAAGACAAGTTCGATCACGGGTCTACCGAAAACCCAGGCTATCGCCACAGCGATGCCTCCAAAACCAGCAGAGACAAATGTCAGTTTCCGGGCCAACAACCAGAAGTGATCGTGTCGGCCCTCCCTGAAGTACCGTCGCAGGCGCGCGGCTGATGCGCTGCCCAATGTATTGGCCAGCATCGACAAGGCGGTGTGCGCATAGGCCAGCGCCCCGAACACCCCAACGGCCGCCAAGCCGGCTTGGCGTTCCAGAACAAGGGTTGGAACGCTTGCAGACGCACGGGCCAGCCACAATGCCACTCCGATGGGCAGTATCCACCATGCCAGCAGTATCAGACGCCGGGGGTCCGACCGGGTCAGTTCTGCCAGGGCAGTGCGCGCCCCAAGACGCGTGAGCAGGCGCAAGTCGACGATGTAGTAGGTCAGGAACCAGGCCGCCGCTTCGCAAAAAAGTGCAAGCGGCAGATTATGCCACAGCCAAAAAGCGACCCCATAGGCAATCAACCCCAAGGTACCCCGGGCGAAAATCGACCAGGCCACATAATCAAGTCGCTCGTCACGCTGAAAGATGCCGTGGTTCAGACTGGACTGCGCGCCAAAGAACTTTACGAGGGCAAACGCGAGGACGGAGGCGTGTATCAGCCCGCCATCCAGTTCATAGGTGGAAAACACGACACCAGCGGACAGGACGATGGCCAGAAAGCCGCCCATCACGCGGAGCGCCACATAGTCTGACCGGTTGAAGCGGTCGAGATCGTCCACCGTATGAACGTCGCGCATCCCCATCGAGGTCAGGAAAAACAGCGGTGTGACGATCGCCGAGGCCAGTGTCAGTGCGCCCACATCCTCCACCTGTCCCATGCGCGCGGTCAGGGCGATCACGGCAAACTGTGTGACGGCATAGTAACCTCGTCCAAGTGCGGAGTAGGCTACATTCCGGCGCAGTGAGGGGGGATTGGCCATTGAGGTCATGTCACAGCGACATTGATGCCGGATGGCGATTTGGAGCGTTGGGACGTAGAGCGTTGGGCCAGCCGGTTAGCGGTCACGATGCCAAAGAACGCGCTCAAGGCGATCCACTCGCCAAAGCCCGGGTGCCCGGCGTCACCGGCCACCCAAACTCTGAAAAAGGGAAGCATGGGAAGAACGGCCACCCATTCGGCCCGGAGCGGTAAAACCCATTGCGCCGGTCGAACGACGATCGTCGCCACAAATCGAAGCCAGGATACGATCATCAGCAGATAGGTGGATACGACAAGTAGGAACGGCACCAAACCCGCGTGCAGCCAGGCCCCCAGGAAAAGATTATGGACGAGTTGGCCGTTTATCTCGATCAGGCCCGACCCTCGCAGTGGATTGCGTTCGATATGCGCCAGGGCCCAGCCGTATTGCGTAAGGCGACCTTCGGTCGAATTGTCGTTGAAGGACAGTCTGGATTCCAACTCGTCCATCGCGGCTGACCCGGCGGAGAGCAAAAGGATCAGAACGATGGCCAGAACCAGGATGGCGAATGACTTGACATAGAACTCTCCCGGATTGCGGACGCCTTCGCGCAGCAGCCTTATCCAGGCCGCAATCGGGATCCCCAAGGCCGAGATCATGAGCACCGACCGGGTGTTGAAAATCACCAGAACACCCAGCAGGAACACGGTCAGGGCAATGCCGACAAAATCCGGTCTGGTACTCGTGTGCCCTGATCTGAGCAAGATAAGGGCCGTGAACATGCAGACGGCGACGATGTTTTTCTCAGAGGCGGGAACTTCGACGCCGGCAGGGGCCACCGTTTGGAAAATCTCCCGCAGGAAATGATAGAAGATGTAATCCAGATCTCCGGTTGTCGCAAAGCGGGTTATCGCGCTGACCCAGCTTACGCCGATCTGGCGTGCCAGGTACTCGGTCACCAGGAAGAAGAGAACGATCGCCAGCACACCGCCTCGGCGCAGAATGCGATTGTCGGCTTTGGCTGCGACCAGACCCAAAGCAAAGGTCATTCCGCAAATCACAAAGAAGACCTGCCGCAACACGATTCCCTTGGACGGCGCGCCGGCCAGGTTGATCGACAGCAGAGCGAGGTAAATCATGTAAACGATCAGCCACGGAAACACCGCTGGCAACAACCCGCTGAGCCCCGCCGCAAAACGGTTGGGGAAGCCGCACAATACGATCCCCAACACGATGGCAGCGACATAGGGAACTTTCAGTTGAAAACCCGCGGCGGATGCGACCTGTATCCAGGTCAATGACAAGGTAGCCAATAGAACCGTGGTTGCCCAAAGCAACATCCGGGGCGTTGTTGCCCTGGGTGTTGCGGAGTTCATGCCCTTCGCCCCCAATCCGCAATCGAGGTGACTTTGCCCGCGCGCGTCTTCTTGGCCGTGGCATGCGGACGGTCATACAAGCGATAGGTCTCGCCCAGCCAGGGATCATCGTCCAACTCGCTGAAATTCATCACAACGCCCACGATTTTCCGGCGGGACAGGCGGGTCAAGGCCCGCTCCGCGGCTGCGAACTCGGTCTGCCCCCAGCGCACGACGAACACCACCTTGTCGCTGTTCTGGGACAGGATGGCCGAGTCGGCAGCATTGGCTGCCGGAGGGCCGTCGATGATGATCATGTCATAGTCGCGGCGGGCTTGATCCAGAAACTCTCCCAGTCTGGGCGATTCCAGGGCATTGATCGGCATGTCCGTGAGGATACCGGCGGGCAAGACGTCCAGGACGCCATCGCTGCCGCTCGCGCCCGACTTCCACTCGCTGCCCTGCAAGATGTCGGCCAGACCAACTTCGTCTTCCAGACCGAATTGTGCCGAGAGACCCGCGCGGCGAAGATCACCGTCAATGAGGAGAATGCGCTGACCCGCAACATTGCCCGAAGTCGCCATGGCCGCCGCGATGGAGCTCTTTCCCTCTTGCGGGGTCGTGGAGGCAAGGCAAATGACTGGTGCCAAACTATCCGCCGAGCGATTATTGCGAAGGGAATAGCGCAGCGCCGCAATTCTCTCTGTATACGGGGCAAGCGGCTCCTGCTCGATGATGTCGGGAATCCGCTGTGTTTTGGTCAGCTTGGGCAGCTGAACAAGCACCTTGAGGCCCAAAACGCTTTCGACCTGTGCCGAAGTCTTGAACGTTGTGTCCAGCGCTTCGCGAGCCAGACCCAAAAGAATGCCAGCGATATTTCCCAGCAGGAAGCTGAGGATCACGAAGACTTTTACCGGGGGATACACCGGTTCGAGCGGCACGGTTGCGGAGGTTACCACCTGAGTACCGCTGGTGGTGAAAGATGTGATCTCCTCGGCAAGACCCGCATTGTTCAGGTAGCGCTCATATCTGATCCGATAGGCTTCGGCCACGCGCTCCAGCTGTTGCAGATCAACGTTGTTGCGAATCTCGATGGTTGATTGTCCACCAGCCAGGCTGAGTGCGTTGGTCAGAAGCTGCACACGGTTCTCGGCGGTCTCGACCTCGTTGGCAAGAACACTGATCATGCGTTCTAACTGTGCGTCGACCTGTCTTTCAATGGCGGCCTTTTGTTCACGTACCTGTTGCAGTCGCGAATTATTGCTCCCCGATGTCGCGCTCAGATCCCTTTCCCGCAATTCGATTTCCAGAAGCTGAAGTCGCAGTTCCGTCAGGATTTCCGAGTTCTGGACCTCTGGAAGGTTGAGTATATCACCATCCTGTTGCTGCAAGGTCCGCGCCCGGTCCAGTGCCGCCTGCTTCATCGCCAGATTGGCATTGGCTGCGACCAATTCGGCATTCAGCTCGGTCATTTGTTGATTGCTGAGGGTTGCTCCACCTGCCTCGCCAATCAACCCGTGTTTGACCCGGAAATCGGTAACGGCCTTTTCCGCGCGGGATACTTCGTGGCGGAGTTCTTCGGCCCGGGCATCAATCCACTTGCTGATCTGCCTCGCGTCCTCGCGTCGCTGATCCAGACGTAATTCGACATATGTCGCTGCCACTGCCTCTGCCACACGACGCGACAGAGAGGGAGAGTTCGCACGTACATCAATAGTGATTACGTTCGTGTCGCCCTCGCGGCTGACGGTCAGGGCCTCTGACAGCTTGTTCTTGGCGTTGAGGGTCGGACGATCCGGTGCGCCCTCGGGCAATGCTTTTTCTTTCTCGTCCCTGGCCAGCAACACTGATTTCAGTGCTCGGATGCCTTTCGTCAAAAGCCCGGGTGGCTGCGACTGGAAAAAGGGCTCCGATGTCAAGCCAGCGTCCCGCACGACCTTGATCAACGTGTCATCCGCTTCGATCAGCAGAATCTGGCTGTCGACGTAACTGGTCCCGGTCGTGGGAAAGGTGGGATTTTCCGCTTCGATCGGGTTGGTTGCGGGCCGTTCGATCAACAACTGGGCGGAACTTTTGTACAACCGTTCCATTCGCTGGACGGCAAGGATCATGAGCGAAGCGCAAACAAATCCCAAGACCAAAATGCGAACGGCATGTCGCCTCAAAAAGGCAAAAGATTGCCGAAATATATCGGCCAGCGACACTTCGCCGTTCATGGACCCATCCCTTTGCTTGCGGGTCGTGTTGTTTGCGTTGTCTTCGTTCATCGACCACGACACTGAAAAATCACCAAGCCGGTCTTGAGCATCAAACCCAGATCTCCAAGCAAGCTTAGCTTGTAAAAATAGGTTGCGTCCATCATCACGCGCTCTTCATACGAGACTCTGCCGCGCCCGTTTACCTGCCACAGCCCGGTAACGCCGGGGCGCAGCGCAAGGTATTTGGGCAAGTGAGATCCATAGCGCACAAGCTCTTCGTCGGTCACCGGCCGTGGGCCGACAAAGCTCATATCGCCTCGAATCACGTTCAGCAGCTGCGGCAGCTCGTCCAGACTGGTGCGGCGCAGGAATCGGCCAATGGGCGTGATTCTTGGATCTTTGGAAAGCTTGTGATGTTCTTCCCATTCCTTTCGCGCGCTTGGATTGCTGGTCAGATGCTCCTTGAGCGCCGCGTCAGCATCCACGCGCATTGTTCTGAATTTCAGGCATTTGAACCGCTGGTGGCCCTTGCCCACACGTTCATGGGCGAACACCGGAGGCCCGCCATCCAGCATCGTAATGACCATGAGAACAAGCATGATCGGTAAACTCGCTACCAGCACCAAAACACCTAAAGCCACATCAAAAGACCGCTTTCCGAAACTCCGGTAGAACCCTGTTAACTCCGGAAGTACGATGGCCTCCATATACCGTTGATCGGCCAGCGATAGCTGAACCCTACCTAGTTTCATTCGGAGCCCCCCAGCCCAGATAACCCTACGAAACTTGAAGGTATCATTTTTATATGGTTTTTCGCATAAATTGAGGCAGTCAATGAAATTCCGATATGGAAACAGTCTGTTTCTGTTGATGAATGGTGAACAGTTAAGGGCTGATCTGCTGAATTTTCCGGCATTCGGGAACACTGCTTCTGAGCGAGACAATTATGGTTAACCGAACAACCGGGAATCATCGGGCAGACAATGCGGACGGGTCTGGCAGTGCGCGTGTCTCGGGCACCGCTGGAAATTCAAGCCAGACGACAAGGATCTTGAATGTCTGCGAAACCGCACAGGGCGGCGTAGGCCGCTACCAGGACCTGTTGCAAGCACTTGAGCCTTTCGGGTTTTCGCTTTCGGTCCTTTTGCCGGAAGCCGACAAGGGTATCCTGCGGGACTCCAGCCGCGCCGCCACGTTTCAGAGAAGCCGGCGGGGGCCGGTGGCGATGTGGAACCTGCTGCGCGCATTTTGGCTGCAAAGACGGCAATTGCGCCCCGATCTCTATTTCTTTCACAGCACATTCTCGCTGCTGCCTTTGATGGTCCTGCGTCTGGCTGGGGACAGGACGCCCGCGGTGTATTGCGCACATTGCTGGGCTGCGAGCACGCTGCAAGCAGACGGGTGGAAGGCGCGCGTTGTTCGGTTTGTCGAGGGTAACCTGTGCGGACTTGCCGATCTCGTTGTCAATGTCTCGGCCTCGGATGCCGAAACCGCAGGAAAGCTCGGATATCGTGGCCATCATGTGGTTGTCGAAAACGCCGTGGGTCCACCTGACCCGGCCGCTCGCTCTGACCTGTTCGATCGCCCTGCGTCGAGCCGCGTGAACCTGTTGTTCGTCGGCAGGTTCGACCATCAAAAAGGGCTGGATCTGCTCTTGTCGGCCTATGATCTTGCACGCTCTAGAAACAGTGATTTGCATTTGCACCTGGTCGGGGGTGCGGTGCGAGGGTCTGAGATGCCTGAGTTGGGCGAAGGTGTTAGCTATCACGGTTGGGTCGGGCCGGATGAGATCGACAGTTATTATCGGTCTGCCGATGCCCTTGTCGTTCCTTCCCGCTGGGAAGGATTGCCGCTGGTGGTTCCAGAAGGCTACAGAAACGGCACTCCGGTGATGGTCGCGCGGCGCAGTGGCATGGAAAAGCTTGTGGACGAGGGCAAGAATGGCTGGTCCTTCCCGCTGGAAGTTACGGCGCTGGCGGATCTTCTGTCGAAAGTGGGCCGCTATGAATTGGCCAAAATGAGACCTGCCGCTGAAAAAACGTACCAAGATCGCTTTTCTCAGGAACGTTTTGCTGCGGAGATGGCAGAGAACCTGCATGCGCTCTTGAGAAGAAAGCGGAGTAAGGGGACCGATAGCAATGAATGAACGCTTGCCAGGTCTGATCATTGCCGGAGTACCCAAAGCAGGGACATCCTCGATCTTTGACTGGCTCGACGATCATCCAAAGACCCAAGGGTCGGTTCCGAAAGAAACCTGTTTCTTCATGGATCCCGACAGTCACGCCTTTCGCCCTGATTTCAATTTTGGCCTCGGCCTAACGCACTATCCCAAGGCGTTCGCCAAAACCGATGACCCTGGTTGCCTTCTGTTCGAAGCGACACCTGCGTATATCTACAGCCGTACAGCCCTGGCCGAGATCCCAAGGCTGGAAAGTGCGCCGAAATGCCTGTTTGTCTTAAGGGAACCGGCATCGCAGATACGGTCCGTCTATCACTATTTCAGTAACAACTGGGCCTACATCCCGTCCGAGATGAGCTTTGCCGACTTTTTGGAGGCTTCGGAATGCGGCAGCCACGATTTCGGTGGTAACGAATTGGCTCGCCATGCCCTGGACTGCGCTGATTACCTACCGTGGCTTCAACGGTGGCGCGACCGGCTCGGCTGCGACCGGATCAAGGTCTGCCTGTTCGAAGATCTGAAACGCGATCCCTTGGCGTTCATGTCGGGGATTGCAGCCTGGTGTGGCATCGACCCACGTTTCTACGACGACTATGCATTCGAAGCGAGCAACGAAAGTTACAACGTGGTCAATCGCCGCCTTCACAGTCTGAACATGGCGATCAGGGATCGCCTCCCCAAAGGGCGCGCATATGAATTCGCGCGGGGTGTTTACCGGCGTTTCAACACGCGCCCTGCGGTAAAGGACAAGACTGACGACGCATTCCTTCGATTGCGGGAAAAGTTCGAGGTCACTTATGATCCGCTCGAAAGGGAATTCGGGTTGGATTTGTCTGCCTGGCGGGAACGGGGGTAATCAACGCCGCCGCTGTAGCATTTCCTCGTATATCGAGAGCAGCCGGGACAAGTGATTTTCCGGGGATACCAGACGTTCCAAATCGGAAGACTCGAAGTCACCGATCGATTGGACCAATCTGAGACTCTCGGCCAGTGTTTCGATGTCTCTCTTATCGTGCAGAATACCATTTACGCCGTGTCTCACCACTTCGGAGGCAGCCGTCCAGCTGCCACAGACAACCGGAATACCGCGAAGCAGCGCCTCGATGGGGACAAGAGGCTGACATTCGTACCACTGACTGGGAAACACCAGCGCGCGCGCTCTTTCCAGGCATCTCTGTACCTCTTCGGGTGAAACCCATCCGGTGATTTCCGCTTGCGGATATGCTTCTCGGATGCTCTCCTCCTCTGGACCGTCACCCACAAAGAGCGCCGGGACACCTGCCATTTTCGCGGCTTTGGCAAACGACAATCCGCCTTTTTCAGGGGACAGTCGCCCGACAAAGACGAATGTGTCGTTGCTGGCAGAAGTAATCTTTGCACCACCTGTTGCCACCGGATTCGGCAGAGCGTGCAGGTTCACATCATCCGCAAGGTAGGGCCGCATCGCTCGCAGTTGGGTTTCAGAGATATAGGCGACATCGTGCAAATGGCGGGGAATGCGTCCAGGGCCCTTTGCAATTGCCGAGCGGGCAACGCGCCAGACCTTGTGGCTCACATGTCGGGAATCGCAATTCCTGGTCAGGCAGGCAGTGGCGAGCGGTTTTCGTGTGCAGATCTCATTGGCGCGGTAGTCGTAGAATCCGCCATTCGGACATGCCAGAAAATACTCGTGCATTGTGTAGAGCACAGGCAGCCGGCCATCGGTCAATGCCCGGCCGACAGACGGTGACAGCGCTTTTGCCCAACCATGACAGTGCAAAACCGTCGTGGCCGGGTCATGTCTTTGAATTTCCTGTCGGAGTGCTCTTAGAGCCTGGGAGTTCCACAAGCCGGTGGCCATCGCGTTGATGCGGCTGGGATTGTCGGCCAGCGTTTTCTGATCCAGGCAAACGGTCCGGATGTTCGGATGCTCAAGAAGAGAGCTGACCGGCCCGGATGCGGCAAAGAAACTGACCTGAATACCGGCATCGGCCAGCAGGCGCGCGCTGTCGATCGCGACCTTCGCCTGACCGCCGTTGACTTCGGCAAAATCTCCGACAATGAGCACGTTCCGCAAAGGCATCCGTTTCTCCCCGGGTCAGGTTGCTCAACAGCCTAGGGCTGGAAATATATTTGATTCAACGATATTTTTTCCAACAAGTATGATCGTCCGCGCTAAGCCTGCGGTACTTCGGGCATGGTTGCAACGCTCCAAGTACATGAAGGAAGCCGTGTATTGGCCCCGCATATTTTATTCATTGCCAACGAAGTTCTGGGCTGGTCCAGCTACGCAGAGCAATGCTCAAGTGCCTTGATGGCGCGGGATGATATCCGGGCTACGGTCTTGCGGCGTAAACTGCCGCGGTACAAGACAATGCTGATGCGCCGGCACGCCGATGGAGAGTTGGCTCGTAAATTGCGACCGCTTGATCCCATCTCGGCGCACGCCGGTTTTCTCGGACAGGACATTCGAATCGCAATTCAAAAACACAAGCCGGATCTGGTTCACGTCGCGGCTCACTGGCCGGCAGGGGCACTTCCGATTGGGGCGGATGCCCCGGCCATGAGCGTTGCACTGGATTGTACACGGGCGGCAATCGGCCGGGATCTGCCTTTGCCGGGGTGGAGCACCAAGGAGTGCAGGACCGAAGCGGCCTTGCTTGCGCGGGCAGATCATGTGTTTTGCATGAGCGGTTGGGCCGCCCAATCGGTTGTCCGGGATTATGGAGTGGCGGCCGAACGCGTGACTGTTCAGGTGCCTTCACTGAGCCCGGACCACTGGCCGAAACAGGTTCCGGCAACCGATCGGCTGCCTCAGATCCTGTTTGTCGGCAACGATCTCTCCCGCAAGGGTGCCCATAGGTTGGCCGGTTGGGTCAATGGGCCGCTGAAGGGTCTTTGTCATCTGCACATTGTCAGCAAGGCGCCTGATCCGGGCCTTGCGGGTCCGGCTGTCACCTATCATGGGCGTGTACCGCATGACCGGTTGATGTCGGACATCTTTCCGCAGATGGACATATTCTGCCTGCCAACGCGGCTCGACATGTCTCCGCATGTGTTGGTCGAGGCGGCTGCGGCCGGGCTTCCTGCTGTGGCTTCCCGGATCTGCGGTACACTTGATCTTGTAAGAGACAAAGAAACGGGGGTGTTGTTGGACCCCGACGACGACGAGGGCTTTGTTCTTGCGCTAAAACAATTGATCGCGGACCCTGCACTGCGGCAGAAAATGGCCTTGGAAGCCCGCGCCTTGGCCCGAAGAACTTTCGATAGCCAGGTGAACTTTGATCGAATGATCGACATCCTGGTCGAGGTGGTACGGAATCGGGGCGTGATGCGGTGACGGAACTGGATGCAGCCTTAACAGATGTGGATCGGTCCGAGCTTGATGGGCGGATCGACGGCTTCTTGCTGAACCGCCTGGATCCCGGTGCCGACCGTTTCAAGCTTTGCCAATTCGTTCCCGTCCCGACCTGGAACCGTTTCGATCTGGGGTTCAAGCTTCTGTATCTCGATTCTCTTGCGGGTTTGCCTTCGGAGTTTTCCGAGCGGATTTACCTGTCTCACATCTCGGCGTTTTCTTTAGGAGACATGAAGGAACCTGGAAGTCTCGACAAAAGCGGGGCGCAACGGTTCATCGGCGATTTTCAGACGATCTATCGCAGCTTTGCCGCCGACGGGTTCGATCCAGACCAGAGCCTGATCCCGCTTGCAAGGGACGGTAGTCCCCTGAACGGAGGCCATCGTTTGGCCAGCGCAATGGCGCTGGGCAAACCGGTTGTCGGGGTGGAAACCGGGCTTGATCCGATGGTTTTCGATCACGTGTATTTTCGGACACGTGGTATGCCGCAGGCCGATCTCTGTGCCGCCGCGACACGGATGGTCGCCGCAATGCCCGATGCGGCGGTTGCGCTGATCTGGCCCGCCGCAAAGGGAAAAGACGCCGAGGTGGAGCGGCTTGTCGGCCCGCTTGTGTTCAAACATGAGGTCACCTTGGGCGCAAACGGGGCTCACAATCTGCTGGCAAGGATCTATCGAGGTGAGCCGTGGCTTGGCGATCCCGACGACAACTATCCGGGCATCGAACGCAAGTTGGTGAAGTGCTTTTCCAATCCCGGTCCGGTGCGGATGATGATTTTCGATGCTCCGCCAAGCGTCGATCGCGTTGCGCTGAAAGAAAGGATCAGGGCTATCTTTGGCATCGGAAAGGACTCGGTGCATATCACCGACACGCATGCAGAAGCGATCGAAGCAAGCCGTCTTCTTCTCAATCGCAATTCGGTGCATTTTCTGAACAACGCCCATCCGATGGCGTTCGCGGCGACCCGCAAGATGGCAGGGGCGCTGGTCGATGCCATGGCACGGGCAGGAATGCCGCCTGATGTGTTGGCCGGCGATACCGGATTGGTGATCGGCGCATACGGCTTGCGCCCCCCCGGCGACATTGACGTGATTGCAGACAAACCGCTGACCGGTGGCATGGCGGATATCGCCGAACAGCATACCGGGCGTTACCGCGACTGTTCCATCGGCGATCTATTACAGGATCCGGCTCTGCATTTTTATTACTTCGATTTGAAATTCATCAGCTTGAGGCAGGTGTATGTGCTGAAGTCCAATCGCGCCGCAGGACGGGATGTGGATGATCTTGCGCTGATCGAACCTTTGCTGGAGTCTTCTGGGAATACAGATGCTTTCGAGAAGATCTTGAAGTTTCGAATACTGAAACTGCGGGTCCGGCGGCAGTTGATCAGGTTACTGTTTCGCATTGGCATAGGCGATCAGATGCGCCGCATCTATCGCGCCGTTAAATCCGGGCCAAAAGGTTCGGGCGAGGGTAGATAGGCCACTTCATCAACACTGACCGTTTTGCGAACCGTTCAGCCAACCCGACTGACCGGACAATTCCTGTACCTTCACGGCTGGGCTGGCGGGAGGCGATGAAAATTGACAGGTATCGAGAATCAACCTAACGTTTGTTAGAGATCAGTGGAATAAAACTGTGGAAGATACCTCATCAAGACAAACGCGGGACAGGATTCTGCATACGGCAGCCGAGCTTTTCGGGCAGCAGGGCTACTCGGGGGTTTCGATGCGCCGCATCGCCGATGCCTGTGAGATGAAGGCAGGCAGTCTCTACTATCACTTCGGATCAAAGGACGAGATCCTGAGCGAGGTGCTGAACCTGGGCATCAGCAAGGTCATGGCGGCGGTTTCGCAAGCGCTGGATGAACTGCCCGATACCGCGACTGCGCCCGAGAAGTTGCGTGCGGCACTGGCTGGGCACTTGCGCGCTCTGCTGGAATACAGTGTCTTCACCTCTGCCAACGTGCGCATCTTTGGTCAGGTTCCCGAAGTGGTACGGCAGGCAAATCTTGACGCGCGACGCGCCTATGAAACCCTGTGGGACGAGTTGCTGGCAGGCTTTCACGCGGGGGGAGCGCTACGGGCCGATGTTGATCCGCGCAGCTTACGCCTGATGGTGATCGGGGCATTGAACGCGACACTGGAATGGTTCGATCCCGCGCGCGGCGATGTCGATGGGCTGGCGGCGCGCTATGCGGATGTCTTGTCGCATGGGGTTTTCCGGAGAGAAGGTGAATGAGCGTGTTCAAATCTTCGGTCGAAGCGAAGAGCCCGGAATTCGCCGCCAACAGCGCGGTGAACGACGCGCTGGACGCAATGTTGGGCAAACGATTGCAAGACGCGATGGCGGGCGGGGCCGAGCGATTGCGCCAGCGGCACAAGGCGCGTGGCAAGCTTTTGGTCCGCGACCGGATCGACCGGGTGCTGGACCCCGGAACGGCATTTCTGGAACTGTCGCCTCTGGCCGCCTGGGGGCAATACGGCGGCGAGGTCAATGCCGCCGGGATCGTTACCGGCATCGGCATGGTGCATGGCCGCCCTGTCGCGATCATCGCCAATGATGCAACCGTCAAAGGGGGCAGCTTCTTTCACGAGACGATCCGCAAACATCTGCGCGCACAGGAGATCGCCGAGGCGAATGGCCTGCCATGCCTCTATCTTGTCGATTGCGGCGGCGCCTATCTGCCCGAGCAGGACCGGGTGTTCCCGGATCGGGACCATTTCGGCAATGCCTTTTACCGGCAATGCCGGATGTCGGCGCAGGGACTGCCGCAGATCTCGGTCGTGTTTGGCGGCTGCACGGCAGGGGGTGCGTACATCCCGGCGCTGTCCGACCAGGTGATTATGGTGCGCGGCAATGCGCGCATCCATCTGGGCGGCCCCTCCATCGTCAAGGTGGCGATCAACGAAGAGGTAGATGGCGAGACGCTGGGCGGGGCCGAGATGCACACGCGGGTCTCGGGCGTGTCCGATCACCTGGCCGAGACCGAAGACGAGGCGCTGGCGCTGGCAAGGCGGTTGTTGCGCGACGTGGATACCGGCCGGTGTCCCGTAGCTACGGCCGCGGTGCTGCCACCGCGCCACCCCGCCGAAGAGATCGCGGGGGTGATCAGCGCAGATCCCAAGCGGCCCTATGATGTGCGCGAGCTGCTGCTGCGGCTGGTCGATGACAGCGCGTTTCAGGAGTTCAAGCCGGATTGGGGCGATACGCTCGTCTGTGCAACCGCGCGCATTCACGGAATGACGGTGGGTATCCTGGGTAACAACGGCGCGTTGCAATCGGACAGTTCGCGCAAAGCCGCGCATTTCATCACACTGTGCGACCAGCGCGGCATTCCCTTGCTGTTTCTCCAGAACATCACCGGCTTCATGGTGGGAACCGAGGCCGAGCGCGGCGGCATCGCCAAGGATAGCGCCAAAATGGTCTATGCGATGGCGACCGCGCGGGTGCCGCGCCTGACCGTGATCGTCGGCGGATCCTATGGGGCGGGAAACTACGGCATGTGCGGGCGCGGGTTCCGGCCCGATTTCCTGTTCTCCTGGCCAACGGCGCGGATCGCCACCATGTCGGCGGACATCGCGACCAATGTATTGCTGGAACTGCGTCGCGGCAACCTTCGGCAGGACCCGCCGACTGAGGCGGAACTGAGCGAGATCGAAACGCGCACGAGGGCCCAATATGCCGAGCAGAGCGATCCTTATTACGCGACCTCGCGCCTGTGGGACGATGGGATCATCACGCCCGGCCAGACCCGTGCGGTGCTGGCAATGTGCCTCTGGCTGGTTCTGGGCCGACCCGGCCCGCGTGGTCATACCCCTGTTTTCCGTATGTGAGGTGGCTTCGTGAGCTATGACACCCTGACCCTGTCGGTCAATGCGCGCGGCGTTGCGACCCTCACCCTGAACCGGCCCGAGCGGCACAACGCGCTGAACCGTGCCATGATCGACGAGTTGCATCATGCCGCACTGACGCTGGGCGCGGATGCTACGGTGCGGGTCGTGGTGCTGACCGGCGCGGGGCGCAGTTTCTGCGCCGGCGGCGATATCGGCTGGTTCCGTGACACGCTGGCGCTGGACCGGCAGGGGCGCGTTGCCGAAAGCAGGGCGCTGGCCGAAATGCTGCACGCGCTCGACCAACTGCCCAAGCCGCTGATCGGCCGCATCAACGGCGCGGCCTACGGCGGCGGGACAGGGATGATCGCGGTCTGCGATCTGGCGGTTTGCGACCCTACGGCGCGGTTTGGCCTGACAGAGGTCCGGCTGGGGCTGATCCCGGCCAATATCTCGCCCTATGTGGTGGCGCGCATCGGGGCGGCCCGGGCGCGGTCGGTGATGCTGTCGGGTGCGCTCTTTGGGGCTGAGCGTGCGCACGACATCGGATTGGTCGACCAGATCGCGCCTGAAGCAGGGCTGGAGGCGGCCGTAGAGGCGGTGGTGGCCGAACATCTGCAAGCTTCGGCCAGCGCGGTGGCCGCCACAAAGCGGCTGATCGCCTTTGTAGAGAGCCACGACATCGAGGCCGCCAAGACCTATACCGCCGAAGCCCTGGCCGACGCCTGGGAGACGCCGGATGGGCGGGCGGGGATTGCCGCCTTTCTCGACAAGCGGCTGCCGCCGTGGAGGTCGGACACATGACCATCCGCCGTCTTCTGATCGCCAACCGGGGCGAGATCGCCTGCCGGATCATCCGCACCGCCCGACGGATGGGGATCGGGACCGTGGCGGTCTATTCCGATGCCGACCGCGACACGCCCCATGTGCGGGCGGCAGATGCGGCATATCACATCGGCCCACCCGAGGCGGCGCAAAGCTATCTGGACGCGGCGCGGCTTATCGCGGCGGCACGGCGTGCAGGGGCCGATGCGGTGCATCCGGGATACGGGTTCCTGTCCGAGAACGCCAATTTTGCCGCCACCTGCGCCGAAGCCGGGTTGGCGTTCGTGGGACCGCCGGCAGAGGTGATCCGCGCCATGGGATCGAAGATCGAGGCGCGGCGCCTGGCGGCGGTGTCCGGGGTACCCGTGGTTGCAGGGCACGATGCAGCGGATCCATCGGATGCCGAACTTGGTGTTGCGGCCGACCGGATCGGCTTCCCGCTGCTGGTCAAGGCCAGCGCCGGGGGCGGCGGACGCGGCATGCGCATTGTCCGCGAGCGCGCGCAACTGCCAGCGGCGCTGGCGGCTGCACGGGCCGAGGCGCAAGCGGGGTTTGGCGATGCGACGTTGTTCCTGGAGCGTTTCTTGACGCAAGCGCGCCATGTCGAGGTGCAGGTACTGGCCGATACTCAGGGCACAGTGCTGCATCTCTTCGACCGCGATTGTTCATTGCAGCGCAACCATCAGAAGGTGATCGAGGAAGCTCCGGCGCCAGGGTTGTCCGACGCGCTGCGCCGGTCGATGCATGAGGCAGCGGTGAAACTGGCACGCTCTATCGGTTATGTAAACGCGGGCACGGTCGAGTTTCTGGTGGACCCGGCCAAGGACTCGTTTCATTTCCTTGAGATGAACACCCGGCTTCAGGTCGAACATCCGGTAACCGAGATGGTAACCGGGCTTGACCTGGTGGAATGGCAGTTGCGTATCGCCGGGGGCGAGGCGCTGCCGTTCTCGCAGAGTGACATTGTCTGTGCCGGCGCGGCTGTTGAGGCGCGCATCGCCGCCGAAGATCCGGCCGCGGGATATCGCCCCGAGACGGGGCGGATCGCCCGGTTCGATCCAGCCCCGGGCTGCCGTACCGATACCGGTATCGAGGAGGGGAGCATCGTGTCGCACCACTACGATTCGATGCTGGCAAAAGTCATCGCGCAGGGACCGGACCGAGGCACTGCGCTGGCGCGGTTGGAACACGGCCTTGCGGGTATGCAGGTGGGCGGTGTGGTCACCAATATCGGCTTTCTGTCAGACCTTTGCCGCGCCGAAGCTTTTGCCCGGTCTGATCATCATACCGGAACCATCGCCGAACTCTTCCCCGAAGGCTGGTCCGCACCCGAGGCTGGCCCGTGGCACAAGGCGGTAGCGGCCATGGCGCGGATCCTGTCCGACCATCCTGCTCGGTCTACTCCGTTCGAGACGCTTGGCGCATGGCGGCTGCTGCCCGGGGGTGGGGCGGTCTGTTACATCGAGCGATCGGCGGTTGAGGTGAAGCAATCCGGTTCCCGGTGGGCTGTCACTTTGCCGGAGGGCGAGACATTTGGCTTCGATCACGTCGCCCTCGACAGCGGCCGGCTGATTTTCGAGGCGGATGGCATGCGGCACAATATCGGCGTCTTGGTCGACGAGGCTGGCGTGACGATGATGACACCCGTCGGTCGGTTCTCGGTGGCTGTCCTGCCGGGCGAAGGCGCATTGCTCGACCGCCTGGCACCGGGGGATGAAACCGGCACCGAGATCCGCGCGCCTATGCCAGGCCTTGTTGTCGAGGTGTTGCACCCCGAAGGCTCCCGCCTGAAGCGGGGAGAACCGGTCGTGGTGCTGGAGGCGATGAAACTGATGCAGACCCTGAACGCGCCATGTGACGGGGTGCTGGACAGCCTGTCCTGCATCCCCGGCGAGACGGTTGAGAAACACGCGCTATTGGCCGCCATGACCCCGGAGGAGGAGAACCCATGACCCGACACCTGTTTCTGGAACCCGAGCATGAGTTGCTGCGCGACCAGGTCCGCCGATTTGTCGCCGAGCGGGTGCATCCCGAGGCCGACCGGTGGGAGGACGAAGGTGCCGTTCCCCGCGAGATATTGCACGACATGGGCGACCTGGGGTTTCTCGGTATCCGCTATCCCGAGGAATATGGCGGCAGCGCCATGGATACCCGCGCCACGGCTGTTCTGGCCGAGGAACTGGGGCGGTCGACCTATTCGGGTTTTGCCATCACGGTGCTGGTGCATACCGATATGGCCTCGGTCCATCTGTTCAACGCGGGCTCGGCGGAGCAGCGGGCTGTGTGGATGCCGGACATCATTGCCGGGCGCAAGATCGTCGCCGTCGCCGTGACCGAGCCCGACGCCGGGTCGGACGTGAAAGGCATCCGCACCAGCGCGCGGCGGGAGGGGGACTCCTATGTCCTCAACGGGTCCAAGATGTTCATTACCAACGGGGTGCACGCGGACCTCTACTGTGTGGCGGCCAAGACAGACTCCGGCGGACCGGCCAGCCAGTCGGTGACCATCTTTCTGGTTGAGAAGGGCACGCCGGGCTTTGCCGTGTCGCGGGCGCTGGACAAGCACGGCTGGCGGTCTTCCGACACGGCCGAGTTGTCGTTTGCCGAGTGCCGGGTGCCCGCCGCCAATGTTCTGGGCGAAGAGGGGCGCGGGTTCTATTCGATCATGAAAAATTTCCAGAACGAGCGGATCGTGCTGGGGGCAATGGCGATGGGCGAGGCGCAGGCGGCGCTGGATCTGACGCTCGACTATGTCAAGACGCGGCAGGCATTCGGCGAACCGCTCTGGTCGAAACAGGCGATCCGGCAGCGGCTGGCGATGCTGTCGGCACGGGTCGCCGCCGCGCGCCAGTTCGTCTATGCCACCGCCGCCCGCGACGCGGCGGGCGAGGACGTGGTGCGGGAGGTCTCGATGCTCAAGGCGCTGTGTGGAGAGCTGGTAAACGAGGTGATGTACGACTGCGTCCAGTTCCACGGCGGTATGGGTTACATGCGCGAAAGCACCATTGAGCGGATGGCGCGCGATGCGCGCGTTCAATCCATCGGCGGCGGTGCGACCGAAGTGATGCTGGAAGAGGTGGCCAAGCGGATATGAGGACAGGCGAGCGCGACGGCGTGTTCCAATGACCTGTACCGCGCTGTGGGGAGAGGTTTTGGCGTCTTGCGTGTCCAAGACTGTCAATTTCGCGCCGGCGCGGTAAGCTACGTTGCTCTGGTTGGCCGTATCCGAAGTTCATATCGTTGAGCCGCTCGTATTGCGCCAGCAACCGGGTGTCGGTTTTCAGCTTCAGTGATGTGAGTTTCGAGTTCAGGGGACCAGATGTCATCCGCGATAGGCCGCGAGGCTATCGCGGTCTATCTCGATGCCCAGCCCGGGGCCGTCCGGCACGGTTAGGATGCCCTCCACAGCCTCCAGAGGCCGGGTCAGGACCGCCTGACGGAACGGCATCTCGGTCCGGTCGAATTCGAGCATAGGGAAAAACGGTTCAGGTCGGGGCGGGTTCGGCGGCAAGGCGGAGATATAGTGCAGCGAGGCTGCCAGTTGAACTCCGGTACCCCAGACATGTGGTACCAGGCGTATCCCGTGCAGTGTGCACATGTCGGCGATACGGCGGCCTTCGGTAAATCCGCCAGTGCCGCAGATGTCGGGTTGCAGGATGTCGACGCAGCGGCGTTCGACGGGATCCTTCATGCCCCATCGCCCATGCCATGTCTCGCCCCCCGCGACCGGGATCGGCTGGCCGTTGCGGACATCGGCATAGGCGTCGAGTTGTTCGGGCAGGACGGGTTCTTCGAACCAGTCGATGTCATAGGGTTCGGCCAGACGGCCCAGCCGGATCGCCTCGATCATGTCATAGCCGTGGTTGGCGTCGATCATCAGGCGCATCTCGGGGCCTATGGCGTCCCGGCAGGCGGCAATAACCTCGAGATCCTCGTCCACGTCGAAACCAATCTTGATCTTTGCGGCTTTGAACCCTTCTGCCTTGTAGCCCGCAACCTCGGCGGCGATATCCGCTACACGGTCGCGGCCAGGTTTGCGGAACCCACCGGTCGCATAGGCGGTCACCTGTTCGCGGAACCGCCCGCCCAACAGGGTCGAGACAGGCGCGTTCCAGGCCTTGCCCCTGATATCCCACAGCGCAATGTCGATGCCCGACAGCGCAGTGATCGTCAGACCGCGCTGCCCCTGATCGCGGAAGGCGTGATAGACCTCGATCCAACGTTTCTCGGTCTCCAGCGGGTTTTGCCCGATCAGCAGCGGGGTCATGCCCTGCACTACGGCGGCGTTCAGCCGGGCAGGGCCAAGGCATTCGCCCCAGCCGGTCAGCCCGGCGTCGGTGGACACCTCGACCAGCAGATGGGAGCGCCGGTCGAAACCCGACGAGGCGCTTTCGAAACGCTGGTCCAGCTTGTGGTCGAGCAGGTGGGTGGTGATTGCGGTGATCTTCATGGCCGTATCCCGGTGAATTGATAGGCGAGTGCCAGCGCCACAACGATCAACATCGAAACGCTCATTCCGATGTTGATGGCCCGGTGGGCGCGATGGCCGAGGTCGAGTCGGCGCAAGGTGATGCCCAGCCAGAGCCACAGGAAGTGGATGGGAATCCAGATCGCGTTGACGATCAGGAACTTGAGCAGGGTTTCCGCCAATAAACTGCCTCCGCCGAAGGCAAAGCCGGAAAACAGCGTTGTGTTCACGGCATAGGCCTTGGGGTTGATCATTTGCAGCGCGATCCCGTCCAGAATGCCGGGCGGGCGGGCGGCCTCGATAAATGCAATCCGGCTTCCCGCTGTGGCGATCCGCAGCGCGAGGTACAAAAGATATGCAGTCGAGGCCACGAACAGCAGGGTGCGGATGCGTGGATCGGCCAGCAGGACGGCGGCGAGGCCCGAGACCACCGCCAGCGCCACCATGTTGGTGCCGATGAAAAGACCCAGCACATAGCGCGTGCCGGGCCGCGCGCCGAAGGCCGAACCGACACCGGCGGTAGAGAGCACGCCGGGTCCAGGTGTGATGATCAGGAAAAAGACGGCGGCGGCGAAGATCAGCATTCAGCCATCCCCTGTGCCTGAATGGCTAGATCGCAGACGGTAAACACGCGTTCCTGTGGCATGGCGGTTTCCGTCCGGTGACGGATGTCATGCGCGAGTGCGGTGAAGAAAGGCAGCCCGGCGTCGGACGCCTGCTGCTTCTCGCAGACCTCGCCGTTAACAAGGATCAGGTGGTCGGTCCCCGAGGTGCCACCCGGATCGACATACTTGCGCAACTCGATCGTGCCTGTGGTTCCGGTCACAAAAAGCCGCCCGTCACCCCAATTGGGCAGCGCGTCGGGCGTGTACCAGTCGACCCGGATATAGCCGCGTGCGCGCCCGGCCTGGAGGACGATTTCGCCAAAGTCCTGAAAGCCCGGTTCGCGAAAACAGGCGGCATGGGCCATGACCACCTCTGCTGTCTCCTGTCCAGTCAGGGCCAGAAACTGCTCGATCTGGTGTGAGCCGATGTCGGCCAGAATGCCGCCGTTGCGGTCACGGTCCCAGAACCAGTCTGGCCGGGTGGCGGCGTTCAGGCGATGCGGGCCTAGGCCAACGGTACCGATCACCTCACCAATCGCACCCTGTGCGATCAACTCCAGCGCGCGGGTCATCGCGGGCACTTCGAACCGTTCCGAGAAATCCACTGCCCAGATGCGCCCGCTCTCGTCAACCGTCCGGCGCAGTTCGGCCACGTCGAGCGCATGCAATGCGCCGGGTTTGTCACTGAGCACATCCTTGCCCGCCCGCATCGCCTGAATGGAAAAGCCCGCGCGATCAGATGGAACGGCGGCGGTCAGGATCAAGTCGATTTCGGGGTCGTCGATCAGATCTTCGGCCCGGTCCCGCCGCGGCGCGTCGGGAAAACGCGCCACAAACCCATCCAGAGTGTTCGGCGTGCCGTCGGTCTGCCAACCCGACAGCACGCAACCCGCCGCCTGCATGTGTTCGGTCATCGTATAGATATGACGGTGGTCGATGCCCACGACGCCCATCCGGATCGGTTCAGCCATCGGCCACCTCCTGCCGTTGCCCGGTTCTGGCCGAGCGTTCGATTGCCGCGATCAGCGCCTGAACCGGCAGGGCCGAGCGCGCAGTGATCGCGGGTTGCCTGCGATTGCGCAGGGCGTCTGCGAAATCGGCGATCACCGCGCGGTGCCAGTCGTGTGAGAAGGCCATCGGATCGGCGCCGCCGCCGGTGGCCGATAACGTGCCGATCTCTTCCGGCGGGTGCCCGTGCCGGTGTATGATCAGTCGGCTCGCAGCCAGACGCGCCGACCCAGCCGTACCGTTCAGGATGATCTCCTCAGCGCCGCCGGGATAGTGTGTGACCGAGGCCATGACCGAGCCCACCGCGCCCGAGCGGAAGCGCAAGGCGGCGGCGGCAAAATCCTCGGCTTCCATTTGATGCAGGGGCGAGGTGGCCGTAATGGCTTGTACATCCGCCACCTGGCCGCAGAATTGCACCATCAGATCCAGACTGTGGATCGCTTGCGTGATCAACACACCGCCACCGTCGCGGGCATAGCTGCCGCGCCCAGGCGCATCATAATAGCTCTGGTCACGCCACCATGGCACGCGCAGTTCGACAGTAGCGATCTCGCCCAGATCACCCTGTGCGAGACGGGTTTGCAGCACCAGCGACGCAGGGCGCATCCGGTGTTGCAGCAGCACACCCAGGGGCAGGTTCGCCACCTCGCAGGTTTCCACCAACGCGCGGGCCTCCTCCAGCGTGCGGGCCAGCGGTTTCTCGGTCAGGACCGGCAGACCGTGGCGCGCAAGCATTGAGATATAGGGTGCGCGGGCATCCGGCGGCGTGGCGAGGATAGCAAAGTCGAGGGTCGGGTCGGCGGCGATATCGTCTAACGAGTCCAAGACCCGTGGCCCGCCATGGCGACCGGCAAAGGCGCATGCCCGCTCGGAATTGCGAGAGTAGACAGCGGCAAGGCGGACGTCCCCGCCGGTGGCGGCAACGGCATCGGCGTGCAGGTCCGCGACCATTCCCAGACCTATCAGAACCGCATTCAACGGTTTGCCGGTCATACGTCTTCTCGTGGCAATATGGCGCCCCGGTGGCCGATCACCCGGAGCGCCAGCCCATGCCCCGCGCGCATCGCGGTGTCCTGATCGCGCCCGTCCAGCCGGGCGGCCAGATAGCCTGCGTTGAAACTGTCACCTGCGGCCGTGCTGTCGACGACGTCTGTCGCGGGATCGACCGCAAGCGGCGGTGCGCCGTTCAGCGGCAGGGGGCCGCGGGCGCCGCGCTTTAGGACGCCCTCGCCAAGTCCGTATGCGCGCAGGCGCGCAAGCACTGCCGCCTCGTCAGGATCGGCAAACAGCGCCATCTCGTCGTCGAGGCTCGGCAGGCCGATATCGGCAAGTCGCCAGGCGTCGGTCACGGTTTCCTGGGCGGTGCCCTGGTCTGACCAAAGGGCAGGGCGATAGTTGCTGTCAAAGGCGACGCGGCCGCCTGCATCGCGGTAATGCCTGAGCCAACCCATCAAGCGCGCTCGCCCCGCCGGAGGCAGAATGGCCAGTGAAATCGCCGACAAGTAAACCAGATCGAACCCGGAAAGATCGCTTTCCTCCAGCCCCGGGGGCTCCATCAGCCGCCGCGCAGCCGAATTGTCGCGCCAATAGGTGAAGCTGCGCTCGCCCTTTTCGTCGGTGCTGATGGCATAAAGGCCCGGCACGCGTGTATCGCTGCGCCGGATCAGGGTGGTATCTAGCCCTTCGGCGCGCATCATCGCGATCATCCGTTCCGACAGCACGTCGCGCCCCAGCTTGGTGCAATAGGCCACGTTAAGGGCGGGTGCGGTGCGCTTGAGGTAGATTGCGGTGTTCAGCGTGTCACCGGCAAATCCCAGACCGGCTGTATCTGGCCGGTCGGGCGACAGCGAGATCTCGACCATCGCCTCGCCAATACACAGAACGGATGTCATGTCGCGCCTCCCGGTCGGTTCTCTCGCCACCAGATGATCAGCCCCGACACCACGATAATGCCAGCGCCCACCAGAGTCATCCCATCGGGCAGGGCGCCGAATAGCAACCAGCCCGCGCCTGCCATGTAGACGAGGTAACTGTAGGAAAACGGCATCAAGAGACTCACGTCGGCATAGCGGTGGGCACGGGCAAAAATCTCGTGTCCGGTCCAGGCGAAGGCGCCAATGGCCAGATAGAGCGCCCAGGTGAGCGCACCCGAGATCGGCTGCCAGGACCAGATCGCCAGGGGAAGCAGCACCAGTGTCCCCATCGCACCGGCCCAGATCTGCATGACCTGGGTCGCCACCTCGCCCGAAAGTTTGCGAGTGATGATGGAAAACAGCGCCAAGGCGGTGGCGTTATAGACAATCAGCGCCGAGGCCCAGTGAAACCCGGCTCCGAACGGGCGCACCACGCACAGCACGCCGACAAAGCCCAGACCGATGGCGAACCAGCGCCATGGCCCGATCTTCTCGCCCAAGAGTGGCACTGCAAGCGCAGATACGATGATCGGGGACGAAAACATTATGGCGGCGGTCATGGTCAGGGACAGGTAGCGCAGTGCAACGAAGTTGCTGATCGTCGACGTAACAAGAAGAACCGCACGCAACAGCAGGAGACGGATCTGGCGCGGGGTCAGCCGGGTGCCGCGAAATGCCCGGTGGCGCATCGAGATGACCGACAGGATCAGCGCCACACCGTAGCGGGCAAAGGCCAGCTGGAACGCGCCCAGCCCGCCCAGGACCAGCCATTTGACCGAACTGTCTGTGCAGGCGAACATGAACCAAGCCGCCAGCATCATCACCATGCCCAGCCCCGCGCGGTCCTGCCGTCCTGCCAGTGCTTCCATGATCTAGCCGCCGAACCGGGCGGCGTAGAACTCGACCATCTGCGGGACCAGATCGTCGCCGCGTCCTTCGTCGATCGCCTCGGCCAGTGCGCGGCGGGCGCAGGCCGACATCAGGCTCTCGGCGTTCATGTCCTGCGCCATTTGCGCGTAATAGCCGACGTCCTTTGATGCATTGCGGATGGAAAAGGCCAGTTTCTGCGCGTCGCCGTCGATGGCATAGGCCTTGACGAAATCCATCATCCCCGAATGCAGGGGGCCCGCACTCATCACGTCATAAAGCGCCTGCCGGGGTACCTCCGCCTTGTCGGCCATGGCAAAGGCCTCGCTCATCGCGTTGGCGGTGGTCATGGCGAAGAAGTTGTTGATCAGCTTGATCGTATGGCCGGTGCCGAGCGGCCCGAGGTGGAAGACATTTTCGCCCAGGTCGTCCAGCACCGGGCGGACCTTGTCAAAGGCGGCCCTGTCGCCCGCGCCCATGATGTTGAGCTTACCCTCGCGCCCGTGGCTGGGGGTGCGGCCCAGCGGTGCGTCGAGCAACGTACAGCCATCGGCGGCGACCTGTTCACCCAGCATCCGGGTGGAGCCGGGCAGGGAGGTTCCGAAGTCGATCACCACCGTGCCGGGTCTCAATCCCGCGATGACGCCATCGGTCCCTTGCATCCGCGCTTCGACCTGCTGGGATGTGCCCATGCAGAGCATCACGATATCGCTTGCGCGGGCCAGTTGGGCGGGAGAGGCGGCTTCGACCGCACCGCGCGCGGTGGCCTCTTCGATACCGCTGCGGTCGCGGTTGCCAAGCACTGAGACGGCATAGCCGCAGTCCTGAAGCCGTGCCACCATGGCACGCCCCATCAGCCCCAGCCCGATGAATCCGATTGTCGGTTTTGCCATCTTATCCCTCCGTTATCCTGTCAAAGGCGCGGGCGGTCAGCCCGGCCTGTATCTCGTAGATGCTGCCCGCCACTGGCGGGGGTGGCAGCGGAATTCGGACCGGCACAGGTGCCAGTCTTGGCGTGATCGTGGGCCGACCGCACAGCATCCGGCTGTTGTAGTCATCGAGACTGTCGAAACGGGTCATTGACCCCATAACAGGAAAGGCGTCGGCGGCCATGATTTCGTAGAACAGCATGCGCCGGTCCCGGGTCGAACGGTTGAGCGCGGAGCCATGCACTGCCCGTGCGTGGTGGATGGAGATCGAACCCGCCGGTCCCGTCAGTGTCACCGCGTCACGCGCGTCGAGACCGCAGGCTGCAAGGTCCATCGCGCCGACAAAGTGGCCACCCGCATGATGGTCGTGGATCGGGCCTTGGTGGCTGCCGGGAAAGACCATGAGCGGGCCGTTGTCCGCAGCCATGTCGTCGATCAGAACACCCACGGCCAGCACATCGTCATTGGTATGAGGGTAAAAGGCCCAGTCCTGATGCCATTCGACCGCCGCGCCAAAACCTGCCGACTTCATATTGAGCTTGGTGGTATGCAGGCGCAGGTCGGATCCAATCAGGTCGCGCACAGGGGCAAGAATCGTATCGGAATAGAGCAGGTCTCGCATCACCGGGCTGATTTTGTGGGGCAGCTTGATGCGGCGCAGGCGCGGAGCGTCGGGGCGGTGGCTGTCCTCCAGATCAAGCCGGTCGTTCGAGGATGTCATCCCGCGCGCCTCGTCCGTGAACCGGGCAATCTCGGCGCGGATCGCGGCCATGACCGGCGGCGGCACCTGGTTTTCCAACACGATATAGCCGGTGTCGCGATAGTGGGCGATCTGTGCAGGCGACAGGACTTCGGGCATCAGGCGATCTCCTTGGGTCGGAGCGGATCCAGCAATGCGGCCAGCGCGGGGTCGGCGGCATGGCCTGACAGCGCGGCGAAACTGCCGATAGCCATGAAGCGGAAAAGGTCGAAGCCTGTCAGGCAGATGAGGCCGGAAGTTGCAGCGTTTTGCAAAAACGGGGTTTCAGCGGGTGTGTAAACCGCGTCAAAGGCCCATTCCTGCTTGTCGGTCCAGTCCGGCGAAAAGGCGCTGCGCGTGTCGGTCCCCATTCCGAGCGCCGTGGCGTTGACCAATCCGTGTGCTGCGCGTGAGGCTTGCTGTGCCGCATCCATGGCGACTGCGCGGGCCGGGGAGCCAAGTAGGTCGGCCAGCGTCGAGGCGCGGCCCGGTATTGGGTCCCAAAGCGCCACGTCCTCGGCCCCCAGTGCGATCAGCGCACCGCCAAGCGCTCCGGCAACGCCACCCGCGCCTGCCATGGCGACACGGCCTGGGCGGCGGGTGCCGAAGGTGTTGCGCCAGGCGCCCAGGAAGCCGGTGAAATCGGTGTTGTGGCCGGACAGGGTCGGGCCAAAGGTCAGGAGGTTGCAGGCTCCCAGATGCGCCACATCGGGCAACATCGCCGCGCCCGCCCAGCGGGCGGCGTCGGTCTTGTACGGATGGGTGACAGAAACCCCGGTCCAACCGGTGTCGCGGCAGCGGGCAAGGGTTGCGGGCAGGTCGAAATCCGGCAAACCCTCGGTGTCGATCAGGGTGTAATCGACTGTCAGACCATTTTCCTGCCCCAGCAGGGCCAGCGCCGCACCAAACCGCGAGCGGGACAGACCCGCCCCGATCAGGCCGCAGCGCAGGGCGGTCATTGTCGGACCCCGGCGGGCAGGGTGGCATCCTCGATCCGGAGGGTGACGTCAAGCGCGCGCAACCCGTCCTCGGCACTGACCCGGGGTTCGGCGCGGTCTGCGATCACCTCAGCAAAATGTTCCAGTTGCCGGATCAGCGGCACGCCTTCGGCGACGTCAAGCACTTGGGGTTCCGGTTTGTCATGCCAGCTTTGCGCGCCGGTCCAGGCGGTGAGCGATGGGAACTCGATCGCGCCCGCCGTGCAGGCGATGCGCAGGCTGTCTTGCGCGCTATGCGGAATGGCGGGGCTTTCGCCGGTTCCGGCCTCGAACCCCCATGGCGTCGGCGTGGTGTCCGCAAAAGCGATGGTGACGATCACACCCGAGGCGAAACGCAAAACCGCACCGCCGTGTTCGGTGCGCGCAGCACCCCGGACGGGGTTGCCGCCAAGGCCCACGACCTCGGCCACCGGGCCGAAAAGCCAGCACAGCGTATCGACATCGTGGATCAGGTTCTGCTTGACGGGGGCACCGTTCATCCCCGCGCGCCAGCCAATGTCGAAGTAATCGTCGGGCTTGCGCATGTACCACATGAGCGAAGCCCCCACAGGCTGTCCAAGTTGGCCGCTGGCGATCACCTCTTTCAGCTTTTCCACGCGCGGGTGATGGCGGCGGTGATGACCCACCAGTACCTTGCGACCCGTGTTGCGCGCGGTGTCGATGATGGATTGCGCGGCTTCGCGGGTCTCGGCCAACGGCTTCTCGACCAGCACGTCCCAGCCCCGGCGCATAGCGGCGATGGCCAGCGGCGCATGGGTCTCGGTCGGTGTGGCGATGACAAGCCCGTCGGCCTTGGCATCGACTGCGTCGATATCCGCCCAGCCCGGCGCGGTGTCATGGGCGCGGCGGGCCGGGTCGGGGTCGATGATCCCGGCCAGGGTCAGGTCCGGATGGGCCTCGATATGGGCCATGTGCCGGTGGCCGATCAGACCGGTGCCTGCGATAAGTAGACGGGTCACATCACCGCTCCGATTTGCCAGGGGACGAATTCGTAGTCGCCCAGACCCTGCGCCTCTGACTTGGACATCTCGCCCGAGGCCACGCGCAGAAACATCTCGTAGATCTCGCGCCCCTTGCTTTCGACCGTGGCCGCGCCCGACAGGATCAGGCCAGTGTCGACGTCCATATCCTCGGGCATTCGTTCGTAGAGCGTGCTGTTGGTGGCAACCTTGATGGTGGGTGCGGGTTTCGAGCCAAAGGCCGAGCCGCGCCCGGTGGTGAAACAGACAAGGTTGCAGCCGCCCGCGATCTGGCCGGTGACGCTGGCCGGGTCGTAGCCGGGGCTATCCATAAAGGTGAAGCCACGCGCGGTAACGGGCTCGGCATACTTGTAGACACCGTTCAGCGGTGTGGTGCCGCCCTTGGCGGCCGCCCCCAGCGATTTTTCCAGGATCGTGGTCAGCCCGCCCTTCTTGTTGCCGGGGCTGGGATTGTTGTCCATCGAGCCGCGATTTCGGGCGGTGTAATCCTCCCACCAGCGGATCAGGCCCACCAGTTTCTCTCCCGTCGTACGGTCGGCGGCACGCCGCGTCAGCAGATGTTCCGCACCATAGATCTCGGGCGTTTCCGCCAGCACCCCGGTGCCGCCCTGTGCCACCAGCAGGTCGCAGGCATAGCCCAGCGCCGGGTTGGCGGTGATGCCCGACCAGGCGTCCGAGCCGCCGCATTGCAGCGCAACCTTCAGTTCGGACGCGGGGCAGGGGGTGCGTAGGGCCATATTGGCGATGGGCAGCATGGCGCGCACCTTCGCGATGCCGGTTTCGATGGTACGGCGCAACCCGGCCACGTTCTGGATGTTCATGGTTTGGAAAAGCGGTCCCTGCTTCAGGCCATATGCCTCGAGCAGCCAGTCGATCTGGTTCATCTCACAGCCAAGACCCACCATCAGCACGCCCGCGTGGTTGGGGTGGCGGGCATAGCCCCACATCACCCTTTGCAGGGCCTCGAACCCGTCGCCCGAGCCCGCCATGCCGCAGCCGGTGCCGTGGACGAAGGCCACGACACCATCGACATTGGGATAGGCGGCCAGTTCCTCGGGCCCGAAGGCGTCGGCGATGCGCCGGGCGGCGGTGGCCGAGCAGTTCACCGAGGTCACCACGGCGATATAGTTGCGGGTGCCGACCGTTCCGTTTTCGCGCCGGTACCCCATGAACGTGTCCGGGGTGGCTGCCGGCGCGACCGGACGCAGATCGGTGCCGTATTCATAGGCCACATCCGTGTTGCGGAACTCGACATTGTGGGTGTGCACATGATCGCCCGGCGCGATGTCGGTGGCGGCATAGCCGATCAGCTGGGCGTATTTGCGCACCTCGGCGCCCTTCGGCATCGGGCGCATGGCGACCTTGTGGCCCGTAGGGATCTGCGTGAGAACAGTGATCCCTTCGATCTGGGTATCGGCCTCCAGCGGGCGGGTGGCGGTAACGACCGTGTCAGAGGGATCAAGGCGGACATAGGGCTTCATTTGGAACTGCTCTTTCAGGCGCAGAGCGGGCTGTCGCCCTGCCAGCGGTGGATTTGGATATGTGGTTCGGTGGCCAGCCGCGCGCGGGCCTCCACCCACATCTGCCGCCAGCGCCGCCAATCGCGCAGTTGGGTATCTGGCGCTGTACAGCTGCGGGCAACAAACGCGGGGAAATGGCTGCGCCCGGTCGGCTGGCCGCTGCGCGAGTAACGCAGGTCAAAGCTCCAGCGAATGCCGTCGGTAAGATTGGGCAGCGAGGCATGCGGGATCAACGGATCGAGCACAATGACGCCCCCTGCCGAAACCGGCACGGGCAGGGCCTGTTCGGGGTCGATCAGGCCGGGAGCGATGGCTGTTTGGCGCATCGGGCAATGGGTGAGCATCCGGTCGGCGGCGCGCGGCAGCACCTGAAGACAGCCGTTTTCGGGCGTCGCATCCGTGACCGCGATCCAGATCGTGACCATGTCGGTCTGGTCCGCCTCGGCGTGGGCCACGGCGCGGTCCTGGTGCCAGTCCGTGCCGCCCACATGGGCGCGCAATTCGTCGCGGGCCAGGTCGCGGGCGGGCGGCTTGATGCGCACGTGCTGGATCGGGCAGGAGGTGATCTCGGCCCCGATCAGCGCCTCGACCAGGTCCAGCAGGCGCGGCGCGGTGACCATGTCGAACACCGCCGGGCCGAAATGCATGGGCGTATCTGTGCGGATCCGGTCGCCGGGCAAGGAGATGTCCATCGGCTGGAACCAGTCGAGCCCCAGCGCATAGGTGGCTTTGATCTGCTCGGCAAAGTCCAGTTCACCGAACCGCTGCGACAGGTTCCAGTCCTGCAGAAGCCTGTCCATGATCGCCTGATACTCGGCGCGCACCGGGTCCAGCACATCTGGTCCCAGAACATTTTCCACGATCAGAAATCCGTTGCGGCGGAAATCGGCGATTTCAGCAGCGCTCAACATCCCGCGACTCCTCTAGAGCAGAAGCTCGATGATCGGTGGCCAGATGAGCAGCACACTCAGCGCCAGGATCTGGATGCCGATGAAGGGAAGGAACCCTTTGAAGATGTCGGTCAGCGAAATATGCGGTGGTGCCACCGATTTCAGGTAGAAGGCGGCCGGGCCAAAGGGTGGAGAAAGGAAACTGACCTGCATGTTCATACAGAACAACACTCCGAACCAGATCGACACGTTGCGCGGATTGAGTTCGCCGATCAGGCCGATATCCTCGACCGGCAGACGCTGAACGATGGGGAGGAACACCGGGATGATCAACAGCACGATGCCGACCCAGTCCATGAACGCGCCCATGAAGAGCAGGATCAGCATCATGACCAGCAGAATCAGCATGCTGGGCATCTCGGAGCCCACGATCATGTCGGCCACAAAGCGGGGGCCGCCGGCGATGGTGTAAGCGCCAGCCAATGCCGCCGCCCCAATGGTGACCCAGATGATGGTGCCCGTCGATTTCAACGTGCGCATCAGGCTTTCCCAGACCAGGTCGAACGAGGCTTCTCCCCGGAAGATCGCCAGCACCAGTACCGCCAGCGCGCCCATACCGGCAGCCTCGGTGATGCCGGTAATGCCGCCATAGATCGAGCCGAGCACCACGCCGATCACCACGATGGGGGGTACCAGGCCCTTGCCCATCGCCCAGCCGGTCGCGGTGCGGGCGCGACCGAAGACGAGAAAGATCAGCACCAGCATCAGCACAGCGGTACCGCCGAACCAGGGCAGGTAGTCGGCGGTGCCATAGGTGATCGGATCGCCCGTCTGGACGGCGTTCTGGCCGGAGAGTTCAAAGAACAGTGCCCGCAGGAACAATGCGGTCGAAAAGCCCGCTATCAGTACCGACAGGAACGCGCCGAACAGCATGGATTTCTCCAGTCCCTGCGGTTCGCCCGGGACGGGGTCGGGCAGGGGCGCATGGTCGGGGTTCAGTTGAGTGCGGATGATGATGTAGAGGATGATGAGCGAGGCCAGCATGAAACCGGGGATAAAGGCCGCAGTGAACAGCGCCTTGATCGAGGTTTCGGTGATCAGCCCGTAGATGATCAGCACGATCGAGGGCGGGATCATGGTGCCCAGCGAACCCGAGGCGCAGATCGTGCCGATGGCAAGGTTTTGGTTATAGCCGAGCCGCAGCATCTGCGGCAGCGCGATCAGGCCCAACAGCACCACCTCACCGCCGATGATACCGGACATCGCGGCCATGATCACCGCCATGATCGAGGTGACGATGGCGATGCCGCCGCGGGTGCGGTTCAGCCAGACGTTCAGGCTGTCATACATCGATTTGGCGATGCCCGACCGTTCCAGCAGTGCCGCCATGAAGATGAAGAGCGGGATGGATATGAGCACGTAATCCGTTAACAGCCCGTATATTTTCTGGGCCAGAATATTGAGTGGACCAGAGCCGGGGCGGCCAGTGAGAATGCCGTCGCCAAAGGTCCAGGGTGCCCAGAGAAGCTCTGGCTCGAACTTCATCACCAGTACCAGCACCGCAAGGATGGCCGAGGCCATGCCAAGCGGCATGCCGATGGCAAGCAGTACGATCAGGCCCATCATGAGGACCAGTGAAATGGTTCCGATATCCATCAGTTGTTCCCCACCTGGCGTTTCAGGGCCTCAAGCTCTTCGGCGTCGATATCGTCGGCGGCAGTGTGAATGACCGCTTCGGCATTCCAGTCGCTGACGAGGTTGATGATGGCCTGCACCGCGACGAGGACGACAACGACCAGCACCATCGGCTTGATCGTGGCGGGTATCGGCGGATCGAACGCTGTGCCGAAGGTCTCCCACCGATAGAGCTTGTCCAGCGCCTCGCCATATCCCCCGTAGACAAGGAAAAAGGCAAAGGTCACGATCAGCACGGTCGATATCGTGTCACAGACCCGTTGCAGGGATCGGGGCAACATATCGTACAGCAGGAAAATGCGGATATGGCTTCGCTGCTGCATCGCATAGAGACCGGCGCAAAGAAACACGAATCCCGCAAGCCAGAGCGACAGCTCATTGGCCCAGAGGGTGGCCGCGTTCAGCACGTAGCGAACGAAGACCTCGTAAAGCATGACGCAGCAGAGCACCACGATCAGCATCATGGTGACGCGGCCAACAAAGACCGACAGCCGGTCGAGCGGGCCCCAGGCCTCGAACTCCATCGGCGCGCGACGCACGGTGAGAACGCCAGCGACAAGGGTCACCGGCAGCAATAGCAGAGCCAGCCAGTCGAAAATGTCGGCGAACCCGCCGAACAGGCCGGGCATGTCGGGCGTGACATCGTTGCGTTTGAAAAGGGCGCTCAGCTTGTCGAACTGCGATGGATCCTGCGGTGGCAGGAAGTCCAGAATGAAGGCGGGCAGATGCCAGGCCAGCCAGCCCGCGCAGACGATGAACGCCAAGGGTACCAGCCATTCCACGAGACTGCCGGATCGTTGCTGCATCCGAACCTCCGCGATTGAGATTTTCTGGGATGACCGGCGGGACCCGGTACGCGGCGGGCAGGGGCGGGGTCAAAAGACCCCGCCCGCAAGCGTTATTGCTGCACCAGACCCAATTGGGTCAGATAGGCAAGGTGGCTGTCTACCAGTGCCTTGGCTTCCGGCGTGTCGGCGAATTCCGGCCAGGTGGCCTGTGCCGCGTTGCGGAACTTTTGCAGCTCGTCCGGTGCCCATTCGCTCAGCGTCACGCCATCGGCGCGCAGTTTCGCGGCCGCTTCGGCGTTGGCCTTTTCAAAGGTCAGCGCGGTGCGCAGCGCCAGGGCCTCCATCGCGACCTTCATGATCTTCTGGTGATGCGCGGGCATAGCGTCGAACACTGTCTTGTTGCAGGCCAGATGGTCGGACGGCATCGAGTGGAAGCCCGGGAAGTTGGCGTATTTCACGATGTCGTAAAGACCAAGACCGACGTTGTTGGCCAGGCCCGACGCATCGGCGCCATCGATGATCCCGGTCTCAAGCGCGGTGAAGATCTCGGTAAAGTCCATCACGATCGGCTTGGCGCCCAGTTTCTCGAAGATCTTGGTCTCCATGCCCGGGGGCGAGCGGAATTTCCAGTCCTTGAAGTCGTCGACTTTGGTGATGGGTTTCGACGAGGCAAAGCTCTCCTGTCCGTAAACCCACCAGCCGATCAGCTCCATTCCGTACTTGTTGTAGAGCGGTGCCGCTGCTTCGAGACCGCCGCCGAAATACAGCCAGCTGAGCTGCTGATAGGGGGTCGAATAGCCGCCCATGATGTCGCCGACGAACTGGAAGGCCGAGTTCTTGCCAGTCTGATAACCGCCGCCGGTCATGTCGCAGTCGAGAATGCCGGTGGCTGCCGCGTCGAATGTCTCGACCGATTTCACCACCGAAGACGAGTAGAACATCTCGACTTCGATCTCACCGTTGGACATGGCCTGGATGTCTTCGACATAGCGGGCCGCCAGTTTGCCCGACACCGTTTCCGGCGCATAGTGGGTCTGGATGCGCAGCTTGGTCGTATCGGCCGATGCAGCACCCGCGAACAGCGCCAAGGTACTGGCGGCCACGGCCGCCATGCGAATGAGTTTCATGTTTCTCCTCCCGTTGCACGAATAGACCCCACCGGGCGCGTTTTTTGTCTTCGCCGAGGGGTGTCGCACCGCAAAGCCTAGCAATCGTGCGCCCTCATGCCAACAATAATTTCGGAAATCTGAAAAATTTTGAAAATCCTTGAAACTTCCAATAATGCGGCGCATCATGATTTGAGGTTGCAAACGGGCCGGGACAGGGCGCGCAGATGCAGTTAGATACAGCCGAACGACACACAAACGGATCCGGGGCATCCGGCATGAATCAGAAAATGAAGATAGAAACGGCTGATATTTACGATGATCTGCATCGCAAGCTGATGACGGCGGTCATCAAGCCGGGCGAGCGCCTCAAGCCCGCGGATCTTCAGGGATTATATGGAGTTTCCGCCAATACGGTGCGTGATGTTCTCATGCGCCTTTTGCCCACCGGGCTGGTCGAATTTGAGGAACAACGCGGCTTTCGGGCCTCGCCCTCCTCCTCCGAGCGGCGCAGCGATGTGACACGGTTCCGAATCCTGCTGGAGCATGAGGGCGCAGAGCGATCCATTCGGATGGGCGGGCTGGAATGGGAGGCGTCTCTGTCCGCAGCGCATCACAAGCTGAGCCATATCGAAAGTCAGATCGCCCATGTCACGGACGTGTCGCCCTACATGGACGTCTGGTCCGATGCCGAGATCGGGTTTCACACCACGCTTATCGCTGCCTGTGGGTCTCCCATATTGATGGAGACCTATGACCGGATCTATACGCTGTTCCGACAGCAGGTCGTCGGCGCCGAGCGGGATTTTGGTGCGAACTACTTCGAGGCCATCATCAGAGAGCACAAGGCGATCGTCGACGCGGCGCTGGCCCGGGATGTCAATCGGTGCAAGGCGGCGATCGTCGATCACTTGGCCAGATCGCTCTAGCCCCGATGCAGATCGTCCTCCAGATAGATGCGGATGATCTCGGCAAAGTCGCTTTCGGCGGCGAATCCCAGTTTCCGGGCGCGAGCGGCGTCAAAGTCGCGTGGCCAGCCCTGGACGATGCGCTGGACGGTCTCATCCGGTTCCGACCGGATCAGCGACACGACGTTGTTTCCAGCGATGGCGCGCAGCGCCTCGATCTGCTCGGCGACGGTGCAGGAGACACCCGGCATGCTGAGCGCGCGGCGGTCTTGCAACCGATCCAGATCCATGGTGGACGCATGGCGCAGGAAGCCTACGGCCGCGCGCGGCGATGCGTGCCAGTGACGCACTGTGTCGGGCACGGGCAGGATCGCTTCCAGCCCGTTCAACGGTTCGCGGATGATGCCCGAGAAAAAGGACGAGGCGGCCTTGTTCGCCTTGCCGGGGCGCACGCAGATGGTCGGCAGGCGGATCGAGATGCCGTCGACAAATCCCTTGCGCGAGAAATCGGTCAGCATCAATTCGTTGCACGCCTTCTGCGCGCCATAGGACGTCAGCGGCGCGCTGAGGAACTCGTCGCCGATCTTGTCGGGATAGGGTCCGCCAAACACCGCGATGGACGAGGTAAAGACAAAGCGGGGGCGATAGCTGCCGCCCGAGGCCAGGTGTTCGGCGCGCAGAGCTTCGAGCAGGGTCCAGAAGCTTTGCATATTGGTGAGCCAGCCCAGCTCGAAATCGGCCTCGGCCTCTCCCGAAACGATGGAAGCGAGGTGAAAGATCACTTTTGGCCGCGCGGCGGCGAGACGACGCATGGCAAGCGGGTCGGTGACCGAGCCGCGAATCTGCTGCCCCGGCGCACCGGTTTCGGGGAAACCGATATCGAACAGGGTGACGGGCGCGCCTTCATGTCCTGTCAGGCCGTGATCGGCAAGAGAATGGGCCAGTTTCTGCCCGACCATTCCCCCGCCACCAAGGATCAGAATACTCATCTGCCGGTCTCCAACTGGTTGAGGTCACAAAGCTCCATGAACAGAGCGGAGTGGTCAAGTTCTCCACCGGCCATCTCGTCGCGCAGCCGAACAAAGCGGCGCCGGGTTTCCTGGGTCGCGGGCAGGGTCAGGCCCAGGCTTGCGGCCTCGCCCAGTACATTGTCGAGATCCTTGATCTGGAGCCGGGTAAACCCGCCCGGCGCGAAATCCCGCGCGCTCATGCGGGCGCCGTGCTGTTGCAGGATGGTGCTGTCAGCGAACCCGCCTTTGAGCGCGTCGCGCACCGCCGCCGGATCGGCGCCGCCACGTTCCAAGAGCAGCATTGCCTCGGCCACGGCCGAAATCGAGATGGCGACCACCGCCTGGTTGGCAAGCTTGGCCAATTGGCCCGATCCGCTGGGGCCGACCAGTACCGGGCGGCCCATAGCGTCCAGCGCCGGGAGTGCGCGGTCGAAGGTATCCGCCGCGCCACCCGCCATGATGGCCAGCGTACCTGCCTCGGCCCCGCGTGTCCCGCCCGAAACGGGCGCGTCCAGATGGGCGACGCCCAGCGGTGCAAGACCGCGCGCATGGGCGCGGGATTCCTCGGGCTTGGCCGAGGACATGTCCACCCAGATCGAGCCGGGGGACAGAGCCTGCCGCAGGGCCGGGTCCGACAGGATCGCCTCGGTCGCAGGCCCATCGGCCAGCATCGAGATCACCAGGTCCACCCCAGCCACAACCCGGTCAGGCGAGGCAGCGACCGTGGCGCCGTCTGCTGCCAGCGCCTCGGCCTTTGCGATAGTCCGGTTCCAGACGGTGACGGTATGGCCTGCCTTCAACAGGTTGCGCACCATATGCGCGCCCATCAGACCGGTGCCCAGAAAACCTATCTGCATCTCTCGTCCTCCCCTACAACGACGCGGTTATGCCGCCATCGACAAACAGCGTGTGGCCGTTCACGAATGTGGCGGCGTCCGAGGACAGAAAAACCGCCGCGCCCACCAGCTCCTCGACATTGCCCCAGCGACCCGCAGGGGTGCGCTTGGCCAGCCATTCGGAAAAGGCCGGATCATCGACCAGTGCCTGATTGAGCGGTGTCTTGAAGTACCCTGGCGCGATGGCGTTGACCTGAAGCCCGTGTTTTGCCCAATCGGTCGCCATGCCCCGCGTCAGGTTGCGGATTGCACCCTTGGTAGCGGTATAGGGGGCGATACCCGGACGGGCGAGTTCGCTTTGCACCGAGGCGATGTTGACAATGCGCCCGCGACCGCGCGCGATCATGTGGCGGGCAACCGCCTGGCCGACCAGAAAGGCGCTTTTGACATTGGTGGAGAACAGGGCATCCCACCGCTCTTCGGGAAAATCCTCAAGCGCCGCGCGGTGCTGCATCCCGGCGTTGTTGATCAGGATGTCAAGCGGAGCCTCGGCCTCGATACCTGCAATGGCGGCGGTCACGGCGTCACTGTCGGTGACGTCAAAAGCGGCGGTTGCCACCTCATGCCCTTCGGCGTTCAGGGTTTTGGCGGCCTCGTCCAGACGCGTCGCGTTGCGTGCGTTCAGCACGACCGAGGCGCCGTGCTGCGCCAGCCCGCGCGCCAATGCCAGGCCGATACCCATGCTGGAACCCGTGATCAAGGCCCGGCGACCCGTAAGATCGAACAATCCGCTCATTCCGCTTCCTCCCCTGTTCGGCGTCACTCTAGGAGCGTGTTTGCGGAAACACTAGTCCGCCCGTCGCCGACTGGGCGGGCAAGGGAGTATCTGCAATGAGAGCCGTCGTTCTGCATGCCCCGCACGATCTGCGGGTCGAAACCCGCGCCGTGCCGGGACCGATTGAGGGGATGGTTCATGTGCGTATCGAAGCCGGAGGAATCTGCGGCTCGGACCTGCACTATTATCAGCATGGCGGGTTCGGCACGGTGCGGATGATCGAACCGATGATCCTGGGTCATGAGGTGGCAGGCCGGGTCCTGTCGGCCCCGGGCGATGGGGGTCTGAAGGAGGGCGATCTTGTCGCCGTCTCGCCCAGCCGCAATTGTGGCACCTGTCAGTATTGCCGCGCGGGGCTGGAGATGCATTGCGAAAACATGCGGTTCTACGGCTCGGCGATGCCGGTGCCGCATATCCAGGGCGCCTTCCGGGACGAGATACTGGCTCGGCCCGATCAGTGTCACAAGCTGCCCGCCCATGTTCCGCCGACCCACGCAGCCTGTGCCGAGCCGCTGGCGGTGGTGCTGCACGCGCTGGAACGTGCCGGGCAGCTTGAAGGTCGCCGGGTGCTGGTCACCGGCTGTGGCCCGATCGGCGCGCTGGTGTTGCTGGCGGCAAAGGCGGCGGGAGCGGCCGAGGTGGTGGTGACCGATGTGATGGACGTAGCTCTGGAACGTGCCCGCTTGATGGGCTCCGACCGCGCGATGGACGCCACGCAACCCGGTTGGAACGCCGAGTTTGCCAGCGGCAAAGGGTATTTCGACGTGATGTTCGAGGCGACAGGCGTTGCCAGCGCCTTCAACGACGGATTGGCCTGCCTACGCCCACGCGGGGTGATGGTGATGCTGGGCCTCGGCGGCGAAATCGGCTTCAACCGGAACCTAGCCATCGCGCGCGAAATCGACCTGCGCGGTTCCTTCCGGTTCCACCATGCCTTTGGCGACGCGGTCGCGGCTATCGCCAGTGGCCGGATCGACGTGACACCGATCCTCAGCGGCAGCTTTCCTTTGTCAAAGGCGCGCGAAGCCTTTGACCTGGCCGGCGACCGTACCCAATCAATGAAAGTGCATCTGGATTTTTCGACATGACACAAAGACTAGCAGGCAAGACGGCGCTGGTGACAGCCGCCGGACAGGGGATCGGACGGGCTACGGCGCTGGCTATGGCCGCCGAGGGCGCAAAGGTGTTGGCGACCGATATCAACACCGAAATGCTTGCGGCGCTGAAATCGGACGCGGCGGGAGATCTGGAGGTGATGCGGCTCGACGTGCGCGATAATGCGCAGGTGGCCGAGATCGTCAGTGGAGCGAACCCCGACATCCTGTTCAACTGTGCGGGCTTCGTGCATCACGGCACCATCCTGGATGCTACGGATGAGGATTGGGATTTTGCCTTTGACCTCAACGTGCGATCGATGTTCCGCACGATGAGGGCGGCGCTGCCGGGGATGCTGGCACGCGGCAACGGGTCCATCATCAACATGTCTTCGGCGGCCTCGTCTATCATCGGTGCGCCGAACCGGTTCGTCTACGGCGCCACCAAGGCGGCGGTCATTGGAATGACCAAAGCGGTGGCCAAGGATTACATCACCCAAGGCGTGCGGTGTAACGCGATCTGCCCGGGAACGGTGGAAAGCCCCTCGCTGCATGACCGGCTGCGCGCCACGGGTGACTACGAGGCGGCGATGAAGGCGTTCGTCGCACGCCAGCCCATGGGCCGGATCGGCAAGGCCGAGGAGATTGCCGCGCTTGCGGTCTATCTCGCCTCGGATGAAAGTGCGTTCACGACGGGGCAGGCGCATATCATCGACGGCGGCTGGGCCGGTTGAACGGGGAGAGGAAAGACATGACAAAACGGCGTCTGCGTTCGCAATTCTGGTTCGACAACCCGGACAATCGCGAGATGACCGCGCTCTATCTCGAGCGCTATCTGAACTACGGGCTGACGCGGGAGGAGTTGCAGTCGGGCAAGCCGATCATCGCCATCGCACAGACAGGATCCGATTTGAGCCCCTGCAACCGGCACCATGTGGAACTGTCCAAGCGAGTACGTGACGGTATCATATCGGCGGGTGGCACGGTGATCGAGGTGCCGGTGCACCCGATCCAGGAGACCGGCAAGCGGCCCACGGCGATGCTGGACCGCAACCTGGCCTACCTCAGCCTGGTGGAAACGCTTTTCGGCTATCCGCTGGACGGGGTAGTGCTAAATATTGGTTGCGACAAGACCACACCGGCGCTCTTGATGGCGGCGGCGACGGTGAACATCCCAGCCATCGCCTTTTCGGTGGGGCCGATGCTGAACGGCTGGTTCAGGGGCGAACGCACCGGTTCGGGTACCATCGTCTGGAAGGCGCGCGAGCTGCTGGCGGCGGGCGAAATCGACGATGCGGGCTTCATGGAGCTGGTAGCCTCCTCGGCGCCTTCGGTGGGGTACTGCAACACGATGGGAACCGCCAGCACGATGAACAGCCTGGCCGAGGCGCTGGGCATGCAGCTGCCCGGTTCTGCTGCGATCCCCGCGCCTTATCGTGAACGCGGGCAGATGGCCTATGAGACCGGGCGGCGGATCGTCGAGATGGTCCACGAGGACTTGAAACCGTCCGATATCATGACCCGGGCGGCCTTCGAGAACGCAATCGTGGTGAACTCGGCGATTGGCGGGTCTACCAACGCGCCGATCCACCTGAACGGCATTGCCCGACATCTGGGTGTCGCGCTGGACAATGACGACTGGCAAAGGTTGGGTCACAAGGTGCCGCTGCTGGTCAACCTTCAGCCGGCGGGCGAATACCTGGCCGAAGATTACCACCGCGCGGGCGGAGTGCCGGCGGTGGTGGGCGAATTGCTGGCCGAGGGGATGCTGCCGCATCCCGGTGCCGTCACGGTGAACGGGCGGGGCATCGGCGAGAATTGCGAGGGCCGCCGCAGCGAGAACCCGGCGGTGATCAAGTCCGTTGCCGCGCCGATGAAACGCGACGCAGGGTTCATCAACCTCAAGGGCAATCTGTTTGACAGCGCGATCATGAAGACCAGCGTGATCAGCCCGGAGTTCCAGCAGCGGTATCTGGACAATCCCGACGATCCGAACGCCTTTGAAGGCAGGGCCATCGTGTTCGACGGCCCTGAGGACTTTCACGCCCGGATCGACGACGAAAGCCTGGCCATCGACGCCCACTGTGTCCTGATCATGCGCGGGTCCGGTCCCATCGGCTATCCCGGCGGGGCCGAGGTGGTGAACATGCGGCCGCCCTCCTACCTGCTGAAACAGGGGATCCACGCGCTGCCCTGCATCGGCGATGGGCGGCAGTCGGGCACCTCAGGATCTCCCTCGATCCTGAACGCCTCTCCCGAGGCGGCAGAGGGCGGCGGGCTGGCTCTGGTGCGTACCGGCGACAGGCTGCGCATCGATCTGAACGCCTGCACCGCCAACATGCTGGTCAGCGACGAGGAACTGGCAGCGCGCCGTGCCGCGCTGCCCGACCATCCCTTTACCCCGCCCAGCCAGTCGCCCTGGCAGGAGATTTTCCGCGAGCGGGTACGCCCGTTCTCGGAGGGGATGACATTGCGCGGGGCCGACGCCTATCGCGACATCGGAAACAGCGCGCTGCCGCGCGACAATCACTGAGAAGGACAAGACGACATGAAACTTCTGCGATACGGGCCAGTCGGCGCTGAAAAGCCCGGGCTGCTGGACGCCGACGGAAACATCCGGGACCTGAGCGCATATGTGGCCGACATCAGTGGTGCGATGCTGGACGATGTGAGCCTGGGCCGCCTGCGCGCGCTGGATCCGAGCAGCCTGCCATTGGTATCTGGAAACCCACGGCTGGGCGCTTGTGTCACCGGGTTCACCAAGTTCATGTGCATCGGACTCAACTACTCGGACCATGCCGACGAGATGAACTTGCCTTACCCCGAGCATCCTGTCCTTTTCATAAAGGCCAATTCGGCCGTTGTCGGACCCAATGACGACGTGGTGATGCCGCGCGGCTCGACCACGACCGACTGGGAGTGCGAATTGGGCGTGGTGATCGGCAAGGCCGCAAAGTACGTCAGCGAAGAAGATGCGCTGGATCATGTCGCGGGCTATTGCATCTGCAATGATGTGTCCGAGCGGACCTTTCAGAACAAGCTGAGCGGGCAATGGACCAAGGGCAAAAGCTGCGACACCTTCGGGCCTACCGGACCCTGGCTGGTGACCCGCGACGAGATCGCCGATCCGCAGGCGCTGGGCATGTCACTGGAGGTGAACGGCAAACGGATGCAAACCGGCAGTACCGCCACGATGATCTTTACCGTGCGCCAGATCGTTTCGCATCTGAGCCAGCTTTTCACCCTGCATCCGGGTGATGTGATTTCGACCGGGACACCGCCGGGCGTGGGCGGTGGCATGAAGCCGCCGACATTCCTGAAAGCGGGCGACGTGATGGAGTTGCGGATCGACGGGTTGGGTATCCAGCGGCAGGAGGTACGGGCCGATGACTAAGCCGCAGCTCTTGCAGATCGGCAATGTAACCGAGCGGATGCGCGCCCGGTTCGAGGCCGAGTTCGAGATCACCCGACTGTTCGACACCCCCGAGGCGGAGCGCGCGGCGATGCTGACAGCGCGCGGCGCCGAGTTTGTGGCCGTCGCGACGGACGGGCACTGGGGTGTTCCGCCCTATGTCATGCAGGCGTTGCCGAACCTCAAGGTGGTCTCCTCCTATGGCGTCGGCTATGACGCCATCGACGCAACCGGGGCGGCGGCGCGGGGTATTCTCGTTTCGCACACGCCCGATGTGCTGAACGACGAGGTCGCAGATACCGCCATCCTGCTGTGGTTGGCGGTCTATCGGCGGCTGGTGCCGGCCGACCGCTGGGTGCGCAAGGGCGCGTGGGAGGAAAAGGGCGCCTTTCCGTTGACTCGCTCGGTCAAGGGAACGACCGTGGGCATCGTTGGCCTTGGCCGGATTGGTCAGACCATCGCCGACCGGGTACAGGCCTTCGGTGCGAAGGTGGCTTATCACAGCCGTACCCCGAAACCGGTGGACTATCCATATTTCGACAATCTCGAAGCAATGGCGGCAGAATGCGATGCGCTGGTCTGCATCACTCCGGGCGGACCCGGGACGCGCCATATCGTCAATGCGACAGTCCTTTCCGCGTTGGGTCCCGAGGGCGTGCTGATCAATGTCTCGCGCGGCTCGGTCGTGGACGAACCTGCGCTGGTTGCTGCATTGGAAAGCGGTGCGCTGGGCGGGGCGGGGTTGGATGTGTTCGAAGCTGAACCCAAGGTACCCGATGCGCTGAAACGGATGGAGAACGTGGTGCTGACGCCGCATGTCGGCTCGGCCACGGTGGAAACGCGGCAGGCGATGGGCGACCTGACCTGTGACAACCTCTCGCAATTCCTTAAGGATGGCACCGTCTTGACCCCGGTGCCGGAGTGTCGTGGGCTATGAGCCGCATCGTCTCGGTCGAGCCGCGCCTGTTTCATGTACCTTTGGACGAGGTGCTGGTGGACGCCAAGCATGGCGACCACACGCATTTCGAACTGGTGACAGCGACGGTGACGCTTGACGATGGCGCGACCGGCACCGGATATACCTATACTGGCGGCAAGGGCGGTCACGCGATCCATGCGATGATCACCCATGACCTTGCGCCGTTCCTGCGCGGGCAGGCCGCGGAGCCGGTCGAGGCGCTTTATGAGGCGATGCAATGGCATGTGCATTATGTCGCGCGGGGCGGCATCGCCAGCTTCGCGATCTCGGTGGTCGACATCGCCTTTTGGGACCTGCGCGGGAAAACCCTTGGCAAATCACTTGTGAGGATGGCGGGCGGCGCATCGGACCGTTGCCGCGCCTATTGCGGCGGGATCGACCTGGGCTTCGACCAGCCTAAACTGTTGGACAGCATTCGCGGTTACCTTGAAGCCGGGTTCAACGGGGTCAAGATCAAGATCGGGCAACCGACGCTGGACGAGGACCTGAAGCGGATTGCCGCCGTGCGCGCGCTGATTGGACCGGATATCGCGTTCGCCGTTGATGCCAATTACTCGATGTCCGAGGCGCAGGCGACCGAGGCGGCGCAGGCTTTTGCGCCATTCGACCTTCTGTGGTTCGAGGAACCGATGATCCCTGACAACTACGACGCCTATGGGCGCCTGTCCAAGGTCAGCCCGGTTCCGCTGGCGATGGGCGAGAACCTGCACACGATTCACGAGTTCGAATATGCCGTGGATCGGGCCGGGTTGTCGTTCCTGCAACCCGATGCGTCGAATTGCGGCGGTATCACCGGCTGGTTGCAAGTTGCCGCGCTAGCACGCAAGGCGGGCTTGCCGATCTGTTCGCACGGGATGCAGGAACTGCATGTCAGCCTTGTTTCGGCGCAACCACATGCCGGTCTGATCGAGGTGCATTCCTTTCCGATTGATCGCTACACCAAACGCCCGCTTCGGGTGGAAAACCATATGGCGCTGGCCCCGGACGAACCGGGCACCGGTGTCATCTTCGATTGGGACCGGCTGGCCCCGTACCGCGTCGCATGACGTTTTGCAGAGAGGAAAGGTAGCATCCATGATCCCCAACGCAGTCAAACAGGCCTGGTCCGAGGGCCGCCCCACGCTCAACGGCTGGCTTGGCATCGGCAATCCGTTCACCGCCGAGATCATGGCCGCGGCTGGGTTCGACAGCCTGACCATCGACCTGCAACACGGTTTCCTCGACTATTCCGACGCCAAGGCGATGTTGCAGGCGATGCGCGCCAGCGGGGTGACGCCGATTGCGCGCGCGCCATGGCGCGAGCCGGGGATCATCATGAAACTGCTCGATGCCGGGGCCTATGGCATCATCTGCCCGATGGTCAACACCGCCGAAGAGGCGGCCGACCTGGTGGCGATGGTGCGCTACCCGCCGCGCGGCAACCGCAGCTTTGGCCCGACGCGGGTCAGCTTCTCGGCCGGGGCGAACTACCCCGCCGAAGCGAATGACCAGGTGATGGTGTTGGCGATGATCGAAACTGGCGAGGCCTTTGCCAATGTGGATGCGATCTGTGCCACGCCGGGGCTGGACGGTATCTATATCGGTCCATCCGACCTGACGTTGGGTGTAACGAATGGCCGGTTGCCTGCGGGCGTGGACCGGACCGAGCCCGAGATGATCGACACGATCAAGGCCATCCAAGCGGCGGCCAAGCGCGCGGGCATCGCGGCGGGGCTGCATTGCGGGACCCCGGCCTATGCGGCGCAGGCGGTTGGCTGGGGATTTGACATGGTAACGATTGCTGCCGACTCGGCGCTGCTGGCGTCGGGCTCGCGCGGAGCCGTTACCGAGGCGCGCGCGTTGTTGGGCAGCGGTGCCGGTGCGGGTTCCGGCGACAAGCCCAGCGGCTACTGACGGAGGCGAATATGGCCAAGCTGAAACGCTTGTTGATCACCGGCGCCGCGGGGGCGTTGGGAACTCAGGCCCGCAGCCATCTGGCGGACCTGGCTGAGGAGATCCGGCTGAGCGACATGGTGCCGGTAGCGGGAGTGAACGGGAACGAGGAGTTCATTCAGTCCGACCTGGGCGATGCCGCCGCCGTGCGGGACTTGGTCGATGGTTGCGACGCGGTAGCCCATTTCGGCGGTGTGAGCACCGAGAAGACGTTCGAACTGATCGAGCGCGGCAATATTCGGGGGGTCTACAACCTCTACGAGGCGGCACGGGTCACGGGAAAACCGCGGATCTTCTTCGCCTCGTCCAACCACACGATCGGATTCTACCGCATCGACGAACGGCTTGATGCCTTTACCCCGCCGATGGCGGACGGGCTCTATGGGGCCTCAAAGGTGTATGGCGAGCAACTGGCGCTGGTCTATTGGAAGAAATTCGGCATCGAAACAGCGCGAGTTCGGATCGGATCTTGCTTCCCCAAACCACGCAATCGGCGGATGCTGTCCACCTGGCTCAGCTATCGCGATCTGTTCTCGCTGGTCGAGCGGTGTTTCATCGTACCGCGGCTTGGCTGTCCGGTGATTTATGGTGTGTCGCAAACACGCTCTGGCTGGTGGGATAACTCCCACGTCGGGTATCTGGGATGGGAGCCGCTGGATACATCCGAGCCTTGGCGGGAAGAGCTGGAAATGTCCGAACCGCAGGGGCCGGTCGATGCGCCTGACGCGCTGTATCAGGGTGGTGGGTTCACCGCCGAGCCAATTCACCAGGAATGACGGGTCAGGCCTTGCGCGAAAACGGGTCAGGCGGAGTGTTCAGCCGCAAATGCCGCATGAAGGCGCGGGCAGGGCGGGTCATTGGCCGGGTTTCAGACACCAGGAAATAGCTGCGGTATTCCAGATCCGAGGCAAAGGGCACGAAGGCCAGATCCCCGGCGCGATAATGGTAGATCGGGAAAGGGTTGATCACTGTCAGTCCCACGCCTTCTCTGGCCAAATCGGCTGCGGCGAAAGAGGTCGAGACCTCGGCCACGATGCGTGGAGTGGCGCGGGCCTGGTGCAGCAGACGCTCCATCTGGCCACGTCGCACATGGCGCCGGGTCAGGGCGATCATGTTCTGGCCATGCAGGTCAATGGGCTTGATCCTGTCGCGCCCGGCCAGCGGATGATCGGGCGGCATGGCGCAGACCGCGCCAGACACGCGATAGGGCATGGTCTTGACGCCCGCACGGCTCTGCTCGACGCCACTGATCCCCAGGTCAAATCGGTCGTCCAGGATGCCGCGTGTCACTTCGTCGGAGGTGTTCACCTCGAAACTGACGAAGAAGGCTGGGTTCATCGCCATGAAGCTGCTGATCTGAGCCACAAGGAAACGATGCGCGTAAGAAGGCGGCGCGATCAGGCGCAAGGTTTCCCGCACCGGTTCGGTTTGCCCGTCGATCCGGTCGAGCGCCTCGAACAGCGGATCAAGCCGCAGGTTCAGCCGCACTGCCTCTTGCGTCGGGCGCAGCCGGCCCGCCTCGCGCTCGAACAGCGCCGTGCCCAACCGGTGCTCCAGACTGGCGACCGAACGGCTGACCGCCGATTGTGACAGGCCCAGCTGATGCGCAGCACCGGTGGTGGTACCGGTCTGCATCAGCGCGCGCAGGGCGAAATACTCGGGCAGCGAGTGCCAGGTCTTGGGCTTTGCCATGGGGGTCCCGGATTCAGACTAGCTCTATGAGTTCAACTCATGCACTTTTCCCTCTGCCATGCAAATTTCTTCTCTATCATCCGGGCAACCGCCATCGGGGAGGGTTCTCATGCCGGCAACGCATCCGGCGATCATCGACGGGCATAACGATGTCCTGCTCAAGCTTTATCGCGCGGGCGGGCTGGCGCAGGCGGGAAGCTTTCTGACCGGGCGCGATGGCGCGCTCGACCTGCCCAAGGCGCAGGCGGGCGGTTTTGGCGGTGGTTTCTTTGCCGTCTACGTGCCCTCGCCGATGGATCGCGAAGCGCGCGATGCCGAGATGACCCATTCCAGCTATGACCTGCCGCTGCCTGAACCGATCGACTGGGAGGATGCGCTGCCGGTAGTGCTGAGCCAGGCCGCGATCCTGTTCGAGTTGGAGCGCCAAGGCGCGCTGAGTGTCTGTCGCAGCGTGGGTGAGATGCGCGCGGCGCTGGCGGCGGGGCGGATTGCCGCCATTTTCCATATCGAAGGGGCTGAAGGGATCGATCCCGATCTGCACATGCTGGACGTGTTGCATGCCGCCGGGTTGCGTTCGCTGGGCCCGGTCTGGAGCCGCAACACGATCTTTGGTCACGGCGTGCCGTTCCGCTTCCCCTCGGGGCCGGATATCGGGCCGGGGTTGACCGATCACGGCATCCGGCTGGTGCGGCGCTGTAATCAGCTGGGCATCCTTATCGACCTGTCGCACATGAATGAAGCAGGGTTCTGGGATGTTGCCCGCCATTCCGACAAACCGCTAGTGGCGACCCATTCCAATGCCTATGCGCTCTGTCCCATCTCGCGCAACCTGACCGATGATCAGCTGCGTGCGATTGCCGAGAGCGACGGGATGGTGGGGTTGAATTTCGCGGTGGCCTTTCTGCGGGAAGACGGGCGCAAGCTGAGCGATGTGCCGGTCGAGACAATGCTGCGCCATCTCGACCATATGATAGCCATTCTGGGCGAGGACCGTGTGGGCCTCGGCTCGGATTACGACGGCGCCATCGTGCCCGAGGCGCTGACCACGGTCGCCGACCTGCCGGTCCTGCGTCAGGCCATGGCCGACCATGGCTATGGCGCGGCGCTGATCGACAAGCTGTGCCGCGATAACTGGCTCAGGGTTCTGGAGCGGACCTGGGGCGCGTGAGCACAGCAAGAATTGACCAAGACCAAGAAAACAGGAGAGGAAAAGAAAAGATGAACGCTTTGAACCGACTTCTATCAAGCGCCGTGCTGGGTGCTGCGGTCCTGATGACCGCGCCCGCGCCGATGGCGAAGGCCGAAACCCCGCCCAACATGCTGGTGATTGCACACCGGATCGATGACATCACCACGCTGGACCCGGCCGAAAGCTTTGAATTTGCGGGCTCTGACCTCAGCCGCAACGTCTATATGCGGTTGGTGAATTTTGACCCGATGGACTTGAAGGCGGGCTATCAGCCCGAGATTGCCGAAAGCTGGACGGTGAGCGAGGACAAGCGCTCGATCACCTTCACCATCCGCGAGGGGCTGAAATTCCATTCCGGCAACCCTGTCCGGGCCGAGGATGTGGAGTTTTCGCTGCAACGGGCGGTGATCCTGAACAAGACCCCGGCTTTTATCCTGACCCAGTTCGGCTTTACCGCTGAAAACGCGGCAGAAACCATCAAGGCGGATGGCAACACGGTGACCATAACCACCGACAAGCCTTATGCGACTTCGTTTGTGCTGAACTGTCTGACTGCGGTCATTGGTGGCATCGTCGACAAGGAAGTCGTCATGGCCAACGAGCAGGACGGCGATATGGGCAATACCTGGCTCAAGACCAATACCGCCGGGTCGGGCGCCTATTCGCTGGTCAGCTGGAAGCCGAATGAAAGCATCACAATCCAGTCGAACCCCGACTACTATCGCGGCGCCCCGGCGATGGAGCGCGTGATCGTGCGCCACGTACAGGAAAGTGCCAGCCAGCGCCTGCTGCTGGAGCGCGGCGATATCGACATCGCCCGCAACCTGAACCCCGAGGATATCGCAGGCGCCCGCAATGCTGAGGGCGTCAAGGTCGAGGAAGAGCTGAAGGGGCGGCTGATGTATGTGTCGCTCAGCCAGAAACACCCCGAACTGTCGAAGCCGCAGGTGCGCCAGGCCTTCAAGTATCTGGTTGATTACGAAGGGATGAAGAACAGTTTCCTCAGTGGTCAGTACACCATTCACCAGAATTTCCTGCCGCAGACCTATCTGGGTGCATCGGACGCCGCGCCGTTCACCTATGATGTGGAAAAGGCGAAGGCGCTGCTGGCCGAGGCGGGCATCCCCGAAGGCATGGAGATCGAGGTCGGCGTGCGCGAGGCGCAGGAGCGGATCGAGATCGCCCAGTCGCTGCAAAACTCGCTGGGACAGGTGGGGATCAAGATGAACATCACCATCGGCACCGCCAAGCAGATCCTCAGCCGTTACCGGGCACGGGAACTGGATGTCTATCTGGGCGCCTGGGGGCCGGATTATCCCGATCCGCATACCAATGCGGGCACCTTCGCCTATAACCCGGACAACTCCGATGAGGCGCAGGCCACCGGTCTGCTGGCCTGGCGCAACAGCTGGGACACCGGCGGGCTGACCGCAAAGACGGACGCCGCCGTGGTGGAAAATGACCGCGACACGCGCGCCAAGATGTACGAGGAGATCCAGGCCGAGTTCCGCGAAACCTCGCCCTTTGTCATCATGTTCCAGCAGATCGAGCAATCGGCGCAGCGCGACAACGTGATGAACTTCTCGACCGGGCAGGCCATCACCTCGGCGTCCTACTGGCAAGTCACCAAGTAAATGGCACTGAGCGAAAACACTCGTGAGAGGCGCGTTCGCGCGTCTCTCGCCCCTTGGCTGAAGGGGGTCCTCGTGGCCCTCGGTTCGGTCTCGATCACCATGCTGGGGCTGCTCCTCATCACCTTCATCATAGGTCGGGTGATGCCGATCGACCCGGTGTTGGCGATCGTGGGCGAGCGTGCCAGCCAAACCACCTATGATGCGGTCTACGAGCAGTTGGGCCTCGATAAACCGCTGTTGGTGCAGTTTCTCTACTACCTCTGGGATGTTCTGCATGGCGATTTCGGCATGTCTCTGTTGAATGCCCGTCCTGTCTCAGAGGATATCAAGCGCGTTTTTCCCGCCACGCTGGAACTGGCCACGCTGGGCACGCTGATCGGCGTGTTGCTGGGCGTGCCGTTGGGCGTCATCGCCGCCGTGCGCCGGGGCAGCTGGATCGACCAGATCGCCCGCGTCGTGGCGTTGGTGGGCTATTCGATGCCTATCTTCTGGCTGGGCCTGATGGGCCTTTTGATCTTTTACGGCGTTCTGGGCTGGGTCGGAGGGCCGGGGCGGCTCGATATCTTCTACCAGGACATCGTGCCCACGCGCACGGGCATGATCCTGATCGACAGTGCCATCGCCGGCGAATGGGGCGTGTTCCGCAATGCGTTTTCCCATATCATCCTGCCCGCGACGCTTCTGGGCTATTACTCGCTGGCCTATATCAGCCGCATGACGCGATCCTTCATGCTGGAGCAGATGTCGGCCGAATATATCACCACCGCCCGCGTCAAGGGCATGTCCGAACGCCAGGTGATCTGGGGCCACGCGTTCCGCAACATCCGGGTACAGCTGATCACCGTGATCGCGCTGAGCTATGCCAACCTGCTCGAAGGCTCGGTGCTGACCGAGATCATCTTCAGCTGGCCTGGGATTGGCAGCTATATCACTACCGCGCTCCTCAGCGCCGACATGAACGCCGTGCTGGGCGGAACCGTTGTGGTGGGGCTGATCTTCATCTGTCTCAATCTGTTTTCCGACCTGCTCTACCGGGTCTTCGATCCGAGGTCGAAATGAGCGAAACACTTACTTTACGGCAATGGCTCTTGACCGACGAGCCGACCTCGCGCCGCCATGCCCGGCTGGCCAGCCTTTACAAGGGCTGGCTGACCCTGCGCGGCAATACCATGGCGATGTTCGGGCTGGGCATTCTGGTGGCGCTGGTGCTGATGGCATTGTTCGCGCCGTTCCTGGCACCACATGATCCCTATGTGCAGAATCTGGGCAACCGGTTGCAACCGCTGGGTAGCCCCGGTCACCCGTTTGGCACCGATAGTCTGGGCCGCGATATCCTGAGCCGGCTGATCTATGGCAGCCGCATCACCCTTTATATCGTGACGCTGGTCGCGCTGATTGCCCCGCTTGCGGGGCTATTGGTGGGTACCGTCGCTGGCTATGTTGGCGGCTGGGTCGACGTGGTGCTGATGCGGATCACCGATATCTTTCTGGCCTTTCCCCGGCTGGTTTTGGCGCTGGCCTTTGTGGCGGCGCTGGGCGCGGGGATCGAGAATGCGGTGCTGGCGATCTCGCTGACCGCATGGCCGCCCTATGCGCGCATGGCCCGGGCCGAGACGCTGACCATCCGCGCGTCGGACTATATCAGCGCGGTGCGCCTGCAGGGTGCGAGCCCCGTGCGCATCATCACCCGGCATATCTGGCCGCTTTGCATCTCGTCGCTGATCGTGCGGGTGACGCTGGACATGGCGGGCATCATCCTGGCCGCCGCGGGTCTGGGCTTTCTCGGGCTTGGCGCCCAACCGCCCAGCCCGGAATGGGGGGCAATGATCTCCGAAGGGCGCCGTTTCATCCTGGACTACTGGTGGGTTGCCACCATGCCGGGGCTGGCGATCTTTACCGTCAGCCTTGCCTTTAACCTGCTGGGCGACGGCTTGCGCGATGTGCTCGACCCCAAGGAGGGCAGCCAATGAGCCTCTTGGACGTAGAAAACCTGTGGGTCAAGTTCCCCACCCGTCAGGGCGTGGTCGAGGCTGTGCGCGGCATCTCCTTCTCTCTGGGGCGCGAGCGGCTGGGCATCGTGGGCGAAAGCGGTTCGGGCAAGTCGATGACCGGCCGGGCCATCCTGCGCCTTATCCGCCCGCCGGGGATCGTCGAGGCCGACCAGATCGCGCTGGAGGGGCAGAACCTGCTCGACCTGACAGAAAAGGACATGCGCGCGGTGCGGGGCGAACGCATCTCGATGGTGATGCAGGACCCCAAGTTCTCGCTGAACCCGGTGATGCGCGTCGGCGACCAGATCATGGAGGCCTATCTGCTGCACAACAAGGTGGGCAAGGTCGAAGCGCGCAAACGCTCGCTGGAAATGCTCCAGGCGGTATCGATCCGCGACCCCGAACGGGTGATGCGCGCCTATCCGCACGAGATGTCTGGCGGCATGGGTCAGCGCATCATGATCGCGATGATGCTGATCCCCAACCCGCAGATCCTGATCGCGGACGAGCCGACTTCGGCGCTCGATGTGTCGGTGCAGCGGCAGGTGCTGAACATCATGGACGATCTGGTGAAACAGCGCGGAATGGGCCTGATCTTCATCAGTCACGACCTGAACCTGGTGTCCGAGTTCTGCGACCGGGTGCTGATCATGTATGCCGGGCGCATCGTCGAGGTTTGCGACGCCGACAAGCTGCATCAGGCGACGCACCCCTATACGCGCGGCCTGTTGAACTCGCTGCCGCGACTGGACCAGCCGCGCGCCAAGCTGGAGGTGCTGAGCCGCGATCCCACCTGGTCCGAGGCGCCGAGTGTCGGAGGCCGGGCATGAGCATGATCGAGATCGAGGGACTGAACGTCTGGTTCGGCCATGGTCACGACCGGGTCGACGCGGTGCGCGGCGCCAGTTTCTCGGTGGCGCGTGGCGAAAGCTTTGGTCTGGTGGGGGAAAGCGGCTCGGGTAAGTCCACCATCCTGCGGGCGATCACCGGGCTGGCGCCAGACTGGTCGGGGCGTGTCACCATCGACGGTCAGGCGCTGTCGGGCGGCAAGCGTGACCGTGCCTTTTTCCGCAAGGTGCAGATGGTGTTTCAGGATCCTTACGCCTCGCTGCATCCGCGCCATTCGGTGGATCAGGTCCTGTCGGAAACGCTGCATCTGCACGGCATCCCCGATATTGACGCCCGGGTCCGACGCCTGTTGGACGATGTGGGGCTGGGTGGGCGGTTCCGCTTTCGCTATCCGCATCAGCTTTCGGGCGGTCAGCGGCAACGGGTGGCGATTGCCCGCGCGCTGGCGGGCGAGCCCGAGATCCTGCTCTTGGACGAGCCGACCTCGGCACTGGACGTGTCGGTTCAGGCTGAAATCCTGAACCTGCTGACCGATCTTCGTGCGGAACACGGTCTGACTTACCTTATGGTCAGCCACGATCTGCCGGTCATCGGCCATATGTGCGACCGGCTTGCGGTGATGAAGAACGGCGAAATCGTCGAGGTGATGGATGTCGATGCGCTGCGTGCCATGCGTGCGGAACATGAATACACCCGCGACTTGTTGTCAGCTTCAGTCGCCCCGGGGGCACATCCGGTCTGAACGGGCCCGTTAACCCGGCCTTCGAACAGAGCCTCGCTTTCTGAATCTGGCCAACGTGTTCTGGCCAGAACTGGATGGCATTTGCCAGATTTCTCGTTTTGTCCTGCAAGGGACTCACCGCTGGGTACGCTCATGCGGGGCGGGCGGATATCAACGTCAGGTCGAAAATTGAGCCGAAAGTGCGCGCCGATGGTGCACACCCTTCCTGTCTGGAAAAGAAATATTACCAATTTCGGCAAAAAACACTGAAAAGAATTTGAATGTTTGCGCTCTGTGACTATCGTTGACGGGTCTGCTTTTGGCGGACAGGGCTTGGTTAGAACAAACCGATTGGCCCGGAAATGGGAGGAGAAATGACTGAAAAGATGAATCGCAGAAACTTTCTGCGGGGAACGGCTGTTGCCGGCGCGGGTGTTCTGGCAGCTCCGGCTGTCCATGCACAGGAAGGCGTTACGCTGAAGATGCAGGCCGCATGGGGCGGCGGTATCTTTCTTGAGAACGCGCAATCCTACGTGAACCGCGTGAACGAAATGTCGGGAGGCCGCCTGACCATAGACCTGCTGCCGGTGGACTCGGTCGTCAAGACCAGCCAGATGCAGGATGCCGTGCACCGCGGCGTGCTGGATGCTGCCCATTACGTTCCTGCCTATTGGTACTCCAAGTCCAAGGCAGCCTCGCTGTTTGGAACCGGCCCGTGCTTTGGCTGGTCGAGCCAGGAAGTCCTGGGCTGGGTCCACTACGGCGGCGGCATGGAGCTCTTTAACGAGCTGATGGAAAGCCTTGGCCTGAACGTGGTGTCCTTCTTCAACTCGCCGATGCCCGCGCAGCCGCTGGGCTGGTTCAAGCAAGAGATCACGGATGCCAGCCAGATGAAGGGGCTGAAGTATCGCACCGTGGGCCTTGCGGCAGATGTTCTGCTGGAGATGGGTATGTCGGTGGTGCAGCTGCCGGGCGGCGAAATCCAGCCTGCAATGAAGTCGGGCCTGATCGACGCGGCCGAGTTCAACAACCCGACCTCGGACCGCGACTTCGGCATGCAGGACGTATCCAAGCACTATCACCTGGCCTCGTTCCACCAGAGCCAGGAATTCTTCGAGGTCACGTTCAACAAGAAGAAGTACGAGGCCCTGGCGCCCGAGCTTCAGGCGATCCTCAAATACGCCTCCGAGGCCGAGAACTCGAACTTCTACTGGCACAACACCAAGCGCTATTCGGAAGATCTGGTGAAACTCCAGACCGAGCAGGGCGTGAACGTCTATCGCACCCCCGACAGCGTCATGGCAGAGCAGTTGAAGGCGTGGGATGTGGTGGTCGACCGCATCTCGGGCGAGGACGCGTTCTTTGCCAAGGTGGTGGAGAGCCAAAAGGCCTATGCCAAGACGGTGATGAACTACCTCAACCTGAACCAGCCCGACTACAAACTGGCCTACGGCCATTATTTCGGCTGAACCAAAGGTTCGAACTGACAAGAGCGGCGGCCGCGACAGTGGCCCCGCCCCTTGTGGCGCGATGATGGGGGACAGACCTTGATCAAAACCATCCATGCCATCGAAGGGCTGAGCCAATGGGTTGGCAAGGCCTTCGGGTGGTGCATTCTCATTCTGACGCTTTCGGTGTCTTATGAAGTTTTCGTGCGTTACGTGCTGAATTCGCCGACGGTCTGGGCCTTTGACATGATGGTGCAGATGTACGGGGCGCTGTTCCTGATGTCGGGCGCCTATGCGCTGGCACAGGATACGCATGTGCGTGGCGATGTTCTGTATCGTCTGTTTCCGGTGCGCTGGCAGGCGCGCGTGGATTTCGTGCTGTATATCCTCTTCTTCTTTCCCGGCATGTTCGCGCTGTTCTGGTACGGCTGGGAGATCGCCTCGGATAGCTGGCGGTACAAGGAAGTGAGCTGGAACAGCCCGGCCCGTATCCAGATCTACTTCTTCAAGACCCTGATCCCGGTCGCCGGCGCGCTGCTGATGTTGCAGGGGCTGGCCGAAATGGCCCGGTGCTGGCTGGCTATGCGCAGCGGCGAGTGGCTGCCGCGTATCGACGACGTGAAAGAGACTGAAGACATGCTGATGCACATGCAGGAAGACCACCCCGAGATGTACGGGACGCAGGCAGGAGGCCGCGGCAATGAGTGATCCTCAGATCGCAATCGTCATGCTCTGCATGTTTATCGTACTGGTTCTACTGGGCTTTCCGATCGCCTTTACGCTGCTCGCGATGGGTGTCGGTTTTGGCTACTACGCCTATTATCACAGCCCCCAGTCGATTTCCGAGATCTTCGACAACAACATCTTTTATCTCCTGAACCAGAACACCTATTCCGTGATGGAGAACGACACGCTGGTCGCCATCCCGCTGTTCCTGTTCATGGGATACGTGGTGGAACGCGCCAATATTGTCGACCGGCTGTTCTTTTCCCTCTATATGGCTGCACGAAACCTGCCGGGCTCGCTGGCAATTGCGGCGCTCTTGACCTGTGCTGTGTTCTCGACGGCTTCGGGCATCGTTGGCGCGGTGGTCACGCTGATGGGTCTGCTGGCCTATCCGGCGATGAACAAGGCCGGTTACAACCAAAGTTTTGCCGCCGGGGTGATTTGCGCGGGCGGGACGCTGGGCATCCTCATACCGCCGTCGATCATGCTGATCGTCTATGCAGCGATTGCCGAACTGTCGCCCTTGCGGCTCTATGCTGCGGCGGTGTTTCCAGGGCTGATGCTGGCCGGTCTCTACATCGTCTACGTGATCATCCGGGTCAGCATCAATCCGGCGCTTGCGCCCAAGCCACAGCTGGAAGATGTGCCGCCAAAGCGGGAAATCTACATGAACCTGCTGGTGTCCTTCGTTCCGCTGACCGTTCTGATCTTTCTCGTGCTGGGCTCGATTCTGGGTGGGTTGGCGACACCGGCCGAAGCAGCCGCGATGGGCGCCCTGGGTGGCCTGGTCCTGGCGATGCTCTACCGGTCTCTGACCTGGGGTAAGGTCAAGGAAAGCGTGTTCCTTACGGCCAAGGCAACGGCGATGGTGTGCTGGCTGTTCGTGGGCTCATGGACTTTCGCGTCGGTCTTTTCCTATCTCGGTGGGCATGACGTGATCGAGCACTGGGTGGTGGGCATGAACCTACAACCCTGGCAGTTCCTGGTATTGGCGCAGCTGATCATCTTCCTATTGGGCTGGCCGCTGGAATGGTCGGAGATCCTGATCATTTTCGTGCCGATCTTCCTCCCGATGCTGGATACGTTCGGGGTGAACCCGTATTTCTTCGCCATGCTGGTGGCGTTGAACCTTCAGACTTCGTTCCTGACACCACCCATGGCGATGTCGGCCTATTACCTCAAGGGCGTTCTGAAGTCGCAGATCGAACTGATCCAGATCTTCAAGGGTTTGATGCCGTATCTGGCCATCGTGATCTTGTGCATGGTGCTGATGTACCAGTTCCCGGGCATTGCGCTGTGGTTCCCGGATTACCTGTTCGGCGTGTGGGTCCCCTGATATGCGGATGGATCCGACTTTGATGTCAGCAACGCAGGCGGCAGAGGCTATCAGGGCCGGCCGCCTGAGTTCGGAGAACCTCGTGCAAGCTTGTCTGGCGCGGGTAGCCGAGACTGAACCTGTGGTGCAGGCATGGGCGCATCTGGATGGGGACCATGCGCTGGCCCAGGCGCGGGAACTTGACCGGATCAGGCGGGCAGGGCGGGCGACAGGTGCCTTGCACGGGGTGCCAGTGGCGCTCAAGGATATCGTGGATACCGCCGACATGCCCACCCAGCGGGGCAGCGTGATCTTCTCTGGGCGCCAGTCCGGACGCGACGCGCGTCTGGTCGAGCGTCTGCGCGAGGCTGGCGCGGTGATCATGGGCAAGACACGGACCACCGAACTGGCCTATTTGCACCCGACTGTGACGACCAATCCGCATGATCCGTCACGGACACCGGGCGGGTCCTCAAGCGGATCCGCCGCGGCGGTGGCAGCGCGTCACGTGCCGCTTGCGATTGGCACACAGACAGGCGGATCGGTCGTCCGTCCGGCCTCGTTCTGCGGTGCATTCGGCTTCAAGCCGAGCCGCGGGATCATTCCGCGCACGGGCGTCTTCCGCACCTCGATCACACTGGATCAGATCGGCGGCTTTGCCAACACGCTCGAAGACATGGCGCTGCTGGTCGACGCGATTGGGTGCTATGATCAGGACGATCCCGCCAGTTTTGCGCGGCCGCGTCCCAGACATCTGGCAGGTGCCAGGGCCGAGGTCCCGGTGGAGCCTGATTTCGCCTGGTTCGACATGCCCTATCACGACCGGTTGGATGCGGATGCCCGCGCGGGTCTGGAGTCGGTACTGGACGCTTTGGGCGACCGGGTCGAGCGGTTTCCGGCCGCGCCGCAGCTTGTCGGACTGACCGATGTTCACAAGGTGATATACGATTACGAGATCGCCGAGAACATGCAGGACATCGCGCGCGATCACGGGGGTACGCTGAGCCAAGAAATGCGCGCAGCCCTGGAACGAGGTACCGCGATCAGCCGGGCACAATACTGCGAAGCAATAGAGATCAAGGCGTCCGCAGAAGCGTTTTTTGTGGATCACTTCAACGATTTCGATGCCATCCTGGCGCCGTCGGCATCGGGTCAGGCCCTGCCGCTGTCAGCGGGAAACACTGGCGACGCGGTCTATTGCACCATCTGGACACTGGCCGGTCTGCCATGCCTCACCCTGCCGGTGTTGGTTGGTGCGGACGAATTGCCGATTGGGGTGCAACTGATCGGGGCACGGGAACAGGACGACCGCCTGATGAGAACGGCGGCATGGATGCAAGCTGCGCTGACGGGTTCAGCCGCGCGAGAGGAGGTTTGAAATGTCGAAACTGGTCAATTTCATCACGGCCACCATCGGGCTGGGCCTGATGATCACCTTCGTGGTCGGGCTGTCGTACAGCATCTCGACCGGGTTTGCCGGGTTCTGGGGCGGTTTGCCCTTCGCCTTCATCGCAGGATTCGTGATCCTGTTGGCGCTTTACAACTACTGGGAAGAAGTGTTCGGCAAGAAATAGGTCGTTACCTGAGCCAGAGCCCCTTGGATTTTATCCGGTTGCGAATGGCCTGTTCCTTGTGAGGCAGATCCGCGCGGTCGAACATCGCGCGGATTTTCTCGCCTTTGCCCTGATAGACAATCTTTTTCAGCGGTTCGTAATTCTTCAGCACCTTCTTGATCCGGTTTGGCGCACAGACCTCTTCCAGCACGTTTACCACGTGATCGGCCTCGCGCGCATAAAGCAGGGGGAAAAGGCGGTAATGGCAGGTGACCGAACCGTCGAGCAGGCCGTCAGGCAGGGTGTTGCGGCCGCCGCCGAAGGAATGGATCACCAGAGGCAGCGCCACCTGATCGAGCCACGGATCCAGGCTTTGACACGCCAGTTCCCGCAAAGGCGTATCGCGGATCGAGCGGGCATAGGTCAGGAACCGGTGCCCGAATTTGTGCGGGCATTCGTAAAAGAAGAAGCCCGCGTTGAAGTAGAGATAGCGTTTCCAATACTCATCGGGCTGATCGAAATCCAGCGAGCTTTCGAAATCCAGCCCGAACCGGGCATAGAGCGCCCGCCAGATATCGCTGTAGCCCGGACCATAGAGCGTGGGCTGCGGCCAGGTGCCTTCGCGCTTGAGCGAGGCGGTGGGGCGGCTGAAATCGAAGGGCACCGACATCAGGTCGCCGGTGACCAGCGTGTCCGTGTCGAAAAAGACAAAAGGTTCGCCCTCGGGCAGGGCCAGCAGCGCCTCGATCTTGTTGCCATGCGGATAGGTCTGGCCGAACACCTTGTTCTCAAAAGGCAAAAGCTCGGCCCCCAGCATGTCGAACGTGGCGCGCACCTCGTCGCTCTGGATACTCGGGTCATCGTACCATTTCGGGCCGGGCTGCGGGTGGGCGATGAACAGGCGGCCATCGAAATCGGGGGTCGAATGGCGCAGCGAGGCGGCGAAGAGTACCGCCTCGTATTGCAGGCGGTTGTTCTGGCCCACCACCACGATGTTAAAGGGCCTGCGCCCCGTCGTTTTCGCGACCTGTCGTTTTGCCATCTCTGCCCGCCGCCGGATTTGCTGATGCGGCGCCCCTGTTTTGACGTAGTATAGGGGCAGGGGCCGGGCGCCAAAAGCCCGGATTTCCCGCCAACTGATTTTGAAAGGCCCGTTCCAGATGCTCGATATTCTGTTGTTCCTCATCGCCGGCGCGGCGCAGTCGTCCCAGGGCGAGAACAAGACGCCCGCGCCAACCGAAAGCGCCGCGGCCGAGGCGCCTGCCGCGCCCGCGTTCCTGACTCAGGCGCCCTCGGCCGAGGCGCCCGCCGCGCCAGTCTTTCTATCGCCCGCGCCGCAACTCGTGGCCGAACCGCAGGTGCCCAGCGGCAAGTTCACCACTGCGACCGAGGTGAAGCCGATCCTGAATGCTACGCGTGGCAACTGGGTGGCGCTGCGCGATTATGACGGTCAGGACCTGCTCTATGTCACGCATCTGTGGTCCTGGCGCTGTGGGCTGGCCCAGATGACTGTCGCGATCAACGGGGCCGCGCCAGAGGTCTGGCCCTTGCCACCTTGCCATGCCGAGACCGCCGCGCCAAATGCGATCATCGAAAGCGACGGGTTGCCTTTCCGCAGCTTCCCTTCGGGCTCTGTCGCGCAGATCGAGGTCGAGCTGATCTATGACGATCTGAGCGCCGACATTGCCAGTTTCGCGCGTGCGCAGGTGCTGATGCCCTGACGCGTCTGGCGCCTTCTCGAGGCGGTCAGATCAATGCGATGCTGAGGATCGGGAAGTAACTCAGCAAGATCAGCACCGCCGTGACCGCCAGCAGAAAGGGCCAGAGTGCGGCGAAGATGGTGAAAGGCCGCACGCCCGACATGGCGGATGCGATATAGAGACCGACGCCCACCGGCGGCGTCAGCAGCCCGAGAACAAGGTTCAGGCTGATCACCACGCCGAACTGATAGGGGCTGATGCCATAGCTGTTCATCGCGATGGGCAGCAGGATCGGTGTGATCAGGATCAGCGCCGCGATCCCGTCTATCAGCATGCCGACGAACAGCAGGCACAGGTTGACGATCAGCAGGAAGGTGAACGGGTCCGAAGTCACGGTGGTCAGGAACGCCGCCAGCTTCTGCGGCAGCTCTTCGTAGATCACCACCCAGCCAAACACATTCGCTGCCGCGATCATGAAGATCACCAGCGAGGAATTGGTGGCGGTGCGGACGAACATGGCGCCCAGATCGCGGATATGGATCTCGCGATAGATCAGCCAGCCGACGGCAAAGGCGATGAGCGAGGCCACCGCAGCGCTTTCTGTGGGCGTGGCGATGCCAAAGAGGATACCGCCGACGATGGCCAGCGGGATCAGAAAGGCGGGCAGGGCATCGCGCAGGGCGCGCAGCGCCTGCGGCATGGTCATCCAGTCGCCCTTGGGAAACTCCTGCCACAATCCGATCAGGGCCACGACGACAAAGAACGATCCAGCCATGATCAGGCCGGGGATGATCCCGGCGATGAACAGATCACCAATCGGCAATTGCGCCAGAACGCCATAGATCACAAACAGCATCGACGGCGGAATGACCGGAGCCAGCAACCCGCCAGCAGCGGTGGTGGCGGCGGCGAAACCGGGGTCATAGCCCTCTTCCTTCATTGCGGGCACCATGGCCCGGCTCATCACCGCGATCTGGCTGGCCGCCGATCCGATGATCGCGGCCATGAACATATTGGCCAGCAGGTTGATATAGGCCATCCCGCCCCGAAACCCGCCGACAAAAACGCGTGCGGCACGCACCAGCCGCTGGGTCATGCCGCCTTCGTTCATCAGTTCTCCGGTCAGGATGAACAGCGGAATGGCAAGCAGCCCGTAATTTTCGACGCCTGCGAACATCTGCTGGGCGAAACTGTCATAAAGCACCAGATTGCCGCTGTCATAGATGTACCACAGTGCAGTCAGCGCCAGTACCAGTGCGATGGGGACCGAACCGAACAGGAGCAGGGCGAAAAGAACGGGGGTCATCTCTGGTTCTCCGGCTGGGTGTCCGGGTCGGGGTGGAACAGGTTCGCAAAGGAATGCAGCAGCAATCCAAAGGTGAAGAGCGGGATCACCAGCCAGACCCAGACCTTCTTCAGGCCGATTGTATTGGTGGGTTCGGCATAGATGAAGTTGAAGGTCTGCCCCTGGAACAGTTTTGCATCCCATCCTGCCCGCATGAGTTCGAGCGGCATGAACCATCGCAGGCAGATCCAGACCATCAGGCAGGCAAAGAGGAACAACACCATGTCGACGGCACGCCCAAGCAGCCGTCGTAGCGGGGCTGTCAGAACCTCGTTCACAATCGTGACGGAAATGGCACTGCGAAAATGCACGGCGGCAGAGGCTGCCAGAAAGGTCATCCAGACCATGGCATAGATCGCCGCCTCGTCGACCCAATAGATCGCGTTACCGGCGGCCCGGGTCGTTACGTTCAGCAGGATCAGCCCGGTCACGGACGCGGCCAGCATCGCGGCGCAAAAGATCTCGACCCTGGCCCAGAAACGGGATGCTCGATACAGCATGTGCCTGCCTGTTTGTTTGCGCGAAACGGGCCAGTCAGGGACCGGCCCGTTTGCTGTGTCGCTTGGGTTATTGGGTGTCCGCAGCGGTCTTGCGCAGATCAGTCAGGGACGGGGCCTTGGCGGTCCAGGTTGCCTCCCATTGCGCGATTGCCTCGCCAAAGAATTCGGAATCCACGGTCTTGAACGTCTTACCGACCTTGGTCAGGGCGTCGGTCCATTCCGGTTCCTTGGCGATATAGACGTCCAGCGTGCTGTCCACATGCTTGGCCATCAGTTCCGAGATCATCGCCTTGTCGTCATCGCTGAGACCGGCATAGACCCGGGCCGAAATCAGCCCAACCATCGGGAACATCATGTGGTTCGAGATCAGGATTGTGTCGGCATGTTCGTGGTACTTCAGAACGTTGATCAGCTCGACATCCATGTCGATGGCATCGACCTGGCCATTGGCCAGCGCATCATAGACCGCCGGCAGCGGCATCGGCGTGGGCGCCGCACCCAGCGCATTGTAGAAATCGAGGATCGGGTCAAAGGGGGTGATGCGCAGCTTCAGCCCCTTGAGGTCAGCGGCCGAGTTGACTGGGCCACGGCTCAGAATCTGGCGCATGCCCGCGCTGCCATAGCCTACGCCAACGACGCCGGCCTCTTGCGGCAGGACGTCCAGCATCCCCTTGGCGGTGTCCGACCGCAAGATGGCGGCGGCATGACCGATGTCATTTGCAAGGTAGGGTGCATAGAACGCGCCCATGTTCGGAACCCGGTTCGAGACCTCGGCAATCGTCATGAACGCCATGTCCAGCGCGCCGGTCTGCAACTGTTGCAGCATCTGCGCTTCGTTGCCCAGCTGCTGCGCCGGGAACACCGAAACGCTGTGGGCGCCGCCGGATTTCTCGGCCAGTTCGGCGCCGAACGCCTCGGCCGCCTTGGTCCAGGTATGGGGCGGCGGGGTGATCAGGCCAAGGCGAAACTCCTTGGCGGCGGCGGGTAATGCGCCCAGAACCAGCGCAGCACATGCGATACCCTGGGCCAGACCCTTGAAGCTGATTGTCATTGTTGTCTCCCTGTTAGAATCGTTGTTTTTGGGCAGTTTAATCCGGGTTTATAGTTTCACCCAACCCTCGGGTGGCTCTTTGCCCGGATGGAGTTCTCCGCAATTGGGGCAGGTGCGCGCGGCCGTGTCGGCGTAGAATGTCTGGTAGACCGGCGGCAGGTCTCGCACGATGCTTTCCAGCACAAGCTCAGCCCGGTGGACCAGGCTGCCGCAACCGAAACAATACCACTCAATGGCGTCATGGGCGCCTTCGGGGCGCTTGGGTTCGATCACCAGCCCGATAGAGCCTTCTTGCGGGCGCTGCGGCGAGTGGCGCACATGCGGCGGCAACAGGAAAATGTCGCCCTCGCGGATCGGCACGTCATAGAACTCGCCGCCTTCGTAGAGTTTCAGCACCATGTCGCCCTTGAGCTGGTAGAAGAATTCCTCGACCGGGTCGTCATGATAATCGGTGCGCTTGTTGGGGCCGCCGACCACGGTCACCATCAGATCCGCGTCTTCCCAGACCTGCTGATTGCCAACGGGCGGTTTCAGCAGATGTTTGTGTTCGTCGATCCATTTCTGGAAATTGAAGGCGCTCAGCCGTGCCATCGGGTGTTCCTCCTCACCGATACTGCCCTTTGCGGGCCTGTTTCAGCGTCGGGTCGGGCAGGGCCACAAGACAAGGAATTTGTCCGAATGCCGCTATCGAAAATCGCGATAGCAGCCTTGTCTGGGGTAAGGTAGGTGATGGTGCGGCAAATTTGCTTCATGTATGAAATTTTAAGCTTAAAGAAAGGCTCTGTGTCAAGAGCCTTGCCCGCAGGCAGGCATTGGGCGCTTGATCACCTCTGTGTGAACATGCTTTTTTCGACCGAGCAGCGCGCCAGATCGAGCAGCAAGAGAGCAAGCAGGAGACACCCCATGCGGATCAACGCGGATTTCAGTCAGCGCTCGGCGGTACATTTCGATCTGACGGAATGGGTGCCATCACCCGCGCCGGGGGTCGAGCGCAAGATGCTGGACCGGATCGGGGCCGAGGTGGCGCGGGCCACCACCATTGTGCGTTTTGCGCCGGGCAGCGCCTTTGCCGCCCATACCCATGACGGGGGAGAGGAGTATCTAGTGCTGGACGGTGTGTTCCAGGACGAATTGGGCGATTTTCCGGTTGGCTCTTATGTGCGTAACCCGCCGACCTCGTCCCATACACCTGCAACCGAGCCGGGGGCGACCATTCTGGTCAAGCTGCATCAGTTCGATCCTGCGGACCGGACCGAGGTCCGGCGTTCTATCATCGGCAAAAGCGACGAGACGCTTTTTGCCGATGCGCATGAAGAGGTGCGGTTGGAAAGCTGGGTGGCAGGCGCGCGGGTGATGCGCGATCTTCCCGGTGGCATCGAGGTCTTCGTGCTGGAGGGCGGGTTTCAGGAAGGTGGCGAGACGTTCTCCCGCTGGGACTGGCTGCGCCTGCCGCCCGGCGCGCGGCTTGATCTGACCGTGGGCGAGGAGGGAGCGCGTGTCTGGGTGAAATCCGGCCACCTCGCCGGAATGGTCTGACATCCTTGCGGCAGGCGGCAACAATTTTCGCTGAAAATTCTTGCACTCAGCCTTGCGGACCCGGGCGATTTCGCCCGGGTTTTTCATTTTTGACCGAAAGATAAATTTTACCAGTTGATAAAATTTATGGATGTGGCAAGCTCATCCCAATAACAAACATATCTTCAGGGAGAAGAGCGATGGCACAGGGCCAGATGGCTCCCGGCATTGTCGCCGGGCGGCTTTCCAGCGACGAACTTGCCGCGAATTTCGACGATCTGCATCCGGCCTATGCGCCGCATGAGGCGGCGGTGGCAGCGGATCGCTGCTATTTCTGTTATGATGCGCCGTGCCAGACGGCCTGTCCGACCGAGATCGACATTCCACTGTTCATCCGTCAGATCCAGACCGGCCATCCCGAGGCCGCGGCGCGCACCATTCTGGAGCAGAACATCCTGGGCGGCATGTGCGCCCGCGTTTGTCCCACTGAAACGCTCTGCGAAGAGGCCTGCGTGCGAGAGGCGGCCGAGGGCAAGCCGGTCGAGATCGGGCGGCTGCAACGCTATGCCACTGACACGCTGATGGCGCGCGGCGTGCATCCCTTTACCCGTGCGGCGCCCAGTGGCAAGCGCGTGGCGGTTGTTGGCGCGGGGCCTGCAGGTCTTGCCTGCGCGCATCGTCTGGCGATGCTGGGTCATGACGTGGTCATCCACGAGGCGCGGCCCAAGGCTGGCGGGCTGAACGAATTTGGCATTGCCGCCTACAAGGCGACCGGCGGATTTGCCGGGGCCGAGGTGGACTGGCTGCTCAAGATTGGCGGCATCACTGTAGAGCAGGGCTCGGCGCTGGGGCAGGGTCTTACGCTCGATGCGCTGCGCGCTGACTATGATGCGGTGTTCCTGTCCATCGGTTTAGCCGGAGTGAACGCCCTGCGTGCGGCGGGCGAGGATAAGGAAGGCGTGCGCGACGCGGTTGATTTCATCGCCGAACTGCGCCAGGCGGGCGATCTGTCGGCACTGCCGGTGGGACGCAACGTGGTGGTGATCGGCGGCGGCATGACCGCGATCGACGCCGCTGTGCAATCAAAACTGCTGGGCGCCGAGAACGTGACCGTTGCCTATCGCCGCTCGCGTGCCGAAATGGGGGCGAGCCGCTTCGAACAGGACCTGGCCGCCTCCAAGGGCGTCAGGCTGATGTTCAACGTGATGCCGGTGGCGGTGCATGGTAACAGGTCTGCGGTCGAGATCGAGCTGGAATACACCACCAGCGCGGGCGGCTCGGTGACCGGCACCGGAGAGACCGTGCGCCTGGCCGCCGATCAGGTGTTCAAGGCCATCGGCCAGACGCTGAAAGGCGCACCCGAGGGGCTGGAACTGGACGGGCGCAAGATCAGGGTCGACGGATCGGGTCGCACCTCGGTTCCCGGGGTCTGGGCCGGGGGCGACTGTGCCAGCGGCGGCGAGGACTTGACCGTGACCGCCGTGGCCGAAGGCCGAGACGCGGCCATGGACATCCACACCCAGCTGAGCGCGTGACACCGAACAACGATGCGAAAGCACATCAGGGAGGCCGTATAAATGGCTGATTTGAAGACTAACTTTCTGGGTATCGAAAGCCCGAACCCGTTCTGGCTGGCCTCGGCGCCACCGACCGACAAGGAATACAACGTCCGCCGCGCCTTTGAGGCCGGATGGGGCGGCGTCGTGTGGAAGACGCTCGGCTCCGAAGGGCCGCCGGTGGTGAACGTGAATGGACCGCGCTATGGTGCCATTTATGGCGCTGACCGACGGCTCTTGGGCCTCAACAATATCGAGCTGATCACCGACCGCCCGCTGGAAACCAACTTGGAAGAGATCGCGCGGGTCAAGGCGGATTATCCCGACCGGGCGGTGATCGTGTCGATCATGGTGCCCTGCGAGGAAGCGGAGTGGAAATCGATCCTCCCGCGGGTGGCTGAAACCGGGGCCGATGGTATCGAGCTCAATTTCGGCTGCCCGCATGGGATGAGCGAGCGCGGCATGGGCGCGGCGGTGGGCCAGGTGCCCGAATATATCGAGATGGTCACCCGCTGGTGCAAGACCTATTACGACAAGCCGGTGATCGTGAAACTGACGCCCAATATCACCGATATCCGCTATCCGGCGCGGGCCGCCAGGAATGGTGGGGCGGATGCGGTTTCTCTTATCAATACAATCAGTTCCATCACCTCTGTAAACCTGGACAACTTCAGCCCCGAGCCGTCAATCGACGGCAAGGGCAGCCATGGCGGGTATTGCGGGCCGGCGGTGAAACCGATCGCGATGAACATGGTGGCCGAGATCGCGCGCGACCCGGAAACCCGGGGTCTGCCGATCAGCGGGATCGGCGGCGTGACCACCTGGCGCGACGCGGCCGAGTTCATGAGCCTCGGCTGCGGCACGGTGCAGGTCTGCACCGCCGCGATGACCTATGGCTTCCGCGTGGTGGAAGAGATGAAATCCGGTCTCAGCCAGTGGATGGACGAGAAAGGCTATTCCAGCGTCAACGATTTCGTCGGGCGCGCGGTGCCGAATGTGACAGACTGGCAGTATCTGAACCTGAACTACGTCGCCAAGGCCAAGATCGACCAGGATCAGTGCATCAAATGCGGGCGCTGCTATGCCGCCTGCGAGGATACCTCGCACCAGGCGATTTCCATGTCCGAGGATCGGGTGTTCGAGGTGATGGATGACGAATGCGTCGCCTGCAATCTCTGCGTCGATGTCTGCCCGATCGACGGCTGTATCTCAATGGTGGCGATGCAGCCGGGCGAAACTGACCCGCGAACCGGCAAAGTGGTGCAGGCCGATTATTCCAACTGGACTACACATCCGAACAACCCGATGGCGCGCGCGGCGGAGTAATCTGCAAGAGAAGAGGCGGCTTGTCTCTTCCGGCGCCACTTGATTAAATTGATCTCAGGGGCGGCCCAATCGGCCGCCCTTGGCTTTCGGAGACCTGTTCATGGTACGTCAGTTGCTGCCAGTCAGCGCCCTGTTGCTGGGTTCGGCCCTGCTGCTGTTTGCCGGGGGCATGAACGGTCTGATTCTGCCGATCAGAGGAACGCAGGAAGGGTTCAGCGCGGCGGCGCTGGGTCTGCTCGGCACCGGCTGGGCTTTGGGTTATGTCGCGGGCTGCTTCTATACGCCCCGGCTGGTGGGCAAGGTCGGGCATGTGCGCGCCTTCAGCGTGATGTCGGGTTTCGCTGCCGTCGCTGTGTTGCTGTCGTTGCTGCTCTTGACCCCCTGGACCTGGATACCCCTGCGCGCGATGTCGGGCTTCTGTTTTGCCGGGGCGGCAATGATCGTCGAAAGCTGGCTGAGCGAACGGGCTGAGCCGAGCACGCGCGGCCGTATCTTTGGCCTCTACACGATGGTGAACCTCGGCGCGTCGACCGCCGGTCAACTGGTGCTGACGATGGGCGACACCTCGGGGTTTCTGTTCTTCGTGTTGCCCGCGATCTTTTACTGTCTGGCACTGATGCCGACGGCGATGTCGTCCAAAGCGGTGCCCAAACCGCTGGTCAGCGTGCGGCTCGACCTGATGGCGCTCTGGCGCAACTCGCCCGTGGCGGTGATCGGTGTGCTCTGCGTGGGCGTATCGAACAGCGCTTTTGGCACGCTGTCGGCGGTCTATGCAAATGGCATCGGCCTGGCGCTCGCGACCGTGGCGCTGTTCGCCAGTCTGCCGGTGTTGGCGGGTGCAGTATCGCAGATTCCGATCGGCTGGCTGTCTGATCGGCTGGACCGGCGCGCGGTTCTGATCGGTGTGGCGGCCCTGGCACTGGCGGTCGATATGGTCTTCATCGCGCTGTCGCCCGAGTCGCGGATGCTGAACCTGGTGCTGGCCTCGCTTTTCGGCGCGGCGATCTATGCCATGTATCCGATCATCATAGCCCATGCCAACGACCATGCCGCAACGGATCAGGCGATCCAGGTCAGTGGCGGTTTGTTGATGCTCTACGGGGTCGGCGCGATTCTGGGGCCGTTGTTTGCAGGGTTCGGCATGGAAACACTTGGCAGCGCCGGATTGTTCATGACCTCTGCCGGGGCGCATGTGCTGCTGATCCTGTTCGCGGGCCTGCGCATCCTGCTGCGCGCGCCTGTGGCCGAGGCCGACAAGTCGAGCTTTGTTCCTAGTCCAGCAGCCCGCGCGACGACGCCCGAAACCGCAGCACTGGCGAGCGCCGAGTCTGATGAGGTTGAGGAGGAGGTGCCTAGTTCGGATGCGGGCTGAGCAGCCGCCGATAGAGTGTGTCGAGGAACACGTCGGCACCGTCGAACGGGTCTTCGTCCCCCAGCACGGCGCGCACCTGCACATCGAAATCCGCATAATGCTGGGTCAGCGACCAGATCGAGAACAGCAGGTGATAGGGGTGCACACGGGCGATCCGGCCCGCGTCCATCCAGCTTTCGAGCAGGGCCACCTTGTCATCGACCAGCGCCTTCAGATCCTCGCTCAATGCCTGATAAATGCGCGGCGCACCCTGAACGATTTCATTGGCGAAAAGGCGGCTTTCACGGGGATAGTCGCGGCTCATTTCCAGCTTGCGATGAACGTAGGCGAGTAATTCGGTCAAAGGCTCGCCGCTGTCATCGAGCGCGCGCAGGGGATCGAGCCAGGTATCGAGAAGTTCGGCCAGAAGCGCCTCGTGCATCGCCTCTTTCGACGGGAAATAATAGAGCAGGTTGGGTTTGCTCAATCCGGCCTCTGTCGCGATCTGGTCCACCGTCGCCCCGCGGAACCCATGCGCTGAAAACACGTTCAACGCGGCCTCCAGAATGGCTGCGCGGTTTTTCTTCTGGATACGGGTCGGCGCGCGGTCCTGCGGCATGATCTGCTGATTTTTCCTTCGCTTGGCCGTCGAAGTGACGGAATCTTGCAGTGGAACTCGGCTATTTCTTGACTGGTGTCAAACCCGTGATAGCGTGAGTTTGACCAGTTGGTCAAATAGCTAGGCCAGCAAGAACGCAAAGCAAGCAACAGGGGAACAGGTATGGCGGCTCCGGCACAGAATCTCAGAATCAACGGTGACCGGTTGTGGGACAGTCTGATGGAGATGGCCAAGATCGGCCCTGGTGTGGCGGGAGGTAACAACCGCCAGACCCTGACGGACGAAGATGGCGAAGGGCGCGCGCTGTTCCAGAAATGGTGCGAGGCTGCGGGCTGTTCCATGGGGCTCGACCAGATGGGCAACATGTTCGCCATGCGACCGGGCACCGATCCAGAGGCGCTGCCGGTCTATGTGGGCTCGCATCTGGATACTCAGCCCACGGGCGGCAAATATGACGGGGTGCTGGGCGTGCTGGCGGGGCTTGAAGTGATCCGCACCCTGAACGATCTGGGCATCCGCACCAAACACCCCATCGTCGCCACCAACTGGTCCAACGAGGAGGGCACGCGCTTTGCCCCCGCTATGCTCAGCTCTGGCGTGTTTGCCGGCATGCACACGCAGGACTGGGCCTATGCGCGCACCGATGCCGAAGGAAAGAGCTTTGGTGACGAGCTGTCGCGGATCGGCTGGCGTGGCGAGGAAAAGGTGGGCGCGCGCAGGATGCATGCGTTCTTCGAGCTGCATATCGAACAGGGGCCGATTCTTGAGGCCGAGGGCAAGGATATCGGCGTTGTCACCCATGGCCAGGGGCTGAGCTGGACCCAGGTCACGATCACCGGCAAGGACGCGCATACCGGCTCGACCCCGATGCCGATGCGGCGCAACGCGGGGCTGGGTATGGCGCGGCTGCTGGAAAAGGTGGACGAAATTGCGCTGAGCCATGCGCCCCACGCGGTGGGGGCGGCGGGCCATATCGACGTCTATCCCAACTCGCGCAACGTGATCCCGGGCAAGGTGGTGTTCACGGTGGATTTCCGCAGCCCCGAGCTGTCGGTGATCGAGGATATGGAGGCGCGGCTGCGCGTCGAGGGCGAGAGGATCGCCGATGCGATGGGGCTGGAGATCGCCTTTGAGAAGGTGGGCGGCTTCGATCCGGTGGCCTTTGACGAAGGCTGTGTCTCGGCCATTCGTAACGCGGCTGAACGGCTGGGATACAGCCATATGAACATCATCTCGGGCGCGGGACACGATGCCTGCTGGATCAACCGGGTGGCACCGACGGCCATGGTGATGTGTCCCTGCGTGGACGGGCTGAGCCATAACGAGGCCGAAGAGATATCGAAGGAATGGGCTGCGGCCGGGGCCGACGTTTTGTTCCATGCGGTGGTCGAGACGGCGGAAATCGTGGAGTGATTGGGGGCCAGCCCCCAAACCCCCGCAGTATTTGAGGCGAAGCGAAGGACAAGGGATGGTGCCGGACACAGCCACAATGCGCAAACGGATAAGGGCGGCGATCGAGGCCGATCTTTCGGACGCGCCATTGGATGCGGTGGGCCGGGCCACGCTGCGCGATTTCGCGGCCTTGCGGCAAGAGCCGGAGGCGGTGGAGGTTCAGTTCAGTGGCGGCGTGATGGGGCAAGGTTGGGCGGTCACGCGGCCGAATGGCCCCTACCTGGTCGTCTACCTGCCGCAGGCGGGATGTTTCTCGCTTTGTGTCGAGGGGCCGTTCGGGCCGCTCGATATCGGGGTGCATGGCAATGCGATCGGCTGTTTCGGGTCGGTCTGACAAGAAAACAGGGAGTTCAAGAAAATGAACACAGTCATCAGGAACGGCACCGTTGTGACCGCCGATCTGACTTATAAGGCCGATGTGCTGATCGATGGTGGCGTGATCACCGAAATCGGTGCGGGGTTGAAGGGTGACACCGAGCTGGACGCCACCGGTTGTTACGTGATGCCCGGCGGTATCGACCCGCACGTGCATCTGGAAATGCCCTTCATGGGCACCTACTCCAGCGACGATTTCGAGTCCGGCACCCGTGCCGGGCTGGCGGGCGGCACCACAATGGTGGTGGATTTCTGCCTGCCCAACCAGGGTGAGAGCCTGCTGGACGCGATCAAGCGCTGGGACAACAAATCGACCCGCGCCAATTGCGACTATTCCTTCCACATGGCGGTGACCTGGTGGGGCGAGCAGGTCTTCAACGACATGAAGACCGTGATCGACACCCGAGGCATCAACACGTTCAAGCATTTCCTTGCTTACAAAGGCGCGCTGATGGTGAACGATGACGAGCTGTTTGCCTCGTTCAATCGACTGGCCGAACTGGGCGGGATTGCTATGGTTCATGCCGAAAACGGCGATGTGGTGGCCGAGATGACGGCCAAGCTGCTGGCTGCGGGCAATACCGGCCCCGAGGCGCATGCCTATTCACGCCCCTCTCAGGTCGAGGGCGAGGCCACCAACCGCGCCATCATGATCGCCGATATGGCCGGCGTGCCGCTTTATGTGGTGCATACCTCGTGCGAAGAGGCGCATGAGGCGATCCGGCGTGCGCGGATGCAAGGCAAGCGCGTCTGGGGTGAACCGCTGATCCAGCACCTGACACTGGACGAGAGCGAGTATTTCCACCCCGACTGGGACCATGCCGCCCGCCGCGTGATGTCGCCGCCCTTCCGCAACAAGCAGCATCAGGACAGCCTGTGGGCAGGTCTGCAATCGGGCTCGCTGAGCGTGGTGGCGACCGATCACTGCGCCTTTACCACCGAGCAGAAACGTTATGGCGTGGGTGATTTTTCCAAGATCCCCAACGGCACCGGTGGGCTGGAGGACCGGATGCCGATGCTGTGGACCCATGGGGTGGCGACCGGTCGCCTGACGCCCAACGAGTTTGTGGCGGTCACATCAACAAACATTGCCAAGATATTGAATTGCTATCCAAAAAAGGGAGCGGTTCTGGTGGGCGCCGATGCCGATCTGGTGGTCTGGGATCCGGAAAAGTCCAAGACGATCAGCGCGGGCAGCCAGCAATCGGCGATTGATTACAACGTGTTCGAGGGCAAGGAGGTCAAGGGCCTGCCGCGCTTTACCCTGACGCGTGGCCAGGTGGCGGTGCATGACGGCGAGATTCGCACCCAGGAGGGCCATGGCAAGTTCGTGGCGCGCGAGGCGAATACGCCGGTGAACCGTGCGCTGAGCAGCTGGAAAGAGCTGACCGCGCCACGCCCGGTCCAGCGCAGCGGTATTCCGGCGACGGGGGTCTGATGCGCCTATTCGGGCACAAGCGCGTCCAGGTCGGGCAGGAGAACGACGCTCTCCTGCTCGTGCGGATCGGTGCGGGCCAGGATGGCGACCGCCTCGGTCTGGCCGGTGTTGATCGGCAGGTGCGGCACACCGGCGGGGATATAGATCAGATCACCGGCATTGGTTTCCATCCGGTGTTCCAGGGCCGGTCCCCAGTACATGATCGCCGACCCCTCGATCACATAGATCGCGGTCTCGTGGTCGGCGTGCAGATGGGCCTTGGCCCGGCCACCCGGCGGAATACGCAACATGTGCATGCAAATGGATTGGGCGCCGGTCGTCTCGCGCGCGATCCCTTGAAAATAATTGAACCCCTGTTTGCCGGCATAGGTTTCGCCAAGGCGGAGTTTTTGGCAGGTTTCTGGCATCTGATCGGGCATCGCTCGGGGGTCTCCAACAGGACAATGACACTATGAATGGGACAGGGCAGCAGCCGGAGTTGTCAAGCGTGGTTTCGGCCAAGGGGCTGGATCTGACGTTTCAGACCAATGATGGGCCGGTTCACGCGCTCAAGGACGTGAACCTGGAAATCAACAAGGGCGATTTCGTCAGTTTTATCGGGCCGTCAGGTTGTGGTAAGACAACGTTCCTGCGGTGCATCGCGGCGCTCGAGACACCGACGGGCGGCAGCCTGACGGTGAACGGGATGACACCTGACGAAGCGCGGCGCAAGCGCGCCTATGGCTATGTGTTCCAGGCGGCGGGGCTGTATCCTTGGCGCACCATCGCCAAGAATATCAAACTGCCGCTCGAAATCATGGGCTACTCCCGGCAAGAGCAGGATGAACGGGTGAGGAAAGTTCTGGAACTTGTTGATCTTGCTGGATTTGGCGGCAAGTTTCCCTGGCAGCTCTCTGGCGGGATGCAACAGCGGGCGAGTATCGCGCGGGCGCTGGCCTTTGACGCTGATATCCTGCTGATGGACGAACCGTTCGGGGCGTTGGACGAGATTGTGCGTGACCACCTAAATGAACAATTGCTGGCGCTTTGGGCGCGGACGGGCAAGACGATCGGCTTTGTCACCCATTCAATTCCCGAGGCGGTTTATCTGAGTACCCGCATCGTGGTGATGAGCCCACGACCGGGCCGGATCACCGATGTGATCGAAAGCCCGCTGCCCAAGGAGCGGCCGCTCGACATTCGCGACAGCGCCGAGTTCATCGAAGTGGCGCATCGGGTGCGCGAGGGGCTCAGGGCAGGACACGCCGATGAGTGAGCGGGGTTCAAGTATCAAGGCGGGGTGGACAAGAAATCCCCATGACTTTTCTCCGCCCGTGACAGGTCGGGCCGGAGGTGCGCCATGAAACAGATAATGGCTGTTTTGACCGTGGTCGCGACGCTGATCGGCCTTTGGTATCTCGCCTGCATTCCGATGAACATGCAAGGCGTTCTGGTCGAGGCCGAACGCGCGGGGGCGGAGGTAGCGCCGCCAGATGCTGCGGCGCGACGCGAGATGGGGGGCGTATCATTGGCATTGCGCAACGGGTTTGCCGTTCCGGCAACTTGGGCGCAGGAACGTCCCCGTCTGCCCGCGCCGCATCAGGTGGCGGTCGAGCTGTGGGACACCACGGTTCTGAAGAAGATCACGTCGAAGCGCAGCCTTGTCTATCACGGCTGGGTAACGCTGAGTGCCACGCTTTTGGGCTTTGGTATCGGCACTGTTTTGGGCGTGTTGCTGGCGGTGGGGATCGTGCACAGCCGTGTCATGGACATGTCGGTGATGCCCTGGGCCATTGTCAGTCAGACCATCCCGATCATCGCGCTGGCGCCGATGATCATCGTGGTGCTCTATTCGGTGGGCGTTCAGGGGATCATCCCCAAGGCGGTAATTTCGGCCTATCTGAGCTTCTTCCCGGTCGTGGTCGGCATGGTCAAGGGGCTGCGCAGCCCCGATGCGATGCAGCTCGACTTGCTCAGGACCTATAGCGCCTCGAAGGGCGAGACCTTTTGGAAACTGCGCCTGCCTGCGTCGATGCCCTATCTCTTTGCCTCGCTCAAGATCGGTATCGCCGCTTCGCTGGTCGGCGCCATCGTAGGCGAATTGCCCACTGGTGCGGTTTCCGGCCTCGGCGCGCGCCTGCTGGCAGGTAGTTACTATGGCCAGACCGTGCAGATCTGGTCGGCGCTTTTCGGCGCCGCGATCCTGGCGGCCTGCCTTGTCGGGCTGTTGGGGCTGATCGAGAAAACGGTGCTGAAACGGATGGGGATGGCCTGATGACGCTGGTTGCCTTTGCTCTTGTCCTCTGGGGGTTCGGCTGGTGGCTCAACACTCGGCTGGCCGAAGGGCCGCATTCCGACACCCGGGCCGTTAGGTTGGCAATTCCATTGATCTTTGGTGCAACCGTTCTGATCGTGTGGGAGCTGGTGGTGCGCGGATTGAACGTGCCGCTGGTGATCCTGCCCGCGCCGTCGCTGATTGCGGCCCGGTTTGCCGGGAGCCTCCCGATCCTTTGGGCCGATTTCGTGCAGACATTCGTCAAGGGGGCGCTGAGCGGTTATCTGATCGGCTGCGGTGCAGCCTTTCTGATGGCGGTGGCGGTGGACCGGTCCGATTTCCTGCGGCTGGGCCTGTTGCCGGTGGGCAATTTCGTGGCAGCCCTGCCCATCGTCGGCACCGCGCCGATCCTGGTGATGTGGTTCGGCTTCGACTGGCAGTCGAAGGCCGCCGTGGTAGTGGTGATGGTGTTCTTTCCCATGCTGGTCAATACAGTGGCGGGCCTGCGCGAGACCACGGCCATGCAGCGCGACCTTATGGAGACTTATGCCGCCAGCTACTGGCAGAGTTTCTTCAAGCTGCGTTTACCTGCGGCGATGCCGTTCATTTTCAACGGTTTGAAAATCTCGACCACATTGGCGCTGATCGGGGCAATCGTGGCCGAATTCTTCGGCTCGCCGACACTGGGCATGGGGTTCCGCATCTCGACCAGTGTCGGGCAACTGGCCCTGGACATGGTCTGGGCCGAAATCGTTGTGGCGGCGCTGGCGGGAACGCTGTTCTATGGGCTGGTGGCATTGATCGAACATCATGTCACCTTTTGGCACCCTTCGCAGAGACGCTAGGCTGACAGATATGCGACAAGATCCCGGACCGAACCGGGGCACAGAACTGAACAACCAACAAGGAGTGAAATCATGAAGAAACTGATGAATGGTGCGGCGCTTGCCCTGGCTCTGGCTGCAGGCCCGGCGCTGGCGGCCGATGAGGTCAAGCTGCAACTGCAATGGGTGACCCAAGCGCAGTTTGCGGGCTATTACGTGGCGCTGGACAAGGGGTTCTATGACGAGGAAGGGCTGGACGTGACCATCCTGCCCGGCGGCCCCGACATCGCCCCGCCGCAGGTGCTGGCCGGTGGTGGCGCCGATGCGATGCTGAACTGGATGCCCTCGGCACTGGCGGCGCGGGAAAAGGGCCTGCCGGTGGTGAATATCGCGCAACCCTTCAAAACTTCGGGCCTGATGCTGACCTGCTGGAAGGATACCGGCATTACCGGACCGCAGGATTTCAAGGGCAAGACCATCGGCGTCTGGTTCTTTGGCAATGAATACCCGTTCCTCAGCTGGATGAGCCAGGAGGGGATCAGCACCGATGGTGGCGCCGACGGGGTGACCGTGCTGAAACAGGGTTTCAACGTCGATCCGCTGCTTCAGCGTCAGGCCGACTGCATCTCGACCATGACCTATAACGAATACGGTCAGGTGCTGGATGCCGGTGTAAGCGAGGACGAGTTGGTCACCTTCAAATACGAAGACATGGGCGTCGCCACTCTTGAGGATGGCATCTATGTGCTCGAGGACAACCTCAAGGACGCGGGCTTCAAGGACAAGATGACCCGCTTTGTGCGCGCCTCGATGAAGGGCTGGAAATATGCCGAAGCCAACCCGGAAGAGGCCGCCGGCATCGTTCTGGACAATGACGCCACCGGTGCCCAGACCGAGGCGCATCAGGTCCGGATGATGGGCGAGATCGCCAAGCTGACCGCCGGTTCGAACGGCGCGCTGGACCCGGCCGATTTCGACCGTACCGTTGCCACATTGCTGGCGGGCGGCTCTGACCCTGTGATCACCAAGGCGCCCGAGGGCGCCTGGACGCACGAGATCACCGATGCGGCGCTGAAGTAACGCTTGAGGCCCTACGTCAGGGATTTACCCGGTTAGCGCGGTCCCTTTGGGACCGCGCTTTTTCGTGTCCGAATGTCGGTTTTGTTTGAGACGTCGAGGCGGAGCGTGGTACGCATTTAGTTGAAATTCATACGCCTGAGAGCAGAGAGATAGCATATCAGAGAAGATAATGCAGAATTTTGCGCAAGAAATGCAAACTGCCTTTGCCCTGATTCTGACCGGCGATTCCGAATTGCTAGGCATTGTCGGGTTGTCGCTGTGGGTGTCGCTGCTTGCGGTTCTGTTTGCGGCTCTGATCGGCATGCCGCTGGGCGCTGCGCTGGCGGTGGGTCGGTTTCCCGGCCGCCGTGCGCTGGTGGTATTGGTCAATGCGCTGATGGGGCTGCCGCCGGTGGTGGTGGGGCTGCTTGTCTATCTTATGTTGTCGCGCTCTGGCCCGCTTGGGGTGTTGCAACTGCTCTACACGCCAACCGCCATGATCATCGCGCAGGTGGCGCTGGTCACCCCGATCATCGCTGCGCTGACCCGGCAGGTGATCGAGATGCTGGATGCCGAATATGCCGAGCAGATGCGCAGCCTAGGCCTGTCGCGGCTGGCCACTGTTCCGGTCCTGTTGTGGGACGGTCGGGTGGCGCTGCTGACCGCGTTGCTGGCCGGTTTTGGGCGCGCCATTGCCGAGGTTGGCGCGGTGATCATCGTCGGAGGCAATATCAACCACGTCACCCGGGTGATGACCACGACAATCGCTCTGGAGACCTCCAAGGGAAATCTGGCGCTGGCCTTGGCATTGGGGACGGTCCTGATTGCCATTGCAGTCACTGTAAACGCGATGGTCAGCCTGCTCGGGCAGCAGTCCGAAGCGCAGGACGAGGTCCGGCATGCGTGATTTCTGCGGAGGACATGGTGTGCTGATCGAAGCCACGGGCCTGCGCTTGGTACGCGGCGACAAACTCCTTCTGGACATTGCGCATCTGCGGTTGGGCGGACCGGGGCCGACGGTGATCCTGGGGCCGAACGGTGCCGGAAAGAGCCTGCTGTTGCGCTGCTTGCACGGGCTGATTCGCGCGGATGCGGGGCAGGTTTTCCAGGACGGGTTGCCGTTGAACAAAGCCCAGCGGATGCGGCAGGCGATGGTCTTTCAGCGCCCGGTCCTGTTGCGCCGCTCGGTGGCGGCCAATCTCGACTTTGTGCTGCGAAGAAGGGGTTTGTCGCGCTCCGCGCGGCGAGAGCGGATCGCCGATTTACTGGCAACAGGCGGATTGAGCGGACGGGAGCGGCAATGGGCGCGCTCGCTGTCGGGGGGTGAGGCTCAGCGCCTCGCGATCCTCAGGGCGTTGGCGACCGAGCCGGATGTACTGTTCCTGGATGAACCGACCAGTGCGCTCGACCCCGGAGCCACCCAGGCGATCGAGGCCCTGGTGATGCGTGCCAGCGCCCAGGGGGTGCGCATCGTTATGGTGACCCATGACATCGGGCAGGCCAGGCGTCTGGCGCGGGACGTGGTGGTGATGATCGGCGGGCAGGTGGCCGAACACGGGGACGTGGAACGTGTGTTCGGCGATGCAACGCATGGAACGGTCCGACGCTTTCTAGCTGGCGACCTGATTTTCTGAACAAGACGGAGAGAACTCGATGTTCGAAACATGGATCAAGGCCTGCGCTGTTGCGCTGGCCATCGTTGGGGCAGGGACCGCACTAGCGGCCGAAGAGTTCATCGTGGTCCAGTCCACCACGTCGACGCAGAACTCGGGGCTTCTCGACCATATCCTTCCCGCGTTCGAGGCGGAAAGCGGGATCGAGGTGCGGGTCGTCGCCGTTGGGACCGGTCAGGCGATCAAGAATGCGACCAATGGCGATGGAGACGTGTTGTTGGTGCATGCAAAAGCGGCGGAAGAGAAATTCGTGGCCGAAGGCTGGGGCGTTCAACGGTTCGACGTGATGTACAACGATTTCGTGCTGGTGGGCCCGGCAGCGGATCAGGCAGGTATCAAGGGGGGTGCGGATGTGGTCGCTGCGATGACCGTCATCGCCAAGGCGCAGGCGCCCTTTGCCTCGCGCGGCGATGACAGCGGTACGCACAAGGCGGAACTGCGCCACTGGACATCCGCCGGCGTGGATGTCGCCGCCGCTTCGGGCGGCTGGTATCGCGAAACCGGATCGGGGATGGGCGCAACGCTGAACCTGGCCGCCGGCATGGGTGCCTATGCGCTGACCGACCGCGCGACCTGGATCGCCTTTGCCAACAAAGGCGACCTTGAGATCATGGTCGAAGGCGACACGCGGCTTTTCAACCAGTATGGCGTGATCCTGGTGAACCCGGAGAAGCACCCGGGCGTCAAGGCAATAGCCGGTCAAAGGTTTATCGACTGGCTGATCGGGCCAGAGGGCCAAGCCGCGATCGCATCCTATACACTGGACGGGCAGCAATTGTTCTTTCCCAACGCCAGGTAAGAAGACCGCGCGGAGCGCGGGATTTTCGTCGAAAAATCCTGCCTCCGGCGGGAGTACTTCCGCCGAAATGAAAAGGCTGGAGCCGCGCGTCAGCCAGACGCGCCGTTCCGGTGGACTGTCCCAAGCCCGGAGATGTCATAGCCGTCGAGTTCGGCAGCCCGCGCTGCAAACGCTGGTGATCGCAAGAACTGAATGAGACGTTGCATCGGCGGATCAAACGCAGCGCGGCGCCAGATCGCCAGATCAAATCGTTCTTCATGCGTAGGGATGTAGCTCAGCCCATGCGACGCGGCCAGCGCGCCCAGGCCAAAACCCACCTCGGCCTTGCCGGTCTGGAGTAGAACGGCAAGGTCCTCTTCGGTGCGGGCGCGGTTCTCGAGAGGATCGATGTCACCCAGCGTCAGGCCGTAGGCCGAGAGTTCGGCGCAGAACAGGTGTTGGCTGGCCGCGCTGTCCTGGCGCATCGCGACCTTTCGGCCGCGTAGATCGCCGAAGCCAGCAACACCTTTGACCTCTGGCGACAGCAACAGGCCACGGCTGCGGCGGGCGATCTCGATCAGGACCACGGGTGCCTCACCCATGGTTTCGGCCAGGGTTTCGACATTGAATCCGTCATCCTCACGAATGTGCAGCGCGACAGCTTGTGCCGTGCGGGCCTTCAGCCGGTCGAGCCCGTCGAAAGACCCATCGTAATAGGTTGCCAGGCCCGATCCGCTTTCGCGCAGCGCCCAGTCGAGCAGCGGGTCGTGACTGCCAGCCAGGATCGGCGGCAGGGGAGGTTCCGCCACCTGCGGTCCGGCGTGGGAAGCGTTCAGCCAAGCTAGGATCTCGGCTCGGGGAAACAGCAGTTTGCCCATGGCGCGCACATGCGGAATCTCACCCGAAGAGGCAAGGTCGTAAGCCTTTCGCTCGCCGATCCGAAGCAGATCGGCAAGCTCGCGGGTGGTCAGGTACTCGGGCATTCAGTCGAGGCGTACGTCGTTGCCAGTGGCCCGGTCGGCCGCGGAAAAGCCGAACTGGTTCAGCGCATAGGGGGCGGCCACGGTCACGACGATCATCATGACAACAGCGCTCAGAAAGGCTTTCATTTCTGGTTCTCCACTTGAGTGGCCCGATGCAGGTAGGCGATCAGATCGGCGCGGTCCTGCGCTTGGGTGATCCTCTGCATCGGCATCTTTGATCCCGGAATGTAATGGTCCGGACCGAGGTCGAAAAGCAAATTGATCGTTTCGTCGGTCCAGATGATATCCGAACCTTTCAGCGTATCCGAATACAGATAGCCCGGCAGGGTGCCGGCAGGGCGGCCAAATATGCCAAAAAGCGTTGGGCCGGCCCGGCGCCCGCCACCGGGCGTCAATGCATGGCAGATCGAGCATTTGCGCGCGAACTGACGTTCGCCATTCTCCATCTTGTCCGGGTCTTTCAGGAAACTACGGTCCGTTTCCGCCATCTTTCCATGCTCGTCCAGTGAATCGATGGGCCAGCTGTACATGGTGTCGGCAATCCCGCCAGCGTGGATGTTCTCGCCGTCAGGAGAGAACGCCAGCGCCCAGACCGGTCCGTTCAGTGTGGCGCGAAAGTCTCGGGCGATACGCCACTCTGACGTGTCGATCACCATGATGTAGCCCTCTCCATCTCCTACGGCGAGGTGGTCGCGGTCTGGGCTCAGCGCCAGGGCCAGTATGGGGCGGCGATCCAGGGTGAAGTCACGTTCCGCCCCGGTTTCGAGATCCAGAATCCGGGTCACCCCATCGACCGCGCCATAGGCTAGCCAGCCATCGCTTTCATTCAGCACGATCTCGTTGATGCCAAAGCCGTGGCGCACAACCTGGCGGACTTCCTGCCCGCTGCTCACATCCCAGAGCCGCAGCACGCCGTCCATGCCGGCAGAATAGAGGTGGGAACCGTCAGCGCTGAAGGCGACCGCGTTCACTCCGCTCCCGCTCGGACTCAGCAAGCGGCCTGTTGTGCCGTCTTGTGGCCAGAGGCCGATGGTTCCGTCCCAACTGGCGGTGGCGACATGGGTCTCGGACAGCGCCACTCCCACGATCTTGCCCTTGTGCTGTCCGACGACGGCGCCGCCGGGCCAGCGGCGCAGGGTAAAGTCGTCACTGACCGAATAGAGCGCGGTGCCATTGAATGCGACCGCGTTGACCGCGGCCTCATGCCCCTCCAGCCAGTTGGCCTGCGTCCCGGTCCACAGACCCACGGAATTGTCAAAACTGGCGGTGGCGATGCGCCCGTCTGGGGCGGTAGCGATTCCCATGATCGGGCCACCGTGCCCCTTGAGGGTAAAGAACTCCGCCGCCCCGGTTGCGGGCAACAGGATCATCGCCAGCGCCAGCGCCCGCATCATTCCGCCGGAGTGGGCTTTCCCTGGGTGGCTTCGGCCGATTTGACCTCGTCCAGCCACAGCGAATGGTGTTCACGCGCCCATTGCTCTTCGACTTCGCCGGTTCCCATCGCGTCAAAGGCGCCTTCCATGCCCACCGAGCCCAGATAGATATGGGCGATGATGATGGTGATGAAGGCAAAGGCCACGATGATGTGCCAGAGCTGGGCGAACTGCATCTCTTGATGCGGTCCCATTGTCTCAGTGAACGTCAGGCCCATCATTTGCGGCAGGCCGGTGGCATTGGCCAACGCAAAGGTCTTGGCGAACATCGGCATCTCAAACGGGAAGAGCAGCGACAGACCCGAAAGAGAGATGGACACGCCCAGCAGGATGCAGAGCCAGAAGATGATCTTCTGCCCGGCATTGAACTTCTTGGCCGGTGGGTGGCTGCCCTTGCTGAACAGCCCGCCGCCGACGGCGAGCCATTTGAGGTCATGCCGGTTGGGGATGTTATGGGCGATCCAGTTGAGGGTGACGATCACCAGCCCCAGCATAAAGGCCCAGGCGATGTTGTTGTGTAGCCATTTACAGGCCAGCGCGATGGTCGCAAAACCTTCCTTGCCGAACAGCGGGATCAGGAAATCCCGACCATAGAGGGTGATCAGCCCCGATACGGCCAAGACCAAAAAGGATCCGGCGAACAGCCAGTGGCCAAAACGTTCAAAATCAGTGAACCGTGTGACCGTGCGGCCGGTCTTCTCGCCGTCGATGCGGATCTTGCCACGGATCAAATAGAAAAGCAGCAGCAAGGCCAGCATACCGCCCAGCGCATAGGTTCCATAATCGCGCAGCGGGCCGGCGCGGAAGGTCACCCACCACATGCCACTATCCTGGATGATAACGTCCGCCGCAGGTCCGCGGGCCGAGACGGTTACGTCTGCTGACCCGTAGCGCAGGGCGCGGTAAACTTCGCTGTCCGACGCGCCGCCTCGAATACCAAGCTGGGCCTCATAGGGAGATTCCTGACTTCCAGTATTACTGGAACGATAGGTCGGATCGACCTTTTCTCCACGCTGCCGGGCCAGAATATCCTCCAGTGTGGTGGCGCCACCGGTGGCAGATCGGTCGGGGGTTGCTTGCTCTTGTGCCCAGGCAGGCAGGGCGAGGCAGATAAGACAGAGGAGGAGTCGCAGAACCGGCATTTTACCCTCTTCGGCGGATCGCAGAAATCTTGCCCGCCACAAGGCGGAGCGGAGCGCTTTCAATGAAAACTCAAGTGGGGGACTGGCGCGGCAGGGCCGCGCCAGTCTGTTGTTCAAGCGGGATCATCCGCCTTTCTGGTCATAGGCCGTGCCCCAGCCCCAGGCGCCCGAACCGAAGCCACGGGCCACTACGCGTTCGCGGTAGATGGCCGAGACCACATCGCCATCGCCCGCCAGAAGTGCCTTGGTCGAACACATTTCGGCGCAGATGGGCAGCTTGCCCTCGGCGATCCGGTTGCGCCCGTACTTGGCAAATTCGGCGGTGGAGTGGGTTTCCTCGGGGCCGCCGGCGCAGAAGGTGCACTTGTCCATCTTGCCGCGCGATCCGAAGTTGCCCGCCTGCGGATATTGCGGCGCGCCAAAGGGGCACGCGTAGAAGCAATAGCCGCAGCCGATGCACAGGTCCTTGGAATGCAGCACCACACCGTCTTCGGTCTGGTAGAAGCAGTCCACCGGGCAGACCGCCATGCAGGGGGCGTCCGAACAATGCATGCAGGCCACCGAGATCGAGCGCTCGCCCGGCTTGCCGTCATTGATCGTCACCACCCGGCGGCGGTTGATGCCCCAGGGCACCTCGTGCTCGTTCTTGCACGCGGTGACGCAGGCGTTGCACTCGATGCAGCGTTCAGCGTCGCAGAGAAACTTTGCTCTTGCCATGATCGGTCCTCCTTACGCTGCCCAGATCTTGCAGAGAGTTGCTTTGGTCTCCTGCATCTGGGTCACTGAATCGTAGCCATAGGTCTGGGCGGTGTTGGACGCTTCGCCCAGGACATAGGGATCGGCCCCGGCCGGATACTTCGACCTGAGATCGTCGCCCTGGAAGTGCCCGCCAAAATGGAAGGGCATGAAGGCCACGCCGGCACCGACCCTTTCGGTCAGCATCGCCATCACCTTGACCTTGCCGCCTTCGGGACCTTCGACCCAGACCTGCTGCCCATCGCGAATGCCCAGATTGTTGGCATCGCGGGGGTTGATCTCGACGAACATGTCCTGCTGCAACTCGGCCAGCCACGGGTTCGAACGCGTCTCGTCGCCGCCGCCCTCGTATTCGACCAATCGGCCCGAGGTCAGGATGATCGGATAATCCTTCGAGAAGTCATTCTTCTGGATCGACGCATAAAGCGTCGGCAGACGATAGAACTTGCGGTCCTCGTAGGTTGGATAATCCGCCACCAGATCGCGCCGGTTGGTGTAGAGCGGTTCACGGTGTACAGGGATCGGATCCGGGAAGGTCCAGACCACGGCACGAGCCTTGGCATTGCCGAAGGGCGCGCAGCCATGCTTGATCGCCACCCGCTGGATGCCGCCTGAAAGGTCGGTCTTCCAGTTGGTCTTTTCGGCCGCCACAGCATCGATCGCCGCACGTTCCTCAGGCGTCAGGTCGCCGTCCCAGCCCAGGTCCATCAGCATCTGCATGGTGAACTCAGGATATCCGTCCTGGATCTCCGCACCCGGGTTCGACACGCCTTCGGCCAGAAGGTTGTCGCCATCCCGCTCGACCCCGAAACGTGCCCGGAAGCACAGACCGCCTTCGGCAACCGGCTTGGACATGTCATAGAGGTTGGGCGTACCCGGATGGCCCATCTCGGCGGTGCCCCAGCAGGGCCAGGGCAGGCCATAGTACTCGCCGTCGTTGGGACCGCCCACCGCTTGCAGCGTTGTCCTGTCGAACGTGTGCTGGTTGGCCATGTGGCTCTTGATCCGCTCGGGCGACTGGCCGGTATAGCCGATTGTCCAAAGGCCCGAGTTGAACTCCCGTGTGATGCTCTCGACGTTGGGCGTTTCCGGGTCATCCATTTCGATGTTCCGGAACAGCCGGTCGGCCCAGCCGAACTTGTTGGCGAACTTGGCCATGATGACCTCGTCCGGCAGCGATTCGAACAGCGGATCGACAACCTTGTCGCGCCACTGGAGCGAACGGTTCGAGGCCGTGACCGAGCCGCGGGTTTCGAACTGTGTACAGGCCGGCAGCAGGTAAACTCCGTCGGTCCGGTCATGCATGACAGCCGAGACGGTCGGATAGGGGTCGATCACGACAAGCATGTCGAGCTTTTCCATCGCCGTCTTCATTTCCGTGCCACGGGTCTGGCTGTTGGGCGCGTGCCCCCACAGTACCATGGCGCGGACGTTGTTGGGCTGGTCCATGTTCTCCGGGTTTTCCAGCACGCCGTCGATCCAACGGCTGACCGGAATACCGGTTTCCAGCATCAGCGACTTGTCCTTGCCGTCCTTGTCCTTGACGGTGGCGAACTGCGCCTTGAGCCAGTCCATGTCCTCGCCCCAGACCCGGCCCCAATGGCCCCAGGCACCAGCTGTCAGGCCATAGTAGCCCGGCAGGGTATGGCTGAGCACGCCAAGGTCGGTTGCCCCTTGCACGTTGTCATGGCCGCGGAAGATGTTCGTGCCACCTCCGCTCGTGCCCATGTTGCCCAGCGCCAGCTGGAGCACGCAATAGGCGCGGGTATTGTTGTTGCCATTGGTATGCTGAGTGCCGCCCATGCACCAGATCACGGTGCCGGGGCGGTTGTTGGCCATCTGCATCGCCACGCGGCGCAACTGGCTTCCGGGCACGCCAGTGACGCGTTCGGTCTCTTCGGGAGTCCATTTCGCGACTTCGGCACGGATCTGGTCCATGCCCCAGACGCGGGTGCGGATGAATTCCTTGTCTTCCCAGCCGTTTTCAAAGATGTGCCACAGGATGCCCCAGACCAGCGCCACGTCGGTGCCGGGCCGGAAGCGCACGTATTCATCGGCATGCGCGGCCGTGCGGGTGAAGCGCGGGTCGCAGACGATGAGCGGTGCGTTGTTCTGCTCCTTGGCCTTCAGAACGTGCAACAGCGAGACGGGATGCGCCTCGGCCGGGTTGCCGCCAATGATGAAGATGGCCTTGGAATTATGGATGTCGTTGTAGCTGTTCGTCATCGCGCCGTAGCCCCAGGTGTTGGCAACACCTGCAACGGTCGTCGAGTGACAGATACGCGCCTGATGATCCACGTTGTTCGTGCCCCAATAGGCGGCGAACTTGCGGAACAGATAGGCCTGTTCGTTATTGTGCTTGGCTGAGCCCAGCCAGTAGACGCTGTCAGGTCCGCTTTCATCACGGATCTTCATCATGCCGTCGCCGATCTCGTTGATCGCCTGTTCCCAGCTGATGCGCTTCCACTCGCCGCCCTCTTTCTTCATCGGGTACTTGAGGCGGCGTTCGCCATGGGCATGCTCGCGGACCGAGGCCCCCTTGGCGCAGTGGGCGCCCAGGTTGAACGGGCTGTCCCAGCCGGGCTCCTGCCCGACCCAGACGCCGCTCTTGACTTCGGCGATGACGGTACAGCCCACCGAACAATGGGTGCAGACCGATTTCACGGTCTCAACGGCGGATCCGGCTGCCGTCTGGGCGCTGGCCTGCGTCACGGTACCGCCCGTGGCGCTGATCGCGGCAAGGCCGCCGATCGCCAGACCCGAACCGCGCAGGAACGCGCGGCGGTCGACATGGGTGTCGCCGACCTGAGACAGGATCGAAGTCCGCTGGGGGCGTCGCGCAACCCCGTTGGTCTTTTTCCTTAGCATCTTGTTCCTCCCGTGCTGGCCACGACCATCGTGGCTGGCTTGGTACTCTCCGAAACCGGTGTCAGGGCCTCACGCAACCGTCGACCGGGGGGTGACGGCGTCCGGTTTTCAGAACCGGGCGCTGTCGAGATAGGCGCGGGTATGCGCGGTGTCCTGAAGACGGGTTTCGTCCACGGGCAGGTCGGCGGCCTGAGCCTCGCCCCCGATGGCGGCTGCGGCCACCGCGGCGGGCGCGGCGGTGCCGGCCAGTTTCAGGAAGTCGCGGCGGGTTGCGCCTTCTTCCCTGGTCTTGCTCATGGGGTCCTCCTTTCCCATTTGCGGTTCTGGTATCCCGTTCGGGACACCGGCGAAAGGCGGCCTCAGGCCGCCGTCATCCGGAAGGCTTCGCGTTCGATCTCCATGAACACCCGGCCGGCAGAGCCGACCGAGGCATAGAGCACCGAATTTTCGGCGCCTTCCAAATCCGTGAAGAAATGACCGGCCCAGGGGCCGATATGTCGTGCCCAGAAGGTTTTCTGGTCGTCCAGCGTAGCCGGTTTCCCGAACCGCCCCACGATCATGCCTGCCATCATTTCCATCAGCGAGGCGATATTGTCCTCGGGCTCATAGACATTCTGGGCGCGGGTAATGCCGCGAGCGGCCATGTCCTGACGCAGCTGCGCCAGCGGTTTTTCGTTCAGGAACCCGGTGAGGTAGTAACTGGCGTAAGGCAGCAGCTCGCCCCGTCCGAGACCGATGAACAGCGCGTTGAACTCGCGTTCCGCCGCGGCGGGTTTCGTCACCCGGGCCACACGCGCCATTGAACCGATGGCTTGGCCCAGGTCCGACTCGTCGCCCGATAGCCCTGCCACCTGGTTGAGCAGAATCTGGTCAGGCGGCGCGGCCAGGATCAGCCCCAGAAAATTGTAGAAATCCGCGCGCAGCCGGTCCTCTTCGCCGATTGTGGGATTTGCTGTGCTGGTCTGGGCCATTCTTTATCCTTCGAACGAAAAACGCATGCGGCGCGGAGCGGGGAGGGCGGGCGCCTCGGGGTCCCGCAAGGGGACCACCTCGTTGTCCGCGTCGGCTGCGGAAGCAGCCTCCATCTCGGGCGGGGAGGTCTCGGCAAGAGCCAGCGGGACCTCTTCAACCTTGTCTGGTGCGGCGGCGGGCAGATCTTCCTCTTCGGGATCCTCTTCACCGTTGGCCTGGGCGGCCAGAGCCTCGATATGAGCGAGCATGCCCTTGCCGACCTGATAGGCGGTTTGCAGGTTCTCCACCACAAGCGCGGCATCCGTATAGTCCTCGCCATAGTCGACCAAACCGTCAACATTCGCCAATACCGGGTTCAGTCGCCAAAGGCGGCGCAAGGCTCGGCGGCGGAGCCGGTCGGGTACCAGATCCGACATGAACCGTGCAACGTCATCGCCGGGTTGCAGCGTATCCGGATCGGGCAGTTCAAGCCGTTCAAGAATTTCGTCGTCGCTCTCCTGCTCCAGCGCCGCTTGCGCCTGTGCGCGTGCCTCGGCGCTCTGCGCTGCGGCTTCGGCGTGCTCTTCGGCGACAACCGCCGCGCGCCGCCTTGTCCAGAAATCGCCGCTTGCGCTCATTGCACAACCCTCCGGCCCGGCGCGCGGTAGACGTCGCTTTCCTGGCGGATTCGTGCATCGCCGCGCCCGTCTTCGACCAGATCGACCCGCTTGCGATCCCGCTTGCGTTTGACAAAGCCCTCGGCCTCGAAATGAGCCAGCGCGAAGTCCCGTACCCAGGCAATCAGGCCCGGGGTCATCGCAATCTTTTCGACGATGTCATCGGATGTGTCGGCATAGTCCTGGCCTTCATACGGTGACGCCGTCACCAGAACCGCGTCCAGCGGTCGGTCGGCCGCCTCACTCTCGCGCAGAACCAGGTAGATGGAAGGTGTCCCGTCGGCCAGATTGATCATGTACGCTTCGGCGTCCGAGGACCACAGCACCAGGGGCAGAGTGGCCGCATGGTATTCGACCGCCTCACCTTCGCGCCGCAATTCCGACCAGTCGGCTGGTCCCGCCCCCGGAAGAACAGCGACGGCGCGCCAGTTCCAGCGCGCCCAGCGGGTCACGCCCGGCGATTTGCGGACAACCACGCCCAGCGGCATTTCGATGCGATTGTTTGCGGCCTTCGCCAAACGGTCCTCCCCGGAAAGCTCTCCCCTTCTTTCCGTCCGTCAAACTATGCGAGGTAAAAACACGTCTGCCAAGGCTTTTGACGTGATTGGCCCTGTTTTCTTACCACAAAAGATATAGTGAAGATGTATCTTTGTTTGGCCATCTTTGACCAGCTAGCGCGTTTGGTTTGTTGGCAAAGGGAAGATGTACAAATTTTTACCGTTGGCCATGCGGCCTTTACCGAGCGCTCTGGCTGGGCCACATTCCACGACGGGAGAAGGAAGGTCCGCAGTACCGGATCGGATGGAGAGAGAATGTCCAAGACTTTGATTCTGTGCGATTGTGCCGGGTCCCAGAGCATTGATGCCGAGCGGATCTCTACGGCTTGCGGGGCCGGGTGTTCGCGCGTCTACCGGTCGCTTTGCACCACGGAACTGGAAAAGGCGGCGAATCTGCTTCAGTCCGGCGAGGCCATTATCGCCTGCGGACAGGAACAGGACGCGTTCACGGCCCTGGCTGAAGACCTGGGCGTCGAAACGCCCGGATCTGTCGATCTGCGGGACCGTGCGGGCTGGTCCGACCAGGGGGCACAGGCCGCCCCCAAGATGGCGGCGCTGGTGGCCGAGGCATTTATGCCGGTTCCGGTGACCCCGGCGGTGGATGTGCTCAGCGAGGGGGTATGCCTGATCGCCGGTCCTGCCCAAGCTGTCTGCGATCTGGCAGAGCGACTGTCAGGGGCACTGGCGGTGACAGCCCTGATCACCGAAGGCGACCTGCCGATGACACGCGCCTATGACGTGGTGACCGGAAAACTGGTTCGGGTGCAAGGCGCCCTGGGCGGTTTCCGGTTGCGGATCGACGGGTTCCGTCAGATCCAACCCGGGGGGCGTGGGGCCTTTGAACTGACCGTGCCAAAGGATCGCGCCGTGTCAGAGTGTGATATCGTGATCGACCTTACCGGCGGCACACCCATGGTTCCGGCCTGGGAGAAACGCGAAGGGTATCTGCGCGCCGATCCGCGCGACAGGCTGGCGGTCGAACGCCTGGCGTTTGAGGCCGCGCAACTGACCGGGACATTCGAAAAACCGCTCTATATCCGGCTGAACGAAAGCCTGTGCGCCCATTCGCGGGCCGAACAGACCGGCTGTTCGAATTGCCTCGATATCTGTCCGACCGGGGCGATCACACCGGCGGGCGATCACGTGTCCATCGATCCGATGGTGTGTGCAGGTTGCGGCGCCTGTGCGGCGCTGTGCCCCTCGACCGCGATCACCTATGAAGACCCCGCGCTTGCCACCCTCCTGGCGCGCATGCAGATCCTGGCGCGGACCTATCGCAAGGCGGGCGGCGCCGCGCCACGCCTGTTGGTTCATGACGCGCACGGGGCCGAGATGATCCGCCTCGCCGCTCGCTTCGGCCGGGGTTTGCCTGCGGATGTCATCCCGTTGGAACTGAACGTTGTTTCCGGTTTCGGCCATGCCGAGATGCTGGCCGGTCTGGCGCATGGGTTTGCTTCGGTATCGGTCCTGTGCGGTCCGAGGACCGAGCGCGAGGCTCTGGACCGGGAACTGGCGCTGGCCGTGGCGATTGCAGGGCCGGGGCGGGTGAGCCTGCTTGATATGACCGACCCTGACGCCTTGTCCGAACATCTGTACATGGCGGAGGTCAAAGCACCGCTGGCGGATCCAGTGCTGCCGATGGGCAATCGCAGGCAGGTCACGCGGCTGGCGGCGCAGGCCCTGAACCCCGGCGGGCCGGTTCTGCCGCTGCCCGAGGCAGCACCCTATGGCGCGGTGGTGGTGAACACGGATGCCTGTACCCTGTGCCTCAGCTGCGTGTCGCTCTGCCCTTCGGGGGCGTTGATCGACAATCCGGACATGCCTCAGTTGAACTTTCAGGAGGACGCCTGCCTGCAATGCGGCATCTGCCGCAACATCTGCCCGGAACAGGCGATCACGCTCGAACCTCGGCTCGACCTGTCCGAAGCGGCGCTTGGCCAGCGCGTGCTGAACGAGGAAGAGCCGTTTGCCTGTATCGAATGCGGCGCGCTCTTCGGCGTCCGCTCGACCGTCGAACGGATCATGGAGAAGCTCGCGGGCAAACACCCGATGTTCGCCGAAAGCGCGCAGGCGCGGATGATCCAGATGTGCGACAATTGCCGGGTGGGTGCCCAGTTCCAGGCGACGGACAACCCGTTTGCCGCCAAGGAACGGCCGCGCACGGTCACTACCGAGGACTATTTCAGCAGGCGCAAGGATCATTGACCCACGTCCTGTCTTCATTTCGCTGCAAATATTCCGGGATGTATCGTGAGGCGCTATTTCATGATCAGCGGCGCGCCCAGGTCTGCCGCGCCGGTTGCCGCGACAAAGGCAAGGATGGCCTCCAGCTCCTCTGGCGTCAGCGTCACCGGGTGGATTGGCGACGGGCGCTCGGCGTCAAAAGGCGCCGTGATGCCTTCGACCTGGGTAAAGGCGGGATGCGGGCGCAGAGCGTAGAAAGACTGAAACCGGCTGTCCCAATCGGACAGGGCGCGCAGCACGCCAAAGGACGGGGTAGAACCGATCCCTTTCATCCGGTTCTGCTCGCCAACCACATGACATCGCCCGCATTTTTCCAGCGACAATTGCGCGCCAACGGCCGCGTTGCCGTCAAACTGTGGCGCGGCTTCGGGTTCCGCTGTCTCGAAACTGGCGGAGTAAGCGGGGCCGTCCTGTGGCACGAAAGCTTCGATTGTCCGCTTGCCGATGTCGCTTTGCAACCAGTCCCGGAACCGTTCCTGCCGTTCCGACCCGTCGGTGCGAAGGAAGTAAACCACATCGCCGCGCCAGAAAACCGGCGCGTTGTCTGTTACGGTCGTCAGTTCCATCGGGCCTTCGGGGTCGATGATAACGCGAATTCCGGTCTTGAGCGAGAAGCGCGGCAGAATATGTTGCAGAAGACCCGAGCGTGCCACGGCCTCGGGGCTGGCCAGACCGATTGCCTCCTGCGCGGCGCAGGGGCTGGCGAAGGCGAGCAGGCTGAGGCACAAGAGGGCGTGTCGCATGTTTCGCAGCGTAATGGCGGTGTGGGCGATGCGTCAATTGATGCGTGGAATACAGGAGAGACCGGCCCATGAGCGGCGATTACAACATGTCGATGCGCAAATTCCTCAAGCAGGTGGGCGTCACCAGCCAGCAGGCCATCGAGGAAGGCCTGCGCAAGGCCGGAACCCCCAAGGGCAAGGAATTCAAGGCAAAAATCGTCCTGACGGTCGAGGGGCTGGACGTTTCCCACGAGGTCACGGGCGTGATCCGGGACGGTGACGCATGAGCCTGCGTGACGCCGTTCTGGCCAACCTCAAGAAGATTACCGATCCGGCCTCGGGGCAGGATATCGTCAGCGCCGGAATCGTCCGGGCACTGAACGTGGACGGCGAAAATGTCCGTTTTGTACTCGAGATCGACCCCAAATTGGCCGAAATGTACAAGCCCGTACAAAGCGCCGCCGAGCAGGCCGCGCAGATGGTCGAAGGGGTCGCCAAGGTCTCGGCGCTGATGACGGCGCATTCGGAAAAGGCGCCGCCCGATCTGAAACCGCGTGCCAAGGCAGCACCGCAGGGGCCGCAGCCGGTTGCCGGTGTGGACCGGATCGTTGCCGTAGCCTCGGGCAAGGGCGGGGTGGGCAAATCCACCGTGTCGGCCAACCTCGCTTGTGCGCTGGCCGCCGAAGGGCGGCGCGTGGGCCTGCTCGACGCCGATGTTTATGGCCCGTCGCAGCCGCGCATGCTGGGCGTGTCGGGCCGGCCCGCCAGCCCGGATGGCAAGACCATCCTGCCGCTGAGGAACCATGGCGTGACCATGATGTCGATGGGGCTGATGACCAACGAGGGGCAGGCGGTGGTCTGGCGCGGTCCCATGCTGATGGGCGCGCTGCAACAGATGATGAACCAGGTGCAATGGGGCGGTCTGGATGTGCTGATCGTCGACCTGCCGCCGGGGACAGGCGATGTGCAACTGACGCTGAGCCAGAAATTCGCGGTGGATGGGGCCATCGTGGTCTCGACGCCGCAGGATGTGGCGCTGATCGACGCCCGCAAGGGGATCGACATGTTCCGCCAGCTCAAGACGCCGATCCTGGGCATGATCGAGAACATGTCGACCCATATCTGCTCCAATTGCGGACATGAAGAGCATGTGTTCGGTCATGGCGGCGTTGCCGCCGAGGCGGAGAAGCTGGGCGTGCCGCTGTTGGGTGAGATCCCGCTGCATCTCGACATCCGGGTCGCCGCCGATGGTGGCGCGCCGATCGTTGTCAGCAAGCCCGACAGCCCACAGGCCGAGGCGTTCCGCCGGATCGCGCGTGAGATGATCGCCAAGGGGCAAGCATGAGCACACCCACCTTTCCGCCGCTGATGCAGGGCGTTGCCGTGTCGGGGGGCGAGGCGCCGTTTGACCGCGCCCGCGCCATGGCGGCGATGGGCTGTGACGGCGGGACGGTGGTGCATAACGTGCAGGCCGACCGGCTGCGGGCGGCGCTGGTCTTTGCCCCCGAGGTGGTGCTGGCCGAGGCGATGGCGATGCTGCCGCTCTGCGGCGTGGGGTTCCAGAACGCGCTGGGCGCGCTGGCCCCGCCCGAGGTGGCGGTCCACCTGACCTGGGAGGGCGGCATTCGGGTGAACGGCGCGCTATGCGGGCAGTTGCAGGTGGCGGCGGATACGTCTGACCCGGCGCTGGTGCCCGACTGGCTGGTGGTCGGTCTGGACCTGGTGCTGTTGCAGACGACTGAGGACCCCGGCGAGACACCGGACCGCACCGCGCTTTATGAAGAGGGCTGTGCCGATGTGCCCGCCGAGCAACTGCTGGAAAGCTGGGCCCGGCATGTGATGACCTGGATCAACCGCTGGGAAAGCGATGGCAACGGGCCGCTGCATGCGGAATGGATGGGGCTGGTGCCGGGTGTCGGCGAAGCGGTGACGCGGGCGGGGATATCCGGCACCTTTCTGGGGGTCGACGAGCGGTTTGGCATGCTGATCCGCGATGACGCCACGACCCATCTGGTGCCGCTGACCGATGTTCTGGAGGATGAGGCATGAACCTGGCCCGGGCGATTCATTTTGACGAGAGCGACACGCGCGTGTTCCATTCGCCCGCGCGCACCGGGGAGTGGTGCATTTCGGGTGGGTTCGAGTTCTCCAACTGGGGCGAGGCGGATCTGGAGGGCAAGGCGCGGCAGGCTTTTGCCAATGGCTGGCTGGGCTTGGAAACCTTTGGCCGGGTGACATTTGTGGCGGTGACCCGGGCCGAGCCGCATGAGGTCGAGGCCTTGACCGAGAACCTGGCCCGGCATTTCGTGGCTTTTTATGGCGCGCCCTCGGTCGAGGCGGCCATGGGCGTGGCGCGGGCCGAGATCGACCATATGGCGGAGCTGTGCGACGGGCATGATCCCAACACGCTGTTGACCGTGGCACGCGATCTGACCGAAGCGGGGGTGCGCGAAAGCTTTCGCACAATTGCGCCGCAAGAGGCGGAACTGGACCTGCTGGCGGTGCATGCCACGCCCGACGAATAGGGCCGGCCCGCGATTTCCGCTGTCAAAAGGAGCGCCTGCGGCGCGCTCTTTTGGTGCCGCGCCTTGCGGCGCGGGATGCGAGGCGCTGCCTCGCGCTCCGGGATATTTTTGGCAAGAGGAAAAGGGCGGTGCGCCGGAGACAGGCGGTGTCTCGTCCGTCAGGCTGACACGAGAGGGCCGATGGCGCGTTGGCGCGGACAGGCGCGTCTTTGCCGCCGCGTTTTGTGCCACGGGATGCGAGGCGCTGCCTCGCGCTCCTGGGTGGCTTTGGCGAGCGGAACGGGGCGGGCGCGGCGTGCCAGGGAGCGGTCAGAGCAGGTCGGTGAAGCCGCCGAACTGTCCGCGCTTGAACATCAGCCCTTTGCCGGGCCGGTGGGTGGCGCTGAGCACTTCGCCCACGAGGATCTGGTGATCTCCGGCCGGGTAGCGCGCGTCGAGCCGACAGTCGAACCGGGCCAGCGCATGTTTCAGGGTGGGAACACCGTTGAGGCCGGGCTGCCAGTCCACATGGGCGAAGGCCAGCCCGTCGCGCGCGAAGCTTTGTGCCAGATCATGCTGATCCTCGGCCATGACATGGATGGCGTAATGGGGGGCATTGGCAAAGGTGTCGTAGCGCGCCGACCCGTTGGCCAGGCACCAGAGCACCAGCGCCGGGTCGAGCGAGACAGAGGCGAAGGAATTGGCGGTGATCCCGGCAGGCCCACGCTCGGTCATGGCGGTGACCACGGTCACCCCGGTGCCGAAGCAGCCGAGCGCGTCGCGAAAGGCGCGCGCGGTCTCGGGGCCGGGAGTGAAGGTGGTTTCGGTCATCTCATGCTCGTGGGCGGGGTTTGCCCCCACGTGCCATGGCACGCGACCTTTGTCCATGGCGGGCACGGCGGTTCCGGCGGGGCGGGCGAGGGGCGATTTGGTATCCATTTCCGCAGGAAAACACGAAAATACGCTTTTTAGATGTCGGAAAAGCGTCCAAGCGGGGCGCGGATGCGGCCCGGAGCTCAGTTCAGGTCTTCGAGCAGGCGGCCGTGTTTGCGGGTCTCGGCGATAACCTCGCCGAAGCGGGTGATTCCCCGGGCGCGCAGCATCGGCAGCATGCGGCAGAGCACCTCGGCGGTGGCCTGGGCGTCGCCAAGTGCGGTGTGGCGCAGCTCGGGCGGGATGGTGACGCCGAGCCGGTCGCAGAGCGCGTCGAGCGTGTGGGTCTCGCTGGCGCCGAAGAGGACGGCCGACAGGAGCACGGTGTCGAGGATCGGGTGATCCCAGTCGAGGCTGCAGCGTTTGGCGTGGCGGCGCAGGAAGGCCATGTCGAAAGGCGCGTTATGGGCGACGATCACCGCGTCGCGGGCGAAATGGTGGAATTGCCGTGCAGCGGTGACGATGTCGGGGGCACCGGCCACCATTGCGTCGGACACGCCATGCACTTTGGTCGAGGCGGGCGGGATCGGGCGGCCGGGGTTCACCAGCTGGTCAATGCGCTCGCCCGGCACGATGCGGCCCTTGACCACCCGGACGGCGCCGATCTGCACGATCTCGTCCTTGTGCGGCAAAAGCCCGGTGGTCTCGGTGTCGAAGACGGCGAAGCTGAGCGCGTTCAGGTCCATATCTTCGAGCGCGGCATCGGTGAACTGGCTCAGCAGGTCGAAATCGTAGACCAGCGGCCGGGCGGCCTCGGGGGCGATGCGGGCGCTGGCCTCGTCGAGGATGAGCATATAGCCGGGCGCGTCGCCCAAGGGCTTCATGCGGGCCTGATAGGTCTGCGCGCCGTCGGCGCCAGAGAGGGTGCAGGGAACTTCCAGCCCCGTCTTGGCCAGCCGGGCATAAGCCTGTTCGAGGCTGTCGCGCTGGAAATAGTCGAACAGCGAGGCGTTGAGGCGCGGGTGGGCGATCTGGGCCAGCACTCCGGCGGCCTGACCGTCGTAGAGCACGATCTGGTGGCGCGGATTGGCCAGCAGCATGGCAACCGGGATTTCGGTCAAAAGCGCGGTCAGGCGCTCTTTCTCGGCCGACAGATGCGCGGTCTCGGCGGCGATGGCGGCAGCGGTGTCGAGGGTTGAGCTGCTGAGCTGCCCGGCGAGACCCGCGGCGGCGGGGGCCAGATCGCCCAGATAGCGGGCAGCGTGCAGGTCGACCTCGCCCTCGACCCCGGCATGGGCGCGAGCGCGCATCTGGGCGGAGAGACGCTCGATCGGTTTGGCGATGTTTTCATCGAACAACAGCCAGACGCCGACACAGAGTGCGGCGAGGCCGAAGGCGGAGATCATGCCCGCCAGCACGAAAGCGTTCATCAGATCGGTGGCCGTGGCCCGCGCATAGGCGATCCAGAGCGCAGCCAGCACCACCGCGATTCCGCCGACAGCCAGCAGGCAGAAGAAGAGAAAGACGCGCAGGCGCAGACTGAGACCGGTCAGCATGTCAAACCTCGCAGGTGGCCACGATCAGAGGATCGCCAGCCGGAGGCTGGCGCCAGTCGGCATTGAGCACCGCACCGTCGGCGCCGAACTCGGCCCCGTCGGCCAGATTGGCGCGGCGGAACCCGTCGCAATCGACCAGAACGGGTAGTTTCGACACCGGCGCCCAGCGGCCGAAGAGATAGAGATCGACGAGGCGCTGGCCGGGTTGGGCGGGGTTCGTGCGGACCGAGCCCGCGTCGATGGCGGCGAACCGGTTGACGAAGGGCACGACATAGGTCCAGGGACGGTAGAGCGCCCGGCTTTCCACCGTTTCGATGATCTGCATCGCGTCGGGAAGGGGGGCACGGGTGCGGGCGTACCAGCCGTATTCGCTGGCGATGGTGACGCCGATCATGCCGCACCCGGCGGCGACGGGCGCCAGCCAGCGCGGCAGACGTCCGCCCAGGAGCCGGTTCAGCGCCATGACCACACCGGCCAGGGCAAGCCCCGCCACCAGCGTTCCGATCAGTTCCAGAAACATTGTCTCTCTCCTCCAGCCTTCCGGTCCCCTCCGGTCAGCTCAACATGCCTTTGCCATGGCCCACGGCCGATTGCATCGTCTTTACCACCACGAAGGCGTCGCGCAGATGACTTCGCTCAAAGTCCGAGAGCGATGTGGGGGCCAGATAGTTGTCCGGCGCCTCAGCGCGCCGGACCAGCGCGGCCTGATGCTCCAGCCGGGTCTCGGCGATCAGGTCATAGGCGTCCTTGAGATCGCGCGCGCCGGACGGGCTGAGCACGCCCGCCGCCTCGGCGGCTTCGAGCCGGGCACGGGTGCCGACCTCGGTCAACTCGCCTTGCAGCGCATAGATGCGGCCCAGATCGACCACCGGCACCACGCCATTGTGTTTCAGATCGAGCGTGTTGCGGTGCTCGCCCGAACGGATGGTGGCGAAACCGCGCAACAGGCCCAGAGGCGGGGTGTGTTTCAGCGAGTTCGAGATCATATGGGCGACAAAGATAGAATTGGCGCGCGCAGCGCGCAGGGTTTCGGCCTGAAGATCGGTGAACAGCGCCTGATGCCCGCCGATCGGGCGCAGGTCGAACATCACGCTGGCCAGCATCTGTGCCTCGGGGTTCGGCCTGGCGATCCAGCCGCGGAAATAGTCGCGCCAGACCCTGACCGGCTGGCACCAGCGCGGGTTGGTGGCCATCATGTCGCCCGGGCAATAGACATAGCCGCAAGTATTCAGCCCGTCGCAGACGAACCGCGCCAGGTCCTGGAAGTAGGGCATCTGCGGCTCTGTCACCGCATCGTCCAGAAGCAGGCAGTTGTCTTGATCCGAGACGCCGGTCTGTTCCTGCCGGCCCTGGCTGCCGCAGGCAAGCCAGAGATATGGCACTGGCGGCGGTCCCAGCTTCTCCTCGGCCAGCGCTAGCAGGCGGCGGGTTGCGGTGTCGGCGATATCGGTGATCAGGCGGGTGACCACTTCGTGCCGGTTGCCGCCCGCCACCAGTTGCACCAGCAGGCGCGGGATCTCGGCGGTGACCTCGGCCATCTCACCGGCGCTGGTGGCGCGGGCGAGGCGGCTGACCAGCTCGGCGGAACTGACCGCCTGGAACCGGGTCAGGTCGGTCTGGGTGACCATGCCCACCAAGCGCCCGGCCTCGACAATCGGGATATGGCCGATATGGCGCTCCATCATCGCATGCAGCACGTCCGAGCCGATGGCCGAGGGGGCCAGCGTCAGGGGGGCAGGGGTCATCACCTGGGCCACGGGCGTGTCGGGGCTGCGCGCCTCGGCCACCACCTTGCCCGAAAGGTCGCGCTGGGTGAGAATGCCGACCAGCGCGTCCCCCTCGCAAACGCAGAGCGAGGAGATGCCGCGCGCGCGCATGTCCTGCGCGGCGGCCTGCACCGTGGTACCGGGCGCGCAGGTGGCCGGATCGCGGGCCATCAGGGTTTCGACCCGGCTGGTGGCGAGGCTCTGCACTTGCGGGCGGGGCGCGCGGGCGCGGTTGAAGAATTTCGCCACCACCGGATGGGCGGCCATGAGTTCGGAGAACAGTTCGGGCGGCAGCACCAGCAGAACCGAATGGGCATCGGCCCGGGCCGAGGTGACGGCGTGCCCGTCCCGCATCAGGCCGCGTTCGCCGAAGGAGTTGCGCAGGCCGAGGTGCGAGACCACCGCGTCGTTTTCATCGCGGATCTCGACCTGGCCCTCGTAGACGATGAAGAGGCCCGGCAGTTTCTCGCCCAGATCGTAGACGGCGAAATCGCGCTCCACCTCCCAGGCGTCGATGCGGGGGGCGATGCGTTCAAGCTCGGCCAGCGGCAGCGCGTCATAGGGGTGGACGGATTTCAGGAACCGGGTGATCTGTTCGGGCGAAAGGGGCATGGGGCACCAGTGTAGCGGAATTAAAAAGTCCCGCCAGGACAAGGCCTGGCGGGACCGTGGTCAGTAAGGGCGGCCCAAAAGAGGGAGGGAAGCAGGACCGCCCGTCAACTCAGTGATCCTGAGCTGCGCCTGCGCCTCGGGGGATGCGCACGCTTTCGACCAGGTCTTTGATCTCCTGCGGAGTTTCCTCGGTCATGCCGGCAACGATATAGGCGACCGCGAAGTTGACCAGGGCACCGATTGCGCCGAACGAGGTCGACTTGACCGTGCCCAGAAGCGGGTCGGCATCGGTGAAGGAGTTGGTGTCGGGAATGAACATCCAGCCCTTGTGCAGGAAGATGTAGACCAGCGTCACGATCAGACCGGCCAGCATACCGGCCACGGCGCCCCGGTTGTTGATCTTCTTCGAGAAGATCCCCATCATCAGCGCCGGGAAGATCGAGGCCGCGGCGAGACCGAAGGCGAGCGCCACTGTCTGGGCGGCAAAGCCCGGCGGGTTCAGACCCAGATAGGTGGCCACCGCGATCGAGACGGCCATGGCGATCCGGGCGGACAGAAGTTCACCCTTTTCCGAGATCGAGGGGTTGATCGAACCCTTGATCAGGTCATGGCTGACGGCCGAGGAGATTGCCAGCAACAGACCGGCGGCGGTGGACAGCGCGGCGGCGAGACCACCGGCGGCGACCAGACCGATCACCCAGCCCGGCAGGTTGGCGATCTCCGGGTTGGCGAGAACCAGGATGTCGTTGTTGAACTTGGTCAGTTCGTTGCCGGCCCAGCCCTTTTCGGCAGCCTTGGCCTGCATGGCCTCGGACTTGTCGTTGTAGTACTGGATCTTGCCGTCGCCGTTCTTGTCTTCCCAGCCCAGAAGGCCGGTCTTTTCCCAGGTTGCCATCCAGTCATAGCGCGGATCGGTTTCGATCTGCTCCAGCGAGACGGCTTCGGCGTCGGTGCCATTGGGCCACATCATGTCGGTAATGTTGAGCCGTGCCATGGCGCCCACGGCGGGGGCGGTCAGGTACAGAAGCGCGATGAACACCAGCGCCCAGCCCGCCGACCAGCGTGCGTCCGACACCTTGGGAACGGTGAAGAAGCGCATGATGACGTGGGGCAGACCGGCGGTGCCGATCATCAGCGACAGGGTGAAGAGCACCATGTTGAACGTGTCGCCGTTATGGGTGGTGTATTCGGCAAAGCCCAGCTCGCGCAGGATCGCGTCCAGCTTGGCCAGCAGAGGCTCGCCGGAAGCGGCATGGTCGCCGAACAGGCCCAGGCCCGGGATCGGGTTGCCGGTCAGTTGCAGCGAGATGAACACGGCCGGGATGGTATAGGCCATGATCAGCACGACATACTGGGCAACCTGGGTATAGGTCACGCCCTTCATGCCGCCGAACACCGCATAGGCGAAAACGACCACGGCGCCGATCAAGAGGCCGGTGGTGTTCGACACTTCGAGGAAACGGCCGAAGGCCACGCCGACGCCGGTCATCTGGCCGATCACATAGGTCACCGAAGCGACGATCAGACAGATCACGGCCACTAGGCGCGCGGTCGGGCTGTAGAAGCGGTCGCCGATGAATTCCGACACCGTGAATTTGCCGAACTTGCGCAGGTAGGGAGCAAGCAGCAGCGCCAGCAGCACATAACCGCCGGTCCAGCCCATCAGGAAGGTCGAGTTGTCATAACCGACAAAGGCGATGAGACCGGCCATCGAGATGAACGAGGCCGCCGACATCCAGTCGGCCGCCGTGGCCATGCCGTTCATGACCGGGTGCACGCCGCGACCGGCGGCGTAGAATTCCGATGTGGAACCCGCGCGGGCCCAGATCGCGATGCCGATGTAGAGCGCAAAGGAGGCGCCCACGAACAGCAGGTTGATGGTAAACTGATCCATGGGTGATTACTCCTCTTCCACGCCAAATTCGGCGTCGAGCTTGTTCATGCGCCAGGCGTAGAAAAAGATCAGTGCCAGGAACACCAGGATCGAACCTTGCTGGGCGAACCAGAAGCCCAGATCGGTGCCGCCCACGGCGATACCGCTGAGCATGGGGCGCAGCACGATGCCGAACCCGAAAGACACCAGCGCCCAGATGACGAGGCTGATGAGAATGATCCGCACATTGGCCTGCCAGTACCCTTTTTGGGCATCGCTGACCTGTGCGGAGGTTGTGGTATGGTCCGCCATCGCGGGTCCTCCTTGTTTCCTCCTGAGGCGCCCGGCTGCGGTCCGGGCGGTCTCACTCCTGAACCCCGCCGGTGGGCGGCGGGCATGACTCCTCCGATCCGCCAGGGCGGTCCGTCGGCATTCCATTTCGGGGGCAGGGGCGGCGCGGGCCGCGCGCCCCGGTCTTTCCCGCCTAGTCCATCGCCCCCTTGACGATGGTGGCGAGGCCCTGGGCGATCTCGTCGATCCCGCCCATGGCGTCGATCCGTTGCAGCACGCCATGGCCTTCGTAATAGGCGATCAGCGGCGCGGTCTGCGCGTGATAGGCCTCGAGCCGGCTGGCCACGGTTTCAGCATTGTCATCGGCGCGGCGCTTCATCTCGGTGCCGCCGCACTTGTCGCATTTGCCCGCCTGGACGGGCTGCTTGAACGTGTCGTGATAGCCCTCGCCACAGCCGCCACAGGTGTAGCGGCCCGAAATGCGGGTCACCATCTCGGCATCCTCGACCTCGAGGCTGACGGCGGCGTTGATGCGCTGACCGCTCTCGGTCAGCAGCGTGTCCAGCGCCTGTGCCTGCACGGTGGTGCGGGGAAAGCCGTCGAGGATCACGCCCTTGGCACAGTCAGGCTCAGCCAGCCGGTCGCGCAGGATGGCGATGACGATCTCGTCGCTGACCAGGTCGCCCGCCTCCATCACTGCCTTGGCCTGTTTGCCGGCGGGGGTTCCGGCGGCCACGGCGGCGCGCAACAGATCGCCGGTCGATAGCTGCACAAGCCCGAACTTTTCTTCCAGCATGCGGGCCTGGGTGCCCTTCCCGGCGCCCGGAGGCCCGAGAAGGATCAGAACGGCGGGGGTGGTCATCGTGGCAGCGTCCATGTCCATCCTCTTACTTGCTGGCGCGATTGGCGATCAGGTCATCGACGACCGAGGGGTCGGCCAGGGTCGAGGTGTCGCCCAGCGAGCCGAAGTCGTTCTCGGCGATCTTGCGCAGGATGCGGCGCATGATCTTGCCCGAGCGGGTCTTGGGCAGGCCCGGCGCCCACTGGATCACGTCCGGGCTGGCAATCGGGCCGATTTCGGTGCGCACCCAGGTGCGCAGCTCCTTCATCAGCTCGTCTGACGGCTCGCGGTCGTTCATCAGGGTGACGTAGCAATAGATGCCCTGACCCTTGATCTCGTGCGGGTAACCCACCACGGCGGCCTCGGCCACGGCGGCATGCGCCACCAGCGCGCTTTCGACCTCGGCGGTGCCCATGCGGTGACCCGAGACGTTGATCACGTCATCGACGCGGCCGGTGATCCAATAGTCGCCATCGGCATCGCGGCGGCAGCCGTCACCGGTGAAGTAATAGCCCTTGTAATCGGCGAAATAGGTCTTCTGGAACCGCTCGTGATCGCCCCAGACGGTGCGCATCTGGCCCGGCCAGCTGTCCTTGATGCAGAGCACGCCCTCGACCCCATTGCCATTGATCTCGACACCCGATTGCGGGTCGAGCACCACCGGCTGGATGCCGAAGAAGGGTTTCATCGCCGAGCCCGGCTTGGTCGCGTGCGCCCCCGGCAGCGGCGTCATCAGGTGGCCGCCGGTCTCGGTCTGCCACCAGGTGTCGACGATCGGGCATTTGCCCTTGCCCACCACCTCGTTGTACCAGTTCCAGGCCTCGGGGTTGATCGGCTCGCCCACGGTGCCAAGCAGGCGCAGGTCGCTCAGGTCGTGTTTTTCGACAAAGCCGGTACCCTGACCCATCAGCGCGCGGATGGCGGTGGGGGCGGTGTAGAACTGGTTGACCTTGTGCTTGGCGCAGACCTCCCAGAAGCGGCCCGCGTCAGGATAGGTCGGCACGCCCTCGAACATCAGCGTGGTGGCGCCATTGGCCAGCGGGCCATAGACGATATAGCTGTGGCCGGTGACCCAGCCCACATCGGCGGTGCACCAGTAGATGTCACCGTCGTGATAGTCGAAGGTGATCTCATGCGTCATCGCGGCATAGACCAGATAGCCGCCGGTGGTATGTACCACGCCCTTGGGCTGGCCGGTCGAGCCGGAGGTGTAGAGGATGAAGAGCGGATCCTCGGCGCCCATTTCGGCGGGGGCGCAGTAATCCGACGCCTCGAGCGCCATCTCGTTATAGTCATAGTCGCGGTCGGCGATCCAGGTGGTCTGGCCGCCGGTGCGCTTGACCACCAGGCATTTGACGCTGTCCTTGCAGTGCAGCAGCGCGGCGTCGGCATTGGATTTCAGCGGGGTCTTGCGGCCACCGCGCGGCGCCTCGTCGGCGGTGATCACCACCTTGGCGTCGCAGCCGTTGACCCGGGCCGCCAGCGCGTCGGGCGAGAAACCGGCGAAGACGATGGAATGGATGGCGCCGATGCGGGCGCAGGCCAGCATGGCATAGGCCGCTTCGGGGATCATCGGCAGGTAGATGACGACGCGGTCGCCCTTGCGCACACCCAGGCTCTCCAGGATGTTGGCCATCCGGCAGACCGAGCCGTGCAGCTCTTTATAGGTGATGTGCTTGGCGGGTTCGGTGGGAGAGTCCGGCTCCCAGATGATCGCGGTCTGGTCGCCCCGGGTGGCCAGGTGACGGTCGATACAGTTGGCCGCGACGTTCAGCGTGCCGTCGGCATACCAGTTGATCGAGACCTCGCCAAAGTTGTAGTTGACGTCCTTGACCTGGGTAAAGGGCTTGATCCAGTCGACCCGCTTGCCCTGCTCGGCCCAAAACCCCTCGGGATCGGCCAGAGAGGCCGCATACATCCGGTCATAGGTTTCCGCGTTCACATGCGCACGGGCCACCGTGTCGGCGGATGGCGCAAAGAGCTTGGTCTCGGTCTGAGCTGCTGGTGACATGGATGAGGCTCCTCCCTCTCACTGATTTCATTGCGACCGTTTTCACCCATCCCCATGGGTGTTGTCGATCCGCTTCCAACCCTGGGCGGATCATAGCTTAAACTGAAAATAATGGAATAAATTACTGGAATTCAAAGGATTGCTTGTAAAGAATTTTTTCAAAGCTGGAGTTTTTGTAAATGTTTGCGCCAAAACTACACAAAAAATGCAATAAAAACGCGGGGGATAGTGTCAACGAATTTTGCCTATGTTGCCTTTGCCCCGATCTGCCGGCAGGCGAGTTTGCGCTGTCGGGCTGCCGAAAAGGGTGTGACATAATGTTTCGGCAGGTGGTTGAATCGCGAAATCTTGCTGCGCTGCGGCGGCGGGCGACTCGCGGCTTGTGGGGTTGGCAGGGCCGGATGTTGGCGCTAGCTTGTCGGCAAGCGGCCGAAGACGGGTCGCCACAAAGGGAGAGACATTCATGAACAAGATGTTGAGTGGAGCGGTCGCGGCCGCCCTGACCGTTTCTTTTGCCGCCGAAGCCGGGGCCACCGAATGGAACGTGTCGGTCTGGGGCAAGCGGCGCGCGTTCACCGAACATATCGAGAAGCTGGCCGAGTTGGTCAGCGAAAAGACCGGTGGCAGTTTCACCATGAACGTCAGCTATGGCGGCCTGTCGAAGCCGAAGGAGAACCTGGACGGTATCTCGATCGGCGCCTTTGAAATGGCGCAGTTCTGCGCCGGCTATCACGCCGACAAGAACCGGGCCATCACCGTGCTGGAACTGCCCTTCCTGGGGGTCAACACTCTGGAGGAGGAAGTGGCGGTTTCGAACGCGGTCTATGCCCATCCGGCGGTGGCCGCGGAGATGGCGCAGTGGAACGCCAAGCTGCTGATGACCTCGCCGATGCCGCAGTACAACCTGGTGGGCACCGGCGACCCGCGGGACACGCTGGCCGAATACGAGGGCATGCGGGTGCGTGCGACCGGCGGTCTGGGCGATGCGTTCAAGGCGGTCGGCGGCGTGCCGACCTCGGTCCCGGCGACCGAAGCCTATAACGCGATGGAATCGGGCGTCGTGGACACCGTGGCCTTTGCCCAGCATGCACATCTGAGCTTTGGCACCATCAACAAGGCCGACTGGTGGACCGCCAACCTGAACCCGGGCACGGTGAATTGCCCGGTGGTGGTGAATGTCGATGCCTATGAGGCGCTGAGCGATGACGAGCGCGCAGCGCTGGACAGCTCGATCGAGGAATCGATCGCACATTATCTGACGAACTATGGCGAGCTGCTCAAGAAATGGGACAGCGTTCTGGCCGAGAAGGGCGTTGAAAAGGTAATGATCTCTGACGAGGTGCTGGCCGAGTTCCGCGACAAGGTGGCCGGGCCGATCAGTGCCAAATGGGTCGAGGACATGAGCGCCCAGGGCCTGCCCGCGCAGGAACTGCTGGATCTGGTGCATGCGACGCTGAAACAGGCGCAAGGCAGCTGATCGCCATTTGGGTCGGGCGCTGGTGCGCCTGGCCCGCTGTTGCCCCCGAACTGACTTGAGAGGAGTTCTGCGATGGCAGGACATGCATCCGTATTGGAGGATGACAGCCCGCTGAGCCGGGCGGACCGGGCCTTGTTACGGCTGGAGCGGTTTCTGGCCCTGCTGAGCGGTCTGGCGGTGTTTTCCCTGATGGTGCTGGCGGTGGTTTCGGTCGGTGGGCGCAATGCGTTCAATGCGCCGCTGCCGGGATATGTCGACTGGATCGAGCAGGCGATGCCGTTGATCGCCTTTATGGGTATCGCCTATGTGCAGCGCGACGGCACCCATATCCGGATGGATCTGCTGGTGTCGCGGCTGTCGGGCCGGACGCTGTGGCTGTTTGAACTGATCTCCGTGCTGCTGATCCTGTTGTTGATGGTGCTGCTGGTCTGGGGCAGCTGGGCGCATTTCCTGCGCGCCTTCGACATGAGCGCGCCGCTGTGGAGCCGCGACAGCTCGATCGACATCGGGCTGCCGCTGTGGCCCGCGAAGCTTTTGGCGCCGGTGGCCTTTTCGGTGCTATGTCTGCGCCTCTTGATCCAGGTCTGGGGCTATGGCCGGGCGCTGGTTCTGGGGCTGGAGACACCGGTGGCGGTGCCGCTGATCCAGGATGTCGCCGCCCAGGCGGCGGCCGAGGCCGAGCAGCTGGCGGGGCATGACAATGGATAGTATCGAGATCGGTCTCTGGGTCACTGGCGGGCTGCTGGTGACGGTGCTGCTGGGCATGCGGGTGGCCTTTGCCGCAGCCTTTGCCGGGCTTGTGGGCCTGATCTGGATCTTCTGGGCGAAGAAGGGCTATGACCCCGAGGATTTCGGCTGGGCGCTGACCGTGGCGGTCAAGACGGCGGGGCAGGTGCCCCATTCCAAGGTGGCAAGCCAGGCGCTGAGCCTGATCCCGACCTTCATCCTGATCGGCTATCTGGCTTATTACGCGGGCCTGACGCGGGCGCTGTTCGAGGCAGCCAAGCGCTGGATGGCCTGGGTGCCGGGCGGGCTGGCGGTCTCGACGGTGTTCGCCACCGCGGGCTTTGCCGCGGTGTCGGGCGCCTCGGTCGCGACCTCGGCGGTGTTTGCCCGCATCGCCATCCCCGAGATGCTGGCAATTGGCTACAACAAGCGCTTTGCCGCCGGCGTGGTGGCGGCGGCGGGGACGCTGGCTTCGCTGATCCCGCCTTCGGCGATCCTGGTGATCTATGCCATCATCGTGGAACAGGACGTGGGCAAGCTGTTGCTGGCGGGCTTTGTGCCCGGCGCGTTCAGCGCGGTGATCTATGTGGCGCTGATCGTGGGCATCGCGGTGGTGTTCAAATCGGTGGGCCCGCCGGTGACCGGCTTCACCTGGCGGCAGCGGTTTGCCGCGCTGCCGGGCGCGCTGCCCATCGTGTTTGTCGTCGTGATCATCATCTTCTTTGTCTACAACCCCTTTGGCGGCGATGCCTGGGGCACACCGACCGAGGGAGGGGCGCTGGGGGCCTTCGTGGTGTTCTGCATGGCTGTGTTGCGCGGCATGAAATGGGCCGAGTTCAAGAGCGCGCTGCTGGAGACCGCCAAGCTGACGGTGATGATCTTCACCATCATCTGGGGTGTGCTGATCTATGTACGCTTCCTAGGGTTTGCCGATCTGCCGGGGGCGTTTTCGGACTGGATCACCTCGCTTGCGATGTCGCCGATGCTGATCCTGATCTGTATCCTTCTGGCCTATGCGGTGTTGGGCATGTTCATGGATGCCATCGGCATGCTGCTGTTGACCCTGCCGGTGGTCTATCCGGCGGTGATGGCACTGAACGGGGGCGAGGCGGTCAACGCCGTCGACAGCGCCTTTGGCATGTCGGGGCCGATGTGCGCGATCTGGTTCGGTATCCTGGTGGTCAAGATGGCCGAGTTCTGCCTGATCACGCCGCCCATCGGGCTCAATTGCTTTGTGGTGGCTGGCGTGCGCCCGGACCTGAGCGTGCAGGATGTGTTTCGTGGTGTGACCCCGTTCTTTATCGCCGATGCGGTAACAATCGGGCTGCTGGTGGCCTTTCCCGGTATCGTTTTGTGGCTGCCGTCGCTGGCGGGTTAGGCCAGTTGTCGGAAAGCCAAACACGCGGATTGCGGGTTTGAAATCGGATCGAAACCGGGCGGGGGGCGCTTGTGCCGCCCGCCCGTTTCGTTAGCTTCGCCGCCACATGCCTGAAGGAGAGAAGCCAGTGTCGATAGACGCGAGGATAGTTGACGATCTTGTGGCCAACGGGATCGAGTTTGTCACCACCGTGCCCTGCAAGCAGTTGGCGGGGGTGATCGAGGAAGTGGACCGGCGCGACGGGATCTTTCACATTCCGTCCAACAAGGAAGACGAGGGCATGGGGCTTTGCGCCGGTGCCTGGATGGGCGGCAAGCGCCCGGCCATCATCATGCAGAACACGGCCATCGGCGTCACGATCAACACGCTGGCCACGCTGATCCAGTATTACCGGATGCCCTTGCCGATGCTGATCTCGTATCGGGGCGAACTGCGCGAGCCGGTGGCCTGCCAGGTCGAGATGGCGGTGCATACCAAGGCGCTGCTGGCACAGCTGAACATCCCTACCTACCATTTTCACCGGCAAAGCGATGTCGAGGAGCTCGACATGATCCTGAAATACACCTTCATGTGCTCGAAACCCGTGGCGATCCTGACCGACGCCAATTTCTGGGGAGGCTATGGCGACCAATGATCCGTTCCGAAATCCTGCGCGAGATCGCGCCCATCCTGCGGGACCAGCTTGTGGTCTGCAACATCGGCATTCCCAGCCAGGAGCTGCATGCGATCGACGACCAGCCCAGCAATTTCTACATGCTGGGGACGATGGGGCTGGCCTCATCCATCGGGTTGGGGCTGGCGCTGGCGCAGCCCAAGACGGTGATCGTGATTGATGGGGATGGCTCGGTGCTGACCAACCTGGGCACCCTGCCGACGATCGGCAACAATGCGCCGGGCAACTATATCCTGATGATCATCGACAACGGGTCCTATGGCTCGACCGGGGACCAGCCGACCTATACCGGCAAGAAGACCGATCTGGCCGGGATGGCGCGGGCGGCCGGTTGCGATAATGTCGTTGTTGTTCAGGATGTTGACACCGGACCCGCGCTGCAAAAGGCGATCGCGGGCGGGCGGGCCACGGTGCTGGTGGTGAAATGCGACAGCGGCAATGCCAAGATGCCGGTCATCACCATGGACCCCGTCATCATCCGCGACAGATTCATGAAGGCGGTCCGCGCCTGACAGGTCAGGATCGCGGCGCGGCGCGCCGCGTTCCTCCCGAATTGACCGTTTTGTACAGCTCTGACAGCGGCGATTGACCGTTTTGTACCCTGCGATCCGGGTCGATTGCGGCTGTTTGGTCTGCTAGGATCAGGCAAGAGAGGGGCGCATGGAACGACGGATCGCTGCCATTCTTGCTGCTGACATGGTCGGGTTCAGCCGCCTCGTCGAGGCTGACGAGATCGGCACGCTTGAGCGGCAGAAAGCCTATCGGCATGACCTGATCGACCCGCTGATCGGGCAGTTCCAGGGACAGGTTGTCAAACTGACCGGCGATGGGTTGATTGCCGAATTCTCCTCGGTCGTGGCTGCCGTGCAATTTGCGCTGACCCTCCAGCGTCAGGTCACGGCGCGGGAGCAGGGTCAACCGGAGGATCGCCGGATCAGGTACCGCTTGGCGGTCAACCTGGGTGATGTGATCTTTGACGAGGGCGATGTCTATGGCGACGGGGTGAACATCGCGGCCCGGATGGAGGAGATGGCCGAACCCGGTGGGATTGTCGTTTCCGGCACCGTCTTTGATCTGCTGAAATCGAATGTCGATGCACATTATGAACCGCTGGGGGAGAAGCGGCTCAAGAACATTGCGACCCCGGTCCGGGTTTACCGGGTGGTTCCGGGTCTGGCGCAAGGCGGCGCACGACCCGAGAAGGCGAGGCGGCGCTGGCCGCTGCTGGCGGTTTTTTGCGGCGCGGCCACGGCGATGGCGATCTCACTCTGGGTGATCTATGCCGCGCTGGCCGGAAAGCCGGCAGACCTTGCCCCCGGCAAACCGTCTCTGGCGGTTCTGCCGCTGGACAACCTGAGCGGCGACCCCTCGCAGGATTGGTTTGCCGACGGGCTGAGCGAAGATCTGACCACCGACCTGTCACGGCATCCGGGGCTGTTTGTCATCGCCCGCAACTCGGCCTTTGCTTCGGCGGAAACCGCGCGTGACCCGGTCGAGGTAGCGCGCATGCTGAAGGTGGCCTATGTGATCGAGGGCAGCGTTCGCCGGGTGGGCGAGACGCTGCGGATCAATGTGCAACTGGTCGATGCCGGTACCGGCGGGCATGTCTGGGCCGAAAGGTACGACGGCACGCCCGAGGATGTTCTGGCATTCATGGACGGTGTGTCCGACGCCGTTCTGGGGGCGTTGGATCTGGCCGATCCTCAGAATGGCAAGACCGTGTCCACCGGCGAAACCGGCAATGCCCGGGCATTCGATGCGTTTCTGGAGGGCTGGGGGCATTACAAGCAGTCCACTCCGACCGGTTTGCAGGCGGCGATCCCGTTATTTGAACGAGCGTTGGAGCTTGATCCGGATTACGGACGCGCCCATGCCGCGCTGGCGGCCACCTATTTTGCCGCATGGGAAAGATTCAGAGCCGCAGATCTGGGGTATGACATGGAGCAGCGTCGAGCCCTGATGGTGCTGTCCGAACGCTACCTGGAAAAGGCATTGTTGCATCCGACAGGTCTGGCCCATCAAGTTGCGGCGCAGATTCACCGGTTGAATGGTCGCCAGAAGGACATGTTGCGTTCGGCGCAGGCGGCGGTTGCGCTGGAACCGGGAGACCCCGAAGGCCATGCGGTCCTGAGTTTTGCGCTGGTTTTGGACGGGCGCGCGGCAGAGGGGCTGGAGGCGATTGAGACGGCAATGGCCATCGAACCTCTTTACCCGCCCAATTACCTTTTGGCGAAGGGTATCGCACTGTTTCAATTGGGGCGATATGAAGAGGCAGTTGAAGCGCTGGAGCGGACACGGGCACGGGATCCGGTCAATCAGGGCGGGCCGTTGTACTGGCTGGCTGCCGCCTATGGCCAATTGGACCGGCAGGACGAGGCGAATGCCGCGCGGGTGGCCAACAGGACACGGACAACCGTCGACGGGCTGAAGCTCTACCTTCCGTTCCGGCGCGCCGAAGACTGGAACCGCCTTGCGGAAGGGTTGCGCAAGGCGGGATATCAATAGGCGCGGGGTGCAGGCCGGACCTGTGCCCTTTCCAGTCCGGTCTCAGCCGTTGATGTCGTCCTTGAAGCGTTTCACCTGGCCATGGGGCAGGGCGAATGTCCGGCGCAGGATCAGCCAGGCGACGAGCGACAGGGCAGAGAAGATCAGCAGCAGCACCGGCAGCGACGGGGTCACCGCCAGTAGCATCAGCCCGGTCACCGCCGCGCCGATGGCGAAGCCCAGGAAGATGAAGCCGGGCAGCAGCATTTCGACCACCCCCAGCACCAGCGCTCCGGCGAGCCAGAGCCACCAGACGGACCAGAGCGCGTCAGGCATCATTTGCCTCCTTTTAGCAGCTTGAAGGCGTCGCCAAAGGCTTCGAGCGCGTTGGCGGGCAGGATGATGGTCTGTTTCCCGGCGCCATTGCCCAGGGCATTGAGCGCCTCGACCTGTTTCAGTGCCACCTGGTATTGCGCCGCCTCAAGCCCGTGGGCGGCGATGGCGCGGGCCACGACCTCGGTCGCATAGGCCTCGGCCTCGGCCTGGATGCGGCGGGCCTTGGCGGTCTGTTCGGCGGCATAAAGCTCGGCATCTGCGTTAAGCTCGACCGCGCGCTTGGCGCCTTCGGCCTTGGTCACCTGGGCGCGGCGTTCGCGCTCGGCGTTCAATTGTTGCAGCATGGCGTCGCGGGTGGCCTGGTCGAGGTTCACATCCAGGATCTCGGCCCGGGTGACCTCGATCCCCCAATCGTCCACCGCGTCCTCGACCGAGGATTTGATGGTGGAGATCAGCTGCGCCCGGTTCGATTGCACCTCGTCCAGGTCCATCTTGCCGATCTCGGCCCGCACGATGCCGGCCACGGTGGTGGAGATGGCGCCGTCGACATCGCGGATGCGATAGACGGTCTTTTCCGGTTCGGTGATGCGGTAGAAGACGGATGTGTCCACCTGCACCAGCACGTTGTCCTTGGTGATCGCGTCCTGGCTGGCGGTGGGGAGCTGGCGTTCGAGGATCGAGATCTTGTGCCGGACCACATCGAGGAAAGGCACGATGAAGTTGATGCCCGGCCCGAGCACCGCATGCAGCCGTCCGAAGCGTTCGACCACGAATTTCTCGGATTGGGGCACGATGCGGATGCCCTTGAGAATGACCACGACGATGAAGATCGCGGCAGCGAGATAGAAGATGTTCTGGGTGACGAGTCCGATGATCTGGTCTTCGGTCATGCTGTGCCCTCGTGCTTTGTGTACTATGGTATACATATGGGGCGTGTCTTGCCGCCGTTCAATACAGGTATGGGCTGTATCGCCCGCCGCGCAAAGGGGGAATTTGGGCGCGCGGCTTGCATTGCGGGCGCGCTTGGGGCAAAGCCTGCCCGGTTGACCCGAGCCGCGAGGATGAGATGAGCGAGCGTTTCTCTTTTGACCTGCATGCCCGTGATGGCAAGGCGCGGACCGGTGTGATCAAAACGCCGCGCGGCGAGGTGCGTACGCCGGCCTTCATGCCGGTGGGGACGGCGGCGACGGTCAAGGCGATGATGCCCGAAAGCGTGCGCGCGACCGGGGCCGATATCCTGTTGGGCAATACCTATCACCTGATGCTGCGGCCCACCGCCGAGCGGATCGACCGGCTGGGGGGATTGCACAAGTTCATGAACTGGGAGCGACCGATCCTGACCGACAGCGGCGGCTTTCAGGTGATGTCGCTTGCTGGCTTGCGCAAGCTGACCGAGAAGGGCGTGACCTTCAAATCCCATATCGACGGGTCCAAGCACGAGCTGACGCCGGAGAGGTCGATGGAGATCCAGCGGCTGCTGGGCAGCGACATCGTGATGTGTTTCGACGAATGCCCGGCGCTGCCTGCCGACCGCGACCGGATCGCCGAGTCGATGCGGCTGTCCATGCGGTGGGCCGAACGCTCGCGCGCGGCGTTTGGCGACCGGCCGGGGCATGCGCTCTTTGGCATCATGCAGGGCGGGCTGGAGCAGGATCTGCGCGAAGAAAGCGCCGAGGCGCTGAAGGCCATCGGGTTCGAGGGCTATGCCGTTGGTGGTCTGGCGGTGGGCGAAGGACAGGCGGCGATGTTCGACTGTCTCGACTATGCGCCCGGTTTCCTGCCCGAGGACAAGCCGCGCTACCTGATGGGGGTGGGCAAACCCGACGATATCGTCGGCGCCGTCAAGCGTGGCATCGACATGATGGATTGCGTGCTGCCGTCCCGCTCGGGGCGCACGGGGCAGGTGTTTACCCGCCACGGGGTTCTGAACATCAAGAACGCCCGCCACATGGATGACCCGCGCCCGCTGGACGCGGCCTGTACCTGTCCGGCCTGCCGCAATTACAGCCGCGCCTATCTGCACCACGTTTTCCGCAGTCAGGAGATCATCAGTTCGATGCTGCTGACATGGCACAACCTGCATTATTTCCAGGAGATCATGGCGGGGATGCGCGAGGCCATTGCGGCGGGTACCTTTGCCGCCTGGGAGGCGGATTTCCACGCGGGCCGGGCGCAGGGCGATATCGAACCGCTCTGACGGCGCGGGCCATGCCCGGGGGGCATGGCGGGGTTGCGCAAAGAACCCTGTTCCGCTGGCCGGGGGCTCTGGCGGGAGGATTTCCCTGCATGAGCAGAGATGGAACAAAGCTGCGGTGATCGTGGCAATGGGGTGATGTCTTCCCTGACGTCCTGTGCCGGTATGGTCCGGCCGGGGTTGCGCATCGCCTGACAGGGCTTAGCTCTGGCTGAACCGGTTGCGGTGCCGATGCGTGCGGCCGGACGATGACAGGAGACCTATCGTGACCGAGACACTGTTTACCCCCCTGAAGGCTGGCGATATCGCACTGAAGAACCGGATCGTGATGGCGCCGCTGACGCGGAACCGGGCGGATGACACCACCGGTGTCGTGTTCGATCGTCATGCGGAATATTACGCCCAACGTGCCAGCGCCGGGTTGCTGATCACCGAAGGTGCCCAGATCAGCGCCGAGGGCAAGGGCTATATCCAGACGCCGGGTATCCATACGCCCGAGCAGGTGGCCGCCTGGCGCAAGGTGACCGATGCGGTCCATGCAAGGGGCGGCAAGATCGTGATCCAGCTGTGGCATGTGGGGCGGATTTCGCACAGCTCGCTGTTGCCGGGCGGGCAGGCGCCGGTCTCGGCCTCGGCGATTGCAGCGAAGGCCAAGACCTTTACCCATAACGGGTTCGAGCACACGTCGGAGCCGCGCGCGCTGGAGACGGATGAGATTGCCCGTGTCGTGGCCGATTACGCCCATGCCACCCGCTCTGCGCGCGAGGCCGGGTTCGATGGTGTCGAGATCCATGCCGCCAACGGCTATTTGATCGAGCAGTTCCTGAAGGATGGCAGCAACCGGCGCGCAGATGAATATGGCGGATCGGTGGAGAACCGGGCCCGGTTCCTGTTCGAGGTGCTGGATGCCGTCGTAGGCGCCTGGGATGCCGCCCATGTCGGTATCCGGCTGTCGCCGTTTACCACGGTGAACGGGATTTCCGAGAGCGATCCGGTGGCCACCTATACGCCGGTCATCGAAAGGCTGGATCGCTATGGGCTGGCCTATCTGCACATGATCGAGGGCCAGACCGGCGGCGCGCGCGAAGGCGCGTTTGACGATCTGCGCAAGCTCTGGACCGGGACCTATATGGGCAACAATGGCTATGACCGGGCCAGCGCGATTGCGCGGGTGCGCTCGGGCGCGGTGGATCTGGTGGCCTTTGGCAGGCCCTATATTGCCAATCCCGATCTGGTCGAGCGGCTGGCCGCCGACGCGCCGCTGAACGCGGGGGATACCGCCACTTATTACGGCGGTGGCGACGCAGGCTATACCGATTACCCGGTGTTGCAGACGGCCTGATCTGGTCGTCTCGTGCCCGGCTGGGCCTTGTTCCGGGCTGATGGGGCGGGGCGGCGATACGGCGCTCCTGCGCGGGGGCGCAGATCGCCCCGCCCGCCGTCCCGCAGGAAATTGCCGCCGGAATTCTTCGAGTCGGGTTTTGCGCTCTTGCGGTCGCCGGATACTCGCGTCATGCTGCGCGACACCAATCCGTTTGAGCGGTTGAAAAAGGGGGGCGGGCGCCCCACCTTTACACCCCGAGACAGGAGATGGCCGGGGGTCGCCTATGACAGGGACCAGTGCCATCTTGCCAATGATAAGGATAGAGCATGCAAGAGCCTCTGAACGCCTCTTACCCCGTCCTGCCGCTGCGCGACATCGTCGTGTTTCCGCATATGATCGTGCCGCTGTTCGTGGGCCGCGAGAAATCGGTGCGGGCGCTGGAAGAGGTGATGCAGGACGACAAGCAGATCCTGCTGTCGAGCCAGATCGACCCGGGCGTCGACGACCCCACCATCGACGGTATCTATCGCGCCGGTGTGCTGGCCAATGTGTTGCAGTTGCTGAAACTGCCCGATGGCACGGTCAAGGTGCTGGTCGAGGGCCAGGCGCGGGTGAAGATCACCGAATTCCTGACCAACGACGATTTCTTTGAGGCGCGCGCCGAGTATCTGACCGAGATTCCGGGCGACGTGACCACGACCCAGGCGCTGATCCGCACGGTGGGCGACGAGTTCGAACGCTATGCCAAGGTGCGCAAGAACATCCCCGAGGAGGCGCTGTCGGCGGTGGGTGAGACCACCGAGCCCGCCAAGCTGGCCGATCTGGTCGCCGGGCATCTGGGCATCGATGTGGGCCAGAAACAGGACCTGCTGGAGACCCTGTCGATCAGCGAGCGACTGGAGAAGGTCTATGGCCTGATGCAGGGCGAGCTGAGCGTTCTTCAGGTCGAGAAGAAGATCAAGACCCGCGTCAAGTCGCAGATGGAGAAGACCCAGCGCGAGTATTACCTGAACGAACAGATGAAGGCGATCCAGCGCGAGCTGGGCGACGGCGAAGAGGGTGCCGGCGAGATCGCCGAGCTGGAAGAGAAGATCGGCGCCACCAAGCTGTCGAAAGAGGCGCGCGAAAAGGCCGAGGCCGAGCTGAAGAAGCTCAAGAACATGTCGCCCATGTCGGCCGAGGCCACGGTGGTGCGCAACTATCTCGACTGGCTGCTGTCGATCCCGTGGGGCGTGAAGAGCCGGGTCAAGAAGGATCTGGGCCGCGCCGAAGAGGTGCTGGACGCCGATCACTATGGGCTGGAGAAGGTCAAGGAGCGGATCGTCGAGTATCTGGCGGTGCAGCAGCGCAGCCAGAAGCTGAAAGGCCCGATCCTGTGCCTTGTCGGCCCGCCGGGCGTGGGCAAGACCAGCTTGGGCAAGTCGGTGGCCAAGGCCACGGGCCGCGAGTTCATCCGCATCAGCCTGGGCGGGGTGCGCGACGAGAGCGAGATCCGTGGCCATCGCCGGACCTATATCGGCTCGATGCCGGGCAAGATCATCCAGTCGCTGAAGAAGGCCAAGACCACCAATCCGCTGATCCTGCTCGATGAGATCGACAAGATGGGGCAGGATTTCAGGGGAGACCCGGCCAGCGCGATGCTGGAGGTTCTGGATCCGGAACAGAACAGCACCTTTGTCGACCACTACATGGAAGTGGAATACGACCTGTCGAACGTGATGTTCCTGACCACGTCCAACAGCTACAACATGCCCGGGCCGCTTCTGGACCGGATGGAGATCATTCCGCTTGCCGGTTACACCGAGGACGAAAAGCGCGAGATCGCGCATCGTCACCTGCTGCCGAAGCAGACCAAGAACCATGGTCTGAAGGCGAAGGAGTTCGAACTGACCGAGGCGGCGCTGACCGACATCATCCGCTATTACACCCGCGAGGCCGGGGTGCGGAACCTGGAGCGCGAGATCGCCAAGATCTGCCGCAAGGCGCTGACCAAGATCCTCAAGAAATCCGCCGAACGGGTCGAGGTGACCCCGGCGAACCTGGAGGATTTCCTGGGTGTGCGGCGGTTCAAGTTCGGGCTGGCGGAAAAGGACGACCAGATCGGCGTGGTGACCGGGCTGGCCTGGACCAGTGTCGGCGGCGATCTGTTGTCCATCGAGGCGCTGCGCCTGCCGGGCAAGGGCCGGATGAAGACCACCGGCAAGCTGGGCGACGTGATGAAGGAATCGATCGACGCGGCGGCGTCGTACGTGCACTCGATCGCGCCGTCGATCGGGGTGAAACCGCCGCGGCTGAACCGGTGGGACATTCACGTGCACGTGCCCGAGGGGGCCACGCCCAAGGACGGCCCCAGCGCCGGTATCGCGATGGTGACCTCGATCGTGTCGGTCCTGACCCAGATCCCGGTGCGCAAGGATATCGCGATGACCGGCGAGGTCACCCTGCGTGGTAATGTGCTGGCCATCGGCGGGCTCAAGGAGAAGCTGCTGGCGGCGCTCAGGGGCGGCGTCAAGACGGTGCTGATCCCGGCCGAGAACGAAAAGGACCTGCCGGAGATTCCGGACAATGTGAAGGAAGGGCTGGAGATCATACCGGTCGCCCATGTCTCCGAGGTTCTGAAGCTGGCGCTGGTGCGGCAGCCCGAGCCGGTGGAATGGGACGAGGTGGCCGAGGAAGAGGCCGCCGCCGCGAAGAGCGTTGTCTCGGGCGGCGAAGGGGCATCGGCCACTGCGCATTGATCAGCGGCACAGACGATGGGAAAGGCGGGCGCAAATGCCCGCCTTTCTTGTATTCTGGGAACAGGTTTCAACTATTTGTTCGGACACTGTAGCCACATTGGCAACAGTTGAGTAACTTGACGCAAAACGGAACCAAGAGGCGAGATCATGGCAAAACGCACGACCCGGACGCCGAGCACGACCCGGAAAACCACCGCCCGCAGCCCGCGCAAGGCGCCGGTTGCGTCGAAAGAGACCGACACGCAGGACCCCGCCGAACAACTGGCAAGGCCGCTGCCCGAAGTCATCCGTGGCCTTGCCGAAAGCGATGTGCAGGAGGCCGAGCCGGTCGATGCCGATGCCGAGGACGTTGATGTCGGAGACGACGGCAACGAGTTGCGCAAACGCGAGCTGATCGACCTGGTTGTTGCCCGTTCGGAGGTGAAGAAGAAATTTGCCAAACCGGCGGTCGAGGCGATGTTGGCCATTCTGGGCGAGGCAATCTCGGACGGGCGCAGCCTGAACCTGTCGCCGATGGGCAAGCTGAAGGTGAACAGGTCCACCGACAAGGGCACGGGACAGGTGATTATCTGCAAGCTGCGGCGCAGCACGCAAGACAGCGCGCCGGTGGAAAAACTTGACCAGGACCCCCTTGCAGAGCCTGCCGAGTAACGCTAATAACCGGCCTCACGGGTGATTAGCTCAGTGGTAGAGCGCTTCGTTCACATCGAAGATGTCAGGAGTTCAAATCTCTTATCACCCACCATCCTACCCCTTTGTATCTAAAGAAAAACCTTGCAAACAAAGGGCTTTGCCCGTTTGAAGGTAACAAACTTGGTTACAAACGGGGTTTGTTATGGCCGGTAAGGTTCGTCACCTAGTCACCCGATCCGGGCGTTATCATGCTCGGCTGGTGGTGCCGAAAGATTTACGCGGAATTGTCGGGAAGACAGAGCTTCGCACCCCGCTAGGTGGCGACTATCGCCAAGCGCTCAAGCTGTTGCCCGGTGCGGTGGCCCAGCTTCAACACCAGATCGCACAGGCGGAGCAGCAAGCCGGGGCAGGGCAGCGCCAAACCGGCCCGTCGCGCTATCCACTTGCCCCCGATCAACTCGCCCATAGCCTCTATGCGCAGCGCCTCGCCTTTGATGATGAGATACGTAATAGCCCGGCTTATCCGGCTGTTGGGCAGATCGGGATTGATGACCTGCTTGTGCAGCGCCTGCGCGATGCGATTGCGGGGAAGGCAAACGACGCAGAGCTAGGCGCACTGGTGGGCGCGCAGATCGAGCGTTTCCGGGCCGCTGGCAACCTTGATGCAGAACCCGGCTCCGAAGCTTGGCGCGAGATTACCCGTGCCCTGTGTCATGCTGAGCTAGAGGCACTGGCACGTGTCGTAGAGCGCGACGAAGGCGATTTCAGCGGCACCCCTAGCGCGCCGATCATCAAGGACGCCCAACCCCCAGAGAAAGCCCCCGAACCGATCAGCCTTAAGAGGCTCTGGACTGACTATGTGACCATGCGCCAGCAAACCGGCTCTATGCGAGATGGGGGCAAGCAGTTGGGCTTAGCTGTCGAGAAGTTGCGCGAGTTTGTGCGGCATGACGATGCTGCCCGGCTTACGAAAAAGGACATCATGGCGTGGCGCGACCAATTGTTGAAATCCCTGTCTGCGCAGACCGTGAGTAGCAAATACCTGTCAACGGTGCGTTCGGTGTTGAATTGGGCCGTGGAAAATGACCGGCTTCCTGAAAACGTCGCCGCGACTGTCAGGCAGGCCAAGCCCAAGCGAGTGAAGGCGCGAGAAAAGGGCTTCACCGACGCAGAGGCATTGAAGATCCTCAAGGTGTCACGCTCATATGAGCCGCACAAGGACGAGACGGGGCGCATACGCGAGACGCAACACATGATAGCTGCAAAGCAGTGGGTGCCTATCCTTGGAGCATTCACCGGCACCCGTGTGACAGAGATTACCCAGCTTCGAAAAGAAGATATTCGCCTAGAGGGTGACCAGTGGGTTGCCCGGCTGACGCCGGATGCTGGCACGATCAAAACAGGTGAGTATCGCGACGTGCCGCTGCATCCTCAGATTGTTCAAGAAGGATTTATAGAGTTCGTGGAAAACGCCGCTTCCGGCCCATTGTTCCACCACGGCACAGACCCAGCACAGTTTGACAGGAAGGCTACTCAGATTTCTAACCGCCTGTCCGAGTGGTTGCGTGAAAAGGAGCTTGTTACGGATATGAGGGTGCGCCCAACCCATGCATGGCGGCACCGTTTCAAAAGCCAGTGTATCGAGTTGGATATTCAAACCCGTGTCTATGATGCAATTCAAGGACATGCCGGGAAAACGGCGTCTGAGAACTATGGCGACGTGAGCTTGAAAGCGAAGATTGACGCAATCAACAAGCTGCCCTTCTACGACCTGAAATAGCCAGAAAGTTACGCATGTAACTTTCTCCTTCCGCCGTGAATCCAAGTGTGTTATTTTTGCAACACTTGGATTTCACGGCGGAACGCATGGCCTTTCAGAAGATCAAAAACGCACTTGGGTTTCGCGCCGATCAAAAGGCGCTGACCCTGACCGACCCCGACGCCCTGAGCCTGTTCGGGGTGCTGCCTACTGAAACTGGCCTTTCCATCGGCCCCAGCACCGCCATGCGCGTTCCTGCCGTGGCCTGTGCAGTCGGGCTTATCTCTGAGACCATCGGGGCGCTGCCGTTCAAGCTCTATGAGCGCACCACCAAGGAAGCGCTAACCGGTCACGCGGCCTATCGTCTGGTGCATGATGAGGCGAATGAGTGGACAAGTGCCGGTGATCTGCGTGAGCAACTAACCCTTGATGCTTTGATGCACGGGGCAGGCCATGCGCAAGTGATCCGCCTTGCCGATGGCACCCCCTATGAGCTGCACCGGCTGGAACCGGGCAAGGTGCAAGCCGATCAGGAACCGGACGGCGAACCCTTCTACCGCGTCAGCACCGATGCCGGGCAGGTTCGACTTTCCTATCGTGACGTGCTGCGCATCGAAGCCTTTGGCGGCGTGTCACCTATCACGCTGGGCCGGGAAGCTATCGCGCTTGCCCTGACGTTCGAGAAGTATATCAGCCGTTCGCTAAAGAACGGCACCCGGCTTTCCGGGGTGGTCGAACACCCGAACAAGCTTGATGCCACGGCCAAGCTCAACTTTCTGAAGGACTGGAAGGCGACCCATTCCGGGGAGAACACCGGCAACCCGGCGATTGCCGACGAAGGTGCCAAATTCGTTCCTATGGCAATGACGCTTGCCGATGCCGAATTTGCTGAAAACCGCCTTGAGCAAGTCCGGGAGATCGCCCGTATCTTCCGGGTGCCGCCGACCATGCTCTTTGAGCTATCGCGTGGCACTTGGTCCAATACCGAAGAAATGGCCCGGCAGTTCTTACAGATCACGCTTAGGCCGTGGCTGAAACAGTGGGCATGGTCCTATGCACGATGCCTGTTGACCCCCGAAGAACGCAGGGAAGCCTATCTTGAGGTCGTTACCGACGATCTGTTGACCACTGACACCGCAGCCCGTGCAACCGCCTACGGCCAGTATCGCAGCATGGGTGCGCTTACCGCGAACGAGGTGCGCGCCGGGTTGAACCTGCCGCCCAAGGACGGCGGCGACACGCTGGAAAACCCCTACACCACCACTGCCAAGGACAAGGCCGCATGACCCTGACCCACACCGCATTTTTCGGTGACGGTGAACACACGTTCGCGCTTACCGACGACATGATTGCCGAACTTGAGCGCCTTGCCGATCTGGGCATTGGCGCGCTCTACCTGCGCGCCGTCAACATGCAGTTCATGCTTGCCGATCTGATTGAGGTGATCCGTCTTGGCCTGATCGGTGGCGGCACCACCCCGGAGAGGGCCGCGCAGCTTACCGACACCTACGCCCGGAACACGCCGATTGATGCGCTGTATCCGCTGGCGCTGGACGTGCTGGACGCGCGCTGGGGTGGGGCCGCCTAATGCGCAAAGTCCATTTGCATGGCAGCCTGACCAAATACGGCAAGGTGATCGAACTGAATGTTCTAACCGCCAGCGAGGCCATTGCTGCCCTTAACGCAAACTTCCCCGGCTTTCTGGGTGATCTGGCGTCGGGGTCTTGGGTGATCCTGCGTGGCGACCCTGAAAGCGGCATGGTTCTGGACGAAGACGCGGTTGCTTCCATGCGGCTGGGCAATGCCGATCTTCATATCATGCCCGAGGTTCTTGGTGCGAAGAATGGCAACGGCACAATCAAGGCCATTCTTGGTGTTGCGCTGATTGCTATCACGGCAGGCGGTGCCGCACCGTTCCTTGCAAACCCGATCATCGCCGGGGCCACATCCGGTGCGACATGGGGCAACGCAATTGGCCAGATGGGTCTTGCAATGGCCCTGACGGGCGTTTCTTCGATGCTCGCCCCCGAGAGCGCCAGTGCCGAGGATGAAAAGAGCTACCCCCTTACCGGTCCGGTATCGAGCTATGGCGAAGGTCATGCCGTTCAAATCATCTACGGCGGCCCGATCATCACGGGCGGCATGCTGATTTCCGGCGGTATCGACGCGAACGGACTGGAAAGCGTGACACCGGCTCCTGTGGAGACACCTGATGCGGATGCGGTTGAGAACGACCCCCTGAATGACTGGGAACTCGAGGGTGGAAGATGACCGACCGTATTGAGATCAAGGCGGCGCTAGCCGTCAATGACGCCGGAGAGATCACCGGTCTTGCTTGGCCCTTTGGTAGCCCCGACCGCGTGGGCGACGTGATTGAAAAGGGCGCTTTCACCGCGCCCGGCACACTTCCGATGCTCTTTGCTCATGATCAGGCGCAGGTGATCGGCGTTTGGGATGAGATCGCCGAAACCCCCGAGGGCCTTACCGTCAAAGGCCGCTTGCTGGTGGATGATCTTGAGCGCGCGCGCGAGGTGCGCGCCATGATCCGCAGCAAGGCCGTGTCGGGCCTGTCCATCGGCTTTGTCACCAAGAAGGCGCAACGCCACGCCAAAGGCCGCACCATCACCGCCGCAGAGCTGCACGAAATTTCTGTTGTCGCTGTTCCCGCGCATCCGGGCGCGCAGATCATTTCCATCAAATCGGATGCACCCCAGACCCCCAAGCCCCTCAAGGAGACCCCCGAAGTGGAAAACGAGGAAATCGAAACCGAAAAGAAGGCCGCAACCCCGGCCAATGACACGCCGCAGGTGCCGCAGATCGACACCAAGGCGTTCAACGACATCAAAGCCCGGCTGGACCGGCTGGAAGCCAAGGGCAACCGCCCCCAGATTACCGGCCCGGCAAGCCCGGTCATGGGCGCGGAAGAGGTGAAGGCATTCACTCACTACCTTTCGACGGGTGAGAAGAAATCGCTGACCACGGCCAGCGACACCGACAACCATATCCTTGCCCCCGAGGACGTCAGCGGCGAGTTCATCCGCAATCTGGTGGAATACAGCCCCATTCGCGGCATTGCCGATGTGCGCACCACCGGCGCGGCAAACATTATCCTGCCGAAGCGCACCGGGATCACCAATGCCGCATGGGTTGGCGAGACTGACGCGCGGACGGGCAGCGAACCGACCTTCGCTCAGTCCGCTATCGCGACCAAGGAAATCGCCACCTTTGTGGATATTTCGCTTCAGCTTGCCGAAGACAGCGCCAATGTGCTGAGCGAGGTCAATCTCGCCCTTGCCGAAGATTTCGGCCAGAAAGAGAACGTTTCGTTCGTCAGCGGCAACACCGCGCTTGAGCCTGCCGGGTTCATGGTCAACGCAAACATTGCTGAGACCGTCGCAGCCGCTACCGCTGCCATTTCCCCGGATGAGCTGATTGCGCTTATGTATGCCCTGCCGGCCACCTACCGGAACGCAGGCACCTGGGTGATGAACGGCCAGACGCTTGCCGCCCTGCGCACCCTGAAAGACGGTCACGGCAACTACCTGTGGCAGCCGTCCTATCAGGCAGGCCAGCCGGAAACGATCCTTGGCCGCCCCGTGGTTGAAGCCGTTGACATGGCGGACATCGGCGCGAATGCAGAACCGATCATCTTTGGCGACTTCAAGCGCGGCTACCGCATCTATGACCGGCTGTCGCTGGCCGTGCTGGCAGACCCCTACACCCAGCGTGCCAATGGCCTGATGCGCTATCATGCGCGCCGCCGGGTGGGTGCTGGCGTGGTTCGCCCCGATGCGTTCCGCAAGCTGAAAATGGCCGCGTAACCCAGACCATGAAACCGCAGCTCGCATATGACGCAATCGCACTGGAATACGGCGGCAACGCCGTGTTCCTGCGTCCGTCTTTGCGGGCTGCAATCCATCTTGAGCGGTTGCATGGTGGGTTCCCTGCATTGCTGCGCAAGATCGAAGAATTTGACACGCTGACCATCTGGCGGGTGATCACCGCTGTTGCTGGTATGACGGCCACCGAACCGCTGTTTGCCTATGTCGCAAAGCATCCCCTCAAGGACTTCCAGAGGGCTGCGCAGGGGGCATGTTTTGAGCTGGTGGCCGCGTTCTTCCCTGAGACCCCGGAAACCACCGACAAGCAGCCCAGCACGACCAAGGCAACCCCGTGGGCCGATCTGTTCAAGGAGCTATACGGTTTCGCTACCGGGTGGTTGGGTTGGACCCCGGAAACGGCATGGAACGCCACGCCGCAGGAGATCACCGACGCAATCACCGCCCATTTTGCCATGCTTAAGGCCATTCATGGTGGGGCAGAAGATACAGACACCGGCCCGAGCGAGGAACAGCGCAAACAGAACACCGATATGGGCCTTGATCCTGACTTTGACCGGGCGGGGCTGTCTGCCCTGAAAGAGCTATCGACACTGCGCGAGGGGATGACCGTATGAGCAAGCCCCCGCATATCTGCACCTGTGGCCAAATCGTGCCCCATGGTGAGCGTTGCGCCTGTCAGATCGCGCGCACCCGTGCCCGGAACAAGCGCCACGACGCGAACCGCCCGAGCGCGGCTAAGCGCGGCTACAACCGTGCATGGCGCGCAGCCCGTGACGCTTTCCTTAAGCTGTTTCCCACATGTCGCAGGTGCGGCGAACTTGCTACCACGGTTGACCACATCACGCCTCACCGTGGCGATGATCGTTTGTTTTGGGATCGCACAAATTGGCAGTCGCTTTGCACGTCCTGTCACAACCGCCACAAGCAACGGCAGGAGTGCGGAAAGTGACGTTAAAAATCGCCCATTCTCACTTGGCGTGCTGGCGGCATCTTTTCAAATCTAAAACCGTGTTTCCCATCGGTTTGGCATGTCTTGTAGTAACCGCCAGAAACGAAACTGATCAATTTGTCGCGGTTCAAGCAAACCGGACAAATGAAGTGTATCGGCTGCCCATTGGCGGCGTCTTCTCTAAGACGAAAAACGATATCTTTTTGGCTCGTTTCGATAAGCTCATACCGGGCTTTCTCTTTCTCGAAATCGTCTTGCCGTTGGAGTTCTTGGCTCAGCGCCCTGAGCGCGTCGCTAAGTTGAACATTCATCATGTTGGCAGACGTCAATTCAGCGGCAAGTGTGTTCAAGAGTCGCTGCACCTGTTCGTTGTCTGGCGTCTTCCCGCCCTCAAAAAGCGCTTTGATGCTAACGATAGTATCAGATGCTTTCCCAGTGAGTCCTACGGCGCTGGTAGCAAGGCCGATGTATTCTCCGATTTGCCCGATATCCATAGCTCTGTTCCTTATGTGTTCTTACTTGGATCATCGTTACCGCTGAGCCTTCAATTGATCAACTCTCGCGTGCAACGACAGGAGCGCAGCCAATGAGCTACAACCCTGAAAAGACGCTCTGGCAAGAAGTCCTTCTTAGGCAGGTAGAGGATGCCCTGCATGGTCCGACCGGCGTGAGCGGGCAGCACAACCGCATTGCCAAGGTGCGTAGCGCGCGCACCTTCCTGACCACTCCGAACGACAGCCTTGTAACCGTCTGTTCGCTGGCCGGACTGGACCACGAAGCAGTTATCAGCCGTATGCGCAAGCAGATCGCCAACGCCCCTAGCCCGGAAGACCTGACCACTAAGCCCAGAGCGCACCGCGCATCCTTCACCGCCAGACCGGAGAAGCCCAAGGCCACGCTGACCAAGTATGTTGACCGGCTGCTTACCTTCGATGACACCACACTGACCATGCAACAATGGGCAGACCGCACCGGCCTGACTGTTACCCAGATCGCATCCCGCCTTCGCCAGCATTGGACCATCGAACGCGCACTTACGCAGCCAATGCGTAAGCGCAATCGCGGATGGGGGGCGACTGGTGCGGCTAGTGGCACAGATGCACCGGGGTTGGGTTCGGACTTTCGCCCCCTAGAGGGGACCGGCGCGGGGAGGTCCGCACAAGACAGACCGAATTTAAGTTTTTCGGAAAGGGTCTTGAATTGACAGCTTCATTTGCTCCGAGTTTGCTCACGGTAGCGGCGTATCATAGCGTCCATTTCAATATCGTGTGCTTCGCGACCGCCTGCGCTTCCAAGTTGGCGCTTGCGCAGTATTTCACGCGATTCAGGGCAACCGCACGTTCTTGTGTTACCTGGACAACCACAACCCGCACAGATCACACCGTCTGCCATCGCGTCCGACCATTCACCCATTTTTGCAATCCTTGGCTTAGAAAACGTCCCTCTCTTTGGACGCAGTATGAGGCGATAATATGACCGCAACGACACCCGTTAGCCTGCTGAAATCGCAGCTTAACCTTGACTACGATCTTGACGACGCCCTGCTTGCGCACAAGCTGGACGCCGCCGAAATCTGGATTGGTAACTACACCGGCTATCCGTTTGAGGCGGGAAATGCGGTGCAGACCGAAGCCGCATTGCAGCTTGCGGCCTATTGGTATGAGGTCCGCGAAAGCGCCAGTGACGTAACCATGCGCCCGGTTCCGTTCGGCGTTTACGAGCTGTTGGCCCCCTACGTTAAGCAGGTGACGGGCTATGTCGCGGAATAAGAGCCTGTCCGAACAATCGCGCATCCTGAGTGAGCGCCTGAAAGCCATTCCCGAGGCCGTTGTCCGGGATGTGCGGCCTGCTTTGATCAAGGGTGCCGAAGAAATCGCAGCCGCGCAGCGCGCCCTTGTGCCGGTGGATGAAGGCGACTTGAAAGAGTCTATCATCGTGACCGCACCCGGTCAGACAACCCCGGCCTATGCAAAGGGCGGCGGCAAGCGCACCGCTGGTGAAAATCAGGCTCTTGTAACCGCTGGGAATGAGACGGTGCGCCACGGCCACCTTCAGGAGTTCGGCACCGTAAAGCAGGAGGCCCAGCCGTTCATGCGCCCCGGTGCCCGGCTGGCGATGCCCAAGGCCAAGCGCCGGATCAGCCGCGCAATCGGGCAGGCAATCAAGAAGGCGGCAGAGGGTGACGCATGATTGACCCTAGCCTTGAATTCCAGACCGCAATTCGGGCGCAACTGATTACAAATCAGTATGTCAGCGCCCTTGTGCCCGCTGATCACGTTCGGGCTGGTTCGACGCGCCCGGACAAGCTGCCGACGATCATCTTGGCAAACCCCCAGACGATCAACCTGGGCCGTGCAAGCGGTGGCCAGTATCTCACGCGCGTTTTCTTCGACCTGCATATCTGGGCCTTGGAAGACGGGGCGGATATGGCCCGGCAGATCGGCACGGCTGTGTCTGTCGCTCTTTGGGATGCCCCGACAAGCGCCACTGTGGGTATTGATGCCTATGAGCGCCCCAGCTTCACCTACATGCGCGACCCTGACCCGGAAAAGGCATACTGCCATGGCGTCGGCACCGTCGAAGGCGTGATCCGGTGGCGAGTGTGAGTATGATCAGGGCAGGCAAGCTTGATCGGCAGATCACCATTGAACGGAAGGTCGAGACCATTGCCGCGTCGGGTTCTGTCACGTCTGAATGGTTGCAGGTTGCAACCATCCGGGCAGAGCTGGTGCAGCGCAGTGCCGACGAATACCTGGCCGGGTTCGGTGAGGCCGAGGCAGGTGGTGCGGTGTTCCGCGTCCGGTATCTGGCCGGGATCACAACCGCAGACCGCGTGACCTTCGACGGCGTGGCCTATGACATTGACGAAATCGCAGAGCTTGGCCGCAAACGCGCCCTTGAGCTGCGTTGTTCAAAGGTGGCGGTATGAGCGTTCATTCGCGCGGTGTGAAGCCTGCCCTTGCCCCCGATAGCGATGCCCTGACCAAAGCGCCGCCGGTGCCGAAATACCTTTCGGCCCATGCCAAGGCGGAGTGGAGGCGGATCATGCCGCAGCTCATTGCCCGGCAGGTGATCACCAAGGCGGATTTGGCCGGGGTGGAAAACTACTGCGCGGCGGTAGGGGCTGCGCGCACCATCGCTGACACTATGAGCGCCGGGGGCATTCCCGATCTGAAACTTGGCGGCCTGCAAATTCGCTACATGACCACCGCGCGCCAGCTTGCCGCCGAATACGGGCTGACCCCGACTAGCCGCGCCCGGATCGGGGCAGGGGTGGCGGATGATGATGACGCCGACAACCCGCTGGCGGTGTGATCATGAGCGCGGCCAGCACATACCCGGCATGGATTGATGACGGCAGCACCATCCCCGACCCGCTGGGGCATGGTGAGCGCGCCGTCACGTTCCTGCGTCGGCTGCGACACCCGGCGGCGGTGAATGATAATCGCGCGCCCAAGGCCGCGAACATCAACCATCACCCCCGTGCTTTTCAGCTTGCACCGTTTCAGGAACGCATCGTGCGGCGCATCTATGGGCCGCGCCACGAAGACGGGCGGCGGATCGTCAAAACTGTGTTCTTGATGCTGCCCCGTGGGAACCGGAAAACGAGCTTGGCCGCTGCCCTGTCATTGCTGCATGTGATCGGCCCCGAGAAGGTGCCTGCCGGGCAAGTGATCTTTGCCGCGTCCGATCGGGAACAGGCCGGTATCGGCTTCCGGGAAGCCGCAGACATCATCCGCGAAGACAAGCGCCTTGTGGCGGCAACACGCATTCACGACGCCTTTAACAGCGCCAAGCAGATCACCGACCTTAAGAGCGGTGCGCGGCTGCGCGCCGTGTCCAGCGATGGCCGCGCGCAGCACGGTACCACCCCGGCTTTTGTGCTGGCCGATGAAATACACGCATGGGCCGGGCGGGATCTTTGGGAAGCTCTGAAATCCGGCCTCGCCAAGACCGACAGTAGTCTTATGGTGATCGCCACTACGGCAGGCCGGGGCCATGAAACGCTTGCCGCCGAACAGTATGACTATGGCCGGCGTGTCGCCCTGGGTGAGATCGAAAACCCTGAGTTTCTGCCGATCATCTTTGCCGCCGAACCGGATGACGATTGGCAGAGTGAAGATGTTTGGAGCCGAGTGAACCCCGGCCTTAAGCACGGCTTCCCCAGCCTGTCGGGCCTGCGCAGTCTGGCAAAAGAGGCCAAAGACCACCCGGCGGAGCGCTACAGCTTCCAGCAATACAACCTGAATATCTGGTTCGGGAACAGCCGCGACCCGCTGTTCAGCATGACGACCTATGACGCCCGGCGCTTCGATGATGACGAAACCGACCTTGAGGCACTGCCGTGCTGGGTGGGTGTGGATATGGCCCTGTCCGGTGATACCGCCGCAGTGGTGGCCGCGTGGCGGCACCCTGACGGGCAGATTACCATCAAGCCTTGGTTCTTTGTGCCCGGTGATGATCTGAAAGGGCGCAGCGAACGCGACGGGGTGCCTTATGAGCGCTGGCGCGATGAAGGGCTGATCACGGCCACGCCCGGCCCGATCATCGACCCCGAGGCGGTAGAGGATCACTTGCACGAGCTGGCCGCGCGCCACGATGTGCGCGAGATCGCTTTTGACCCCCACCTTGCCCGGCAGATCATGCAGCGGCTTTATAGTGACGGGCTGCCGGTGGTTGAATTGCGCCAAGCGCCCCTGAGTATGGGTGTGTGAACTCACGGTGAAGTGCAATTTCTGATATGTTGTTTTATTCCAGACGGTTCTGGATTTCCATCAGCTTGGTTTCGAAAATCTCGGCGGGCGTGTGGTAGCCGAGGCATTTGCGCGGCGTCGAATTGAGGCGATGGCAAATCGACCTCAAATATCGATTTGTCAGCGCCGTCGGTTCGGTCGAGCGGGGCAGGTATTTCCGCAGCCTGTTGTTGGTATTCTCAACCGTGCCTTTCTGGTACGGCGCTTGTGGATCGCAAAACCACGCATCCGCACCGAGCCCGACCTTGAGGTGCCGCCAGGCCGAGAATTCGGTGCCTCTGTCGAACGTAATCGACTGGCGCGCGTCGGCGGGCAGGGGAGCCAGTCCCTGGATCAGTGCCTCCATGATCGGTTTGGACTGGCGGTCTTCGTTGCGCATCACGACCGCATAGCGGCTCACGCGCTCGACGAGGGAGGTCACGTTGACCTTCCCATGCTCCTTGCGGAACATCATCAGATCGCATTCCCAGTGACCGAACTCTGCGCGCTCTGAGATGCGGTCAGGCCTGCGTGAAAGGCTTTGGGCGTCGAAAATGTGTGTTCGGTTGTGTCTGCGGTGGCCGCGCGGTCTGCGGCGTCTTCTGTGTTCGGGCAGGTGTCGATAGAACTGCTCGTCACGACCGTCCTTGGAATAGGCGAAGCGATAGATCGTCTCGTGGCTGACGCGGACCGGATGGCGCTCCAGCCGCATCCGGCCTGCAATCTGTTCGGGAGACCAGCCCGCCTTGAGCCGATCTTCGATGGCGGTTTTGAGGTCAGGGTGCATGATCATCTTTCGATGGATCGCGCGGCGCTTCTCGTACTTGGCTTGTGCCGTGATGCAGTAGTAACCGTTCAGGTCTGGCAGTTCCCGGTCCTCATAGGTGTTCCGCTTCAGCTCGCGATAAATCGTCGATGGCGCACGACCTAGACGATCCGCAATCTCAGGAACCGGCATTTTGGCTTCTCGCCACTTGTCGATCTTACGGCGTTCTTCCAAACTCAGGTGAGGGTAGCAGCGTCCCATTCACAAGCCTCCGTGCAACGTTCTGTTTTGATACAGAATTTGCACTTCGGATGTGAATCCACCGTGTTGCGATTGGCGACCTTGAGCGCACCGTCAACGGCCAGATGATCCGCCACAACGGCCACCCCGTCTTGCGCCACCACTTCGATAGCGTAGTTGCCAGCCGGAACGAAACCACCGGCCTTGTGCGGATGCACAAGGGCAAGAAAACCGACCGCATTGACGGGGCGGTTGCGTCAGCAATGGCGGTTTCCCGCGCCGTGGCCGGTGAAAGCAACAAATCGCATTACAGCGACCCGAATTTCAAATCCCTCGCCGATCTAATGGAGGAAGCGGCATGAACGAAGTAACGATGCCCGGCTTGATCGTCCCGCTTGAAGCGAGGGTCGATAAACTTGAAAAGGGCCTTGAGCGCGCCAACCGGGCGCAGCGCCGGGCTGCGCAGAGCATGGAACGTCGGGCCGCACAGTCGGCAGACCGGATCAACAGCACCTATGGCAAGATGGGTGAAGCGATGGCGGGTGCCTTCAAACGCATGGCGTTGCCGGTGCTTGGTGCTGCCGGGCTGGGCGGTATCGCCAAGGCATCCTTTGAGACCGCTAAAGGCGTTGCCCAGATCGGCGACGAAGCCAAGCGCGCCGGTGTGCCGCTGAAGGACTTTCAGGAATGGAAGTTCGTCGCGGAACAGAACCGCATTGGCATTGATGCGATGATTGACGGCTTGAAAGAGCTGAACTTGCGCGCTGATGAATTTGTTGTCACCGGCAAGGGACCGGCTGCCGAAGCGTTCGCACGGCTGGGCTACGGTGCCGACGAGCTGCGCGAGAAGCTCAAGAATCCGTCCGAGCTGTTGCTTGAGATCATGGGCCGGATGCAGCGCCTGAACGTGGCCGCGCGCATCCGCGTGGCCGACGAGCTGTTCGGCGGCACCGCAGGCGAGCGGTTTGTCGAGCTGGTGGAGCAGGGCGAAGACAGCCTGCGCCGCACGGTGGACCGCGCGCACGAGCTGGGCCTTGTCCTGAGTGACGATGTGGTTGCCAGCGCCGACGAAGTGTCGCGCAAATTCGATGAACTGACTGCACGCATTTCCACTTTCGGCAAGCGCGTGGCGTTGGCTGTCGCAGAAGGGATTGCCGAAGCCGCAGACCTGCGCGCCAAGCTGGACGAGATTTTCAAGGATGAAGCACAGGGCCGGGCGGTGCTGGGGGATGATCTGTATGACGCCCTTGCCGACAATCGCGACGTTGTGAATGCGCAGGAACAGGACATTGGCGCGTTGCGCAAGTCGTATGATCAGCTTGCCGATTCCGTTCACATTACTTCCGCCCAGCTCTTGCAGGCGTCTAATCTCGCCCGGAGCTGGGGCTATGACGAAGCCGCAACCGAGCTGGCAGGTGCTGCGGCGGAGATGGTCACGCTGGCCGATGAATTCGTCAACGGCACTCGGACGGGTGAGGATTTCGCGCAAAAGCTGGGCGAGGTGCAGACGGCGGCGGCTGGTGCATTCAACACGCTGGACGAAGCCGACCGGGTGGATTTCAGCAACGCGATTGCACAGGTGGCGAGCCTGGGCGGCGTTTTGCAGACCGTGCTTGGGCTAGCGTCGTCGCTCAAGGGCGCTCTGGCCAATGCTGCCGGGATGGATGCCCCCAAGACGCCCATGCAGACGTTCCGGGAAGCTGACGCCGAATCCGTGCGCAACTGGCAGGCTGAGAAGGCCAAGCTGGATGAGTTTCTTGCCGGGGAGGCGGAGCGCAACGCCATGTCGCGCGAGCGCCTGACCCTTGAGCGCGAAATCGCAACTGTGATGAAGCGCGCCGCAGAGGATGGTATAACCCTGACCCGTGAACAGGCAGAGGCTGCCGCCACGGCCAAGATCGCCGCCGATGCCGCGCGCAGCAATGCCGGGAAGGGTGGCGGTGGCAGCGGTGACGCCTTTGGCCGGGCGGTGCAGTCGATCATGGACGAGACGAGGGCGCTTGAGCTGGAAACCGCCGCGATGCTGGCAGCGGCTGCCGCTGGCCGCGACTATGAGACCGCAATCGAGATCGCCCGGCGCGAAGCGGAGCTGCTACTCTCAGCGCAGATGCAGGGCTTGTCCGTCACCCCAGCACTGCGCACCGAGATTGCGAAGCTGGCGCAGGCATATGTGGACAGCGCCCGGAAATCCGAGCAGGCCGCAGAAGGGCTGCGCCGGATCGACGACGCTAAGAACCACATCGCCAACTCTGCGGCCAATGCCTTCGCCGGGCTGATCGACGGCACCATGTCCTTCAAGGCCGCTATGGCGAGCCTGATGAAAGACCTGGCGCGCTACGCGGCACAGAAGTTCATCCTGCGACTGCTGGGTGGGCTTGCCGGTGGTGGGCAGGGGTGGCTGAACAGTTTCGCGACCATGCTGGGCGGGTTCGCGGATGGCGGCTACACCGGCGACGGCTCGAAGTATCAACCTGCCGGGATTGTCCACAAGGGTGAGTATGTTCTTTCAAAAGAGGCCACCCGCCGGATTGGCGTCGGCAATCTGGAAGCGCTGCACAGCGCCGCCAAGAGGGGTTATGCGTCTGGCGGCTACGTGGGTGGCCCGGAACCCCTTAGACCCCGCTCAGAGGTGCGCACAGAGTCTCTGGGCGACTCGGGGCAGGTGATCACCATTCATGCGCCGGTGACGGTGAACGGATCGGCGGGAACGCCGGAACAGAACACCGACCTTGCGAAGCGTATGGCGCGTGAGATGGAAATGACGATGCGTGGTGTGGTGGTGGATGAAATCCGTCGCCAGATGCGCCCGGGCAACATGATGAATAACGGGAGACGCTAACCTTCCTACAACCAGCCGAGCAACGCCATAGGTATCGCCAAGATGAAACCCGCAGTTGCCATCGGCGCTCTTAAAACTATGCGTTTGAAACGATTGGTTTGCGACACGGCCCGTGAATAGATCAACGTCGTCACTGCCATCAAGATGATTGCCGCATAAAACAGAAAAGTGGGTAACAAACTGGTGATTAGAAGGGTGTTGTATGGAGCAATTCGATCATTCAAATCCCGGCCTATTGTGCTCAAGTCACGTGAAAGCGCCCAATGCCAAATGAACTCCACGGCAATAACTTCTTCACACACGGAAAAGTCGTGAATCACTTCGGAAGATAACAAAATGCGTATTGCGCCCCCGTTTTCAAGTAGGCAAAGCGCTACAGGATTATTCCCCAGTTCCGCTGACGCTGTTTCGGACACAAATCGAGTCAGGGGGACGATTTCGAGATTTGAAAGCGAAACCGGGAAAGCGTCTTCAAGGAAGTCCGTTCGAGAAAAGGTTGCCGTATACGCTGCAGACAAGGAACTGGCCTTTACAACGGATCCATCAACTACAAAATCGGCCGCCTCAAACGCACGTGCGTCGCCCTCTTGTTGTTCGCCCCCATCCTCCGGTGGTTCTACAGTGTCCCTATAGCCCAATTCGTCGCGCAGTTGGGTGGACGCCAGTTCTACCAATGTCCCGCCGTTCTCCTTGTTGAGTTCAGAGAACCCGGAAGAAAACTCCACGTTCAATCTTGGTAGTGTCGTTAGAAGAAGTGGCTGAATATCTGCCGCATTGGGTTTGAAGGTTGAGTAATAGTATATTGTGACTTCTTCGTGATCTTTCGCATCCATGTCAGTTGCAACGATTGCGCTGAAGTTCCCCCAATAGGTAATTCTGTTTGCTAGTTCGTCTGCCCCAGCTTTCAACAAGAATTCCGGTGGTTCTTCGATTTCGAACAATTCACCGGTCGTTTCTTTCTCACGCGCAAAAATCAAATCCACTTCCGGTGCAAGGAAGAATTGCACAACGGCCAACACAAAGGCGGCATAGAACAGAATGAACGTGTTCATTGTCACTATCAGGTCCGAGGCAATGAACAAAACGGAGCGAAAGATACTCTTCGCCGAAAGAGACGCTTCGATGAAGATTTTTGTCTGCACAATGGTGAAGTAATCGAAAAAGACGTTAAAGGTTACAAATGCAGCAATCACAAGGTATTGCGTGGCATCAAAGCGGACTCCCGAAATCGCTGCTGGGTTCATGTAGACTTGAACGGCTGTTACCAACGAAAATGAAACCAGAGAAATTACTAGAGCAGAGAGAAAGAAAGAACCTGATAGAAGCTTGGCCGAGAAAAACCTACCAAATACAACAGTGTGAGATAGCGTGAGGAAACGGAGAAACTTCTCTGTCAGGGAGGAGGGATCAGCGTTTGCTTCCAGATAGTTGGAAATCTTCTCACGCTCTTCTTTTCCGATCAAAACTTGATCGAAGAACAGACCCAAGCCGGTCAGCGTCATAACATCTGTGACGAACTCGGAAAAAACGCTCAAGGTAGTCCACCGTTTTCTACTTCATATGCTCTGGCAAGCGGTCGTGCACACATCATACAGTGTAGCAGTCGGTTGAAAAGCGTCCTTGTCGCTTGCCATAGCAGCGCTCAGGCAAGAGTGCGCATTCGCCTTGAACCTATCGAGGATTCCGAGTATGTTAAGGTTGCCGGAAAGGCAGCACAAAGCACCAGCTTACAAAACAGTCAGGTTCGAGCCGATACTTTCTATTCCGCTCACCGACACCTTGATACCAGCCACACAATCAACGCCAGCGCCGGGAACATGACCGGGCAGCGAGTCGCCTAGCTGGAAGGTGCAGGAAAGATCGCTTTGGATCGCTCCCCGGTGGAAACCACCGGACGCCCCAAGCGGTTGCCGCCGGTCTCAGGACGAAATGGCACAGAAAGACGGTTGCAATGTGCGGTGGGCTTCGGCCCTGGGTCACAACAACCGATCACGTCTAGGTTGGAGGAAAGCCGGGCGTGATGCTCAGCCGAAAGGCTGTAACCGCTTGGCTGAAAGGCCGGGATCGGGGCGCTGCTAGGTCAATGGAAGCCACCTAGTGTTAGAAGCCCTTCACCACCTGTTATATGCAGATCATCCCCCTTGGACATCACAGATTAGGTTTTGTGCTGTCCAAGGGGGAAAGTCCTATTTCTGCAGGGATTATTGATAAACATTCATTCTGTGCGTTTCACATAATCTTCCGGCTGAGAGAATAGAAACAGAGGGCGCGAAGCGCCCGCAAGCGAGCGTCAGCGAGCGCGCAGGAGTGATGATGAGATTGACGGCACGAACTCTGCTTGAAGCACTTACAGGTTCTTGGCCCAAGCTATCCGGCAACGGCGGTAGTCCGAATGATCTGGGGAAGTTGCCGCCGGAACTTCTCTGCCTGGCAAAAATCGCCCGGACGCGAGACGAATTGCTTGAGCACCTGACGAAAAAAGTGTTATACTATAACAAGTAAGGGCTGGCTTCCAACTATGCCCTGAATAGACCCCGCGCCGGATCATCGTTGCAGATGTAAGTCACCCGGCGCGGGGTCTTTATTTACTTAAGTAAGCACTTACTTTCAATGAAAACAATAACTTATGTAGTTTTACCTCTTGTGCTTGGATTCTGCTTGCGAGAATCTGGCAGGGCAAATCAACCCATAGAGGACCACGACCATGCAGGCACAGACCGCCCCTGTAGACACCTACCTTGATGACGCCACCTATGCCCGGCTCCGGGCGGAGCTGGTGCGCTTGATCAGCGAACAGCCGTATGACTCGGATACAGCCGTGGTTACAGCTTTGGGCGAGCTGGGCGGCGTGTGGCCTCTGAGCGTTCGGGAAGATGCCGAGCGTGAAGAAAAAATCGCAGATGCCGCTTGAGATTCGTCAACGTCAAAGCTACATTGACGATGACGAAAGGAGAATCCAATGGCGAAGTCATCAACTGAACGAATGCGCGAGAAGAAAGAGCGCGATGAGGCTGCGCGTCGGGCATTGGGTGATGCTACCTACCCATACCTAAGAGAAACCTTCTCGCAGTTCCTCGGCCACGAGGGAAACTACTCGAATGTTGAGATCGCACTGGGGTTGGCGGGGATTGAAGCACCTCAGATTGAAGACGAACGCGACCCAGAGGCTTTCGCCATAGAAGAAGTGATAGCAGGTGTTGAAGACCCCTTTCCGGGCGCGAAGGGCGCAATTGGGCGCGCAGAGGTGATGATTGATTGCTACATCGACGCAGCCATTGAGCTTGCCGGGGTGGTCAACAATTACAAACGACAGGAAATCGAAGCGCGTCTTTCAGAGTTGGAAAGCTCAGATACGGCAGACAAGGCGACGGCCATGAAAGAGGCCGTGCGGCTCAACAAGATGCTGGATCAACTCAACAAGCAGGTCCGCAGGTCATTCCCGCAGTGGAAGGTAACGGGCGCTTAGCCCGATCAAAGAACGAAAGGCGGCGATATCCTCAGTTCCTACGCCGTGGTGCCGCCCCTTTCATCCATCATGAAACCCCAAGTGAAAGGAAGCCTCATATGGTTATCGAGAATACCACCACCACCCCGGCAGGGGCAACGAAAATACCCGAGTGGAATGGGCGCGTTGATCAGAACGACCCCGCCGCGATGATCAAGTTCTTGTCCTCAATGCCCAACGCCAAGACTATCACGCACGACGAATTGGGTAGGATCGTTGAGGGTGCGGTCACTCACGCTGTCCTTGGAACCACACAGATTTCAATGAAGGACGGCATCCTTGTGGTTGAACAGGCCGCGCTTGAAGGGGATTGGTGTTATTGCATCGGCGGCACTCACGCGAGCTACGGTAACTTCGCCGTGTTCTGGTCAGTGCGCGGCCCCGGCAATGGTCCGCGTCCCCGGTCTTGCTTCATGTTCTGGGATGATGAGGCAGTGATGCTCAATCCGGGCTACGCGGCATAGCCTAACGAAATCTCAGAAATGACGGACCCGCCGGTGTGAACTGGCGGGTTCTTGTGTGAAATGTCCGACCGGTCAGGCTCGACTTCAACTATGATTTTTCGTTTAGTGCAGGTGCGCATGAGATTGCCAATTTCAGCACTAAGACGAGGTAACGTGCCGGTTGCGGATATTTGATAACTATTGGATCGCAGAATTCGTTGAGCGCCTGAGTGTCGCGCTCAAGTGGGATAAACTTGGCGCAATTGGCCGCTCGAATATCGGTCGCTTGACGATCTTGATACCGTTTGTTGGCTATCTGATCATCTTCAACCCTTCATTTGTTAGCTTTTTCAGGCAAGAACTGCCGGGTGGTATCCCTAATACATACGAGTGGTTCTCGGAGCTTCATGAGCTTCGATTGATCTTCCTCTATTTCGGATTGTTGTTTCTGGGGGTGGGTAACCTTCTGTTCATCCTCCTAGCTCCAGAAGCTCTAAGGCGACATTCGGATGTCTCTGGGTATGTCGCTGAGATGGAAGATGTTGCTTCGCCGTCGCTGATTGCGAGTAAGCTGGATGAGACCATCGCCAGATTTCAGCAAGTGAACCAAGGTGAAGCGGCTAGCCCGTTGTTTTCAAGCCAATCACCGTCCTTCCCCTCGGATGCTTCTCAACACCTACATGACTTGATTGCAAGCCTTTGGAGGGACATTCCCCAAGAGGGTCTTCCCGACGTGACCGAGCAGGATGAACCTCTTGGAAGCCTATACGAGGGTTCGCCATACACTGTGTATTCCGGTTCCGGATACCTTCTCACAGACAACGTCATGGACATGATGACTGCCGGGGGCCGTGCGGCGCTGGCCTTCCAGTTCTCGATGCATCAAGCCGCCTTTGGTAGATCGAAGGAGGTATTTTTTGTTGAGTTCTTCTCGCTTGGGTATGCAAGGTTTGTGGTCAGAACTGTCATTGGTTTCTTCTTTTTGATTGGCTTCCTGGCTCTGATCGTCCCGACACTGACCACCTCAATCCTAGTGCTGCTCACCGCATTTCAGAGTCCGGTCATGTAGTGGCACGGTCGGATTAGCCTAGCTGACGTCGCGTCACATGGTCCATTTCGCAGCCGGTTACATGGTTACAAAAAGTCATTTAAGTCATTGATTTCATTTTATAACCACAAATTTCAAATCTCTTATCACCCACCAGATTTCAGGACCGCCAGGTGAAAACCTGGCGGTTTTTCTTTGTGCCGCGGGCGGTTGCGTCGGGTAGTTGATGTAGCCTGGCAAAGGAAGTGGCCCCCGCTGAATTGTTCAGAAGGGGCCATGTGCAGGGGGGTGCCGGATCAGAGGCCGGGCAGGCGGTCGAGCAGGGCGCGGCGGCCGAATGTCGTGCCGGGGCGGTCGCCAAGGTCGAACCGCAGGCCGACGCCGACAAAGGCGTCGTTGCTCTTGAAATTCGCCACGCGGGCATTGCCGGTGCCCAGTTCGCCATACAGGTTGACGCCGCTGCCCAAGCCATAGTCGGCGCCGATGGCCATTCGGGTCATGTCCGAGCCGACCTTGTTGTCCATGTAATCGACGCTGGCGTTCAGGCTGAGGGGGCCGTTGCCGACATCGCTGCTGATCTTGGCTCCGAGCAGGGTGGCGTTGCTGCCCTGGACCCGGCCACGGGAGAAGTAGCCTTCGAGCCGGATGGTGGTGAAGTCATAAGCGCCTTCGAGGCCATAGAAGTTGCGGTCGATGCCGCCACCATCCTCGGTGCCCCAGAACCCGCCCACTGCGCCGCCATAGCCGAACTGGTAGATGCCGTGCAGCGTGGCGCTGCGGCCGCTGCCGCCGATCTGGTCGAACTTGTAATAGCCAAGGTCCAACTGGGTCGAGACCGAGGTGCCAAGCGCCAGTTCGAACGAGCCTTGCAGCGCCTGGCGCGCGCCCTTGGATTTGCTGGTGAACTGGTAATGGTTGACGTCGACATTCGCGCCGACCAACCCCTGTGCCGACAGGCCAGCGGGCATCAGGCCGATAGCCAATGCCGCCGCAACCGCGCGGAGTTTCATGTTTCTGCTCCTTTGCCTGATGCGCGTGACCGCGCGGGCGCTTTTCGCGCTCTCTGGTCCGCAGAATAGCTGAGCCGTGGAATCAGGTAAAGGCTCTTGATTCAAAAGACGGAATCTTGTGTGGACCCAACATCGGAACAGCGTGGCGGATACGGGGCCCCGGTGGCATCATCGGCCGGAGGGGGACGGCCCGTCGCATCGACAAGCGGGAAGATCGGATTTCGGTCAGATCCCCTCTGTTCCCCCGGCCGAAAACATGGCTAACTCCGGCCATGCCCTTTCCGCACCATGTCTTCCGCCATACTCCGGCGCTTCGAGGTCTGATCACGCCGCCAGACGAATCCGAATTGCGCTTTGGCCTGGATCGTTTTGCCGAGTTGGATATCCAAGCGGAAAAGGAGGGCTGGCCGCCCGGTTGGCGGATGGAACATGACGCCAGAGAAGCGAACCGGCTTGGCGTTCTAGAGGGACGTATGGTGCAGGATCTCTGGGTCTTTGCCTATGGCTCGCTCATCTGGGACCCGGCGGTTCAGGTGGAGGAATACAGGTACGGCACCTTGCCGGGGTGGCGGCGGAGCTTCTGTATGCGGCTCGAAGGTGGGCGCGGCAGTTTTGCGCGGCCCGGGCTGATGGCGGCCCTGGACGAAGGCGGGCATTGCGACGGCGTCGTGATGCGCATTTCCGGGCCGCTGGTCGATCAGGAAACGCAGTTCATGTGGCATCGCGAGATGTTTTCCGGTGCCTATCGACCATTGTTTCTGGAGGTGGCCACGCCTCAGGGCCCGGTAGAGGCGCTGACCTTTGTAATGGATCGGGACAATCGTCGATATATGCCGGATCTGCCCGAGGACGACGCCGCGCGGATGATCGCTGTGGCGGAGGGCAATCTTGGTCCCAATTTTGCCTACCTGGATTCGCTGGTTCGGCATCTCGACGAGCTTGGTATCGCGGATGACGACATGCATCGGCTTCACGCGCGCGCGCAAAGTTACCGCCTGGGAGCGACGTAAACGCGGCGCAGAGGCGTATGTTCCTTGGGGTAGGCCGGTGGTGTCGTGAATTCGGGTGTCAGTGGGTTGACCTGTGCCCGGCGCGATGAGACGCGCCGGGCAGTCGGGTCAGAGCAGCGCTTCGAACAGCTTGCGGGTGTTCTCGGCGGTCATCTGGACAGGGTTGCCACCGGTCGAGGGGTCGTTCAGCGCGTCGCGCACCAGGATGTCGAGGTTCGGATCCTTGACGCCCAGGTCTGTCAGGGTTTTCGGGATGCCGAGCGACGTGTTCAGATCATCGACATAGGCCGCGAACCCGTCGAACCCGCCCGCGATGCCCAGATAGGCAGCGGCCTCGGCCAGCACGCCCTCGGCCGCAGGGCGGTTGAATTGCAGCACGGCGGGCATGCAGACCGCGTTGGTGGTGCCGTGATGGGTATGATGATGTGCGCCAATGGGGTGGGACAGTGCATGGATGGCGCCCAGCCCCTTCTGGAAGGCGGTGGCGCCCATGGCGGCGGCCGACATCATATGCGCGCGCGCCTCAAGGTCCGACCCGTCGGCATAGGCGCGGGGCAGGTATTCCTTGACCAGCCGCATGCCTTCCAGCGCGATGCCCTGGCTCATCGGGTGGTAATGGGGCGAGCAATAGGCCTCGACACAATGGGCAAAGGCATCCAGGCCGGTGCCGGCGGTGATGAATTTCGGCATGCCCATGGTCAGTTCCGGGTCGCAGATCACCACCTTGGGCAACATCAGCGGGTGGAAGATGATCTTTTTCTCATGGGTGTCCGAATTGGTGATCACGCCTGCACGGCCGACCTCGGACCCGGTGCCAGCGGTGGTGGGCACGGCGACGATCGGGTGAATGCCTGCCGGGTCGGCGCGGGTCCACCAGTCGCCGATATCCTCGAAATCCCAGAGCGGGCGGGTCTGGCCCGCCATGAAGGCCAGCGTCTTGCCCAGATCCAGCCCCGAGCCGCCGCCAAAGGCGACGACGCCGTCGTACCCGCCGTCGCGATAGACCTTGAGCCCCGCCTCGACATTGCGGTCGGAAGGGTTGGGGTCGACATCCGAGAACATCGCCCGGCCAAGGCCCGCGGCCTCCATCAGGTCGAGCGTGCGGGTGGTGATCTCCATCGCGGCCAGCCCCTTGTCGGTGACCAGCAGCGGCTTGGAGATACCGGCGGCCTTGCAGGCCTCGGCGATTTCGGCGATCCGCCCCGCGCCAAAGCGGATGGCGGTGGGATAGGACCAGTTTCCAACAAGTTTCATGGGCCTCAAGCCTTTTTCAGGTGGTAGGATTTGGGACGGGTCAGGGCGTGGAAGCCCAGCACGGACAGGCCCGCGCCGCGGCCGGTATCCTTGCAACCGGTCCAGCAGAGCGCCGGGTCAAGGTAATCGCAGCGGTTCATGAACACGGTGCCGGTTTCCAGCCGCTTGCCAATCTCGTCGGCGCGGGCGGTGTCGCGGGTCCAGATCGAAGCGGTCAGCCCGAACTGGCAATCGTTCATCAACGCAATCGCCTCTTCGTCATCGGCGACCGGCATGATGCCCACGACGGGCCCGAAGGTCTCTTCGCGCATGATCTCCATGTCATGGGTGACATTGGTCAGGATCTGCGGCGTCAGATAGGCGCCGCCGTCATCCTGCGGGAACCGTTCGATATGGGCGGTCGCGCCCTTGGCGATGGCATCCTCGATCTGGTCGCGGGCGACCCGGGCAAAGCGGACATTGGCCATCGGCCCGATGGTGGTCTCGGAATCCAGCGGGTTGCCCAGCTTGTAGCTGTTCACCAGCGCCACCGCCTTGTCGACAAAGGCGTTGAACAGGCTCGCATGCACATAGATCCGCTCGATCCCACAACAGCACTGGCCCGAGTTGAACATGGCCCCGTCGATCAGCGTCTCGACGGCGGCGTCCAGATCTGCGTCGGCGCGGACATAGCCCGGATCCTTGCCGCCCAGCTCGGTCGAGACGGGGATGAAGGTGCCGGCGGCGGCGCGTTCCATCGCCTGGCCGCCCCGGACCGAACCGGTGAAGTTGACGAAGTTCACCTTGCGGCCGGAAATCAGCTCGGCGGTGGTGTCGTGGTCCAGCACGATGTTCTGGAACACGTCCTCGGGGATGCCCGCGGCATGAAACGCCTCGGCCATCCGCTCGCCCACCTGCAAGGTCTGGGCGGCATGTTTCAGGATCACCGTATTGCCCGCCATCAGCGCGGGCGCCACCGTGTTGATCGCGGTCATATAGGGATAGTTCCAGGGCGCCACCACCAGCACCACGCCAAAGGGCTCGCGCTCGATCTTGCGCAGAAAGGCGTCGCTGTCTTCGACCACCAGCGGCGCCAGCGCGCTTTCGGCGATTCCGGCCATATAGGTGGCACGCTCCTCGAACCCGCGGAACTCTCCGCCATAGCGGACCGGGCGGCCCATCTGATGGGCCAGTTCCACCGCCATGCGGTCGGTGGTCTTGCCCACCTCGGCCACCGCCGCCAGCACCAGCGCCACGCGCTCGGCCAGGGGGCATGCCGCCCATGCGGCTTGCGCAGCACGCGCGCGGTCGGCCGCGTCCATGGCCGCCTCTCGCGTGGCCACCGGCCGCTCCAGATAAACCGATCCGTCGATCGGCGAGATGCATTTGACTGTCTGAGCCATCACGATCCTCTTGGCGCCCTTGCGCCCTTCCTCTTGCCCGAAATATCCCGGGGGTGAATGCCGCGCCAGCGGCAGAGGGGGCTGGCCCCCTCCTTGTCTGGCCTTAAGCCTTTTCGAAACCGCGGGCGATTTCCCAATCGGTCACCACGCGGTCAAACTCCTCCTGCTCCCATTCGGCGCAGCGGGTATAGTGGTCGACCACCCAATCCCCCATCGCGGCGCGCAGCATGGCAGAATTGCGCAGCGTCTCGGTCGCGGCGCGCAGGGTGCGGGGGATCTCGCCGGCATCGGCATTGTCATAGACATCGCCGCTTGTCGCAGGCGCCAGTTCGAGCTTTTCCTCCAGTCCTCGGATACCGGCGGCCAGCAGCGCGGCCTGGGCCAGATAGGGGTTCAGGTCGGCGCCGCCGATGCGGCATTCCATCCGCACGCCCTTGCTGCCTTCCCCGCACAGGCGGAATCCTGCGGTGCGGTTGTCCACCGACCAGACGGTCTTGGTGGGGGCAAACGTGCCCTTCATGAAGCGTTTGTAGCTGTTCACGTAGGGCGCAAGGAAGAACGTGTAATCGGGAGCATACTTGATCATCCCGGCGCAGAACTGGCGCATCAGTTCGGACATGCCGTGCGGCGCGTCCTTGTCATAGAAGGCCGGTTCCGATCCGCGCCAGAGCGACAGGTGCACGTGGCTCGACGAGCCGACGCGGGTATGGTGCCATTTCGGCAGGAAGCTGGCGGCATGGCCGTGCTGGTCGGCGATATCCTTGGTGGCCATCTTGGCGATCGTGTGGTGATCGGCGTTTGCCAGTGCATCGGCATAACGGACGTTCAGCTCGCCCTGGCCGGCCTCGGCCTCGCCCTTGGTGCATTCGACCTGGATGCCGGCGGCATAGAGATGGTTGCGCAGCGGGCGCATCACATGCTCTTCACGGGTGGTGGCGAGGATGTGGTAATCCTGGTTGTAGCCGCCAAAGGTGGCGAGATCGCGGAAGCCCGACTTGCGGATCTCGGCAAAGCTCTTCTCGAACATGAAGAATTCAAGCTCGGTCGCCATCATGGGCGTCAGGCCCATCTCGGCCAGACGCGCGATCTGGGCCTTGAGAACCTGGCGGGGCGAATGCGGTACCGGTTCGTGGGTGTGGTGGTCGAGCAGGTCGCAGAGCACCATCACCGTGCCTTCGAGCCAGGGCATCGGGCGCAGGGTCGAGAGGTCGGGCTTCATCACATAGTCGCCATAGCCCGCCTGCCAGCTGGTCGCCTGGTAACCGTCGGGTGTGGCCATTTCCAGATCGGTGGCCAGCAGGTAATTGCAGCAATGGGTTTCCTGCCAGGCGCTGTCGAGGAAGTTCTGCGCGTGGAAGCGCTTGCCCATCAGGCGGCCCTGCATGTCGACGGCACAGACCAGAACCGTATCCACCGAGCCGTCGGCAACCTGAGCCTTGAGTGTTTCGAACGTGAGCATGTGCGACCTTTGAGTTGGAGAGAGAATTTTCGGCGAAAATTCCCGGGCATGTGGAGGCCGGTCCGCGACTGTCGCGGACCGGCGGTTTGAATCAGCCGTAGCGGTAGGGGCGTCCGGCCTTGGCCATGTCGGCGTTGTACTTCTTGAAGATCTCGACGACCTTTGCCTTGGTTTCCGACTCGGCCGCGATCTCGTCCCAGAACTTGATGGCGGCGGCTTCGACCTGGTTCCATTCGCTGTCGGGGATGGAGGTCAGCTGCATCTTGGTGCCGTTGACGCGCAAGGATGCCTCGCCGCCCCAATACCACCACTGACGGTAGTAGTGCGACTGCTCGCAGCAGAGTGTGAACAGCGCCTTGAGGTCTTCGGGCAGTTCGTTCCAGCGGTCCATGTTGGCAAAGAAATGGCCGATCCAGGCGCCCGAGATGTTGTTGGTCAGGAAGTAGTTGGTCACATCGGCCCAGCCGACGGTGTAATCCTCGGTGATGCCCGACCAGGCGATGCCGTCGAGCTCGCCGGTCTGTACCGCGACCTCGATATCCTCCCACGGGAGCGTCACCGGCACCACGCCGAACTGCGACAGGAAGCGGCCCGCGGTGGGGAAGGTGAAGACGCGCTTGCCGTTCAGGTCGGCCAGGCTGTTGATCGGGTCCTTGGTGGCGAAATGGCAGGGATCCCAGGATCCGGCCGAGACGTGCTTGACGCCGACCTTGGAATATTCCGCATCCCAGATCTCGTTCAGGCCATACTGGTTGAACAGCACCGGCACGTCGAGGGAGTAGCGCGAGGCGAAGGGGAAATAGCCGCCGAACACGGTGACCTCGGTGGGCGAGGCCATGGAGTCGTCATCGGACTGCACCGCGTCGATGGTGCCGCGCTGCATGGCGCGGAACAGCTCTCCGGTTGGCACCAGCTGATCGGCAAAGAAGAGCTCGATCTGCATGCGGTCACCGGCGATCTGGTTGAACATGTTGATGGCGGGCACCACGACATGTTCGGCCAGGGCGGCACCGGCATAGGTCTGCATCCGCCACTTGATGGTCGATTGCGCCAGTGCGGGGGTGGCCAGCGGCGCGGCCGCCGCACCGACAGCGGCAGTGGTCAGAAACTTGCGTCTTGTGGTCATCGGTTGTCTCCCAGTTGCAAAAAGGTGGATTGAAAGCCCCGGTTCACTCCGGGATCACTTGTTGTAGACATATTCGGGCAGCCACAGCGCGATCTGTGGAAAGACCATGATGATCGTCAGGGCCAGCACCATCACCAGCACGAAAGGAAGGATCGAGCCGTAGATGTCGCGCAGGGTGATCTCGGGCGGAGCCATGGCCCGCATCAGGAACAGGTTATAGCCGAATGGCGGTGTCATATAGGCGATTTGTGTCGTGATGGTATAAAGCACACCATACCAGATCAGGTCGAAGCCAAGCGCGCCCACCAGCGGCACATACAGCGGCGCCACGATCACCAGCATCGCGGTGTCGTCCAGGAAGGTGCCCATCACGATGAAGCTGAGCTGCATTAGGATCAGGATCATCCAGGGGTTGAGGCCCAGTTTCTCGGTGAAGAGGTTCTCGATCGCCTTGACCGCACCCAGCCCGTCGAACACCGCGCCAAAGGCCAGTGCGGCCAGGATGATCCACATGAACATGCAGGAGATGCCCAGGGTGGAGCGGACCGAAACCTCGAACACCTGGCGGGTCATCCGGCCCTTGAACACGGCGGCCAGAAAGGCCGTGAGCGCGCCGATGGCCGAGCTTTCGACGAGCGAGGTCCAGCCGTTGACAAAGGGCACCATCATCGCCGCGAAGATGCCCAGCGGCAGCAGGCCCGCGCGCAAGAGACGCAGTTTCTCGGCCATGGGCACGTCACGCTCCTCGGGCGAGAGGGCGGGGCCGAGGGAGGGGTTCAGCTTGCAGCGGATCGCGATGTAGAGAATGAACATGGCAGCCATCATCAGGCCCGGCAAAACGCCCGCCAGCCAGAGCTGGCCCACCGGTTGGCGCGCGATCATGGCATAGAGCACCAGTACCACCGACGGCGGCACCAGAATCCCCAGGCTGGACCCGGCCTGAATGACGCCTGTCACCATCTTCTTGTCATAGCCGCGTTTGAGAAGTTCCGGCAGCGCGATGGTGGCACCAATGGCCATGCCCGCGACAGAAAGTCCGTTCATCGCCGAGATCAGGACCATCAACCCGATGGTGCCGATGGCCAACCCGCCGTTCAGGCCGCCCATCCAGACATGGAACATCTTGTAGAGGTCGTCGGCGATCTTGGATTCCGACAGCACGTAACCCATGAAGATGAACATCGGCAGCGTCAGCAGCGGATACCATTTCATCAGCTTCATCGCCGCCGAAAAGCCGATGTCATAGCCGCCCCGGTCGCCCCAGAGGAGCAGCGAGGCCAGCACCGCGACAAAGCCGATGGCGCCGAACACCCGCTGGCCGGTCATCAGCATGATCATCATCGTGCTGAACATCAAAATGGCGATCAGTTCATAGGACATGTCAGATCACCTCGCGCGGGATGTCTTCGCCGCGGATACGCAGGATGTCCTTGGCCAGTTCGGAAAGGGCCTGCAACAGCATCAGGAGGATGCCCAGACACATGATCACCTTGATCGGCCAGAGGACCGGGCGCCAGGCGGTGGGGCTGCGCTCGCCATATTGGAAAGAATAGCTGAGGCTGTCATAGCCGCCATAGAGCAGCACACCGAGATAGAAGATCAGGAACAGGACAGAGAAGGCATCGGTCCATGCCTTGCGCTTTTCCGACCACTCGCCATAGAGCAGGTCCATCCGCACGTTCGAGCCCATCTGGATCGAATAAGGGCCGCCGAGGATGTAATAGGCGACCATGGCGAATTGCGCCATTTCCAGCGTCCAGAGCGAGGGGTTGATGTCAAAACCCAGATCGCTGCCGACCTTGGAGAAGCTGGACCAGAGCAGGATGCCCATCATCGCGAAGATGCCATACATCACGATCCGGCCGATCCGGCGGTTCATCCGGTCGACCGCTGTCACATAGGCGCGTAGCGCGTTCATGCCTTTACCTCTGTTGTCATGTCCGGTCTCCCGCAGGGGCCAGTTCGTTTATGGTGGCGGCCAGCATCGGCGCCAGTAGCCCGGCCAGGCGGTTGACGCCGGCGGGCGTGTCGATGAGGTCATTCTTGACCTCGATCATCACGTTGGGAAGGCCGCGCGCGATGGCATGTTCCCGCAAGGTATGGGTGACGCCGTCGGTGGCGGAGTAAGGCTCGTTCAGCGCAGCCCGCAGGCCCGAGCCCTCGGCCGCGCGCAGCAGGAGCTGCGCGGCGCGGTCGTCGCTGTCATGCAGGATGCCCAGTTCGACGTCGCGGGTCTTGCCCTGGTAGATTGGGGTGAAGCTGTGGATGGTGATCAGAACGGTTGGGCCCGGGCGGGCCTCCAGCGTATCGGCCAGAAGCTGGCGGAACGGGTGGTAGACGTCGCGGGCGCGCCGGTTGCGGTCGGCCTCGCTCAGGCCTGTGTTGCCGGGAATGGCAAAGACCTCGCTTTGCGCGGGCATCGCGTCGGGGCGGTGCGGCGGGCGGTTGCAGTCATAGACCAGACGGCTGACGCGGGAATAGACCAGCGGCGCATCGAGCGCGCCCGAGAGTTCCACCGAAAGTTCCATCGCGCCGATGTCCCAGGCCGCGTGAGAGCGGGCGGCGGCGGCGTCCAATCCCAGACCGCCGAGCGCGGCGGGAATGAACCGGCTGGCATGTTCGCACACCAAGAGCGCGGCCGCAGCCCCGCGCGGGTTCAGCACACGGGCGGCGGGCCCTTCGATTTGGGACAGCACAGGGGAATCGGGTTTAGTGATCATGTGTAGCATTGGTTACATAACGGACAGGGCTGTCAAGAAAGTTTCTGTAGACATGATTACAGATTGGGGTACGCTGAAACAAATGCTAGAGAAAAGGCCCGCGCGTGCCCCAGACAACGAAACTGGTCAAACAGCGAATTCAGGACGAGACGGAGCAGCTGACCCGTTCGGAGCGGCAGCTCGCATCGGTTCTGTTGCAGGATTATCCGATGGGCGGGCTGCAATCGATCACCAAGCTGGCCGCTGCCGCCGGTGTGTCGACGCCGACGGTGATCCGGATGGCGCGCAAGCTGGGGTTCGACGGGTTTCCCGACCTTCAGGACGCGCTGCGCGACGAGGTGGCAGCCCAGATCAAGAAGCCGATCTCGAAACGCGACGGATGGGTGGTGGACGAGGGGGCGGAACACCCGCTGATGCGGTTTGCACAGGTGGTCTGGGCCAATATGCGTCATACGCTGGAGCGGATCGACACCGCGATGTTCGACAAGGTGGCGGCGATCCTGGCCGATACCGGGCGGCATCTCTATGTGGTGGGTGGGCGGATCACGCGATCGAACGCGGATTACCTGTTCAACCACATGCAGATCATCCGGCCCAATGTCACCATGCTGGGCAATTCCGCCAACGTCTGGCCGCAATACCTGCTGGATATGGACGAAGGCTCGGTCCTGGTGATCTTTGACATCCGCCGTTACGAGGCGCATCTGGAGAAGCTGGCGCAGATCGCCAGCGAGCGGGGGGTTACGGTGATCCTGTTCACCGATCAATGGGGTTCTCCCATCGGGCGGGTGGCGAACCTGACCTTTAACGGGCTGGTCGAGGCGCCGTCGAGCTGGGACAGCACCATCGCACTGCAACTGATCGTCGAGGCGCTGATCGCCGAGGTGCAGGGCGCCCGCTGGGAGGAGAGCAAGGAACGGATCGAGGAGCTGGAGGCGATGTTCTCTTCGACCCGGCTGTTCCGCAGTCCGACCTAACATTGTGCGTTTACGCACATTAAATCGCAATTTCTTTCCAATTGTGCGATTTCATGTGGGTGCTACCTTTGTCTCGTCACACGCGAACGGAGGACTGAGATGAGCTGGAACCCCTTGTTGGATACCCATGTGCCGATTGGCGATGCCGTGGATGCCATCGAAACGGTGATCGTGCCGCGCGCCCGCGATCTGGGCGGCTTCGAGGTGCGCCGCGCCCTGCCGGCGCCGCGCCGCCAGATGGTGGGGCCGTTCATCTTTTTCGACCAGATGGGGCCAGCCGAGTTCCTGACCGGGCAGGGGATAGACGTGCGGCCGCATCCCCATATCGGGCTGGCCACGGTGACCTATCTCTACAAGGGTCGGCTGCACCATCGTGACAGCCTGGGCACCGATCAGTGGATCGAGCCCGGCGCGGTCAACTGGATGGTTGCGGGCAACGGGGTCACCCATTCCGAACGCACCGACGACGAGGCGCGCAAGGCCCCCTTGCAGATGTTCGGAATCCAGACCTGGGTCGCGCTGCCGGAGCATCTGGAGGAGACCGGGGCAAGCTTCGAGCACACCCCGGCCGAGGCATTGCCGGAGCTGGAAGGTGAGGGCAAGCGCGTGCGGCTGATTCTGGGCGATGCCTGGGGCGCGGCGGCGCCTGTTTCCACCACCTCCGAGATGTTCTATGCGGACGCGGTTCTGCAACCGGGCGCGGCGCTGCCGCTGCCGGACAATCACGAGGACCGGGGCGTCTATGTCGTGGGCGGCTCGGTCGAGGTGGCCGGGCAGGTCTTTGACACCGGGCGCATGATGGTGTTCCGCCCCGGCGACCGGCTGAGCCTGAAGGCGGGGCCGCAGGGGGCGCGGCTGATGCTGCTGGGCGGCGCCACGATGGGCGGTCCGCGTCATATCTGGTGGAACTTCGTGGCCACCAGCAAGGACCGGATCGAGGCCGCCAAGGAAGCCTGGCGCGCGGGCGACTGGATGCATGGCCGGTTCCGTCTGCCGCCGGGAGACGATCAGGAGTTCACGCCCTTGCCTGCGCGGTGAGAAACTGGCAGGGGACGGGCCATGACCATACGACCTGCTACAGCCCGCGACCTGCCCGCGATCCGCGACCTGCATCTTGCCAACTGGCGTGCCTCATATGCCGGTGCCTTGCCGGAGGCGTTTCTGGGCGCGCCGGTGGCGCAGGAGATGGCCGCGCGCTGGGCGGCGCTGCCGCCGGTGGGCGATATCCTGCTGGTGGCGGGCGCGGGTGAGGGATTCGTCCTGGTGCGCCCGGGCCACCCGGAGGGGCCGCTGATCGAAAGCCTGCATGTCGCGGCCGAGGCGCGCGGCAGCGGTCTGGGAGAGGCGCTGTTGCGTGCGGCGGCGGCAGAACTGGATCGGCGCGGGCACCGCGCCATGTGGTTGGAAGTCTTGGACGAAAACACCGCCGCGCGCCGGTTCTACAAGCGTATGAGTGGCGTCGAAGGGCCTGTTTTTGCGGACGAAATCTGTGGCAACCCGGTACCGGCGCGCAAGATCCACTGGGCGCGGTTGGACAATTTTCCGGGTGCGGGCGAAAAAAATGCGAAACCTGCTTGACGATGCCGGAGCGGGGCCATAATACACCCAAACGTTCCGCAGGGAACGCCATATCACGCAGCGCGCGGTTGTAGCTCAGTCGGTTAGAGTACCGGCCTGTCACGCCGGGGGTCGCGGGTTCGAGCCCCGTCAACCGCGCCACTGCCTGACCTTTCCAGGGGAACTGGACCGGCCCGGAGGGCGACATAGATGCGCGGTTGTAGCTCAGTCGGTTAGAGTACCGGCCTGTCACGCCGGGGGTCGCGGGTTCGAGCCCCGTCAACCGCGCCACTTCTCCCACAGTTCGATGTAATTTCCGGGTGATACCCGCTCTGCGCCCAGCAGCCTCTTGCCGGTGCGGCGCGCTTTCCTGTATTCGCATGGAAAACGGGCAGGGGTATTTCAGGTGAAGGTGGATGCGAATACGGCGGTTTTGACGATCTGTCGGGACGATGCCTATTTCCTAACGCGGTTCGTGCAGTATTACGGCGGGCTTTTCGGCCGCAACAACCTGTATATCATCAGTCACGGGGACGAGCCGCTGGTGCGCGAACTGGCGCAGGGCTGCAATATCTTTCCGGTGCCCGCGATCGAGACCAGCCAGTTCACCATGCTGCACTGGCGCACCAAGAATTACCTGAAGAACGCGCTGCGCCAGTGGTACAAGCATGTGCTGATCTGCGATGTGGACGAATTTGTCGTGGTCGATCCCGCCACCGGCATGAACCTGCGCACCTGGCTGGACAAGGCGCCGGGGCGCACGGTTTATACCGCGATGGGGCTGGAGATCGTTCATCTGCGCGACCGGGAAAAGGAGGATATCGGCGGCGGTATCCTGGGGCCGCGCCTGCATGCGCAGGTGGCGCTCCATTATGCCAAGCCATGTATCGTCTCGCGCCCCGCGAAGATCGGGCGTGGCGGGCATTATGCCGAATATGAAAAGCTGAACATGCCCGAGTTCCTGTACATGTTCCACATGAAGTATTGCGACTATGGGCTTTATGTAGAAACACTAAATCGCCGGAACGCCTTTATCGAGAAGCAGAAGGAGGTGGCCGCCGGAGGCGCCGTGCGCACCAACCCGAAATGGTTCGCCGAGGGGCGCAACGATGACGAAGTGTTTTCGGCCTTCGAGGCGCGACCGGTGGATGAGAGTTTCGATCTGGAGCATGTGCGCCAGGTGATGCACGCCACCTGGGAACAGCGCGGCGATGGCTTATGGCATTTCCATCGCCCGGAATACGAGGAGCTTTACAAGCTGCCCGACCGGTTTGACGGGGCCGACCGGGCCTGAGGCCCGGCCGGCGGTCGGTTACTTCGCCGTCAGCGCATCGAGGATGCGTGCCCAGGAGCGGATGCCCTTGTGGAAGCTCTGGACGTCGTATTTCTCGTTCGGGGAGTGGATTGCGTCGTCTTCGTTGGCGTAGCCCACCAGCATCGAATCGAGGCCCAGGATCGACTTGAAGAAGCCGACCACCGGGATCGAGCCGCCCATGCCGGTGAACACCGCCTCGCGGCCCCATTCGTCGGAGAGCGCGGCGCGAGCGGCCTCCATCTCGGGGCGGGCGATGTTCATCACCGAGGCTTTGGAGCCTTCGAGATCGTTGTCCCAGATCACCTTAGCGTCGGGGCTGAGGCGGGATTCGACATGTTTGCGGATCGCGATACGCAGCTTGTCGGGGTCCTGATCGCCGACCAGGCGGCAGGTGATCTTGCAATGGGCCTGGCTGGGGATCACGGTCTTGGATCCGGCGCCGTTATAGCCGCCCCAGAGACCGTTGACCTCGAGCGTCGGGCGCGCCCATTGCTGTTCCAGGGTGGAATAGGCCTTTTCCCCGTGTGCCCGCGAATAGCCGACCGAGGTGAGGTAATCCTGTTCGTCAAAGCCGCAGTCCTGCCATTGGCGCAGCTGGTCGGCGGGGACCTCGTGCACGCCTTCGTAGAAGCCTTCGACCGCGACGCGGCCGGTGTCCTGGTCGTAGAACGAGGTGACGATGCGTGACAGCTCGCGCAGCGGGTTCAGGCCGGGGCCGCCGTAATGGCCGGAATGCAGGTCGATGCGGGGGCCGACGATGGTGAACTCGTCCTTGAGCATGCCACGCAGCTGCGCCGCGATCGACGGCACGCCACGTGCCACCATCGAGGTGTCGCAGACCAGCGCGATGTCGGCCTTGAGCTCGTCAGCATGCGCCTTGAGGAAGGGGACCAGCGAGGGCGAGCCCGATTCCTCTTCACCTTCGAAGAAGAAGGTGATCCGGCAGGGCAGGGAACCATGCACCGCTTTCCAGGCGCGACAGGCCTCGACAAAGGTCATCAACTGGCCCTTGTCATCCGACGAACCCCGGCCGCGGATCACTTTGCCGTTGGCGGTGTCCTCGATCACAGGCTCGAACGGCGGGCTGGTCCACAGGTTCAGCGGATCGACCGGCTGTACGTCATAATGGCCGTAGAACAGCACATGCGGGGCATCGGCACGGTCGGCCGCGATATGGCCCACCACCATCGGACGGCCGGGGGTGACACGCTTTTCAGCAGTGATGCCGATGCTGGCCAGATCGGCGACCAGCCAGTCGGCGGCGCGGTCGCATTCAGCCGCATAGGCGGGATCGGTGGAGATCGAGGGGATGCGGATCAGCTCCATCAGCCGGTCGATGGCCGTGGGCAGGTCCGCGTCGATGCGGCCCAGAACGTCGTCGAGTGACATGGGGTTTCCTTTGCTAGGTCTTTTGCTCGCGCGAGAGCCTAGCAGCGCGCCCGGCACTGTCCAGAGGGCGCGGCGCGACGCGTATCGGAAACACCGGCATCCACCCCGCGCCGCATTGTGAAGCCGAAGCGGCGCAGGGCGGGTTGTGACAACCCGATTGCGGCGGTATTTGACCCAGATCAAGGCTGCGACACCGATGCAGGATGTAGGCGGTTGAAAAAATGATGTGCCAAAGATATGCATTCAAGACCGTGAATGCGGCGCAGAACCCAGAATTGCCGGCATCGGGCCGGATGACCTATGGAGGACCCGGTGGACCATATCGCGCAACTCGACGCCGCCATCCAGAAACTGCATGACGAAGGCCGCTACCGGACCTTTATCGATATCGAGCGGGAAAAGGGCAATTTTCCCCATGCGGTCTGGACCCGCCCCGATGGCAGCAAGCGGCCGATCACGGTATGGTGTGGCAACGATTATCTGGGCATGGGTCAGCACCCGGTCGTGTTGCAGGCGATGCACGAGGCCATCGACGCCACCGGCGCCGGGTCGGGCGGTACGCGCAACATCTCGGGCACAACGGTCTATCACAAGCGGCTGGAGGCGGAACTGGCCGACCTGCACGGTAAGGAAGCGGCGCTGCTTTTCACCTCGGCCTATATCGCCAATGACGCGACACTGAGCACCCTGCCCAAGCTGTTCCCGGGGCTGATCATCTATTCGGATTCGCTCAACCACGCCTCAATGATCGAGGGTGTGCGCCGCAATGGCGGGGCCAAGCGCGTGTTCCGTCACAACGACGTGGCGCATCTGCGCGAGCTGCTTGCGGCGGACGATCCGGCGGCGCCCAAGCTGATTGCCTTTGAGTCGGTTTACTCGATGGATGGCGATTTCGGACCCATCGAAGAGATCTGCGACCTGGCCGACGAGTTCGGCGCGCTGACCTATATCGACGAGGTGCATGCGGTCGGCATGTACGGGCCGCGTGGCGGCGGCGTGACCGAGCGGGACCGGCTGGCGCACCGGATCGACATCATCAACGGCACCCTGGCCAAGGCCTATGGCGTGATGGGCGGATATATCGCCGCGAGCGCAAAAATGTGCGATGCGATCAGGTCTTATGCGCCGGGCTTCATCTTTACCACCTCGCTGCCGCCGGCGGTTGCGGCGGGGGCGGCGGCCTCGGTCGCACATCTGAAGGTAGCGCAGGAGCTGCGCGACCAGCACCAGACCCAGGCAAGGATCCTGAAGCTGCGGCTCAAGGGGCTGGGCCTGCCGCTGATCGACCATGGCAGTCATATCGTGCCGGTGATCGTCGGCAATCCGGTGCATACCAAGAAGCTGAGCGACATGTTGCTGGAGGATTTCGGCATCTATGTGCAGCCCATCAACTTTCCCACCGTGCCGCGCGGCACCGAGCGGTTGCGCTTCACGCCCTCGCCGGTGCACGGGCCGGACGAGATGGACAAGCTGGTGCATGCGATGGACGCGCTCTGGGCGCATTGTGCGCTGAATCGTGCCGAATTGGCGGGCTGACCTCACGCTTCGGTGTCCAATTCCTTTGCCTCGTGTTACGGTTGAGGTAACAACAGGCGCGAGCGAATCGTTGCGGGAACGATTCCGGCGCTGCCGATAACACTCGGCAGATACGATGGGGCGACAGGCATGATCGGGCGCAGGTTTCAGCGCAAGTCGGAAGAAGCACAGGTTGAAAAACCTAAAGGCTTTGACGACTTCGAGTTGCGGCTTGGCGATACCATGCGGGGCGAGCGCGCCACTTTGGGCAAGTCGCTGCTGGACGTGCAGCGCGAACTGCGCATCAAGGCCAATTACATTGCCGCGATAGAGAATTGCGACCCCTCGGCCTTTGACACGCCGGGGTTCATCGCCGGATATGTCCGCTCGTACGCGCGCTATCTCGGCATGGATGCCGAGGAATGTTTCGCCAAGTTTTGTGCCGAAAGCGGTTTTGAAGTGGCGCATGGCATGTCGGCGCAGGCGTCGAGCGTCAAGAGGACGTCGGTGGCCGCCGCGCCGCGCCGCGCCGTTTCCAATGACCCCTTCATCACGCCGAACACACCCTTTGCCCCTGGCCGGGAATCGATGCTGTCGCAGATCGAGCCGCGTGCGATCGGGTCGGTTCTGGTGCTGGTCGCGCTGATCGGCGCCATCGGCTATGGCGGGTGGTCGGTTCTGAAGGAAGTGCAACAGGTTCAGGTGGCACCGGTCGATCAGGCGCCGCTGGTGCTGACGGATCTCGACCCGCTGAAGAGTGCCGGGCGCGAGGACGAAACACTGAGTGGCCCGACGGTGGAGGCCCTGGACCGGCTCTATCGGCCGCAGGCCCTGGATGTGCCGGTGCTGGTGGCGCGGGATGCGCCGATCGCATCGCTGGATCCAAACTCGGTCGGCCTGTTCGTGACGCCGCAATTGCCCGAGATCCAGCTGAGCGCGACTCAGCGTGCGGTAGATGCATTGTTGCCGCAGGTGGTCGAGGAGCTGGAACCGACCCTGAAGATCGTCGCCGTCAGCCCGGCCTGGATGCGGGTCACCGCCGCAGATGGCAGCGTGATTTTCGAAGGCACCCTGGGCACGGTCGAGCAGGGCAGCACGTATGAAATCCCGCTGACCGAGGAGCCGCCGACCCTGCGTGTTGGCGAATCGGGCGCGGTTTACTTTGCCATGAACGGCGAACATTATGGTCCGGTAGGCGCGCGGGGCACCGTCACCAAGAATGTCCAGCTGTCGATGGATGCCGTCGGCGAGCGGTTCGAGGTTGCCGACCTGGAGGCTGAGCAGAACTTTGCGCTGCGTCAGCTTTTGGTGGCCGAGGCGCAGAACGCACAGCCGCAACAGGTCGCAAACGACTGATCCGCCATTGCCGCCGCTGGCGCAGGGGCCTATCTAGGGGCCAACGCGTCCAGATGCAGAAGGCTGGCCCCATGTCCCACAATCCCGTGCGCCCCTGGCGCAATGTCTATCGCCGCAAATCGCGCCAGATCATGGTGGGCAACGTGCCTGTGGGCGGCGATGCGCCGATCTCGGTCCAGACCATGACCAACACGCTGACCACCGATGTGGCCGCCACCGTGGCCCAGGTGCAGGCAGCGGCCGAGGCGGGGGCGGATATCGTGCGGGTCTCGGTTCCAGACGAGGCCAGCGCGCGGGCCCTGCGCGAGATCGTGCGCGAAAGCCCGGTGCCGATCGTGGCGGATATCCATTTCCACTATCGCCGGGGGATCGAGGCGGCTGAGGCGGGCGCGGCCTGTCTGCGCATCAACCCCGGCAATATCGGCAGCCCGGACCGGGTGCGCGAGGTGATCAAGGCCGCGCGCGATCACGGCTGTTCCATTCGGATCGGGGTGAATGCCGGAAGCCTGGAAAAGCACCTGCTGGAGAAATACGGCGAGCCGTGCCCCGAGGCGATGGTGGAAAGCGGGTTGGAACATATCCGTATCCTGCAAGACAACGATTTCCACGAGTACAAGATCAGCGTGAAGGCCAGCGACGTGTTCCTGTCGGCCGCCGCTTATCAGGGCATTGCCGAGGCCACCGACGCCCCCATTCACCTCGGCATCACCGAGGCGGGCGGGCTGGTCAGCGGCACCATCAAATCGGCCATCGGTTTGGGGAACCTGCTGTGGATGGGGATCGGCGACACGATCCGCGTCAGCCTGAGCGCCGATCCGGTCGAAGAGGTGAAGGTCGGCTACGAGATCCTCAAGTCGCTGGGGCTGCGCCATCGCGGCGTCAACATCATCTCGTGCCCCAGTTGCGCGCGGCAGGGGTTTGATGTGATCCGGACGGTCGAGGCGCTGGAAAAGCGGCTGGAGCACATCAAGACACCGATGAGCCTCAGCATCATCGGTTGCGTGGTGAACGGGCCAGGCGAGGCGCTGATGACCGATGTGGGATTCACCGGCGGCGGCGCCGGATCGGGCATGGTGTACCTGGCGGGCAAGGCCAGCCACAAGATGTCGAACGAGCGCATGATCGACCATATCGTCGAGGAGGTCGAGAAAAAGGCCGCGGCGCTTGAGGCCGCCTCCGCCGCCGAGGCGGCTGAGTAACGCGACGCACCGGCCAGGGCGCCCGTGGGCGCGATCAGCCGGTGCGGGACAAGGGTTGGCGCAAGCCGCAGCGCGCCTGTACCAGGTCGCGTGTCAGATGGGCGATCCGTGCGTCCTTCATCGCCAGTTCGATATCCATGCTTTCCATCGACCGGCGCAATTCCTGAATGCGCGTGGTTTGCTGGTCGAGGTGATGCAGCGACCCGCGCAGTTTGCGCGCAGTCATGTACCAGAGCAGAAAGAATCCTGCGGCGGGCGCGAGGCCCGCAAGGGGGGCAAGAGATGTCGGTTCCATGCCCTCAGAGATACAGCGAAAATGGTTAACAACTCGGTGACGAAGGTCACCGAAAGCAAGGTCATTTCGCGGCGGAAATGGGGCGCGGGATGCGCGCCCCCTTTGAGGTCAGCTGCGCTCGTCGCGCAGGGCGTCCACGACCTGTTGCATCTGGTCGGCGGGCAGGAAGCCGCGCAGCATCTCGGTTTCGAGAACGAAGGAGGGCGTGCCGGAAATGTTGAGCCGCTGCGCCAGCGCGCGGGTCTCGGCAATGCGGCGGGTGACCTCTGCGCTGTTCATCTCGGCCTTGATGGCCTCGACATCCAGAGACAGACCCTCGCCAATGCGTGCCAGTGTCACATCGGTAATGTCGCCGGTGAATTCCATCAGGGCATCGTGGATCTGGCCATAGGCTTCGTCGCCCGCGACGATCAGGGTGGCGATGGCAAAGCGCGAGGCCAGCACGGATGCATCGCCCAGGATCGGGAATTCCTTGACGATAAAGCGGATGTTGCCGTCGTCCTGCAACAGTTTTGCAACCTCGGGCACGGCGCGGCGACAATAGCCACAGCGGTAATCCATGAACTCGACCAGAGTGATGTCCCCCTCGGGGTTGCCGCCGACCCATGAGTAACCGTCATTGAAGATCTCGGCAGAGTTGACCGCCACCAGTTGCGCATCCTGCTGCGCCTCGGCCTGAGCCTGGCGCTGTTCTAGGATGTTGACCGCCTCGATGATCACCTCGGGGTTTTCCAGCAGGTATTCGCGGACCTGGGCGCCGAAAGCAGCGCGCTCTTCGGGCGACATGGCGCTGAGGTCCAGCGCCTGGGAGGGGCCGGCAAGAAGCGTGGTGGCAAGCGCCGTTGTGGCGAGGGTGCGAAACATCATCTTTTCCTTTTTACAGATCGTTCCGAGGCCAGCAGGACATCCTGTGCGCGCTGCCAGCCGGGCGAGCCGGTGGGCAGCGCGCCGACGGCCCGCTTGGCGTGAATAAGTGCGTCTTCGGGGCGGCCCTGAAGCGCGTAGCGTTCGGCGGTTACGACCGAGGCCATACCATCGTTGCCGAGCTTGGAATAGGCCACCGCCAGATCGCGCAACATGCGGATATCGCGATAGTCGCGGGCCCGGGCGCGCTCCAGCGCGTCAAGCGCCACCTTGTTCTGTCCGGCGCTGAGCAATGCCCGGCCGTAGCCGGCCAGAATCAGCGCATTGTTGGGCGCAAGGTCTACGGCCTGTTCATAGGTGGCAACAGCGGCCTGTGTCTGCCGGTGCTCCATCAGGATCTGGCCCTTGAGTTCGACGTAATAGGCATCGTCGGGCCGTTCGGCGATGGCGGCGTCAATCGCGCTGCGGGCGCGGGCCAGGTTGCGGTCACGGTGCCAGGCGATAGCCTCGCGCATCATGCGGATGTCGCGGTGCTGTTCTTCGGCGGCGCGGCCAAGGGTCCATTTCGAGCTGCGCGAAAAGGCAGAGATCTTGCCGCGCACGCGGGCGAACCAGTATTCCGCATTGGGATTGACAGGGGCCGTGTTGCCATAGCTTTCAAGAAAGGCCTCGGCGTTGCGGATGCGGTCGCGGGTCAGCGGGTGGGACTGCATATAGGGATCCTGCCGCTCGACGCTCAGCAGCTCTTGACCGGCAAAGGTGCGGTGCAGGTCGACCAGCCCCTGAAGCGGGATGTCGGACCAGCGCATATAGCTGGCGGCGGAGTTGTCGGCGGCCGATTCCTCGGCCCGCGTATGTTTCAGAAATCCGCGCAGGGCGGAGGTTTGGGTACCGGCGGCAATCCCCGCCGCGGCATCGCCGCTCCCGGCGGCGGCGGCCAGCAGCGACAGGGCAAAGCCCAGTTTGGACAGGGTTTGCGCGTTTTCCAGATTGCCGATGCGGCGGGCGATATGGCCGTTGGCGATATGCGCGGCCTCATGCGCGATGACGGCCTGCAACACGTCGGCGCGCTGGACCTTTTCGATCAGGCCCGAGTGGATGAAGATCGCGTTTTGGTCGAACACGAAGGCGTTGAGCGAACTGTCATCGACAACCAGGAGCTTGACCCGGCGGGGGTTCAGCCCGGCCGCGCGCAGGATGGGAAAGGCAAGCTCCTCGAGCCCGTTTTCGATATCGGGGTCGCGCAGCAGGGTGATGGCCGAGGCGGAACTGGCCGCGAACAGACAGATCGCGGACAGCAGAACAAGGGCCGGGATTGACGCCAGCCGGAATACGCGTTCAAAAGCCATGGCCGCACCATGGGAGAACGTCGTGAGAAACTCAAGCCGATCCGCTGTCGATCCCTTCATTGTGATGGATGTCATGGAGGCCGCCCGCAAGGCCGAGGAGGCCGGTCGCCGGATCATCCATATGGAGGTTGGCCAACCCGGTACGGGCGCGCCCAAGGGTGCGATGGAAGTCCTTGAAAAGTCTCTGAAAACGGAAGCTTTGGGGTATACCGTTTCGCTTGGAATTCCAGCGCTACGGCGCCGCATCGCGCAGCTTTACGGTGACTGGTACGGGGTCGATCTGAACCCCGAGCGGGTGGTGGTGACGCCGGGGTCCTCCGGCGGATTTTTGCTTGCCTTTACCGCGCTCTTCGACAGCGGCGACCGGATCGGGATCGGGGCGCCGGGCTATCCCTCGTACCGGCAGATCCTGCGGGCGCTTGGGCTGGTTCCGGTAGACCTGCCGACAGCACTGGAAAACCGGCTGCAACCGGTGCCCGCCGACTTTGCGGGCATGGATCTGGCCGGGTTGCTGGTCGCCTCGCCTGCAAATCCCAGCGGTACGATGCTGGACCGTGCGGCCATGGGCGCGCTGATCGACGCGGCGCAGGCACAGGGCGCGAGTTTCATCAGCGACGAGATCTATCATGGCCTGGAATACGAGGCCAAGGCGGTGACGGCGCTGGAACTGACCGATGAATGTTATGTGATCAATTCGTTTTCGAAATACTTCTCGATGACCGGCTGGCGCGTGGGCTGGATGGTGGTGCCCGAGGATCAGGTGCGCGTGGTCGAACGCATCGCGCAGAACATGTTCATCTGCGCCCCGCATGCCAGCCAGGTCGCGGCCCTTGCGGCGATGGAGTGTGAGGCGGAATTGCAAGCGAATCTGGAGGTTTACAAGACAAACCGAAAGCTGATGCTTGAGGGGCTGCCAAAGGCCGGGTTTACCCGGATCGCGCCGCCCGATGGGGCGTTCTATGTCTATGCCGATGTCTCGGACCTGACCGATGACAGCCGTGCCTTTGCCGCCGAGATTCTGGACAAGGCAGGCGTTGCGGTGACGCCGGGCCTCGATTTCGACCCTGTGCGGGGGGGCGGCACGCTCAGGTTCTCTTATGCGCGGGCCACGGCGGATATCGAGGAAGGGCTGGCGCGGCTGGCGCAGTTCATGGCAGCGCGGGCACCGGCCGATTAGGCGTTTGCAGCGCCGGGATAGGCGGCTATTGTCAGCACCATCTCCGCAAAGACCGGGAACATGAGCAGGATCATCATTCTCATAATGGCGTTTTGGACGCTGGCGGTTCCGTCGCTGGCCCAGGATTTCAGCGGTCTGGCCCGGATTCGCCCCGAGGAGAGCCGTATTGCAGAGACGTCCCGGGGCGGGCTGCGTCTGGACCTGGCGTTGAGCCAGGGGGTGCCGTTCCGCTTGTTCACGCTGGATGAACCCCGGCGCCTGGTGCTGGATTTTCAGGAGGTCGACTGGACCGGTCTGAGCGCCGAGGTTCTTCTGGTCGAAGACCGGGTGGTCTCGGCGCAGTTCGGAACCTATGTGCCGGGATGGTCGCGGATGGTGCTGGAACTGGCGCGGCCGTATTCCGTGGCCGAGGCGGCGATGAGCGTCGATGCGGTGACAGGTGGGGCGCGGCTGGGGGTTGTTCTGAAACCCGTGGACGAGGCCACCTATGCGGCCAGTGCCGGCGCGCCATATGATCCGCGCTGGGATCTGCCGGTGCCGGAGCAATTGCCGGCCTTGCCTGAACGCGGACCGGATGCGCCGGTGCGGGTGGTGCTGGATCCCGGACATGGTGGTATCGACCCGGGCGCCGAGGTGGAGGGCGTCGTCGAGAAGGAGCTGATGCTGCGCTTTGCCCGCGAGGTGCAGGACCTTTTACTGCGGACGGGCGGGTTCGAAGTGGTCCTGACCCGGGATGCGGATGTATTCGTATCGCTGGAGCGGCGCATCGCGTTGGCGCACGAGGCCGGGGCGGATGTGTTCATCTCGCTGCATGCCGATTCGCTGAGCGAGGGGCTGGCGCATGGCGCGACCGTGCATGTTCTGGCCGAAGAGGCATCGGATATTGCCTCGGCCAAGCTGGCCGAACGGCATGACCGGGACGATCTTTTGGCAGGTGTCGATCTGAGCGACGCCGACGACCGGGTGACGGATGTCTTGCTCGATCTCGCCCGGCAGGAGACCCGGCCGCGCACCGAGGCGCTGGCCCGGGCGCTGGTCGATGGCATGACCCAGCAGGGCGGACCGATGAACCGCCGACCGCTGCGCGGGGCGTCCTTTTCCGTGCTGAAAGCGGCCGATATCCCCTCGGTCCTGGTTGAAATCGGATTTCTGTCGAGCCCGCGAGACCTCAAGAACTTGCAGGATCCGGAATGGCGTGCCGCCATGGCGGCCGGTATCCGCAACGGTTTGGTCAACTGGCGCAAGATGGATATTGAGAACCGCGCATTGGTGCGGCAGTAATATTTGTCGCCTGTGGGCGCGCGCGTGCGAATTGCCGATCCGTGGGATCGGGCCTACGTCACGTCCTGTTTTGGCTGAATTCTGCTCTCCGGTTTTGACCCTTGCCGCGCGGGTGCTTATATAGGCGTCACCGCACTACAAGGGCAGCCACGTGATCCGTTTCATCCTCTCCTTCTTCGGGGCGATTTTCAGCCTCGTTACCCTGGGCGTCTTCATGGTGGCCCTGACCATCGGGGGTGTCTTCTGGATGTATGGCCGGGATCTGCCCAGCCATGAATCGCTGGCCGAATACAAGCCGCCGACGATCAGCCGGATCTATTCGGGCGAGGGGCATCTGATCGACGAGTTTGCCAAGGAACGGCGGCTGTTCACGCCGTCGGGCGAGATTCCCGATCTGGTCAAGCAGGCGTTCATCTCGGCCGAGGACAAGAATTTCTATACCCACCAGGGCTATGACATTCGCGGCATCGCCGCCGCCGGAATCGAAGCGGTCCGTTCGCGCGGGAGCAACGTGCGCGGGGCCTCGACGATCACGCAGCAGGTGATGAAGAACTTCCTCTTGTCCGGTGATCGCAAGGCCGAGCGCAAGATCAAGGAGATCATCCTGGCCGTAAGGCTGGAGCAGACCCTGAACAAGGAGCAGATCCTTGAGCTTTACATGAACGAGATCTTCCTGGGGCAGAACTCCTATGGAGTCACCGCCGCCGCGCAGACCTATTTCAACAAGACCCTGAGCGAGCTGGCCCCGCATGAGGCGGCCACACTGGCGGCCATGCCCAAGGCGCCGTCCGACTATCACCCGGTACGTGAAAAACAGCGTCTGCTGGACCGGCGCAACTATGTCCTGCGCGAGATGCGCGAGAACGGCTACATTGATCAGGCGACCTATGAGCAGGAGCGTGATCAGCCGCTGCGATCGGTGCAGAACGGTGATTTCGAGAGTTTCCGCACAGCGTTGCCGCCGCGCGACTATTTCACCGACGAGATCCGCCGCCAGCTGAGCGAGGATTTTGGCGAGGGTGAGTTCTTTACCGGCGGGTTTACCGTCCGGGCCTCGATTGACGAGGAAATGCAGGTTGAGGCCGCCAAGGCCCTGCGCAAGGCGCTGGAAGACTATGACCGGCAGCGCGGCAAATGGCGGGGCACCGGCAAGACGGTCGATGTTGCGTTGCTGGCCGACGAAGACGCATGGCGGAGCGCATTGTCGGCAACAGAGGTGCCGCGCGATGTCGATCTGGGCGGGCGCTGGCATCCTGCCGTGGTGCGGGACATTGGCGATCAGGCGCTGGTCGTCGGTATCGAGGATGGACCGGCCGACGGGCAAGTTCCACGATCCGACATCAAGTGGATGAAAGGCAGCTTTGCCGACAATCTGAAACTGGGCGATGTCGTTCTGGTCCGCGCCGGAGCCGAAGCTGATACATGGTCGCTGCGCCAGGTGCCCGAGGTACAGGGCGGCTTTATGGCCATGGACGTGAACTCGGGCCGGGTTCTGGCGATGCAGGGCGGTTTCAGCTATCAGGATTCGGTGTTCAACCGGGCGACGCAGGCCTTGCGGCAGCCGGGGTCGAGCTTCAAGCCATTTGTCTATGCCGCGGCCCTGGACAGTGGGTACAGCCCTGCGACGATCGTGGTTGACGCGCCCATCGAGGTGAACACACCCCAGGGCCTGTGGCGTCCCAAGAACTCGTCGAACAAGTTCTATGGCCCGACCCCTCTGCGGACCGGGATCGAACAGTCACGGAACCTGATGACCATCCGCCTGGCGCAGGAGGTTTCGATGCCGGTCGTTGCGGGCTATGCCGAACGGTTCGGGGTCTATGACCACATGGGACCGTTCCTTGCCAACTCGTTGGGGTCCGAGGAAACCACGCTCTACAAGATGGTGGCGGCCTATGCGATGTTCGCCAATGGCGGCGAGCGGGTGGAGCCGACGCTGGTCGACCGGATCCAGGACCGGTTCGGCAAAACCATCTATCGCCACGACCAGCGCGATTGCGTCGACTGCCTGTCCGACCGGCTGGGCGAGGGGCAGGCGCCCCGGATCGTGACCAATCGCGAGCGGGTCATGGACGCGATCACCGCCTATCAGCTGACGTCGATGATGAAAGGCGTCGTCGATCGTGGCACTGCCAGCGGCACGGTCAAGCTGCCGGTTCCGACGGCGGGCAAGACCGGTACCACAAACGATGCCAAGGATGTCTGGTTTATCGGCTTTACCTCGAACATCGTGGCGGGCTGTTACATCGGGTATGATAATCCCTCGCCGCTGGGCCGGGGCGCCTATGGCTCGTCGCTATGTGGTCCGGTGTTCCAGGACTTCATGGAAAAGGCCGTGGCCAAGTATGGCGGAGGGCCATTCGAAATCCCGCCGGGCGGGCATTTCATCAAGATCGACCGGTTCACCGGCGCCCGCCTGCCGGATGACGCCAGCGGCAATTATGTGGTTGCCGAGTATTTCCGCGATGGCGCAGAGCCGATCTTTGGCCTGGCCTATGACGGCGGTTTTGCGATGGGATCCAACCTGCCGCTCTTTGAAGAGGTGCAGCAGGCGGGCCAGCAGGTGCGGACCTCGACCGGAGAGGTTACCACCGTCGGACCCAAGGCGAACTTTGGCACCGTCAGTTCCGGCGGGTTGTATTGAGGACCGGGCGACAGGGTGCAGGTCGCGGGCTTGTGCGGGTTTGACAGGTTTGTCCGGCATGCGCGTGGTCGCAGGCCAGACCGGTTGACCGGCTAACGCCATTCGTGTGCTTGCCCGCGCCACGGCACTCGTTTATCAGGCGGTTTCACGAGAGAAAGAGAGCAGGACAGCCCATGCGCGCCGAGACCCAGAACATCGTGTCCGAGATCGAGAAATCGCTGCGCCTGCTGGCGCAGCGGATGGATTACGAGACCGCGCCGCACCGGCTGGAAGAGTTTAACGCCCGGGTCGAGGACCCCAATCTGTGGGACGATCCGGAGAAGGCGCAGAAACTGATGCGCGAGCGGCAGACGCTGGTCGATGCGATGGAGACCTATACGGCCATCAAGACCGATCTGGGCGACAACATCGAGCTGATCGAGCTGGGCGAGATGGAAGACGACCAGGATGTGGTCAAGGATGCCGAGGCGGCGCTGAAGGCGCTGCGCGCGCGCGCCGCCGAAAAGGAGCTGGAGGCGTTGCTCGATGGCGAAGCCGATGGCAACGACACGTTCCTCGAGATCAACGCGGGCGCAGGCGGGACCGAGAGCTGCGACTGGGCCTCGATGCTGGCGCGCATGTATGTCCGCTGGGCCGAGAAGAAGGGCTACAAGGTCGAGCTGCAATCGGAGAGCGCGGGCGACGAAGCGGGCATCAAGTCGGCGGCCTACAAGATTTCCGGGCACAACGCCTATGGCTGGCTAAAATCTGAAAGCGGCGTGCATCGTCTGGTGCGGATCTCTCCCTTTGATGCGGCGGCGAAACGGCATACCTCGTTCAGCTCGGTCTGGGTTTATCCGGTGGTGGACGACAATATCGAGATCGAGGTGAACCCCAGCGATATCCGCATCGACACCTACCGGTCATCCGGCGCGGGCGGTCAGCACGTGAACACCACCGACTCGGCGGTGCGGATCACCCACATTCCGACCGGCATCGTTGTGACGAGTTCCGAGAAATCGCAGCACCAGAACCGCGACATTGCCATGAAGGCGCTGAAATCGCGGCTCTACCAGCAGGAACTGGACCGCCGCAACGCCGAGATCAACGCGGCGCATGAGGCCAAGGGCGATGCGGGCTGGGGTAACCAGATCCGGTCTTACGTGTTGCAGCCCTATCAGATGGTCAAGGATCTGCGCACCGGGCATGAAACCAGTGACACCAAGGGCGTGCTGGACGGCGATCTGGACGGGTTCATGGCGGCGACGCTGGCGATGAAGGTCTCGGGCAAGAGCCGCGCCGATGCGCAGGCCGAGGACTGAGGCGGAAGGGGGCGCTGCCCCCGCCGCCTGACGGCGACTCCCCCGGAGTATTTTGAGCGAAATGAAGGCAGGGGCAGGGGCAACCGGCCCTCTGGTTCTATGCCTCTTCTAGTTCCAGCAGGTTGCCCTCGGGGTCACGCAGATAGACGGCGAGGCAGGGGCGATCCGGCGCACCGATATCGGTGATCTCACCTTGCAGGGCACCGCCGAAGCGCAAGGTTCGGCGCACTGCGTCTTGGATATCCGGGATTTGAAAGCAAAGATGCCCGTAGCCCGGTTCGTTGACCTGTGGCAGTCCCCGTTCGAGGGTCTGCCGATATTGGTGCAGCTCCAGAAACGGGTGTTCGACCCCGGGGAAGTTCAACCAGATGGATCTGATCGTGGCCTGTGGCAGGCCGCATCCGGCGGCTATACGCGCACCGGTCAGCGTGACCGGTGCCCGGCGCGGCGTGCAGTCGAACACGGAGACATAGAAGGCGGCCAGCCGGTCCGCGTTTCTGGCGGTGATGCTGAAATGGGTAAGCTTCATCTATTTGCCTGGAGGGACTGAGTTGCCGGATATGTCGCCAGAGGGAACGTCTGCGGTTGAGGCAGGGTAAGGGAATACAGAGTGCCGGTGCAACCGGGCGAACCACCTTGTGACGGCTTCTGTTGGCCGAGGGGTGGGACGAAACGGACCCGGAAAAGATATATTCAAACAGTGGGTTTAAATGCGAATGGCGCGCCGCTAGGCTGCTGGAAAACAGCTCTAGGGAGTCCCCGGATATGGATCTTGTTCGCTCGTCAGCCGCCGATCTTCTAACGGCCTTGGGTTCCCGGCAGTTGAGTGCCGAAAGCCTCATGGGCGCCACGCTCGACCGGATCACCGAGGTCAACCCGAAGGTCAATGCCATCGTGGCGCTGCGCGATGCGGAAACCTTGATGGAAGAGGCGAGGGCTTGCGATGCCGGGCCGGTGCGGGGGCCTTTGCATGGCCTGCCGATCGCGATCAAGGATCTGGAGAGTATCGCCGGTGTGCCCACCACCATGGGCTCGCCGCTGTTTGCGGATTTTGTCGCGGACAAGGACAGTCTCTTGCCGTCGCGTCTGCGGGCCGCCGGAGCGATCCTGATCGGCAAGACGAACGTGCCGGAGTTCGGGATCGGATCGCATACGTTCAACCCGGTCTATGGCGCGACGGGCAATCCCTATGAGCCGGCCCTGTCCTGTGGTGGATCGTCCGGCGGGGCGGCGGTGGCGCTGGCCACCGGTATGACGGCCCTGGCGGACGGATCCGACGAGATGGGGTCGCTGCGCAACCCGGCAGCCTGGAGCAACGTATACGGCTTCCGTCCGACCTGGGGCACCGTGCCGCTTGACCCGGAACGTGAACTGTTCCTGCATCAACTGGCAACGCTTGGCCCGATGGGGCGCAGCCCGGCGGATATCGGGATCATGCTGGATGTGATCGCCGGGGCGGATGCGCGCGTGCCTCTGTCGGTGAACAGCCCCAAGACCGCGCCGGTGTCCCCTGCGGATCTGAAGGGTGTCCGCATAGGCTGGCTGGGCGACTGGGGGGGCGCCTATGCGATGGAGCCGGGGATTCTGGAACTGTGCGAAAGCGGGTTGCGTGTGCTTGAGTCGCTTGGTGCCGCTGTCGAGCCGGTTCCGGCCCCGATGGACGCGGCGGCGATCTGGGAGGCCTGGCTGGACCTGCGATCCTGGGGCAAGGCCGGTTCGTTGGAGCCGTTGCTGCGCCAGAACCGGTCGGCGCTGAAGGATACCGCGATCTGGGAGATCGAACGCGGGCTGGATCTGTCGGCGATGGATGTCCACCGCGCCAGTGTCAAACGCTCGAACTGGTACAAGCGGGCGGTCGAACTCTTTGGTGAATTCGACGCGCTGGTTCTGCCCTCGGCGCAGGTCTGGCCGTTTGACGTGAACGTGCCTTATCCGAAGGAAATCGCAGGTCGCGCCATGGATACCTATCATCGCTGGATGGAGGTCACGATACCGATTGGTCTGATCGGCCTGCCATCGCTGGCGGTTCCGGCGGGGTTCGGCCCGCAGGGCGTTCCAATGGGGTTCCAGATCTTTGGCCCGCGCGGCAGTGACGCCCGGATATTGTCCATTGGCGAAGCCTATCACCAGGCGACGGAATGGCCGCAGAAAAAGCCGGCGATGTAGCAGCGGGTCAGGGCAGGGAGGAGCAGTCATGGACAAGCCGTTTGGAGTACCGCCGATGCATCCGGCAACCTTTGCGATGCTGGGCGAGGCATTGCGGCAGGGGTTGCGGGATTACCTGAAGGCACCGATCTTTGGTCTCTTGTTTTCCGGCTTTTACGTGATGTCCGGGCTCTTGATCGCCTGGATCACGCTGTGGACCGGTACGACCTATTGGCTGGTTCTGGCGGCGATCGGGTTTCCCCTGCTCGGGCCCTTCGCGGCGGTGGGGCTTTATGAGGTCTCGCACAGGCTGGAGCAGAAGGAAGCGCTGGATTTCGCCGAGATCTTTGGTGTGGTGATCCTGCAAAGCCGCCGACAGTTGCCGTCGATCTGCGCCATCATGGTGCTGGTTTTCATGTTCTGGTTCTTTCTGGGGCACATGATCTTTGCCCTGTTCCTGGGCCTGTCCACCATGACCAACGTGTCCTCGTCGCTGGAGGTGTTTCTGACCCTGAACGGATTGACGATGCTGGCGGTGGGGACAGTGGTGGGCGCGGGGTTTGCTGCCTTGCTTTACATGATCACGGTGATGTCGATCCCGATGCTGCTGGATCGGGAACTGGACTTTGTCACCGCGATGATCTCGAGTTTCGGATACGTGACCTCGAACCCGGTCGTGATGCTTTCATGGGCCGCCATCGTGGCGGGCATGACGTTCCTTGCCATGTTGCCCGGTTTTCTGGGTCTTTTCCTGGTGCTGCCCTGGCTGGGCCATGCGTCGTGGCACCTGTACCGTCAGGTGACACGAGAACAGCACTGACCTGACTTAGCGGAACGGATCGTCGGGGCGCAGCAACCGCCGGTGAAACGGCGGCAGGTCTTCCTTGTCCAGGAAACCCGCGTGGCGTGCGGTCTTGTAGACAGTGGCCTTGTCCCGCCCAAGGTGCTCGTAGGCCATCCGGGTGATCCGGTGGCCGGTATCGGGCTCGCGAACCGACCGCGAGACATACCCGACCCAGAAGTTGTTTTCGAACGAAGCGACGCGGGCCAGGTAATTGAACGAGAAGGTCATCGCGTTCCGGCGCGAGATCAGCAAGGCGACTCCGTCGTCCTCGCGCGTGACGTATCCGCGAAACTCCCGCGTGCGGGGGTCGTCGGGGAGGTCTTGCTGGCGCATCGCCTCTCGGGCTTCATAGCCTCGAATGAATGTCGCCCGGTCCTTGCGGAAGACATAGACCAGACCGAGGACGAATTTGTTCTCGTTCACGAAACTCCGACGCGTGAACCGGTAAAAGCCGCTGGGAAACTCGTCTTCTTCCAGGGACGAGACATTGGGGCCAAAGAAATCGCCCAGAACCGGCCCCGACAGGATCTGATCCGAGACAGGGATTTTGTCCACGGGATCCAGCAGAATGCGCGCGTCGACGGAAAAGAACGAGCATATCCGATCCAGCACATCCGGGCGCGGAAAGCTCTCGCCAGAGAGATATCTGTTGAACTGGGTCCGGTTGATGCCCAGTCGCCGCGACAGTTCCGAGATCGAAGGATACCGGCGACACAATTGGCGCAGGTTTTCGCCAAACATGTTGCGGAGTTCTGCCGGTGTCCTGGTTGGTTTTGTCATTTCAAATCCGAAGAGGTTGGTCTGTTTCTTGCCGCAACATGAAGGACAATTGTGGCTTCCTTCGGCCGAAATCGAAAAATTGACGCTCTTTAGAGGCAGGGGTGTCGCGAAAGAGTGTCGAGAAGCTATCGGAGCAGACACAAAATGCAATAGTCGGACACGCAATTTACCATGTTTGAGTCTCCTTAATTCGCTCAATCTATAAAAAACAAGACGTTAGGACGGGATATGTTTGGAGTAGTTCTCTGGAGCGACAGTTCTGACCGGAAAGCGGTCATTTGGTGTGAAGATCACGGCGATTTGGCATTCTATCGACAAATCGGCGAGCAAAAAGGGCCGAGCCTGGATGTTGGGGATTGGGTTCAGTTCGATGTGGTCACGGAACGCAATCAGCGTGTGGCGACAAATCCGAAGCTGGTGAAACACGGGGTTTGCCCGGACCTGCCTGACGTGTTGCGTCATGCGGGTGATGCGCAACCGCGTCGGACACAGGCGGATCCTGCGTCCTCGGCCAAGGTGGTTCCGTTCAGCCGCAGTGCTGGCCGGAAGAAAGACGACGGGGTTCTGACCAAAGCCTGCCCCGCCTGAGACAAGGTGAACGGATCAGTCGCCGCGCAGCAGCGCTGCGACACCCGTGCGCGCGATTTCGGCCAGGCCCAGTGGGCGCATCAGATCGGCGAAGGCGTCGATCTTTTCCGGTGCGCCGGTGATTTCGAAGACAAAGCTCGACAGGGTGCTGTCGACCACATTGGCGCGAAAGATATCCGCCAGACGCAGCGCCTCGACCCGCTTGTCACCGCTGCCCACCACCTTGAGCATCGCCAGTTCCCGTTCGACCGAGCGGCCCTCGACCGTCAGGTCATGCACGTCGCGGACCGAGACGATGCGACCAAGCTGCGCCTTGATCTGCTCGATTACCTGCGGGGTCCCGGTGGTGACGATGGTGATGCGGCTCAGATGGCCGGTATGGTCCACCTCGGCGACGGTCAGGCTTTCGATGTTGTAGCCGCGTCCCGAGAACAGGCCGATGACGCGGGCCAGGACACCCGGCTCGTTCTCGACCAAGAGCGCGATGGTGTGCCGTTCGGCCACGTCCGAAAAGGTCGGGCGCAGGTTATAGGCGGAGTGGCTCGAAGAGCCTTTCTTGATGTGTAGGGCAGACATGGGCGTCCCTTTCAGAATGGAGGGTGCCGGCCGCCATGGGGCGCGGCCGACAGAATTCGCAGGATTTTATCAGACCAGAACCGCGCCGCCGGCCTGGATGACGCCTTGGGTCTCGGCGTCGCCCAGCAGCATCTCGTTATGCGCCTTGCCCGACGGGATCATCGGGAAGCAATTCTCGTGCTTTTCGACAAGACAATCGAAGATCACCGGCCCGTCATAGTTCAGCATCTCCATGATCGCATCATCCAGATCGGCGGGGTCCTTGCACAGGATGCCCTTGGCGCCAAAGGCTTCGGCCAGTTTCACGAAATCGGGCAGCGCCTCGGACCAGGATTGCGAATAGCGCTCGCCATGCAGCAGTTCCTGCCACTGGCGCACCATGCCCAGACGTTCGTTGTTGAGGATGAACTGTTTCACCGGCAGGCGGTACTGCACGGCGGTGCCCATCTCCTGCATGTTCATCAGCCACGACGCCTCTCCCGCCACATTGATGACCAATGCGTCGGGATGCGCCATCTGCACACCGATCGAGGCGGGGAAGCCATAGCCCATGGTGCCCAGCCCGCCAGAGGTCATCCAGCGGTTCGGATCCTCGAAGCCGAGGTACTGTGCCGCCCACATCTGGTGCTGTCCAACCTCGGTACAGACGTAACGGTCACGCCCCTTGGTCAGCGCTTCCAGCCGCTCCAGCGCGTATTGCGGCTTGATGGTCTTTTCCGACGGCTTGTAGGTCAGACAGTTCACCTCGCGCCATTCCGTGATCTGCGCCTGCCATTTCTGCACCGCCTCGGCATTGGTCTTGCGACCGCGCGATTTCCAGACCTTGAGGATGTCTTCGAGCACGTGACCCACATCGCCGACGATGGGGATGTCTACGCGGATCACCTTGTTGATCGAGCTGGGGTCGATGTCGATATGGGCCTTTTTCGATTTCGGGCTGAACGCGTCGATGCGGCCGGTGATCCGGTCGTCGAAGCGGGCGCCGATGTTGATCATCAGGTCACAGCCATGCATGGCCATGTTGGCCTCGTAAAGCCCGTGCATGCCCAGCATGCCCAGCCAGTTCTTGCCCGAGGCCGGATAGGCACCCAGACCCATCAGGGTCGAGGTGATGGGAAAGCCGGTTGCGTCCACCAGTTCGCGCAAGAGCTGGCTGGCGGCGGGGCCGGAGTTGATCACGCCGCCGCCGGTGTAGAACACCGGGCGCTTGGCCTTTTCGATGGCGGCGACAAGCTCGTTGATCTCCTCCATGTCGCCCTTTACCCGGGGCTGGTAATGCGAGGTGATCGCCTTGGGTCCGGTATAGGTGCCGGTTGCGAACTGCACGTCCTTGGGAATGTCGATCAGCACCGGGCCGGGCCGGCCCGACGTCGCCACATGGAACCCCTCATGGATGGTCTTGGCCAGCTTGTCGGTGTCCTTGACCAGCCAGTTATGCTTGGTGCAGGGGCGGGTGATGCCGACGGTGTCGGCCTCCTGAAATGCGTCCGAGCCGATCATGAAGGTGGGTACCTGGCCGGTCAGCACCACCAGCGGGATCGAGTCGAGCAGCGCGTCGGTCAGGCCGGTCACCGCATTGGTGGCGCCGGGGCCCGAGGTCACCAGCACAACACCGGGCTTGCCGGTCGAGCGGGCATAGCCCTCGGCCGCGTGCACCGCGCCCTGTTCGTGCCGCACCAGGATGTGGCGAATGTCGTTTTGCAGGAAAATCTCGTCATAGATCGGCAGGACGGCGCCGCCGGGATAGCCGAATACCGTGTCCACGCCCTGATCCTTGAGGGCCTGGACCACCATTTTTGCGCCGGTCATCTCACGTGTCATCTGCTTTGCTCCATTCGCGACATGCGTCTTTTCGATTCAGCATAAAAAAAGCCTCCGAATTTTCGGAGGCGCATGGGGACGATTATGGTCTACCGTTACCGGCCCATGCGCTTTGTTCCTACGATTACGACTAGCGAGGTCATTGCCATCGGCTCCTTTAGCTTGGGCGGGACATTATGGGCGAGGGGACGGAGCGTCAACAGGCAATTGGGCGAAAAACCTGTCTCGCAGGGCCTAAATCGCGACATTTTCTTGCGCAGAATGCCGCAGGTCGCGACATTTCTGCGATTTGTCCCCGATCAAGTGGTCTCTTGCGACCTGTTTTGCTGCCCTATGCGCCGCAAACAGGCCAGATACAGCCGAGTCACCCGTCCAGTCTGGGAGAAAGATGGACGGGAGAAACGCGATGGAACTGCACGATCTGATTGACCTGGGCCGCTATCCAATCGACCGGCCTGACAGTGCGGCCTATGCCACGTTGCTGGCCGATCTCCGACGCGAGATCGCCGAGGACGGCTGTGCCGTCCTGCCCGGGTTTGCCAGTGCGCGCGGGGTTGCGCATTTGACTGCCGAGGCGGACGCGGTTGCCCATCTGGGGCATCGGAGCTTTAGCCGAACAAACGTGTACTTCTCGCAGGACGATCCGTCCTTGCCCGCAGATCATCCGGTGCGGCAATTCTATGACCGATCCAACGCCTTTGTCCCGGCGGACAATTTTCCACCCGAAGGCCCGCTTCGGATGATCTACGAGGCCGCGCCTTTCATGCCGTTCATTCGCGATGCGCTGAACGAGCCGGTGGACCGGTTCTTTCGCTATGACGATCCGCTGGCGGATGTGATCGTGAATGCGGTCGAGGCAGGGCAGGGGTTCCCCTGGCATTTCGACACGAACAATTTCACCGTCACGCTGGCCATCCAGAACGGCAGTTCGGGCGGTGCGTTCGAATATGTGCCCGGTCTGCGGACCGCGCAGGACGAGAACTTTGCGGGGGTTGGGCAGGTCCTGGCCGGAAATCGCAGCCAGGTTCGGGTTCTTGAGCTGCGGCCGGGCGACTTGCAGATTTTCAAGGGCCGGTACGCGCTGCACCGGGTGGCCCCGGTCGAAGGGCCGCGGCGGCGCTATGTCGGCATCTTTTCCTTTGTCGAGACCGAGGGGATGTGTGGCGGGGTGGAGCGGACCCGGCAACTCTATGGCCGGGTCTTGCCGAGGCACTATGAGCGGGCAGGGCTCAGATCCGATGCCTTGATGGATTGAGCCGGGATCAGCTCAGTCCCATCCACCCCAGATAACCGACATAACCGGCGAGCATTGCAGCGCCCGCAAGCCGCGAAATGCCGCCGGACCACAGAAAAAAGGTCAGCAGCAGTGCGGCGGCCAAGGCGATTGGCGTGTCGAGTGTCAGAAAGCGTGCGCCTGCCTGAACCGGGGCGATGACGGCGGTCACGCCCAGAATGCCCAGGATGTTGAACAGGTTCGATCCGATCACATTGCCCAGCGACATCGCCGAGTTGCGCCGGAACGCGGCGATGACCGAAGTTGCAAGCTCGGGCAGGGAGGTGCCTATCGCAACGATGGTCAGGCCGATTACCGCCTCGGAAATATGTGCCATACGCGCCAGTTCGGTGGCGCTGTCCACCAGCAGGCGCGCACCAAAGACCAGGGCCACCAGGCCGCCGGCGATCTGAAGCAGGGCCAATGGGCGGAACCGGCGTTCGACAATCAGGTTTTCCTGCGGCTCGGCCTCGACCTGTCGGACCGATGTCCACAGGAACAGGGCCAGGCCAGACAGCATCAGGATACCGTCCAGACGGGACAGGCGGCCATCGGCCAGCAAGGCGGCCAGGGCCAGAGTGGCCAGAATGACAAGCACCAGGTCCTTACGCACCTCGGTAAAGCTGCTGACGATGGGGAACAGTACGGCGGCAAGGCCGAGGATGAGGAGGATGTTGGCGGTATTCGACCCGATCACATTGCCAAGGGCGATGTCGGGCGCATGGGCCAGGGCCGCGTTGACCGAGACCAGCAGTTCGGGCAGCGAGGTTCCGAACCCGACGACGATCATCCCGATGACCAATGGAGGGATGCGCAAGGCGATAGCGGTAGAGGTTGCGCCGCGCACAAGAAAGTCGCCGCCGAGGATGAGGGCCGTCAGCCCGGCAGCGAAGGAGAGGAGGATCATGTCTGCCTCGAAAGGGGAGTTGCCAGCAGCAAATGATCAGGTGGCGTGGCCTTTACAAGGGGGCGTGCGCGCTATTTTCGTGGCCTGGACGAAACCCGCCTACAGCCCGACTCCGGTACCTTGCAGAACCCCGTGTTCCAATGCGTAACGGGTCAGCCCGGCGGTCGATGAAATGCCCAGCTTGCGCTTGATGTTCTTGCGGTGGGTCTCGACCGTGCGGACGGATATGTCCAGCGCGATGGCGACCTCTTTGTTGGACTTGCCCTGGGCCAGTTGCAGCAGGATCGTCTGCTCGCGCCCGGTCAGTGCCTCACGCGCCTCTTCGCCTTCCTTGGGTTCCAGCGAACCCTTTGCTCCGGTACAGAGATAACGTTCGCCGCGCATCACCGCGTCGATGGCCTGCTTGATCTCTTCGGTGGGAACGTCTTTGAGCACATACCCCATTGCGCCGTGGCTGAGCGCGGTCGAGATGTATTCGGGACTGTCATGCATCGACAGGATCAGGATACGGGTATCCGGCATCTGCTCCAGGATGATCTCGGTCGCGCTGAGCCCGCCAAGGCCCGGCATGTTGAGGTCCATCAGGATCACGTCGGGACAGAGTGCCAGCGTTCGCCCGACGGCCTCGCGCCCGTCATGGACGGTTCCGATCACCTGAAGCCCGTCATAGCTTTCGAGAATCGCCTGGATGCCTTCGGCCACCATCGGGTGGTCATCGACAATCAGGATGCGGACGGGATCGACGGTCATGAGGATACCTTTCTTTTCTGCGTCGCGTCCTCTTGCGGGGGCAGAAGATGGCTGAGCGGCAGGCTGACTTCGATAACGGTTCCGGTCTGGGCGCCGCGGGACGACAGGATGCGAAGGGTTCCGTCAAGCTGCTCGATCCGCTCTTGCATGTTGCGCAAACCAAGCCCGGGTCCGGTTTTGCCGGGGCCGGAGCGGATACCGCGCCCGTTGTCGGCGATACGCATGGTTGCGCCTTTCTTGTGCCCGCGCAAGTCGATCGAGACGCGCGTCGCGCCTGAGTGGCGTTCGATATTGGTGAGCGCCTCTTGCGCGATCCGGTAAAGCGCGATCTTGCTGTTCTGGTCCAGCCGGTTGCGGAACACCACGGTGGTGAATTCGGTCTCGATTCCGGTGCGCTCGCGGAAATCGTCGGTCAGGGATCTCAGGGCAGGGCCCAGACCAAGGTCGTCCAGCACGCCAGGACGCAGGTCGCGGCTGATCCGGCGGACCTCGGTGATTGCGGTGCCCAGATGGTCTATCCCCTTGTCGAGCGGCGGTTCGGCCCCGTCCTTGTCGCCGCGCGCCAGTTTGCGCCGGGCGTTGTCGAGGGCGTAGCGGACGCCGACCAGGATCTGGCTGATGCCGTCGTGCAATTCGCGAGCAACCCGGCCGCGCTCCTCCTCCTGCGCGTCGAACACGCGTTGGGTCAGTTCCTTGAGCTTGGCATCGGCCAGGCGGCGCTCGCGGATATTGATCACCATGCCCGAGCCAAAAACGACCAGCAGCGCCGCGAGCGCGATCGCGCCTATATAAAGAAAGGTCCGGCGCACACGCAGTTGGGTTTCGGCCCGAGATGCTGCGACCGATGCCAGGACATCGTCGATGAACACCCCGGTTCCGACCGCCCAACGCCAGTCCTGAAGCCCGACCACATAGGCGACCATCTGGGCCTCTTCCCCGGTCGATGGCTTTTCCCACATGAAGGAGTGCCATCCGGCGCCTTGCCGGGCGAGACGGATGAACTCGTCAACGACGGGTATGCCCTGGCTGTCGGTCAGCCCTTCCCAGTTGCGGTTGATGAATTCGGTCTGGCGCGGGCTGACAAGGTTGTTGCCGTCGTAGTCGTAGACAAAGAAGAAGCCGTCCTGGCCATAGATCATCGCGGCCAGAATCTGGGCGACCCGGGTCTTGGCCTCTTCGTCGTCGGGCGCGGCGGGGCCGTAGATATGGGCAAACCCATTGCGGGCCTGGGTGACATAGTTGCGCAGCTCGGCCTTCTTGGCACTCAAGAGCTGCCGTTCCAACGCCTGGATCTCGCGTTCCGCCAGGGTCTGCGCCTGATAGGCAACCAGTGCGGCAATCGCGGTAACCGCCACGACAAGCGGTAGCGTCGCCAGAAGTGAAATCTTCTGAGCGTAGTTGGGCCGGATCAGGGTTCGCAGCCGTCGCATGGCGAATCGATACGAAAAACGGACGCGAAAGCAAAGCCTGAGATCGACCGCAGGTCACGCGCATCCGCCGAGCAGCGGAGCGACGAGGACAAAAAAAGGTGACTTGACGGGCTGTTCGCCCGATTTTCCACCCCTGCTACGTAGTACTAGGTATTCCCTTACGGGATGACCTCTCGCTACCTTTGCGCCACTGAAACGATCCACCCGAAGGGAATGAACCCTCGGGTGTGTACGACTTGCAAGGGGAGGAAATACTCTATGGATCGTCGTTCTTTTCTGAAGACCTCGGCAATGGGCGGTGCAGCCGCTGCGGCCACCACCGCTCTGGCCGCTCCGGCCTATGCGCAGGGCAAGCGGACGCTGACCATGGTCACCACCTGGGGCCGTGGTCTGGCGGGTGTGCATGACTCGGCTCAGCGGGTTGCCGACAACATCACCGCCATGTCCGATGGCAACCTGACCGTGGACCTGAAGGCCGCTGGCGAACTGGTGGGCGCGTTCGAAGTATTCGACGCCGTTACCTCGGGTCAGGCCGACATGTACCATGGTGCCGACTACTACTTCGTGGGTCAGCACCCGGGCTATGCCTTCTTTACCGCCGTGCCGTTCGGCATGACCGCTCAGGAACTGGTCAACTGGTACTATTTCGACGGCGGCATGGAGCTGCATGACGAGTTGGGTCAGATCTTTGGCCTGAAATCCTTCCTGGCCGGCAACACCGGCGCACAGGCCGGCGGCTGGTTCTCGAAAGAGATCAACGGCCCCGAAGATTTCAACGGCCTGAAGTTCCGTATGCCGGGTCTGGGCGGCAAGGCGCTGGGCAAGCTGGGCGCATCGGTGCAGAACATCCCGGGTTCGGAAGTGTACCAGGCCCTGTCCTCGGGCGCCATCGACGGGACCGAGTGGATCGGCCCCTGGGCGGACGAAAAGGCCGGCTTCCAGGAAATCACCAAGACCTACTACACCGCGGGCTTCCACGAGCCGGGCGCGGGTCTGTCGGTTGCCACCAACCGCGAAGTGTACGAAAGCCTGAGCCCCGCGCATCAGAAGATCATCGAGATCGCGGCTGGCGAATGCCACCAGTGGAACCTGGCACAGTTCCTGTCCAACAACGGTGCGGCGCTCCAGCGTCTGCAAGCGGGCGGCGTGAAGGTCATGGAATTCCCCGACAGCGTCTGGGATGCCTTTGGCAAGGCCAGCCAGGAAGTCATGGCAGAGAACATGGGCGACGAGCTGTTCAAGAAGATCTTCGACAGCGCAATGGCGTCGATGAAGTCGTCGTCGGCCTGGTTGAACCTGTCGTCGGGTGTCTACACCGCGCAGCGCGACCGCGTTCTGGGCTGATCCCGCGCACAGTTCAAAAACGGTACCCCCGCCATCAGGCGGGGGGCTTTCCCTTTGCCTGAGCCCGGACTGATGGGGTCTGCATAGGCGGCTCGGCAAGCGTCTCTCGGGGGCAACATGCAGGAAGATAACGGTATCTCCTTTTTCGGCGCCCTATGGAACGGTCTGATATGGCTGGTTCAGAACATCGCCGAGTCCTTCTACAACTTTGGTTACGCAGTCACGCATCCCCAGCTCTGGCTTGATTGGTCGGACAAGGAAGCGGTGATGCGTTTCGTCTACTATGGCGGCTCGGTCGAGTTCTTCTTTGTCGTCTTCACCTTCGTGCTGATCCTGACCGCCATTGGCATGTTCTATCGCAACTTCATGTGGGGCATGGTCCGTGTTCTCGAAGGGTTCGCGAACACGGTTGGGCGGTTCTTTGCCTGGGCTGGCCTCTTGATGGTGCTGCAACAGATCATCATCGTGTTCATCCAGCGGGTCTTTGCGCGTCCTGATCTGTCGTTCGGGTTGGGCATTCCGATCTCGTTCGACGTGAGCTGGTGGTCCGAGGAACTGAAGCTTTACAACGCGATGGTTGTCTGCCTCTGCGCAACATATACCTTTGTTCAGGGCGGTCACGTGCGCGTTGACCTGATCTATTCCGGCATCAGCCACCGGGCGAAGCGGGTGGTCGATATGTTCGGCTCGCTGTTCTTCATGATGCCGATGGCCGTGGTGACCTGGCTTTATGGCTGGTATTTCCTGTGGCGTCACCTGATCGTGCCGAACCCGTCGGCCAGTGACCAGCTTGACCGGCTCTTGATGAAATCGCGCGCCATGCGCTGGAACGTGGAAACCATCGGTTTCAGCCCCAACGGATTCAACGGGTACTTCCTGTTCAAGATCCTGCTGGTGGCGTTTGCAGCGATGATCTTCATTCATGCGGTCGCGTTCTTCTATCGCTCCTGGCTGGAGTTCGTGGAAGGCGAGGGCAGTGTCGGAAAATACCTCGACAAGGATACTCTTGGCGAGGGTGAAGAGGCCTATGAAGGCACGCATTAAGAATAGGAACTGGGGACATGCTATTCGGTCTTGATGGCGTCGAAATCGGCCTCATTATTGTCTTTCTCTGCCTCTTCGGGGGCATTCTCTCGGGCTTCCCGGTGGCCTTTGCCATCGGCGGTGCCGGGATCATCTCCTTCGGCATCATCGCGGCGCTCGACAGCGCGGGATTGCTGATCCATCAGGCCATCGACACCTCGTCGCAGGCCTATCACGATCTGGTCAATTCCGGCATAAGGCCGGATACGATATCGATCTTCCGATACCCGGATCTGCCACGCGCCGCCGAACATGTGTTCACCGGTGGCTGGCAGACCGCGATGGACCGCAACATCGCGTTCATCGTGAACCGGATGAACGAGCGTGTGCTTGCCGGACAGTCGATTGAAACGCTGCTGGCCGTGCTGATGTTCGTTCTCATGGGCATCACGCTGGAACGGTCGAAGATCGCCAACGACCTGCTGACCACGATGGCACGGGTGTTTGGCCCGCTGCCGGGCGGTCTGGCGGTCTCCATCGTCGTCGTGGGCGCCTTTCTTGCCGCCTCGACCGGGATCGTCGGAGCAACGGTGGTCACCATGGGCCTGCTGGCCCTGCCGACCATGCTGCGCAACAACTACTCACCGGAACTGGCGACAGGCGTGATTGCCGCCTCTGGTACGCTGGGGCAGATCATTCCGCCGTCGATCGTGATCGTTCTTCTGGGAACGCTGGCCGGTGATCTATACTCTACCGCGCAGGAAACCCGTGCCATCGAAGCTGGCTGTTCGGATGCCCTGACCTATCTGGGCGAACCGGCGGTGGTCTCTGTCGGGACGCTGTTTCAGGCGGCCCTGTTGCCCGGCATCATGCTGGCCGTGCTCTATGCGGTCTACGCCTTCGGCTTTGCCCTTCTGAACCCGGACAAGGCGCCTGCCGTGGCGATGACCGGCCGCACCGGCGAGGTTGTCACCCGGTCCGAGGCCTTTACCTGGCTTCTGGGTGCGCCCATCGCGTTGATCGTCGGCACCATCCTGATGGCCAATGTCGGAATCGTGGGCAGCCAGGACCTGACGGTGTCCGGCTTCTCGGACAGCTCGAAATCCGCCAGCCTGCGCACCAATGTGTCCGAAGACTGTAAGGCGTCGATGATTGCGCTGCACGGGCAAGAGGCATGGGATGCCGCCGTCGTCGAGCAAGAGGCCATCGACAAGGCGGGCGGCGTGCAGGAAGCGCACAAGCTGACCGAAGAAGAGATTGCCGCCGCGCTGGAGGCCAAGATCGCCGCTGCTGCGCCGATCGGCACCGGTGTTGCGACGCTCTTCGTTCTGTTGGGGCTGACGCTGGTTGTTGGTCGCGGTGTGGCACCGTCTCAGGACCCGCGTCCGCTGATGATCGGCGGGCTTGGTCTGGCGCTTATGCTGCTGGTCGACATCCTGCTGGTCGCGCCCACGACGTCGTCGGGGGTGACCGTGCTGTTGCTGGCGATCCCGACTGCCTTGGCTCTTTACGGGTGCAAGGCCGCCGCGGCGCGCTGTGCCACTAATGATCTGATCCGGGTGGTATTCCCGCCGCTGGTTCTGATCATCGCGGTTCTGGGCTCGATCCTGGGCGGTGTCACCAACCCGACACCGGCCGCGGCGCTGGGTGCGGGCGGGGCCATCATGCTGGCGGCCTATCGCCGGTTGAAGGACGAAGGACGCTCGGGCGCGATCATCATCTGGTCGACTTTCGCCATCATCGTCTGTCTGTTGATCGGGGTGAACTTTGACCTGCGCATCAATCAGGGCAATGTATCGTTCGAAAGCTGGGTCGCCTTCACCTTTGCCTATGCCACTTATGCCTATGCGCTGTTCGGGCTGTTGTTCGGGTGCTGGGTTCTGTTTGCTGGCGGCGTGCTGTCACCCATCGTGCGGGAAACCGCCAAGGTGACCTCGATGGTCTTTACCATCCTGATCGGCTCGCAGCTGTTGAACCTTGTGGTGATCTCCTTTGGTGGTGAGCACTACATCCAGGATTTCCTGAAAAGTTTCGATAACGAATTCAAGGTCTTCCTGATCGTTATGCTGGTGCTCTTCATCCTGGGCTTCGTGCTCGACTTCCTCGAGATCATCTACATCGTGATCCCGATTGTCGGGCCGGTGATCTATGGCGGGTCCTTTGATCCGAAATGGGTGACGATCATGGTGGCAGTGAACCTGCAAACCTCGTTTCTGACACCGCCGTTCGGCTTTGCGCTGTTCTACCTGCGCGGGGTCGCACCCAAGGAAGTGACCACCGGTCACATCTATAGGGGCATTATTCCCTTTGTGATCATCCAGGTGATCGGCATCGGTATCCTGTGGATGTTCCCGGCGATCGTGACCATCGTGCCTGCACTGATCCCGAACTGACGGTAGTTGCGGGACAGAGAAAAGGGGGCCTTCGGGCCCCCTTACTTGTTGCATGGAAGTTGTCCCGGGCGCTTTTCACCTCCCAGTCAGCTGGTGGTGGGCCAGCGATCAGGAAGTTGGATATTCGCGACCTGTTCAGCGATCGGATCCGTTGACAGGGGGTGGCGCGCAGCGTCATGCGCCTCGGGATCGTCGAGCGGATGCCAGGCCCCGCCACGATAGATTTCGAGCCCCGAGAACCGGGATTTGTACCCCATCTTGGGACTGCCAGGCACCCAGTAGCCGAGATAGACATAGGGCAGGCCGGTTTCGCGCGCGATCTCGATGTGATCGAGGATCATGTAAGTGCCCAAAGAATTGCGGTGCTGATCGGGATCGTAGAAGGAATAGACCATGCTGAGCCCGTCATCGAGAACGTCCGTCAGACTGACCGCGGTCAGGGTCCCATTTTCCTGATCGGCATATTCGATGACCCGGCTGCGGATCGGCGTTTCCTCGATCATCGCAGCGAATTCGAACACATCCATGTCTGCCATGCCGCCATCGGCGTGCCGACTGTCCAGATAGCTGCGGAACAGATCAAACTGCTCGTCCGTCGCCCAGGGCGATGTGGCGCGCCGGGTCAGGTGGGCGTTGCGTTTCAGCGTGCGCCGCTGACCACGGGACAGGGAAAAAGCCTTCACGTCAATGCGCGCGGAAAGGCAGGCAGAACAATCCGCGCAAGAGGGACGGTAAAGCACGTTCTGGGAACGCCGGAACCCCTGCTGTGAAAGTGAGTTGTTCAGGCGTTCCGCGCCTTGGCCCTGAAGCGCCGTGAACAGTTTCCTTTCCATCCTGTCCGCCAGATAGGGGCAGGGTTGCGGTGCCGTCACATAGAATTGTGGCGCGATGGGCAGCGTATGGCGCATGGGTGTCCCGTGGTTGCTTGGCGGGATGATAGCAACCGATCCGAAACCCGCCAAGTGACCAAAGTCACATCATCAGGCATAGGCTCTGCGATTGATTGCGACAGTTCCCAGCACCGCGTCAGTCAACCCCTGAGCGCGGGACCCAAGCAGCATCATCAGGATCGAGATGATCTGAAGAACGGGGATTGCCATGCTGACGGTATAGCCTGCGGTATGGGCCAGCGCGAGGCCTCCATCCAGCCGCGAACCATAAGCGTCCCGCAGTTCTACGCCGACGAACCGCATGCCCCAGGTGGCAGACCCTCCGGCGATGGTGGCCACGCGATAGACAAAGCCCACCACCAGGTAGAGGATGGGCCAGACAAAGGCCCCGACAAAGGCGGTCAGCAAAACGACGATCAGGCTGAGAAACAGAATGACGCAGGTGTCGAATACCCAGGCGAAGAAGCGTTTGACCGCAACGCTCTGGTAGAATTCGGGCTGGTGGTCGGGATGGGGCAGGTGTGTCATTTGGTTGGTCCGTCGGTCAATGAATGGCAGCCCCTTGGCGGGGCTGCCAGAGTGGCTCAGATAGCGTCTTCGTCCCGGTCACCATCGCGGGCCTTGCGCACGCGTTCGTCCATGAACTCGTCAAATTCCGCCTTGTCCTTGGCTTCGCGCAGGCGGTGGAGGAACGCTTCGAAATCTGCCTGTTCCTGTTCCAGGCGAGCCAGGGTGTCGGCCTTGTAGGCGTCAAAGGCGCTGTTGCCGGTGGTGGACATGGCCCGCATGCCATGATGGCTCCAGGTTTTGCGGCGGGTGCAGGACTTGCTGAACATGCGTTTACTCCAGATCATATAGGCGAGAAGGGCGAGGCCAATGGGCCAGAAGAAGACAAAGCCAAGGACCATAGCGGCGATCCAGGCGCCCTTGCCCTTGCTGTCCAGCCAGGCTTCGCTTCGATGCAGCCAACCCGGATGAGACGGGGTGGCGACGGGGTCGGTCATCATGGTCATTGTCGGTCTCCAGATCAGGTTTGAATGTGAATGTCTTTCACATTGTGAATGTGGGAGAGGGAAAGGGACGTTGCAAGAGGTGATGTGAAAAAGATTTACATTGAGTCCGGATACGCTGAATGCCATTCGCCAATCACCCGTGATAATCCTTGATGATAGCGGATGATAGCGGACACTTTTTCTTGCAAACTTTGACAGAGATATTTGCAGCAAACGATTTTTGCTATCCTTGGCCTTGTTAGTTGCTAACTGACAGGATGTCAGTCGCAGAAAAGCCGCCCGGTTGGGGCGGCTTTTTCGAATCGGGTTCGCTCTGGGCGCCTCAGAGGTCCCGGATCGTCCTAGCGGCGGCCAGGCGAGCCTGCGCCCGGTCCAGCAGCTCCTGCGCCTCTAGGAGTATCCCGAAAGCCATGTTCTGGTTGCCGCCTTCCATGGCCATGGCCGCCTCGGTCAGGCCGGCGCCCAGGCCGGTGACGTCTGCGGCGGCGGCGTTCAGCAGGGCGGCGATGGTGGCGGTGATTTCGTTGTTTTCCATGTCTTGTCTCCTTGTTCCGATGACATCGACATAGGCGAGAGTTTTCGGATTGGAGCGCCCTCGGGATTGCTCTTTTCAGCCCGTTTGAGCAATCTTCGAAAGCCCTTTGAACGACCCTTCAAATGTCGAAATTCGCCACCAGAAGCTCGCGCCGTTTGCCTAGGTCCGAGGCCTTGCGGGCAACGGTGTAGGACGTTGACACCTCGGTGATCTGGAACCCGGCGAAGAGCTCTCGGATCTGGGGCACATCGTTGATGGACATCAGCACCTTGCCCTCGGCCGCGCCCATGAAATCCGCCAGGTGCTCGAAATCCTCGGGCGCGAACATCGCCTTGCCATAGTCGTTCTCGCAACCCCAATAGGGCGGATCCATGTAGAAGAGCGCGCCGGGCCGGTCGTAGCGCGCCAGGAACTCGCCATAGGGCAGGCATTCGATCACCACGCCCGAGAGGCGGGCATGCACGTCCTCGAGCATCGGCTCCAGCGTGGTCAGGTTGAAGCGCGCCGGCCAGTCCGGCGAGACCCCGAAGTTGCGGCCCGAGACCTTGCCGCCGAAAGCGGTGCGCTGGAGGTAGAGGAAGCGCGCCGCGCTGAAATGCCCCATCTGAATTGGTCCACCGTTATGTATAGGGAACGGAGGACAGAGAATGGCAAACAAGCGGCACAAG
>NZ_JAAGOX010000003.1 GCF_010500245.1 Ruegeria sp. PrR005
CGGGGAAAGGTTCACATGGCTCAGTTCTCAGTGGAAATTATCCGCCGGCCCGGCTCACTTCTGGGTGGAAATCAACAATCGGGACTTCTCGGCAGCGTGCGAAGTGTTCTGCTCGACTTGTAGTCAGCGAGAATTTCTTCCGCGACCTCGGCAGCGTCCAAGCGACTGGTTTCTTAGGTCTATTTGCCAACATACTGGCACTTCACGGAATCATAGAGGAGCGCATGCCAGAACGGCGACCGACCCGACTTGTAGATGCTGAGTCCGCGCCGCAGGTGCTTGATCTGTTTCTTCGCGTTCGGTGATTTTCCGGTCAAACCAAAGACTTACCCCGAGTGTCCAACTTTGTCTAGGTATAGAGCACGCAGATAGCGTCGGCGAAACGATAATAGTATCGGTTTTTTGTCAGTATGTTGTGGTGCCCGGGGGCGGAATCGAACCACCGACACGAGGATTTTCAATCCACTGCTCTACCCCTGAGCTACCCGGGCACGGGAACGGCTTATCCGTTGGGTGCTGGCCTTCTAAGCCGAGAAAAAAGTAGTGTCCAGAGGGTTCTTCAAGTTTTTCAGCCATGCAGTGATTGATCCCCTTAACGCTGGATACTGAGGGACCTTACACTGCTCTGCCCTCTGGAAGCTGGATCGTTTGAAGCTGGAGCTTTCCGCTAGGAATCCTTGGGTGGGAGAAGAGAGAAATTAGATGAAAGTTTCGAACTTCACGGAGGCGCAGAAGGCGTTCATTCTGAAGCAGGGCGAGCAGGGAGCACAGGCAGCCGAGATAAGGAGGATGGATCAACTTGTCCGTCTCTGATAGCGCCCGCTGGCAGATAGCTTGGTTCAGAGCATCAAGGACGAAACCGGTGGTTATTGAGGTCGAGACGCACCAGCCGACAATCTTGCGGGCGAAGACGTCGATGATGAAGGCCACATATGCCAACAACGTCATGCTGGGCTTCTCGCAGCCCTGGAAACCCACGGACAACGGCTTCATCGAGGCGTTCAACTGCAAGTTCAGGGCGGAATGTCTTTTGCTGGACCGAAGTTTCAAAAAAACGGGTTTGGCTCATCAACCTTGAAGCGCCAGCGCAAAAGTTGGAGGCTCAGCGCGACGTCGAGGCCGAGGTGGCACGGCACTGCGTCAAGATAAACAAGGCAGAGACTGTGAGGCAGGGCATCCTTGTCCCAAACCCAAGAGCCTCGGTAAATGCCGTGGTGCATTGATAGCACAGCTGTTTGAAAACAAGGGGCACGCGTGTGGAAGAAGGACTTGTAATGGCCTTTGTGGCCTTTGCGGCCGGCGGGTTGCTGAAAGGCGCGATAGGAGCGGGCACTCCGGTGATCGCAGTGCCTATCATGTCGATTTACTACGGAGTCCCGTTTGCCGTCGCGGTGTTCGCACTGCCCGCCTTTCTGTCCAACCTGTGGCAACTCTGGCGATATCGTACCCAGTTGCCATCGCGCCGCTTTGTTCTGACCATGATGGTGGCCGCCTCGACAGGAGCGGCAGTAGGCAGCCTGGCTCTGGCCAGCCTGCCGTCGCGATTGCTGATGGGCTGCGTCGCAGCAATGGCGCTTGTTTATGTAGTTTTCCGTCTTGCGCGGCCTTCGTGGCATCTGCCCTGGCAAACGGCCGAAAGGGTTGTTGGCCCGGTGGCTTTGGCCTCGGGTGTTTTGCAGGGGGCTGCGGGCATTTCGGCCCCGCTTTCGTTGACCTTCGTCAGTTCATTGGGACTGGAACGGACCGCATTCATCGCCACCATATCGGCCTTTTTCCTGTCGATGTCGGTACTTCAACTCCCCACCCTTTGGACATTGGGCATTTTAACCCCGGAGAGGTTCCTCATCAGCGCGGTCGCGTGTTTGCCCTTGTTCGGAGCCATGCCGATCGGGGCTTGGCTGGCGCGTTTTGTCGATCGACGCAGTTTTGACCGGATCGTGTTGGTGTTGCTGACAGGTGTGGCCTTGCGGCTTTTAGCCGAAGTCTTGTGAAGAAAAGCCCGGCACCATCTCTGGCACCGGGCGTTAGAATTTGAAAACGCTTTTCAGCTGCCACCACTCACACTAAATCGCAGCCATATCGTACTGAGATTTTACGAGTTTGACCACGAGTGTCAACATGATACCAGCAAGCGGATATCAGTAAGTTGAAGCGGTAAAGGTTGCGCAAAACTGCAAACTTGGTAATCAGCCAACCGGTAATCGAGAAACATCTTTGAGCCTGAAAACGAACATTCTATGTACAAAATATCCAAACTGGCGGAACTCCGAAAACTCGTGCACGGCATGGAGCGGTCTCTTGGGTTGCAGGAGTTAAGCCCGGTGGAACGGGACTTGTACTATGCGGCGAGCGAGCTTTCCGAAGACTTCAGACAAGTCCGTACCGTTGGTCTGATCGAGCATTCCTTGTTGACGGACGTCTCGCGCCCCACTTTCTTTAGGGCCCTCAGGTCACTTGTCAGCAAAGGGTACCTGTCGCAATGCTCGTCGGCAAATCGCGGGTGCTATGTTGTAAACCAACCCAAGTCATGAGCGAGTGATGCGGCTGCACACGGGTCGCATGCACGACTTCCTTTTAGAAACGACGATTGCCTCGTCGGTTTATTTCTTCACCGTAGTGATCACATTTCTGATCGTGATCCCGGTGCAGAACATCTTGTTCCCCGAGTATCCCAGCCGCGCCAGCCTGCTTTTCCTTCCGCATGGTGTACGGGTTCTAAGCGCGTGGCTGATGGGATGGAGGGCAATTCCGGCCCTGCTGCCCGGTGTGATCGCCGCGTTTGTCTATGTGGCCGGTTGGGACGCGTTCCTGCCAAGTCGCCTGGTGGCAATTGTTGTGGCGGTAAGTGTCGCCCCCTTCACTTTCCTGGCCCTGAAAGCTGTCGGATACAACCTGTTTCCCTCAGTCGGGCGATCGCCCTGCTGGATCTGCATTCTGGCGGTTGGCGCGATAACATCCATTCTGATATCGGCCCTGACCAACCTTGCCTTCGGCACCAGCACCGTTGAATTCGTGGCCTACCTGATCGGCGATGTGTCGGGGTTGTTCTTTGGATTGCTGGCGCTGATCTACCTGTTTCGTTTTCTTGATCGGGTCCGATAAGTTAACTTGTCATTATTCTGACCAAATGGACATTCATGCAAAGGTAGGCGCAACCGCTTGCCGGTCTGTTGACTATCCTGACAATGCCCGCCGCAAGAGGTTGAGACCCGCAACCAAAAGCACCAGCAACGTGATCTTGCGGAACATGACCTGGTCGATCCGGTCCTGGGCCAGTCCCCCAATCCACATGCCAATGACAGCGGGAACCACCAGAAAACACGAAAACAACACCGTTTCGACCCGCAGAATTCCGGATACCAGATGAGCCCCGACCAGTCCCAGCGCGCCCAGGCCATATATAACGCCCTGGATCCGCATCTGATCCCTCTTTTCCGTGTTCAACGCGGTCAGATAAGCGACCGTGGGCGGCCCCCAGACACCGGACATGCCACCAACCGCCCCGGCCACCGCGCCGACAATAGCTTCGACAGGAAGCGATTGCTGGGACAGGGTGAACCCCAGACCCAGCAGTTGCATCCCCGCAAACAGGACCACGGGAACTGCGATCATCAACAAGAAGGTCTCGGGCGCGACCCGCGTTACCAGTTGGGCACTGATCACAAGGAAAACGAAGCCTACGATCAGGAACACCCGAAAACGCTTTACCGAGTCGATTGCCGCCGACGTGCCTTGCCGCAGGGCCTGCATGCCATTGGTCACAAGGGTCGGCATGATCAAACCTGCCAGCGCCCAGTCCGGCGGAAGCACCATGCTGAGCCCCGAAATCGAGATCATCGGCATGGCAAAACCGACCATGCCCTTGATGCAACCGGCCAACAGCACGATCACAATGGCAAGGATCCAGTTTTCCGGCGAAAGCAGGTCGAGAAAGCTCATCATGCCTTCTCATAGCACTCTCAAGCGGCGCTGCACTGCAAAAGTTTGAGCGCAACATTGAAACGTTTTCAGAGCAAATCACGCATTTTTGTTGCGCTGCATGTGCAAAATGATATGACCGGGCGGACCACGAGAGGATGTGATTCATGGCCCATGACGGACAGGACCCGATGACGATGACCACGCAACCCGTTCTATTGCCCGACCTTCTGCGCCTGACCGGCGCAGCACTTGCCCCAGTGGATGCGCTGTTCGAGCGCGCCCGCGACTCCGTGCGCGAGATGGTGAGCGAAGGCGGCCGCGTGTCCGGGGCCCTGATCGACGCCAATCAGACCGCCGCGCATGGCCTGTCCTGGCTGGCCACCTATCAGCAATCGCTGCGCCAGATGCAGCGCTGGGCCGAGGCGTTGCAGGCCGAGGGCAAGTTCGGCGAGATCGAACAGCTGATCCACCAGATCGCTTTTGGCGAATACCTGCACCAGATGGCCGGTGGCATTCCGATGAACCAGGGCGAGGTGGTCCGGCTTCAGGATCTGGGCCTGGGTTGGGACGCCCTGTCGGGTTTCCAGGCCGCCGAAGTGCAGACCCTGATGGCGAAGGCCAATACACAGGCCGCCCGCACCCGTCTGGTCGAGCTGATGCAGGACCAGGCCGGCGCCACCATGTTCGGCGCCTCGGGTCTGGACGAAGAGTTGGAGATGATCCGCGACCAGTTCCGCCGTTACGCGGTGGAAAAGGTCGAGCCCTTTGCCCATGACTGGCACCTCAAGGACGAGCTGATCCCGATGGAAGTGATCGAGGAACTGGCCGAGATGGGCGTGTTCGGCCTGACCATCCCCGAGGAGTTCGGCGGCTTTGGCCTCTCCAAGGCCTCGATGGTGGTGGTGTCCGAGGAACTCAGCCGTGGTTACATCGGCGTCGGCTCGCTGGGCACCCGATCCGAGATTGCAGCCGAGCTTATCATCGCGGGCGGCACCGACGAACAAAAGGCCAGCTGGCTGCCGCGCATCGCCAGCGCCGAGATCCTGCCCACTGCCGTCTTTACCGAGCCGAACACCGGTTCGGACCTTGGCAGCCTGCGCACCCGCGCGGTCAAGGGCGAAAACGGCGATTACAAGGTCACCGGCAACAAGACCTGGATCACCCACGCCGCGCGCACCCATGTGATGACGCTTTTGGCGCGCACCGATCCCAACACCACGGATTATCGCGGCCTCAGCATGTTCCTGGCCGAAAAAACACCCGGCACCGATGCCGAGCCCTTCCCCACCCCCGGCATGACCGGCGGTGAGATCGAGGTTCTGGGCTATCGCGGCATGAAGGAATATGAGCTGGGCTTTGACGGGTTCCACGTCAAGGGCGAGAACCTGCTGGGCGGCGAAGAGGGCAAAGGCTTCAAACAACTGATGGAGACCTTTGAAAGCGCCCGCATCCAGACCGCCGCCCGCGCCATCGGCGTGGCGCAATCGGCGCTGGATATAGCCATGCAATATGCGCAGGACCGCAAGCAGTTCGGCCGCGCCCTGATCGCGTTTCCCCGCGTCTCCAGCAAGCTGGCGATGATGGCGGTCGAGATCATGATCGCACGCCAGCTGACCTATTTCAGTGCCTGGGAGAAGGATCACGGCCACCGCTGCGATCTCGAGGCCGGGATGGCCAAGCTGCTGGGCGCCCGCGTGGCTTGGGCTGCGGCCGACAATGGGTTGCAGATCCATGGCGGCAACGGGTTTGCGCTGGAATACAAGATCAGCCGCGTGCTTTGCGATGCGCGCATCCTGAATATTTTTGAAGGGGCCGCCGAGATTCAGGCCCAGGTGATCGCCCGCCGCCTGCTGGGCTGATCAATCTTCAAAGGTTTGAATAGCCCGGCCTTACGCCGGGCTTTTTCTTGGCTTCAGGTCACCCGCAGGAACCCGGTCAACCCGGTCTTCTGATGCTCGATCACATGGCAATGGAACGCCCAGTCGCCCGGATTGTCGGCCACCAGCGCGATGTCGATCACCTCGTCCTTCAACAGCAGCATCGTATCGGTCCAGAGCGGCGGCAGGCTGCGCCGGTTCGACGCGATCGGCACGAAGGCCAGCCCGTGCAGGTGGATCGGATGAAGGTTGGGCGATTCGTTGCGCAGCCGCAGAACATAGCTCTTGCCGCGTTCCAGCACCGCCAGCGGCGCCGTGCCCGTCGCCGCATCACCAGCCCAGGCTGCGCGATTGATCGACCAGAACGTATAGCCCAGCGTGCCGCAAAACCCATCATTGGGCGCATTCCCCTCTGGCGTCCAGCCAAAGACGAATTCGTGCATCTCGGCCCGATCCAGATCGGGCTGGGTCAACGGGTTGCGCGGCAGCGGTTTCAATTCGGCCAGATCGCGCGCGGGACCGTTGCCCGTGGCACGCAGCCCGGCCATCAACCGGGGCGGCTGCCCAGGCAGGTCGGCCATCAATCCAACCTGCCGCCCCTCCTCCACCGGCATCGCCACCGCCAGATCGACCCTCTGGCCGGGCGCCAGCAGCAGCGGCGCGCCTGTGCGCGGCACCGGCATCTCGATGCTGACTGGGTGCCCGTCCCAGGCAATGATCCGCGCCACCCCGCCATCGAGATAGAGTTTGTAGATCCGCGTCGTGTCGGTATTGACCACCCGCAGCCGCACCAGCGATCCGGCGCTGTGGTCATAGACCGGCCCCTGCCGCCAGTTTGCGGTCTGCACATTGCCCATGGTGCCGCCGCGCGCCGCGCCACGCGCGGTATAGGCCGGCAGGAAGGCATCTGCTGCATCCAGCCGGAAATCGCGCAGATTGATCACCTCTTCGCTGTCGAACCCCGGATCCTCGGCCTCGGCGATGACCATCACCCCGGTCAGGCCATGGGCCATTTGCTCCATCGTCATGCAATGGGGGTGATACCAATACGTGCCCGCATCGGGCGGGGTATAGGCATAGGCGAAGCCCTCTCCGGGGCCAATCGGCATCTGGGTCAGATAGGGTACCCCGTCCATCGCATTCGCGATCCTCAGCCCGTGCCAATGCATCGCGGTATACTCATCCAGAGTGTTGCGGACAGTGAACCGCATCTCTTGCCCCTGCCGCCCGTACAGAACCGGCGGCGGCGCGTTGGGCGACAGGCTGACCATGCCCTCCGTCCGCTGATGGCGCAGCTGGAACGTGGCGGCCTGGACGACCAACTCCTGCGCCCCGGGCGGGGCCATCGCGGACCCCAGACGCGCCAATCCGGCGGCCCCCAGCAGGGCGGCACCTCCAAACAACAGATCGCGACGAAACATGCGACACCTCATTTCTTAAGATTGGGAAAGAGGCCGGGCTGTCGGTTGGCTGGACCTGTGCGGCAGGGTGGCATGGGGCGGTACCGCCCGCAATGCGCCCTCTGGTCGCTGACATGGCTTTTGCCTCTGGCGAGAGCCGGCAAAACCTTGTAGAGGATGCGACTTGCAACCAGGACCCGCCCCATGACTACACGCGCCGGATTTGTCGCCCTGATCGGAGAGCCCAATGCGGGCAAATCGACCCTGTTGAACCGCATGGTCGGGGCCAAAGTCTCGATCGTCACGCACAAGGTACAGACCACACGCGCCCGTATTCGCGGCGTGGCGATGGAAGGCGAGGCGCAGATCGTCTTTGTCGACACGCCGGGCCTGTTCCAGCCGCGCCGCCGACTGGACCGCGCCATGGTCGCCGCAGCCTGGGGCGGTGCGGCGGATGCCGATATCGTGGTTCTGATGGTCGAGGCACATCGCGGCATAACCGAAGGGGTGGAGCGCATCCTCGAAGGTCTGACCGAGATCGCCAAGGGCCGCACCGTGGCGCTGGCCATCAACAAGATCGACCGGGTACCCGCGGAAAAACTGCTGGGCCTGTCCGAGGCGCTGAACGCGCGTTTCGAGTTTGCCCGCACTTTCATGATTTCGGCCGAGCGCGGCCACGGGGTTGCGGACCTGCGCAAATGGCTGGCGGCGGAACTGCCCGAAGGCCCCTGGCTCTATCCCGAGGATCAGATCGCCGATCTGCCGATGCGGATGATCGCAGCCGAGATCACCCGCGAGAAACTGACCCTGCGCCTGCATCAGGAACTGCCCTATCAGCTGACCGTCGAGACCGAGAATTGGGAAGAGCGCAAGGATGGCTCGGCCCGGATCGACCAAGTGATCTATGTCATGCGCGACGGCCACAAGGGCATCGTGCTGGGCAAGCGCGGCGAGACCGTCAAGGCGGTGGGACAGGCGGCGCGGGCCGAGCTGGAAGAGTTCCTGGACCGAAAGATCCACCTCTTCCTTCAGGTCAAGGTGCGGCCCAACTGGCTGGAAGAGGCCGAGCGCTATTCCGAGATGGGCCTTGATTTCAAGGACGGCAACTGACGGCTTCGGGTCGAAAGGGCAGCGCATGGTAAGGCTGACAGCGGAATTCTGGGTCCACGCCTACCTCGCCCGGCTCAGGCTCAACGACATCCCGGCCTTTGTCACCGCCCATGGCGATAACACCGCCGGTGCCGTTCTAGTCAAGCTGAACACGCTCGATGGGCGTGCAACCGCGCTACACCGGGAATACGACCTGATGACCGGTCTCCGGAAATGGACCGAACTGGCCGCTGGCGACGAGGCAGACGTGGATGCCGCCATCGCCCGCCAACGCGGTTTTGACCCTGACCTTTGGGTGATCGAGGTAGAGGACCGGAAGGGTCGCCACCTGTTGGGTGAAGACGGACTGGAATAACCGGTCTTGCGGCCACCGCCCGCTTGCGGTCAGTCTGTCGCAATGTTCAGGGGGGCCAAATGGACTGGCGCGATCAGGGGATATTGCTGGCAGTGCGCCATCATGGAGAGACCTCGGTCATCATCGAGGTCTTTACTCAGGAACATGGGCGACACGCCGGGGTGGTGCGGGGCGGAACCAGCCGCAAGATCGCACCGATCCTGCAACCCGGCGCCCAACTGGATGTAACCTGGCGTGCGCGGCTCGAGGATCACATCGGCAGTTTCGCGGTCGAACCGCTCAGGTCACGCGCGGCGGCGGCCATGTCCGGGCGGATCGCCCTCGCCGGCCTCAATTCTGTGACCGCGCTTTTGTCCTTTTGCCTGCCCGAACGGGAGCCGCATCCAAATCTTTACCACCACAGCGAGCGCCTGCTCGACCTGCTGGGACAGGACGAGATCTGGCCCCTGGCCTATCTGCGCTGGGAACTCGGTCTGCTGGAGGAGCTTGGCTTCGGCCTTGATCTGAGCGCTTGCGCGGTGACCGGGGCAACGGAGGATCTCGCATATGTCTCGCCACGTACCGGCCGTGCGGTCAGTTCTGCCGCGGCGGGGGATTGGGCGGACCGCTTGCTGCCACTGCCCCCGTGTCTGCGTGGGCAGGGTCCGGCCCCCGATGCCGAGATTGCCGAAGCCTTGCGTACCACCGGATTTTTCATGGAGAACCGGCTTGCCCCGTCACTGGGCAACCGCCCCCTGCCCGAGGCGCGCGGCCGGTTTGTCGATCTCGTCAGTCGGCCGCGTTGAACAGCATTTCGTGCCCTGCCTCGTTCCGCAGGATCAGAATGTTACCCGAAACCTCGGACTGCTCCATCGCCATCAATGCAGCAAAGAAGGTGCCTTCGGCCTCCAGATCGGGACAGGCCGCGCGTGTTGCCACAAGGTCCCGGACTTCGAACCAGGGATAAGGGACGTCCAGCGTGGCGGAATAACCGTTGCAAGGCCCCTGCCCCGCGACACGCCCGGCTTCGGGGAAATCAAGCGTGGCGGAAGCCGGAAAATCAATACCGTCGATACTGTGCAGAACCCAAGCCCGCCCACCGGCGCCATAGGCAGCCACTGTTTCATCCTGCCCACATTGCGACAGCGACAACAGCGGCAGAAACAGCGCCGCGCGGAGCATCAGCCCGCCTCGCCTTCAAGCCGGTCCAGCAGGGCGCGCGCAGCGGACTGTTCGGCCTGGCGTTTCGAACCGGCGGTTGCCCGGGCCTCCCGGCCATCTGTCAGGCGCACCACGATGGTAAAAACCGGGGCGTGATCGGGTCCGGATCGGGAGGCGAGTTCGTAAGCGGGTGGTTTCTGCCCGCGTGCCTGCGCCCATTCCTGAAGCGCAGTCTTGGCGTCCCGGGCATCGGCCTCGACCTGATGGATACGCGCGCCCCAGAGCCGCAGTATGACCTCTTGCGCGGCGTCAAAGCCGCCGTCGCGATAGATCGCGGCGATAACGGCCTCCATCGCGTCGCCCAGGAGCGCCTGTTTGCGTCGGCCGCCCGACATCATCTCGGACCGGCCGAGCTTCAGCACTGTGCCCAGATCAACCTGCCGGGCAACATCGGCGCAGGTTTCCTTGCGCACCAGCGCGTTGAAGCGCGGTGCAAGCTGGCCTTCGGTTGCGTCTTTATCTGCCTCCAGCAAGGCGGAGGCCATCACCAACCCCAGCACCCGGTCGCCCAGAAACTCCAACCGCTGATTGTCGGCCCGCGTGGACGAGGATATCGAGCCATGCGTCAGCGCCCGCACCAACAGTTCCGGCCGGGCGAAGACATAGCCGAGCCGATCCTGAAAGGCAGACATGTCCGCTGATAGTCTCACTCAACCCCCTTGAAGAAGCGGTCACTGCGCCAGGTCCAGAAGAACAGCATCGAGCGGCCAGCGGAGGAGAACATGATGCGATCGGCCCGGCCGATCAGGTTCTCGTAAGGCACATACCCGACGCCACCCGCAGATTGTGGCAAACGGCTGTCGCTGGAATTGTCGCGGTTGTCACCCATGAAGAAGTAATACCCTTCGGGCACTGTATAGACACCGGTATGATCTGACGCCTGATTGCCGATGTTCAGGATCGCGTGGCTTACACCGTTCGGCAGGGTTTCGATCTGACGAGACTTCTGGCAGATGCCGCCATCGCCCACAGGTCCGTTTTCGCACCGCGGCCGCAACCGCTGCGGCCCCTGCGCCTCGGCCGTTTCCTCGAATATCCCGCCATCCTCAAGCTTGACCGCCACGTCATTGATATAAAGCACGCCATCCTTGACCTGGATCCGGTCGCCGGGCAGGCCGATCAGTCGCTTGATGAAATCGCGCCCTGAAACCGGGTGGCGGAAAACCACGACGTCACCTCGTTCGGGTGTGCCGCCCAGAATGCGGGTATTGTCTCCTTTCAGCCAGCCACAGACATCCTCGGCGTCGATGTCGATACCAAAGCGCGGGATCATCAAGCTGGGGCACGAAGCATAGGAATATCCGTAGGCCATCTTGTTGACGAACAGGAAATCGCCGATCAGCAGCGTTTCCTTCATCGAGCCCGACGGGATCCAGAATGGCTGGAAGAACAGGGTGCGGAACACACCCGCGATCAGCAGGGCGTAAACGATCGTCTTGATCGTCTCGACAAAGGAATTTCCGGACTTGGCTTTGCTGGCCATTCGGCTCTCCAGTTTCAGCGGGTGTTTCGTGGGGCTACATGCGGGGCGGGGTCGGGTAAGTCAAGCTTGCCCCGTCTGTATCGGCGCGCGGGCGCGCCTCGATAACGACAAAGGCCTGCGCCCAGGGGTGGTCGTCGGTCAGGGTGACGTGGATGATCGCCTCGTGCCCATCGGGTGTCATCTCGCGCAGGCGTTCCGCCGCCCAGCCCGTGACGTGCATGACCGGCTGGCCGCTGCGCAAATTGGTGACCGCCATGTCACGCCAACTGATGCCCATCCGCAGACCCGTGCCCAATGCCTTGGAGCAGGCCTCTTTCGCCGCCCAACGTTTGGCATAGGTGCCGGCAGTGTCAGCGCGACGCTCGGCCTTGCGCTGTTCGGTTTCGGTAAAGACACGGTTGCGAAACCGATCACCGAACCGGTCGAGCGTACGCTCAATCCGCTCGATATTCGCCAGATCGGTGCCGATGCCCAAAATCATTGCAGCCGCGCCGTCAGCAGTTTCAACGCAGCGCCACCAAAAAGCAGCGCAAAGCTCAACTCGAACCAGCGGCGCAGGCGGCGGTACCCCTCACCGATAGTGCGGGTCGAAAACAGCAGCGCATAGCCCAGAAACAGGCCGGTCGAGGCGGTGATGAGCACGCCGAACAACGTGAACACGCTGCTCAGAGACGCAGCGGGCGGCAACGCGATGGCAAAGACCGCACCCCAGCTCAGGATCGCCTTGGGATTGGTCAGGTGAATCAGATAGCCGCGAAGGAACAGACGCTTGACGCCGCCCGTAGCGGATCTGAAGGGTTTGGCACTGGCCGGGGCCAGACCTGCTCGCAAGGATTTCACCGCCAGCCACAGCAGATAGAGCGCCCCTGCATAACGGACCGTCTCGACAATCCAGACATTCGTCAGCATCAGCGCGCTCATACCCAGCGCAGCGGCCAGTCCCCAACTGGCCGAACCTGCCACGATGCCCAGCGCCACCGCCAGCGCGGCCGCGCGCCCCTCGGCCATGCCGGTTCCGGCAATGGTCAGGGTGGCAGGACCGGGACTGCCCCCCGCCACCAGCCAGGCAAGGACAACGAGGCCGAGCCCGGGTGTCATGCCCGCGCCTCGTCCATCAGGCGGCGCATCTCGGCGATGGCAGGCGTGAGTCCGCGAAAAATCGCCTCGCCGATCAGGAAATGGCCGATATTCAGCTCCACCACCTCGGGAAAGGCCGCAACCGGCTGCACCGTGTCATAGGTCAACCCGTGGCCCGCGTGCACCTCAAGACCCAGCGAATGAGCAAAGGCCGACATCTCGCGCAGAGTCTCCAGCTCGCGGTCGCGGGTGGCAAAATCTCCCTCGGCATGGGCATCGCAATAGGCGCCAGTATGCAGTTCTATCACCTGCGCGCCGATCCGGTGGGCGGCCTCGATCTGTTTCATGTCGGCGGCGATGAAGATCGACACCCGGCAACCGACCTCACGCAGGGGTGCGATGAAATGGGCCAAACGGTTCTCTTCGCGCGCGACTTCAAGACCGCCTTCGGTGGTACGCTCCTCGCGCTTTTCGGGCACGATGCAGACCGCGTGCGGCTTGTGGCGCAGGGCGATCTTCTGCATCTCGTCGGTGGCGGCCATCTCGAAGTTCAGGGGCACGCTCAGCGCCGCCATCAAACCGTCGATATCGGCATCCGTGATATGACGGCGATCCTCGCGCAAATGCGCGGTAATACCGTCCGCCCCCGCCTGTTCGGCGATTTTGGCGGCGCGGATCGGATCCGGATACACACCGCCGCGCGCGTTGCGCACGGTTGCCACATGGTCGATGTTCACGCCAAGACGCAGATATTCAGCAGACATGACAAAGGGTTCCTTTCCGACTCGCTTGCGGCCGACCCTATCCGGGATTTTCCGGGTTTGGCAGGGCGGCCTCTGCCTTTTTCTTGATCGCCTGGAACTTGGCCTTGATCTTGCTGCGGCGACGCTGCTGGTAGGTCCGGATCAGCGGCAGGCTGAGGTAATAGCAGACAACAGCGGTTACGATTCCGGGCAGTATGCCGCCGATCATGTAAGGATAGAAAACCTCTTGAAAGAAAACCTTCAAGGCGTGCCAATCGGCGTTCCTATCTGTGAACAGGGCAATGGAGTTATTCTTGAGATCGCCCGCCGCACTGGCGAACTTGCCCATGAGACCGTGTTCCGAACCTTCCTCGAAATGAGTTCCAAGAATGAAATGCCCGGTTTGCAGCGAGATGACGCCAATTGGCACATACGTCAACGGATTGCCAAAGAAAGTCCCACTGAGGCTTGCCAGGATGTTGCCGTTGATCACCCGCGCCAAAATCACTGCGATGACAAAGTGCATCCCGTAGAACGGGGTGAAAGAGGCAAAGACCCCTGCCCCTATGCCACGGGCGATTCGTTCAGGGCTGTCCGGCAGCCGACGGACCCTGTGTTTTACGTAGTGAAAAGCCCGGGTCCAACCGCCACGCGGCCAGATCAGTTCCCACAGCACCTGCAATGGGGACCGTCGATCTCGGCGCTTGAAAACCACGCGTGGACGTCCTTTCCGTACCCTCTGACCTCTAACTCGCCGCGGCGCCTGCCTTGGCCTTTTCCCTGTAGCGTTCGACCGAGGCCACATCGCTTTCCGCTTCGAGGGTCAGCATCAGCGAGTGCAACTGTTCGACATCACGCAATTCGACACTGATCATCAGCCGATAAAAATCCGGTTTGCGGTCAACAAATTCCAGGTTGGAAATATTCGCCTTCTTCTCGCCAATCAATGTGCAAATCCGTCCCAGTACACCGGCATCGTTGCCGATGGTCAGTTCCAGCGTTGCGCCATAGACTGCCGGATGAGTGCCCGAGTGCCAATGGAGATCGACCCAACGACCTGGCTGATCTTCGAACTCGCTCAGCTTTTCGCAATCGATGGCGTGTACGACCACGCCTTTACCGCGATAGGTAATCCCGACGATGCGTTCGCCCGGCAACGGTTGGCAACAGGACGCGCGATCAAAGCTTTGTCCAGGCTCCAGGCCGATAACGGCCCGCCTGGGTGGGATGGCGTCGCCCTGGTCCGGGGCCAGATCCGGATAGACCGCCTGCACCACGTCATGCGCTGTCAACTCGGCCGACCCGAGCCGGGCCAGCAACTCGTCCCGGTTCTTGAGCCTCAGGTGCTTGGCTGCGGTGTCGAGCGCCTTGTCGGTCGCCTTGCGCCCGACATGTTCAAAAGCCGAGCGTGCCAGCTCGTGCCCAAGTTTGATGAACCGCTCGCGGTCCACCTCACGCAGGGCGCGACGGATCGCGGTCTTGGCCTTGCCGGTGACGGCGATTTCAAGCCAACTCACTTGCGGGGTCTGGCCTTCGGCGGTGATCACCTCGACCGACTGGCCGTTTTTCAACCGCGTCCACAGCGGCACCCGGATTCCGTCCACCTTGGCCCCGACGCAGGCATGGCCGATTCGCGTATGAATGGCGTAGGCATAGTCGATCGGTGTCGCCCCGCGCGGCAGCTTGACCACGTCGCCCTTGGGCGAAAAGCAGAACACCTGGTCCGAATACATCTCAAGCTTGACAGCTTCGAGGAAATCCTCGTGATCTTCCTCGTTGTCGAACTGTTCCGTCAGGCCCGCGATCCATTTGGCCGGATCGACGGCAAAGGGGTTCTGGGTGCGCACCCCGTCACGATAGGACCAATGCGCCGCCACGCCGGTTTCGGCCACGTCATGCATCTGGCGGGTGCGGATCTGCACCTCGACCCGTTTGCCGTCGCGCCCCGAGACGGTGGTGTGGATCGAGCGATAGCCGTTCGATTTCGGCTGGCTGATGTAATCCTTGAACCGCCCCGGCACAGCGCGCCAGCGCTGGTGGATAGCGCCCAGCGTGCGGTAACAATCCTCTTCGGACAGGGTGATGATGCGGAAGCCGTAGATGTCGGACAGGCGCGAGAAGCCCTGATCCTTTTCCTGCATCTTGCGCCAGATCGAATAGGGTTTCTTGGCGCGTCCGAACACCTCGGCTTCGATACCCGCCTTGTCCAGCTCGTGCCGCATGTCGCCGGTGATCCGGTGGATCACGTCGCCGGTTTCGCGTTGCAGCGTAATGAAGCGGCGGATGATCGACTGGCGCCCCTCGGGGTTGAGCACGCGAAAGGCCAGATCCTCCAGCTCTTCACGCATCCACTGCATGCCCATGCGCCCGGCGAGCGGCGCATAGATATCCATGGTCTCGCGCGCCTTGACGGCCTGCTTCTCCGGCCGCATCGCCTTGATGGTGCGCATGTTGTGCAACCGGTCGGCCAGCTTGACCAGGATCACACGCAGGTCCTTGGACATGGCCATGAACAGCTTGCGGAAGTTCTCGGCCTGCTTTGTCTCGCGCGACGACAGTTGCAGATTGGTCAGCTTGGTCACACCATCGACCAGCATCGCCACCTCTTCGCCGAACAGCTCGGACACCTGGCCATAGCTGGCCTTGGTATCCTCGATGGTATCGTGCAGTAGCGCGGTAATGATAGTCGCATCGTCCAGCCGTTGTTCGGTCAGGATGGCCGCAACGGCGACAGGATGAGTGAAATAAGGTTCGCCCGAGTGGCGGAACTGGCCGTCGTGCATTTTTTGCCCGAACTCATAGGCCCGGGCAATGCGTTCGACATTGGTTTTCGGGTTGTAGTTGCGGACCAGCGCAATCAGATCGTCAACAGAAATCATCCTGTCCGCATCCTTTCGCGCGGCGCGCTCAGCCCTGCCCCTGCGCCTCCATCAAGGCACGCAGCAGACGCTCTTCCGACATATCGTCTTCAGCAGGGCGATCCGATTCGGCACCCATCAACAGCGCCATCTGATCGTCCTCGGGTTCGTCGACTTCGATCTGCGTCTGGTTGGCCTCGATCAGGCGCTCACGCAGGCTGTCGGCGCTCTGTGTCTCGTCGGCGATCTCGCGCAGCGAAACGACGGGGTTCTTGTCGTTGTCCCGATCAATCGTGATCGGCGCGCCGGCGGAGATTTCGCGCGCGCGGTGAGCGGCGAGCAATACCAGCTCGAACCGGTTCGGAACCTTGTCTACGCAGTCTTCTACCGTTACGCGGGCCATAAGCGACTCTCCAAAGTGCAACCTTGTCCAGAAAGGACGTATCTAGGCGCGTTTCCCGCGGTTGACAAGCAGGAAATCCCCAGTTTCACAGCGTCAAAGGCTTAACTTCGGCCACGTCCTCCGGGGGCAGGTCGGCAAGCATCTCGACCACGGTCTTGCCCAGAACCGGATGACGCCAATCCGGCGCCACATCGGCCATCGGAACCAGAACAAAGGCGCGGTCCTGCAAGCGCGGGTGGGGGAGGATCAATTCTGATGGTGCGGTTTTCGCCTGTGTTTCGGGCGCGAGGCACCGCCAACTCTCGAACTCTTTGAGGCTCGGCAGAACTCTCTCGCCGTGACAGATCAGGTCGAGATCCAGCGTGCGCATCCCCCATCTCTGCTCGCGCTGTCGTCCGAACAATTCCTCGACACTGTGAAGAACCGCCAGGACATCAACCTCTGATAGATTTCCATTGATGGATATCGCCGCATTGACGTAGTCTGGTCCTGCGCCCGGGGGAAAACAGGGCGTCGAATAGAATCGGCTCTCGGCAGTGGCAATCAAACCCTGTCGTGCGAGTTCCTGGATAGCGTGCCGTAACGTCAGAGCGGGGGGAGTTTGATCAAAACTTAGATTTGCGCCCAAGGCGATAACGGATGTTTGCTGTATTTTGATCATCTTATGTTTCCGTTCACGTCAAGTGCACCCTTGCCATAAATGGCGTTTCACTTACATTGGGAAGACCATTTCGCCGTTTTTTTAGCACTCACTCACGGACACAGGCGAAACGGTCCACACCGGAAGGAACAATTATGTTTTATAAAGACGAACGGCTTGCGCTGTTCATCGACGGTTCGAATCTTTATGCGGCTGCAAAGGCTCTTGGTTTTGACATCGACTATAAGTTGCTTCGCCAAGAGTTTATGCGACGCGGCAAGATGTTGAGAGCCTTCTACTACACGGCGCTGCTGGAGAATGACGAATACTCACCGATCCGTCCACTCGTTGATTGGTTGCACTACAATGGCTTCACCATGGTGACAAAGCCGGCGAAGGAATACACCGACAGCATGGGGCGCCGTAAGGTCAAGGGGAACATGGACATCGAACTGACCGTCGATGCCATGGAATTGGCTCCGCGCGTCGACCATATTGTCCTGTTTTCAGGCGATGGCGATTTCCGGCCGCTGGTGGCCAGCCTCCAGCGCCAAGGGGTTCGTGTCTCGGTCGTTTCGACGATTCGCAGCCAACCCCCGATGATTTCGGACGAATTGCGCCGCCAGGCCGACAACTTCATCGAACTCGAAGAATTGCGTGACGTGATCGGTCGCCCCCCGCGCGACGTTCCGATGGAACCGAGATCGGTCGCGGCGAACGCGCAGTAAAAGCCACGCGCCAAAGCGCAAAGCTCTAATCGCAAAAATAGGACGGCCGGGCGAGCGATCACCCGGCCGTTCTGCGTACTGAAAAATGGACTTCGGACCAATGCCCGTTTTCTAGGCCCGTCACGTGACGGTTTCGTGACGTCATGGCCCGGACTGGACGTTCGTCAGCCAAAGCCTTACCTGTTCCGGGCAAGGAGAAGCCGCCATGACCAAACCGCCCCTTACCCTGTACCTTGCCGCGCCGCGCGGATTTTGCGCCGGCGTCGACCGCGCCATAAAGATTGTCGAAATGGCCATCGAGAAATGGGGCGCGCCAGTCTATGTCCGGCACGAAATCGTGCACAACAAATTCGTGGTCGACGTATTGCGCGCCAAGGGCGCGGTATTCGTCGAGGAACTGGATGAATGCCCCGATGACCGGCCGGTCATCTTCTCGGCTCATGGCGTCCCCAAATCCATTCCGGCCGAGGCCGAGCGCCGCCAGATGGTCTTTGTCGATGCCACCTGCCCGCTGGTGTCCAAGGTTCATATCGAGGCAGAGCGTCACGCCGAAAACGGCCTACAAATCATCATGATCGGCCATCGCGGCCACCCCGAAACCATTGGTACCATGGGGCAATTGCCCGAAGGCGAGGTGCTGCTGGTGGAAACGGTCGAGGACGTGGCCCGCATCGTGGTGCGCGACCCCCAACATCTCGCCTTTGTGACCCAGACCACCCTGTCGGTGGACGATACCCGCGACATCGTCGCGGCTCTTCAGGCGCGGTTCCCGCACATCGTCGGCCCTCACAAGGAAGACATCTGTTACGCCACCACGAATCGGCAGGAAGCGGTCAAGGCGGTTGCTCCCGTGTCCGATGCCCTGCTGGTTGTGGGCGCGCCGAATTCGTCGAATTCGCGCAGGCTGGTCGAGGTCGCGGCCAAGGCAGGGTGCGGATATGCTCAGCTGGTACAACGAGCCGGAGAAATCGACTGGCGTGCTCTGGACGGTATCCGAAGTGTCGCCGTCAGCGCCGGGGCCTCTGCCCCCGAACTACTGGTCAACGAAGTGATCGACGCCTTTCGCGACCGCTTTGCCGTGACAGTCGAAGTGGTCGAGACCGCGATCGAACACGTCGAATTCAAGGTGCCCAGGGTGTTGCGGCAACCCGCATGACCCCGCCCCGACCGGTTCTGACCGGCTACAGCCACAGCATCTATACCCGGATCATCCGCCTGATCCTGTTGGAGAAAGGCATAGCATTCGACTACGTGGAGCATGATCCGTTTGCTCAGGGCACGCTTGGTCCGCACCCATTCGGCCGTGTACCCTTCCTTTGCCATGGGGATTTTGCGATTTACGAAACCGCAGCGATTTCGGCCTATCTGGACGCCGCGTTCGACGGGCCGCCTATGATGCCAGACAGCCCACAGGCAGCCGCCCGGGCGATACAAGTGGTCTGTATTGCCGATGCTTACGCCTATTGGCCGATGGTTCGCCAGATCTACGAACATGCGGTTTTCCGCCCCGCCTACGGCGAACCGAGTGATCCTGCGGAAGTCCAGGACAGCTTGCGCCGCACGCCCAAAGTCCTGGCCGCGCTGGACGAGATTGCACGCGAGGGCCTGGTGTTATCCCAGGGTTTTGGTCGGGCGGAATGCCATCTGGCCCCCATGATAGCCGCGCTCGTACATGCGCCCGAAGGGGCCGACCTGCTGGCCCGCTACCCCGGCCTGTATGAATGGTGGCTGCGGACAGCGCCCCGACCCAGCCTGCGCGAGACTGAAACCTCGCTTCCAAGTGGTAACGTTCAAAGCTAGGCTGGACAGGCTCGAAAACCCCCTCCTCCACGCGTGACGCCAGGGCGAACTATGACAAAAAATGAATACATCGTGGTCGTGAAGAACACCGAGACAACCGCACAATCGTCGGAGAAAAGCTTATGAGCGGTATTCCTCGCGTGCCGCTTTTCCTGGGCCTGGCCGGGCTGCTGCCCTTTATCTGGGGGGCGGCTACCTACCTGCTTCCCGCCTTGCAGGCGTGGGGCGCAGGAATTCTTGGGCCGCGGTTCATCGGCCCCTATGTCCAGATCGCCTACGGCCAAATCATTCTCGCCTTCATGTCGGGGGTTCTCTGGGGATTTGCCACCAAAGCTGACGGCGGGCAGGCCGCGACCGGTTATGTCTTGTCCGTAATCCCTGCTCTTTGGGCGTTCTTCATGACCGGCGGCGGACCGACAAGCGCGGCCGTGAACCTGATTTTCGGCTTCCTGGGCCTTTTGATGCTGGATGCAGCCTTTGCCGCATGGGGGCTGGCGCCAGTGTGGTGGATGCGGTTGCGCCTGGTGCTGACCTTTGTAGTTGTGTCCTGCCTGTCTGCCGGAGTTTTCCTGTGAGCGACCCGGAAACCATTCGCGTTTACCAGAGCCGGGCCGCTGACTACGCGGCCATGACCGACGAACATAACGCAACCGATCCAGAGCTGACGGCTTTTGTCGCAAACCTGCCGCAGGGCTCTCATGTTCTAGATCTGGGCTGTGGCCCGGGAACATCGGCCGCCGCACTGGTACGCGCGGGAATGCGGGTCACCGCCATGGATGCGTCCGCCGAAATGGTGAAACTGGCGGCCCGACATCCCGGCGTCACCGTCCGGCAGGCAACTTTCGATGACGTGGTCGAAATAGCAGAGTTTGACGGCATATGGGCCAATTTCAGTCTCTTGCATGCGCCACGCCACGCCTTTCCCGGACATCTGGCCGTCTTGCACAGGGCCTTGAAACCCGGCGGGCTTTTCCATATCGCCCTAAAGCTCGGCACTGGCGAGGCGCGCGACGCGCTTGGCCGGTTCTACAGCTATTACACGGAAGACGAACTGGAGACGCGGATGCAAGTGGCAGGCTTTACAATCATTGACCGGGCCTTTGGTGCCGGACCTGGATTGAGTGGCGAGGTCTCCGACTGGATCGCGGTGCGCGCCCGTGCCTGAACTTTTTGCCTATACCGACGGTGCCTGTTCGGGAAACCCCGGTCCGGGTGGCTGGGGCGTCTTGCTGCGAGCGGTTGAAGGGGAAACCATCCTCAAGGAACGCGAACTGAATGGTGGAGAAGGCGATACCACCAACAACAGGATGGAACTTCTGGCCGCCATCAACGCGCTGGAAACACTGGAACGCCCCTCGCAGATTACAGTTGTCACTGACAGCGCCTATGTAAAAAACGGCGTGACCGGCTGGATCTTTGGCTGGAAACGCAACGGCTGGAAAACCGCCGACCGCAAGCCGGTCAAGAATGTGGAACTCTGGCAGCGGCTGGACGCGGCACAGGCGCGTCACGACGTGACCTGGAAATGGGTCAAGGGACATGCCGGTCATCCCGAGAACGAGCGCGCCGACGAACTGGCACGCGAGGGAATGAAGCCCTTCAAACCGGCCAAGGCCAAGCCATGAGCCTGCTCGCCCTGCTCGACTATGCTTCGGTCCTGGTCTTTGCCCTGACCGGGGCGCTGGTGGCCAGCCGGGCGCAACTCGATCTGGTAGGGTTTGCCTTTGTCGCCTGCCTGACGGCGGTGGGCGGCGGTACCATGCGTGACCTGCTATTGGATCGCGACCCGGTGTTCTGGGTGGGCCAGCCCGCCTATATCCTGATCGCCTCGGGTGCCGCCGCGCTGGTCTTCTTCACTGCCCATCTGGTCGAAAGCCGCTATCGCCTGCTGATTTGGCTCGACAGTTTCGCGCTGTCCATCGCGGTGGCGGCAGGCACCGGGGTGGCGCTGGCGCAGGCACAACCGCCGGTGATCGTGGTGCTGATGGGCATGATGACCGGCTGTCTGGGCGGGTTGATGCGCGATGTGGTCTGCAACGAAGTGCCACTAGTCCTGAAACAAGGCGAGCTATACGTCTCCTGTGCGCTGGCGGGAGCGGTGGCGGCGGTGATCGCCACCGGGCTGGGGCTCGCCACCCTGACCGCGCTGGGCCTTTGCGCGATTGTCTGCTGGGGTCTGCGCGCCGGCTCGCTGATCTTTGGCTGGCGCCTGCCGGTCTATAAAAGCCGCCCGCCGCGCACGCGCGGCTGACACCCCTTCATTTCGCCAAAATACTCCGGTGCGCGAGGCAGAGCCTCGCATCCGCCCTGCCAGTCTCAGCGCCGCCGCAAATAGGTCTGCCAGAGCCAGACCACGAGAAGCGCCCCCAGCACCGCGCCGACAAAGCCTGACAGCCATCCCATCATGGTCAAGAGGCCGCGCAGGATCAGCCCGCCGATCAGCGCGCCCACGATGCCAATCAGCATGGTGGTGGGAATATCCGCCTCGACCCGCATCAGACGGGTGGCCAGGAAACCGGCTGCGGCGCCGATGATGATCAGGGCAACTACATGCATCTCATTTCCTCCAGTGGAACGGCACGATGATCAGCGCCCCGATGGACGAAAGAATGGCGTTCATCCCCGGAGAGGCAAACCCGATCCCGAACATGATCCGCACAAAGTAAAACAGGAACGCCCCGCCGACGCAGATGATGATGGATTGCAGATAGCCGTTATGGGTGAACCCCGATTTTTCGGAGATGTAGCCGACAATCCCGGCGATAACGACCGTTCCCATCAGAACCATGAACATGCGCAAAGCCCCTTCTACAGGCGGGTTCCCCTTGGCACGGGCCAGCCGCGCAGGAAGATGTCGGCATCCTGCGCCCCTTTGCCCGCTCGTTGCAAGCGGGTGAGTGACACTGCACCCGTGCCGCAAGCCACGGTCAACGCATCATCCAGTACCTCACCCGGGGTGCCCTGCCCCATGGTCAGGCGCGAGGCGAGCAGCTTCACCCGTTCACCCGCGATCTCGGTCCAGGCGCCGGGAAAGGGCGAGAGACCCCGGATCTGCCGGTCGATCTCGACCGCCGGGCGGGTCCAGTCCACCCGCGCCTCAGCCTTGTCGATCTTGGCGGCATAGGTGACGCCCACCTCGGGCTGCGGCTCGGGCGTCAATTCGGGCAGGCACGCCAGCGCTTCGACGACCAGATCGGCGCCCATTGCTGACAGTCGGTCATGCAAGGCGCCGGTGTTTTCCTCCGCCCCGATGGATATCGCGGCGCGCAGCAGCACCGGACCGGTATCCAAGCCTGCCTCCATTTGCATGATGCAGATACCGGTCTGATCATCCCCCGCCATAATCGCCCGGTGAATCGGCGCCGCGCCACGCCAGCGGGGCAACAGGCTGGCGTGGATATTGAGGCAGCCGTGGCGCGGCGCGTCCAGCACCGGCTGCGGCAGGATCAGCCCATAGGCCACCACCACCGCCACATCGGCGCCCAGCGCCACGAAATCCGCCTGCGCCTCGGCCTCTTTCAGCGAAACCGGGTGGCGCACCTCCAGCCCTAGCTCCAGCGCGCGGGCATGGACGGGCGTCGGGCGGTCCTTTTTGCCGCGCCCCGCCGGGCGGGGCGGCTGGCAATAGACGGCGGCGATCTCATGCCCGGCCTCTACCAGCGCATCTAGCACTGGGACCGAGAAATCGGGGGTTCCCATGAACACGACGCGCATCGCCTCAGCCCCCCATCTTGCGCGCCTTGCGCAGCAGCATGTCGCGTTTCACCTTGCTGAGATTGTCGAAATACATCCGCCCGTTCAGGTGGTCGATCTGATGCTGCACGCTGGTCGCCTCGATGCCGACAAAATCCCGCCGGTCGACCTGACCCTGTTCGTTCAGGAACCGCACCGTCACCGCACGCGGGCGCTTCAGCCTGGCAGAGACGCCGGGCAGGTTGGGGCTGGCCTCGTCATGTTCGCGCAACTCGACCGAGGCATGCAGGATCTCAGGGTTCGCCAGACGCACCGCACGGCCCCGCTCGGACGAGCCATCGACCACCGCCAGCCGCAGCATCACCCCGATCTGCGGCGCGGCCAGGCCCACACCCGGCATCGCCTCCATCGTGTCGATCATGTCGTCCCAGATGGCGCGGATCTCGTCGGTGATTTCACTCACTTCGGCGGCGCGGGTGCGCAAATGCTTGTCGGGCCAGGGCAGGCAACGGCGGACGGTCATGGATGGTTTCCCTCATAAGCGGACAGCATGGCGGCGCGGGCCTGCGGGTCCAGATGATCCAGCGTGACGACCCCGTTGAGATGATCGAACTCATGCTGGATGCAACGCGCCTCGAACCCGTCGAAATCGGCCATGTGAATGTCGCCCTCGGGCGCGGTCCATTGCACGGTTACCGCCTTGGGCCGAGTGACGGGCACCGAGAGGCCTGGGATCGAGAGGCACACCTCCTCCATCTCGACCGGCACCCGCTCGGCGGCCATGATCACCGGGTTGATCATGGCCATCGGGCTGGAGGTGCCCTCTTTCCAGCCCACATCCATGACAAAGAACCGCTGCATCACCCCCACCTGCGGCGCGGCCAGCCCGCGCCCTTTGGCGGCATACATGGTGTCGAACATGTCGCGGATCAGATCGTCGGGCACGATCCCCTCGACCGGGTCACAGCGTTGCGACAGGCGTGCATCGGGCCATGTCAGGATCGGCAGGACACTCACGCCCTCGCCCGCTCGCGCTTCAGCTTCTGCATCTTGCGGGTGATCATCTGGCGTTTCAGCGGCTTGAGATAGTCGATGAACAGCTTGCCATCCAGATGGTCGATCTCGTGCTGCACGCAGGTAGCCCAGAGCCCATCAAAGGTCTCGCTTTGCAACTTGCCGTCGCGGTCGATCCATTCCACATCCACCACCTTGGGGCGGGTCACCTCGGCATATTGCTCGGGGATGGACAGGCAGCCTTCCTCGTAAACATTCGTCTCGTCCGAGCTGGCCAGGATACGCGGGTTGAACATAACAAGCGGGCGGGCGGGCGCGCTTTCTTCCTTGACGCAATCCAGCACGATCAAACGGTCGAGTACGCCGATCTGCGGCGCCGCCAGACCGATGCCCGGCGCGTCATACATGGTTTCCAGCATGTCGTCGGCCAGTGCACGCAGTTCGTCCGAGATATCGGCAACGGGCGCGCAGACCTTTTTCAGGCGCGGATCGGGATGAATGAGAATAGCACGTTTCATGGCCCCGATTTAGGCGATTGCCCGCCCTGCTGCAACGCCCCTTGCACGTGGCGGCAAACAGGCTAGCCTCTGGCCGACCAGATGACCCCGGAGACAGACATGAGCTTTGACGACCTGATCGACCGCCACGGTACCTTTTGTTCGAAATGGGACATGATGGAACCCATCTATGGTGTGCCCGCCCAGGACGGTCTGGCCATGTGGGTCGCCGACATGGATTTCCGCGCGCCCGATCATGTGCTGGCTAAGCTGCGCGAGATGACCGACCACGGCGTGCTGGGCTATGTCAACTATGACAAACCCTATACCGACGCGATCCGCTGGTGGATGCGCAACCGCCACGACTGGGATGTGGCGCCCGAGGCAATCTTTACCACCACCGGGTTGGTGAACGGGGTCGGCATGTGCCTCGATACCTTTACCCAGCCGGGCGACGGGATCGTGCTGTTCACCCCGGTCTATCATGCCTTTGCAAAGGTGATCCGCAATGCGGGCCGGCAGGTGGTGGAATGCCAGATGGTCAACACCGATGGCCGGTACGAGATGGACTTTGCTGCCTATGACGCGCAGATGACCGGCAACGAGCGCATGGTGATCCTGTGCTCGCCGCACAATCCGGGCGGCCGGGTCTGGACGCGGGAGGAGCTGCGCGCGGTGGCAGATTTTGCCAAGCGGCACGACCTCTTGTTGTTGTCGGACGAAATCCACCATGACCTGGTCTATCCCGGCCACACCCATATCCCGATGCCCAACGCGGCGCCCGACATCGTCGACCGGCTGTTGATGCTGACCGCGCCGTCCAAGACCTTCAACATCGCAGGACTGCATACCGGCCAGGTGATCATACCCGATCCCGAGCTGCGCGGTCGCTTTGCCAAACGGATGGCAGCGCTGTCGCTGGCACCGAACTCGACCGGTCAGATGGCGACGCTGACCGCCTATTCGCCGGAGGGGGCCGAATGGGTTGATGGGTTGCTAGCCTATCTGGACGAGAACCGACGCCTGTTCGACAGCGCCATCGCGGCGATCCCAGGCCTGCGATCGATGCCGCTCGAAGCGACCTATCTCGCATGGGTGGATTTTTCGGGCACCGGGATGGACCGGGCCGAATTCACCGAACGGGTCGAACAGCAGGCCAAGATCGCGGTCAACCACGGCACCAGCTTCGGCACTGGCGGCGAGAGTTTCCTGCGCTTCAACCTGGGCACCCAACGGGCCCGGATCGAAGAGGCGATCGACCGGCTGAACCAAGCCTTCGGCGATTTGCAATAGCGCTTCCTTGGTTCTGTGCTGCGCTTTACCCAACGCAGTACAGGGCGCGGTCAATCCTTGCCGATCAGACCGGCAGGCGCATCCGGCGACCGTGCGAAGTCGAGCGGCGCCCGATCCATCGCTAACGTGTGACGCTTGAACTCATAGACCATCTCACCGCCCTCGCCCCCCGAGGCCACGATCAGGCATTGATAAAGCAGGTTCGACCCCTCGTAGATATCGACAAGCCCACGCAGCGGCGGCGTAGTCTCGGCCTCGACAGCAAACCCGTCGCGCCAGAGACGAAGCACGGTATAAAGCATTCCATCCTGCTCGACACGCAGGCGGCTCATCTTCTTCAGCCCGGAAATCCGGGCTGCGGCAAGACCTTCGCTGATCTCCTTGGACACGTAGGTACTCATTCGATCCTCCTCGCGCTTGGGAGAAGGGTGCCTCGACAAATGTAAAAAACAAGCAAAGTTTTTGCCGCCAAGCCATTGTTTTCCGTTGTGGGTGGCGGCGGGGCATCAGGGGATGTGCGTCAGTGCATAGTGCCTGCGCGTCTTTGGCGTGGCCAATCCACCGGGTCGATCCTAGATTTTGAGTACAGTAAAGGTGGAGGCAGAAATGGGACGGCTGGTTGACGGAGTTTGGCAGGATGTCTGGTACGACACCAAGTCCACTGGCGGATCCTTCCGTCGGAGCGAGGCCGGATTCCGGAACTGGATCATCCCCGACGGTTCGGCCGGCCCGACAGGTTCAGGCGGTTTTGCCGCCGCCTCGGGACGCTATCACCTCTATGTCAGCCTTGCTTGCCCCTGGGCCCACAGAACGCTGATTTTCCGAGCAATCAAAGACTTGGGTGAACATGTCGGTGTCTCGGTGGTTCACCCCGATATGCTGGAAAACGGCTGGTCCTTTGACAAGGACCACGATGGGGCAACCGGCGACCGGCTCTATGGGCTTGAATTCGCACATCAACTCTATACGCGCGCTGACCCGACCTATTCAGGCCGGGTGACGGTCCCGATCCTGTGGGATACAGAGCGCCAGACCATCGTGTCCAACGAGAGCTCGGAAATCATCCGGATGTTCAACTCTGCCTTCGACGGGATCACCGGAAACACCGACGATTACTGGCCCGAAAGCTTGCGGGGCGAGATCGAAGAGATCAACACGCGGGTTTACGATACGGTCAACAATGGCGTCTACAAATGTGGATTTTCCACGACTCAGACGGCATATGACGCTGCCGTTCATCCGTTGTTCGACACGCTCGACTGGCTAGAGACGCGGCTCTCGCAGCATCGGTATCTGATGGGCGACCGCTTGACCGAGGCTGATTGGCGGCTGTTTACCACTTTGATCCGGTTTGACCCGGTGTATCACCTGCATTTCAAATGCAACCGCCGCCGGTTGATCGACTATCCCAACCTGTGGGCCTATACCCGCGAGCTCTATCAATGGCCCGGCGTCTCGGAGACGGTCAACTTGGACCATATCGTGCGCCACTATCATTTCAGCCACGACAGCATCAATCCGCATAGGATCATCCCGATCAACCCGCAACTCGACTATCTCGCGCCGCATTGCCGCGGTCAGCGTCCCGCCGCATAGTGTTCGACCATTGCCGCAAGATCCTCGGGCGGGGTGTCGCCGTGGACGTAAGCGCATGCATTGGGGCTGTGAGCAAAAATTGAGCCGTCGGAAAAGAAAGTCGTGTTGGTCACGAAAATGACCCGCGCCTTCGGTTGACGATAGCTCGCAAAATCCGCAACCGCCAACGCGCTACCCTGTGCAAGAACGAGATCCAGAACGATGATCTCGAAATCGCTGCGGTACAGCGCCAGAATTGCATCTTCTTGCGATTGGACGAGCCTCACTTCGGCCCCATGCCGCTGCAAGTGGCGTTGCCAGAGTTCTCCCAACTCCGGGTTACTTTCTACAATAAGCACATTCATAACAGCTAACCTGGCACGTATTTTGTTGTCATACATGGTGCCGTCCCCAAGCACCGTGATCTGATCAAATGTTTTACAAATTATTAACATTCGACAACCCGCCTTGGAAGGCCTGCAACGATCTTGAGCTTTGCCGGGAAATCCGCTTCAAGCTGAATGCCAAGCCGGGACGACGTGAAGAATGATACCTGAACTTGCTGTACCGCCACAGGCGGGTCAAGATTTAACCGATCCGCGCTCGCGCCGTGACCATGGCGGCGGCTTGGATCATGCCATCAGACGCTTCGGAGGCGCCCGCCACGAATGGATCGACCTTTCCACCGGCATCAACCCCGAGCCCTATCCAATCGGGCCGCTTGAAACCGCAGATTGGGCCGCGCTGCCCGATCACGGCGCTTTCGCAGAACTTACCGCAGCCGCCCGCAGATTCTGGGGTGTCCCCGATGGCGCAGAAATCCTGCCTGCGCCCGGTGCCTCGGCGCTGATCGCGCGCATTCCGGCCCTCGTGAACCCTGGCGAGGTCCACATCTCGACGCCGACCTACAATGAACACGCCGCCGCCTTCTCGGCGCATGGCTGGCAAGTCACCGACAGGGGTAATGGTGACGCAAGAGTCGTCGTGCATCCGAACAATCCCGACGGGCATCTGTGGTCGCCCGCCGACACAGATGCCCGGCTGAGCGTGATCGACGAAAGCTTCTGCGATGTCACCCCGGACGCAACGATGATCCACCTGGTCGAACGGCCCGGCACCATCGTGTTGAAAAGCTTTGGAAAGTTCTGGGGTTTGGCGGGATTGCGACTGGGATTTGCGATCGCCCGCCCCGACATCATCGCAAGACTGAACGACATGACCGGCCCCTGGGCCGTTTCGGGACCAGCCCTGCGCATCGGCGCCCGCGCGCTGAACGATCTGGATTGGGCCAGGGAAACCCGGCAGCGGCTGATCCGTGATGCCGACCGCCTCGATATGGCGATGACCGCGCGTGGCGCGGCCTTGGTCGGCGGAACCAGCCTCTTTCGCCTGTACCATGTCGACAAAGCCGCAGAGTGGCAGGAACGGCTGGCCCAGGTCCGGATCTGGAGCCGCATCTTTCCCTATTCCGACCATTTTCTGCGCCTCGGTCTACCTCCAGCCAACGGCTGGCAACAATTGGAGAGCGCATTGTGACAACCCCGATGCTCCTCGGCTTTGCCATGTTGCTGGACGCCGCATTCGGCGAACCAGAGTGGCTTTGGTCACGGGTCAAGCATCCGGCAGTCCTGATCGGCAACATCATCTCGACCTTGGATCAGGAGTTGAATGAGGGACAGCACAAGCGGCTGAAGGGTCTGGCCCTTACCATCATACTCTCACTGGGCGCATTGTCGGTCGGGGCGATCCTGTCGCTGCTGGGGCCATTTGCCGAGCTTTTGATTTGCGCCATCCTTCTGGCGCAGAAATCGCTGGCGACGCATGTGGCCGATGTGGCCGACGCATTGCGCCTATCCTTGCCCGAAGCCCGCCGCAGCGTTGCGCGTATCGTATCCCGGGACACCGCGGCAATGTCCGAAGCCCAGGTGGCGCGTTCCGCCATCGAAAGCGCGGCCGAAAACCTCAGCGACGGCGTGATCGCGCCTGCGTTCTGGTTTCTCATCGGTGGTTTGCCGGGTCTTCTTTTCTACAAAACCATCAACACCGCAGACAGCATGATCGGCTACATGAACGAGCGATACATCCAGTTCGGGTGGGCCGCTGCAAAGCTCGACGATCTGCTGAACCTGATCCCCGCGCGGCTGACTTGCCTTATGATCATGGGGTTGTCGAACAACTGGCGCCAGTGGCGCGGCATCGTCGAGGACGCCGAGCGCCACGTCTCGCCAAACGCGGGCTGGCCCGAAGCCGCCATGGCCCGCGCCCTGGGTGTCGCCCTTGCCGGTCCACGCAGCTATCACGGCCAGATCCGCCATCTTGCCTGGGTCAACGAGGAAGGGCGCAAGGACATCGGTGCGCGCGAGATCGAGCGCGCCGTTGGTCTCCTGTGGCAAGTCTGGACCTTGGCCTTGGGTCTGGTCTTGACCTTGCTGGCGGCCACGTTGATCCTTTGAACGAGTTATTGCCACAATCAGCAGGTCAAAATGCGTTTCATTTCTTTCTTTCTGGCCAGCTTCGCTTTGGCCAGTCCCGCAGCCTCGGAATGCGGGGGATCGTTTCCCGAGTTCGTTCAGGGCCTCAAGGCCGAGGCCATTTCACTTGGACATGAACCGTCAACGGTTGACGCCTTTTTCCAAGGCGCGGCTCAGGACGCCAAGGTGCTCAAGGCTGACCGCGCCCAGGGCGTGTTCCAGAAACCCTTTGTCGAGTTCTCGCGCCGTCTGATCTCGCAAAATCGGCTTGATACCGGCAAGGCGATGGGGCGCAAATACGATGCGGTTTTCGACCGGATCGAGGCGGAATATGGTGTCTCTCGCGGGGTGCTTTTGGCGTTCTGGGCATTCGAAACCGATTTCGGCGGCTATCAGGGCGATTTCAACACCCGCAACGCCCTGATCACGCTAGCGCATGACTGCCGCCGGCCCGAACTGTTCCGGCCGCAGATCTTCGCCGCGATCGAGCTTTACAGCCATGGCGACTTCGACCCCGCCCGCACCACCGGCGCCTGGGCGGGCGAGATCGGCATGGTGCAGATGCTACCGCGCGATATCCTAGAAAACGGCGTCGATGGCGATGGCGACGGGAATGTGACCCTCAAGACCTCGGCGCCTGATGCGCTATTGTCGGGGGGGAGGATGCTATCGCATCTCGGCTGGCGCGCGGGCGAGCCCTGGCTGCAAGAGGTCACCCTGCCCGCCCGGATGGACTGGTCGCTGAGCGGGCCGGGCAAGCCGCGTTCAGCGGCGGAGTGGCAAGCAATGGGCGTGCGCCCGCGCGCAGGCAGCCTAGCCGACCTGCCTGCCTCGCTGATCTTGCCGCAGGGCCACAAAGGGCCTGCCTTTCTCGCCTATCCCAATTTCGACGTCTATTTCGAATGGAACCAGAGCTTTGTCTATGTACTGACGGCGGCCTATTTCGCCACACGGCTGGAGGGCGGGCAGGTCTATGATGCTGGCAATCCCGCGTCCGGGCTGGACGGTGCCGAAATGAAGGCGCTGCAACAGAAGTTGCAGGCGCGCGGCCATGACGTGGGCAAGATCGACGGCATTTTGGGCGCAGGCACACGTGCCGCCGTACAGGCCGAACAGGCCCGGCTGGGCCTGCCTGCCGATGCCTGGCCCACGGCGGAACTGCTGGACCGGTTGTGAGAGGATAGCTCACTCTGGCCGGACCGGATACCGCTCACCTTTCTCGGTGATCAGCAGCAGTCGGGTGCCATTCCAGACATAAAGATCGCAGCGGCTGAGCCCGTTGCGGAATAGGGTGCAGATGCTGCCATCCTCGGTGATCGTGTATGTGCCGAATGCGGTACCGCCGCCATTGGCCGGGGAATAGGAATAAGAGAATGACCCGCCCGCCGAATAGGTCGAGCGGCCATCGTCGTAGAAGGTCAGCGTGCGCCCGGCCAGCGCCTCCAGCTCCGCAGCATTCAGGGGGCGATCGCCCTCTTTCAGGCGCCATTCGGTGGCCATCAGTGGGGTCGCGACAAGAGAAAAGGCAAGGGCAAGGCGCAGGATCATGCGCCAAACCTAGCCCGGCAGCCCCTGCATCCCCAGTCACGTTGCGGTGAGGCGGATCAGGCGACCAGCGCCTCGGCCTTTTTCAGGTCGACCGAGACCAGCTGGCTGACGCCCTTTTCCTGCATGGTCACGCCGAACAGCCGGTCCATCCGGGCCATGGTCACCGCGTGGTGGGTGATGATCAGGAACCTTGTGTCGGTCTGGCGGCACATCTCGTCCAAGAGGTCGCAGAACCGCGTCACGTTGGCATCGTCAAGCGGTGCGTCGACCTCGTCGAGCACGCAGATCGGCGCCGGATTGGCCAGAAACACGGCAAAGATCAGCGCCATCGCGGTCAGAGTTTGTTCGCCACCCGACAAAAGCGACAGGGTCGACAGTTTCTTGCCGGGCGGCTGGCACATGATCTCCAGCCCCGCATCCAGCGGATCTTCGCTTTCCACCATGACCAGATTGGCCTCGCCGCCGCCAAACAGGTGGCGGAACAGCATGGCAAAGTTCGAATTGACCTGCTCAAACGCGGTGAGCAGCCGCTCGCGCCCCTCGCGGTTGAGGCTGGCAATGCCGCTGCGCAGGGTCTTGACCGCCTCTTCCAGATCGCTCTTTTCCTTGGACAGCGAGTCGAATTCCTCCTGCACCTCGCGCGCGTCTTCCTCGGCACGCAGGTTGACCGCGCCCATAGCGTCGCGCTGGCGCTTGTGCCGGTTGACCTCGGCCTCGAGCGCATCGCTGTCGGGCATGGCATCAGGTTCCACGCCCAGCTTGGACAACAACTGGTTCGGGGTTACCTGCTGTTCCTCGGCGATGCGTTCGGCGGCGGCCTGCATGGTCTCACGCGCGGCCTCGGCCCGCGCCTCGGCGGCTGCCCGGCCCTCGCGGGCCTCGGACGCCAGACGTGCCGCCTCGCGTTCGGCCAACGCCGCTTCACGGTGGTTCGTCTCGCCCGCGGCGAGCCGATCCGCGGCCTCGGCCCTTCGGGCCTCGGCCGTTTCGGTCTGTTCCGCCAGTTCCTCGCGCGCCTCGGCGATCTCGCCGGGCACCTGCATTGCCTCGGTCAGCTCTTCTTCCGAGGCGGCCTTGCGCTCTTCCAGCTCGGCGATGCGCTTGCCTGCGGTTTCCAAGCGGTGGCGCCAACCGCTGAGATCCTTGGTCACCTCCTGGGCACGTTTGGTGCGGGCCTCGCCCTCGCGGCGCACCTCGTCATGGCTGGAACGGTGCGTCAGCATTGTGATCCGCGCCGCCTCGACCGCGTGGCGGATATCCTCGACCGAGGCACGCGCTGTACCAAGGTCACCCAGTTCCGCCAACCCGGCCTCGGCCTCGCGCAATTGCGCGCGGGCGGCCATCGCGTCTTCCTTGTGGCGAGTGACGGCAAGACCCAGCGTTTCCAACCTCCCCTGGGCCAGGTTACGCTCGGCTTCGGCCCGGCTTTGGGCGCGGGCGGCGTCTGCCATCCGCTGATCTGCGGCACGGCGGGCCTCGCGGGCCTGACGGTCGGCCTCGGTCACCTCGCGCAGGCGCTGCGACAGGCGGTCATGGGCGGCGCGCGCGCCTTCGGCGCGGGCGCTGACCTGCGCCAATTCCTGCTTCAGCGCCTCTAGCCGGTTGAGCTGTTCCAGCCGCATGGCCGCCGCGCTGGGGGCATCCTCGGCCCAGGCGCGGAACCCGTCCCAGCGCCATAGGTCGCCGTCCAGGCTCACCAGCCGCTGACCGGGCTTCAGCGCCGATTGCAGGCGGGCCCCAGTGGCGGCATCGACCAGACCGATCTGCGCGATGCGGCGGCTCAGCCGGTCGGGACCGGAGACATGCAGCGCCAGCGGATCTGCGCCCTCTGGCAAAGGCTGACCCTGGTCGTAATCGGGCAGGTCGAGCCAGCCCGACGGCCCTTCGCCCTCGACCAACGGCGCGCGCAGGTCATCGGCCAATGCCGCGCCCAGCGCTTTTTCATAGCCCGGCTGCACCCGCATAAGGTCAAGCACCTGACCGCCCTCGGCGGTGTCGCGTTCGACCAGTTTGGCCAGCGCGCCGGTCTCGGCGCGGATGGCGCCCAGCTCGCCCTCGGCCTCGGAGAGCTGCGCCCGGGCCTCGGCCTCGCGGGCCTGGGTCTCGCCGCGTAGCTCGTCGGCGGCGGCCAGCGCCTCTTCCGCAGCCTCGGCTGCCTCGGCGGCCTCTTCGGCGGCACTCTCGGCCCCCTCATAGGCCTCACCCGCGCAGTCCAGCGCCGCGTGGGCCTCTTCGACCGCGCTTCGGGCGCGGGTCTCCTCGGCCTCCGAGCGGGCCAGCGTCTTGCGGCTGTCCTCGACCAGGCGCTGCGCCGACTGGTGGCGGGCGGCCAGCCGGGCCACATCCTCGGTCACCTGGCTCAGATGATCCTCGCGCTCTTGCAGGACAGCAGCCGCCTCGCGGGCCAGTTCCGCCGCCTCGGCCAGCCGGTCGGCATGGCCGGCGCCAGCCTTGGCCAGTTCGCGCGCTTCCCATTCCAGCCGCTCGATCGTGTCGCCCGCGTCGCGGTTCAGCCCTGTCTCACGCTCGATATCGCGGCCCAGCTGGGCGATCCGCGCAGTCAGAACCTCGATCTGCTGGCGGGCGCGCTGCTCCTGATCATTGAGCGTGTCGCGCTGCACATGCAGACGCTGGAGCACCGCTCCGGCAATCGCCTCTTCCTCGCGCAGCGCAGGCAGCGCCGCCTCGGTCTCTGAGCGCAGTGTCTCGGCCTGCCGGACCGCCGCCTCGGCGCGCGCAGCATCCAGGGTGCGGTGGCGCAACACCTCCTCGGCCCGGGCGCGCGCCTCGTCGGCATCTCGCCAGCGGCGATAGAGCAGCTGACCCTCGGCCAGGCGCAGTTGTTCACCGATCTCGCGATAGCGCGCCGCCTGCCGGGCCTGCCGCGCCAGCTGCGCCAGCTGAGTGCCCAACTGTTCCAGCACGTCGTCGACGCGGGTCAGGTTGGTTTCGGTGCCCTTCAGCTTCAACTCGGCCTCGTGCCGGCGTTGGTAGAGGCCAGAGATCCCCGCCGCCTCTTCCAGGATACGGCGGCGAGAGGTGGGTTTGGCATTGATCAGTTCCGCGATCTGCCCCTGCCGCACAAGCGCCGGGGAATGCGCCCCGGTCGATGCATCGGCAAACAGGATCTGGATGTCACGGGCGCGCACATCCTTGCCGTTGACCTTATAGGCACTGCCCACGTCACGGGTGATGCGGCGCACGATTTCCAGTTGGTCGGAATCGTTGAACCCCGAGGGCGCCAGCCGCTCGGAGTTGTCCAGCAACAGCGTCACCTCGGCAAAGTTGCGCGCCGGGCGCGAGGAGGCCCCGGCAAAGATCACATCCTCCATGCCGCCGCCGCGCATCGCCTTGGGGCGATTCTCGCCCATCACCCAGCGCAGCGCCTCCAGCAAGTTGGATTTCCCGCACCCGTTCGGGCCCACAACGCCAGTCAACCCGTCCGCGATGATCAGATCGGTCGGGTCAACAAAGCTCTTGAAGCCGTTCAGTTTGAGGCGCGTGAAACGCAAAGGCGTGCTTTCGTGATTCCTGTGTCGGATCAGACTGCATGCCCCAGTTACCCTCTGTCAACGCAAGACCCCTGCATCTGGATGATTCTCAGAGGTTATCCACAATATCTGGCGGCACACTGCTCAGTATGGCGTGCATTCGAAGTCGACATAACGGGTTTGCGTCGGTCGCTGCGCCCATAGGTCGATCTCGATACAATCGAAGCGAAGGACAGACACAGGCAACACCCGGTCCAAAGACCGCGTACCGCAGTCCAGAATGCCCAGGGCCACCGATTGATCCCCCAGCACGCCTTCGACCCGACAGCCCGAGACCTGGGCCATCGCAAAAGCCGCCCGGTCCCGGATCGGGCCGAAACGTGGCGCGTACTGCGGGTTCAGGCGGATCGCTTCCGCCAGATTGCCCCGCACTCGAACGTCGAACAGACTGCCGCCCACGTCCACGCGCGTAGCGGGCAGACCACGAAACTCCCGACCCGGCTGAGAGCACCCGACCAGAACGATTAGAAGCAGAGACAAGCGGATCATGCCAGAGACTGGCACGACAAGCCTTAAGCATTCGTTGTCAGCTGGCGAGTTGCCCTTCTCGCAACAGCACTCCCAAACGCTTCATCCCCTCCTCGATCATCGGCTCAGACGCGCAAGAGAAACTGAGACGCAAGCTGTTCGCCCCGGACCCATCGGCGAAAAAGGCGCGGCCCGGCACAAAAGCAACCTTGACCGTTTCCAGCGACCGCGCCAACAGAGCGGCTCCGTCGTGTCCCTCTGGCAAGGTAAGCCAGACAAACATACCGCCTTCGGGCCGGGTCCAGGTGACACCGTCCGGCATGTGACGGGCCAGCGCATCCAGCATCGCGTCGCGCCTGCGCTGGTAGACGGAACGCAATTCGGCGACATGGCTGTCGAACAGGCGTTCGGCTACGGTATGAATGGCAATCTGGTTGATGCTGGACGAATGCAGGTCTGCTGCCTGTTTCAACAGGACCAGTTGCCGGATTACCGGCTGGGGGGCAACCACCCATCCCACGCGCAATCCCGGTGACAATGTCTTGGAGAAGGACCCGCAATAGATCGTTCGGCAAGCCTCGATCGTCCCCTTGCGCGCGATCTCGAGCGCCAGGATCGGTGGCACCGGCGCGCCGTCATAACGCAGCGCCTGATAGGCCGCGTCTTCGATTACCGCGCAATCCATCGTCTCGGCCTGATCCAACAAACGTTCCCGCCCGGCGTGGTCGACAGTCTCACCGGTTGGATTGGCGAAATCCGCCGAGAGATAGGCGAACTTGACGCGCCCACCGGTTGCCTTGGCCGCAGCCATGTAATCGGCCGGCGCGCGATTTGTACCGATAGTCAAGCGGTCATAGACCGGTTCATACGCGTTGAAGGCCGCCAGGGCCCCCAGATAGGTGGGCCAGCCCACCAGCGCTGTATCGCCAGGCGAAAGGAACAGCTTGCCAAAGTAATCCAAAGCCTGCTGCGAGCCCGAGGTGATCAGGATGTTGTCCGTCGTGCAAGGCACACCGATGGTCCCCATGTGAACGACCAGCCAGCGGCGCAACGGCAGGTATCCCTCGCTGACCGAATATTGCAGCGCCTGCGCCTGGCGCGACGGTGTCAACGCCTCGGAGAACGCCTGGGCAAAAGCCTCGGCGGGAAACAGCGACGGATCGGGGATGCCACCGGCGAAGGACAGGATGTCGGGCTGATCCAGCAGCTTCAACAACTCGCGTATCTCTGACGCTTTCAACCGCGCGGCGCGGGTTGCGAATATCTGTTCAAGGGTCATGGTCACTCCTCCACCGTCGCCGCGACCGTAAGACAGCCCAAAACAAAGTCAATATTACTGACCATTATTACAAGAGACGTGAACTTGCGCCGATCACCCACCAGCAATATGTTTTCCAACACAGATAAAGGGACATTCGAAGTAAATGCCGTTTCAAAAGGTCCAGTCCGAGAAACTCTCGACTTCGGTGGTGCGCCAGATCGAACAATTGATCCTCCGGGGCATCCTGCGGCCGGGCGAACGCCTGCCTGCCGAACGCGACCTGGCCGAGCGGCTGGGAGTGTCGCGTCCGTCATTGCGCGACGCGGTGGCCGAGTTGCAATGCGAAGGTCTTCTGACCACCAGGGCTGGCTCGGGGATCTACGTGGCCGAAGTGCTGGGGAATGCTTTTTCACCCGCGTTGACCCGCCTGTTTGCGTCCCATGACGAAGCGATGTTCGACTACCTCTCGTTCCGTCGAGATATGGAAGGGCTGGCGGCAGAGCGCGCCGCCCGGCTGGGATCGGAAAGTGACCTGAAAGTGATCCAGGCCATTTTCGACAAGATGGTCGAGGCCCACAAACGCAGCAAGGGTGATGAAGAAGCGCGCCTGGATGCCGAATTCCACATGGCGATCATCGAAGCCAGCCACAATGTGGTGATGTTGCACATGCTGCGCTCGATGTTCGACCTGCTCCGGCAGGGGGTTTTCTACAACAGGCAGATCATGTTCCACCAGCGCACGACGCGTGAAGCGATCCTGGATCAGCACCGGGTGATCAACAACGCACTTCAAGAGCGTGATCCAGCGGGTGCCCGAGCCGCGGTCGAAGCGCATCTGAGTTATGTCGAGATATGTCTCGCCGACCAGAAAAAGGCGGAAAAGAACGAGGCCATTGCCCGCCAACGCCTGGAACACGAAAACGCAAGACTCTGATCCCGCTGTCCCAAAAAGAAACCCGGCTCGACGAGCCGGGTTTCTTCAATACAGATCTTTCAGCGTTCAGTGCAGCTTTGAGCCAACGTCGGAGATCGAAGCCTCGATCAGCTTGTTCGCTTCGGCGGCGGTCATCTGCTTGGCGATCACGTCACCCGCAGCGGCGACAGCCACCGCGATGGCGCGGTCGCGCACATCGCGGATCGCGGCCGCCTCGGCCGAGGCGATCTGGTCCTGAGCGGCAGCCAACCGACGGGCGATCGACGCTTCAAGGTCCACCTTGGCTTGCTCGGCCGCACGCATGGCTTCGTCCTTGGCAGCGGCAACGATGGCGTTGGCCTGCCCCTGGACTTCCTTCTGCTTGCGCTCGTACGACGCCAGCAGGGCCTGAGCCTCTTCCCGCAGTTTACGGGCTTCTTCCAGGTCCGACTTGATGCCTTCGGAGCGCTTGTCCAGTGCCCCGCCGATCATCGACGGTACCTTGAAATAGAACAGGACCGCAATAAAGACGAGGAATGCGATGGTCACCACGAAATCGGTGTTCTTCAGTGAAAAGAACGGACCGCTTGCGGCTAGCGCCGGGCTGGCGAAACCTGCTGTCAGGACAAGGGCGAGAATGTTACGCATGTCGCTTATCCTTTCATCCGGGCTTCGACGGCACCGGCGACGGTCGCGTCATCGGCCTGGCCACCCAGCACGTTCACCAATTCGCCAGCGGTATCCTTGGCAACCGCCTCGATGCTTTCCAGCGCCCCTGCCCGGATCTCGGCAATCGCCTTCTCCGATTCAGCGGCTTTGGCGGCAATTTCCGCGTCTGCCTTGGCGATGGCCTCGTTCAGCTCCGCCTGAATCTCGGCGCGGGCTTCACCGGCGATACGCTGTGCTTCAGCGCGGGCTTCGGCCAGTGCCTTGGTATAGGCTTCTTCCGCTGCAAGCGCCTTGGCCTTCAGGTCTTCGGCAGCGGCGAGGTCGTTTGTGATGGTCCCCTGCCGTTCGGCCAGGATTGCCGCGATACGCGGCAGGGCCACGCGCGACAGGACCAGAAAGACGACGACCAGCGTGATGACAAGCCAGAAGATCTGGTTCGGGAACCAGTCGAAACAGAGCTGCGGCATACCAATGGCAGAGCCATGGGAATCGACGCAGGTGCTGACAGCTCCGGTATGTTCAGTCGCCATGTTGTCCTCCGTCGGAACGTTGTCTTTACAACAGGTGGGCCGCTATGGCTTGGGCCCACCTGCGCGTAAGGATCAGGTTCCGCGAATTAGACGGCGAACATCAGCAACAGAGCGACGAGGAACGCGAAGATCCCCAGAGCTTCTGCGAATGCGATGCCGATGAACAGGGTCGCGGTTTGCGACGCGGCGGCCGAAGGGTTGCGCAGGGCGCCGGCCAGGAAGTTGCCGGCCACGTTGCCCACACCGATTGCGGCTGCGCCGGAACCGATTGCTGCCAGGCCTGCGCCGATATGTGCGAGATCGCCTTCCATGATGTGTCTCCTTACGATTGGAAGTTGAATGTCAGGGTTATCAGGTGCGTAGGGTGGGCAGTTTGCCCACCGCTGCATTAGTGATGCGGGTGCAGCGCGTCCTTGAGGTACACGCAGGTCAGGATGGTGAACACGTAGGCCTGGATAAAGGCCACCAGCACCTCGAGACCGTACATCGCAGTGATCGCCAGGACCGAAACCGGGCTGATCGCGGCGATAGCGGCAAAGCCTGCGAACACCTTGATCACCGCGTGGCCCGCCATGACGTTACCGGCAAGACGAATGGAGTGGCTGACCGGACGCACGAAGTAGGAAATCAGTTCGATGATCGCCAGAACCGGGCGCAGCGCCAGAGGCGCGCTCGATACCCAGAACAGGCTCAGGAAGCCGGCACCGTTCTTGACGAAACCCAGGATGGTCACGGTCAGGAACACCGCCAGCGCCAGCACCACGGTCACCGCAAAATGCGAGGTGGTGGTAAACGACTTGGGCAGCAGGCCCAGGAAGTTGGCGGTCACGATGAACATGAACAGCGTCATGACATAGGGGAAGTATTTCACCCCGTCCTTGCCGCAGATGTCCTCGACCATCTTGTAGATGAAGCCATAGGCCAGCTCCGCGATCGACTGCATGCGCCCCGGAACGATGGCGCGCTTGGAGGTGCTGAGCACCAGCAGGCCGATGATCGCCAGCACCGCCAGACCCATCCACAGGGTCGAGTTGGTAATGGTGAACATGCCCACCGCGCCGTCGCCGAACAGCGGCTTGACGATGAACTGATCCATCGGGTGGAAGACCAGGCTACCACCCTCTGCTGCCTTGTCTGCGGCCTGTGCTTCGCTTGCCACGTCTAGTCCCTCTCGTCTCTCTCGGCCTTTGCCTTCGCGGCTTCAGCCTCTGTCTTCGCCTGAATTTCGCGCGCACTGCGGAGCATGACATTCACCCCGGCGGCAAGACCCAGCAATGTGAACAGCACCAGGAAGATCGGGATCGTCCCGAACAGGCTGTCCAGCCCGTACCCAATGCCAAATCCGATCCCCAGACCGGAAACCATCTCGATCACCATGCGCCAGGCCAATTCGCCCTGTGCATGGCTTGCATCTGCGCGTTTCTCGGCCTTGCTTCCGGCCTTCTTGGCCGCCGCGATCCGCGCCTCCAGCTGCGTCAGCCGCTGCTTTTGGTCGTCTTCGGTCACGGGCGGAGCTCCCACGCAGTGTTGGCACTCTGCTAAGGGGCAAGCGCCTCGGAGTCAACGCCGCAGTGCCGAGCTGTACAACCCAAGCAAGCGACTGTTTTTATTGAAAAACACATACGCTCAAACTCGCCGCGCGAATGCGCCGCATCCGCTGTTAGCGCCAAAAGGGCCAAATGGGCATATTCAACCAAATGGTTGACGATCGTTTCGCCATATGTTTCTGGCAAGACATGCCTGAACCGCTTGACGACGTCTTTGCCGCCCTCGCCGACCCTACAAGGCGCGCCATCCTCGCAATGCTGCTTGAGGATGACATGGCCGTGACCGACGTCGCCGAACCCTTTGAGATGTCCTTGGCCGCGATCTCGAAGCATCTGGTCATACTGACCCGCGCCGGGCTGATCAGCCAGGAAAAGCGGGGCCGGGTGAAATGGTGCAAGCTGGAGCCGGACTCGCTGCGCGCGGCCAGCGTCTGGATGCAGGGGTTCGGCCAGTTCGAACCGGTGAACCTGGATGCGTTCGAGCGGTTCCTGGAAACCGAGTTGGGCGAGGATGCCCAGCCCGACAGCTAGGTGGTGGCACCGGTCAGGCCGCCGCCCTTCGAACCGGGCTTTCCAGAAGCATAAGCAGCGCGATTGCCGTCATGGCGATGCCAATCAGGACCAGACCCGTCGGCACACCATTGCCCAGCGCGATTTCCCAGCAGATCACCCAGCTTGGCGTCAGATAGGTATAGGCCATCACCTTGGCCGAAGGCAGCCGGAGCGTTGCGTATTGCAACAGCACAAACGTCATAGCGCTGGCACAGATCGCCACATAGAGAAGTCCGATCCAGACGATCGGGGGCAAATGCATCCAGTCGGTCGCGCGAATATCCTGCCAGCCATAGATCGTCAGGATCACGCAACCTGCCAGCAGCATCCCAAGAGTAAAGACAACTGTCGGCTCACCCCGATTCAGCTTGCGCACCATCGGTGTATAAACGGCGTGCGCGATACACCCGTAGAAATAGATGATCTCGCCCCGACCGATCTCGAATGCACGAAACGCGGACCAATCGGCGCGAAAGATCACCCAAAGCGCCCCTGTCGCCCCGATGGCAAGCGCCAGTGCCATCCGCGTTGTCGTGACCTGCTTCAACAGGAACCACCCGGCCAGCGCCGACAGGATCGGGGTCAGGGTAAAGACCGCCGCCGCACTGACCGGCGGCGCGGTCTTCAGCCCTTCGAACATCATCACGAAATAAGCAGCAAAAAGGCCGCCCAGAACGAAATACCGCCAGGGCGCATGCAGCGCGCTGCGCGGCACTCCGGTGGTGACCGAGGCTACGCCCGCAATCACCATAGCGGCCAGGGCGAACCGGGCCGCGTTCAAGGCCGCCGGTGCTATCTCGTTGGCGACAAGGGATCCCAGCGAAAAACTGCCCGCCACCAACGCCGAAAAGCACAGCATCGCAAGATGCCCGCGCCCTTCGGGGCTCAGCCCACCCATGTTTGCGCTTCCTGTTTCAGAAACTTGAGGAAGCTCTGCACCTTGGGCGTCCTGTGCAGGTCGACATGTGTCACCAGCCAAAGCTTGCCCGCCCATTCGTCCTGGGGCGGCATCATCTCTATCAACTCGGGATGCCGCGCCGCCTCCCAGCGCGGCACAAAACCGATACCCGCTCCGGCAAGAACGGCCTGCTGGATCGATGCATTGTCCGAGCACCGGAACACGATCTTGTCCGCCGGAGCGTTCTGCCTTAACCAGATATGAAAGGGCGCCCGGCTGTTTTCATCGTCGGTTCCGACAAAGACATGGTTCTTCATGTCTTCCACTCCGCCAAGGCTGCCGTGCTTCTCGACATAGTCCTTGCTGGCATAGAGTCCCGCTTCCTGAGAGACGAAGGGCTGAACCACATTATCCGGCTGGTCCGGCACGCGCCCGGCCCGGATCGCCACATGTGCTTCGCCATATTCCAGCCGGAAAAGACGGGCCCCCGTCAGAAACCGCACGATCAATCCGGGGTGCTGGCGCTGAAACGCGGTCAGCACCGGCACCACCAATGGCGCCAGCGACTCGAGCGATGTCAGGACCAGTTCGCCCGAGACATCGTCTCCGACCCCTTTCAATCGGCCGACCAGCTGATTGAACTGGTCATCCGTGGCCTGCGCCACCCGCAACAGATCCAGACCGGCCTCCGTCGGCGTGTAACCACGGGCATGCCGCTGGAACAGCTTCACGCTCAATCGCGCCTCCAGCGCATCAATATGGCGGATGACGGTGGCGTGATGCACCCCCAACACCTCTGCCGCACCGCTTACCGTCCCCATCCGGGCCACCTGATAAGCGGTGCGAACCTCGTCCCAGTTTTCCATTCGACAATCAATCCATCTGTGCGCACGTCAACATTTGATGTGATTTTTCCAGCGTTGCGTTCACATTTGCAATGACCAATTTCACCCCACCGCATACAAATCTCAAAGGGGTTCCAATGACTCAGACCGTTCTGCATATCGACGCATCCGCCCGCCGCCAGGGTTCGACGACCCGAGATCTTTCGGCCGACATCGTCAGTCGGCTTACCCCGGCGCGCATCATCCGCCGCGATTTGTCCACGCCCCTGCCCCTGCTGACCGAAGCCTGGGTCGATGCCAACTTTACCCCACCGAACAGCCGGACCGACGAGCAGCGCAAGACACTCGCCCTGTCGGATCAACTGGTGCAGGAGCTGAAGGACGCCGACACGATCGTTATCGGCCTGCCGATCTACAACTTCTCGGTGCCTGCCGCGTTCAAGGCCTGGATCGACCTTGTCGCCCGTGCGGGTGTGACCTTTGCCTATTCCGAAAACGGGCCCCGGGGTCTGCTGACCGGGAAACGGGCCATCCTCGCGGTGGCGTCCGGGGGGACAGCTGTGGATTCCGACATCGACTTTGCCACGGGCTATGCCCGTCATGTGCTGGGCTTCATCGGGATCACCGATGTCAGCGTGATCGCCGCAGACCGCATGGCCGTCGATCCCGAGGCCGCTCTGACCGCAGCCCGGACCCAGATCGGCCAAATCGCCGCCTAACCGCTCTGGCAATTGTCCGCGCCGCGCGCAATGATCGCGTGCGGCGCAGATGATCCGAGAGGGAGTGGTATGAAGAAGATCGGGATTTTGGGCGGCGTCGGCTGGCCCTCGACCATAGACTACTATCGCGCCATCGCCGAGGGCGCCGGTCGGTTCTTTGCCAGCCGCGGTCACACCTCGCCGCTGCCCATCCCGCGCATGACTATCGAATCGGTGACACAGTCCCAGACACGCGCGCTGCGTGGCCGGGCTGGTGATGAGCGCAGCTGGTCCGGCTTTGACGCCGTATTCCGCGATGCCTTGCTTACCCTTCAGAATGCCGGCTGCGATTTCGCCATCATCGCTTCCAACACGCCCCACGCGCGGCTGCACGCGATCCGGCTGGGCGTCTCCATGCCGATCCTGTCGATATTCGACGCAACTGCCGAGGCCACGGCCCAAACCGGGCTGACCCGCGCGCTGGTTCTGGGAACGACCGTGACCATGCAGGCCCGCGACTATGCCAATACCCTGTCAGGCTTCGGCATTACGGCCAATGACCCGCTAAGCGACGCCGAGATTGCCGAGATGCAGGCCCTGATCGACGAAGATCTCTATGCCGGTGTTTCACCACACGCGCGGGACAGGCTCCTTGCCTATTGCGACCGCAATGCCACCCCGGGCACGGCGATCCTGCTGGCCTGTACCGAATTGCCGCTCGCCTTTCCTGAACATGTCGATGATGTGACCTTCAACACAGGCGGGCACCTTTTCGTCAATCCATCGGCGGCACATGTCGCTGCGGCCCTGAAACTGGCGTTGGAGGAAGAAGCCTAAGGGCTCAGGCGTGCCCGGCGCTGGCAGACAGCAGCAGCGCGTCTATTCCCAGGGACTTCAACGCCGCCTCCCATTTGTCCTCGTCCGGTGTGTTGAAAACCAGATCGCTGTCGGCTTCGGCCGTCAGCCACCCGTTGTCCGAGATCTCGGCCTCCAACTGCCCCGGCCCCCAGCCGGAATAGCCAAGCATCAGCGCCTTGCGCGCCGGCCCCCGGGCATTGGCAATGTCTTCGAGGATGTCGAGCGTCGCGGTCATGCTGAACTTGTCGGTGACTTTCAAAGAATGCAGGTTTGCGGAATAATCCGACGAGTGCAGGACAAAGCCCCGACCGGTCTCGACCGGGCCGCCAAACCGCACCGCGGCCTGCGCCACAGCGGGGTCCTCGCAAGCCATATCCATCTGCGCCAGAAGGTCGCCAAGGCGCAGATCGGCAGGTTTGTTGACAATCAGACCCATCGCGCCGTCCGTGCCGTGGCTACACATGAAGATGACGGAACGATCAAAACGAGGGTCGCCCATGCCGGGCATGGCGATCAGCAGTTTTCCGGTCAGGTCCAGCATTGATGGTCATGTCTCCTTACCACTTAACAATGGGGTTCGGCGCTGCGCGGCGCAAGCAGTTGCCCGCCAGCCGCGCGGAAATTGCGCAGTCTGAACCGATCGTGACTTGGCAAATGCCGGACGCGGGGCCATCTTTACCGCATGAACCGCACATTGCTCGGCGCACTCGCCATCGTCTCTCTCAGCTTTGGGTTGGCTGGCCAGTCCAGGGCCGCTGGCCTTGATGATCTTGTACAGGTCGATATCCTCGACGGCGGCATGACAGCGCGCGGCACCGTTCTGGGCGCGATCCGGCTGACCCTCGCCGACGGGTGGAAAACCTATTGGCGCGCACCGGGCGAGGCGGGAATTCCGCCCAGTTTCAACTGGAGCGGATCGCGCAATGTCGGCGAACTGACAATCACATGGCCGGCACCGCATGTGTTCGAGCAAAGCGGTCTGCGCTCAATCGGGTACAAGGATCAGGTGGTCCTGCCGATCGAGATTACCCCCCGGAAAGCCGGACAACCGGTCCGGCTCAAGGGCGCGATGGATTTTGGCGTGTGCAAGGATATTTGCGTGCCTGCAAGCCGGAACATCGACCATACGCTGGACGCCAACGCCCCCCGCAACCCGGCGATTGCCGCTGCGCTGGCGCAACGGCCCTACTCGGCCAGCGAGGCCGGGGTACGCTCGGCGACCTGCCGGCTGATGCCCACCGGCAATGGCATGCAGATAGAGGCCGAGATCACTTTGCCCTATACCGGCGGCAGCGAACTGGCCGTTTTCGAACCCAGCGACCCAACCCTTTGGGCCACCGAGGCCGAGACGCGCCGTCAGGGAAACACATTGTACGCCCGGTCCGAGATCCTGAACGCCGCCGGCGGCGCCTTCGCGCTGGACCGGTCGCAGATGCGGATCACCGTTCTCGGCAGCAAGCACGCGGTCGACATCTTGGGCTGTCTGCCGGGGTAACGCATGGAGCAACGGCCGCTTGTCGGCGCCCTCGCCGTTGTCCTTCACGACAACCATGTTCTTCTGGCCCAACGCGGCAAGGATCCGGGCCGTGGCCTGTGGGGGTTCCCCGGCGGCCATGTGGAATGGGGCGAAACCGTGCGCGATGCCGTCATTCGCGAGCTGTTCGAGGAAACCGGCATCAGCGCCCGCCCGCAACGTTACCTTACACATTTCGACCTGATCCGGCGCAGCGACAGCGGGGAAACCCTGGTGCATTACCTGTTGGTCAGTGTTCTGTGCCGCTATGTCGAGGGCGAGCCGCGCGGCGGAGATGACGCGTTGGATGCCAGATGGGTGCACATTGACGATGTCCGGCAAGGCACATTGCCTCTGCTTGACCGGGTCGCAGAGCTTTTGATCATCGCCCTTCGCGACGGTTGAGTCTGCAGCCTACTGCGGCTGGCGTCGGCCTCGCCGGGCCAGCACCAGGCTCGAGACCGCCATTGCCAACAGGGTCAACGCAAATGCCCCTGCGACGAACAGGGCCATGCCCGCGACCATGGGGGGCCTGTCCGCGATTTGCGGCACGATCTCGACAAGGCGCGGGGGCAAAGACCCAAAGACCGCTGGCCAGAAAACCGTCACGCCAAGCCAGCCAAGCGTCGATATTCCGCATGTGACAACTGCCCAGCGCGCCAACCTGTCCGGCCCGCGCAGCGCACGTTTCAGCGCGGTCAGCGGCCGCACCACATCATTCTGAATTGCAAGCAGGGCCGGCACAACCAGCAGTACGAGCAGCACACCAAACCCCAACCCGTAAACCAGGGTGATCACGGTCGGCTTCAGGAACTGCGCCTGCTGCGAGCTCTCATAAAGCAGCGGCGCAAGACCCAGCACCGTCGTGAGAGAGGTCAGCAGAACCGGCCGCAACCGATCCGCTGTGCCGTCGATGATCGAGGGGAGCAGTCCGCGCGTTTCGGCATATTCGTCAATCGTCGTCACCAGAACGATCGAGTCGTTGATGATGATCCCGGTCATCCCCAGAAGCCCCACAACCGTGAACATGCTGAGCGGCACTTCCCAGATGTAGTGGCCCCAGATCGTTCCCACCAGCCCGAACGGAATGATCGCCATCACCACCAAGGGCCGGGTCCAACTGGCAAAGACCCAGGCCAGTACCAGGTAGATGCCGGTCAGGCAAAGGATCACGCCCGAGGCCGCCTCAGTCAGGAAGGTGTCCTCTTGTTCGCTCAGCCCCGCCAGCCTCCATTCGACCTGACGTTCGCTGGCGATCCGTGGCAGGATCTCGGTTTCCAGCGCCGTCGAAATCTCTGCCGCCCGCGCCGGATCGTCTTCGGAGATATCCCCGGTGACCGAGACGACCCGAATGCCGTTTTCCCGTTTCACCGTGGAAAACCCGGTGCGCTGCGTGACCGAAACGATATCGGCCAGCGGAACATACGTGCCTTGCGGCGTCCGCATCAGCGTCCGCTCCAGGAAATCGGCGGTCAACTCGTTCTCTGGCAGCTCGACCCGGATCTGCGCGCTGCGCGGCCCGTCAGGATAGGTTGCCGCCTCGATCCCGTTCAGCCGCGCCCTCAGCGCCCGGCCCAGCGCATCGACGGTAAAGCCCAGCGCCTGACCCTGCGCGGTCAGGTCCAATACGATCTCTTCCTTGTCATAGCTCAGATCGTCCTCGACCCCCGAAACCTCCGGGTACCGCGACAGCGCGGTTTGCAGATCCTCAGCGGCCGATTTCAGCACCTGCGCCGAGGCGCCATAGAACTGTACGTCAAGCGCATCGCCACCCGGCCCCGACCGCCAGCCGCGAAAACTGAGCGTTTCGACCTTGGGATGCCGGTTCACGAAATCCTGCAACTCTCCGACAAAGGCAAAGCTGGAATAGGGGCGTTCATCCGCGTCGATCAACTCGATCGAGATTCCGCCCAGCAGATCCGCATCCTTGGTGTCGGAACCGGCAAGCCCGGGCCCTGCGTTTCCGCCGATCTCGGCCATCACAAAGTCGATCGGATTGCGGCCGTGGCGCTCTTCGTAGATGCGGCCAAGTTCCTCGGTGGCGCGCTGCAACTCGCGCATCATCGCCATCGTGTCGTCGCGGGTGGCGCCCTCGACCATGCTGAAATTGCCGGTGACCGAGCCGCGTTCGGGCGCATTGAAAAACCGCCATTGCACATCACCGGTGATGAACAGCGCCACCTGGCTGGCCAGAACCGTCACCGTCCCCGCCAGAACGACATAGCGCGCCCGCACGACCCAGCCCACGAAACGGCGAAACAGATGGTCGCGCAGCCAGCGAAACCCCTTGTTCACCACCCGGTTCGGCCAGTCATACCAATGTTCCTTGGCTGAATGCGCAATGGCATGGGACATGTGGTTGGGCAGGATCAGGAAACACTCAACCAGCGACGCGGCCAGCACGGCGATCACGGTGAACGGAATGTCCCCTATCAACTTTCCGAAATGCCCTCCGATTGCGGTAAGGCCGAAAAAGGCGATGATCGTGGTCAACGTCGCGGCAAAGACCGGCATCGCCATGCGTCTTGCTGCGGTTTCCGCGGCAACGACCGGGTGCTCCCCCAGCCGCCGCGCCCGGAAATCGGCATGCTCCCCAACAACGATGGCATCATCCACCACGATGCCCAGCGTGATGATCAGCCCGAACAGCGACACCATGTTGATCGTCAATCCAGCCGCATACATCAGGGCCACCGCAGCGAACATCGACGCCGGGATCCCCGCCGCCACCCAGAATGCCGTCCGAGCGTTCAGGAACAAAAACAGCAACAGAACGACCAGTCCCAGCCCGACAAGCCCGTTATCGACCAGAATGTTCAGACGGTCGGTGATCGCCTCGGCCCGGGTCCGGATCAGATCCATGGTCACGCCCTGGGGCAGGCCTGCCTCCATCACCTCGACCAACTCTTCGACCTGATGCTGAACCTTGATCGCATCGCCCTGATCCGACCGATCCACCCGGACCGACATTGCAGGCTGGTCCCCGACCCAATAGCTCCGGTTGCGCGTGACCCCTTCGACCCGGATCGTCGCCACATCCGAAACGCGCAGCTTGGACCCATCGGGGTTCGAGCGCAGGACGATCCCGCCGATCTCTTCGGGGCTGCGCTTCTCCGCCCCGGTGCGGATACGTGCATTTGCACCTGTCACGTCGCCCGCCGGATCACCTGTGACCTCGGCCGCAATCGCCGCCGCGATTTCGGACATGGATACATCATTGGCGATCAGCTTGGCCGATGGCACTTCGACCACCGTGCGCGGGGCGGCCAGGCCCCGGATCGTGGTCCGTGTCACCCCGATCTCGAACAGCCGGACGATCAGCTCGTCGGTAAATCGGGCCAGTTGCTCGGGCGAGACGGGTCCGGTGATCACAACGTCGGTCACCCGGTCCCGCCAGACCCCACGACGGACCGATGGCTCCTCGGCATCCTCCGGCAGGGTCGTTATCGCATCCACCGCCGCCTGCACGTCATCGGCGGCCTGTGCCATGTCCCAGCCGGGTTCGAATTCCAGCGACACATTGGCACGCCCCTCACGCGAGGTGGCGGTCGAGCTTTCCACCCCGTCTACGGCCAGCAAGGCCGGTTCCAGAACCTGCACGATGGCGCTGTCAACATCTTCGGGTCCGGCCCCTTCCCACTCGACATTGACCGTCACGTTCTGGACGATCACGTCGGGAAAAAACTGCGCCCGCATGTTCGGAATGGCCGCTGCCCCCAGCACCAGCAGGACCACAAGCAGCAGATTGGCGGCGGTCCGATGACGCGTGAAGTAGCTCAGAACTCCGCCAGCGGCTTTGGGGATATCGCGGACCATGACCGGTCAGCCCCCTGTGCGCTCTTCCAGCCGCTGCACCAGGCGTGCAGGCACGCGGGCTTCGGCAAGCTGGCCCAGCAGCCGCTGTTTCACATCCGCCGGCATCCGATCGTTCCCCTCGACAAAGGCCACAAGGCGCGCCCGGCGTTCATCGGACAGCTCCAGCAGCGAGACGTCCGGCTCACCTGCTCCGGCCTCGACCCGCAGCGGCCGGACCTTGATACCCGGCCCCAGCAATGGCGTGCGGCCGATCACCACCTCGCGCCCTTCCAGTCCGTCGCCACGGACGAGAACATGGTCGCCCTGACGCCGCAGCAGCGACACCGGCAACTCCTCCAGACGGTCTTCTGCACTCAGCACCAGCACCGTTCCCGACGCATCCAGCGCCGAGGCTGGCAGTTGCACCACATTCAATAGCGGGGGTTCCTCGACACTCACCGTTACGAAGTCGCCCGGCTTGAACCCCGGCGACGCATCCAGCCCGGCATAGATAAGGCGACCCGACTGACCGTCCCCTGCCGCCGCGCTGTCACGGCTGATGCTGCCCTGGGCGACCAAATCGGCCCCGGTAACGTCAAGCTTGACCGTAACAGGGGCGCCGATCAGCCGACCAGACGCGTCAAGCAGACGCGCATATTGCGCCGTCGAAATCCGAAAGGCCACTTCCAGAGCGGTCGGGTCGATCAGTTCGGCCAGTTTCTCGTTAACCGAGACCAGTCGCCCCTCGACCAGCGTTACCCCGCTCAGCGTGCCGTCAAAGCTCGCGAATACTTCGGTTTCTTCCAGATCCCGCTCGGCCAGTTCCAGCGCCAGACGCGCACGTGCCAGCCGGGTCACCGCCTGGTCCACCCGTGCCTCGGCCTGGGCCACCGCGATCTGGCGGGACAAAACCGCCTGGCGCGCCTGGGCATCCGCCAGTTCGGCGGTTTCCGCCGTGGCGGCGCTGCCTACCCCGCGCTCGACCAGATCCTGCTGACGTTGCATCGCCTGAGCGCGCAGGGTGGCCTGATCCTCCGCCGCCTGTAATTCGTGTCCCGCCAGAATCAAGGCCCGGGCGGCATCGCGTTCCTCGGCTTCGGCATCCATCAGATCCGAGCGCGCCCGGTCCAGTTCGGTCTGCGCCTTGGCAGGGTCTATCCGCACCAGAACCTCGCCCGCATGAACCGTGCCGCCGTCGACAAAGTTTTCCGAAAGCCCGATCACCCGTCCGCCCATGGCGCTGCGCAATTCGAGAGTGCGGCGGCTTTGTACCTTGCCAAATGCTTCCAGAACCGGCGTGACGGTGCCGGATTGTGCTGTTTGTACATTGACCGCGAACACCCGTTCACGCGCCGCAGGCGGTTTCTTGTCGGCGTTCATCCGGGATTGCACGGCGTCCAACACCAATTGCCCGGCCCAGACCAGCAGGGCCAGGGCAACTGAGGCAAGAAAGACACCAAGCAGGCTTTGCCGAAGAAATCGCATTGTTTACCGGGTTCCGGTCGCAGGTGACAGTATCATAGACAAGCTAGGAGGCCCGATAAAATTGCCAAGCCTCATATGCTTGAACGTGATCCTGACCTATTTCCGTCGCAGATGCTCATCCAATCGTGGCATGATCTCGACAAAGTTGCAGGGACGATGGCGGTAATCGAGCTGTTTTTCCAGAATACCGTCCCAGGCATCCTTGCAGGCGCCCGGACTGCCGGGCAGCGCAAACAGGTAAGTGCCCCCCGCAACCCCGCCCGTGGCGCGCGACTGCACCGCCGAGGTTCCGATCTTTTCCATCGAGATCAGGGTAAAGACGGTGGCGAAAGCCTCGATCTCTTTCTCGTAAACGTCGCGATGCGCCTCGACCGTCACGTCGCGCCCGGTCAGGCCGGTGCCGCCGGTCGAGATGATGACATCGACATCCGGATCGGCGACCCAGGCGCGCAGCTGGTCGGCGATCTGGGCGCGCTCGTCCTGAATGATGTGCCGGTCGGCCAGCACATGTCCTGCCCGTGCGATCCGGTCGACCAGGGTCTGGCCAGATCGGTCCTCTTCCAGCGAGCGGGTATCCGACACGGTGAGCACCGCGATACGGACAGGAATGAAATCGAGGCTTTCGTCGATGCGCGACATGGCGGATCAGGTCCTTTCAAGAATGGCGAGCCGCAGCGCCAATGCTGCAAAGATGCCCGCCGTCACGCGGCCCAGGATGCGGCCCAGGCGCGAGTCGGTGGTCAGGCGTCGGCCGAGGCCGCCCGCAAAAAGTCCCACCAACCCGTTGATGACAAACCCGCCCACCCCGATGATGGCACCAAAGACCAGAAACTGTGGCAGGATCGGGCCTGCCTCGGGCGAAACGAATTGAGGAATAAAGGCCAGCACGAACAGGATCACCTTGGGGTTGGTCAGATTCACCAGCATCCCGTCGCGAAACGCATGGCGCGCAGCGCGCGGCGGCGCATTGGCGGCAACGGCCCCTTGCCGCAGCGCCCCCCAAGCCAGCCACAGCAGATAGACCACGCCGACCCAGCGGATGGCGTCGAACAGCCAGGGCATCGCCTGCACCGCAGCGCCCAGACCCAGCCCTGCCACCGCGACATGCACCATGCCGCCCGCCGAGATACCGGCGCTGGCCGCCCAGGCGGCACGCGGACCAGATCGCAACCCTTGGCCGAGGCAGAACATCATATCGGCGCCCGGCGTCAGGTTCAGCGCCAGCGCGGCCGGCAAAAACGTCAAGAATGTGATGGGCTCGATCATTGCGGCCACTCGAACCAGTTGACGGTGGGACCCAGGTTTGCAAGCCGCGTCCGCCCCATGCTGCCCCGCGCGCCCCAGCTGTCATGGATATGACCGCATAGCGCCAGCTGCGGTTGCACCCGTTCGATGGCGTCGCGGATCGCGGTCGATCCGACCGACTTGCCATCCGAGGTGACATCGCCGAACCCCTTTGGCGGCGAATGGGTGATCAGGATATCGGTAGCGGTGCAGCGCGCCAACATCTCGGATGCCTCGCCCTCGGTCATGTCACAGGACCAGTCCCCAAAGGGCGTGGGCGGCACGCCATAGCCCAGCCCGAACATCCGTATCCCGTCCACCGTGGCCGAGGTGCCATGCAGCACATGCACGCCTTCGGGCGCGGCGGCCTCCAGCTCGGCGGCGCTTTCGGCGTTTCCGGGCACCAGCACCAGCGGCACCATGATCCCGGCCAGCATCGCCATCGCTTGATCCAACCCCTGGCGCCCGTTGCAGTAATCGCCTGCGCCGATCACGATATCGGCCTCCAGGCTTGCAGCGACCAGATCGGCGGCCCGGGCGCGCGCCATGTGGAGATCGGAAAAGGCCATTATGCGCATCACTGCTCCTTCAGCTTTGCCTTGAGTTCCAGAAGGTCGGCCCAGGCCTGCCGCTTCATCTGCGGCTGTCGCAGCAGATAGGCAGGGTGGAACATCGGCATGACCGGCAGGTTCATCGCCTGGGTCCATTGGCCCCTGAGCCGCGTGATACCCCGTTTTCCCAGCACCGCGTCACAGCTGATATTGCCCATCAGCACCAGAACCTGCGGCTGTGCCAGCGCCACATGCCGTTCCAGGAACGGTTTCATCATCCCGATCTCGACCGGCAGCGGGTCGCGGTTCTGCGGCGGCCGCCAGGGCAGGACATTGGTGATATAGACGTTTTTCTGCCGGTCGAGGCCAATGGCCGCCAGCATCCGGTCCAGAAGTTGACCGGCGCGGCCGACAAAGGGGCGCCCCTCGCGATCCTCGTCGCGGCCCGGCGCCTCGCCAATGATCATCACCCGCGATCCCGGCATCCCGTCGGCAAAGACAAGGTTGCGCGCGCCCTTCTTAAGCTCGCAATGGTCGAACTCCGCCAGTGCCTGGCGCAGCGACGGCAGCGCCGTCGCGCTGGCCGCAGCCTTACGCGCCTCTTGCACCGGATCCGTCTTTGGCACCACTTGCGGCGCGGCCGGAGCGGCAGACGTCGCGGCAGCGGTGCGATCCGGGCGCGGCGCGGTATCGGCCAAGGCATAGCGATCCACCGGCGCGTCGCCGATCGCTTCGGTTACGCCCAGTTCCACCTGCCATTCCAGCAGGGCCAGCGCCGCATGAGGATCAAGTGCCGATTCCATGCCCCCAATCTAACCGTCTGCGCGGCAAGGGAAAGCGGATTGCCGCTGGACAGCGCGCAACGCGCAGCCGAGCATGGCGGCATGTTTCGACTGTTCTGCCTGAGCCTGATCGTCTTTTTTGTTGCCGCGTTTCATGACGCCCGGGCGGCGGAATGTCCCGCGGGCACCGCCCAATGCGGTGCATCAAACTGCTGCGGCCTGTCGCAAACCTGTATCTGGGACGGGTACTGCGTGCCTTTGGGCGGCACCTATTGCGGCGGCGGCCGGTCCTGCGGGCCGTTCGAGGACTGCGTGGCAGGCGGCACCAGATGCGCGCCCAAGGGCGCGGGCAAATGCCAGACCGGCCTGACCTGCGGGCCCGGCATGACCTGTTCGGTTTCCGGCGACTGCGTGCCGCTTCCGAAACCAGAGCTGACCCTTCCCCAAAACCCGCCCTGCAAGGACGGACGGGTCTGTCCGGCGGGGACCCAGTGCCTGCCCGGGGGAGGGTGCAGCCGCGTCGGCTGGTACCTGTGCGAAGAGACCGGATCACAATGCAGGCCGGGCTTCAAATGCTCGGCCGAACGGGGCTGCGTGCCGCAGCTGGCGGTCGATTGCGGGCGCGGTGCATGGTGCAAGCCGGGCGAGACCTGCCTGCCCGAGGGCGGCTGCACCCCCTCCGACTGAGGCGACGGGCCGTATTGCCCCCGGCCCGCGCGCTTTCTATAAGCGGCGCAATCGCCTGACCGGAGCCGCCCATGTCATTTGCCCACCGACACCTGCTTGGCATCGAACAGCTGTCTCCCGCAGATATCACCGCCATTCTGGATCTGGCCGAGACCTATGTCGACCTGAACCGGCAATCGGCCAAGCATTCCGACGTGCTGTCGGGGCTGACCCAGATCAACATGTTCTTTGAGAACTCCACCCGCACCCAGGCCAGTTTCGAACTGGCGGGCAAGCGGCTGGGCGCGGATGTGATGAACATGTCGATGCAGGCCAGTTCGATCAAGAAGGGCGAGACCCTGATCGACACCGCGATGACATTGAATGCGATGCATCCCGATCTTCTGGTGGTACGGCACCCGCATTCGGGCGCCGTGGACCTGCTGGCGCAGAAGGTGAATTGCGCGGTGCTGAACGCGGGCGACGGGCGGCACGAACACCCGACCCAGGCGCTCTTGGATGCGCTGACGATCCGCCGGGCCAAGGGGCGGCTGCACCGGCTGAACATCGCCATCTGCGGTGACATCGCGCATAGCCGCGTGGCGCGTTCAAACTTGATTTTGCTTGGAAAAATGGAAAACCGCATCCGTCTGATCGGGCCACCGACGCTGGTTCCCTCTCAGTTCGCAGAGTTTGGCGCCGAGGTCTATGACGACATGCGCGAGGGTCTGAAAGACGTCGACGTGGTGATGATGCTGCGGCTTCAGAAAGAGCGGATGGATGGCGGCTTCATCCCGTCCGAGCGCGAGTATTACCACCGCTACGGGCTGGACCGCGAGAAGCTGGGACTGGCCAAGGCGGATGCGATTATTATGCATCCGGGGCCGATGAACCGGGGGGTCGAGATTGATGGGACCTTGGCGGATGACATCAACCGGTCGGTGATCCAGGAGCAGGTGGAAATGGGTGTCGCGGTGCGCATGGCGGCGATGGAGCTCTTGGCGCGCAACCTGCGCGGGGCGGCATGACCCGGCTGAGTGTCCCCCACAACGAGAGCGGCCTGATCCGCCTTTACGCCCTGAACATGCGGCCCGAGGAGGCGCGGTTCCTGCGCGAGCCGGGGGCGGTGGCGCAACTCCTGGGACTCGACGCGCTCGACATGGATCATGTCGAGGTCTTCCCGGTCTCGGACCTCGAAGAGCTTGGGCTTTATGGTTATCTTACAGAGGGTTGCGGGATATCCGAGGATCAGCTCAACCGCGCGGAACTGGCCGCGCACAAGGGCTGGATGCTGCTGCTGCGCAGCCGCGCGTTCGGCGGGAACCCGGTCGAAATTACCTTGCCCGAAGCGCTGGAGCCGGTGGGAGAATATCGCGAAGAAGGCACCGACTGGAGCGGGACACCGATCGAGACGGCAAGCGCCCTGCCCCATTCCGCGCCGCGTCTGCCGCCGCGCGAGGCGCGGCGCAAGGCGCGCAATATCGGGTTTACCCTGTTCGCCGTTGTCATGTCGCTGATCATCGGGGGGCTGGCATGGCTGATCTTTTGACCCGCGAATTGACCGTTTTGTACCGGCCCCGGAAGGCGAATGTGCCGTTTTGTACATCGGCAATTTCACGGTTTGTTAACGGCTTCGGCGGCGTGACCGCCGTCCGGGGAGCACGGACATGAGCGGCGCGACGTTCCGATTTCCCGCCGACCGAGGGGCCTATATCCGCAACCACACCTGGATGGCGGCGATTGCCATGGGCGGCGCCATGGCGGTGCTCTGGGCGATGGTCAATCCCTATGTCTGGACCGGTGCTCCGGCGGGCCTCGCCGCGATTGCGCTGCGCGGCTGGTACCTGGCGTCGGAGGAGCTGGCGGTGGTCTGGGAAATCTCGGACGGTACGCTCAGCGGCCCGGGCCACCGGGTGCCGCTTAACCAGATCGAGATGGTGCGGACCATGGGCAGCTATGTGCAGGTGATCACCAAGGGCGGTGACAAACACCTGATCAGATACCAGGCGGACCCGGCCGCCACCAAGGCCGCCATCGAAAGGGCGATAAGATGACCGAACTCGGTAAGCTCACAAAGGTCGATCTTCGAAAGATTTGGCAGACAGAGGCTAGGGACTTTACTCCGTGGTTAGCTCAGGAAGAAAACCTACAGCAGCTTGGAGAGGTAATTGGCTTTGAACTTGAATTAGAGGCCGTCGAGCAAAATGTAGGCCCGTTTCGCGCAGACATATTGTGTAAGAACACTCTGACCGACGAATGGGTTTTGATCGAAAACCAGTTGGAAAGGACTGACCATACCCACTTGGGGCAACTCATTACTTATGCTGCTGGCTTGGATGCCGTGACTATCGTCTGGATTGCCTCAAACATTGCAGACGAACACCGCGCGGCATTGGATTGGCTGAACGAAGTTACCAATCAAAACATTCGTTTCTTTGGCATCGAGGTTGAGTTGTTAAAAATTGGAGAGAGTCCCGCCGCTCCAAGATTCAATCCGGTTAGTCTTCCGAATGATTGGTCCCGAAGCACAAGCGCTGCGAAGAGGGAAATGAGACATATACCTCTAACAGACACAAAAAGGATGCAATTGGACTACTGGGATGCTGCCGAGGCCCTGTTGACAGGGCGGCATGCATTCCTGAAGCCACTGAAAGCTCCAGCACAGTCTTGGATTGCTCACTCCATAGGAAAATCTGGCTTTCTAGTCAGCATGGTGATGAATAGCAAAGCTCGCTGGATACGTGCTGAAATCTATCTAGGTGGAAAAGAGGCTAAAGTTCACTTCGACAAGCTCTTTGAGAAAAGAAGAAGGATCGAAAATACTTTTGGAAGCGAACTGGAATGGCAGCGGCTAGATGGAAAGCAAGACTGTCGAATTTGTATCTCTAGAACCTCGGATCCAAATGACAGATCCGACTGGCCAGACCAACATCGGTGGTTGATCGAGTCACTTATTCGTCTTCACGACACATTTCGCCCCATCATAGCAGAGTTAAGCCCCTTGTTGCCCGGGACTCGTGACAATGAATAACATCCTTTTCACCAATGCCCGGCTGATCGACCCCGAGGCGGGCACCGACGAGCGCGGCGCGCTGCTGGTCGAGGGCGGGCGGATCGTGGCGCAGGGCCATGAGATCGGCGTGCCCGAACATGTCGAGGTGGTCGATTGCGGTGGCAAGTGCCTGGCCCCCGGTATCGTCGATATCGGCGTCAAGGTGGGCGAACCGGGCGAGCGCCACAAAGAGAGCTATAAGTCCGCGGGACAGGCGGCGGCGGCGGGCGGTGTCACCACCATCGTCACCCGGCCCGACACCAACCCGGCCATCGACACGCCCGAGGCGCTGGAATTCGTCACCCGCCGGGCGCAGGCCGACACGCCGGTCAACGTGCTGCCGATGGCGGCGTTGACCAAGGGGCGGCAGGGCCGTGAGATGACAGAGATCGGGTTCCTGCTGGATGCAGGCGCGGTGGCGTTTACCGATTGCGACCATGTGGTCGCCAACACCAAGGTGTTTTCCCGCGCCCTGACCTATGCCCGGTCGTTGGGCGCGCTGGTCATCGCGCATCCGCAGGAGCCGGGGCTGAGCGAGGGGGCGGCGGCCACCAGCGGCAAGTTCGCAGCGCTCTATGGCCTGCCCGCCGTGTCGCCCATGGCCGAGCGGATGGGTCTGGACCGCGATATCGCGTTGCTGGAAATGACCGGGGCGAAGTATCACGCCGACCAGATCACCACCGCGCGTGCGCTGCCCGCGCTGGAACGCGCCAAGCGCAATGGGCTGGACATCACCGCCGGCACCTCGATCCACCATCTGACGCTGAACGAGCTGGATGTTTCGGGTTATCGCACCTTCTTCAAGGTCAAGCCGCCTTTGCGCAGCGAGGATGACCGGCAGGCGGTGATCGAGGCGGTGCGCACGGGCTTGATCGACACGATCAGTTCCATGCACACGCCACAGGACGAGGAAAGCAAGCGGCTGCCTTTTGAGGAGGCCGCAAGCGGCGCGGTGGCGCTGGAAACGCTTTTGCCTGCGGCGCTGAGGCTTTATCATGCCGGGCAGCTTGACCTGCCTACCCTGTTCCGGGCCATGGCGCTGAACCCGGCGCGGCGGCTGGGGCTGGAGGCCGGGCGGCTGAGTGCGGGGGCGCCTGCCGATCTGGTGCTGTTCGACCCGGACGTGCCCTTTGTTCTGGACCGGTTCACGCTGCGGTCGAAATCGCAGAACACCCCGTTTGACGGCCAGCGGATGCAAGGTAGGGTGCTGGCGACCTATGTGGCCGGACAGGCCGTTTACCGGAGAGACTGATGCCCGTTTTCGATACGCCCGTGATGCTGCTGATCCTGTGGGCCGTGATCGGCTATGGGCTGGGCTCGGTGCCCTTTGGCCTGATCCTGACCCGCGCGATGGGGATGGGCGATCTGCGCAAGATCGGCTCGGGCAATATCGGCACCACCAATGTGCTGCGCACCGGTAATAAGGGGGCGGCGGCGCTGACCCTGCTCCTGGATGGTGGCAAGGGGGCGGTGGCGGTGCTGCTGGCGCGGCTGTTCGCGGGCGAGGACGCGGCACAGGTGGCGGCGCTGGCATCGTTTGTCGGCCATTGCTATCCCATCTGGCTGGGCTTCAAGGGCGGCAAAGGGGTTGCGACCTTTCTCGGCCTGTGGCTGGCGCTGGCCTGGCCGGTCGGCATCGCCTGCTGCCTGAGCTGGCTTGCGGGCGCGGCGGTGACGCGGATCTCGTCCATGGGGGCGCTGGTGGCGGCGGCAAGCTCGACCTTCTGGCTGGTGTTCCTTGGATATGGCACCGGGTTTGCGCTGGGTGTCGTGCTGACGCTGATGGTGTTCTGGCGACACCGGGCCAATATCGCACGGCTGAAGGCCGGGACCGAGCCGAAGATCGGCCAGAAATCGGCGTGAGGGAGCGGGCGCTGGCGCGCTTGCGCGCCTGGCCCATTGGCACGAATACCGGCCGGTCCGGCGGGCGGCGGTATTCCGTGTCCAAATCCGTGTTTGCCGGTGGGCGGTCGGTCAAGTTGGTGGCGACCGAGTTGGGCGGAACCGATTACATCAGCCTCAACCTGTATGACCTGAGCGGCGGCGCGCGGCTGTTTCCCTGTGAGATGCCGGTCGAAAAGGTCGTGACCTTTCTTGCCGATCTGGTGGAAGATTGATCATTTACCGATCTGTCAACCCGGAATTTTCGCACACCCGACCTAAACCTGCGCACGATCAACTTGAGTTGCTTTGAACGTGATCGGGGGGCTGCCCATCTGGGGTTCACCACGGCGAGATTGGGCCGTGCGGGATCCAATGGACCCGGCCGGAAATTGCGCCGACGGGTCAGCCAAAATCGAAAGGCATGACAATGAACACCTTCAAATCCTTCCTGGGCGGCGTCGCCCTGTCCGTCGCACTGGCAAGCTCGGCTCTGGCCGCCGGTGTGGAACTGAACGCAAGCTCGACCGGTCTGGCCATGCAGGGCTATGACCCGGTGGCCTATTTCACCGTGGGCGAAGCCACCGAAGGCGACTGGAAGATCACCTCGGTCTATCATGACGCCACCTATCGCTTTGCCAGCGCGGAGAACAAGGAAGCGTTCGAAGCGAACCCGGAAGCCTATCTGCCGGCCTATGGCGGCTATTGCGCCTTTGGCGCCGCGATGGGCTTCAAGTTCGACGGCGACCCGGACAACTGGAAGATCGTCGACGGCCAACTGTACCTGAACCTGTCCGACGAGATCCAGGCCAAGTGGGAAGAGGACATCCCCGGTTTCATCGTGAAGGCCGACGCCAACTGGACTGACATCGCTGCCAAATCCCCGGCGGAGTTGCAGAACTAAGTACGGCCACACCCAAGGAAACCGGCGGCAGAGCGATCTGCCGCCGGTTTTCGTTTGTTGGTGGGGAATGTCGGTCTAGAGGCGATGGGGGTCCGGCCGGTGTTGACGGCGCGTGGCGGGACCCGTAACGCACCGACCGGCTACCAGCCGGGAAATCGTCTTTCGATCAGGTTGGGAAGCCAGATCGTCAGTGTTTTCTTGATCCAGGATGTCACCACGATGCCCGGCGTGAGGCGCGCGAGACTCCCGTCTTTGGGGGTGTATCCGATGACCTGTCTCGTTTCGGACAGGTCCCAGCGCATCCCCGGATTGTCGGACATCAGGTTCAGCGCGGCAAAGCCGACATTCTCGGCCGTGATCGCGGCGCGCATTCCGCTGAGGAAGTCACGGTCGCTGAGCCACATCTCCTGGCCCCACCGGCCCATGGCCATATGCGGGCCGGGCCGGTTGCCATGGGTCCATTGGGTCCACCCGATCCGCAGGCAGATCACGGAGAGGCCGTGGTACCGGGCGAAATAGGCGCCGGTGCGTTCGCAGAACAGCTTGGACATCCCGTAGGCATTCACCGGACCCGGCGCCAGGCTGCTGGTCAGCCGGTCCCGTGTGAACCGCTTGTCACCATGCAGCCAGTTCGAACTGGCCAACACCACGCGCTTTACCCCCTGGGCTGCGGCGTGGTGGTAGAGGTCGAGCGTTGCGTCCATGTTGTTGCGGATCGCGGAGCCCCAGGAGGCCGCCGGCTCCCGGTCTCCGGCCAGGTGGACGATCACATCCACATCGGCGAGGTGCCGCACCCAGGCGTCGCCATCGGCGAGGTCGGCGACGAAGATGCGCGGATGCCCGGCGTCGCGAATGTCGAGACCGGTCACGTCGAAGTCCGTGTCCGCATCGAGCAGGTCGAAGAGCTTGCGGCCAAGATGCCCGCCGGCCCCGGTTATGAGGACATGCATGTCAAGAGCTCCTTTTCCGGCCGGGTCAGGGCGAGGTCACCTGGAGGCGCACCCCGCCAGATCCGGAAGTTCTGGGTGAACCGCAGCTCGGCCTGTGGGGCGAGGTTGCGCGCGGGCGCGTGCCATTCGGCTTCGCAATAGGCGTAGTCGCCGGAGTTGAAGATTTCGAAGGGCAAGCCGTGGGCATAGCTGTCGCCGGGCGCGGACGGCCCGGTGGTGCAGAGGATGGATATGTCGTGGAGCAGATTGCGGATCAGGGTCCGCCCGGTCGGGTTTGCGGTGGCGATCTTGAATTGATGTGGGTCCTGGCAGGTGCAGGTGAGGCCATCCGCAGAGCTTGTTGCCCGGCCATCGTGCCGGTCGAAGACCGGGCGGATGGCCGGGTGGAGGCCGGGAACCGCGATCCGCGCCGGATGATCCAGCATCATGACCGACCAGATGCCGCACCGACGCGGGGCACTGCCGCAGTTCCGCAAGCTGTGCGCGATGGAAAACGCGGAGCCGGAGCGCAGCGTGACCGTTCGCGTGATCTGTAGCTGCGAGATGGGGCAGACGGGGCTGACCAGGGACACGGCCTCGGGCGAGTGTGTTGCAATGTGGTAGGCGCCCGCATCGAGCGCGGGATAGGGGGCGCCTGCGGGCCAGTCGCGGTCCGGGGCGACCCAGGTCTTTTCTCCGCCCCAGAGGGGAAAGCCGAACTGGGGTGAGCGTGTGGGCAAGCTGGCAAGACTGTCGGCGCGGAATGGCTGACCCAGGAGGTCGGGGTTCTGGAACAGCAGCGACCGGCCGCCAAGGGCAACGTCCCACAGGCGACCACCAATGCCGGGAAGCAGGGTGAGCGTCAGCGCGTCGCGCTTTATGCTGAGTTCGCGCCAGGGATCGGGACGTTCGGTCATCGGAACAGGACCGGCACGGTTCAGCAACCGTGCCGGTCAAGGCTTAGATATGTTTGAACTGGGCGACGTTTGCGGCCGTGATCGGCATCACGCCGGTCTCGACCCGCTCGGGCAACGGATTGATGCCAGCCGCGCGCCAGTCGGGCAGGACCTTGAGCGCGTCGGTGTTCTGCCAGTGCATCATGTGGAAGGCCAGGAAGATTTCCAGATAGGATTTCTGCGCCACGGCCCCGTGGATTGTCCCGTCTTCGATATAGGGCAGCATGTCGTCGTTGCGGTCCATGGCGACGATCTTGATATCGCCGACGCGGCCCGCTTCGGTGACCGCGATGGCCGCGCCCTTGCCGCTGTCGCCATCGGTGCCGCCGATGCCCACGATATCAGGATGGGCCTGGATCGCCTGAAGATAGGCGGTGGGCGCATAAGACGGATCGGCCTTGTCGTTGACCACGTCGACGACCTCGATATCGGGATATTTCTCGGCGAATACCTGTTTGTAGCCTTCGACCCGCTCCAGCGTGGAGGGAGCCGGGAAGGTTCCGAGAATGACCTTGCCCTTGCCGCCGATGGCCTCGGCCAGCATTTCACCGCCGACGCGACCGGCCTGCACGCCGTTGATGCCGAGGAAGGTCGAGCGCGGGCTGTTCGGGATATCGCCGATGCAGCAGGTCACGGGGATGCCCGCGGCCACGGCGCGCTCGACCCCGGGGGCCAGGGTTGCGGGATCTCCGGGGAAGATCAGGATGCCGGCGGGGCGGCGGGCGATCAGTTCGTCAAGCTGGCGGGCCTGAGCGGCGGTGTCGAAATCGAGCGGGCCGGTGAAGGTGGCCTTGATGCCCATCAGCTCTTCGAGGTCCTTCATGGCATTGCGATAGTCCACCCAGAAAGGCACCTGGGTCACGATGGAGAGGAAAACGTATTCCTTGCCTGCTGCCTGTGCCATCGCCTCCTTGGACAAGAGCGGCAGGCCGAAGGCGCCGGCCAGACCGGCCATTGTTCCGGCGGTCAGCAGACTGCGCCGTTTCACGTTGAGTTCAGTCATCGAGTTCTCCCTGTTGGATGGTTGATTTTGAGTACTGTTTGCCGGGTCTCAGCCCCGGTGCCGTCGGATCAGCATGTCGAGCGCAACGGCGGCCACCAGAACGGTGCCGATCACGATCATCTGCCAGTAGATGGAGACCGCGAGCATGGTCATGGCGTTGTTGATGAGCGCGACGAAGACGACGCCCAGAAAGGCGCCGAGGATCGTGCCCTCGCCGCCGCGCAGGGAGGCGCCACCGATGACGGCGGCGGCGAGCACCTGAAGCTCGATCCCGTTACCGGCGGTCGGCGTGCCACTCATCAGGCGCGAGGCGAGAAGAACGCCCGCCAGGGCGGCCAGTACGCCGGTGAGCGCATAGGCGATGATGCGGACCCGGGTCACGTGGATGCCCGACAGCAGGGCGGCCTTTTCGTTGGCGCCGATGAAATAGACCTGACGGAAGAACCGCGTGTGCCGTACCGCCAGATCGAAGACGACGACGAGCGCCAGCGTGAACAGGACGATGACGGGAAAGCCGCCAAGTTCGGCCTTGCCGATCCAGGCAAAGCCCTGCGGCAGGCTGGAGACGGAAAAGCCCTCGGTCAGGACCAGCGCGATCCCGCGGGCGATGGACATGGTTCCCAGCGTGGCGATCAGCGGGTTGATCCCGAGCCCGGTCACCAGAAGGCCGTTGGCGACGCCCGCCACGGCGCCCAGCAGCAGGCCGCATAGGACGGCAAGCGGGATCGACAGACCGGCGAGCAGAAGCATGGCCACAACCGTCGAGCTGAGCGCCATGACGGAACCAACGGAAAGGTCGAAGCCGCCCGAGGCCAGCAGGATCGCCATGCCGATGACGATCACGGCGGTCGGCGCCATGCCCACGGCGACGGCGCGGAAGTTCGAGAAGCTGAAGAAATAGGGGTTGATGTTCGCCATGACGATCACGATCAGGGCGATCAGCACGATCAGGGTCAGTTCGCGGATGTCGACAAACGCCTGAAGGACACGGCGAAGCGAAGTCGGGCGGGAAAAGTGTTCGGTCTGAGTGGACATGGTCAGGCTGAGGCTCCCAATCTGGCTGGGGGTGATTGCGTGGCGTCTTGAGGGAGGCCTGCGGCCATTTGCAGGAGGGTGTCTTCGGTCGCGTCATGCGCGGCGACGTCGCCCATGATCCGGCCTTCGTGGATGACTAGGATCCGGGTGCAAAGGGAGACGAGTTCAGGGAAATCGGAGGAGACGACGATGATCGCCATGCCTTCGGACGCGCGGCGGAGAAGCTCGGTGTGGATCTGGAACTTGGCGCCCACATCGACGCCCTTTGTCGGTTCCTCGACGATGAGCAGATCCGGGGCCCGCTTGAGCCACTTGGCCAGCATGACCTTTTGCTGGTTTCCACCCGACAGCGCGCCGATGCGTTCCCGGATATCGGAGGCCTTTATGCTGAAGGCCACGATCGCGGCGCGGCTGGCATCCCTGATTGAGCGAGCCTGCATGATCCCGAACGCGGCATGGTCGGCCAGACTTGCCGAGACAAGATTGTCACTGAGCGACTGGTCGAGGAAAAGCCCTTCGGTCTTGCGCTCTTCGGGAACGAATCCGACGCCCGCGCGCATGGCATTGCGCAGGGAGTGAAAGCGCACCGCCCGGCCATGAAGGCGCACGGTGCCAACCGCTCCGTGCCGCAATCCGACAATGGATCGAACGATTTCGCTGCGACGCGCGCCCATCAGGCCGGCAAGTCCCACGATTTCGCCGGCCTTTACCGAGAAGGTCACATCCTCGAAATCGTCTGCGTGGGTCAGGCCCTCGACATGCAGCACATCCTCTCCCCGAGCGATTTCCGCCCTCGCGACCTCGCCCGGATGTGCGCCGCCGATCATTTCGGCGACCACGCGCTCTTGCGATGTCTCGCTGGTGGGAAGGGTGCTGATCTTGCGGCCGTCGCGCAGGACGGTCACCCGGTCGGCGATGCGAAAGATCTCTGACATGTGATGGCTGACATAGACTATGCCGATGCCGCGTGCGGTCAGCTTGCGAAGCACCTTGAACAGCGCGTCGACCTCGTCCGGGGCAAGGGCCGATGTGGGTTCGTCCAGCAGAAGGACGCGGGAGTTCAGCGACAGCGCCTTTGCGATCTCGACGACCTGCCGCGAGCTGATCGGCAGAGTGTCGACCGGGCGCGACACGTCCACGTCCAGGTCAAACTCCGCAAGAAGGGCGCGGGCCTGCTGCCGGAGTTTGCCCCACTGAACAATGCCAGCCCGCGAGGGCGCGCGTCCGGCGTAGATGTTTTCCGCGACCGAAAGAGCGCCGGCGAGGCTCAGTTCCTGGAACACACAGCCGATGCCGAGCGTCTGCGCGTGCGACGGGCTCTCGATGCGGGTGACCTGGCCGTCGCGCTCGATCCTGCCTGAATTGGGGTGGTGAAGGCCATAGAGCAGGCCCAGGCATGTCGATTTACCGGCGCCGTTCTCGCCGCAAAGCGCGTGAATCTCTCCGGGCCGTAGTTCGAAGTCGATGCCGTCAAGGACCACGTTCGAACCAAAGCTCTTGCGGACAGAATTCAGCGCTAGAAGCGGTTTGCCGGGCAGCGCACCGATTTCGGCAGATGCAGTCATCCTCGATCCTCCCAGGTGCTATATGACATCTGAGATATCAGATGTCAATTTGGAAAACTGCGGAGAGATCTGTCGGTGGTCCGACATGTCGGTGAGAGGATGTCCCGGGGGCCGTCAAAAGGCACCACGCTGCATCGAGTTCAGGCGGTGGCGGTCCCTTCGAGGACAATCATGGCGCTGCTATATGCCTGGCGGGTCCGGTCGATATGTTGTGCCAACAGATCGCGGATGACATCCATGTCACCCTCGCGCACCGCCTTGGCCAGGCCGACATGCTCTTCGAAGGACAACTCGGTGTGCTGCGGAAGCTTTGCCAGATGCGTGCGCAACGCCGCGATCTTTCCAACGTATCGGGTATAGCTGGAGGTCAGGTAATCGTTGCCCGCATGGGCGAAGATCAGATGGTGGAACTCGGTATCCAGTTCCAGGTAACGGCGTTCGTTTCCTGCCTCGCGCGCGGTGCGCATGTCATGAACAACCCGAGCCATGTCCTTGGACAGCCCCTCCGGGCTGCGCTTGAGCGCGAGTTCAAAGGCGGCGGTTTCGATCGCCTGACGGAAATCGCAGATCTGGGCAACCTCGGATTCGGACAATGTGAACACGCGAGCCCCCTTTTGAGGCTCGATACTGACCAGACCTTCATCCCTGAGCTGGGCCAGAGCCTCTCTGACCGGGGATTTGGAAACCCCAAGCTCTTCGGAGATTCCGCGCTCGGACAGCACCTGGCCCATCTTCAGCGAGCCATCGACGATACTGTTGCGCAGGTGCTCCAACGCCAGCTCGCGCAGCGACTTGGGTCTCTCAATGGCCATGACGATGCCTCCACATTTCTTCTTGCATCAATCACGATATCTGATACACCAGCGTAAGCAAGCTGGAATATCAGATATCAGCTTTGCGTCGGGAGGACAGAAATAATGCTTGCAGAGCGCGTTGTTGACTGCCGGAATCAGCACGGCGAAGGGGTTTTCTGGAACCCGGCCGATGGCCTGATCTGGTGGACCGACATCGAAGGGCGCGCGCTCTGGTCTTTTGATCCCGAGAGTGGGGAAAGCAAAAAGATCCCGGCAAAAGATCGTGTTTGCTGCTTTGCGCCGCGGCGCATAGGCGGTTTGATCGTGGCCTTTGCCGACCGTGTCGTTTTTCTGGATCCGGCGACCGGCGCAGAGGACCTGATTCACAGATTTGAACCGGACAACCCGGACACCCGCCTGAACGACGGGCGCACGGACCGGGCGGGACGTTTCGTTCTGGGCGGCATGAACGAGGTTTCGGGCGCGGCCGATTCCTCGGTCATCTCGATTGACACGGACCTGTCGGTCAGGACCCTGTTTGCGGGCGTCTCCTGTGCAAACTCCACCTGTTTTTCGCCCGATGGCGCGACGATGTATTTCGCCGATACGCCCGACCGCGAGATCGTGGCCATGGACTATGATCAGTCCACCGGTGCCGTTTCAAACCGCCGCGTGCATGCCGACTTTTCGACCGAACCGGGGTTGCCTGACGGGTCCTGTGTCGATGCAGAAGGCGGGGTCTGGAACGCCGAGTGGGAAGGCCGGCGCGTGGTGCGCGTCGCGCCGGATGGAACGATTGACGCAGTGATCGATGTCCCGGTCTGGAAGCCCACCTGCTGCGCTTTTGGCGGGCCCGATCTGGACACCCTCTACATAACCACATCCCGGCTGATGAGCAGTGACGATGTGCTTGGAAAAGAACCGGATTCCGGCGGCCTCTTTGCCGTCAAACCCGGCATTGGCGGCGTGATCGATGCGCCATTCAACGGATAGCCAACAGATCTCAGGAGGAGAAAAATGCAGATTTCCGTAGTCAGAACCACCCTTGCCGTGGGCTTTGCGGCATTGGCGAGTGCAGCGATCGCCGAAGACTACCCCGTCCCGGTGCCCCTGGCAGAGGGCGCCCAGGCGCCGATCGCAGCGATCACGCCGGTGAACGAGACCTTTCGCATCGCCTATATGCCGCCGGCGACCGAGTTCAACTATTACATCGCCATTGGCGAGGGCATCAAATCCGTGGCCGCGGAAGAAGGTGTCGAGGTCTTCATGCTCGCCCCCCAGTCGGGCGCCGATATCAACGGTCAGATGGGGATGATCCAGGACGTTCTGACCCAGGACGTCGATGCCATCATCTTTGGCACCCATGACGAATTTGCCGCCGCCCCTCTTTTGAAGCAGGCAGTGGACAAGGGCATGGCGGTCGTGATGATCAACTCCGACATCCCGAACTTTCCGACACCCATCCACGGGGTTGTCGGCTATTCCCAGCGCAACGGCACGCACAAGATCGCCGACTGGGCCATCGAGACCTATGGTGACAAGCCGCTGAAGGTGGGCATCATCGAGGGCCAGCCCGGTTATCACTCGACCGAGCGCGTCGGCGGGTTCCTGGACGGGATCGAAGGCAACGCGAATTTCGACGTGGTCGTGTCGATTGACGGCAAGTGGAATGTCGAGGGCGGCAACACCGCAGGGATGGATATTCTTCAGTCGCATCCCGATCTCGACCTGATCTTTGCCGCCAATGACTACATGATCATCGGCGCCTCCTTTGCCGCCAAGGCGCTCGGCCGCTCGGACATCGTTCTGCTCGGCAATGACGGCGACACCTCGGGGCTGGAAGAAATTGCCGCCGGGAACGTGACCGCAACCGTCAACACGTCGCCCTTCCTGATGGGCAAGGCGGCGATGCATGCCACGATCGACGCCCTGCAAGGCAGCTATCCGGGTGGCTGGATCGAGACGCCTACCTCCATCGAGGACAAGGATGGTGCCATTGCCGTTCTGCAAGAGCCCGAAAAGCTCTTTCCGCTGCCCTCGAAGACGTACTGAGCTCTCCCCGGGCCCTGGTTGCGCGGTGTTGCGCCGCCGGGGCCCTCCTTTCAACCCGACATGCAGCAGGTGACGACATGACGACGCAAGCGGACACACCGCTCTGGGAATTTGTCGATATCTCGAAGGCCTATCCCGGAGTCCTTGCCAACGACAAGGTCTGCATCAGGCTGATGCCCGGGTCGATCCACGGGCTGTTGGGCGAGAACGGTTGCGGCAAGTCGACGATGATCAAGACGCTGTCGGGGGTGCAACAGCCAGACAGCGGAACGATCCTGCACAACGGTCGCCCGGTCGTGATAGCCGACCCGCAGGCCGCCCGGGATTTCGGCATCGCTACCGTCTTTCAGGAGTTTTCCATCGTGCCCACGCTCTCGGTGGGCGAGAACATCTACCTGGGCAACATGCCCCGTTCCCGCTTTGGCATCGTCAACTGGCGGAAGATCCACGCCGACGCGGCGGCGGTTCTGGCCGAGATGAATGTCGATATCCCGACAGAGGCCATTGCCGGCAGCCTGTCCGTGGGCGAGCAGCAACTGGTCGAGATTGCAAAGGCCGTTGCGATCAACGCGAAGATGATCATTCTCGACGAGCCCACCGCAGCGTTGGGTGAGGACGAAATCGAACGGCTCCACCAGTTACTGCGCGCGATGCGCAAGCGCGGTACCGCGATCCTCTACGTCTCTCACCGGCTCGACGAGGTCGAACGGATCGTCGACGAGGTCACGATCCTGAGGAACGGCCGCGTCGTTCGCGCCAGCGGCGAGACCGAAATCAACGTCGCGCAGATTGTCAGCGCCATGGTGGGCGAGGACATCGGCGAGCATTATCCCAAGGAGCAGAACGCATCCGACGAGGTCGTTTTTGAGGCGCGTGGCATTGCGACGCGCGCGGGCGTTGCCGAGACCTCCTTCAGCCTGCGCAAGGGCGAAGTTCTGGGGCTTGGCGGTGTGCTTGGCTCAGGGCGTACCGAAATCGCCCGCGCGATCTTTGGAACCGACGAACTGACCGCGGGGGAATTGGTTCTGAATGGCGCGCCGGTCAGATTCCGGCGCGAAATCGACGCGATCGAGGCCGGTATCGCCCTGGTGCCGGAAAACCGCAAGTACGACGGTCTGTTCTTCAACTTCCGCGCCAGTGGCAACATTACCGCCGCGTCTCTTGGCGGATTGTCACGGTTCGGCGTCCTGAACCTGAGGGCCGAGGAGCGGGCCACACATGATCTGATCCGCGATCTGGAGATCTCGACCCAGGCCGAGGAGAAAACGGTCAACTTTCTCTCGGGCGGCAACCAGCAGAAGATCGTGATCGCCCGCTGGCTGTTCTCGAACGCGCAGATCCTCATACTCGATGAGCCGACGCAAGGCATCGATATCGGCGCCAAGATCGCGGTCTACAAACTCATCAACCAGCTCACCCGCGCGGGCAAGTCGATCATCCTGATCAGTTCCGACCATGACGAGCTCCTGGCCATGAGCGACCGTATTGCGGTGGTCCAACACGGCGCTGTGCGACGCATCGTTCCCGCCTCAGAGCTGGGCCACGATGACCTCGTGCGCGCCTCGGCCGACCCCGCAGAGACACCCAAGGAGGAGGCATTCGCATGAAACGCGTTTTCGACACCCAATTGATCGGGCCCTTCGCGGCCATGGTCATCGTCGCGGTTATCGTCGCGTTGACGACCGACCGTTTCCTGAACCCCGGCAACCTGTCGAACCTGTTTCTGCAAGTCAGCATCGTGGCATTGATCGCCATCGGGGCGACGGTTGTGATCTTTGCCGCCGGGATAGACCTGTCTGCCGGATCCATGGTGGCCCTGCTCACCATGATCCTGGCCCAGATGCTGAAATTCATGGGCATCCCCCTGGTGCTGGCGATCCCCTTGATCCTGGTCGTGGGGGGTGTCTTTGGTCTGGTCCTGGGGTTGATAACGGCCTACGGGCGGATCCCCTCGTTCATCACCACGCTTGCGGCGCTGATCGCGCTGCGGGGTCTGGCGCTGACCTTCAACAACGGGTCTCCGATCTTTTCGCTCGATCCCGCGCTGGAACCGATCTTTTACGGCAAGATCGCGGGCATCCCGATGCCAGCCTTTTATCTGTTGTTCTTCTATGGGCTGGCCGCCTTCACCATGAATTTCACCAAGCTCGGGCGCGAGATCTATGCGGTCGGCGGCAACCCGGCGGCGGCGGTCCTGACGGGGATCAATGTCAAGAAGGTGCAGACGATCACTTTTGTCGTTGCCGGATTCATGACGGCCGTCGGCGCGATCCTGATGTCGGCGCGGCTGAACTCGGGCTCGCCGAATTATGGGCAGACGCTGGAGCTTCAGGCCATTGCCGCCGCCGTGGTCGGGGGGGCAAGCCTTGCGGGCGGACGCGGAAACATCCTGGCGACCTTCATGGGGGCGATGACGATCGTCATCGTCCAGAACGGTCTGAACCTGAACGCCGCGCCGTCCTCGGTCCAGAACATCGTTCTTGGGCTGATCATCCTGCTGGCCGTGGGCATCGACATGTGGCGGGCAGAGATTTCGACCCTGATGGCACGTATCCTGGGCCGCGGCAAAGGCGCCGAGGCCGCGCCCAGACGAAAGGAAGCCTGACATGGATCTGGGGCTGAAAGACAAGCTTGTACTGGTAACAGGGTCCGGCTCGGGGATCGGCAAGGCGACGGCGCGGGTCTATCTTGAGGAAGGAGCACGCGTTGTCGTTCACGGATTGACCGACGCGGAAGTCGCGGCCTGCGTGTCGGACCTGTCGCCACTGGGCGAGGTCACTGGCAAGGCAGGCGATTTGACCGATCCGGCCGAGGCGGACGCACTTGCGGCATTCGCCCAAGACCAGGGCGAGGTGGATGTCCTTGTCAACAACGTGGGCATCTTTTCGGTCAAGCCCTTTGACGAGTTGACCGACGCCGACTGGATGCGGTTTTTCGACATCAACGTGATGTCCGCCGTGCGGATGAGCCGGGTGTTCCTGCCCGCGATGCTGAAGCGCGGCCAGGGCTCGATCATCAACATGGCGAGTGAAGCGGGCGTTAAACCCCTGCCGCAGATGGTCCATTACTCGGTGACCAAGACGGCAATGCTGGGGCTGACGCGGGGAATGGCCGAACTGACCAAGGGCACGCCTGTCCGGGTGAATTCGATCCTGCCAGGGCCGACCTGGACCGAAGGCGTCGAAGCCTATTTCGACGGGCTGGCGGAACAGAAGGACGAGCCGGTCGACGATATCGTTGGGGGTTACTTCAAATCCGACGAGCCCACCTCTCTCATTCAGCGTTTTGTCCAGCCGGACGAAGTCGCACGGATGATCGTCACGATCTCGGCCAGCACGGCGTCCAACGGTGCGGCCCACCGGATCGAGGGCGGTATCGTCCGAAGCATTCTCTGACACACAAACACGAACAGGAGCCAATCATGGTCGCACTTACATTTTCTCACATCGGCATCACCGTTCCCGACCTGGAAAAGGCGGTCGAGTTCTACGCCAAGGGGTTCGGGATGTATGTCATCATGGGTCCGACCGAGATCCATCACGACGAAAGCGCCATCGGTCAGATGTGCGACGACGTGTTCGGCGAAGGCTGGGGCAAGTTCCGCATCGCGCATCTGTCGCTGGGCGACGGCGTGGGAATCGAGTTGTTCGAGTTTCCCAACACCATCGAGGAAGAGCGCCCGTTCGAATACTGGCGCCGCGGTCTCTTCCACTTCTGCGTACAGGACGAAAACCTGGAAGAGCGGGTGAAAATACTCGAAGGCCTCGGTGGGCGCCAGCGCATGCAGCAGGTTCGCAAGTACTATCCGGACGAGAAGCCTTATCGGATGGTCTATATGGAAGATCCGTTCGGTAATGTGTTCGAGCTTTACAGCCATTCCTATGAACTGACCTATTCGGCGGGCGCGTATGTCTGAGCGGCCGGAATTCCCCCCCCGCCAGGACCGGCCGAAGGTTGTGATCACTGATTACGACTTTGGAGATGTCAGTGTCGAAAGGGAGATCCTGGAAGCGGCCGGCGCGGAAGTCATCGCGCTTCAGGCCAAGAGCGAGAGCGACCTTTTCGAGGTCGCGCCGACCTGCGCGGCCATGATGAACCAGTATGCGCGGGTCGGGAAGGAGACGATCGCGCGCATGCAGAAATGCGAGGTCATCGCCCGTTACGGCGTGGGCGTCGACATCGTTGACGTGGAGGCGGCGACCGAACGGGGCATTCTGGTGACCAATGTGCAGGACTACTGCACCGAGGAGGTTGCCGATCACGCCATCTCGCTCTGGCTGACCCTGGCGCGGAAGCTGCCGGATTACGACCGGGCCACCCATAAGGGCATCTGGAAATGGCAAAGCGGCCAGCCGGTCTATCGTTTGCGCGGGCGGACCATGGGTGTCGTGTCTTATGGCAAGATCGGCCAGGCCATCGGTGCGCGCGCGCGCGCCTTTGGCGTCGATGTCATCGCTTATGATCCGTTCCTTCCCGCCGATGTTGCGGCCTCTCTTGGCGTCGAACTGGTGTCCAAGGCCGATCTGTTGGCGCGTTCGGATTACATTCTGATGCAGGCCCCGATGACGCCTGAAACGCGGCATTTCCTGTCCGATGCCGAATTCGCGGCAATGAAACCTGGCGCGATCCTCGTCAATACGGGCCGCGGGCCGACGGTGGACAACGCCGCGCTCTACCGGGCCTTGACCGACGGCCACCTCGGGGCCGCTGGTCTCGACGATCCCGAAGAGGAACCGGCAAAACGCGCCAACTGGACCCCATCCGGCAACCCGATTTTCACGCTTCCGAACGTGCTGATCACGCCACACGCCGCCTACTACTCGGAAGAATCCATCCGCGCGGCCCGTGTCACGGCGGCTACCCAGGTGGCCAAGGTCCTGACCGGTCAGCCGCCCGATTACACGGTCAATGCCGCAGCATTGGCCTTAACAAACACCTAAGAGGAAAAAACATGCCAGACGTGAGCACAAATCTCAGGGTCTTCAACGACTTCGAACGCAACCCGGAGCTTTTGAAGAAATTCGACAAGGTGCTGCAAGCCTATTCGGCAGCCGCCATCTTTGCCGATGTGCAATATCGCACCGGCGTCATGGACAGCGCGATAAAGCCGGCCTTTCGCGCCAAGGTGACCGGACAAGCGGTGACGGTGCAGTTGTCAAAGGGCGATCTGGTCGATCCGCTGCGAGCGCTTGAGATGGGCCAGCCGGGTGATGTTATCGTCGTTGACGCGGGCGGTGATTTGCAGACCTCGGTTTGCGGTGGCCTCATGGGCGGCTTGGCGAAAAACCGGGGTATCCGCGGGATGATCGTCGATGGCACAGGCCGCGACACCGACGAGCTGGAAGACATCAACTGGCCGATCTGGACGCGGGCAATCACGCCGCGCGGGACGCATACGATGTTCTCTGAACGCAAAGAAGAGCTTTCGATCAATGTGCCGATTGCTTGCGGCGGTGTCGTAGTGAACCCCGGCGATTTTATCGTGGCAGACCTGATGGGCGTCGTCGTGATCCCGCAGGAAATTGCGGAAGAAACCGTGCGTCTCGCTCAGGAACAGGCGGACCGGGAAGAGAAAACTCGCGAATGGGTTGCTCAGGGCAAGACGGTCGAGGATTTGCTGAATGAATTCGGCCGCATCTGAGCCCGCGCTCATCGGGATCGACTGGGGCACCTCGACCCTGCGCGCCTTTCTGATCGGCGCCGGGGGCGAGGTGCTGGACAAGGTGGCCTCGGCCGAGGGGATCATGCATGTCGCGGACCGCGATTTCGAAGCGGTTTTCGACAGGTTGATCGGCCCTTGGAGCCAGCGGGCCAGGCTGCCGGTTCTGGCGTCGGGAATGATCACCAGCCGCAATGGCTGGATCGAAACGCCCTATGCGCGCGTGCCGCTCGATGCGCGTGCGCTGGCGTCGGCCCTTGTGCATCACCGGACCGCCAACGGCACGGACCTGTATTTTGTCACCGGGGTTACCACCGACCATGCCTCGGGTCCGGATGTCATGCGCGGCGAGGAAACCCAGATCATCGGGGCGCAGGCATTCGGTATGTCGGATGGCACATTTGTCATGCCGGGCACCCACAGCAAATGGATCCGCATGTCAGGTGGCCGGATCGAGGATTTTGCGACCTATATGACCGGCGAGGTTTTTGCCGCGTTGAAGGGCCACACGATCCTTGGGACATTGATGGAGGACGGCCCGCACGCCCCCGAGGGCTATGCCCGCGGTGTATCGGCTGGTCTCGCCAAGGGATCCAGCCTGCTCCACGATCTGTTTCACGTGAGGACGCTGCCGCTGATGGGACAGATGGAGGGCGGCGCGGTTGCGGATTTCCTGTCGGGCCTGCTGATCGGGGCGGAAATCAATGCGGCGCGGGCACGCGGCGATGCAACCGGCCCCGTCACCATTATCGGGCGCAGTGATCTTGCGGACAGATACCAGACGGCGCTGACCGCCGCCGGATTGCAAAGCCGCCGCGCCCCGGATGATATCGTGGCGATGGGCCATTTTCTGATCGCGCAGGCCGCGGGGATGATTGCATGACTGTACTTGCCGAAGCTATGGCGGCTGCGCCGCTGATCGCCATCCTGCGCGGTCTCGACCCCGGGCGTGCGGTCGAGGTGGCCGAAGTTTTGGCCGAGGCGGGTTTTCGCGTCATCGAGGTGCCGCTCAACTCTCCTTCGCCGCTGACGTCCATTGAGCGGATCGCAGGGCGCCTGGGGGATGCGGCCATCGTCGGTGCCGGAACGGTTCTGACCGAGCGCGATATGCTGTCCGTGGCCGATGCCGGGGGCCGGATCATCGTCGCCCCGAACATGAACCCAGCTCTGGGGGCCGCGACGGTGGCAAAGGGCCTTGCATGGTCTCCCGGCGTCATGACGCCCAGCGAGGCCTTTGCCGCGCTCGACATCGGCGCGCAGGTGCTGAAGTTCTTTCCGGCGGAAATGATCCCGCCCAAGGCCATCGCCGCGATGCGCGCGGTGTTGCCGCGCGATGCGCTGGTCGCAGCGGTGGGCGGGATCACGCCCGATGGGATGGCAGCCTACCGCACCGCCGGAACCGATGCATTCGGGCTCGGCTCAGCCCTGTTCAAGCCGGACTATACGCTTGAAGAAATTGCCCGGCGCGCGAAACAGTTTGTCGAAGCCGCCGCCGGGTTGGGGAAACGCCAATGAAGACGGCTGTTGTGACCGGGGGCACACGGGGAATCGGCGCAGGGGTTGCGCTTGCCCTGGCGGAGGCCGGGTGGCGGGTCATCGCCGCCTCGGCGTCCGAGGCGGAACGCGCGGCCTTTGGGCCTCGGCCGGGGATCGAGCTTGCCGCGTTGGACGTGACCAACGATGCCTCGGTCGCGGCGCTGTTCGACGGGCTGGATCGGCTGGATGGCCTGGTGAACTGCGCCGGCATCCTGCGTCGTGGCGAGGAATACGATATCGAGGTGTTTGCCCAGGTGCTGGACGTCAACCTGACGGGCACCATGCGCTGCTGCCTTGCCGCCCACGACCTGCTGGCGGAAGGCAAGGGGGCGATCGTCAACACCGCGTCGATGCTCAGCACCTTTGGTGGACCGCTGGTGCCGGCCTATTCGGCCTCCAAGGGCGGGGTCGCTCAACTGACCAAGGCGCTGGCCGGGGGCTGGGCCGGGGACGGGATCCGGGTGAACGCCATCGCGCCCGGCTGGATCGAGACCGAGATGACCCAGGGTTTGCGGGACGATCCCGCGCGGACCGAAGGGGTCATGGCCCGAACCCCTCTGAAACGCTGGGGAAAAACATCCGAGGTCGGCGCGCTCGCGCGGTGGCTGTTGAGCGACGAGGCCAGTTTTGTCACCGGATCGGTTTATCCGGTGGATGGCGGCTATCTTGCAATGTGAGGACGAAGACATGACCGAAGACACGGCACGCATGCCCTATCAGCTGCCCTTTCCGCAAGATGCGCAGGAAGAGATCGTCATTCCGAACGCGATGAACTGCGACGAGCGTCTCTGGGTGCCTCAGGCACAGAACGTCTGGTTCCGCCCGCTGTGCCTGAACCGGTCACAGGGCTATTGGATGAACCTTTTGAAAGTGCGCAAGGCCGGTGTCCTGTCGCGCCACCGGCATCCGCAACCGGTTCACGGCTTTGTTCTGAAGGGCCGCTGGCATTATCTGGAACACGACTGGGTCGCCGAAGAGGGCGGTTACGTCTTTGAGCCGCCCGGCGAGACGCATACGCTGGTCGTGCCCGACGATATCGAGGAGATGGTCACCTATTTTCAGGTCAACGGCGTGATGTGCTACGTCGATCCCTGGGGCAAGGTCACGGGCTACGAGGACGTCTTCACCAAGATCGACCTTTGCCGCAAGCATTTTGCCGAGGTTGGTCTGGGAGCGGATTATGTCGAGCAGTTCATTCGATAGGCCGTTGCGATTTGCGCTCGTCGCGCATGATGCAAGGAAAGACGAGATCGTGACCTGGGTCGGTCGTCACCGGGCGTTTCTGGCTTCGGCGGCGGTCTTTTCCACCGGAACCACCGGGGGCAGGATCGCGGATGCTTTCCCGGATCTGGACGTGACCCGCTTGAAAAGCGGGCCGCTTGGCGGAGATCAGCAGATCGGCGCCATGATCTGCGAAGAACGGCTCGATGCGCTGATTTTCTTTGTCGATCCGCTTTCGCCGATGCCGCATGACGTGGATGTCAAGGCACTGACGCGGCTGGCGACGGTTTATGATCTTCCGATGGCCTGTTCGAGGTCGACTGCCGACCTGATCGTCGCGGGGATGCTAAGCCGCGACAGCGCGCGCCCGGATCAGTCCTGATCCAGCAGGCAATCAGACAGCGCGTCGAGCCCTTCGACGCCAAGCTGGCTCATGTTGGCGATAATGTCGGCTTTCAGGATATGCAGCAGATGCTCGATCCCCCTGGCGCCAAAAGCTGCAACGGCATATTGAAACGCGCGCCCGAGCATCACGAAGTCCGCGCCTTTTGCCAACGCGCGCATGATGTCGAGACCCCATGCCACACCGGAATCGTAGATCAGAGGGATATCAGGGCCCACCGCTGCGCGGATCTTGGGCAATTGGTCGATGACCGCCGGACCGGCTTCGAACTGACGGCCCGAATGGTTCGAGACCCAGATACAATCGGCGCCTTCCGCAACAAGCATTCGCGCATCTTCGGGACGAAGCACGCCTTTGACCACAAGATGGCCGTCCCATTCTGCGCGCAGCTCGCGCAGGTATTGCCAGTCGGGGATGCCCCGGATCAGCGCCCCGGCATGGGTAAAGCTTTCGCGCCCGCGTGACGGCACGTAGTCGTCGAAAAACCGCATCCTTGGCATGATGCCCTCGCGCAGGTGGGCCAGGCACCAGGCGGGGCGGGACGCCATTTCCGCCAATGTGCGCAGGTCGGCCTTTGGCGGCACGGTCAGGTTTGCCCGACGCTGCCGCTCGCGGCGGCTTTCTTCGGGGACATCCACGGTGATGATGAGCGTATGAAACCCCGCCGCCCTGATCCGGGGCAGCATGGCGCGGCGCAGTTCGCCGGAGTTGACGGGATAGTGCTGGAACCAGCCGTTGCTGCCGATATCGGGGGCCACGTCCTCGGGCGAGGCGACGGCGACGCTGGACAGGCAGAACGGGATGTTGTGCCGGACCGCCGCCTGGGCCAGCATCCGTTCGGCGCCCGCCCACATCAGGCCCGACATGCCCACGGGCGCGATCCCGAAGGGCAGGTCATAATCCCGCCCCATCAGGCTGCGTTTCAGGTCGGCCCGGGTCCGTCCCTTGAGAATTGCTGGCATGAAGCCGATCGAATCGAGCGCCTGACGATTGACCTTGAGCCCCAGCTCGCGCCCGGTCGCGCTGTCGAGGTATTCGAACGCGAACCTGGGTATCCGCCTTTGCGCCGTCCTGCGAAGGTCTTCGACGGCGGGGTGCGAAAGATCGAGATCCATCATGCTCACCACAGGGACGGAAGCGCGAGCGAGATCGCCGGCACATAGGTCACGAGCAGCAGCAGCACGAGCATGCCCAGGAAAAAGGGGAGGATCGCCCGGCTCAGGCTTTCGATCGAGACCTTGGAGATGCCGCTGGCGACGAACAGGTTGACCCCCAACGGCGGGGTACAGAACCCGATGGCCAGGTTCACCGTCAGGATGACGCCAAACACGATGGGATCGACGCCAAGCGCGGTGGCCACGGGCAGCAGGATCGGTGTCATGATGATGATCGACGAGATCGTTTCCATGAACATGCCGATGATCAGCAGCAGGACATTGATCAGCAAGAGGATGATGATCGGATTGTCGGAAAGGCTGGTGATTGTCGTGGCCAGTTCCGAGGGTATCCGCGCCAACGTGATCAGCCTGCCGAACGCAGTTGCCATGATCACCAGGATCAGGATCGTGCCGCTGGTTCTGGCGCTGCCCGCCAGGATGTCGGGCAGGTCCCGTATCGTGATGTCCCGGTAGACCACGATGCCGATGAAGGCGGCGTAGACGACGGCAACGGCACCGGCCTCGGTCGGGGTGAAGATACCGCTATAGATACCGCCCAGGATGATCCCGGGCACCAGCAGCGCCCAGATCGAGGCGCGGAAGCTTTGCCAGACCCCGGCGCCCGAAAAGGGCTGGGTCGATTGTTGCACCACGGTATCGTTGCGCAGCAGGATCCGCGCGACCAGCATGAACATCAGCGCAAAGAGGATGCCCGGAACAACGCCAGCCAGGAACAGCTTGCCGATCGAAACCTCGGCGGTGACGCCATAGATGATGAAGGGGATACTGGGCGGGATCATCACGCCGATCATCCCCGAAGACGCGGTCAGCGCGCCGCTGAAGCGGCGGGAATAGCCGACCTTTTCCATCTCGGGGATCATGTTCGACCCGATCGCCGCCACGGTAGCCGGGGACGATCCGGAAATGGCGGCAAAGAAGACACAGGCCAGCACGTTCACATAGGCCAGACCGCCGCGGATATGCCCGATCAGCGCATTGGCAAAACCCACCAGCCGACGCGACATGCCGCCATGCTGCATCAGATCACCCGCGAGAATGAAGAGTGGTACGGCAATCAGCGGAAAGGAATCCGCTCCGGTTACCACCGAGCGGGCCAGCAGGACCATTGGCGGCGTCCCGTCGACAAAGACCATCACGATCATCGTCGACAGGCCAAGACAGATGCCGATCGGAACGCTGAACATCAGCAGGCCGAAGAGCGTCAGGAACAAGACGGTAGTCAGCATGGTCGGCCCCTCATGCCTTGATGTCTGCGATATGGCGCAGCGTTCGTATCAGGTGCTGGATGACGCGGATCGCCGACAGGCCCGCCCCGACCGGGGCCGAGGCGTAGAGGATCGGGATCGGCAGCCCCAACACAACCGAGGTCTGGCTGGCGACAAACGGCATCCGTATCAGTTTGACACATTCGATGGTCAGGACGACGAGAAAGCCCAGCACCAGAAGCGAGATGACGACATCCGCGATGAGCCGCGCCCGTTCGCCCAGGACATCCCTGAGAACCGTGATGCGCACGTGGTCTCCGGTGTGAAAGGCGTAGCTGACACCCAACCAGACGAACCAGACAAACAGCCAGAGCGTCAGTTCCTCTCCCCAGGACAGGGAGGCATTCATGACATAACGCATGAACACGTTGCCAAAGATCAGCAGCACGATGGCACCCAGCAGCAGGCTGGCCAGTGCCTTTTCGGCGTTCAGATCAATCCATCTGAGAAATGACATGGTTTCTCCTCCCCGAGAACCGCAAGGGCACCCGGACCGAACCGGTACAGGTGCCCCATCCAGACCCTGTCCAGCGGATCAGTTCTTGCTTGCGGCGGTTACCGCGGCGACCCAGGCGTCATAGGCCCCTGCTCCCACCTCGTCGCGGTATTGCAGGCGGACATCTTCGGTCTTGTCGGCGAACGCCTGCCGCTGCTCGGGCGTCAGTTCGAGGACTTCGACGCCCGCCGCGCGGATTTGTTCCAGCTGTGCGGAGTCCTCGGCGGCGATCAGCTGGGCCTGGTAATCGCGGGCCGCGGCCATCGCTTCGCGGACGAGGTGCTGATGTTCCGGCGTAAGGCTGTCATAGAAGAACTGCGACATCACCGGCATGTAGACGGCAAACACATGCCCTGTCGTCGAAAGATATTTCTGAACTTCGTAGAAACGCTGTGACGTGATGATTGCGAGCGGATTTTCCTGGCCGTCGATGACGCCTTGCTGGAGGGCCGAATACACCTCTCCAAAGTTCATCGGGGTCGGGTTTGCACCCAGGGCCTCGAATGTGGCGACGTGGGCAGGCACTTTCATTGTCCGCAGCTTGATACCTTCAAGGTCGTCAGGCGACGCGATCGGGCGCGTGTTGTTCGTCACGTTGCGCACACCGAGTTCTAGCCAGCCAAGCCCGACAAGCCCCTGTTGCTGGACACGCGCCAGCATGCCGTTGCCCGCGTCGCTGTCGAGAACTTTCCAGGCCGTATCCTTGGACGGATACATGTAGGGCAGTTCGATCACGGCGAAAGCCGGATCCCAACCCGCAAAGAAGGAAGACGGCGGAATGGCCATTTCCAGAACACCGGTCTGGACGCCCTCGATCATCTCGCGGTCCGGCCCCATCTGCGACGAGGGAAATATCTGAACGTCGATCTCACCGTTCGATCCGGCCTCAACCAGCTCTTCGAATTTCAGGAGCGCCCGGTGCATGTGGAACGATTCCGCCGCTCCGTGGCCAACCTTGATGACGGTTTCGGCGGATGCCCCGAAGGTCAGCCCAACGGACAAGACGGCGCCAAGCGCAAGTGTCGATATTCTGAACAATTTATCCTCCCTCGGATTGAAGCGGGACAAAACTCCCGTCAATACGATCTGATATATCAGATATGATGTAGAAATCAATCCGGGATGTGCTATGGTGAGATCGAGCTAGAGAAGGCGGATGGATATGGCCGGGGTAACACAAATCAAACGTCCGGATTCCCTGAGCAAAATCGCAGCGGAGCAAATCCGGGAAGAGATCGTCAGAGGGCGGTTCCAGCTCGGCGAGCCGCTGCCCGAGGCAAAGCTTTCCGCCATGTTTGGCATCAGCAAAACCCCGATTCGCGAAGCGCTTGCCGCTTTGAAATTGCAGGGTCTGGTGCAGATCTTTCCGCAAAGAGGGGCCTTTGTGTTCACGCTTTCCCGCAATGAGATCGTGCAGCTTTGCGGGTACAGGGTCATTCTCGAACATGCAGCGCTCGACCTGTCGTTTGCCCAGGACCGGGCCGGAATAATGGACGAGCTGGAACAGGTCGTTGCAGCAATGGCCAAGGCCCATGCCGAGCGCGCGTTTGAGCGCTATCTCGATCTGGATGCGGATTTCCACGACGCGTTCTTCAACCATTGCGGAAACGCCTACTTGTCCGAAGGATACCGGAAAGTGGGCGATATCGTCCGGACAATGCGCACGCATCTTTCAAAGGGTCCGCAGCGCACAGACAAGTCCCGTGCCGAACATGAAGAGATCGTCCGGCTGCTGCGAACACGCCAGATCGATTCAGCAAAAGAGGTTCTGCATACGCAGATTACACGGGGTGAACGCGCCTATTCAGATCTGGCAACTCGGAACTGAAGCCGGTTTGGCAAGGGGTCGCCCGAGTGATATTGCATCGTTTTCCACGCAACCTCACTTTCGACCGAACCACCCACCCACGCGCCCCACACCGCAGGTGAGGTCGCAGCATTCATTCGCGCGGGCTCAGGGGATGTTTCAGGTGGAACGAGGTTGTTCGCCACGGCAAGCTCAGATGGCCTGTTGCCGTCCCTCGAATACCTCGATCATTGCTGACCTGAGGCGGGCTACATCGGCGTCGGCCGACCCGTTCGGGTCGCAGAGGAAGGGCTCCAGCACCTCGATCCGGATACTGCCGCTCTTTGGCAGGCGCTTGCCGCCTGGCAAGAGACGGTCGGAGTTGAGAATGACGATCGGGCGGATCACGCGGCCTGTCTCGCGGGCAACAAGAACCGCGCCGGCCTTGAACTCGCCCAGGGTTTCGGTGCCGACACGGGTGCCTTCGGGGAACAGCACCAGAGACCGGCGGGCGGGCATGGCCTTGACGGCGTCGGAGAGCGTTTCTAGCGCCAGCTTACCGCTCTTGCGGTCGATCTCGACCAGGCCCGCGCTTTTGAACCCGCGGCGCAGCAAGGCCGCATCGCAAAGCTCCTTCTTGGCGCCGAAGGTGATCCATTTTTCATCCGGCAAGGCATCCATCAGGGCAAACCCGTCAAGGTGGCTGCGGTGGTTGATCACGATGATGCTGTTTTCGTCGTGGCGCAGCGCGTCACGTGCCGCTGCGCCCATTTCGACGCGGGTGCTCAGCAGCCACATCAGGCGCGAACAGGCCCGTTTGATCGTGCGCCAGTACCAGCCGCGAAACCCGCGCCGGGATTGGCACAGGACCGGGATGAAAGCGATGAACAGGAAATAGAACGGCCCAAAGAGAACCAGACCGGTCCATTTGACAATTCTGATGAGGGCGGGCGTGGAAAACTCCGCCTGCCCGCTGCTTCGGTTTGATGTGTCTGTCATGGGTTCCCGGCGATATGGACCTGCCATTGGCGGTCAAGAGCGCCATGAAGGGCATAGTCTGCCCCTAAGTCAACCAGATAGCCGAATCCTGTGCGATCCGATGATCCATGATCGGCCGCCCCCGCCCGCTGCCGTCTCGCCACGGGCGGGGAGCGTCGGATCAGTAGCTGAATTCGCGGTAGATGCAGGTGAGGTCGCCGTTCCAGTCGCCGTTGTAGTGGTCGAGCAGTTCGTCGGCGGGGGTCTTGCCCGTTTCGACGCTGTCCTTGAGGGCGCTGAGGAAATGGGTCTCGTCCGGGACCATGCCACCGGCGCCGGGGCGGGCGCGGGATTTGAGGCCGGCCTCGGAGATCGCCAGCACTTCGCGCGCCAGCGCGTGCATGTCGATATTGCCCGCCCGCGCCTGAAGCCCCTGGCGGCTCGCCTCGATGCGCAGGGTCTCGCGCGTCTCGGCATCCCAACCCTTGACCAGGTCCCAGGCGGCATCCAGCGCCGACTGGTCGTACATCAGCCCGACCCAGAAGGCGGGCAGCGCGCAGAGCCTGCGCCACGGACCGCCATCGGCACCGCGCATCTCGATGAATTTCTTGATCCGCGCCTCGGGGAAGAGCGTGGTCAGATGATCGGCCCAGTCGCTGAGCGTCGGCGTCTCGCCCGGCAGCGCAGGCAATTGGCCCTTGAGGAAATCACGGAAGGACTGGCCCAGCGCGTTGATATACTTGCCGTCGCGGTAAACGAAGTACATCGGCACATCGAGCGCGTATTGCACCCAAGCCTCGAAGCCGAACCCGTCTTCGAACACGAAGGGCACCATGCCGGTGCGGTCGTTGTCGAGATGCCGCCAGACGCGGGCACGCCAGCTTTTGTGGCCGTTGGGCTTGCCTTCGAGGAAGGGGGAGTTGGCAAAGAGCGCGGTGGCAACCGGTTGCAGGGCAATCGCGACGCGCAGTTTCTGCACCATGTCCGCCTCGGAGGCGAAATCGAGGTTCACCTGCACAGTGCAGGTGCGGCGCATCATGGTGGTGCCCGATGTGCCCACCTGTTGCATGTAATTGTCCATCAGCTTGTAGCGGCCCTTGGGCATCAGCGGCATCTGGTCATGGGTCCAGATCGGCGCGGCGCCGAGGCCGATGAAGCCGACGCCGATCTTGTCGGCGATATCCTTGACGTCGCGCAGGTGGTCGTTCACCTCGTCGCAGGTCTGGTGGATGGTTTCCACCGGCGCGCCGCTGAGTTCCAGCTGGCCGCCCGGTTCAAGGCTGACATTGGCGCCGTCCTTGGTCAGCCCGATAAGCTTGCCGCCCTCTTCCAGCGGCGCCCAGCCGTGCAGGTCGCGCAGACCCTGGAGGACGGCGAGAATCGAGCGTTCGCCCTCGTAGGGGAGCGGTTTCAGCGTGTCCTTGCAGTAACCGAATTTCTCGTGCTCGGTGCCGATGCGCCAGTCGGACTTGGGCTTGCAGCCCGAGGCAAGGTATTCGGCCAGCTGTTCGTGGCGTTCGATCGGTCCGCCGCCGGACTGGGGAATGGACATGGCTGGGGCTCCGTCTTGGCTGTGCTGCGTCCGCCGAGAAGTGGCATATTTCGCGCGGGTGTCAATGCATGGGGCGCGAGAAGCTCACGCGGATGTGTTGGCCGGTCGGTGGCCGGAGGTCAGGCGCGCGGGGGTGCGGGCGGCTGATTCGGCTGTCAGTGCAGCCATTGCGTGGAGGGCCGCGAAGAGGTGCGCTCCCAGATCACCACGGCATGGCGAGGGGCGCCGTTCAGCTCGGCCAGCATGCGTTCCGTGCGCAATCCGGGCAGGCTGGCGAAGACGTCAAAGAGCGCCTCGGCGCCTTCTGCGTTGACCGGGATCAGGAGCGGCGGCTGGCCGGGGCGCTCCAGCACCCAATGGGCGGGCATGAGGGCGGGGTCGAGCGTGAGCCGTTCGATATCGGCAGCGGCGACCGAGCCGCCGGTAAGCGGGCCCATATAGGTGATCTCGCCCTCGTCCAGCGTGACCACGCCCGGCCCGCCGGACCCGGTGCGAAAACGGGCACGCTGAAGGCCGACAACAGTGAGCCCCGTACCGGCCAGCAGGGTCGGCCAGCCGACCCAGCCCAAAAGCCCGCCCGGACCGGTGATCCAGCTGAGGCCCACCAGCGCGATGGCGATCCCCGCCAGCACCTCGCGCCAGCGCCACAGCGCGGCGCGCGCCTCGGGACGGATGAAACTCATCGCGGCACCCCCAATGTCAGCGGCTCTTTCAGCAGGGCAAGACGGTAGGAGCCGATCTGGTTGAACCCGATCTTCTCATAGGCCCGTGCCGCCTGTGCCGATGCGGTAAACAGGATCGCGCGGGCCACGCCTTCGCCGCGCAATTCCTGTAGATGCGCAGCAACAATCTGGCCCGCCAGCCCTTCGCCGCGCCGGTCCCGGACCACGAACACACCGCCCACCTGAACCGTAACCCCTGCGCGGGCATTGATCCCCGTCATCGCCACAGGAACCCCGCCGTCGAGCAACAGCCGCACCCGGCCCGAGGCAATCGCAATCCCGGCATTGGCCGCGTTCAGCGCCAGATCACAGCCATCGCTCAGCCCCGCATCCGCCGCGTATTGCCCGAACCACTCGGTCAGCAGCGCCCGGTGATCCTCGGCCGGACGGATCAGCGTGGCTTTGCTTTTGATCCCTGCCAGGTCGCGCGCATAGAGCAGCTCGGCCCGGTTCAGGTGCCACGCGTCCCCGGGCACCGGCAACGCCGCCAGGATCGCATCCACCTGTGCCACATCACCGGTCATGCCGCGCAGGGTGTAGCCCTGGAGCAGATGGGCATAGGTCTGCGCCTCGGTAGCGCCGATCCCGGGCAGCTGGCACATCAGATAACCGCCATTCGTCGCCCCGAATACGCCGGTGATGCCCTCACCCGTCTCGCGGAGGAAATACGCGGTACCGTTGGCGTGTTCGGTATTATTCAGACCATGCGCTTCGAGATTGCCGAGCAGGAACATCGACGTCTCGCTATGACGCCTCAGAAAGGCGACAATCGCGCCAACGTCCTTGTCCTCGGCCTTGCGGATCATGCCCAGTCCCCCAGCGCCTGCTGCCAGAGCGTCATGGCGGCCACGGCGGCAGTGTCGGCGCGCAGGATGCGGGGGCCGAGGCTGACCACATGGGATTGGTCCATCGAGTGCAGGCGCTTGCGTTCGGCCTCGGAAAAGCCGCCCTCGGGGCCGATCAGGATGGCCCAGGGCCTGCCCCGCCCTTCCGAGGCGAGGCGCAGGGCGGACCCGGCCTCGGCCTCGTCGCAGAACATCAGTTGCCGGTCGGCGGGCCAGGTATCGAGCAGGCGGGGCAACTTTTGCAGATCCGTCACCTCGGGCACGAAGGTGCCGCCGCATTGTTCGGCGGCCTCGATGGCATGGGCCTGGAGCCGGTCCTGACGGATGCGCTCGGAATTGGTGAAATCGGTCTGCACCGGCACGATCCGGGCAGCGCCCATCTCGGCCGCTTTCTCGACGATGAAATCGGTGCGCGCCTTTTTGATCGGGGCAAACATCAGCCAGAGGTCGGGGGGCAGTTGCAGGGGTTTGGTCTGCGCCTGACAGACCAGTGTGCCACCTCGCTTGCCGGCCTCGGTCACATGGGCCAGCCATTCACCGTCGCGCCCGTTGAACAGCGCCACGGAGGCGCCCGCGTCAAGCCGCATCACCCCGAAGAGGTAATGCGCCTGGTCGCGCGACACCGGAACCGGTTGCCCCGGGGCCAACGGGTGCTCTACATACAGCCTGATCTTTGCACTCATGAAAGACTACATATGCAAGGCCAAGCCCCAACACCAGATGGTCAGGTTGCCGATGCGGTGACAGGCAACTGGGTCGATATCCATGCCCCGGCCTGGTCGCGGCCCTTTTTGCGGCTGAGCCGGGCCGACCGGCCGATTGGCACCTGGCTGTTGCTGCTGCCCTGCTGGTGGGGGCTGATGCTGGCCATGCTTGACGGGCAGGATGCGCGCTGGGGCGATCTGTGGATCGCAGCGGGTTGCGGCATGGGCGCGTTCCTGATGCGGGGCGCGGGCTGTACCTGGAACGATATCACCGACCGCGATTTCGACGGGCGGGTCGAGCGCACGCGCTCGCGCCCGATCCCCTCGGGGCAGGTGAGCGTGCGGATGGCGGTGGTCTGGATGGTGGCGCAGGCGCTGTTGGCGCTGATGATCCTGCTGACGTTCAACCGGGCGGCCATCGCGCTGGGCGTACTGTCTCTGTTGCCGGTGGCGGTCTATCCCTTTGCCAAGCGGTTCACCTGGTGGCCGCAGGCGTTTCTAGGGCTGGCGTTCAACTGGGGCGCTCTGCTGGCCTGGACGGCGCATGCGGGCTCGCTGGGCTGGGGCGCGGTGTTCCTTTATGCGGCGGGCATCTCCTGGACGCTGTTCTATGACACGATCTATGCCCATCAGGATACCGAGGACGACGCGCTGATCGGGGTGAAATCCACCGCCCGGCTGTTTGGCGACCAGACCCCGCGCTGGATGACCTATTTCCTGGTCGCCACCGTCAGCCTGATGGGGGTCGCGGTGATCGAGGCGGCGCTGCCCGATGCCTCGATCCTGGCGCTGGTGCTGGCGCTGGCGGGACCCTGGGCGATGGGCTGGCACATGGCCTGGCAGTTGCGCGGGCTGGACCTGAATGACAATGGCAAGCTGTTGCAACTGTTCCGGGTGAACCGCGACACCGGCCTGATTCCGCTCATCTTCTTTGGCGCCGCCCTGTTCGTGTGATTGCACCCGGGGGCGGCGGCCGTTAGAAACCTGTCAAAGACCGGAGAGATACGACCTGCCCATGCGACTTCCCCTGACCCTTGTCGTCGCGCTGACCTTTGTCCTGGCTGCGGCCCTTTGTGGCGTTGCCGCCAGTTTCGCGGTGACCGCAGTCGAGGAGAACTCGGAGATTGCCGTGCGCCGGGCGCTGGATCTGAACGGCCACGACTGGGCCGAGGTCGAGGCGGACGGATTGCAGGTGCAACTGACCGGCATGGCCCCGGACGAGGCGACGCGATTCAACGCGCTGTCGGTGGTGGGCGCCGAAGTCGACGCCTCGCGGGTCATCGACCGGATGCAGATCCGGCCTTCGGCCGGGCTGGCGCCGCCGCGTTTCTCGATCGAGATTTTGCGCAATGACAGTGGTATTTCGGTGATCGGCCTGGTGCCGGCCCGGATGGACCGGGTGGCGCTGATCGCCTCGCTGGGGCGGCTGGCCGAGAACGAAAGCGTGACCGACCTTCTGGAGACCGCGAGCTATCCGGTGCCCGAAGGCTGGAACGACGCGCTGGGTTTCGCGGTGAAGGCGCTGGACATGTTGCCCCGGTCGAAGATTTCCGTCAGCGCCGGGCGGGTGACGGTCAAGGCAATCTCGGACAGTGGCGCCGACAAGAAGCGGCTGGAAGAGGCGCTGGCGCGGGCGGCGCCGCCCTCGGTTCGGATTGGGCTGGATATCGCGGCGCCGCGCCCGGTGATCACGCCCTTTACCCTGCGGTTCCTGATCGACGAGGAAGGCGCGCGCTTTGACGCCTGCGCGGCCGAGACCGCCACCTCGCGCGCGCGTATCCTGGCCGCAGCGAAATCAGCGGGCCTCAAGGGCACTCCGGGCTGTACCATCGGGATGGGTGTGCCTTCGCCCCGCTGGGCCCGGGCGGCCGAGCTGAGCATCGGAGCTGTGGCAGAGCTGGGCGCGGGGTCGGTGACCATCGCGGATGCCGATATCACACTGGTCGCCGCCGAAGGCACCGATCAGGCGCTGTTCGACCGGGTCGTGGGCGAGTTGCAGACCGAACTGCCGGATGTGTTTGCCCTGCATGCGGTGCTGCCGGAGCCAGAGAAGACCTCGACCGCCGGGCCGCCGGAATTCACCGCGACGCTGAGCCCCGAGGGGCAGGTGCAGTTGCGCGGGCGGCTGGGCAGCGAGGACATGCGGTTCATGGTGGACAGTTTCGCCAAGGCTGCCTTTGGCTCGGGTGCGGTCTATACCGCGACCCGGATCGTGCCGGAATTGCCGGGGGACTGGTCGATGCGGGTGATGGCCGGCATCGAGGCGCTGGCGACCCTGAAGAACGGCGCGCTTGTGGTGAAGCCGGACAACCTGATCCTGCGCGGTGTCAGCCTTGACGAGGAAGCGGGCGCGGGTATTGCGCGCCTGTTGGCCGAAAAACTGGGCGAATCACAAAGTTACGAGCTGGACATCACCTATGAAGAGCCGCCGCTGACCGAGGCGGCGGGAGGACCGGACCCCGACATGTGCGAAGCACAGCTGGTCGAGATCCAGAAAGTCGGGAAGATCACGTTCGAGCCGGGGTCGGCGACCATCGCGGGCAGTTCGGCGGCGACGATCGAGCAGATCGCGGACCTGTTGCAGGCCTGCGGACCGATCCGACTGGAGATCCAGGGGCATACCGACAGCCAGGGTCGCGAGGAGATGAACAAGCAGCTCAGCCAGGCGCGGGCGCAATCGGTGCTGAACGAACTCAGGGCGCGGCGGGTGCTGACATCGACCTATTCGGCGGTCGGCTATGGCGAGAGCCAGCCGATTGCCGACAACGGCACCGAGGAAGGCCGCGAGGCGAACCGGCGGATCGAGTTCCGGCTGATCCGGCCCGAGTTGCTGGACGATGAAACGACCGCGCTGGAAGAAATCGAGGCGACGGAAAACGGCGCGGCCGCAAACGCGGACGCGGATGCGGCGGCAGGGACAACAGGGGCTGACGGGGCGTCCGGGGAGGATCAATAAGTGAACAGAACCGAGTTTATCATCACAACCGCCATCATCCTGTTCGTCGCCTTTTCCATGGGGTGGTTCGCCAACTGGCTGGTGCACCGGTTCACCCGCGTGCGGCAAAGCGACGTGGCCGATCTGGACCGGATGAGCCAGGAGCTGCACGAGGCGGAGGAAACCCGCGATCAGGCGATCACATACTTGCAGCAGCGCGAGGCGGAGCTGACCAACCAGCTGTCCCAGACCGAGGCCGAACTGGCCGCCGCGATGGACGGGCTGCGTGCCGCGCGGCAGGAAGCCGAGGAACTGCGGCAGCATCTGAACGGATGAGGCGGAGGCGGCACAGGATGCCACCGCTGGCTTGAGCGATTGTCACAGGTGGCCGGGCCGGGGCGCTCAAGCGCTGGCGCCGGGTTTCCAAGCACCTGGTATTCCCGCTTCCACACCGGAACTGCACACCCCGAAAATGAAAAGGCCGCGGCTTGGGTCCACGGCCAATTCACGAGGTAGCTGGTTTCGGGCCTAGGATGGCCCGATCATGAAACAGGGCACGTTGCGCGCCGAGAGGCGGCGGCAGGCCAGGTCGGCCTGGTCGCGGGTCATGCCCTGGAAGGTGGCCTCATACCCTTTGGAGGACTGGTTGACCTTGCGCAGGGTGCCGTCGAGCGTGTTGATCTCGGCCAGCGCGGTGCGCAGCAGGACCTTTTCGGCGTCATAGCGGCTGGAGTACCGACCGATATTTATGCCCCAGAGATGCCCACCCGAGGTGGACAGGCGAGTGACGACCTCGCGCTCGGCCTCGACCACGTCGGCCTGCACGGAACCCGCGTCGACGGAGGCCAGAATCAGGTTCTCTGGCCGCATGGCCGGACGGACGCCCGGCACCGCATCGGCGCCCCGTTCAAGCTGGGTCGCGATGGACGGCGCCGCGGGTGCGGCCGGGGTGGCCTCAGCCATGGCGGCCGAGATACCGGCCTGGATGCGGTCTTCGTCTTGGCGGGCGGTTTCGGCGACGGCCTGCGCGACCACGGTCGCGATCTGGCCACCGGGACGCGCCAGCGGCCGCAGGCTGCTGCCGGGCGCGCCGGCGACGCGCACGGTTTTCGAGGTGCTTTCGGTCGAGGGCGTGTCGGGGGACAAGTTGTCGTTGCCGGCATAGAGCGGGATGCCAGGCGCCCGGATCGGGGCACGGTTCGGCGCCTTGCGGAAGCCGAGGTCAAGCAATTCGGCCACCTTGGCGTTGCGCGCGGTGCTCGACTTGCCACCGAACACGGTGGCGATCACACGCTTGTCGCCGCGCTTGGCCGAGGCCACGAGGTTGAAGCCCGCGGCCTGGGTATAGCCGGTCTTGATCCCGTCGGCGCCCTGGTAGGCGTCAAGCAGGCGGCGGTTGGTATTGGCGACGTTCTTGATCCCGGCGCTGGTCTCGCGCCGCGAGAACAGGTTGTAATACTGCGGATAGTCATAGAGCAGATGCCGCCCGAGAATGGTCATGTCCTGGGCGGTGCTGAGGTGGCCGGATTCGGTCAGACCGTTGGCGTTCTTGAAGGTGGTGCGGGTCATGCCCATCGCCGCAGCGGTCCGGTTCATGCGGCGGGCAAAGGCCGCCTCGGACCCCGATATCGCAATGCCAATGGCGGTAGCGGCGTCATTGGCCGACTTGATCGCGGCGGCCCGCACCAGATATCGAAAGGCGATCTTTTGCCCGGCGCGCAGCCCCAGTTTCGAGGGCGGCTCGGCGGCGGCCTGCGGGGTGATGCGGATCTCGGTATCCATGGTCAGTTCGCCGTTCCGCACCGCCTCGAACGCGATGTAGAGCGTCATCATCTTGGTCAGCGATGCCGGGTGAAGTCGTGCATTGGCGTTTTGGGAATGCAGCACCTCGCCGGTGCGGGCATCCATCACCATCGCCGCATAGGGCGCGGCGCGCGCAACCGACGCAAGCGACAGCACCACAACCGCCGCTAGAAATAGGAGTAAGCCCATAAGGGCCGGCATTTTTTGCCGAACCTGCACGATCATTGCCTCTGTCTGCCTCGGGCCGCCGGTTTCCGGCTGGCGCATTTATTGTGTTTGGAGCAGGCTAACACAGCAATTTCTCAAAATAAACCCGCCGCTTGTGCGCATCGGCAGAAATTGTCAAAACCCGCAGGACCAGATGTAGCGGTCTGGTTCGCGTTCGCCCCCACACTGGCGATTGTGACGAGAATGTGGCTGACCCGGCTGCGATTCGACTGGCACCGGTTTGTGATCCCGGTCACGGGTGCCGGGATGTTTTCGCAAAGCGCTCAGCCGATGGCCGCCACCAGCTCTGCCAGCGCGCCGAGATCGGGCAGGCTGTGATATCGCGACCGGTCCCGAGGCGGGTCGGCCTTTTCGATCTCCCATTCCAGCCCATGGGGCACAAACACGCCCCAGGCGCCCGCCTCGATCGGGGCCAGCACGTCGGAGCGCATGGAATTGCCCACCATCATCGCCCGCCCTGCCCCGTCGCCGTGGCGAGCAAAGACGGAGTGATAGGTACGGGCGGTCTTTTCCGAGACGATTTCGACACCGTGGAACAGGTCGCCAAGTCCCGATTGCGCCAGCTTGCGTTCCTGGTCGATCAGATCGCCCTTGGTGATCAGCAGCACGCGGTGTGTCTCGGCCACGGCCTCGACCGTGGCGCGGGCGTGTGGCAACAGCTCGATGGGATGGGCCAGCATCTCTTGCCCGGCCTCGATCAGCTGCCGGATCACGGTGGCAGGCACCCGGTCATCGGTCACTTCGATGGCGGTCTCGATCATCGACAGGGTAAACCCCTTTACCCCATAGCCATAGTGGCGGATGTTGCGCCGCTCGGCGGCCAGCAGCCGTTCCATCAGGTGGTCGGCCTCGGCGAAATCGGCCAAGAGCCCCGCAAAATGCGCCTGTGTCAGTTGAAAGAACCGCTCGTTATGCCAGAGCGTGTCGTCGGCATCGAACCCCACGGTGGTCAGTTTTTGCGACATGTTTCGCGTTTGCTTTCTCTTTTCCATTTCCGCGCTAAGGTTATATAAGCTTGCGACCCAACCGAAGCCGGAATCGGATACGCGCCCCCAATGACCGCAAAACCGCATATGATGTCGGACAAGGATGACCAGGACAACGACGCGTCTGTCCTGTTGCAAACGCGCCCCAAGACCAAGCGCCCGCCGCTGTACAAGGTACTGCTCCTGAACGACGATTACACGCCGATGGAATTCGTTGTGCATGTGCTGGAGCGGTTTTTCGGCATGAATCACGCGCAGGCGTTCGAAATCATGCTGACCGTGCACAAGAAAGGCGTTGCGGTTGTCGGCGTGTTCAGCCACGAGGTGGCGGAAACCAAGGTGGGACAGGTGATGGATTTTGCCCGCCGCCACCAGCACCCGCTGCAATGCACCATGGAGAAAGAGGACTGACGGCAAGCGCCGCCTGCCCCCTCTGGAACGGAAAACGCCGATGTCCCCTCGTCTTGAGCTGGCCTTAGCCTCGGGCCTTGTCCTGAGCCCGCCCTTGTCTGTTCTGCGGCCGACCCCGGCACAGGACCTGTCGGCCCTGCCCGAAGGCGCGCAGGTGGTGCAGCCGTTCCGCCCCTATCACGACCATTTCGCGCGCCTTGGCTTTGACACGGTAGCACGGTCGGAGGCGCCCTGTACGGATGCAGTCGTGTTCCTGCCGCGCGCCAAGGCGCAGGCGCGGGCGATGGTGGCCGACGCCTGCCGACGCGCCTCGGGCGTGGTCGTGGTGGACGGCGCCAAGACCGACGGCATCGACAGCCTGTTAAAGGACATCCGCAAGCGGGTCGCGGTCGAAGGGCCGCTGTCCAAGGCGCATGGCAAGATCTTCTGGTTCCGGGCCGGTGGGGCCGATTTCTCGGACTGGGCCGCGCCCGAGGCGCAGGAGGTGGAGGGATTCCGGACCGCGCCGGGCGTGTTTTCCGCCGACGGGATCGACCCGGCCTCGGCCCTGCTGCTGGCGGCGCTGCCGAAAAAGCCCGGCAAGGTGATTGCCGATCTGGGCGCCGGATGGGGCTATCTGTCCGCCGGGCTCTTGTCGCGCGAGGGGGTCAAGGCGGTGCATCTGGTCGAGGCCGATCACGCGGCGCTGGACTGTGCCCGGGTAAACGTGACCGACCCGCGCGCGCAGTTCCACTGGTCCGATGCGCTGACGTGGAAAGCGCCCGAGAATATCGACACCGTGGTGATGAACCCGCCGTTTCACACCGGCCGCGCCGCCGAGCCGGAACTGGGCCAAGGATTCATCGCCGCTGCTGCGAAGCTGCTGGTCGCCTCGGGGCAACTGTGGATGGTGGCCAACCGGCACCTGCCCTATGAGGCGGCGCTGTCGCGGCATTTCGCGCAGGTGGCCGAGGTGGCGGGCAACACAAGGTTCAAGGTGTTGCATGCCTCTCGCCCCCAGCGGTGATCCCGGCTAAGTTGCGCCCCGAGTCAGGAGGAAGCTCATGTCCTTTTCCATAACCGGCAAGACCGCCATCGTGACCGGGGCCGCCAACGGCATCGGCCTCGCCATTGCCCGTCAGTTTGCGTCGGCCGGGGCGAATGTCATGTTCGCCGATATCGACGAAAAGGGGCTGTCCGAGGAATTGGGCGATCTGGGCGAAGAGGGCAAGATCCGGTATTTTGCCGGTGATCTGCGCGAGCGGCTGACCATCGCCAACCTGCTGTCGGCCACCATCGACGCGTTCGAGCAGATCGACATTCTGGTCAACGGCGCGCGGCAGGTGACCACCACAGATCCGCTCGACCCAGAGGATGACAGCATCCGCACCCTGCTGAACCAGAACCTGTTTCCCGCCTATCGCCTGAGCCAGGCGGTGGCGAAGCGGATGATCAAGCAGGCCGGCGAGGATGGCGAGGGACCAGCGGGCGCGATCATCAATATCTCGTCCGTGGCCGCCCGGCGCACCCACCCCGACCTGATGGCCTATTCGGTGTCGACCGCCGCGCTGGATCAGATGACCCGTTCGCTGGCGGTGGCGCTGGCGCCACACCGGATCCGGGTGAACGCGATTGCGATCGGTTCGGTGCTGAGCGCCTCGTTGCAGGCCACGCTGAGGGAGAACCGAGAGTTCCGCCAGGATATCGAGCGGCATACACCGCTGGGCCGGGTTGCTGCCGCCAACGAGTTGGTGGAGACCGCGCAATACCTGGCCTCGGACGCGTCAAGCTTCATGACCGGGCAGATCCTGACGGTAGATGGCGGGCGCACCCTGCTGGACCCGGTGGCAGCACCCGCGCATTGAAGGAAGACGAGATGTTCGAGACCGAGAAATCCACTGCCGCCGCCTGGTTCCGGGACCTGCGCGACCAGATCGTTGCCGCCTTTGAAGGGCTGGAGGATAGCCACGCCGAAGGGCCGTTCAGCGACATGGCGCCGGGCCGGTTCGAAGTGACCGAGACCACGCGCCAGTCGGACGATGGGTCAGATGCGGGCGGTGGGCTGATGAGCGTGATGCGGGGCGGCCGGGTGTTCGAGAAGGTGGGTGTCAACATCTCGACCGTCTATGGCACCCTGGGCGAACGGGCGCAGGCGGCAATGGCCGCACGCAAGGGCATTCCCGGCATGGCGGACGATCCGCGTTTCTGGGCCTCGGGCATCAGCCTAGTGGCGCATATGCAGAACCCGCATGTTCCGGCGGTTCACATGAACACGCGGATGTTCTGGACCCCGCATGCCTGGTGGTTCGGGGGCGGGTCGGACCTGAACCCCTGTATCGAGTACGCCGAGGACACGACGCATTTTCACGCTACCCAAAAGGCGCATCTGGACCCGCATGGCGCGGCGCATTATCCCCGGTTCAAGGCCTGGGCAGATGAGTATTTCTATATCCCGCACCGCAAGCGGGCGCGGGGTGTCGGCGGGATTTTCATGGATGATCTCTGCACCCATGACTGGCAGGCGGACTTCGCGCTGACGCAGGATATCGGGCGGGCGTTCCTGCCCGCCTATCTGCCTCTGGTGGAGCGCCGCCGGGTGCAGCCGTTCGACGCGACCGAGAAAGAGGCGCAACTGGTGCATCGCGGGCTCTATGCCGAATACAACCTGGTCTATGACCGGGGCACCAAATTCGGACTGGAGACAGGCCACGATGCCAATGCCGTGTTGATGAGCCTGCCGCCGCTGGCGAAATGGATCTGATCGAGAGCGATCACGGAAAGGGGGCGCCTCCCCCGGAGTATTTTCAGCGAAATGAAGGGGCGGGACGGTTTCCGGGAGGTCAGGGCCGGAGCCAGAAATCCTCCTCGAGCCGGTCGTAGCAGTAGTTCTGCGCCATCGAGGCGGTCATATTGTCGCCGACGACCTTGACGCTGACCGAATAGCCCGGCGTAGTGTTGACCCCCGGCGGCGGTTGCAGCGCGTAATGCACGCCCTTGCGGCCCTTGACCGTGACTGCGGGGCCCACCGGGCGGACCAGGTAGATCCGCTGTGTGGCGCTGGTGCGCAACACGCGGATGGCATAGTCGCCCGCGCCGCACCAGAAATCCTTGGGCGCCGAGCCGTTGCGGTTGACAACCTCGATCACGCCCTTGCTGACGGGATAGACCTCGAACCGGTTGAAGGCCTGAAAGGCGAGCGCCATGCCGGGGGCCAAAAGGCCCACGCCCAGCAGCGCCAGTACCGTCTTGCGCCGTGTCATCCAAATCTCCTGCACAAAAATGCTTTGCGGTTCACAGGATAGCGGAAATCACGCGCGGCGCCAGTGCAACGAGAGGACGACGCCGTTTGACCCATTCAGGGAACGCGGGCAAACTGCCGGGAGTGTGTTTGGGAGGTACCAGCGATGCGTTGGAGTGTTTTATTTGCGTTCAGTCTGATGCCAGCCATGGCAGCAGCACAGGGCGCGCCCGCGAGCTACGAGGCGGTTTCGGGCGATAACTACACGGGCAAGGAGCTGTTCTTTGCCTATGACGGGGCCTACGCCCGGTTTCGCGCCCGACGGCAAGACGAGACGCTGGCGGCCGCGTTTTGCCTGGACGACTGTGAGCGGGACATTATCGACACTCCCGAACAGGGGCCTTTTGTCCGCGCGGAACTGATCGAAGACGAGGCGGCCAGTTGGATAACGCTGCGCTTTTCGGATTTCTGGCTGGGTGAGAGCAGCCGTCTTATCATCTCGGGCGAGGAGGGGTCTTTCCAGGAGTTCACCCAGCAGAAACTGGAGGCATGGGAGGGCGAGACCGCCGCGTTCAACGGCGGGCGGCTGTTGCTGGAGCTGGTCGTCGCCGCAGGCGAGAATCCCCTCCCCTCCTACACAATCGACGAGATCGCGTTCGGACGCCCGCCGGTGGCCAGCCCCCGCGAACCCGGCGCGTTGATCGAGGAAAGTGCCGACCAGCCACAGAATGTCTGTGGCGACGACCATCGGGTATCTTCTTCTGACGATCGTGTCGCGCGGATCTGGAAAGGTGGTTGCACCGCATGGCCGCTGGCGAACGGCGCGTTTGTGACTGCGGGACACTGTCCGAAAGCGGGAGGCATGGGGGTACTCGAGTTTCGGGTTCCGATATCGGGGCCTGACGGCAGTGCAAGACATCCCGACCAGGCGTTTCAGTACAAGATCCAATCGGGCAGCATCGTCTATGAAAGTTCCGGCGTCGGGAAGGATTGGGCTGTGTTCAGCATTCTTCCCAATGATCGTGGAGAGACGCCGAAAGACCTGTTTGGTTACTTCGACGTCCACCGCGATTATGCGGATGGTGAGTTGATTGTGCGCGGCTATGGCAAGGACGACGACCCGCTCGGGTCTGAAACCAGCGGCTTCAATGAGCAAAGCCAGACCCAGCAGGAGCATGGAGCGGCTTATGTGGTCAAACAGAAGGGCGTCGTCATCGAACACGAGGCTGACACTGAAAGAGGAAGTTCCGGCTCACCCCTGCTGAATCTGGATGGCGTGGCCTTCGGTATTCATACCCATGGCAAGTGCGAGAGCGACGTGAATGAGAACAAGGGCACGGGGTTCATGAACGACGATTTCTGGGCGGCGATCCAGCAGTTCGGGCCGCTATAGGGCGCGCTCAGACGCTGCGCCAGCCGGCCTCGCGCAGGGCGGCGCCATAGCTGGGGGCGGTTTTCATCCGGCCACCCAACCCCTTGTCGAGCAGCAGCGCGTGCATCCGGGGGAGGTTGTAGCAGGGCACATGCATGATCATGTGATGTTCAAGGTGGTAGTTCACCCAGTAAGGTGCCACCAGCAGGCGGGCGATTGGCCCGGCAAGGGTGGTGCGGACGTTTCGGAACGGGTCCTCGGATTGTTCGGTGGCGCCATGTTCGGCGATATTGCGGACGCGCAGGACGAACTGGAACCAGGTGAGATAGGGCAACACCCAGAAGGCAAGCCCCCACCACCAGTCGCCGACAAGGCTGATCAAGAGCGCAATGCCGAGGAAGACCGGCAGCGATTTCCACAGCTGCGGCGCCTTGAAGCTTTGCGCGAAATCGGACGCGGCGGCCTTGATCGCCTCGTCATCGCCAGCAAGGCGGAAGGACATAAGGATCTGGCCGGTCAGCTGCTTGATCCCGGTGCGCCCGGTCAGGTCGCGGGCGAACTTGCGCCGCATAGAGGCATGCGAGGTGGGGAATTTCGACGACAGGACAAGGTCGGGGTCCTTGTCGGTCTGGGTAAAGCGATGGTGGGTCAGGTGATAATGGCGATAGGCGGCCAGTTCCGCCAGGATCGGACGGCCACAGAGCCATTCGCCCACCAGATCGTTGAGCCGCCGGTTGCGGAACAGCGCGTTATGCGCCGCCTCGTGCATCAGGATGGCAAGGCCCAGCTGGCGCGAGCCGATCACGATCACCGCCAGGACAAAGGTCAGCGGATTGGGCCAGAGCCCGAAGAGCGCCACCGCCAACGCGATGGTGCCCCAGCAATGCGCAACCAGCCAGACACCCATCAGGTCCGACCGTTCCGCCAGGGGGCGAATTTCCTCGGTGCTGAGATAGGCCTTGCCCGGTGTCATGTTGCGTCCTCCCTGACAGACAGGGTCTCAGGTCGGGGACGGGCCTGTCAAACAGAGCGCCACGTCATTGCGCTGGCAGGCCGAGATCGATCAGGATCTGGAGATTGGCTTCGTCGGCCGCAACCCAGCGCGCCCAGATCGGAAAGCGGAAGGCGTGGCGCCAGAATTCAGCCGTCAGGGCCGGGTATCTTTCGCGTGCTTGAGCAAGGTAATGCGCGGCCTTGTCCCGGTTGCCAAGCTTGGCGTGTTTCAGCGCGGTGGCCATAAAGACGAAGTAGTCCGCATTGGGAAACCGGCAGGCGGTTTCATAGGCGGCCAGCGCCTCGGGATCGGCGGCGTCGGTGTTGCGAAAGGTGAAGGCATTGCCAAGCTGGAACCAAAAGCCCCAGGCCATCGGGTCCTTTGGGTTCAGGCGCAGTGCGGTGCGGGCGGCCCGTTCCAGCCGGTCGCAATCGAGCCTTTGCATGAACAGGCAGGCGTGGCAGCGACCGAAATGCAGCACCGCGTTGTTAGGATTGAGCGCCTCGGCCTTGTCCAGCGCGTCGGCGGCATCCTGTTCCCGCCCGGTTATGGCCAGCAGGACACCCAGCGCGACATAACCGATTTCAAGGCGATCGTCGCGCTCGATGGCTTGCGCAGCATGGTCTAGCCCAGTCGAGATTTCGGCGGCCGGGTCGCGCGACCGCCCGGTTATGACCTTCACCCAGGCGAGGCGCGCCAACAGCGCGTGCGGCAGGGCGAAATCCGGATCGGCGGCAATGGCGCGGGTGTAGAAGGCATGTGCCTGCGAATAACCCTCGTCGGTGTAGCGGGTGAATTCGGAATAACCCTTTTGGCACATCTCCCAGGCAGTCAGGCTGTCGGTGGGTTTGCGGCGGGCAAGGTTGCGTTCGTGCGCGCCCAGTTCCGGCTCCACCCCGGACACGATGGCGGCGGTCAGCTCGTCTTGCAGATCGAACAGGTCGGCCATGGTCCGGTCCCAGCGTTCGGCCCAGACATGGGCACCGGTGCGGGCGTCGATCAGCTGCGCGGTGGCGCGCAGCCGGTCGCCCGCGCGGCGGACGGAACCCTCGACCACATAACGCACGCCCAGTTCCTCAGCGATCTGGCGCACGTCCTTGTGGCTGCCCTTGAAGGCAAAGGCCGAGTTTCGGGCGATCACGGTCAGGGTGCGGAAGCGGCTGAGTTCGGTGGTCACGTCCTCGACGATGCCGTCGGCCAGGAAATCCTGTTCCGGGTCGGCTGACATGTTGTCAAAGGGCAGGATGACCACGGCGGGCAGTTCGGTGCGCATCAATGGGGTGCCCGTGGCGCAGGCGATGCCTTCTGCGCCTACACGCCAGACCTCGACAGGGTCGGGGATGTTCTTCACCGGCTGCGGTCCCAGCGCGATCAGCTCGGCGGCGACCTTGCCGCGCACCTGGTCATGGACACTGCGGGAGATGCAGATGCCGCCGGGAGTGGCCAGGCTTTCCAGCCGGGCGGCGATGTTGACCGCGTCGCCGAGGATATCGTCGCCATCGCTGATCACGTCGCCCAGGTGGATACCGACCCGGAACAACATCCGAGTGTCGGGGTCGGTTTCGGCCTGGTCGCGCGCCACCCGTTGCAGGATGGCGACGGCCGACCGCAGGGCGGCGACGGGCGAGGCGAACTCGGCCAGCATGCCGTCGCCCATGGTCTTGATCAGCCGCCCGCCCTCGCGGGACAGGTCGGGCTGGACGATGTCGACGAAGAGGTGGCGCAGGCGGGTGACCGTGCCCTCCTCATCCACAGCCATCAGGCGCGAATAGCCCGACAAGTCGGCGGCGAGGATGGTTGTCAGGCGGCGGTCCATGCAAAATCTCCGGGCGGGCGCAGCAATGCGCCCCGCCTACTATGCCCGTGGAACCGGCGATGACAAAGCGGCAAAGGCCGCGCGGGTGGTCAGCCGCGCCAGGCGAAGAAGCCCGGTCCCGCCTGGGTCAGCAGGTCGTGCGCCATCTCAGTGCCCAGTGCCGGGCCGTCGGTCACGTCGCCGCTGCGGTCGAGCGCGATCGCCTCGGACCCGTCGGGGCGCAGCACCTCGCCGCGCAGGCGCAGGGTGGTGCCGTCCAGCTCGGCCAGACCGGCGATTGGGGTTTCGCAGGATCCGTCGAGCGCGGCCAGCAGCGCGCGCTCGGCGGCCAGCCGTTGACCTGTCTCGCCATGGTGGATGGCGGCCAGCATGTTGGCAGCGCGGGTATCATCGGCGCGTCGCTCGATCCCGATGGCCCCCTGCGCGATGGCGGGCAGCATGTCGTCAGGCGAGATTGCGGTGGCGGGCACCTCGGCCATGTTCAGTCGCCGGATACCGGCCATGGCAAGGAAGGTGCATTCGGCCACGCCCTCGGACAGTTTGCGCAGGCGGGTCTGCACATTGCCGCGGAACTCGACCACCTTGAGGTCGGGACGGCGATTGAGCAGCTGCGCCTTGCGGCGCAGCGACGAGGTACCGACCACGGCCCCCAGCGGCAGGTCGCGGATCGCCGAATGGTTGGGCGAGATGAAGGCGTCGCGCACATCCTCGCGCGGCAGGAAGGTATCGAGCACCAGACCGGCGGGCTGTTCCACCGGCATATCCTTGGTCGAATGCACCGCGATGTCGATATCGCCGCGCAACATCGCCTCTTCGATTTCCTTGGTAAAGAGGCCCTTGTTGCCGATCTCTTTCAGCGGGCGGTCGGCTTCGATCATCGCGCGATTATCGCCGGTGGTCGAGATCACCACGATATCGAACGCGTCCTCGGGCAGGTCGAAGGCGGCGCCAAGGCGGCGGCGGGTCTCATACGCCTGCGCCAGCGCCAAAGGCGAGCCACGGGTGCCGATCTTCAGCGGCGATGCGGGAGAGGGAAGTACGATTTTCATGGACGCCAGCTTTAGTCGCGTCACATTGCCCTGACAATGGGGGCTGCGCTTGACAAATTGCCGCCGAACGCAGACCCGTGGCGCAAAGTGAAGGATGGGGGCGGATATGGCCGAGACAAAGAAACTGCTGCGGACGCTGGCGGGCGAGGTGCTGGACACCCCGCCGATCTGGATGATGCGGCAGGCCGGACGATACCTGCCGGAGTATCGCGCCACCCGCGCACAGGCGGGCGATTTCCTGTCGCTTTGCTATAACCCCGAGCTGGCCGCCGAGGTGACGCTGCAACCGATCCGCCGCTATGGCTTCGACGCAGCGATCCTGTTTGCCGATATCCTGCTGGTGCCGCAGGCGCTGGGCGCCGATCTGTGGTTCGAGACGGGCGAGGGGCCGCGTCTGTCGACCATCGGGTCGCAGGCGGAATTCGACCGGCTGAAGCCGGTCGAGGCGATCCACGAGACGTTGGCACCAATCTATGAAACAGTTCGTATCCTGACCCGCGAATTGCCGTCAGAGACGGCGCTGATCGGCTTTGCCGGGGCACCCTGGACCGTTGCGACCTATATGATCGCCGGGCGCGGCACACCGGATCAGGGCCCGGCGCATGCGCTGCGCGAGGGCAGTCCGGCGCTGTTCGATGCGCTGATAGCACGGCTGACAGCGGCCACCATCGAATACCTGAACGCCCAGATCGAGGCAGGCGCCGAAGTGGTCAAGATATTCGACAGCTGGGCCGGGTCGCTGAAGGGTGAGGCGTTCACCAAGTATGCGCTGGAGCCTTGCCGCGAGATCACCCAGGCGCTGAAGGCGCGGCATCCCGGTATCCCGGTGATCGGATTTCCGCGCGAGGCGGGTGAGGGCTATGTCGGCTTTGCCAAGGCCACCGGCGTGGATTGCGTGGCGCTGGATAATTCGGTGACGCCGAACTGGGCGGCGGCGCATGTGCAAGTGGACGGCTGCGTGCAGGGCAACCTTGCCTCGTCGCATATGGTGACCGGCGGTCAGGCGCTGGTGGATGAGACGCGGCGCATTGTCGAGGCGTTTTCCAAGGGGCCGCATATCTTCAACCTGGGCCATGGCATCACGCCGGATGCAGACCCGGAGAACGTGCAGCTGATGATCGACACGGTGCGCAAGGGTTGAGTGCAGGAGCGAGGGGCGCTGCCCCTCGCGCTCCCCGGAGTATTTTGGGCGAAATGAAGGGGCGGGTCAGGGAGTCCCAGGCTGGCCCAGTTCGGCCAGTATCTCGGCCGTGTGTTCACCGCGCGAGGGGCTGGGTCTTGGCTGCCAGTCTTGGTCTTTGAAACGGGGCGCGGGCGCGGCCTGAAGCGCGCCGTCGACCTCGGCCCAGGTGCGGCGGGCGGCATTCATCGGGTGGTGCTGCGCCTCGTGCGGGCTGAGCACCGGAGCGACACAGGCGTCGGTACCGAGGAAGAGGTTCGCCCAATGGTCGCGCGGCTGGGTCACGAAGAGCCCGGCGAGGCGAGCGGTGAGTGCGGGCCAGAGTTTCGGGTTGAACTGCTGCTGAAACTCAGCGTCGTCTGACAGGCCAAGGCGGTCGAGGAAGAGCGCGTAGAACTTGGGTTCCAGGCATTGCACGGTGACATGGCCGCCATCGGCGCAGGTATAGGTGCGGCTCCAATGCGGGCCGTCAAGCAGGCTGCGGCCGCGCGTCTTTGACAGGCTGCCGGTCTGGCCGAGGCTCATCAGCAGGTTCATCATATGGGCCGAGCCGTCATAGATCGCGGCATCGACCACGGTGCCCTGCCCGGTGGCGCGGGCGTTCAGCAGGCCGGCCAGCAGGCCGGTGACCAGATACATGGCGCCGCCGCCAATATCACCCACCAGCGTGGCGGGCGTCTGCGGCGCGTCGCCGGGGGCCGAGCCGTACCAGAGCGCGCCCGAGAGCGAGATATAGTTGAGGTCGTGCCCGGCGGCATGGGACAGCGGCCCGTCCTGGCCCCAGCCGGTCATCCGGCCATAGACCAGCGCCGGGTTCAGCGCATGGCAATCCTCGGGGCCAAGGCCCAGTTTCTCCATCACGCCGGGGCGGAAGCCTTCGATCAGGGCATCGGCGCTGGCGATCAGGGCGCGGGCGGTCGCAATGTCGGCCGCATCCTTGAGGTCGAGCGCGATGGAGCGTTTGCCGCGATCCAGAAGCGAGCGTTCCGGCATGCCCGGTGTCACCGCGCCGCCCTTGCGGTGCACGGTGATCACATCAGCGCCCAGATCTGCCAGCAGCATGGCGGCAAAGGGTCCGGGGCCCAGCCCCTCGATCTCGACGATGCGGATGCCGTTCAGCATGATGCTCTCCTTTTCTTTGTGGCAGGTTCCCGGCCCCGCGCGCCGAAATCAAGCGCGGCAGTGCCGCATGACGTGGCGTTGCGTTTTGTGCGCGCCGTTTTGCATGCTCTGCTGGGGTGCAATCAGGGAGAGAGACATGTCCGTTGTCGCATATGAAAAGGACGGGCGTATTGCCCGGATCACACTGAACCGGCCCGAGGTGATGAACGCCATCAATGACGAGCTGCCGGGTGCGCTGGCCGCGGCGGTCGCGCGGGCCGATGCCGATCCCGGTGTGCATGTGATGGTGCTGTCCGGGGCGGGGCGTGCATTTTGCGCGGGCTATGACCTGACCTATTACGCCGAGGGCAACGGGGCGGGCGATGTGACCCAGCCGATGCCCTGGGACCCGATCAAGGATTACCGGTTCATGTGGGCCAATACCCAACATTTCATGTCGCTTTGGCGGGCGGTGAAACCGGTGCTGTGCAAGGTGCACGGCTTCGCGGTGGCGGGCGGGTCGGATATCGCGCTGTGCGCCGATATGACGATCATGGCCGAAGACGCGCAGATCGGGTACATGCCGACACGGGTCTGGGGTTGCCCTACCACCGCAATGTGGGTCTATCGGCTGGGCGCCGAGCGGGCCAAGCGGATACTGTTCACCGGCGACAAGATCACCGGGCGTCAGGCAGCGGATATGGGGCTGGTGCTGGAGGCGGTGCCGGCGGAGCATCTGGACGACCGGGTCGAGGAGCTGGCCGCGCGCATGGCCACCGTGCCGATCAACCAGCTGGCGATGCAGAAACTGGTGATCAACCAGGCGATCGAGCAGACCGGACTGATGCAGACGCAGCGGCTGGCGACGATTTTCGACGGCATCACCCGGCACAGCCCCGAAGGCATCCATTTCAAGGAGCGCGCCGAGGCGGTGGGCTGGAAACAGGCGGTGGACGAGCGCGACCAGGGCACCTGGGATTGGACCGCGAACGAGGAAATCCCAAAGCGCAACCGCTAGGTTCGCCGGAGCCTCATCGTCTCGTAGGTCAGGAGCGCGCCGGTGGCGCGATCGACCAAAACCGGGTCGACCTCGTGCCCGTCCGTGTGCGAGACGACGCGGATCGGCGGTGGCAGATCGCTGGGCAGGTTGTCGGTGGCCCAATCGACGAGCATCAGCATGACCGGGCCAAAGGCACGTCCCGCCGGGGTCAGCCGGTATTCATGCCTAAGGGGCCGCTCCTGATAGGGAGCGCGGTGCATCAGGCCCAGCGCCTCAAGCTTCTTGAGCCGTTCCGCCAAAAGGTGGCGGGTTATGCCAAGGCGGTCCTGAAACCCGTCGAACCGGCGGGTACCCAGAAACGCCTCGCGCAGGATAAGCAGGGTCCAACGGTCGCCCACCACCGACATGGCGCGGGCGACCGGGCAGGAATCGTGATCGAGATCGCTCCATTTCATGTCCGCAGACTTAGCACGAAATTTATGGGTTCCAAATAAGAACTTACTCAGGCACAGTGAGTTCTGTTTTGGAACTTATAAAGGAATCAGGAATGTCGATCACAGATCCGTCCGGCCCGCTTAACCGGCCCACCCATCCCGACCCTTTGGCAATACGGTTGACGAGGCTGGCCGCCGCCCTCGCGTCTCGCGGGGCTCCGGGGCTCTCGTCGTGGATCTTGGAGCGTCTGTTCACAACGCCGCGCCGGTATGCGGTTCCTGCGCACGAACGGGATTGGATGGCAGACGCGCGGATCGATCATCTGGAACTGACGGGCGGCATGCGCATTCCGCTCTATCACTGGGGGTATGGCCCGACGGTGCTGCTGATCCATGGCATGAGTGGGCGCGGCAGTCAGATGGCGATCCTTGCGGCGCCCCTGGTCGCGGCAGGGTTCAGCGTCGTCACCTTTGATGCGCCCGGGCATGGCGCGGCGCCAGGCGGACGGTTCTCGCTGCCCGAATATGCGCAGGTGGTCATGCATGTCGCGGGCCATCTGGGCCCTTTGGCCGGAGTTGTGGCACATTCCGTCGGCGCTGCGGCGGCGACACTGGCGCTGGGACAGGGGGCCAAGATCGGCCGCCTCGTCTATTTCGCGCCGCCCGAGGACATGTCGGACCACCTGTTCCGGCTTGCAGGGTTCCTGGGATTCTCGACGCGGGTCGCGGGCCGAACACAACATCGTCTGGAAACGCGGCTGGGGGTTCCGATGGAGGCGCTGCGCGGGCGCGACATCGCGCGGAGCCTGACGAACCCCCTGCTGGTTTTTCATGATCGCGGCGATGGCATCGTACCCTTCCGCGACGGAGCCACCTTGGCGCGCTACTGGCCCGGCGCCTGCCTGATTGCGACCGAGGGCTTGGGCCATTCCCGGATCCTGCGCGACCCTGAGGCGCTGGACCGGACGGTTGACTTTCTGTCCGGGCGCCAGACCGGGCAGGATACAGGCTGTGCGCAAGACGTGGCCGCCTAACCTTGGGCAAGCCGAAAAACTTGCCATGCCCGGTCCGGGCCAATAGCGTCATACCGGATTGTGTTATGCTTTTGGGGAAGCGATGCGCGCCTGGCTACTGATATGTTTTGCGGTTGTCGTGGCGATTGTCTGGGCGATCTTTGCGCATCTGCATCCCCCCGACCGGATCGTGATGGCCGCCGGGCCCGAAAATGGCGCCTATGCGCAGATTGCCGGGAAATACCAAGAGGTGCTGGCGCGGGACGGAATCCATCTGGAGATCGCCTATACCGCCGGTTCCGCCGAAAACGCCCGGCTGATGGCCGAGGGCAAGGTGGACGCCGCGCTGTTGCAGGGCGGCATTGCTGTACCGAGTGACACGGTCGAGGCGGTCGGCACGATTTTCTACGAACCCATGGTGTTTCTGATCCGGCGCGATGCACCGATCCAACGCAACCCGGCCAACTGGTCGGGGCTGCGGATCGCAAGCGGCATGCCCGGATCCGGGACCGAGGCCGCGTTTCGCGATTTCGAGGCCGCGGTGGGTCTGCGCCACGACGCGAACACCCATGTGCAAATGCCCTATTCCGAAGCTGCCGGAGCGGTGTTGCGCAACGAAATCGACATCGCCATTTTCGTGGCCCCGGTCGATGCGCCCTATCTGATCGAGGCCTATGGCCACCTGTCGCTGGGTGTGCTGCCGCTGGATCATGTCGAGGCGATCTCGCGCCGGATGGAATACGCGGGCGTGGTAACGGTGCCCGCCGGCGGCATGTCGCTGGCGCCGGTTTTGCCGCCGGTGGCGCGCACGCTGGTCGCGCTGGAGGCCCGGCTGGCGGTACAGGAGGGGTTGCATCCGGCGCTGGTCAACCGGCTGGCCATGGCCGCGATCGAGCTGCATGGCGGCCGGGGAATCATCACCGATCCGGGCCGCTTCCCCTCGATCGAAGGCGCAGGGCTGGTGGTGAACAACACCGCGCGCCAGCTGATCCTCGAGGGCCCATCGACCTGGCATGATTGGCTGCCCTATTGGGTGGCGGCACAGATCAACCGGGTGCTGCTGCTGGTGCTGCCGTTCTTCTTCGTGGTGGTGCCGCTGCTGCGGCTGATACCCGCGGCCTATGCCTATGTGATGCGTTGGCGGGTCTGGCGCTATTACCCCGAAATCCGCCGCGTCGAGGAGGAATTGGTCAACAATCCGTCGACGGATGACCTTTCGGACATGCAGGTGCGGCTGGCCGAAGTGGAGGACCGCCTGGCGGCGATGCGCCTGCCGACCGCCTATCGACAGAGCCAGTACGACGCCCGTCTGCATCTGGAACTGGTGCAGAACCGGCTGAGCGAAATCCGGCGGACGCGGTTGCAGGCGGAGCGGTCTAGTAACGCGCCTTGACCTCGGCCCGGGCGACCACGCGCGCCTTGGCTCGCTCGCGGAAGAACACGAACAGACCGGAGCCCGCGATCAGCGCCATACCCGCCCAGACCTCCCAATCGGGCAGTTCGTTCCAGATCAGCCAGCCCCAGAGCACGGCGAGCGGAAGGCCGACATATTCGAAGGGCGCAACCGTGGCGGCATCGGCCAGCCGATAGGCCTGCGCCAGGCAGTAGCCGATGACAGCAGAATTCAGGCCCAGGCCCAGCAGGTAGATCCAGTCGCCATCCCCCGGCCAGATCCAGGCGCGCAGCAGGAAAATCAGGCTGGGGTCGCTGACCCCTTGGACATAATGCCCGTCGCCGGCGATCACATAGAACAAGGCCGACACCACGATGAACATCGCCTGGATATAGACCGCCAGAGCCGAGGCGCGAGTGGTCGCGCCCAACTTGCGCGTCATCAGCTGCAAAAGCGCGTAGGTGAGCGCCGAGACGACCGGGAGCAGCAGAACGAGACGGTTGACCTCCAGCGCGGCCGTCCCCTCCCACGGGCGCTGCATCAGGATCACGCCGCCAAAGCCAACAACCACGGCAGCCATCCGCATCGGCCCCACCCGTTCACCGAGGATCGGGATCGACAGCAGCGTGATGAAGAGCGGCGCGGCAAAGAACAGCGCTGTGGCGTCGGCCAGCGGCATCACCGCAAGCGCCACGAAATAAGTCATGTTGGACACCACCACCAAGAGGCCCCGCAGCAGGTGGAGGAAGGGTTGGCGGGTTTTCAGGATCGACAGACCACCTTCGGCCTGGACCAGAATCAGCGAGAACAGGATCCCCACACCCGAACGGACAAAGACGATCTGGTGCAGCGGGTAATCGCCCGACAGCTGCTTGATCAGCATGTCGTTGACCGAAATCGCCGTCATGCCCACCAGGACATAGACGATTCCGGCCGTAGCCATGGCTGCACTGGTTTGCTTCATCCGCCGCTTGATCCATCTGTGACAGGGCTCCGCCCTCAGGGGTATCACGGGAATGCCGGTGTGCAATTCCGTATTTCGATGGCGCCCCGTGTTGCTTGCGACCACAGAGGGGGCTAGGTCTGGATCAAACCTGGCCTTTGCGACAAGGAGTGCGCCCTATGCAGATGAGCGATACCCGCGAAATCGCGGCAGACCCCGCCACCGTCTATGCCGCCCTGCTGGATCCGGCGGTGCTTCTGGCATGCGTGCCCGGCGCGCAGGAGGTGACCGGCAATCCCGAGGAGGGATACACCGCCACCGTCGTGCAAAAGGTTGGGCCGGTAAAGGCGACTTTCCAGGGAACTGTGACCATGTCGGACATGGTTCCGGGCGAGTCCCTGACTATCGCAGGCGAGGGAAAGGGGGGCGCGGCAGGCTTTGCCAAGGGCGGCGCCAGCGTGCGTTTCGCGCCTTCGGAGAGCGGCGGCACCTTGCTGAGCTATGATGTCGAGGCCCGGGTCGGCGGCAAGCTGGCGCAGCTGGGCAGCCGTCTGATCGACGGCTTTGCCAAGAAAATGGCCGACCAGTTCTTTGACACGCTGACAGCGCAATTCGCGCCACCGCCCACAGACGAGGACAAGGACTCGCCGGAGGAGAGGAAGGGCTGGCTGGGTCGGCTCACCGGACGCGACTGAGGACGTGGCGGCGCGCAAATTCGGCCTGTTCCTGTCCACATCCAGCCTGTAGGTTCGCCGCGAGAACGGGATCAGGCGCATGAACACCATACTTTCGATCCGGGACCTGCGGAAATCATATGCCGACGGGTTCGAGGCGCTGAAGGGCGTCACGCTGGATATCCGCGAAGGCGAGATCCTGGCGCTGCTCGGCCCCAACGGCGCGGGCAAGACCACGCTGATCTCGACTGTCTGCGGTATCACAACGCCGAGCTCGGGCAGCGTTACTGTGGGGGGGCACGACATCCAGGCCGATTTCCGCGCCGCCCGCCGGATGATCGGGCTGGTGCCGCAGGAGATCGCGCTGGAACCGTTCGAGAAGGTGATGAACACCGTCCGTTTCTCGCGCGGGCTGTTCGGCAAACGCGCCGATGACGGCCGGATCGAGGAGGTGCTGCGCAAACTCTCGCTCTGGGACAAGCGCCGCAACGCGATCAAGGAACTGTCGGGCGGCATGAAACGCCGGGTGCTGATCGCCAAGGCGCTCGCGCATGATCCCCGTGTGTTGTTCCTGGACGAACCCACCGCCGGGGTCGACGTGGAACTGCGCAAGGACATGTGGGACATCGTGGCCGAGCTGAAGGCCGCGGGCGTCACCATCATCCTGACCACCCATTACATCGAAGAGGCCGAGGCCATTGCCGACCGGATCGGCGTGATCAACAAGGGTGAGCTCTTGCTGGTCGAGGACAAGGCCAAGCTAATGGCACGGATGGGCAAGAAGCATCTGTCGGTGATGCTGTCACGCCCGATAACGGCCATTCCACCGGCGCTGGCCCGGCACAATCTGGAACTGAACGGGGCGGGTGACGAGCTGCTTTACACCTATGACACCCATGCCGACCGCACCGGCATCACCAAACTGCTCAACGACGTGGCTGAGGCCGGTCTGGTGCTGCGCGACGTGGCAACCCGGCAATCAAGTCTGGAAGAGATATTCGTCACCCTGGTAAAGGGAGAAACACCATGAACTGGGCCGCCATTGCCGCCATTTACCGGTTCGAGATGGCCCGGTTCTTTCGCACCCTGACACAGAGCTTCATTTCGCCGGTACTGAGCACCTCGCTCTATTTCGTGGTCTTCGGCACCGCTATCGGCAGCCGCATCCAAGAGATCGAGGGCGTCTCTTATGGCGCCTTCATCGTGCCGGGGCTTGTGATGCTGTCGGTGGTGATGCTGGCGATCTCGAACGCCTCCTTCGGCATCTATTTTCCGAAATTCCTGGGCACGATCTACGAGTTGCTGTCGGCGCCGGTGAATTTCATCGAAATCGTTATCGGTTATGTCGGCGCGGCGGCGACCAAGGCGCTATTCGTGGGCGTGGTGATCCTGGTGACCGCCAGTTTCTTTGTCGAGCTACGCATCGAGCACCCTCTGGCGATGGTGGCCTTTCTGGTTCTGACCTGCCTGAGCTTTTCGCTTCTGGGCTTCATCATCGGCATCTGGGCCAGCAATTTCGAACAGATGTCGCTGGTGCCGCAACTGGTGGTGACGCCGCTGATCTTTCTGGGCGGCACGTTCTACAGCATCTCGATGCTGCCCCCGGTCTGGCAGACCATCACGCTGTTCAACCCGGTGGTCTACCTGATTTCAGGCTTCCGCTGGTCGTTCTACGGGCTGGCCGACGTCCCGGTCGCGCTGAGCCTTCTGGCGATCGCCGCCTTTACCGGCTTGTGCCTGGCGGTGATCGGCTGGATCTTCCGCACCGGCTGGCGCATCCGCAACTGAGACGCGGCAGGATGCCCAAAAGGCATGCGTTTCCTTCAGGTCGAAAAAACTCCCGCCGGAAGCATCGCGCGCAGAGCGATAGACAGGCCCGACCTTCAAGTCGTGCGATTGTGTGGGAAAATTGTTGCCGTGGCGTTTCTGTTCCCGTCCGCGTCTTGTTTGTCGGACAGTGGAGCTCTACATCGGCTGCCATGACACTCGCCCTGCCCTTTCTGAAAAAGCCGCCGCTGGTGGCCGTGGTTCGCCTGTCCGGTGCCATCGGCATGACCGGGCGCGGGTCGCTCAATGACACCTCGCTAGCCCCCGTGCTGGAACGCGCCTTTCGCAAGGGCAAACCGGCGGCCATTGCGCTCGAAATCAACTCGCCCGGCGGCTCACCGGTGCAAAGCTCGCTGATCGGCGCGCGGATCCGGCGGCTGGCGGACGAGTTGGATGTGCCGGTCTATGCCTTTGTCGAGGATGTGGCCGCCTCGGGCGGATACTGGCTGGCCTGCGCCGCCGACGAGATCTGGGCCGACGACAGTTCGATCCTGGGATCCATCGGCGTCATTTCGGCCGGGTTCGGCGCGCATGTGTTCCTGGCCCGACAGGGGATCGAACGGCGGGTCCACACGGCGGGAAAGTCGAAATCCATGCTCGACCCGTTCAGCCCGGAAAAGGACGAGGATATCGCCCGGCTTAAGGGCATCTTGGGTGACATTCACAAGAATTTCATCGACCACGTAAAGGCCCGGCGCGGGGCACGGCTGGATCTGTCCGAGGACCTGTTCACGGGCGAGATCTGGTTGGGCGCACGGGCGCGCGATCTGGGGCTGATCGACGGGATCGGGCACCTGAAACCCAAGATGCAGGAACGGTATGGCGACAAGGTGCGGTTCCGCCGCTACGGAATGCGCCGTCCGGTCTGGTCGCGGTTCGGCCTGTCGTTGGCCGAAGACGCGCTGGGCGGCATAGAAGAGCGGGCCGCCTTCGCGCGGTTCGGCCTCTGACATGCTGGTCAAGATCGTCACCCTCTTTCTGGTCGCCATCGCGGTGCTTGCCATGTTCGGGCGGCTGCGGTTCCCCGGTGCGCGGCGGCTGAGCTCGGCAAAATGCCCGCGCTGCGGCCGCTACAGGATCGGCAAGGGTCCCTGCGCCTGCGGGCATGGAGGCCGCGCATGATGGCATGGGTCCTGTCTGGACTGGGGCTGTTGATCCTGCTTCTGGCCGGTGACGCGCTTGTACGGGGCGCGGTCAATCTCAGCCTGCGGCTGGGCGTGCCGGCGCTGATCGTCAGCCTGACGATCGTCGCCTTTGGAACCTCGGCGCCGGAACTGCTGATCTCGATCAAGGCGGTACAGGAAAACGCGCCCGGCATCGCGCTGGGCAATGTGGTGGGTTCGAACACCGCAAATATCCTGCTGGTACTTGGTTTGCCCGCACTGCTGGCGACGCTGCACACCAGCGAGTGCGATACACGGCGCAACTATGTGCTGATGCTGCTCGCCTCGGTCCTGTTCATCGGGCTGGCGTTCTGCGGCACCTTCACGGTGACCAGCGGGATGATCCTGCTGGCGGGTCTGGGTCTGATGCTGGCCAATGCCTTTCGCGAGGCGCATGCCCATCGCAAGGCTTGTGGCGCCGCCTGCGCGGACGACGATCTGGAAGTTCTGGAAGAGGCTGACCCGAACATGCCCTGGTGGCGGATCGGCATGTTCCTAGCGCTGGGTCTTTTGGGCCTCCCGATGGGGGCGCATCTGCTGGTCGACAACGCTTCGGTCATCGCGCGCACCTATGGGGTCAGTGAAACGGTGATCGGGCTGACGCTGGTGGCGCTGGGCACGTCCCTGCCGGAACTGGCAACCACGGTGATGGCCGCGCTGCGCCGCCAGGCCGATGTGGCGCTGGGCAACGTGATCGGGTCGAACATGTTCAACCTGCTGGCGATCGTCGGTGTCGCCACGCTGTTCGGACCGATCCCGGTCGATCCTTCGTTTCTGGAATTCGACCTCTGGGTGATGCTGGCGGCCTCGTTGCTGCTGATCCCCTTCGTGTTCTTCAAGCTGGACATAAACCGGTTCTGGGGGGCGGTGCTGAGCGCCATGTACATCGGTTACGTGGTGATCGTTCTGGTCTAGGCGGCGAGAGGAGAGCCACATGGCACGCGCGTTGGTAACCGGGGCCGGGCAACGGCTGGGCAAGGCGATGGCGCTCTACCTGGCACAGCGCGGCTTTGATGTCGGTGTGCACTATGCCAGTTCCGAACACGATGCCGAGGCCGTTGCCGCCCAGATCCGGTCCATGGGCCGCGCGGCCGTTGCCCTGCCCGCCGACCTGCTGGACGAAGCCCAGACACAGGCACTGCTGCCCGAGGCGGCAGAGAGGCTGGGGGGCCCGATCACCTGCCTGGTCAACAATGCCTCGATCTTTGAATATGACAGCCTGACCAGCGCCAGCCGGACCAGTTGGGACCGGCATATAGAAAGCAATCTGCGCGCGCCCTTCGTGCTGACACAGGCGATGGCGGCGCAGGGGTTGCAGCCCGTCGCGGACGACGCTGGCGAGCCGATGGCGACCGGGCTGATCATAAACATGATCGACATGCGGGTGCGCAAGCTGACGCCGGAGTTCATGACCTATACGCTGGCCAAGGCGGCGTTGTGGACCATGACCCAAACCAGCGCACAGGCGCTGACACCCGCGATCCGGGTCAACGCGATCGGCCCCGGCCCGACGCTGAAAGGTCATCGCCAGTCGCCCGAGCATTTCGCGGCGCAACGGGCGAACACAATCTCTGGGCGTGGATCAAACCCGCAGGATATTACCGCCGCTTTGGGCTATTTCCTCGACGCTCCCGCAGTCACGGGGCAGTTGCTTTGCGTCGATGGCGGGCAACACCTGGGATGGCGCACGCCCGATGTGATCGGGGTTGAATGAGCTTTTGCGGCTCAAGTTTTGCACCGTTCACATTCCTGTTGCGAAAGCGTTACAAAAATCCCTTTGATTTCATGAGCTTGTATTTAGATCAAATTTTTATTCATTAAAAACAGCCAGTTGCGAGGTTGCCTATTTTTTAGGCAAATCACCAAAGACCCCGAGTTTGAAGGGAAATTTCTACCTCACGAGAACTTATAGCCAGACTTATCCACAGAAGTCGTGGATTTGTTTCCTCTTGATCCGGCAATCAGAAGATTGCAGCCAAGGGGGTAGAATCATATTTCGGTACCATGGCTGACCAAACCCCAAACACCACCGATGCACCCGATACCGGATACGCCTGTATCCAGGGCTATCTGCGGACCCTGAGCGGAGCGCCGGGGGTCTACCGGATGCTCGATGCGCAGGCGCGGGTGCTCTATGTCGGCAAGGCCCGCAACCTCAAGGCGCGGGTCTCGAACTATGCCCGTCCCGGTCACAGCCCGAGGATCGAGCGGATGATCCGCGAGACCGCATCGATGATGTTCCTGACCACGCGCACCGAGACCGAGGCGCTGTTGCTGGAACAGAACCTGATCAAGCAGCTCAAGCCGAAGTACAACGTGCTGCTCAGGGATGACAAAAGCTTTCCCAATATCCTGGTGGCCAAGGACCATCCCTTTGCCCAGATCAAGAAACACCGGGGCGCAAAGAAGGAGAAAGGCACCTATTTCGGTCCCTTTGCCAGTGCCGGTGCGGTCAACCGCACCCTGAACCAGTTGCAAAAGGCGTTCCTGCTGCGCAACTGCACGGACGCGGTATTCGACAGCCGCACCCGGCCCTGCCTGCTCTACCAGATCAAGCGCTGCTCGGGACCGTGCGTGGGGCTGATCTCTGAGACCGACTATGCCGCCGCCGTCAAGGATGCCGAACGGTTTCTCTCGGGCCGCTCGACCCGGGTGCAAGAGGAGCTGGCGGAGCAGATGATGGCGGCCTCCCAGGCGATGGAGTTCGAGCGCGCCGCCGCGTTGCGCGACCGGATCCGGGCTTTGACCACGGTGCAGGGCGCTCAGGGCATCAACCCGCGCGGCGTGGCCGAGGCGGATGTGGTGGCGCTGCATCTGGAAAACGGTCAGGCCTGCGTCCAGGTGTTTTTCATCCGCGCCAACCAGAACTGGGGTAACCGCGATTTCTATCCCCGCGTGGGCGAGGACGTCTCGGCGGCCGAGGTGATGGAGGCCTTCCTGGGTCAGTTCTATGACAACAAGGAACCGCCCCGTCAGCTGATACTGTCGGACGCGATCGAGAACGCCGACCTGATGACCGAGGCACTGAGCGAGAAGGCCGGGCGCAAGGTGGAATTGCTGGTGCCCCAGCGCGGCGAGAAGGCCGAGCTGGTTTCGGGCGCGCTGCGCAACGCGCGCGAGTCGCTGGCCCGGCGCATGTCGGAAAGCGCCACACAGGCCAAGCTGCTGCGCGGGCTGGCCGAGGCGTTCGACCTGGACGGCCCGCCGCAGCGGATCGAGGTCTATGACAACAGCCATATCCAGGGCACCAATGCGGTCGGTGGGATGATCGTGGCGGGGCCCGAGGGGTTCATGAAGAACCAGTATCGCAAGTTCAACATACGCGGCGATGATCTGACCCCCGGCGACGATTTCGGCATGATGAAAGAGGTCCTGACCCGCCGCTTCACCCGGCTGCTGAAAGAGGATCCGGACCGTGACAAGGGGCTGTGGCCCGACCTCTTGCTGATCGACGGTGGCACCGGTCAGGTCAGTGCGGTGCAAGAAATCATGGTGGCCCACGGGGTCGAGGATATTCCGATGGTGGGCGTCGCCAAGGGCATCGACCGCGACCACGGCAAGGAAGAGTTCCATCGTATCGGCCAGCGCCCCTTTGCGTTGAAACGCAACGATCCGGTGCTCTACTTCATCCAGCGGCTCAGAGACGAGGCGCACCGATTTGCCATCGGCAGTCATCGCGCCAAGCGGGCCAAGGCGGTGGGAGCAACCCCGCTCGACGATATCCCCGGTGTCGGCGTCGCGCGCAAACGGGCGCTGCTGGCGCATTTCGGCAGCGCCAAGGCGGTGAGCCGCGCCGATCTGGCCGATCTGACCGCGGTCGAGGGCGTATCCGAGGGTCTGGCGCAGAAAATCTACGACTTCTTCCACGAAAGCTGACTTGCCTTTCCCGGCTGCCTGCGGTTGGGTCTGACCCAGGAGGAGAGCAGATGACATTGATGCAGGGATTTCCACCGGCCGAGGCCGACCGGGCGACACTGGCGAACTGGCGCACCCAACCCTACTCGGCTTGGGCGTTTCACCATGTGCGCGAAGTCGTCCCCTCGGCCGAGATCGCCAACGCACCGGGCGATGTCTGGGCGCTGGAACGGGGTGTGCCGCTGCTGTCGGATACCGCGATCGAGGATATCCTCGCCCCGACCCTGACCGATGCGGTGGTCGTCCTGCACAAGGGCCGGGTGGTGCATGAGCTGTATCGCAACGGTATGATCGCCGAGGACCCGCATATCCTGATGTCGGTGTCGAAATCCATGCTCGGCCTCCTTGCCGGTATCCTGGCGGACAAGGGTCTGTTGGATCTTGAGGCTGGCATCATCGACTATATCCCCGAACTCGGGCCCACCGCCTATGCCGGGGCGACCGTGCGCCAGGCGCTGGACATGCGGGTGGGGGTCGAGTTCTCGGAGGATTACACCGCCACATCGGGCCCGATCATCGCCTATCGCAAGGCGGCCAACTGGAACGTGGTCGAACCCGGCGAGGTGGCCCCGGACCTGCGCAGCTTCCAGATGATGCTGACCGCAAGCGACGGTCCGCATGGCGGGCGGTTCCACTATGTCTCGCCGGTGACCGACCTTCTGGCCTGGGTGATCGAGCGGGCGGCGGGGCGGCGTTATGCCGACCTGATGTCCGAACATCTGTGGCAGCCGATGGGCGCCGAAAAGGCGGGCTATATCACCGTGGACCGGATCGGCGGGCCACGCGCGGCGGGCGGCATGTGCGTCACCGCCCGCGACCTGGCGCGGGTCGGCCAACTGATCTGCCAGGGCGGTGCGCGTGCGGACGGGCGACAGGTGATCCCCGCCGCATGGCTGGAGGATATCGCGACCGCAGGCGACCGCGAGGCCTGGACCACCGGCGATTTCGGCGAGCGCTTCAGCGATTTCGACATGGCCTATCGGTCGAAATGGTACGTTCATCCGGGCGAGGCGCCGTTGATCCACGGCATGGGCATTCACGGCCAATTCATCTTTGCCGACCCGGCGCGCGATCTCGTCGTGGCCTGGATGTCCTGCGAAGCGGAACCCACCAGCGACCGCGCCTTTGGCCTGCGCTATCGGCTGATCCAAGAATTGCGCGCGGCGCTATAGGCAATGCGGCACACCTGTCCTCTTTTCCAATCGCACAGTGCAGGGTAGACCCGTGACATGAAATGGAACCTGCCCAATATCCTGACCCTGCTGCGCCTGCTGGCAGCCCCGGGTCTTGCCGTTATGTTTCTGTATTTCAGCCGCCCCTATGCCGACTGGTTCGCGCTGCTGCTGTTCGTGTCAGCGGCGGTGACCGACTGGTTCGACGGTTATCTGGCCCGTGCCTGGAAACAGGAAACCAAGATGGGCGCGATGCTGGATCCGATCGCCGACAAGGCGATGGTGGTGATCGCGCTGATGATCCTGGTGGGTTATTCGGCCGAACACTGGACACCCTGGCTGGTGCTGCCCGCCACCGTGATCCTGTTCCGCGAGGTCTTTGTCTCGGGCCTGCGTGAATATCTCGGTGACGTAGCAGGCACTCTCAAGGTCACCAAACTGGCAAAATGGAAGACCACCGCGCAGATGATCGCCATCGCAGTTCTGTTCAGCCAGGGCATCTTTGAACACTATCTGGTGATGTCCTCCTTTGGCATGGATCAGCCGATGGTCGATCAGATCCTGACAGGTGCCGTCCCGGACCTCCACGGGCTGCGGTGGAAGCTCGAAGGCATGGTCTGGGCTGGGCGCGCGGGCTTGTGGCTCTTGTGGGTCGCGGCGGCGCTGACATTGATCACCGGCGTTGACTACCTACGTAAAGCCATGCCGCACCTGAAGGAGACGCGCTGATGGATGTACTCTATTTCGCCTGGGTCCGCGAACGGATCGGCATTCCGCGCGAGCGGGTCGAGACCGGGGCCGAGACCGTGGCGCAGCTGGTCGAGGAGTTGCGCGCGCGCGAGCCGCGCTATGAAGCAGCCTTTGCCGATCTCAGCGCCCTGCGGGTCGCGCTGGATCAGGGCCTGGCCGATTTCGATGCACCGCTGGCCGGTGTGCGCGAGGTGGCCTTCTTTCCGCCGATGACGGGGGGCTGATCGCCATGCGCGTGGTGGTGCAGCAAGAGCCCTTTGACCTTGGCGCCGAGGCCAACGCCTTTGCCGCCGCCGATACCGGCATGGGCGCCATCGTGACCTTTACCGGTGTGGTGCGCGACCTGGCACGCGGCGATCTCGATGTGATGGAGATCGAACATTATCCGGGCATGACCGAAAAGGCGCTGACCAAGATCGCTGCCGAGGCACAGGAGCGCTGGGCGCTGGGCGATGTGCTTGTGATCCATCGCTATGGCCGCCTTGCCCCCGGCGACCGCATCATGATGGTGGCCACCGCCGCACCCCATCGCAAGGATGCGTTCGAGGCGGCCGAATACCTGATGGACTATCTGAAATCCCGCGCTCCGTTCTGGAAAAAGGAAATCACCGGGGCTGGCGCCGGTTGGGTCGCCGCCAAGGACGAGGACGAAGACGCCCTGACCCGCTGGTGAGATCCTAGCGCTCGAACCTTGTCACCTCTACCCCGCCTTCTTCCAGGCAGGCCCGTACCGAGCGGGCGATCTGAACCGCCGTCGGCCCGTCGCCATGCAGGCAGATGGTGTCGACCGAGGTCTCCAGATGCTTGCCGCTTTCGGTGATGATGGCGCCCGCCCGCACCATCTTAAGCATACGCGGCCCGGCGATATGTGGATCGTGGATCACCGCGCCGGGCAGCGACCGGTCGACCAGCGTGCCGTCGTCGTTATAGGCGCGATCGGCAAAGATCTCGCCCACCCATTTGCAGCCCAGTTCGCGCACCGCCTGTTCCTGCTTGGTGACCGCCAGCACCATGATGATGATATCGGGGTCCACGTCCAGCGCGCCCTGGTAACAGGCGCGCGCCATGTCCTGATCGACCGAGCACATGTTGGCCAGCGCCCCATGCAATTTCAGATGCCGGACCTGCGCGCCCACCGCCCGTGCCATGCCCAGCGCCGCGCCCAGCTGATAGCGCACCATGTTGCGCAGCGAGGCCAACGGTACCTTCATGTTGCGGCGACCGAACCCTTGCAGGTCGGGAAAGCCCGGATGCGCACCGATGCCCACGCCGTTTTCCGCCGCGAGCGCCATGGTTTTCGCCATCACGTCCGGGTCACCGGCATGAAAGCCACAGGCGATATTGGCCGAGGTGATGATTTTCAGCAGGCTGTCATCGTCGCCCATCTTCCAGGGGCCAAAGCTTTCGCCCATGTCCGCGTTCAGATCCACTTGGGTCATGATATGCTCCTCAATCGGTGGCGGACACGACGCCGCTGATCAGTTGGTAGGACAGAAGGTCGGGAATGTCATGCGGGTCGCGCACCAATGGTTCGACCCGCGAGCTGAGGCGCGCAAGGTCCTTGAGCCAGGCGGCATGCAGACTGACGGCCTCGTCCAGCGACACGAACTGAAAGCGCACCGCGCCCCCCGGCGGCGTCTGCGCCGCGCGCGGCAGGTCACAGGGCAGCACGGTCGCGATTCGGGGATAGCCGCCAGTGGTCTGACATTCGGGCAACAGGATGAACGGGTTACCAGTGCCGGTCATCTGGATATCGCCGGGCGAGATCACCTCGGATAGAATGTTGAGCTGTCCCTTGGCGGAAAAACCGGGCCCGTCGCTGTCCAGTTGCATCCCCATCCTGTTGGCGCGCGGACCACGGCGGAACTCGGTCGCCTCGAACCGGGCCAGCGTCTCGGCATCGAACAGCGCGGTCTGGAAACTCGCCACCACCCGCAGGGTGCCGCCGCCAAACCGGTCTTCGGCGGCGATTTTCATCCCCGCTTCCCCCTTGTCCGGCCCGGGAACGAGCGTATCGCCCGCCGCCACCGCGCGACCAACCCGCGCCGCCAGATGCGCCGAGCGCGAGCCAAGGAAAGGCTCGGTTGCAATGCCGCCGCCCAGATGCAGGTATCCGTACCCGCCCCTCAGCACCGCCCCGATGCTGAGCCTTTGTCCCTTTGCTAAAGCGTGCGAGGCGTTCCAGGCGACCGGGCTGCCGTCTATGCTGGCCTGCATCGGCGCGCCGGTGAGCGCGATGCGCACAGGCGATAAGGCCTCGAATTCACCGCCCATACCAGCCATCTCCAGCGCCGCCAGATCGGGTTTCCGACGCAAGAGCGCCGCCCCTTCGTAGAGCGCACGCAGATCGGCGGCGCCCGAGCGCGACAGACCCTGATCCAGGTAGCCTTCGCGTCCCTGGTCCTGGATGGTGCAGGCCGGGCCGATGCGGCGGACGATCAGGCTCATGCCGCGATCTCCTCGACCGTGGCGCCGCCGGTGCCATCCTCGTTATGGGCGCGGATATGGTCCAGTTCCGCCCGTTCGATGGGTTCGAACATCATCTCGTCACCGGGGTTGAGGGCAAATGTCGGCTCCATCCCCGGGCGGAAGCAGCGGAACGCGGTCTGTCCGATATGGCGCCAGCCGGTGGGCGTAGGCCCGGCAAAGACGATGAGCTGACGAATGGCGCAGACCAGCGCGCCTTCGGGCACCATCGGGGTCAGCTGTTGCAGGCGCGGAATGTCGAACTCGGGCGCCAACGGGCCGAGATAGGGCTGGCCGGGGGCAAAGCCGATGGTCAGCACCCGCACGCGCGATTTTCCCAAACGGCGGATCGCCTCGCCTACGTCCAGACCCGCGGCCATGGCGGCGTCTTCGAGTTGCGGCGCCAGATCGGTGCCATAGACGGTGGGCACCCGCCACAGTTTGCGGCCCGAGGGCAGTGGCGCGGCATACCAGTCGCGTTCGGCCAGCAGGGCGGCCAGCCGCGCCTGTACCTCGGCGTGGCTCAACCGCAGCGGGTCAAAGCGCAGATAGGCCGAGGCGAGCGAGGTCGAGCTTTCCACCACGCCCTCCCACCCGGCCTCGTGCAGCGCGCCGCGAAAGGCCAACGCGGCGCGGTTCGACTGCTCGGTCATGGTGTCGGCAAAGGTGACAAGCATCCCGTCCAGCCCAACGGAACGTATCAGGGGAAACGGGTCAAACCGGGTCATAGAGCCTCCGCATCAGGGTCGGGGTCAGGTACATGGGAAACTGGTAGCATCCCAGAAATATCAAGAGCGGGTCGGTCGCCTCGGGCGGCAGGGCCACCAGAAACAGCGCGAAATTGCGGTTGCCCGCGACAATCGAGGTCGGCACCGGATCAGGCCGGCCGGTGCCGCGCAGGAACGCAAAACTCAAGAGCTGGGCCCCGAAATTGATCCCAAAGGCGGCGGCCAGCCAAAAGGCCAGATCGGCCGGACGCTCGGCCAGCGCGGGCCGGATCGCTGACATCAGCGCCACCACCACCACGGCCAGCGCGATCACCGTCAGCCCGTCGACCGCGCGGCGGTTGATCTCCGACAGGTGACGCGCGCCCCAGTGGCGCAGGGCAAAGCCCAGACCGGCAGCGGCAAGGATCACCGCCAACAGCCGCAGCGCGGCCGCCAGTACGGCGGCTAGGTCGCCGAACTCGGGCAGGAACCAGAACACCGGAATCGCCGTCAGCGGCAACAGCGCGGTGCCAAGGATGAGGAGGCGCAGCGCCGGGGCCGGATCCTGCCGCAACAGGATGGTGAAATTCGCCGATCCGGTGACCGAAGGCGCCGCAAGCACCAGTGCCAAGGCGAGTGCCAGAGGCGTCATCGGCAGGCAGATGAGTTTCAACAGCAGCAGGAAACCCAGCGGCAGCGCCAGTTGCAGGACCAGCACCGCGCGGGCGGTGCGGGTCAAATCGTTGAGCTTGCCCGCCGCATCGACCGGGCCGATGCGAAAGGCAGTGAGGAACAGCAGGAAAGCCACCAATTCGGGGATCCACGGCCGCATTGCGGCCGCCACCCCCGGCAGGGCAAGCCCGGCAACCAGGCCCGCAATAAGGCCGAGCTTGCCATGCCGGGCGATGTAGGCCAGCGCCTGTTGCATCCTGCCGTTCCTCTTGGACCATTCTCGTCAGCTAGGTCGAGACCTGATGTTCTCGGGCAGCCAGGTGGCCAGATCCGGGAAGGCGATGAGCACGAAGACCATCAGCACCATGATCAGGAACATCGGGATCGCGGCGCGGGCGATGAACCCCATCTGGTGTTCGGTCATGCCTTGCAGCACGAACAGGTTGAACCCGATCGGCGGCGTGATCTGCGCCATCTCCACCACCACGACGATGAAGATACCGAACCAGATCAGGTCGATCCCCGCCTCGCGGATCATCGGCTCGACTACCGCCATCGTCAGAACCACCGAAGAGATACCGTCGAGGAAACAGCCCAGGATGATGTAGAACACCAGGAGCACCATCAACAGCTCGAACCGGCTCAGCTCGAAACTGGCGATCAGGTCGGCCAGGCCGCGCGGCAGCCCGGTAAAGCCCATGCTGAGCGACAGGAAGGCCGCGCCCGCAAGGATCAGCGCGATCATGGCCGAGGTGCGGACCGCGCCCATCAGGCTTTCTGTAAAGGTGCCCCAATTGAGAGACCCCTGCCCCGCCGCCAGCGCCAGCGCACCGATCACTCCGAATGCGGCCGCCTCGGTCGCGGTGGCAAAGCCCAGATACATGGAGCCGATCACAACGATGATCAGCAGCATGACCGGGATCAGGAAGCGCGAGTTCTGCACCTTTTCAAAGAAACTCATCTTTGGTTCCGGCGCGGGGTTCCAGTTCGACGAGACCTTGGAATAGATCGCCACATAGGTCATGAACATCAGCGCCAGCACCAGACCGGGCAGGATGCCCGCAAAGAACAGCTTGGTGATCGATTCATTGATGGTCACGCCATAGACGATCAGCGTCAGCGAGGGCGGGATCATCAGGCCCAGCGTGGCCGCGCCCGCCAGGGTTCCGATAACCATGCGCTCGGGGTACTGCCGCTTGCGCAATTCGGGGATCGACATCTTGCCCACGGTGGTCAGCGTCGCAGCCGAAGAACCCGAGACCGCCGCAAACACGGTGCAGCCCACGATATTGGTATGCACCAGCCCGCCCGGCAGCCGCGCCATCCAGGGCGACAGGCCGCGGAACATGTCCTCGGATAGTCGCGTTCGGTATAATATCTCGCCCATCCAGATGAAGAGCGGCAGCGCGGTCAGCGTCCAGCTTGAGGCCGAGCGCCAGATCACCGTGATCATCGCATCCCCCGTGGGGCGCGAGGTGAAAAGTTCCATTCCTACAAAGGCCACGCCCAGCAGCGCGAGGCCCACCCAGACACCAGAGCCCAGAAGCAGGAACAGAACGAAGAGAAACAGTGCAATCGGGATCAGTTGTTCCATGTCCCTACTCCGCGTGGCTTTGCTCCACGAGATCTTCGCGCATCCCGTGGTTTCCGGTGAAAATCAGACGGATCAGGTGATCCCAGAAGCAGATCGCCAGCAGCACGGCGCCGATGGCCATGATGGATTGCGGGATCCACAAAGGCGTGGCGTCCTGGCCCTGGCTCACATCCTTGAACCGGTGGCTTTCCATCGTCACCTTGATGGCGTAGCGCGCCAGAAAGGTAGAGGCGGCGGTCCCGACGGCAAAGCACCACAGCTCGCCCCAGTACCGCCAGCGGCCCATCTTGCTGAGCAACAGCGACACGCGGATATGGGCGCCATGGTTCAGAGCATAGGCAAAGGCAAAGAAGGACGCGCCCGCCATGCAGTACCCGGCATAGTCAGCCGCGCCGGGAAAGGTGGACCCGGTCCAGCGCGCCAGCATTTGCAGCACGATGATCCCCAGGATAGCGATTGTGAAGAAAGCGGCGACGACACCCCCGGCTGTATAGAGCGCGTCAAGCCCGCGGCGCAAAGAACCCATGCCCCTGCCCCCTTATGATTTCAACAGGTTGGGAGGCCGCAGCATGCGGCCTCCGCCTGATGATGGTTAATTTTTCGCCTTGTACGCGTCGACGACGGCCCGGCCTTCATCGCCCGCGCTTTCGAGCCACTCGGCAGTCATGGTCTCGCCGATCGCCTTCAGTTCGGCAACGAGATTGGCGCCAGCCGGACCCACGGTCATGCCGCCGGCCTTCAGACCGTCCAGCGTGAACTGGGTATAGTCCTTGGACCGTTGCAGGCCGTTGGCCTTGGCGGTGGCGGCACAATCCCGCATCGCCGACTGGGTCTCGACACTCAGCCCGTCCCATGCATCCTTGTTGGCGAACACGATGTTACGCGGCAACCAGGCGTCCACTTCGTAGAAATGGGTCAGGTGTTCCCAGACCTTGCGGTCATAGCCGGTTGCGCCCGACGAGATAAAGCTTTCGGCCACGCCGGTTGCAAGCGCCTGGCTGAGTTCGGCCGCTTCGACCTGCACCGGCAACATGCCGGTCAGTTCCGCCATGCGGGCGGTTGCGGTCGAGTACGAGCGGAACTTGATCCCCTTCATGTCGGCCACGCTTTCGACCGGCTTCTTGAAGTAGAGACCCTGAGGCGGCCACGGCACCGAGTAGAGATAGACCAGGTTCTGCTGTGCCAGGATCTCGGCTACTTTCGGACCCGCGACGTCCCACAACTGCTCATGCGCGCCAAAAGAGGTGGCCAGGAACGGGATCGAGTCGATACCGAACATCGGGTTCTCGTTCTGGTGCGCCGAGATCAGTCGCTCGCCGATCGGCGCCTGGCCGGTCTGGATCGCGCGCTTGATGTCGTTGCCCGCAAACAGTGAGCCCGACGGATGGGTCACGATCTCCATCGCGCCGCCGGTCTTGTCCTTGACGCAGGTGGCAAACTCGGCCGCATTTTCCGAATGGAAGTTGGTCGCCGCATAGGCCAGCGGCATGTCCCATGTTTCGGCGCTCGCCGACAGGGCCGAGGCCGCGGTCAGGGCGGTTGCCGCCAGCAGGTGTTTCATTTTCAGCATTTCAGTCTCCCTAGTTTGTTGGATCGGTTTGGTTTCTTATTATTGCCCGGCCTTCGCATAGCGTGCCGGGGAATAGGCGCTCAGGTCAACATTAGGTTGCCGGCCCGAGATGAGCTGGGCCAGGATGCGGCCCGTTTTCGGCCCGCCGGTCAGCCCCACGTGATGGTGGCCAAAGCCGGTATAGGCCCCCTTGATATGTGGCAACTCGCCGATCACCGGGATCGAATCCGCAGGCGCGGGACGGTGCCCCATCCATTCCGTCACCTCATCGGCCTTCAACCCCGGGAAAACGGCGGCGGCGCTGCGTTTGAGCAGGTCGATCGGCGCCTTGGACGGGCCGTTTTCAAGCCCGCCGAACTCGACGACGCCCGCCAGTCGCAAACGTCCCTCCATCGGGGTGGCGACGAATTTGCGTGCTGCGACCATGACCGGCGACTTCGGCATGAAACTCGGGTTCCAGAACTCGATATGATAGCCACGCTCGGATTCGAGCGGCACATCGAGGCCCAGCTTCTTGGCCAGCGGCCCGGACCAGACGCCGGTGGCCACCACGGCGGCATCGCAGGCAATCGTCTGCCCACCGGCCCGCACGCCGGTGACGCGGCCATTCTCACGCACGATATCCTCGACCGCCGCCGTGATCAGCTGCCCGCCCTGCGCCACCACATGGGCGGCAAGATCCTTGACGTACTGGCCCGGGTCGGCGATGCGACCATGATCCTTGAGCCGCACGGCAAACCGCAGATCCTCGGAGAACACAGGGTCATAGGCTCGGAATTCAGCGGCCTCCATCTCGTCCCAGACAAAGCCGTTCTGCCGCCGCAGGCCCCAGCCAAAGGCATCGCCCTGATAATGCGCCCGGTCGTTGTAGATGAACAGGTAATCCGATGGCACCACCCATTTCTCGGCCCCCGTCCCCTGCGCCAGCGCAAGGTGATCGGCCAGGCTGTCACCGACAATCTGCGCCATGGCATTGGCCGTGTGGGTGGCGGCGGCGGCGTTGGCATGGCCAAGATACTTGATCAACCACGGCGCCAGACGCGGCAGGTATCCCCAGCGCAGGAACAGGGGCTGGTTCGGGCTGAACAACATACCTGGCGCCTTGGCGATCAGGCCCGGCCCGGTCACCGGCACGATCGAGCAAGAGGCAAGAACGCCGCCATTGCCAAAAGAGGTACCCTCGGCCGGACCGGCCCGGTCGATCAGGATGACCCGGTGGCCGTCGCGTTGCAGCCAGATCGCGGTCGATACGCCGACAATGCCGGCGCCGATGATGGCGATGGTCTTTACGGTCTCGTTCATTTCGCCTCCCGACCCTCACCCCTAAGGCGCTGGACCGATTCCATGGGTCGAAGCATGACACACATCGACAAAACGTCAACAAATTGTTGACATGTTTTTAGTGTTAGGTGATCTTGCCTCATGTCACACTCCAAACTTGGTCCGGTGGTATCCTCGGCGCACCTGGCGGCGGGCAGCTTTCCGGAGGTTTCCGAATTCGAATTCGGCCTGATCATCGCAGGCCATGCCTTTGGCCGCTGGACCGTGCGGGCAATGGCGGCGGCGGGATATCCCGAACTGTCCTCGCTGGACGTGCTGGTGCTGCACACGGTGCGCCACCGGGACCGGCCCAAGAAACTGGCCGACATTTGCCTGGTGCTGAATGTCGAGGACACCCATACCGTCAACTATGCGATCAAGAAGCTGAGCAAGCTGGGGTTGGTCAGCGAAGGACGCCTGGGCAAGGAAAAGACGGTCGAGGCCACCGACGAGGGCCGCGCGGCCTGTGACCGCTACCGCGAAATCCGCGAGGAGCTGCTGCTGTCGGCGATGAAGGATGCGGGCATCGAACCCGACCAGATGAGCCGCCTGTCGGCCATGTTGCGGCTGATGTCGGGGCAGTACGACCAGGCCGCGCGGGCCGCCACGGCATATTGAGGGCATCGCGCTCATTCCGATTTCCTGACCGCATAGTGGTCGAGCTTTCCCAACTCGGGCCGCGCGCCCAGGCCGGGACCATCGGGCACCACCACCTGGCCATTCTGAACCCTGAACGGAGTTTCCAGAATGTCCTCTTTCAGAAAGTAACTGGCCTGGTAGAACTCGCAGCCCAGCGTGATCTCGGGAGTGGCGGCAATCATATGGGTCCCCGCCAGATGGGCCAGCCCCGCCTCGAACATATCGCCGCCATAGGCCGTCAGCCCGTGCGCCGCCGCGATGCGCGCCACCGACTGGCCGCGTGACAGGCCGCCGGACTTCATGATCTTGACGGACACGCCATCGCAAATGCCTTCGCGCGCGGCGCGCACCATATCCTCGGGGCCGAACACGCTTTCATCGGCCAGAAGAGGGATGTCCGTCAGCCCCCGCAGTTGTGCCATCATGTCGAAATGGTGGAACCGTACCGGCTGTTCGATGAAATCGGGGCGGAACCGGGCGACGTCCAGCACCTGCGGGATCGCCTGTTCGATGCTCAGACCCTGATTGTAATCGACACGCACCCCGAATTCGGGAAAATCCCGCGCGATCCGTTCCAGCCGCATGATGTCGAACGCATGATCCTTGAACCCGGTCTTGAGCTTGATCAGCCCGACGCCATCGTCGCGCAGGCGCTCCATCAGGGCGATGTCGGCGTCGAAATCCGGATTGGCAATGGAACAGCTCAGCGGAATGGTGTCGCGGAACCTGCCCCCCAGCAGCGCCCAGACCGGCAGGTCTGAGATCTGCCCTGCAAGGTCCAGCAACGCGCTTTCAAGCGCCGCCTTGGCCTCGGTGCAATGGGCAACGGCGCGGGACGCCTGTTCCATGATCAAGGCGCGGTCGCCAACCCGGCGACCCATCACAAGCGGCCGCAGATAGCGGTCGAGCGCAGCATAGCTCGCCTCGGGCGTTCCCGTAAAAACAGACCAAGGCGATGCCTCGCCAAACCCTTCGGCGCCGCCCTCGGCAATCAGGCGCAGCACCACGATCTCGCAGGATCCCTCGACCCTGCCGATGCCATGATCGCGTGCGGAAACCACGGGCAAGGCGAGGTACCACAGATCGAAACCGATAATTTTCTGGTCAAGCGCACTCATATGATCCCCCGATGACGCTAGGGAAGTGTGCGAGAGGTTTTTCATCATTTCCAATACTAAGATTTGCAAAAGGTATCATTTCAGATGATGATTTGGGTGATATGACCTCGTATTTCCGCCATTATCAGGCGTTTCACGCCATCATCGAGACCGGCACGGTAACCGGCGCCGCCGGACGGCTGGGCGTGTCGCAACCGGCAATCTCGAATCTGCTGGCGCAGCTGGAGCGGCGCACCCGGCTCAAACTGTTCGAACGCAACCGCGGCCGCCTGCTGCCGACACCCGAGGCGATGGTGCTCTATGACGAGATCGACACCGTGATGCGCGGGCTGGTGCATGTGAACCAGGCGGTGGTCGACCTGCAAAACCAGAAGGCCGGGCAGTTGCAGGTTGCCACCAATCACGCCATGGCCTTTGGCTTCATGCCCGGCGAAATCGCGCGCTTTGCCGCCGACAAGCCGAACCTGACGGTGGCCTTTCAGTCGCAGTATTCGGCCAAGATCCAGGAATGGGTGATGGCCGGCCTGTTCGAGATCGGCATCTGCGAACTGCCCGTGCGCCACGACGGGTTGGAGGCCAAACCCTTCTTCTTCGAGATCCTCTGCGCCCTGCCGGATCACAGCCCCCTGGCCCGGCACGAGGTGCTGACACCCTCGCTGCTGGATGATCAGCCCTTCATCGTCATGGGGGCCGACCACATGGTCACCCGCCGCGCCCGCGAAGCGTTTCACAACGAGGGCGCCACCCTACGCATCCGCTGTCAGACCGACCTGTTCCGCAATGCACTGAACCTTGTGAAACAGGGGTTGGGGGTAACGCTGGTCGATCCGTTCACGGTGGCGACCGATCCGCAGCAAGGCTATGTCCTGCGCCGGTTCACGCCGCGCATCCTGCTGGATGTGATCATCGTCACCGCGCGCGGCCGACCGATTTCCGCGATCGGCGCGCAGTTCCTGGAGCAGGTGTCGGCCAGCATGGCCGCCCTGGCAGCCCCCGAGACGGACCGGCTTGAGGGGTGAAAAAATCTCTTCCTGACTGACAAGTCGGCAAATTCGCCCTTGTCCTCCTGTCCCGAAATCCATAAACGGGTCAACGGAGCTGTGGCCGAGTGGTCGAAGGCGCTCCCCTGCTAAGGGAGTAGGCCCGGAAGGGTCTCGTGGGTTCGAATCCCATCGGCTCCGCCACTACATGGCCTCATAGAGTAATAATTTAAAATCAATATGTTGCTTAAATTTCTACCAAAGCAACCACACACGTTGACCACACCTCCCAAAAAATACCAGTGAAGCGTTATGCTCCGCTTAACTGAGCTACTCCCCGAAAACCGGACAGTTTCCGGTTTGATCTAAGCTACTTTCTGTCCCTGCTGGCCGGTTTCGATCTGGTTGAAGTAGACCACGGCGGGGGGCTGTCCGCCATGGGCGGCATGAGGCCGCTGGTGATTATAGAAGGTGATCCATCGGCCAACGCCAGACTTGGCCTGCGAACCCGTCTCCCATGCGTGCAGATAGACGCACTCATACTTCAGGGACCGCCAGAGGCGCTCGATGAAGATTTTGTCGAGACAGCGGCCTTTACCATCCATCGAGATCCGGGTGCCGATCCGTTTCAGCCGGTCGGTCCAGACGAAGGACATGAACTGTGAGCCTTGGTCCGTATTCATGATTTCGGGTGGGCCGAAGCGGTGGACCGCTTCGTTCAGCGTCTCGACGCAGAAGTCGGCCTCCAGCGTGTTCGAGATGCGCCAGGCCAGCACCTTGCGGGTGCACCAGTCCATGATGGCGACCAGATAAAGGAAGCCCCGCCGCATCGGCAGATAGGTGATGTCGGTGCACCAGACCTGATTTGGCCGCTCGACCCGCAGTCCGCCCAACAGGTAGGTATAGGTCTTGTGCCCCTTGGCAGGCTTGCTGGTGTTGGGCTTCTGACAGATCGGCATCAGACGCATATGGCGCATCAGTCGACGGATGCGCTTCAGATTCACAGGATGACCTTCGTTCTGCAAATGCCAGGTCATTTGCCGGACACCGTAGAACGGGGTTTCCAGGGACTGCTCGTCGATCAACCGCGTCAGGGCGAGGTTCATTTCGGTCTCGCCCTGTGGCGCGTAGCAGAACGACGACCGCGAGACCGACAGCAGGCGGCATTGCGCCCCGATCGACAGGCTTGGGTGGTTCTTCTCGATCATCCCGCGCCTCACTTGCCGGTCCAGGGCTTGAGCTTTCTGGACAAAACATCGTTGGCGATGGCCAGTTCCCCGATCTTTGAATGCAGGTCCCGCACCGTCTCCTCGTCGACTTCGGCTTTCTTCTTCCCGCCACGTTCAAAGATGTCCGACGCCCCTTCGAGCAGCGCTTTTTATCCACTGGTGAATCATCGTCGGGTGCTCGCCGTATTCGGCCCCCAACTCCGACACCGTGCGCTCGACCTTCACGGCTTCCAGCGCCACACGAGCCTTGAAGCCCGCGTCGTGATTTCTGCGTTTAGACATGTTCTGATCTCCTCGTTCTTGGAGACCAGAAAACGTCAGATCGTAGCTTCCGTCACTGTCCGATTTTCGGGGAGTAGCTCATCTGTGCGGTGTCCCAGCGGTTGGTGCAATTGGCCGCGCGCGGAGCCTCCGACGTAGCGCAGTGCGCGGCCTGTGGTGACCGCTATTACTTCCCCAGGTCTTCGAGAATATAGCTTGCGATGGCATCCAGTGTTTCTTCCCCCAGATAGGTCTGCGGCGGCATTTCGGGAAAGCCTTCGCGCTTGCGCACCGGATCGGTGATATAGCCGACCATACCAGACGGATCGCCGTCGTAAATCGCCTGTATCGACTGCATCGACGGGCCGTGCAGCACGCTGTCATAGGCATGACAACCGGTGCAAACCGCCAGATAGGTCAGACGCCCCTTCTGTTCGAGCGTGTACTCCGGCTCTTCTGCTCCGCCCTCTAGCCGCGCGGTGGCAAAGCCTGCGACGCTGTTGTCGCCAAGACAATCCTGCCACCTTCTGGTGCCCAGCGTATCGATCCCGTCGCCCGGCAGGACACAGCTGTCGCGACCCTTGCCCATGGCCAGCACTTCGATGCCGGTTTTCCCGGTGGCGGCCAGCATTTCGGCCAGCATGCCATTCATGTTCTCGCCATTGCCCCGCCAGGTATTGCCCATCACCCGGACCCCATCGGAATAGGGATCAAGCTTGGGGTCGCTGTCCATGCCAAAGGTGATCAGATCGGCCACGAACACGCCGACATTGTCATTGTCCGCGATCTCGTTGTTTTCGATTGTGATGTTATCAGGCCCCACGACCAAAATACCGGTCCCGCTGGGAACCCCCGCCGCGATCGAGCTTGCGGGGGCGAAATTGACATGGTTGTTGCCAATGATCCGGTTGTCGCGGATGACCTGCGAGTAAGCGTCCTTGACTGGCAGGCCGGGCACCAGCGTCAGGGTTATGCCGGCGGCATTGTCATAGACATGGTTGCCCGCCATCAGCGCGTTTCGGGTATTCTCGAACTCGATCCCCATCACATTGCCAAAGGCCACGTTGTCGATCACGTCCACATTGTCAGACATGCCCACATAGATGCCCGCGTCCTCGGCCCCTGTGACGGTATTGCCGATCACCAGCCCGTTGCGGCCGAATTGCGGAAAGATGCCGTAAAAGGCGCCCTCGACATAGTTGTTAGAGATCTCGAAGTTATTGGCCCCTTGGGTCATGATGCCGTTGCCCTTGTATCCGGTGACCCGGAACCCGTCGATCACGATGGAATGACCCGAGGCGATGATTCCGTCATTGAGCTTCATCTCGCCATCAAGCAGCGCCCAGTTGTCACCGTCGCGCAGCCCGCGCAGGGTGATGCGCGGTTTGTCCACGTAGACCGATTGGTGATAGATGCCCGGTTCGACCAGGATGGTGTCGCCCGGCGCGGCCTGATTGACGACGTCCTGGATACTGCCGCCCGAGGGCACGGTCAGCTCCGCCGCCAGCGCGGTCGAGCTCAAAAGAGAGGCGAGTACCGCCCCATGCAGAGTGGAAAGGGTTTTCATCGCGTGTCTCCGTTGTCTCAGTTCAGATCTTCGGGCTTCTTGCCTGTCAGCGGATCGGCGCCGCCATGGCCCAGTGCCGCCATTTCCTTGCGCGGGTCGAGCTGCTGATGAGCTGCCAGGACCGTAGCCCGCTGCTCGCCCATCTGCCGGGCAAGCTCGGGGGCGCCAGCGCGCAACGCTAGCCCGCCGAGATACTTCATCTCGTCGACATAGTCCTGAAGGTTCTCGGCCACCGGATCGATCCCGACGGCCTGCTTCAGCAGCGCCAGTGCCTTGTCGGTCTCGCGCTCGCCCAGATAGGCCTCGACCAGGGTGTGGTGGACGCTGAGATCCGTGGGGTTGAGCGCGTGGGCCTGTTCCAGCAGCGCGATCGCCGCCAAGATGTCACCGCCTAAAAACTCTGGCAGTACGGCCAGAACCTGCCCCAATAGGAGCGGCCCCAGCCCATCCAGGGCCTCGGGGTTTTCCCCGATGGCAATCTGTAGGTCTTCGACCGCCGTCGCCACGGCAGCATTCTGCGCATCAGTCTGGGTTTCGCGCAGCGTAGAGGCGAGCAGATAGGCCGCGCGCAGCAGGCGTGCCTCGTTCAGCTTGGAAACCAGCGGGTCGATCCGGGCCATCAACCCCTCGGCGCGTTCCCGCGCCTGCTCCCAGCGCAGGCCCAGTTCAGCAGCCAACTCGACGCCCTGATAGTGGGCAGAGTAGCTCTGGTCGAGGACCTCGAAATAGTCGAGATGGGCGCCCAGCACCTCCAGGTGAGTTTCGATATTGCCGGTACGGAACGTCGCCACAGCCCAGATCAGATTGGTCGGCAGCGACAGTTCATCCATCGCGCGCGCCCCGTATTCGGTGGCACAGCCCATCGCGGCGCGGTCCCACTTGCTGGTGGCGTTTTTTTCAAACGCTGCCATTAGTGCATCATAACCTTCGATCCTGGGGCAGGCGATCTTTTCGGCGGCCTCGGCGCGATAACGCGCCCGGACTTCCTCACTTTCCAGATCCGACAATACCGATCCGGTCTGCGCCGCAAGCGCTGTGCCAAGCAAAGCGGCGCATGTGGCCAAGAGTGCAACTGTCTTTCCATTTCGGGTCATTTCCCCGGTCCTCCCTGTTCCGGCCTCACGGCCTTGGTTCCGATGGCAGAACGGCCGGGCGCTCTGGCATCAAGTTCTCGTCTTCGAGCGCGGCCAGAAAGGCGATGATATCGGCCACAGTCGCGGTGCTCAGCTTTGGCCCGTTGGTCATGTGCACATGCCAATGGATGCGCAGATCCTGCCCCTTGGGCGCGGCGTGACCGGCGGTGTTGTTGTAGAAGTCGACCACACCTTTCAGCGTGTCGAACTGGCCCGCGTGAAAGTAAGGCGCGGTGCGGGTGATGTTGCGCAGCGTAGGCGTCTTGAACGCACCCAGCCGCGCCGGGTCGTCCGACAGCGCCCCGGCGCCGGGATCGGCAAAGCCGCGTTCATCGGCGGGCGCCCCCACCACCGCCAGTTCGAAATCGGTGAAAAGCGGCGGGATATGACATTGCGAACATCGCGCGACAAAACCGCGAAAGGCGTTCATACCTCGGATCTCTTGCGGGTTCAGCGCGGTGGCATCGCCATGGGCATAACGGTCATATCGGCTGTTGAGGCTGATCAAGCTCGACTGGAAGGCCGCCAATGCGATGACTGTATTGGCGATGTTCGGCGCCGCTCCAAAAGCGATCTGAAACAGAGCGACATAGCCCGGTGCGGCGTTCAGTGCCGTCTCAACCCCCTCGACCGTTGCGGCCATCTCATCGGGGTTGAGGAGCGGCAAAAGCGCCTGCGCTTCCAGCGTCTCGGTCCGCCCGTCCCACATCAAGGACTGCGCAAACCCCACATTCCAAAGTGTGGGTGTAGACCGGTCCAACTCGACTGCGCCGATGCCGCGTTTCTTTCCGTCCGAAAAACCCTGTGCCGGATCGTGACACGAAGCACAGCTCAGATCGCCACCATCCGAAAGGATCGGATCGAAGAACAGATAGCGGCCAAGGTCGATCTGTTGTGGCGTATAGCGGCGCGCGGGTGGGTCGAGCCGGGCACGCAGCCCGCCATGCTGCGGCGGGCTGTCGTAGAACTGGTAGAGCGTCACCAGCTCGCAGGTGCCGTCGACCAGCATCTGAAAACTGGGCGGACAGGTGTCTGACAGGGTGATCTCTTCCGCCATGGCGGGCGCGGCCAGAATAAGAAAGAGAAGCCAGGCCCGCATCTCAGGGCTCCAGAGTCACGATATACGAGACCAAAGCGGCGATATCGGCCTCGGATACGATCGCGTCGGCCATGGCCTTCATCTGTCGGCCCGGTTCGTCCGCGGGATGCACCCCGCGCCGACCGCTGCGAAAGGCGTCCAGTTGCTCTGCCAGATACCAGCCATATTGCCGGGCCAGCCGGGGGGCGTTCAGCGCCGGTGTCCCCTGCGCCCGCGCGCCATGGCACGAGATGCAGCCGGAATAGAGCCCCCTGCTGCGAAATCCCGGCGGATCGGTGTCATCCGCCAGCACCGGCAGCGATAGCCCGGCAAGGTATCGGGCAATCTCGGCGACATCTGCCTCGGACACATCGGCGAGCAGCGTGACCATGGCGGCGGCCATTTCGTTCTCGGGGTCCACCTGCCGCACACCAGAGCGGAAATGCTCCACCTGCCGGGCCAGATAGTCGCCATCCAGCGCGGCCAGAGCCGGGGCGCGAAGATCGGCATTGCCTTCGCCCGCCTCACCGTGACAGCCGGCGCAGTTCTCGGCAAAAAGCGCGACACCGTTGGCATGGGCGACACCGGAAGGTAGGAGCGCAATCGACAACGCCAGAGCAGCGAATGAACGAAGAGACATCGGCGGGTCGGGTCCTTTTTTGAACAGGCGATTTGCACGACCCTAGGCAGAGACGTGGCGGAAATATTGACACGCTCGGCAAGAAAATTGACATTTTCGGCCATGACTCGTGTCATCGCCCCTCACCGCCCCGACACCGGACCCGTCACGCCCTGCGGCTGGCTGGTCGAGGCCGTGCACAAGGCCGGAGTGCCGCTGCGCGAGATCGAGACGGTTCTGGAGCGCCAGGTCGAACCGGACCGCCTCGACCGGGTGATCCTGCCATCAGAACGCTATTTCCGGTTTTTCGAATGGGCCGCGGATCGGTCGAGCGATCCCGATCTGGGTATCCATGTCGCAGCGCATCTGACCGCACGGGATTTTGGCCTTTTGGGGTATTTGCTGGAAAACTCGGATACGCTCGGCACGTGGCTCAACAACCTGACCACCTATAACGGGATCTTTTCGCAGGATGCGAGGATAGAGGTGACGCGCGCGCAAGGTTTGGTCAGCCTGGCCTATCGACCTGTGGTCGCCAACGGCATCGAACCGCTTCAGGATATCTGGTGCAGCATCGGCATGATCGTCCATACCATGCGCCATGCGACCGGTTGCGGCTGGGTACCACTGCGCTGCCGGTTCACCACGCCACGCCCCGCAGATACGGCCGCCCTGGAAGAGCTGTTGTGTTCCAATCTTCGCTTCGGGCAGGACAGCAACTGTATCGAGTTTCCCGAACGCGACCTCGCCCTTGCGATTCCGGGCGCCGATCCGGTGCTTTTTGGACTGCTCAAAGGGCAGGCCGACGGGATCCTGGCAAGCCTCAGCCAGGAAGGGGAGATCGTCAACCGGCTGCGGTTGATGATCACGGCACATCTGTCCGATGGGGGATTTGATACCGCCCAGGCCGCGCGTGCGCTCAAGATGTCGGTGCGCAAGCTACATCGTGAACTGGCCGGGCGCGACACCTCGTTCCGCAAGCTGCGCGGCGAGGTGGTCCGCGAAACCGCCCGCGCCCATCTGGCCGATCCGAACATCCAGATCACTGAAATCGCGCATAGGCTGGGGTTTTCGGAAACCAGCGCCTTTACCCGAGCGTTCAAGACGCTCGAAGGGGTGACGCCGAGAGAGTTCCGGACCCGTTTGCTGGCCGGAGTGACCTTGCACCCCGTTCCGGGCCGTTCAGGGTAAGAACCTGTTTCTTTCTCATGATCGGGTCGCGGTTCAGGTTTTGCTCACACCTGTCGCCGACATCGCATGGTTGCTCGAAACACGGTATGATCCCGGCGTCCGGTTTGTCCATTTGCGAAAGGCCCGATGAAAATTCGCCGGCGCAGAGAAACCGGTGTCAAAGGCGATTTGTTCGATGCTGTCTGTACCGTTGCGAAGCGCGCGGATCGCGATGTCGCGGCGCAGCGCATCCTTGATGTCCTGAAAGGATGTGCCCTCCCGATTCAGGCGCCGGTTCAGCGTCCGTGGGGTCATCTTCAACGCCTGCGCCACATCTGGAAGCTGGCAGGTCTGCCAGGACGCGCCATAAAGGAATGCCCGCACACGCAGGCTGTAGGTGTGGGCGCGCGAGCCTGTGAAAATCCAGTCAAGCGGTGCACGTTCAAGGAACACCGCTGCCTCTGCCGGGCTGCGGGTGATCGGGTTGGTGAATTGGCGTGAATCGAACAGGATGCTGGAATTCGGGGCATCGAAAACCACCGCGCAAGGAAACACTACCGCGTAGTCGGCGGCAAAATCGGGACGAGGAAAGGCAAAGCGCACCGCTTTCACCGGCGTTTCCGCCCCGCCGAGCCACGACAAAAGCCCATGCGCCAGTTTCAGCATCAACAAATGCCCGAAGCGCTGCGGGCGGGTTTCCCGATCATACGGGATTAACGACAGTTCCACCTCGTCCGCCTCGTTGCGCAGCTCAAGGCGGAAATCATCCAGGATCAGGTTCCAATATGTCGAGAACCGATACAAGGCCGAAGTCAGGCTGCTCGCCTCACGCTGCACGGTCACCAGATGTTGCAGGGCGCGGCGCCGGATCGGGCGGCTCCACAACCCCATCATCTCGTCACCTGTCTCGGGCGCGGCAAGTTGGTACAAGCGCGCGATTTCATTCAGCGTGACGCGCTGATTGGGGGCCATGGGGCTGGTTTGCAGACCCGACTGTTGCAAGAGCGATACCATGGCCTCGGGCGAGCATCGCAATTTCAGCGCATCCAGCCAATCCTGAATGAAGCCCGCCGACACGGTTGTCAGCGAGACGGGATCATGACTAGTCATGCAACCCTCGTTTGGCGCAATCGGATACAACATTGGCAAGAAATGAGCTTATCGGCAAGGAGGATGGTCGATAAATGACGCAAAGCCATAGCGCCAAGAGAGAAACACGCATGTCCTATCAGCCGCCCGTAAAAGATTTGATGTTTTGTATCGAACACCTTTCCCATTGGGAAAACGTATCCACGCTCGCGGTCTATGCCGACCACGATCTGACGGATATCGGTGCCGCGCTCGAAGGTTTTGCCCAGTTTTGCGCCGAACAGATCGCGCCTTTGTCTCAAATCGGAGACACGCTGGGCGCCCGGTATGACAATGGTCGCGTGACGATGCCCGAAGCCGACGCGCAGGCCTATGCCCAGTTTGTCGAGATGGGATGGCAGGCGATGACCCATCCGGTGGAATACGGCGGCTTTGGGCTGCCCCGCGTCGTTGGCGCTGCGGCAGTCGAGGTTCTGAACGCCGCCGACATGAGCTTTGGTCTTTGCCCGCTGTTGACCGATGGCGCGATCGAGGCGTTGCTACTGACCGGATCGGACGAGCAAAAGGCCACCTATCTGGAGCCGCTGGTTGCGGGACGCTGGTCTGGCACGATGAACCTTACGGAACCGCAGGCAGGCAGCGATCTGGGGCGGGTGAGCACCAAGGCGACCCGGCGCGAGGATGGCACCTATGGCGTTTCGGGAACAAAGATCTTCATCACCTATGGCGCCCATGATCTGACCGAGAACATCATCCACCTCGTGCTCGCCCGCACGCCGGAGGCCCCCGCCGGACCCAAGGGGTTGAGCCTTTTCATCGTGCCGCAAAAGCTGGTCGAACCCGATGGCACTTTGGGCGCTGAAAACGCCGTGAATTGCGTCAGCATCGAACACAAGTTGGGCGTGCGGGCCAGCCCGACCGCGGTGCTGGAATATGACGATGCGACCGGCTTCCTTATCGGCGAGGAAAATCGCGGGCTGGAATACATGTTCATCATGATGAACGCCGCGCGTTTTTCGGTGGGTGTGCAAGGCATCGCCATATCCGAACGAGCTTATCAACGTGCCTTGTCCTATGCCCGCGAACGGGTGCAAAGCCGTCCGGTGAACGGTCAGGCGCGAGATGCCGTCGCCATCATCGAACACCCGGATGTGCGCCGCATGCTCATGCGCATGCGCTGCCTGACCGAGGGCGGCCGGGCCATGGCAGCGGCAACCGCCGGACTGTTGGATATTGCGCATCACCGGGACGATCCCGAGGCGGCAGCGATGGCAGAGTTCATGGTGCCGCTGGTCAAGGGCTTCTGTTCGGAACGGGCGGTCGAGGTCGCATCCTTGGGTGTTCAGATCCACGGCGGCATGGGTTTCATCGAGGAAACCGGAGCCGCCCAGCATTATCGCGACGCCCGTATCCTTCCGATCTACGAAGGCACCACGGCCATTCAGGCCAATGACCTTCTGGGGCGCAAGGTGATGCGGGATGGCGGCGAAACCGCCCGCCGGTTCGCCGCCCGGATTGCCGAGACCGAGGCCAAACTCGCACTGGGTTCCGCCAACGCACAGGCGATTGGCCAAAGCCTCGCCCAGGCACGCGGCAGCTTCGAAGGTGCGCTGAACTGGCTGCTCGAAACCAGCCGCAAGGATATCGACGCGGCCTTTGCGGGTTCTGTTCCCTTCCTTATGCTGGCCGGTACGCTGGCGGCGGGCTGGAAGCTGGCCAAGGGCGCCCTGGCGGCGCAAACCGCCCTGGATGCGGGTCAAGACGCGCCGTTCATGACCCGGAAAATAGCCACCGCGCTGTTTTTTGCCGAACACATCCTGCCCGATTGCGCCGCCGAACACGCCCGTATCCTGCACGGCGCACGCAGCCTGCTTGACGCGGATTTCCCTGACTGACACCCCGAAAGGACCAGACCCATGAATGACGTCGTGAACCCCGACACCTACGAGAGCCTCGCGATTTCGCCACGTGAGAACGGCCTCTATGTCGTGAGCCTGAACCGCCCGTCCAAGCGCAACGCGCTGAACGTGGCAACGATCGAAGAGCTGATCCGCTTTTTCAGCGGCGCCCGCATGGCAGGCGTCAGGGCCGTGGTTCTGGCCGGCGAAGGCGACCATTTCTGCGCCGGCCTGGACTTGGTCGAGCATTGGAAGGCCGACCGCAGCGCCGATGACTTCATGCATGTCTGCCTGCGCTGGCATGAAGCCTTTAACAAGATGGAATATGGCGGGGTGCCGATCATCGCTGCACTCAAGGGCGCGGTTGTCGGCGGCGGTCTGGAACTGGCCAGCGCCGCCCATATCCGGGTGATGGACGACTCTACCTATTTCGCCCTGCCCGAAGGCCAACGCGGCATCTTCACCGGTGGCGGCGCCACGATCCGTGTATCGGACATGATCGGCAAGTACCGCATGATCGACATGGTTCTGACGGGTCGCGTCTACCAGGGGCAAGAAGCCGTGGACCTTGGCCTCGCGCAATACATGGTCGAAGGCTCAAGTATGGACAAGGCGATGGAAATCGCCGCCAAGGTGGCCCAGAACCTGCCCCTGACCAACTTTGCGATCTGTTCGGCGGTCAGCCACATGAAGAACATGTCCGGCCTCGATGCGGCCTATGCCGAGGCGTTTGTCGGCGGCATCGTCAACACCCAGCCTGACGCCCGCGCGCGGCTGGAAGCCTTCGCCAACAAGACCGCCGCCCGCGTTCGGCCCAACACCTAGGAGGAGCAGAATCGGGATGCGCCAACATTTCGAAGCCCTTCGCAAAGCACCGGCAAACCATGTGCCGCTGTCGCCATTGTCTTTCCTGCGCCGAGCCGAGTCCCTTCACGGCGCACGCATGGCGGTGATTCTTGGCGACATCCGGCGCAACTGGAGCGAAACCGGTCACCGCATTCGTGCGGTGGCCAACGGGCTTGATCGCGTGTTCCGACGGCATAAGTCCTGCTGGCTTTGACCGGTATTTTGGTTTTCAGAGATGCGCGGCCTCAAGTGCCGACGGATAGCCTCGATTGACCTGAGCAGCGCAACGTTTCCAGTGCCCGCACCAACCCTGATCAAAAAGACCGAGAGGAACCAAAAATGACCGCAGCCCCTATTAGCCGCTTTCCCATCCCGAACCTCGAAGACCTTCCCGAAGACATCTGCAACATTATCACCAGCATACAAGAAAAGGTCGGCTTCGTGCCGAATGTCTTTCTGACGCTCGCACACCGGCCCGACGAACTGCGCGCTTTCATGGCCTATCACGACGCCTTGATGGAAAAGGAAAGCGGGTTGTCGAAGGCGGAGCGGGAAATGATCGTCGTCGCGACATCAAATGACAACGGGTGTCAGTATTGCGTCGTCGCGCATGGTGCGATCCTGCGAATCCGCGCTAAAAACGCGCTGATTGCCGACCAGGTCGCCACAAATTACCGAAAGGCCGACATCACCGAACGCCAAAAGGCGATGCTGGATTTCGCGATGAAGGTCTCTAATGATGCCCGGTCGATTTGCGACGAGGATTTCGAAATCCTGCACCGCCACGGCTTCAGCGACGAGGATATCTGGGACATCGCCGGTGTAACTGCGTTTTTCGGCCTGTCCAACCGCATGGCCAATTTCACGTCCATGCGACCCAATGATGAATTCTTCATGATGGGGCGAAGATAACAAAGTCTGCGTTTTCAACGTCAGCGACATCGGTCGGGTCACCTTGACGGAGAGTTTGCTGTCAACTCCCCGCCAGAACCTCCGTCACGTGAACCGGCCTGCATGACCGGACCGGTCGGGGGTTCTGCGCACGCGATACCGACCCAGTTGGTTTGTGGCCCATTCGCATGACGATGCTGAGGCCCAGATGAAAGCCGGCCTCCGGCACACCCGGCACCGATCCAACTTCAGTTGGACATACCGACACAACGCCCCCCCAAGCCACCAGAAGGCGATACGCCGCCACCTGAAAGCGCGCCATACTAGTCCCAACCTCTTGCCAGGCCGGGCCGGCGATTAGAAGGGTTTTGATCACCTCGACAGATACAGTCTCACCTCAGATAGGCCGACTATTTTCCGTCTTTTCAAATAATTGCATGAAAATGTTCTAAAGCCAGTAGATGACGATAAGATTAGTCTATAGCGATAAGATTTAATAAAAACGATATTTTTATTGACTGCCGGAATTTTTTCCGCTCAATTGGCTACACGCTGCTCGTCGCCACCGGACACCTGCGCATTCACGACGCTTGGCCTTACAGGAGAGGGCGATCGAACCAGCGATGGAGGATTGAGCGCCAACGCTAGGGAGAGAGAAATGGACCACACCGAACGCCAGTCCGACGAGTCCAAGTCCGGCTGCAAGAATTGCGGCAGCTGCAAGAAGGGTGGTTGCGCCTCGATTGTTGCGGGCCTCGAGATCGACAACCTGCCACGCAATCCTGCCATCCTCGGGGCATCCGCATCCGGCAATACCGCCACCGCACGCATTCTCGCCGCCGAATAAGGCGCGGGACAGAGGAGACCGACACCAATGGTAGCCATCAAACCCACCCAGCTGGGCAAGACCTTTATCCGCGTGACCGGACGTCAGCTCGACCGTTTCATCGAATTCGATTTCATCCTCAACGACGAGTCCCTGACCGTCGAGCTGGTGCTGCCCGAGCACGCATTCGCCGAATTCTGCGAGTATTACGACGCCGAGATCCTGCCCCCCGCCGGCGACGGCGCCGAAGTGATCCCGCTCAAGGATCGTTCCGCCGGTCTTTACCGAGCACCGGACAACGCCACAGACGACTGACACCCCACGCACGCCAATCCGAAGGGAGGATACCCGTGACCATCGACCTCAAAACGCTGAACATCGAGCCGCGCCGGCAGACGTTCGGTCATATCGCGCGCCGGTTCGGAGAGGATCGCCCGGCCAGCCGCTATGAAGAAGGCATGCTGGACGTTCAGGCGACCAAGCATTTCCATTACAAGCCGTTCTGGGAGCCGGACAAGGAACTTTATGACGCCAGCCGCACCGAGATCGTGATGCAGGACTGGTACGCGCTGCGTGATCCGCGCCAATACTATTACGCAACCTACAACATAGCCCGCGCGGGCATGCGGGCCGCAGCCCAGCACAATTTCGACTTTGTCGAAAAACGCGGCATGCTCGGCAACCTTGACGCCGGTTGGCGCGCCAAGGTCGAGGACTACCTGCTGCCGCTGCGCCACGTGGCCTGGGGCGCGAACATGAACGCCACCCAAATCTGCGACCGAGGGTACGGCACCGCCGTGACTGCCCCGGCGATCTTCACCGCCGGCGACCAGCTGGGCATCGCCCAGGTGATTGGCCAGATCGGCATGGACATGGCCGGCGGCGGCGGCGAGGCGTTGGAAGCCGCCAAGGAGAAATGGATGACCGCCGACTACTGGCAAGGCATCCGCAAGCTGGTCGAAAACACGCTGGTCGAACAGGATTGGTTCCAGCTGTTCATAGCCCAGAACCTGGTAATCGACGGTATCATCTACCCGCTGGTCTATGACAGCTTCGACGCCTCAGGCCAGGCCCATGGCGCCGCCGCAATCTCGATGCTGACCGAATTCATGAGCGAATGGTTCTCCGAGCACAGCCGCTGGACCGACGCCGTGATCAAGGTTGCCGCCGCCGAATCCGGTACCAATGCCGCCAAGCTGAGCGCTTGGTTCACCAAGTGGCGCGATCAGACAGGCGAGGCAGTCCGCCCGCTGGCGGCGCATGTTCTGGGCGACGGTGGCGATGCCGCGGTCGATCAGGCTCTCGCAACCCTCAACGCCCGTGCTGCCAAGCTCGGCCTGTCCACCTGAAGGAGCCGAGACGATGGCACAATTAGTATCCATCACGCTGCAAGACACCGGCGAAGGCCGCATGATCGCCGAGGCGATAGAGCAGGACAATCCCGGCGTCGAAATGATGCGCATGCCCGGGGCGATGAAGCTCGACCGCGCGGACAGCCTGCGCATCAACGCCGAAACCGTGTCCGAGAAACTCGGACGCGACTGGGACCCCCAGGAAATCCACCTGACAATGATCTCGATGGCCGGGAATCTGGATGAGGACGACGACTATTTCGCCCTCTCCTGGAACCGCTAATTCAAGGGAGAAACACGATATGGCTAAGAAACTCGGTCTCAAGCAGCGCTATGGCCTGCTGACCCGCGGTCTGGACTGGGAAACCAGCTATCAGCCGATGGACAAGGTGTTCCCCGAGGCCACCTTCGAGGGCATCAAGATCAAGGATTGGGACAAGTGGCAGGACCCCTTCCGCCTGACCATGGATGCCTATTGGAAGTTCCAGTCCGAGAAAGAGCGCAAGCTCTACGCCGTGCTCGACAGCTTTGCCCAGAACAACGGGCAACTCAGCATCTCGGACGTGCGCTATCTGAATGCGGTGAAGCTCTTCATCACCGGCGTTTCGCCGCTGGAATACCAGGCACATCGCGGCTTTGCACATGCCGGGCGCCAGCTCCCCGGTGTTGGCCCGCGCATCGCGGCGCAAATGCAATCGCTTGACGAGCTGCGCCACGCGCAGACGCAGATCCACACGATCTCGCATTACAACAAGTTCTTCGACGGCATGCATGAATTCCCACATATGCATGACCGGGTCTGGTACCTGTCTGTGCCCAAGTCGTTCTTTGACGATGCCCGTACTGCCGGCCCGTTCGAGTTCATGATTGCGATCGGTTTTGCCTTCGAATACGTGCTGACGAACCTTCTGTTCGTGCCGTTCATGTCGGGCGCGGCCTATAATGGCGATATGGCTACCGTGACCTTTGGCTTCTCGGCGCAGTCGGACGAAAGCCGCCACATGACGCTGGGCATCGAGGTGATTAAGTTCCTGCTGGAACAACATCCAGACAACCTGCCGATCGTGCAGAAGTGGGTCGATAAGTGGTTCTGGCGCGGCTACAAGGTGCTGGGTCTCGTCGCGATGATGATGGACTATATGCTGCCCAAGAAGGTGATGTCCTGGAAGGAGGCATGGGAGATCTACTTTGAACAGGCCGGCGGGGCGTTGTTCGAGGATCTGGCCCGCTACGGTCTGAAACCGCCCAAGTATCACGAGCAGGCCACGGCGGATGCCGAGCACCTGTCGCACCAGAACTGGTCGATCTTCTACAACTACACCCAGGCCGCGGCATTCCACACCTGGCTGCCGGAAGACGACGAAATGGCGTGGCTGTCCGAGAAGTATCCCAACACATTCGACAAATACTACCGCCCGCGATTTGAACAATGGCGGCAGATGGAGAAGGACGGCAACCGTTTCTACAACAACGCGCTGCCGCAGCTATGCCAGACCTGTCAGATCCCGATGGCCTATACCGAACCGGGTGACCCTACAACGATCTGCTTCCGCGAGAGCGAGTACAAGGGCGACAAGTACCACTTCTGTTCGGACGGCTGTAAGGACATCTTCGATAACGAGCCCGAGAAGTTCTCGCAATCCTGGCTGCCTGTACACCAGATCTTCCAGGGCAATTGCGGCGGGGCCGATCTTGGCGACGTGCTCAAATGGTACAACATGAATGTCGGCGCCGACAACATGGACCAGAACGTCTCGCCCGAGCAGGCGCTCTGGGACAAATGGCAGGCCGAACGCAGCCGCGTCGCCGCCGAATAGACAAAATTCGCCTGCTCTCAGGCCCCGTCAACCGCCTGCCCGGTTCGTTCCGGGCAGGTCTCCCGCCGGTGGAACCTGCGGTGGTGAACGAGGCCACGCTGACAATAGCATTCGATACATCCAAGGAGGAGAAAAATGGGCGTTATCGCGCTTGATCCCGATTATGCCAGCAAGGTCGCACCGGCCGACACGCTGGACAAATTCCACGGCAACCAGCTGGTTTACATCCACTGGGAGGAACACCTGATGTTCTGCGCCGCGCTGGCCTTCCCGTTCCCGCCCGGCATGCCCTTCGGCGCGATCCTGGCCGAGATCCTGCCGACCTTTTACGGAATACATCCCGATTTCGAGAAGATCGACTGGGGCAAGGTCCGCTGGACCGTCGATGGCAAGGATATCACACCTGACCCGGAAAAATCACTTGCCGATCATGGGGTTGGCCACAAATCCCTGATCCGGTTCTGGACCCCGGGCCTGACCGGCGTCAACGGGCTGGCGACAGTCTGACACGAGTGACAAACCAACGGAGACGCGTCACATGACGTTCCAACTCACCATCGAACCGCTTGGAGAGACCATCGAGGTCGAAGAGAGACAAACCATCCTGGATGCCTGTTTGCGCCAGGGGATCTGGCTGCCGCATGCCTGTGGGCATGGTCTTTGCGGTACCTGCAAGGTCGAGGTTCTCGAAGGAGAAGTGGATCATGGCGACGCGTCATCCTTCGCGCTGATGGACTTCGAGCGTGACGAGGGCAAGGCCCTGGCCTGCTGCTGCACGCTGGAAGAGGATGTCACCATCGAGGCCGAGATCGACGAGGACGAGGATGCCGAGAACATCCCGGTTCGCGATTTCACCGGCACGGTGAGGGAGATCGAACGGCTTTCGCAGGACATCCTGGGCGTCTGGCTCGACCTCGACGGCGATCCGATTCATTTCCAGGCCGGGCAGTACATCAACCTGACCGTGCCCGGCATCGAGGGACCACGCGCCTTTTCGATCGCCACCTCGCCTGCCGATGGCACCCGGATCGAGCTGCATATCCGCAAGGTCGAGGGCGGCAAAGCCACCACCTGGATTCACGAGAATCTGGAGGTGGGACAAAAACTGTGTTTTGCCGGCCCCTATGGTCAGTTCTTCACCCGCAAGTCGCGCGGCGGCACCAAGATCTTTATCGGTGGTGGCTCCGGCCTGTCGAGCCCCAAGTCGATGGTTCTCGACCTGCTGGAGAACGGCTGGAGCGACCCGGTTTGGTTGTTCCAGGGCGCGCGTGGGCTGAAAGATCTGTACTATCGCGACCTGTTCGCGGGACTGGCCGCGAAATACGAAAATTTCCACTATATCCCGGCGCTGAGTGCGCCTAATGACGGCGATGACTGGACCGGAGAGACCGGCTTTGTCCACCAGGCCGTGGAACGTGTCTTTGACGGACAATTCGAAGGCCATACCGCCTATCTCTGCGGACCGCCCCCGATGATCGAGGCCGCGATCCGCACCCTGATGAAGGGCCGGCTTTTCGAGGAAGGCATCTTTACCGAGAAATTTCTTACTGCCGGCGACGAAGACAAGATCAAGAGCCCGGTGTTCCGCCGGATCTGACCATAGCTCCGTGGCGGGCCCCGCCCCGGCTGCCCTGTTCCCCCAGTTACAAATGCATGAAGGAGGATGCCATGAAAGTTGGTACCAAGGTTCCCAATGTAACCTTCAAGACCCGTATCCGCGACGATAGCATCGGCGGGCCCAACCCGTTCCGCTGGCAGAACATGACCTCGGACGATTACTTCAAGGGCAAGCGCGTGATCCTCTTCTCGCTGCCGGGTGCCTTTACGCCCACCTGCTCGACGTATCAGCTCCCTGGGTTCGAGCAAAATGCCCAGAAATTCGCCAAGCTGGGGATCGAAGCGATCTATTGCATGTCAGTCAACGACGGTTTTGTGATGAATAAATGGGCCGAAGCGCAGAGCATCAGCGCCGTCAAGGTGATCCCCGACGGATCGGGCGACTTCACCCGCGGGATCGGCATGCTCGTGTCCAAGGACAATCTGGGTTTTGGTGCCCGATCCTGGCGCTATGCCGCGATTATTAATGACGGTGTGGTCGAGGCCTGGTTCGAAGAGCCCGGCCGGGCCGACAATCACGCCGAAGACCCATACGGCGAAAGCGCGCCTGAAACGCTGCTGGCCTATCTGGAGACGGCCAGCGAAACCGTCGCCTGATACCTGCCCCTGCAATCGCAGAACAGCTGTCCCGCCGACCGGGTTTCGCCGGTTCCGGCGGGAAAAGCACCCTGTTTTCAGCTCTTGAGATCCGATTAGAGCAGGACGGACAGCGCAGCACATTGGTCCCACATTTTGCACGCTATTGCAGACGAAGTATGCGGGGATCAGGCCATCATGGCAGAACGCCGGTATAGCTTCCCCGTGGGGCGAACCCCTTCGAGAGTGTGAAATCCATCGCCTTGAGGATTTGATCCGCCGTCGGACGCATGAACGGCAACGAATGCAGCACGCTGAACGAGACGGTCCCGTCCTGCCGGACCCAGAACAGTCCGGGCTCAGAGAATATCTCTGGCTCCTCGGTGCCCTCGCGCGCCGTCGACAGGAACAAACCCCAATCGTCGCGCGCCACGCGCAGGTCGAGCCCGAATCCGATCGGCAGGCGGATGATCTGCATCTCTTCGGCCAATTGCGCGGCACGCTCCCGCACGTCGCCGCTCAACGCAAGCAGTCGCACGCCACGTATCGCGAAATCGCCAATCCGATCATCCAGTTCTTTGAGCTGGCTGCGACAGAGCGGGCAATGCGCACCGCGATAGAACGCCAATAGCGTCCCTCCCGGCGGAGCATACTGTGCAAGGTCATAGGGTCCGTGAGCGACTGTTTCGATTCTGAGGGTCGGAGCTGGAGATCCAGGCAGGAGCACCGGTTTGCCCTCACTCGGCTGCTGCAATCGGCGCCAGCCGCGCCTCGATCTCGGGAACAGTGCGCCAGATGTGATCGCGGGTCAGTTTTTCGGCCAGTTCGACATCGCGGTCGATCACAGCGTTGAAGATCGCCTGATGCTCCGACCGGACGTCGCGCGGAATCGTCCGTTCAGTCACCGATATCCGCAGATAGCGGACGGAATGGTTGTATAGGATGTCGCGGAAGTTCAACAGCCAGCGGTTGCCGCAGGCCGACACCAGCGCATCGTGGAAATCACGGTTGCGCCTCTCCCATTCATCGACCGAAGAACGCTCCTTGCCCGGCATCTCAGTCTCGATCTTCGCCAGCCGGTGATGGGCGCCGACAACCCGGGCCTCCCAGTCGTCGTCGCCGTCGCGAATCGAGTCGGTCACTGCCTGCGCCTCCAGCAGCATGCGCAACTCTGCGATCTGGCGGAAGTCGGCCAGAGATACCGGCGCAACGTGAAAACCGCGCTGTCCCTCGGTGGTCACCAGGTTTTCTATGAGCAGCCGCGAAAGCGCCTCGCGCACTGTGCTCGACCCGACACCGTACTCCTTGCGCAATGCCTCCACCCGCAGGCGGCTTTCGGGTTCGAGAAGGCCGGTCAGGATTCCCTTGCGAATTTCGGCGTGCACTTCTTCGATGGCCGTCTTCCCCGCGGCACCCTCTCTCGAATCATTGTTGCGGTCAGGCGCGAGCATCCGCGGGTCCTCCTCTGATTGTGCAACAATTGCTGGACTTGCCAGTTCAGTCAACCGTCAAAACACTAAAATGACGACATTCAATGCGACATCAGTAAAAAAACGATATTTAATTTGACAAACGATAATGAGGTGAGAAATGCTGACGATAACCGAGGAAAAGGGGAATCGCGTGGACGCCGTTGCCAACACCAAGGCGCATTTCATCTGGATCAAGGGGGATCCGACACCGACGATCTGCCGCGAGGATGAACGCGTCCTCTACGCGCTCGAGCGCGATGGCCGCGCGGGCCCCAAAGCGGTGCGTGTCGGCTGCCGTCAGGGAGGCTGTGGCGCCTGCCGCGTGCGCATCGTCTCGGGCGGCTTCGAAACCGGCAAGATGAGCCGCGCCCATGTCACCAAGGAGGAGCAGGATCAGGGCTATGTTCTGAGCTGCCGCCTCTACCCCAGAAGTGATCTCGTCCTGGTGCCGGCCTTCGCTGGCCCGCGGCGGGCGACAAAAACCAGGTAAGCATTAGGTTAGGAGGAAGACCAATGTCTCAGGAAGGACTGCTGCGCCCCGGCATCGTACAGATCCGGGTACTTGATATGGACGAGTCGATCACCCACTACGTGGATCGCATCGGTCTTCAGTTCGTGTCCAAAGAAGAGGATGGCCGCGTCTATCTCAAAGGTTACACCGAATTCCACCGCCACAGTGTCGTGCTGCGCGAAGCCGAAGCCGCCGGGCTGGATTTCTTTGCCTTCAAGGCCGATAGTCAGGCATCGGTTGACAGGTTCCGCAAGCGGATCGAGGACTGGGGCATCGAGGTGAATGACGTGGTTGCAGGCGAACAGCCAGGCACCGGTGCGCGGATCGGCTTTACCCTGCCCTCCGGTCACCGGCTTGAACTCTATGCAGATATGGACCTGTCCGAGAACCTCGCGCCCGAGACCAAGAACCCCTATATCTGGAACGTCGAACCCAAGGGAATGAAGGCTCAGCGGCTCGACCACGCGCTGCTCTACGGTCCCAATCTTGATGAAACCGAGAAATTCCTCTGCGAGGTGCTCGACTTCCACGTGCCGGAACGGGTCGACCTGCCCGATGGCACTTTGGGCATCTGGGCCACCGTCTCGAACAAGGCGCATGACATCGCATTGGTTAAACATGACGAGCCGGGCAAACTGCACCATGTCGCTTTCTTCCTGGAGGATTGGTCGGAAGTTGGCCACGCCGCCGACATCATGACGCGCTACGACATCAGCCGCGATGTCGGCCCAACCCGTCACGGCATCACCGGCGGCCAGACGATCTACTTCTTTGATCCCTCGGGCAACCGCAACGAAGTCTTTGCCGGCGGCTATACCGCATACAAGGATCACCCGCCTCGGGTCTGGGACGGCAACAATGTGGGCCGCGGCATCTTTTACTACGAGCGTCAGCTCAACGATGCCTTCCTGTCTGTCGTGACCTGACATGACGGCCATGCTCCCGACATATCGTCTGTCGTCCAGCGCAGCGCTTACCGCCGTTTCGGCGGCGGTAAGCCATGCCGAAGGGCTTGGCGCTCAGGTCAATGCCTGCGTCGTCGACGCCGGCGGCAATCAGATCGCCTTTCTCCGGGGCGACGGGGCGTTTTTGCCGTCGGGAAAAATCGCCCGTGACAAGGCCAGAACATCGGCTGGCTTCAAACTGCCGAGTGGCGCGCTTTATGAGGCCCTGAAGGCCGAACCCGCCGTGCTTCGGGGTATCCTGGCACAACCGCATGTCGCGGCGTTCCCCGGCGGGCTGCCGATCACCGCAAAGGGTGAGGTGATCGGCGGCATCGGCGTGTCCGGCGCAACAGCGGATCAGGACGAAGCCTGTGCCCGTGCCGGACTCGCAGCAATCGGGTTACCTCCAGAATAGGAAGACCAAAATGTCACTCGCACAAGAACTTGAGCCGCAGGCTCAGGCCGGGACCCGTTTTCGTGTCGATGAGGTCATGCACTTCATCAATGGCGCATATACCGCAGGCACCAGCGGCCGGACCTTTGACAATATCAACCCGGTGACCGGCGAGAAGACCGGCATCATCCACGAGGCGCTGAAACCCGAAGTCGACGCCGCGGTGACGGCGGCCCGGCAGGCTCTGCGGGGGCCCTGGGGCAAGCTCAGCCTGGCCCAGAGAACCAATCTGCTGCATGCCGTTGCCGACGAGATCAACCGGCGGTTCGATGACTTCCTCGAGGCCGAGATCCTTGACACCGGTAAGCCGCGTTCGTTGGCCAGCCATATCGACATCCCGCGCGGTGCGGCCAATTTCAAGGTCTTTGCCGACACGGTGAAGAACGCACCGACCGAGGCCTTCGAATTCGACACTCCAGACGGCAATGGCGCGTTGAACTATGCCGTGCGCAAACCCAAGGGCGTGATCGCGGTAATCAGCCCGTGGAACCTGCCGTTGCTGCTGATGACGTGGAAGGTCGGCCCAGCGTTGGCCTGCGGCAACACCGTCGTTGTCAAGCCAAGCGAAGAAACCCCGCGCACCACCGCTCTTTTGGGCGAGGTAATGAACGCCGTTGGCGTGCCGCCGGGCGTGTTCAATGTCGTCAACGGCTTTGGGCCCAACAGCGCCGGCGCCTATCTGACAGAACATCCCGGCGTCGACGGCATCACCTTTACCGGTGAAACCCGCACCGGCGAGATCATCACCCAGGCCGCGGCCATTGGCCTGCGCCATGTGTCGATGGAATGTGGCGGCAAGAATCCAGGCATCGTGTTTGCCGACTGCGACATCGAGAAGGCAATCGAAGGCACGATGCGCTCGGTCTTCGCCAATTGCGGCCAGGTCTGCCTGGGAACCGAGCGGGTCTATGTCGAGCGACCGATCTTCGACGATTTCGTCGCCCGGCTCAAGGCCGGCGCCGAAGGGCTGAAATTGGGCCGCCCCGACGCACCTGGTACCAATCTCGGCCCGGCGATAAGCGCCGAACACCAGCAGAAGATCCTGAGCTACTACGAGCTGGCAAAGGAAGAAGGTGCCACGGTGATCACCGGTGGCGGCATTCCCGAGATGCCCGACGACCTGAAAGGCGGCGCCTGGGTCGAACCGACAATCCTGACCGGTCTCAGCGAGGACGCCCGCGTGGTCAAGGAGGAGGTGTTCGGACCGGTCTGCCACATCCAGCCTTTCGATACCGAAGACGAAGCCATCGCGATGGCCAATGACACCCGCTATGGTCTGGCCGCTGCAATCTGGACCGAGAATCTGACCCGCGCCCACCGGGTCGCGCCACGGCTCGATGTCGGCATCGTCTGGATCAACTCCTGGTTCCTGCGCGATCTGCGCACCGCCTTCGGCGGTGCCAAGCATTCCGGCATCGGCCGCGAAGGCGGCGTGCACGGCTTCGAGTTCTATACCGAACTCTCCAACATCTGCATCAAGCTCTGAGGACCCCTGACACATGGTGAACGAAACCCAGATCCAGGAGGCCGCCGACAGGCTGTGGAACGCCTGGCAAAGCAACAACCCCGCCGCGCCGGTGCGCGACCTGATCGGCGAAACCGATGCCGGAGCCGCATACAAGGTACAAGAGATCAACACCAAACGTTGGCTCGGCGGCGAGGAGCGCGTGCTGTCCGGCCGCAAGATCGGACTGACCGCCAAGACGGTACAGGTGCAGCTCGGCGTCGATCAACCGGATTACGGCATGCTCTACGACGACATGGAGGTAATGGACGGCGACGACATCCCCTGGTCGCGTTGCCAGCAGCCAAAGGTCGAAGCCGAGGTCGCCTTTGTCATGGCCGCGCCGCTGACCGGCGGACATATCAGGATGGTCGACGTGATGGCCTCAATCGGCTTTGCGGCGCCGGCTATCGAAGTGGTCGGCAGCCGGGTCCGGAATTGGGATATCCGCCTCACCGACACAATCGCCGACAACGCTTCGTCCGGTCTCTACGTCCTGGGACAAACGCCAAAGCGCCTGGGCGACTTCGACCCGCGCCTTTGCGGCATGGTGATGCTCAGAAACAACGAACCGGTTTCGGTCGGCGCGGGTGCCGCCTGCCTCGGCAGCCCGCTGAACGCGACCCTCTGGTTGGCGCGGAAGATGGCCGCCGTGGGCCGCCCGCTGAACCCCGGCGACGTTGTCCTGTCGGGCGCGCTCGGACCCATGGTCGAGGCCGCTCCGGGTGACGTTTTCGAGGCACGCATCAATGGGCTCGGATCGGTCCGCGCCGCCTTTGCAAAGGAATGACACACATGAGCAAGATCAAATGCGCCATCATCGGCTCAGGCAATATCGGCACCGATCTGATGATCAAGATCATGCGCACCTCGAAAGTTCTGGAAATGGGTGCCATGGTCGGGATCGACCCAGAGTCGGACGGGCTCGCCCGCGCCAGGCGGATGGGCGTTGCCGCCACCCATGAGGGTCTCGAAGGGCTGCGAGCGCTACCCGAATACCAGGACATCCAGATCGTATTCGACGCCACCAGCGCCGGAGCGCACAAGCGCCACTCCGAAGCGGTGATCGCCGATGGCAAGCAGATGATCGACCTGACGCCCGCTGCAATCGGGCCCTACACCATCCCGCCAGTCAATCTCGACGCCAATCTCGACAAGATGAACGTCAACATGGTGACTTGCGGTGGTCAGGCGACCATTCCCATGGTGGCAGCGGTCAACCGCGTTTCACCGGTGCGCTATGGCGAGATTGTCGCCTCGATCAGCTCCAGATCCGCCGGTCCCGGCACCCGCGCGAACATCGACGAGTTTACCAAGACCACGGCGGAAGCGATCCAGAAGGTTGGCGGCGCTGAGCGGGGCAAGGCGATCATCATCCTCAACCCGGCCGAGCCACCGCTGATCATGCGCGACACGGTGTTCTGCCTCTGCGACGAGGCCGACACCGGCGCAATCCGCAAATCTGTCGATGACATGGTCGCCGAAGTGCAAAGCTATGTGCCGGGCTACCGGCTCAAGCAAGAGGTGCAGTTCGAGCATATCGGCTCGAACAAACCACTGCATATCCCGGAAATGGGCGGCGACTTCACCGGCCTCAAGGTTTCGATCTTTGTCGAGGTCGAGGGCGCGGCCCATTACCTCCCCGCCTATGCGGGCAACCTCGACATCATGACCAGCGCGGCGATGAAAACCGCCGAGCGCCTGGCCATCAAACGCAACTGGGTGCAGGAGGCAGCATGACATGACCACGCTCTATATTCAGGACGTCACCCTGCGCGACGGCATGCATGCGGTGCGCCACCAGTATGATCTGGGCCATGTCCGCGACATCGCCCAGGCGCTGGACGAGGCCGGTGTCGACGCGATCGAGGTCGCCCATGGCGACGGGTTGACCGGTTCGACCTTTAACTATGGCTTCGGCGCCCATACCGACGCGGCCTGGATCACCGAGGCCGCAAAGGTGATCAAACGCGCAAAGCTGACCACGCTTCTCTTGCCCGGCATCGGCACGATCGAGGATCTCAAGCGCGCCCGCGACAAGGGCGTGCAATCGGTGCGCATCGCCACCCATTGCACCGAAGCCGACGTTTCAGCCCAGCACATCGCTGCGGCCAAGGAGATGGGCCTCGATGTCTCGGGCTTCTTGATGATGAGCCACATGACCGATCCGAACACCTTGGCACAGGAAGCGCAGAAGATGGAAAGCTACGGCGCCGATTGCGTCTATGTTACCGATTCTGGTGGGCGGCTGACGATGTGCGGCGTTCAGGAACGGTTCGATCACTACGACGCGGTTCTGGAGGCCGGAACAGAGCGCGGCGCCCATATGCACGAGAACCTGTCACTGTCGGTGGCCAATTCCGTCATCGCGGTCGAACATGGCGCAACCCGTATAGACGCCTCGCTGGCCGGAATGGGCGCGGGCGCGGGCAACACCCCGCTCGAAGCTTTCATCGCCGTTGCCAACATCTACGGCTGGCAGCACAATTGCGATCTGTTCAAGCTTCAGGACGCTGCCGAAATCCTGGTGCGGCCGTTGCAGGATCGGCCTGTGCGAGTCGACCGCGAGACCATGACACTGGGCTACTCCGGGGTCTATTCCAGCTTTCTGCGCCATGCCGAACGCGCCGCCGAGATGTACGGGCTCGACACCCGCGAGATCCTGCTCAAGGTCGGTGAACGCAAAATGGTCGGCGGCCAGGAAGACATGATCGTCGACATCGCGCTCGACCTCGTCAAGGAACGGGAGGCCGCAGTATGACCGATCTGGTAAAACTGGCCGAAATCGCCGATACCGCTGCGCTCACCGCCAAGGCCATGCCGCAGTTTTCCGACACCCAGGCGCTGTCGGTCGCCGAAGGTTATGCCGTGCAGGCCCTGTCAATGCAGCGCCGCTATGCCCGCGGCGACCGTCGCATCGGCATCAAGATGGGTTTCACCAGCCGCGCCAAACAGTTGCAAATGGGCCTTAGCGACATGATCTGGGGGCGCCTGACCGAGAGCATGCGCGAGGAGGAAGGCGGCACCATCGACTTTGGCCGCTACGTGCATCCGCGCGTCGAACCCGAGATCGCCTATCTGATCCGCGACCGGCTGGCAGGAAATGTCACGCCGCTGGAGGCGATGAACGCGGTTGCGGGCGTGGCGCCCGCGATGGAGATCATCGACAGCCGCTATGACAATTTCAAGTTCGACCTGGGCGACGTGGTGGCCGACAATTCCTCGTCCTCGGGCTTTGTCATCGGCGACTGGTTCGCCCCGGATACCGATGTGCGCAATCTCGGGCTGGTGATGTCGATCAATGGGCGGGCCGTGGCGGTGGGTTCGACGGCAGCGATCCTCGGCAATCCGGCCCGCGCGCTTGCGGCAGCCGCTCGCATGGCGGCCAGCGCCGGCGAGGTGCTCCATCCCGGCGATATCGTGTTGGCGGGCGGGGCCACCGCCGCAGCGGCGCTTGCGCCCGGCGACCATGTCGAAACCCAGTTCCAGACGCTGGGTACCGTCACCTTCAACGTCGGAGGCTGAACCATGCCCTTGGTGGAGGTCACGATAATCGAGGGGCGCCCGCCCGAACGCAAGCGAGCGCTGATCCGCGAGGTCACCGATGCGGTCGAACACGCACTCGAAGCGCCGCGTGCCAGCATTCGGGTGGTCATCCGTGAGGTTCCAGCGGCGCATTGGGGCGTTGGGGGCGAGCCCAAAGGCTAACGGCCTGGCTGAATCCACGCGGAACGGCCGGGCCGCAAAGGCCCGGCCAAAATCGCGATCTTGCGGTGCGTCCGGCTTGGGCATGCGATCTGCGTCCGTTGCGTCTTGGCCAAGGTTTCGGCCCTTTCCGGACATCAGGCAAACTTGAATGCCCGCCGAGATCAAACACACAACCGCCTCAGGCGGAAAGTGCCCGGGCTTCGGCGAAAGTCAGGAGGCGTCGGCGGTTCTCGTCCCAGAGATGCAGCCGGGCGCAATGAAAGCTTTCCCATAATGTGATGCGTCTGGTCTGTCCCAGAATCTCGTGATCCTTGATCACTTCGGATAGGCGATAGAACGGGATTCGGCTGGCCAGATGGTGAACGTGATGGACGCCGATGTTGCCTGTGATCCAACGTAGGATACCGGGTAAATCATAGTGCGAACTGCCGTAGAGGGCCGCCTCCTGGATGGTCCACTCGTCCTCATGTTGCCAGCTGGTTTCTTCGAACTGGTGCTGCACGTAGAAGAACCACGTCCCAGCGATCGCGCCAAAAAACATGGTCGGCACAAACACCAGCAGCAGCACATCCCAGCCGCCCAGCCAGACAATAGTTGTAAAGCTTATGGCGATGGCGGCATTCGTTGCCATCGCGCTCATCCAATAGCGCCAACCAGAGCGCATCAGGTGAACGGGCAGCCGGTTCTGCAAGAAGAAGATGTAGAACGGCACCACCCCGAAAAGGAAGACGGGGTTGCGAATAAGGCGGTAAGTGGCCCGACCGAGCCATCCCTTTTGCTGATACTCGGTCACTGTCAGGGTCGGGATGTCTCCGACGCCCCTCCGGTCCAGATTACCGGTCGAGGCATGATGAATTGCATGTGTCCGCCGCCAGACGTCATAGGGCGTAAGTGTGAAGACGCCAAGCACCCGGCCGATCCAGTCGCAAAGGCGCCGGTCGCGGAACAGGGACCCGTGCCCGCAATCGTGCTGAATAATGAACAGACGGACAAGGAAGGCAGCATTCGCCAGGGCCAAGGCCAGTGCAATGGCAGGACTGATTGTCAGCATCCACCAGGCAACGGCCCATATCGCGACGAACGGCACGACGGTGACAGCGAGTTCAAGAACGCTTCGGGAGTGACGCGGCTGACGGTATCTCGCCAGTGTCCGGGTCCAGTCCTGGGCATTCAGGTGTCTGATGCCCGGCGCGGAAACAGAGTCACCGGACTGGGCGACCGCCGTTGGCACGCCCGTCGATGGGGTTTGACCCAGCGATGCGACAGGGGGTCGCTCTTGGTCTGGGCGGTCCGCTTGGACGTCGCCTTCCGGAGTGCCTGTACTGCGATCCATGTCGTGGCCGTAGGACGGCTGACACCGCAGGTGTGGCGATGGGGAAGAAGGTCGGTGGGGCAATCTGGGATCCTCTGCGGTGGAGCGTGTCACGATCAAGGCCGACGAACGGAGATTCCGCCGGCAATAATCCGATTCATGAGAGCCGCAACCGCTTGGTGCATTTCCGCGCCCGGGCCGACGGCGTTTTCATGGGTCGCCGCGGCGTCGCGAAGTATCCCTATGATCTCGTGCTCGGGAAGCAGCTTGTAGTCGTGTATCGTAAGCAGAAGCGCCTCGCAAATCGAAAGGGCCGCCATGCCAGCATGATCTGTTTTGTCGGGCAACGTGGGCGCTCCTCGCTGTGAAAGGTGCGGCAGGCGGTGGCGCGCCGTGGTAATCGGCTCCTTTGTTGCAGGAAATGTTATAAAATGAGCTGATCTGAAGCAGTGGCTTGGTCATACGTGTTCGCGACTGCCTCCATCAGAACCTGCTGATTCTGCGAGGGCGTACATGACCGGCGTGGCGCACAACCCCTTCATTCACAAGCTTTCGGCTTTCGTCATCTTGACGGAGGCGGAGCTCGCCGTACTTGCCCGGCTGCACCGACGCCGCCGGACATTCGCTGCTGGACAGGTCATGGTCCATCAGGGGCAATCCACCCAGACGGCTTACATCTTGTCGGCGGGCTGGGTTTGTTCCTGCAAGATCCAGCCGGATGGGACGCGCCAGATCGTCGATTTCCAGGCGCCTGAGGATTTTCTTGGATTGCGCAGCGTGCTGTTGCCCTCACGTTCGGAAACACCATCACTGGTACTCACCCGCCATACAAGAGGCCAGAAGTTATGACGACGAGGGCCATCGCCGAAGGTGCAAGCCAGAGATCGCGACCACAATGGTCTTGGGCGACGTTCCACAAGAGCGCGAATGCTTGCGGTGCGATGCCTTGGTCTGCAGCGGGAGTTTCGGAGAACGGATTTGCAGGCCCTGCAAGGGGTCGAACGCCTAGCGAAACGCCGTGCACGTTAGCCGCTCCTTATCCCCGCGGCCGGTGCAGATCCATGGTTCCTCGCTGCTGAGCCTCGTGCTGTTAAGGAGGTTGCCTATGATCCAGCTATTCCCTGCTGAGCTACCCCCAAAATTTTGGACACTGACGTAAGCTAGGATTTGCTGTCTGCTGATCTTCGACGAGAAGGAGATCAGAGATGTCGAAACGGAAGCAACATTCGCCCGAGTTCAAGGCGAAGGTGGCGCTTGAGGCGCTGAAGGGTGAGCATACGGTTTCCGAGCTGGCGAGCCGGTTCGGGATTCATCCGACGATGATCCACACCTGGAAGCGGGCGTTGCTGGAAGGCGCATCCGGTGTTTTCGAGCGTGGTGGCAAGAAAGCTCCCGAGATTGACGAGGAGCAGGTCAAGGAGCTGCACGCCAAGATCGGGGCGCTGGCTGTGGCCAACGATTTTTTGTCCAGAAAGCTCAAGCCGTGGACCGGAAAGTGAGGCGAGAGATGATCGAGCCGGCTAATTCGGATCTGACCATCGGCGAGCAGTGCCGACTGCTGTCGATCTCGCGGTCTTCGTTTTACTACAGGCCGAAGGGCGAAACGGCGCTGAACCTCGCGCTCATGCGCCAAATTGATGAACAATTCCTTGAGACACCGTTCTTCGGGGTTCGGCAGATGACATGGCACTTGCGCAACGAGGGACACCTGGTCAATGAAAAGCGTATCCGCTGGCTGATGCGGTTGATGAGCCTGATGCCAATCTACCAGAAGCCCAACACCAGCAAGGCGGCGAAAGGGCACAAGACCTATCCCTATCTGCTGCGCGGTCTGCGGGTGGATCGTCCGAACCAGATCTGGGCGGCCGACATCACCTATCTGCCGATGCGACGGGGGTTCCTGTATCTGGTCGCCATCATGGACTGGCACACCCGCAAGGTGCTGGCCTGGCGCATCTCGAACACGCTGGAAGCTGACTTCTGCGTCGAGGCGCTGAATGAAGCGATCGCCAGGTTCGGCCCGCCCGAGATCATGAACACCGATCAGGGCAGCCAGTTCACGTCGTTTGCCTGGACGGACCGATTGCGCCGATCCGGTGTGCGCATCTCGATGGATGGCAAAGGCCGGTTCCTCGACAATATCTTCGTGGAACGGCTCTGGCGGTCCTTGAAATACGAATGCGTATACCTGCACGCCTGGGAGACCGGATCGGAGGCCAAGGCGGGCGTCGGAAAATGGATCGAATTCTACAATCGCAAACGTCCCCACTCCGCCCTTGGCGGCAGACCGCCAGCCGTGGTCTATTGGCTGAGAAAAAACCAAACCCAACCCGATCAGCAGGAGCAAAGAGTAGCTTAAATTACGCCAGATACTGTCCAAACATTGGCGAGTGGGTGGCCTGATCTGACTGGTCCGGTTTGATTGTTAGTGCATTAGTGGCCTCTGGTCCATCTGGACGATGGTTCCA
>NZ_JAAGOX010000004.1 GCF_010500245.1 Ruegeria sp. PrR005
CGGGGAAAGGTTCACATGGCTCAGTTCTCAGTGGAAATTATCCGCCGGCCCGGCTCACTTCTGGGTGGAAATCAACAGACTCGGCTGGGAACACATATCCCTCGCGGTGCGGCAGCAAGGTCAGCGCCTCAATCAGCACGTCCGCGATGGGGAACGTCCGCGACAGGCCGTTCTTCATTTCGGACAGGGTGATCGTCTTTTTTTTCAGATCAACCTGCTCCCAGGTCAGGGTGGGCACGTTGATCGAGCGGAAGCCCGTGAACAGCATTGTCAGCCATGCCGAGCGGGTGATCAGGCTCCGCGTGTCCATGATCAGGTCGAGCGCGGGCCATTTGTCCTTCGGGTCGAACAGCACGGCGCTTGACGCCTTGTGCTTCTGCGTCACCTTCAAGTCGGCTGACGCGTCGAAGCAGCGCCGCACGATAGCCGCACGGCGGAACGCCATTTGATGATCTGCACGAGGTGCTTCGCCGTCGAGGGCGGTTTGCCTTTCAGCGCGTCCTCGAGCATCGGCAAGGTGATCTGCTCAATCGGGCGCGCGAACAGGTCGGACAGGTGGTTTTTGATCTGCAAGCGGTAGGTCGCGATTGTCACCTCCTTCGCGTGGGAGCGGGCAACGTGGGACTCGAAGGCATCCATCAGTGACGCGATGTTGGTCGATTTCGCGTCCGTCCCTGTCTCACGTTCCGCGATCTTCGCCTTCGCAATCTCCTCAGCCGCCCCGCCCGTCGCGACAGCAGGCCAATCACCGAGTTTGATCGAGCGCACCTTGCCGTCGATCCGCTTCGTCAGAATCCACAACTTCGTACGGGCACCGACAGCAAGGCGGATGCCCTTCAAAGCGTCGCCGTCGTGCGAGTAGAAAACCGTCCCCGTGTCGGGGTGCTTGATCTTGGCGATCTCGGGGTGGGAAGTCAGCTTGGCCGTGGGCATGGCGATCCTCTGCAACATCCCCTGCAACATTAAGTCCCGATATAGTACGATCTAAGCCGAAAATGACCAACTTGTTTTTTGTTGCAGAGTGCAAGAATACCTTATTTTCAGGCATTTAACGGATCATATCCCGATCAAGCCCGATTGACACCAAACGCCTGTCAATCAATTGGTCGTAGGTTCGATCCCTACCGCCGGAGCCATGAAAAGCCCTTGAGCCCTGCTCGAGGGCTTTTCTGTTTGCGGGATCGCGATGCGCCGCCTCGCGTTCCTTTGACAGAGGCGGCGGCTTGCCCAACGGATCAGTTCGGCCGGGCGGAAAAGCGCCGGGCGGGGCCGGTTGATGAACAGGCGCGGGTTTTCCCCCTAGCCGAGGGCACCCGGCCCCTCCATCTAGACCACAGAATTGCCTTGGAGGTCTTCATGACACGCATTCTCGTTATTCTCGGAGCGGCAGCAGCCGGCGCTGCGGCCTATTTCCTTGTGATCCGGACCGAGCCCCAGGAAGCCGCTGTCGAGCCGTCGGCCCCGGCGGTTGTGACGCCGGCAGAACCCGGAACGGCCACGCTGGGCGACCAGATCAGACAAGCCGCTGAAACCGCCCGGACAGAAGTCGAGGCCGCCGCCGAGCAAGCGTCAGAGCAATTGGCCGAAGCTCGCGATACCGCGGCCGAGGCCGCAGCGGAAGCCATCGAATCCGCCAGCGAGGCGGCATCGCAGGCAGCCGAAGCCGCGAGCGAAGCGGCAAGCAGCGCCGCCGAGGCCACCACCGAGGCGGTGGGCACCGCGATTGCCGCAGCGAACCAGGAGACCACGGCGGCCATCGCCTCGGCCCGCGAACTGGTCGAAAGCTGGGACAGCGAAGGCATGCTGACGCAGTCGGGCTTTGACTATGACACCATGGTTGCCGCCGTCGAAGACAGCTCGATGAACGAGACGCTCAAGACCGGCATTCTGGGCATTCTCGAAGATATCCGGTCGGCGCCCGAGGCCATCGCGGTCCATGCCCAGGCGCTGCGCGCCTTGATCGGCATGTGACGGGACCTGTCCACCCCCCTGCAAACCCCCGCTGCGGCGGGGGTTTTTGTTTTCTGCGGTGTGCGGCATTCGAAACCCTGCCGCCACGTCACGGTTTGGGTCGGTTGACAGACATACCCGTCGGTATGTTTGATCATACCCGAGAGTATGTCGCCAATGCCAACCGAGGAGGCCGTGCCCCGTGACCGAGATTGCAACCACAGCCCGCAACGACCGGTACGAGGAATTGCTGACGGCCGCGGCGGAGTGTTTCCAGAGCCGGGGATTCGATGCGACCTCGATCGACACGGTGGCGCGCCATCTCGGCGCGACCAAGGGCCGGGTCTATCATTATTTCCCGTCCAAGATGGATCTGTTCAACGCGGTGCGCGACCGGGGCATGGACATCGTCTTTCAGGCGACCGATCCGGGGTATTTTGCAGATCTGCCGGTATTGGACCGGCTGGAAGCCATGGCGCGCGGCCATGTCAACGCGATGCTGCAACACCACTCCTTCATGCTGGTTCTGAAGGACGGCTTGCTGATGCGGCGCTATACCACCACGACCGATTTCCAGAAGGAATCGCTGGCCCAGCACATTGCCCGGCGCGACGCCTATGAGGCGCGGTTCCGCGAGTTGCTGGCGATGGGGCTGGCCGAGGGCAGCCTGCGGGCCGGTCCCGATCCGGCGATCACGGTGCAGACCTTCATGAGCGCGCTGAACGGGCCGGTGGCCTGGTTCCGCCCGCGCCCCGGCGACACGCCGGAGAAATACGATGCGATCGCGGAAGAGATCGTGCGTTTTGCGATGCAGGGCCTGCGCGCCCTGCCCTCCTGACCCTGTGACGAGGACTATGATGACCGACATTCCCGAAACGATGTATGCCGTGCTGCAAACCGGCGACGGCTATTCCGGCAAGGCCACCGGCCCGGCGATTGACGATGCCGCCGACTGGCTGGAGCCGGGTCAGATCGCGGTGCCGAAACCCGGACCGGGACAGGTGCTGATCCGGCTGCGCATGGCCTCGGTCAATCCGTCCGATTTGCATTTCATCAAGGGCGAATACGGCCAGCCGCGCGTCAAGGGCACGCCAGCGGGGTTCGAGGGCTGCGGCGACGTGGTCGCGGCGGGCAAAGGCGCCGAGGGGCTGGTGGGCCAGCGGGTCGCGTTTATCGCCTCGGGGTCCGGCGCCTGGGCGGAGTATGTGGTGACGCAGGCGCAGATGTGCATTCCGCTGCGCCCCGATATCAGCGACGAGGACGGCTCGGCGCAGATCGTCAACCCGATGACCGCCATGGCGATGGTCGATATCGCGCGGTCCGAGGGCGAGGCATTCGTCGTATCGGCGGCCACCAGCCAGCTGGGCAAGCTGATGGTGTCGCTGGGCCGCGATCTGGGGTTGAAAACCATCGCGCTGGTGCGCCGGGCCGAGGCGGTGGAGCCGCTCAAGGCGTTGGGCGCGGCCGAGGTTCTGGTCACCTCGGACCCCGAGATGGGGCAGAAGTTCGCCGCCATAAGCCGGGCGCTGAAACCGCGCGTGTTCCTGGATGCGGTGTCGGACCAGACCTCGGAACGCATCTTTACCGCCATGCCAAACGGCGCGCGCTGGGTGTCCTATGGCAAGCTCGACGCCGAATTGCCGGTGCTGACGCAGATGGGTCAGCTGATTTTCATGGGCAAGCGAATCGAAGGCTTCTGGCTCACCCAGTGGATGATGACCACCCCGCCCGCCGATCAGGCGCGCGTGGTGACCGAGGTGCAGGCGCGTTTTGCCGACGGGCGTTGGAAAACCGATGTGTCAGGCTACCTTCCGCTTCGTGACGTTGTGTCAGGTCTGTCCGAGGCGCTGAAAAAGACTGACGGAAAGGTGATGATCACGCCATAGTGAGGCGAGGCCCGGCGACCGACACGCTGCCGGGCCAAAAGAACGGGACGCCGGGGTACATACCGGCGCAGGGAGGAAAATTTGGATAACGTACAGCTGCTGATCAGCGGGCTGGCGAACGGCTGTGTCTATGGCCTGATCGCGCTTGGCTTTGTTCTGATCTACAAGGCGACCGAGGCGGTGAATTTCGCGCAGGGCGATTTCATGATGCTGGGCGCCTTTGTCACCATCGGGTTGACCAACACCGAATATATGGGCCTGCCCTTCTGGATGGCGCTGCCGATCTCGATCGGGATCATGGCCGGGCTCGGCTATCTGCTGGACCGGCTGGTGATCCGGCGCATGTTTGGGCAAAGCCAGACGGCGGTGGTGATCCTGACCATCGCGCTGGGCTTCGTCATCCGATTTGTCGCCGGTCTGATCTGGGGCCACGAGCCGCAGACCTTGCAGAACCCCTTGGCCGGGCGCGAGATCGCCTTTGGTGGGCTGGTGCTGGGAATGGAGGATGTGGCGGTCATCGTGGTCACCGTGCTGCTGACCGGTAGTCTGTTCCTGTTCTTCAGCCGCACCAAGCTGGGCCTTGCCATGCAGGGCGCGTCGCAGAACCAGCTGGCGGCCTATTACATGGGCATTCCGGTGAAACGGGTTCAGGGCTTTATCTGGGCGCTGGCGGGCGCGGTTGCGGCCATCGCCGGCATCCTGTTCGCGGCCAAGGGATCGGTCGATCCCTCGACCGGCCTGTTGGGCATCAAGGCCTTTGCCGCCGCCGTGATCGGCGGGTTCGGCAGCCTGCCGGGCGCACTGGCGGGCGGGCTGATCGTGGGCGTCATCGAACCCTTTGCCAGCCGCTATATCGCCGCCGGTTACAGCCAGATCGCGCCTTATGCGCTGCTGCTTGCGGTGCTGGTCTTCCGTCCCCACGGCCTGTTCAGTCAGGTCCGAGTCAAGAAGGTCTGAGCCCATGCGTATCGTATTCAAGACCGATTACATGCAGGATATCCGCCCCTGGAAGGACCGGTACCAGCTGAGCCTCTACCTGATCCTGCTGGCCGTGGTCTTTGCCGCGCCCTGGGTACTGGACGTGTTCTATCTGGGCGAGCTGACCAACGTGCTGATCTGGGCCATCGCCGGGATGGGGCTGATGGTGCTGACCGGGCATACCGGTCAGGCGAGCCTGGGGCATGCGGCCTTTCTCGCCTTTGGCTGTTATTCCAACGTGATCCTGCTTGAGGCCGGGGTGCCGTTCATCCTCGCCTTTCCGCTGGCCGGTGTGATCACCGGGATCATCGGCGCGCTGGTCGCCATTCCGGCGCTGCGGCTGCATGGCATCTACCTGGCGATCTTTACCCTGGCGATGTCGATCCTGGTCGACGACATCATCGTGCTGACCGAACCCTGGAGCGGCGGCGTGTCGGGCAAGTATATCGCGGGGATCGACCTGTTTGGTCTGACCATCGACCGCTGGGGCACGCCGATGCTGTTCTATTGGCTGGTGCTGGCGGTGACGGTGATCGTGACACTGGGCTATATCAACCTGCTGCGCTCGCCGCTGGGGCGCAGTTTCATCGCGGTGCGCGACAGCGAGGTTTCGGCACAGGCGATGGGTGTGGACATTGCCCGGACCAAGACCATCTCCTTCGGCCTGTCATGCATGGTCACCGGCTGGGCGGGCGCGTTCATGGGCCTGTTTGCGGGCGCGTTCAACAACGAGACCTTCAGCGTTGTGATCTCGATCGAGCTGTTGATGATGATCGTGATCGGCGGGCTGGGGTCGATCCACGGGGCGTTCTTTGGCGCCATCATCATCGGGTTCTTGCCGCAATTCCTGTCGATCGCCAAGGAATACGTGGGCGCGGTGTTCGGAGGCAGCACGGTGGCCATACCGGGTCTGGAGTTCGGCATCTTCGGCATGATCCTGATCGCTTTCATCCTGTTCGAGCCGATGGGCATCTACGGGCGATGGCTCAAGATACGGACGTTCTTCGAGCTGTTCCCCTTCTACCGCAAGGACATGTTCAAGCGGCAGAAGTCCTATCTGAAGACGGAGCGCCTGAGATGAGCCTGCTCGAGATTGAAAATGTCACGCTGAAATTCGGCGGGCTGACCGCGGTCGACAACCTGTCGTTCTCGGTCGAGGAAGGCGAGGTTTTCGCCATCGTCGGCCCCAACGGGGCGGGCAAGTCGACAGTGTTCAACCTGATTTCGCGGTTCTACGATCCCTATGCGGGCAGTATCCGGTTCGACGGGCATAACCTGTTGGAGGTCAAACCCTCGGGCGTGGCTGCATATGGGGTGGCGCGCACGTTCCAGAACATCGAACTGTTCGAGCATGCGACCGTGTTGCAGAACCTGCTGGTCGGCCGTCACCGGCACCGCCGCACCAATCTGTTCTCGGAGATCCTCTTTACCCCCTCGGCCCGGCGGCAGGAGTTGGAGAACCGCGAGAAGGTGGAGGAAGTGATCGACTTCCTCGACCTGCAAGCCTATCGCGACAAGATGATCGCGGGCCTGCCTTATGGCGTGCGCAAGGTGGTCGAGGTGGCCCGCGCGCTGGCGACCGACCCCAAGCTCTTGCTGCTGGACGAACCGGCCTCGGGCCTGTCGGTGGAAGAGACCACCGACATGCGCTGGTGGATCGACGATATCCGCCGTCAGATGGGGATCACGGTGCTGATGGTGGAACATGACATGGGGCTGGTCTCGGGCGTGAGCGACCGGGTGCTGGCCATGGCCGATGGCGCGAAACTGGCGCTGGGAACACCAGCGGAGGTGCAATCGCACCCGGCGGTGATCGAAGCCTATCTGGGGAAGGCGTCATGAGCGAAGCAATACTCAAGATCCGCAACATCGAGAGCTTTTACGGGCCGATCATGGCGATCCGGGGAGTCTCGCTGGAGGTGCGGCCGGGCCAGATCGTGTCGATCCTGGGGGCCAATGGCGCGGGCAAGACCACGCTGATGAAGACGATCTCGGGCGTGATGGACCCTGAAAAGGGCACCATCACCTTTGACGGCGAAGAGATCCAGGGATCGGAGCCGCACAAGGTGGTGCAGAAGGGCATCGTGCACGTCCCCGAGGGACGCGAGGTGTTCCCGCTCTTGACGGTGGACGAGAACCTGAGCCTAGGCGCCTATACCGCCACAGACAAGGCGCAGATCGAACGCGACCGGGAACTGGTGTTCAGCTATTTTCCGATCCTGAAGGAGCGGCGCGGCCAGGAGGCCGGGACGCTGTCGGGCGGTCAGCAGCAGATGCTGGCCATTGGCCGGGGCCTGATGGCCAACCCGCGCATCATGCTGCTGGACGAACCCAGCCTGGGGCTGTCTCCGCTGTTGGTGCAGGAGATCTTTGCCATCCTCAAACGGTTGAACGAAGAGCAGAACATGACGATGATGCTGGTGGAACAGAATGCCAGCGCGGCGCTGAACCTGGCACATCATGGCTATGTGATGGAGGTGGGCCGCATCGTGATGGACGGCTCGGCCCAGGCGCTGATGGCGTCCGAGGACATCCAGAACTTCTATCTGGGGGTTCAGGAGGAAGGCGCGCGGGAGAACCGCCGCTGGAAACGCAAGAAGACATGGCGATAACCGGAGAGGTGGACAAGATGGATACACGCACCCTGCCCGCCCAGACGCGGATCAACGGCGTCAGTTTCAACGCCACGCCGGGCCAGCGCCCGGTGCTGGTCGATGGCACGACGACAATCGTCGGCCTGTTCCAGAAGCGCTGCGCCGAACTGGGCAATCGCACCGCACATCGGGAAAAGGATTTCGGCATCTGGAAGACCTATTCCTGGGCCGATTACTGGCAGCATGCCAAGTGGATCGGGCTGGCCCTGCGCAAGCTAGGCCTGCAACGGGGCGGGGTCGTCTCGATCCTGAGCGAGGACCGCAAGGAATGGGCCTATTTCGACATGGGCATTCAGGCGGTCGGCGGCATCGCTTCGGGCGTCTACACGACCGATTCGGCCAACCAGTTGAAGTATTTGGTCAATGACAGCGACAGCCGGTTCCTGATCGTCGAGAACGAAGAGCAGCTAGACAAGTTCATGCAGATCGAGGGCGAGGTTCCCGGCCTCTTGAACGTGATCATCCTGGAGGACGAGGGTCTGCATGATCTGGATCATCCGCGCTGTCTGATGATCGACCGGCTCTACGAGATCGGCCGCCAGGCAGAGCGGGACGAACCTGACGCGTTCGAGGCAGAAATCGCACTGGCACGGCCCGAGGATGTCGCGCTGCTCATCTATACGTCGGGCACCACCGGCATGCCCAAGGGCGCGATGCTGACCCATGAGAACATCATGGCGGCCATCGAGGCTGGCGCGCACAGGTTGCCGACCCTGCCCGAAGACGAGCAGCTCTGTTTCTTGCCGCTCTGCCATATCCTGGAGCGGGACGTGTCGATCTATTTCCCGCTGGCGTCGAAAAGCACGGTGAACTTTGCCGAGAGCCCGGAAACGGTGTTTGCCAACCTGCAAGAGGTCTCGCCCGCCACCTTCACGGCGGTGCCGCGGGTCTGGGAGAAGATCTATTCCCAGGTGCTGATCATGGCGCAGGAGGCCACGCCCGCCGGGCGCGCCGCCTTTGGCATGGCCTTGAAGGCGGGGATGAAGCGCGCCGAATACCTGATTGAAAACAAACCGGTTCCTGCCGGTGTGGCCGCGAATTTCTGGTTCTGGGACCGGTTGGTTCTGCGCAATCTGCGGCGGATGCTGGGCATGGACAAGATGCGCCGGGGCGGCACCGGGGCGGCACCGATCTCGCCCGCGCTGCTGAAATGGTACTGGTCCATTGGCGTGCCGCTGGTCGAAGGTTACGGCATGACCGAGACCGCCGGGATCGCCACCATCAACACGCCCGAGGAAAACCGCATCGGCACCATCGGCAAGGTGGTTCCGGGTATCGAGGTGCGCATTGCCGACGGAGGCGAGATCCAGGTCAAGGGGCTCAACACCTTCAAGGGTTATTGGCGCAATAACGAAAAGACCGCCGAGACCTATACCGCCGATGGCTGGCTGCGCACCGGAGACATCGGCAGGGTCGATGCCGAGGGCTATGTCACCATCACCGGGCGCCTCAAGGACATCATCATCACCGCAGGCGGCAAGAACATCACCCCCGCCGAGATCGAAAGCCGACTGAAGTTCAGCCACTATATCTCGGACGCGGTGATCATCGGCGACAAGCGCAAGTACCTGACCTGCCTGATCATGATCGACCAGGAGAATGTCGAGAAATTCGCGCAGGACCGCAAGGTGCCGTTTTCGAACTTCGCCTCGCTCTGCGCGGCGCAGGAGGTCAAGGACCTGATCGCCGCCGAGGTGGCGGCGGTCAACAAGGAGTTCGCCCGTGTCGAGCAGATCAAGGATTTCCGCCTGATCGACGTGCTGCTGACGGCGGAGGACGAGGAACTGACCGCAACGATGAAGCTGAAACGCAGTTTCGTCGAAAAGAAACACGCACATCTCATCGAAGATATGTACTAATGATAAATGGGTTATCCATAGGGAGGAGAACTATGAAAACACTCATCAAACGTCTGGTCGCCGCATCGGCGCTGACGGCGGCGGCGACACTGGCCAACGCCCAGGCCCAGGGTGTGACCGACGATGAAATCGTCATCGGCGCGGTCAACGACCTGAGCGGCATCTTTGCCGCCGTGGGCGTGCCCGCGACCAAGGGCGCCAACGTCTATTTCGACAAGGTCAACGCCGCAGGCGGCGTGCACGGGCGCAAGATCCGCTATGTGGTCGAAGACCACGGCTATCAGATGCCGCGCGCGATGCAGGGCTTCAACAAGCTGCTGAACCGCGACAAGGTGTTTGCGATGATGCAGAACCTTGGCACGCCGATGAACCTGGCCGGGTTCAAGCTGATTGATCCGATGGGCATTCCGAACATCGCCCCGCTGTCAGCGGCGCGTCAGATGATCCAGGATCCGATGCACAACAAGTTCACCTCGTTCTCGAGCTATTACGACCAGAGCCGGGTGGGCGTGAAATATCTGGCCAGCACCTTTGGGGCCAAGAACGTCTGCACCATGTATCTGCCAACCGATTTCGGCAAGGAGATCCTGGATGGCACCAAGGCCGGGGTCGAGGAAGCGGGGCTGACCTTTGCCGCCGAGACCACGCACAAGCCGGATGAGACCGATTTTGTCGGCTCGCTGAGCAAGCTCAAGGAATCGGGCTGCGAAATCGTGACCATCGCGCTGGGCGTGCGCCAGGCGATCACCATCGTCGGCACCGCCAAGAAGATGGGCCTCACGGACATGAAATTCATGGGCACCTCGGCCAGCTTCCTGACCGTGGTGGCGCAGGTTCCGGGCGGCGTGACCGAGGGCTTCTATGCCGCGGCCAGCTGGCAAGACCTGTATGCGCGGGCCGAAGAGCCCGTCGTCAAGGCGTTCATCGAGGAATACAAGGCCGCAACCGGCGAGGATCCGCAGGGATTTGCGATGCTGGGCTATGCCGCGGCGCAACAGATGGTGATGGCGCTTGAGGCCGCAGGCCGCGACCTGACGCAGGAAAGCTTCATCGCGGCGATGGAAACGCTGGACTATCAGGATGACCTGGTCGGCAACCATATCAACTATGGCCCGGACGATCATCAGGGCGCGGACTCGGTCTATGTGCTGCTGGTCGAGAATGGCGGCTGGAAGAAAGTTCACGAGGAATAATCCTCGGTCTGGGCGTCCGTGGCAAACGGGCGCCCTCTTTGTGTCCGCCGTACCCGACAGGAGATACCCCGATGGCTGAGCCGATGGTCCAGTACCGCAGCTGCAACATCTGCGAGGCGATGTGCGGCCTGATCGTGACCCATGACGGGAGCGATGTTCTGTCGATCCGGCCGGACCCGGACGACCCGCTGTCGCGCGGTCACATCTGCCCCAAGGCGGTGGCCTTGCAGGATTTCCGCACCGATCCCGACCGGGTGACGAAACCCCTGCTGAAACGCGGCACCGATTTCGAGGAAATCAGCTGGGACGAAGCGTACGACCATGCCGCCGAGCGTATCCGCGCGGTGCAGGCCACGCACGGACAGGATGCAGTCGCCGTCTATCTGGGCAATCCCAACGCGCATAAGTTCGGCAACATGCTGAACCTGCCGACGCTGATCAAGGCAATCGGAACCGGCAACCGTTTCAGCTCGGCCACAGCCGACCAGATCCCGCATCACGTGGCGTCGATCCATATGCTGGGTCATCCGATGTTGATGCCGATCCCCGATATCGACCGCACCGATTTCCTGCTGATCATCGGCGGCAATCCGGTGATCTCGAACGGGTCGATGATGACCGCGCCGGGATATGGCCGTCGCATGGACGCGATCCGCGCGCGCGGCGGAAGGGTGGTGGTGATCGACCCGCGCCGGACCGAGACCGCCGAGCGCGCCGGTGAGCATCATTTCATCCGCCCCGAGACCGACGCCTGGCTGATCCTGTCGATGATCCATGTGATCCTGGTGGACGGCCCTGCCCGGCTGGGTCACCTGGCGCCGCTGGTCGACGGGTTGCAGGCGCTGACAGACGCGGTCGAGCCCTTCACACCCGAAGCCACCGCAGCGGCAACCGGCATCGAGGCCGAGACCATCCGCAGGCTGGCGCGCGACTTCGCCGCAGCACCCCGCGCCGTCTGCTACGCCCGCATGGGCGCCTCGACGCAAAGCTTTGGTACGCTGTGCCAATGGGCTGCCAATGCGCTCAACATCGTGACCGCCAATTTCGATGCCGAGGGTGGCGCCATGTTCACCACGCCGGCGCTCGACTATGTCGGGCTGACCTCGCGCAAGGGCAAGGCACGGACCTATCCCGAGCGCCGCTCGCGGGTCTCGGGACAGCCGCTTTATAACGGCGAATTTCCGGTATCGACACTGGCCGAAGAAATCGAGACACCCGGTTCGGGCCAGATCCGCGCGCTGGTGACGGTGGCCGGCAACCCGGTTCTGACCGCGCCCAACGGACGGCGCATCGAACGGGCGCTGACGGGGCTCGATTTCATGATGTCGCTCGACATTCATGTGAACGACACCACCCGGCATGCCGACCTGATCCTGCCCGGGACCGTGGCGCTGGAGGAACCCATGTATGACATGGTGTTCCACACCTTTGCGGTGCGCAACACGGTGGGCTTTGCCCCGGCACTTTTTGCGCCGCCGCACGGCAACCCTTCCGAATGGGAGGTGATCACGCGGCTCGCCGCCCGGCTGACCGGCGCCAACCATATCGGCCCCGCGCCCGAGCAGGTGCTGGGCATGCTGCTGCCCGAGGGGTTTCATGGCGACAAGGTCACGCTTGACGGGCTGCGTTCCCGGGGCCGCCCCATGGACCTCGGCCCGCTGGTGGCCAATCTGAGCGACCGGCTGGAAACTCCGGACGGGCGGCTGAACCTCGCGCCAGGCGCCTTTCTCGACGACCTGCCGCGCCTTTTGGCCCTGGCCGACCACCGGGATACATCCCGTCCCTTTGCCCTGATCGGGCGCAGGCAGGTGCGCAGCCACAACAGCTGGACCCAGAACAGCCCGCGCCTGGTCAAGGGCCGCAACCGCTGCACGGTCGAGGTCAATCCCGAGGATGCCGCCCGCCTGGGTCTTTCCGACGGGGCGGATGTGGTGGTGACGAGCGCCACCGGATCGGTCACCCTGCCGGTCGAGATCACCCCGGCAATGGCGCCGGGCGTGGTCTCCATTCCCCAGGGCTGGGGCCAGAAAAACGGCCGTCTCAGCGCCGCCACGCAAACCGCCACCGTCTCGATCAACGACCTGACCGATGACAGCCGCACCGACCCGCTCAGCGGCAATGCCGCCTTCAACGGCCTGCCCGTGGCCCTGCATCCGGTCTGAGACCGCCATAGCGCTTCTTTCTGGTTTGAAATACTCCGGGGGAGTCGCGCACCCGCGCGACGGGGGCAGCGCCCCCAGCGCCGCGCAGAGCGCGGCGCCCGGCCCAACGGCTGGGGGCGTTTTCGTCAGAAAACGATCTCAGCGGGCGGGAGTGCCCTGTCTCTCGGGTGGTCAGGTCCCGTCGCTGCGCGCCGGACTGTGGTCGCGTTTTGACGAGGCATAGCGTTCAGACGTCTTGTAATAGTCGTCGAACCCGATCCGCTGGCGCAATTCGGCGAAATCCATCAACCCGGTCCGCGTTTCTCCCCGCATCTGCCGCAGGCAGGTGACCATCGCCTGCATCGCAACCGCCATCAGCGACAGCGGATAGGCGGCGATGGAATAGCCGATGTCGTGCAGCGCCGCATTGGGCAGGTCCGGGGTTTCCCCGCCTTCGACGATATTGGCCATCTTGGGCCCGGGCAGATTGGCGCAAACCTGCCGCATCTCGGTCTCGTTGCGCGGCGCCTCGACAAACAGGATGTCGGCGCCCAGTTGGGCAAAGCGTTCGGCACGGGCGATGGCCTCGGCCAGCCCGTGTTCATGCCGTGCATCTGTGCGGGCAAGGATCAGGATATCGCCGCCCGCGGCACGCAGTTCCTCGCGCGCATCCACCGCAGCACGGATGCGGTCGAATGCCTCATCCCGCCCGACCACCGCCTTGCCGGGCGTATGACCGCAGCGTTTGGGCGCCAGCTGATCCTCGATCATGACCGAGGCACAGCCCGCGCGGGCAAACCCGGTCACCGTGCGGCGCACGTTCATCGCATTACCATAGCCGGTGTCGCCATCGCCGATCAGCGGAATATTGACCGCCTCGGTGATGTTGCGGGCCTGATCGACCACCTCGCCATAGCTCATCAACCCCAGGTCGGGCGCGCCGATCCGGCTGGCCGAAATCGCAAACCCCGACATGAAGGTCAGCTCATAGCCCTCCTGCGCGATCAGCCGGGCCGAGAGCGCGTCAAAACAGCAGGGCATCACATGGCAACGGTCCTCGGCCAGGAGAGAGCGGAGTTTTTGCGCTTGTATCATCGGGTTACCACTTGAAAGGGATGTAAAGGGCGAGATCGGGCCAAAGGTAGAGCAGCACCACCGTCAGCAGCATCAGGAGCAGGAAGGGCCAGACGCCACGCGCCACCTCGCCCAGCGAGACCCGCGCTACGGCCTGGATCACATAGAGGTTCAGCCCCACCGGCGGCGTGATCAGGGCGCATTCGACCATGATCACCATGAAGATGCCGAACCAGATCGGGTCGAACCCCAGCGCCATCGCCGCCGGCAGCAGCACCGGCGTCATGATCAGGATCATCGACAGCGCCTCGAACACCAGCCCCATCAGGAGGAGAACGACAGAGACCAGCAGGATGAACACCACCGGCCCGTCGATATGGGCAGCGATAAAGGCCGAGATGTCCTGAGGAATGCGGTAGAGGGCGATGGCCTTGCCGAAGATCTTGGCCCCGGCGATGATCAGCAGGATCGCGGTGGTGGTGACCGCACTGTCGCGCACGGCCTCCCACAGCTTGGCCCAGGTCAGGGTCCGGAGACCCAGCCCGGTGATGACCAGCGCGGCGGCAAAGCCGACGGCCGCTGCCTCGGTCGGGGTAAAGGCGCCGGAATAGAGGCCCAGCACGATCAGCAGCGCCAGCGCCAGCGATGGCAGCGCGCGAAAGGTGGCGGCCATGCGCTCGGGCCCGCTGGCCTTGGGCATGGGCGTATAGCTGGAGGTGAAGCGCGCATGGATCATCGCAAAGACGATGAACAGCCCCACCAGCAGGATGCCGGGGCCGATCCCGGCCAGGAACAGGGCGATGACCGATTCCTCGGCCACAAAGCCAAAGACGATCATCGGGATCGACGGCGGGATCAGGATGCCCAGGGTGCCACCGGCGGCCAGGAGGCCATAGACGAAACGGCGGTCATAGCCGCGACCAACCATTTCGGGGATGGCAACCGTGCCGATGGTGGCGGCCGTCGCCACCGAAGAACCGGAGATCGCGGCGAAGAGGCCGCAGCTGAGGATCGTGGCCACCGCCAGCCCACCGGGCCAATGCCCGACCCAGGCCTGCACTGCGGCAAAGAGATCGCGCCCGACGCCGCCCTTGAGCAGGATGTTCGACATCAGCAGGAAGAGCGGCACGGCGAGCAGAATGAACCCGTCGAGCGTGGAGAGCACCGCCTGTGGCGCCATCAGGGGCGAGAACCCGCCCAGGATCAGCATGCCAAGGCCAAGTCCACCCAGGGCAAAGGCAACGGGCACGCCGATCAGCAGCACCGCGAAGAGACAGACAAGGATCAGGACGATGGTCATTCGTGGCTGCTTCCCAATGAGGCGATGTCGCCGTGGCGCAGGCTGGCCAGTTCGACCAGCGCCTGTACTGTCAACAGGGCGAACCCGACCGGAACCGAAAGCTCGGCCACCCAACTCGGCAAGTCGAGCAGCGAGCCGGTGGTGCGGCCGCGCACGAAACTGTCATGGAAGATGTCCCAGCCCCAGATGGTGACGATGACCGAGAACACGATCACCGCCAGCAACGACAGCACCACGCAAAGCCTTTGCGCGGCCGGCGGCAACAGGTCGGTGACCGCGTTCACCGTTATATGGCGGCGCATGTTCAGCACCCAGGCCATCGCCAGCAGGCAGCCCCAGATCAGGCAGAGCTGGCTGAGCTCTGCCGCCCAGATCGTTGGTTTCACGAAGAAATAGCGCGCGACGACCTCATAGGTCAACATCGCGCCGGTGGCCGCCAGCAGGCAAGCGCCAAAGACGCCCGCCCAGCGGGAGATGGTGGTAACCAGCATCATGGCAAATCCCTTGGGCGGCTGTCGCCAGCCGCCCGGTATGGTCAGGTTCAGTTGCCTGCGGCGTCAAGGATCGCCTTGCCCGCATCGCCCGTGGCCGCAAGGTAAGCGTCATAGACCGGCTGCGCCACGGCTTTCCAGGCGGCCAGGTCCTCGTCGCTGAGCTCGACCACTGTCATGCCGTTTTCCTTGGCGGCAGCATAGGCTTCGGCCTCGATCTCGGACATGCGGTTGCGCACATCCTCTTGCGCGACGCTGGCGGCCTCGCGGATCTGGCCTTGGATCTCGGGCGAAAGACCGTTCCACCAGTCGGTGTTGACCACCACGACAAACTCGATATCGGCATGGTTGGTCACGGTGATCGTGTCCATCACCTCCCACAGCTTGCGCGACTTGACGCCGGAGACGCCGGTCATGCCGACATCGACGGTGCCACGCTGATAGGCCAGGTATTGTTCCGAGCCGGAGACCAGTGTCGGCGCCCCGCCAGCGGCGGTGACAAAATCGCCCAGCGTCTTGCCGAATACCCGCACCTTCTTGCCCTTGAGGTCCTCGGGCGTCTTGATCGGCCCGCCCTGCGACAGCATCACCGCGCCGCCATAGGCCTGCCAGAACAGAATCTGGCCGCCTGTCTTGGCCACCTCGGCCTCGATGGCGGTGCGGATCGGGCTGCCTTCGGCGACGGCAGCGCGCACCTTGTCCTCGGAGTTGAAGAGGAAGGGCATGTAGAAGACATCGACCACCGGCGCATCCCCCACATAGCGCGTCAAGGAGGCCACCCCGGCCTCGATCGCACCCGAGCCGACGGCAGCGGGCACTTCCTTGTCCTTGTAGAGCGTGGCGCTGTCGTAGATCTCGACGTCGATGGCGCCGCCGGTGCGGGCCTCGACCTCTTTCTCGAACAGTTGCAGGTTCTGGCCCAGGTGGCTCTTCAGCGGCAATTGCAGCGAGATGCGCATCTTTTCGGTGGCACTGGCGGTCGTTGCCATCAGGGTCAGGCCCAATGCGGTGCCCAGCAATGTCTTCATCATATCTCTCTCCTCCCAATTGTGGAGCGAGACTATCGCGACGGTCCCATTTCGCAAGACCTTATGCACATTGTGGAATATCAGGAACGGGGCCGCTGGCCCGTGCCCTCAGCTGCCCCAAATCGCCTTGACGTAGTTGCGGGTTTCCTCGTAGGGCGGCACGCCGCCGTGCTTGGTGACCGCCTCGGGCCCGGCGTTGTAGGCCGCAAGCGCCAGGCGCCAGGACTTGAACCTTGTGTACTGGCGCGACAGATAGCGCGCGCCGCCGTCCAGGTTTTCATAAGGGTTCTTCGGATCGACCCCCAGGCGCCGGGCGGTATCGGGCATCAGCTGTGCCAGGCCCATGGCGCCCTTGTGCGATTTGGCGTGCGGGTTCCAGCCGCTTTCCTGCTGCACGAGGCGCAGGAACAGATCCTCGGGCACGTTGTGTCGGCGCGCGGCGTCGCGGGCCATTTGCAGATACTCGCCCTTGTATTTGCCGACATAGCGCTTGTCGAAACTGCCTTGGGCCGAGGGCGGCTTCAGGCGGGTCGACGACTCGTACTGGCTGGCGCCGCGGGTATCCAGAAGCTTGGCCTGTTTCTGAAAGATGTCGCGCCGATTCTTGGTGGAGAACATATCCGCCTGCACGGGCATGGCCGCAACAGAGACCGCCGCGATAAGAAAACCGGAAACAAGCCTGCGCATTCTTGGTAACCTGTTCTTAAACCCTCGCGCGGGACTATACGGTCTTTGGCGTGAATTGGAACCCTTGCGAGACCCGGGCGACGGGATCGGCGGCCTGCCGCTTCCGGTTTCCCTCTGCCGCCCGGCGCGTGTAGGGTCTGCGCAGCGGGTCTTGGTGAGATTCGCGACACATGAATCAGACAGTGAGAAAAAAGCGGGGAAACATATGGCTGGCTCGGTCAACAAAGTCATTCTGGTGGGAAATCTGGGCCGCGACCCCGAAGTGAGGTCGTTTCAGAACGGCGGCAAGGTCTGCAACCTGCGAATCGCAACATCCGAGACCTGGAAAGACCGCAACACCGGTGAACGCCGCGAACGCACCGAATGGCATTCGGTCGCAATTTTCAACGAGGGTCTGGCCCGCGTCGCCGAGCAGTACCTGCGCAAAGGGTCCAAGGTCTATATCGAGGGCCAGTTGCAGACTCGCAAATGGCAGGACCAGTCCGGCCAGGACCGTTATTCCACCGAGGTTGTGTTGCAGGGCTTTGGCTCGACGCTGGTGATGCTCGACGGCCGTGGCGAAGGCGGCGGCAGTGGCGGCGGAAACTATGGCGGCGGCCAGGGCGGCGGCGATCCTTATGGCGGCTATGACAGCGGCCCCTCGGGCGATCCCTATGGCGGCGGCCCCTCGGGCGGTGGCAGCGGTGGCGGACGCGGGCGTGGACCGACCTCGGGCGGGATCGACGACGACGAAATCCCGTTCTAAGATCGGAGGCTAATCATGACATGGTCCTTCTCCCTCGGCCGTCTCTTCGGCTCGGAACTGAAGGTCCATGTCACCTTTTTCCTGCTGATCGGCTGGATCGGTGTTTCCGCCTATCAGATGGGCGGCTGGCCGAGCGCGGTGGAGAACACCGGTTTTGTGCTGGCGCTGTTTGCCTGTGTGGTGGCGCATGAATATGGTCATGCCCTGACCGCGCGCCGCTATGGCATCCGCACCCCCGATATCACGTTACTGCCCATCGGCGGGCTGGCCCGGCTGGACCGGATGCCCGAGAAACCGGGGCAAGAGATCGTGGTGGCGCTGGCCGGCCCGGCGGTGAATGTCGCGATCTGGATCGTGCTGACCCTGCTCGGCGTCGATACAAGGCTGGAGACGCTGACGGCCATCGACAGTGCCGAGCCCGATTTCCTGTCCCGGTTGGCGATGGTCAATCTGTTCCTGGCGGTGTTCAACATGATCCCCGCCTTTCCGATGGATGGCGGGCGCGTTCTGCGTGCGGCGCTCAGCCTGAGCATGGACCGGGTACGCGCCACCCGGATCGCGGCCGCCGCCGGGCAGCTGGTGGCGCTGCTCTTCGGCTTTGCCGGGCTGAGCGGCGGCAACCCGGTGCTGGTGCTGATCGCGGTCTTTGTCTTTATCGCCGCCAATGCCGAGGCGCAGGATGTCGCCATGCGCGCAGTGACCCGCCGCCTGCTGGCGCGCGACGCAATGATCACCCGGTTCGAGACACTGGGCCCGACTGACACGCTGGCCACCGCCGCGCAGGCGGTGCTGCATACCACCCAGCATGAGTTTCCGGTGCTGGATGGCGATGGGCAACTCTTGGGGTTCGTGACACGGGCACGGCTGTTCGCGGCGCTGGCCTCGGACCATCCGCGCTCGGATTCAGCGGAAACCGTGATGGAGCGTGACATCCCGCAGGTGCCGCTTTCCAGCGGGTTGGAGACGGTTCTGGACGCGCTTTACAAAGGGGCACCCGCGGTTGCGGTCACCACATCAGAGGGGCGGATGCTGGGCTATGTCACCCGCGAGAATGTGGGCGAACTGATGGTGATCCAGGGGCGGTAAACGCCCCCTTTTTCAACAGGTTGCCAGCGCATCCTCAAGCACGGAAAGCACCGCCGCGCGCGGCACGTCCGAGGTGACGAAGGCCTTCCCGATGCCGCGCGCCAGGATAAAGCGCAACTGCCCGTCGACCACCTTCTTGTCCTGCGCCATCAGATCGACCAGCGCCACCGCATCCGGCAGATCGCCGGGGATATCGGACAAATCGGTCTTCATCCCCATTGCCTTGAGATGCGCGCGCACCCGGCTTGGGTCCTCTTGCGAGCAGAGACCCAGCCGCGCCGAGAGTTCAAACGCCAGCGCACAGCCGATCGCTACCCCCTCGCCATGCAAGAGCCGGTCGGAATAGCCGGTCGCCGCCTCGAGCGCGTGGCAGAAGGTATGCCCGAGGTTCAACAGCGCCCTGTCGCCCTGCTCGGTCTCGTCGCGGGCGACAATATCGGCCTTCATCTGAACCGAGCGGGTCACCGCCTCGACCCGGGCAGTCATGTCGCCTGCGGCCAACGCCGGGCCCTGCGCTTCGAGCCAGTCAAAGAACGCCGCATCGCCCAGCAGTCCGTATTTCACCACCTCGCCATAGCCAGCCAGGAAATCGCGCGCCGTCAGCGTGCCCAGCACCGAAGTATCCGCCAGCACCAGCGAGGGCTGGTGAAAGGCGCCGATCAGGTTCTTGCCATGGGTCGCGTTGATGCCGGTCTTGCCGCCCACCGAACTGTCCACCTGCGCCAGAAGCGAGGTCGGGATCTGCACGAACCGCACACCCCGGCGCAGAATGGCGGCGGCAAAGCCCGCCAGATCGCCAATCACCCCGCCGCCAAAGGCCACCACGATATCGTTACGCTCGACCTTCTGGTCCAGCAGCCAATCGACCGCGCGTTCCAGATGCGGCCAGCTTTTGGTAGCCTCACCGGGCGGCAGCGCCAGAGCCTCCATCGTGATCCCGGCGGCGGCCAAGCCGTCGCGCAGCGCCTCCAGATGCAGACGTGCCACCGTCTCGTCGGTCAGCACGCAGACCCGGCGCCGTTTCATCAACGGCGCGATGCGTGCACCCGCCTCGGCCAGCAGGCCCGGCCCGATTTCCACATCATAGCTGCGCGCCCCAAGCGCCACATGCACGGTATTCTTCATCTCAGGTCAGTTCCAATACGTCCGGCCGCGACTGCAAGGCTTCGATAACCCGGTCGGCCATCTGTTCGATCGAGGTTACGGCATCCGACACCACGGTCAGATCGGCCTCGGCATAGATCGGAACCCGTGCATCGTGAAGCGCGCGCAAGGTCGCACGCGGGTCGGGTGTGCGCAGCAAGGGGCGGGTATCCTTGTGCCGAACCCGGCTCCACAAGACGCTTAGATCCGCCTTGAGCCAGACCGAAACGCCGCGTTCGGAGATCATCTGGCGATTCGCAGGCGCCAGGAAGGCCCCACCGCCCGTGGACAGCACGCAAGGGCTGCCATCCAGAAGCCGGGCGATCACCATGCTTTCCTTTTCGCGAAAGAATGCCTCGCCATCGCGCGAGAATATCTCGGGAATCGACATGTTTGCGGCCGCTTCGATCTCGGCATCGCTATCGAGGAAGGGAACCGCCAGTTTTTGCGCCAAAGCCTTGCCGACAGCGGTTTTTCCCGCCCCCATCATACCCACCATCACCACGGTCTTGCGCAGAACAGACCGCGTGGTGCCCCTTGTTTGGGCTGAGTTATGCTCAATTTGCTTCATTCCACCGTGAATGACGTGATCTTGTGAAAAAGGCCAGTTATAACTTGGTCAAAACAAAGAAATGAGGCAGTTTCAAATGATGGGTCGTCTGGTCAAACTCGTGATTTACATCGTGTGTCTGAGTATCATCGGCCTGGTCGGTTATGCCTATGTGGGTCCCTTCTTTGGCGTCGATTTTTCCTCGCCACAAAAGGAGATACGACAACCGGTGGTGTTGAATGCCGACTAGGTTGGTCGTTTTACTGCTGGCCCTGCCCGGTCTCGGGCTGGCGCAGGCCCAGGAGCCCCTGTCCGTCATCGATTGGCTGAACACGCCGCCGCCGGCGAATCTGCCGGGGACGGTTCTGTTGGAGCCGCCCGTGACCCAGAGCGGCCAACAGCCGCAGATTGAGGTGACGCCACTGGAATCTCTGGCCCCGCCCCTGGGGCTGGTGGCGTCAAGCGTGACGGGCTTGCCCGTGGATCTCTGGCAGCGCAGCGACGCGCGGCAATTGGCAGAGCGGCTGATGAACGTACCGGTTCGCGACAACCCGGCCATGCAGACGCTGCTCTATACCCTTCTGCTGTCGGAAACCCGCCCGCCGCACGGATCGGCCGAGGCGGGGGAAACCCTGTTGCTGGCCCGTCTGGACCGGCTCATGCAACTGGGTGCGGTGGACCCCGCGCAGGCCCTTGTACAACTGGCCGGGCCGACCGACACGGCCGAGCGGTTCGGCCGCTGGTTCAACGCGACCCTGCTGACCGGGGACGAGGATCGCAGCTGCGCGGCGCTGGTGGCTCAGCCTCACCTGGCGCCCGATTATGGCGCGCAAATCTTCTGCACCGCGCGGCGTGGCGACTGGACCTCGGCCGCGCTGACGCTCGAAGCCGCGCATGCGCTCGAGCTGCTGCCATCGGCGTCGCTCGATCTGCTCGACCGGTTTCTCAGCCCCGAAATCTTCGAGGATCTACCGCCGCCGCAACGGCCCTCGCGCCCAGATCCTCTGACCTTTCGCCTGTTCGAGGCGATCGGAGAGCCGATGGCCACGGCCTCTTTGCCGCGCGCCTTCGCCAACGCCGATCTGCGCGACCTGGCGGGCTGGAAGGCGCAACTGGAGGCGGCCGAACGCCTGACCCGGATCGGAGCTTTGACCCCGAACCAGTTGCTGGGTCTTTACACTCAAAGGACGCCGGCGGCCTCCGGTGGCATCTGGGACCGGGTTACCGCCTTGCAACGCTTCGAGACCGCGCTGAATTCAAACAGCTCCGAGGCGGTGGCCAAAACCCTGCCGATTGTCTGGCTGGCGATGCAACAGGCCCGGCTGGAAGTTCCCTTTGCCCATCTGTTTGCCGAGGCGCTGGCCAATCAGGCGCTGACCGATCCCAAGGCGGCCGCGCTTGCCTGGCGGATACGGCTGTTGTCCCCCGATTACGAGGTCGCGGCGCGCGCACCGGTCGGAACCGACGCCGAGGCGGGTTTTCTTGCGGCCTTGGCCAAGGGAGAGCCGGGGAATGTGCTGCCGCCCTCGCCACGCGCCGCCGCGATTGCGCAAGGGTTCTCGCCCGACGCACGGCTGTCGCCGGAGCTGGAACTGATGCTGGACGAAGGGCATCTGGGCGAGGCTATCCTGGAAGGGATGGACCGGTTCGCGCGCGGCGCCCAGGGCAATCATGGCGATCTGGCGATGGCGCTGGCCCTGTTCCGTCGTGTCGGCCTGGAAGACACCGCGCGCCGGGCCGCCTTGCAACTGATTCTGCTGGACCGGAACTGAGCCATGACCGCGCCCGCCAGTCCGGACCGCTGGATCTCGACCTTTCTGGAAGCGCAGGCCGCCGAGTTGGGGGCCGCCACCAACACGCTGCTGGCCTATGGCCGCGACCTGATGGATTTCGCCGCGTTCCTGGAACAGCGCAGCACCGGTTTTGCCGAAGCCGACCGTGACATGGTCGAAGCCTATCTGATCCAGTGCGACGCCCAGGGGCTGGCCCGCTCCACCCGGGCCCGGCGCCTGTCGGCGATCAAGCAACTGTACCGCTTTGCCTTTGAGGAAGGCTGGCGCGGCGATAACCCGGCGATCCAGATCCGGGGGCCCGGACGGCTGAAATCCCTGCCCAAGACACTGGAGGTGGTCGAGGTCGACCGCCTGCTCGATGCGGCCCGTCAATCGGGCCGGACCGAGGCTGACAGGTTGCGCAACATCTGCCTGATGGAGGTGCTCTATGCCACGGGCATGCGGGTGAGCGAGCTTGTGTCGCTGCCAGTCTCAGCCGCGCGTGGCGATCCGCGGATGCTGTTGGTGCGCGGCAAGGGCGGCAAGGAGCGTATGGTGCCGCTGTCCCCTCCGGCCCGTGCGGCGCTGGCGACTTGGCTTGCCGCCCGTGATGCGGCCGAAGACGAGGCGGTCGCCAAGGGCAAGGCACGCAGCGCTCATCTGTTTCCTTCGCGCGGCAAGAGCGGCCACCTGACGCGCCATGCGTTCTACCTGCTAATCAAGGATTTTGCGGTGGCGGGCGGCATCGACCCCGGCAAGGTGACACCCCACACGCTGCGCCATGCCTTTGCCACCCACCTGCTGGCCAATGGTGCCGATCTGCGGACCATTCAGACCCTGTTGGGCCATGCCGACGTGGCAACGACCGAGATCTACACCCATGTGCTGGACGAACGGCTGGCGGAACTGGTGTTGTCGCACCATCCGCTGGCGCGAACAAAGTCGCGGGATTCCGACTGACCCCTTGATCGGATGCGGGCCGAACCCCATAACGGATGCCACATCAACAAGTTTCAGGACCAATGGACCCTTCTTCTTCGGCGCTTGACAGCGCATTCTGGATCACGGCTGGCGCCATCCTGGGCCTGCTTGTCCTTTCGGCCTTCTTTTCGGGTTCCGAGACGGCGCTGACCGCCGCGTCACGCGGCAAGCTGCGCAGTCAGGCCGACCGGGGGTCGACCGGTGCCGAAAAGGCGCTGAAGATCACCGAGAACAACGAAAAGCTGATCGGTTCGGTCCTGCTTGGCAACAATATCGTAAACATCCTGTCGGCCTCTCTGGCCACCGCGCTGTTCACCCGGCTGTTCGGGGAAAGCGGCGTGGCGCTGGCCACTATCGTGATGACGATGCTGGTGCTGGTCTTTGCCGAGGTGCTGCCCAAGACCTATGCCATCACCAATGCCGAAAAGGCCGCCGCCGCCGTGGCCCCGATCATCAGCGTGGTGGTGATGCTGTTTGCACCCATTGTCGCCCTGGTCCGGGTGCTGGTGCGCGGGGTTCTGCGCCTCTTTGGCGTGCAGATCGACCCCGACAGCCATATCATGGCGGTGCGCGAGGAGATTGCCGGCGCGCTCTATCTCGGCCATTCCGAGGGCGTCGTCGAAAAGGAGGACCGCGACCGCATCCTGGGCGCGCTGGACCTGGCCGAGCGCACGGTCGAAGAGATCATGCTGCACCGCTCGAACATCCTGATGCTGGATGCCGACGCCGAGCCCGAGGCGATCCTGGCGCAATGTCTGGAAAGCCCGCATACCCGCCTGCCTGTCTATCGGGGAGAGCAGGAAAACATCATTGGCGTGGTTCATGCCAAGGACCTGTTCCGCGCCATGTATGCCCAGGTCGGCGGAACCGATGGCAATACAAGGCGGCTGAAGGATTTCGATATCACCAAGGTGGCAACCGCCCCCTATTTCGTGCCCGAAACCACCACGCTCGACGATCAGATGCGCGCCTTTTTGCGGATGCGCAGCCATTTCGCGCTGGTGGTGGACGAATACGGGTCGCTGCGCGGGCTGATCACGCTCGAGGATATTCTGGAAGAGATCGTGGGAGAGATCACCGACGAATTCGATCTGGAGAGCGAAACGCCCGTCACCCGCAGCGAGGACGGCCAGTTCGTGGTCGAAGGCGCCACCACCATCCGCGATCTCAACCGTGCGCTGGACTGGACCTTGCCGGATGACGAGGCGAATACCGTGGCTGGTCTGGTTATCCACGAGGCGCAGATGATCCCGACCATCGGCCAGGTCTTTGCCTTTCACGGCTTTCGTTTCGAGGTGACGGGCCGCGAAGGCAACCGCATCACCGAATTGAAGATCCGCCCGCTATGACCGCCGCGCGGCGCCTCTGGTCGTGGTTCGACGCGGTGGTGCTGGACCTTGGCCGGCAGATGCGCTGGTCGTTTCTGCCGCCGCTGATGGTCTATTTCGCGGCGGGCGCGCAGGGGCTGACTGCTGTTGTCGGCACGTTCTTCGTCAAGGAATACCTGGATGTCTCGGCGGCCTTCATCGCCGGGCTGGCCTTCTGGGCGGGGTTGCCCTGGGCGCTGAAGATGCCTTTGGGCCATCTGGTCGACTTGATCTGGCGCTGGAAAGCCTGGCTGATCTATCTGGGCGCGGCGCTGATCGCGGCCAGTTTCGCCATCATGTACGGGCTGGCCACCCGGGCCGATTGGATGCCGGGCATCATGTCGGTGACCGCCTGGTACGTGCTGGCGGTGATCCTGGCGCCCTGCGGTTACGTGGTTCAGGACGCGGTCGCCGATGCCATGTCGGTCGAGGCGGTGCCGCGGCATGACGAAAGCGGCGCGCCGCTATCGGACGAGACCCAGCGCGCCCAGCACACCACCATGCAGACGCTGGGACGGTTCGCCTTGATCGGCGGCGCCAGCGCGGTCGCCGCACTCAACATCATCCTGTTCGACGGGATCGAGACGCTGGCCCCGGCCGAGAAAGCGGCACGCTACGGGCATATCTATGCGCTGGCGCTGCTGATACCCTGTATCTCTATCTCTGGTGTTCTGCTGGCCGGGTGGCAAAAACGGCGCACCATTGCCCGGCTGACCGCAAGCGGGATGGACCGGGTGCGCGCGCTGGCCGCGTTCGACCCCGAGGGCGAGAAAGTGCGGCTGAACCACTGGTATTTCACCGGTGGCGCGGTCTTTGTCGCGATGACGCTGACCGTCGGGCTGATGGACTTGCCGTTTTCGCAGGAGATCGTCTTTGCCGGGTCTATGGCGATCGTGCTGACCCTGATGCGGCAACTTGTGCGCAATCTGGATCAGGCGCATGCGCGCGCGCTGATCGGAACCGCGATCATCGTCTTCATGTTCCGCGCCATGCCGCTGAACGGCGCGGCCTCGACCTGGTTCGATATCGACGTGTTGGGCTTTGACCAGCAATTCCTGTCGCTCTTGTATCTCATCACCTCGGTGCTGACCCTGGTGGGCATGGTGGTGCTGCGGCCCTTGATCGCCTCGCGCACCATCGCCGATATCGTGATCCTGCTGACGCTGGCGGCGGGGGTGCTGTCGCTGCCCGGTATCGGCCTCTACTACGGGGTACATCACTGGACCGCCGCCCTGACCGGCGGCATTGTCGATGCACGGTTCATCGCAATCGTCAACACTGCGGTGGAATCGCCGCTGGGTCAGGTGGCGATGATCCCCATGCTGGCCTGGATCGCACGCAATGCGCCCGCCAACCTCAAGGCGACGTTCTTTGCGGTCATGGCCTCGTTCACCAACCTGGCCTTGTCGGCCTCGAGCCTTGGAACCAAGTACCTCAACCAGATCTATACCGTCACCCGCGAGGTCCGCGCCGAGGATGGGACCATAACGGTTCCGGCGGATTATTCACAACTTGGCTATCTGCTGATGACGGTGGCCGCGATCACCGTGATCGTCCCCCTGATCACCGTTTGGCTGGTACAACAGAGCCGGTTCAAGAGCCGCGACTGACCCGTTCCAGCCGGTCGCGATCCTCGGCCGCGCTCAACCCTGCGATGCCCCGGGCCAGGCTGCGCGCGGCAGAGCGGCGGGCGGCCTGCGCCAGCTCGCCATCGCCGCGCGTGAGTATTGCCGCCAGCGCCCGCTGCACCGCCAGTTGCACCTCGATGTTGCCTGCCCCATCCCGCGCGATCCGGTCAAAGGTCTCGGCAAACAGCGCCTCGGGCGGCAACGGACGCAGCCAGACACGGTCGTAAGTCGGGCCGTCACCTTCAGGCTCCGCGCCCGCAAGCAGCAACAGCGAGGACAAACGGTCAATCACGGTGATTGCGGTCGACGGATCGTTGATTCCCGGTGACAGCGCCCGGCAAGCCATGTCGCCCAATACCGACAGGCCAAACAGCGGGTCCTGAACAAAGGTGCGCGCGCCCTCGACGGCAAAGGCTCGGAGGGCGGCTTTGGCGACCTCTTCGTCCAGATTACCGATATTGAACCGGGCCAGGTCCTGCCCGTCCTGCACGTAATCGCCGACCGACACGGCGACATAGACCTGGGTCTCGGCCTGTTGAGCCAGTTCCTGCAACATCCCGGTAAAGATCTGCTGGACATATCCGGCCCGAGGCGCGCGGACCGGCTGTCCGCCTGCGGGCAAGTCCGCCCCCTCGGTCAACGCATTGGCCCCGTAACAGGGCGTCTGTGCCAGCGTCCGCAGCGACACCGCCACGCGGCGCTCGACCTGCGCCAGGGTCTCACCAAAACTGCCCAGATCCTCCAGATGCGCGATCCAGCGGATGATCGAGACCACGATCAGGGCAATCACCAGCAGCGTCATGGCAAAGAGCGCCACGCTCTCCTGTTCGCCGAAAATGGGCGTGCGCCGCAGCACCATACCCGACATGGCAAAGAGATAAGCGCCGACAAACACCGCCAGAATCGAATGGGTGGCCGTGTCGTCCTTGAGAATCACATGTGTGCGCGGCCCCCATTGCGCCCAGGCGGCCCGATGGGCGCCGGTCATCACCGTCAGCGAAAAGGTGGTCACCGCCAGCATGCTCGTCGCCAGCGTCGCCAGGATCGGATCAACCGCCGCCGCACCGATGCGATCAGCCAGCCCCGGCGGGATCAGATCACCCAGGAGCGCCGCCAGCGGCACCGACATCAGGCTGAGGGCGGCGATCAGGATGATGCGCACATAAAGCAGCCGCAGCATGCGCCGCAGGATATTCAGGACCTTATTTCGCAAATCGCCCTCTCGAAGCCATACACATTACATTTGCGACATATCCCGTCGCTGAACGACAAGAATGCACCCGGGATCTGCCGTGACTGATGAGACAGACCTGTGCCCAGACTAACGGAGAGTGAAATGAAAACCACCACCCGAGTGGCCGTCATCGGCGGCGGCGTTGTCGGCTGTTCCGTCCTGTATCACCTGACCAAGCTCGGCTGGTCGGATGTGATGCTGCTGGAGCGCTCGGAGCTGACCTCGGGCTCGACCTGGCACGCGGCGGGTGGGTTTCACACGCTGAACGGTGATACCAACATGGCCGCCCTTCAGGGCTATACCATCCGGCTGTACAAAGAGCTGGAAGAGATCACCGGCATGTCCTGCGGGCTGCACCATGTGGGCGGTATCACGCTCGCCGACAATCGCGACCGGTTCGACATGCTGCTGGCCGAACGGGCCAAACACCGATTTATGGGGCTGGAGACCGAAATCGTCGGCCCCGAAGAGATCGCCAAGATCGCGCCCATCACCAATCTGGACGGCATCATCGGCGCGCTTTATGACCCGCTTGACGGGCATCTGGACCCGTCCGGCACTACGCATGCCTATGCCAAGGCCGCTCGCATGGGGGGCGCCACCATCGAAACGCACTGCATGGTACGCGAAACCAACCAGCGCGCGGACGGCACCTGGGACGTGGTGACCGACAAGGGCACCATCCACGCCGAACATATCGTAAATGCCGGTGGCCTCTGGGCGCGTGAAGTGGGCGCAATGGCGGGCGTCTATTTCCCGCTGCACCCGATGGAGCACCAGTACATCGTCACCGACGACATCCCCGAGATCTATGAACGCGGCAGCGAACACCCGCATGTGATGGACCCCGCCGGTGAAAGTTATCTGCGGCAAGAGGGGCGCGGGCTGTGCATCGGCTTTTACGAACAGCCCTGCAAACCCTGGGCAGTGGATGGCACACCCTGGACTTTCGGGCACGAACTGCTGCCCGACGACTTTGACAAAATCGAGGAAAGCATTGAATTCGCTTACAAACGTTTCCCCGTCCTGGCCCGTGCCGGGGTCAAGTCGGTCATTCACGGCCCCTTTACCTTTGCCCCCGATGGCAACCCGCTGGTGGGGCCAGTGCCGGGAATGCGCAACTATTGGTCGGCCTGCGGTGTCATGGCAGGGTTCAGCCAGGGCGGCGGTGTTGGTCTGACGCTAGCGCAATGGATGATCGAGGGCGAGCCCGAACGCGATGTTATGGCGCTGGACGTGGCACGGTTCGGTAGCTGGATCAGCCCCGGCTATACCCGGCCCAAGGTGATCGAGAATTATCAGAAACGCTTCAGTGTCTCTTATCCCAACGAAGAACTGCCCGCCGCGCGCCCGAGCCGCACCACGCCGATGTATGATATCTTTTCCGACATGGGCGCGGTCTGGGGCCAGCAATACGGGTTGGAGGTTGTGAACTATTTCGCTCAAGACGGCGAACCCACTTATGAAACCCCCTCCTTCCGCCGCTCGGATGCGTTTGCGGCCACCGGCCGCGAGGTGCGTGGCGTGCGAGAAGGCGTCGGCATCAACGAATTGCACAATTTTGGCAAATACCTGGTGACCGGGCCACGGGCGCGGGCCTGGCTCGACCGGATCATGGCGGGCCGTATCCCGGCGCCTGGGCGGCTGTCGCTGACACCGATGCTGAGCGCCAAGGGCAAGCTGATCGGGGATTTCACCGTTTCCTGCCTGGGCGAGACCGAGTTTCAGCTGACCGCCTCTTACGGATCGCAGGCCTATCACATCCGCTGGTTCCAGCAACATGAGGAAGACGGCGTAACCATCGAGAATATCAGCGATAAACGCAACGGGTTTCAGATTGCCGGGCCAAATGCGCGGGCGGTGCTGGCCGCCTGCACCCGCGACGACGTGGACAGCCTGCGCTTCATGGATGTGCGACGGGTGGTGGTGGGCATGACCGACTGCATCGTGCAGCGCGTCAGCTATACCGCCGATCTGGGGTACGAGATCTATTGCGATCCGATGGCGCAACGGCAGCTCTGGTGGACCCTGTGGCAGGCCGGGCAAGCGCATGGCATGGTCCCCTTTGGCATGCGCGCGATGATGAGCCTGCGGCTCGACAAGTTCTTTGGCTCGTGGATGCGTGAATTCTCGCCCGACTATACACCGGCGGAAACCGGGCTGGACCGGTTCATATCGTTCAAGAAAAATACCGATTTCATTGGCCGCGCAGCGGCGGAGGCAGAGCGGGCAGCCGGCCCCTCCCGCCGTCTCTGCGCCTTTGAGGTCGAGGCCGAAGATGCCGACGTGAACGCTTACGAGCCGATCTGGCTGGACGGCGCGGTGGTGGGTTTCTGTACCTCGGGCGGTTATTCGCACCATGCGGGCAAGTCGATCGCGCAGGGCTTCCTGCCCAGTGATCGCATCGCCGAGGGGCTGGAGGTCGAGATCGAGATCCTGGGCCAGATGCGCCGCGCGCAGGTGATCAGCCGGCCGCTCTTTGACGCGGATGGGGCGCGTATGCGCGGGTGACAAACCCCGCGCCAGGGACCAGAGTGGCGGCATGGACAAGATACCCATCCTCCTTCTGGCCGCGGGCCAATCTCGCCGCATGGGCGGCGCTGACAAGCTGATGCAGGAGATCGACGGTGAACCGTTGCTTCGCCGATCCGCCAGCATCGCGATGACAGCGGGACCGGTCATTGCCGCCCTGCCGCCTGCGCCCCACCCGCGTCACGGGGCGTTGGCCGGGCTGGACATCGAGATCGTCGAAGTTCCCGACGCGGCCGAGGGCATGAATGCCAGTTTGCGCCGGGCGGTTGCCGCCCTGCCGCCACAGGCCCCGGCGGCGATGGTGCTGCTCGCCGATCTACCCGACCTGACGGCACAGGATCTGTCGCATGTACTGGCCGCCATTGATTTTTCGTCGAACAATCTGGTCTGGCGCGGCGCGACCGAGGACGGCCGCCCCGGCCATCCGGTAGTGTTTCACTGCGCGCTTTTTCCGGAACTCCTGGCCCTGACAGGCGACGGCGGGGCGCAATCGGTGGCGCAGGCCTACAAGGACAGGCAGATGCTGGTACCCCTGCCCGGCCAGAACGCCCGCACCGATCTGGACACGCCCGAAGCCTGGGCAGACTGGCGCGCCAAACGGCAATAGGCGAGGCGCGAAAATCGCGCCCCGCCCTGCCCGCGCGCCCCGAGACCGCGCGGTTCAAGCTGCATATTCGGGGAAGGCCGAAGCCCGATGTCAGATCAGCAGGCGGGCTTCGTGTTTCTTCAGCGACCGGCGCGCGGCGGCATAGGCTTCGATCCCTTCGGCGGTCTTCAGCTCGGGGAACAGCTCGAACAGCTCATTGCGTTGCGCGTTGCCAAGCCCGGCCAGCGACTGATCGCCCGGCTGGAAGCTTTCGGTCCATGCACCATCCGACAGCACCACTTCGTGCTGGTCGAACATGAAGTGGATATAGGTCACTTCGGACATTTCCACGATGTCGACGCCATCCAGACCGATCAGGTGCTTGGCCGCGACCAGAACCTCGCGCTCTTCGAAGTAGAGCGCCGTCTTGTCGTTGGCCACAAGGATCCGGTGGTTCGGGCTGACGATCATGTCGCGTTCCGGCAGACCGCCACCCAGCGCGCCCTGACGGATCAGGACCGGGTTCAGGTGACCGGCACGGGCCAGTTCTGCGCCGGTCAGCGTGCGGGCGCCGACCCAGCGGATTTCCTGGATGCCGTTGTCGCGAGTGATCACGCGGTCGCCGACTTTCAGCTCCTCGACCAGACGCTCGCCCTTGGGGGTCGCGATCTTCGTCCCCGGGGTAAAGCAAGGCAGTATGACCGTTTCGATCTCGCTGAAGGTCGAGGTGCCGATTTCGGCACCGCCGCCATCAAAGAAACGCACGGTCCCGGCTTCGCTGTCGGTCGGGTCGTATTCTACCGTGACCGAACCACCCGGGACACCGGCATTGGTCAGGTCCAGAACGTCCTCGTCCAGACCATCGGCATCTTCGCCGCCGATGATGACTTCGCCCAGACCGATGTTGACGAAGACGTCGTCACCGAACTGACCAGCCAGAATGTCGCCACCGTCGTCGGGATTTTCATTGCTGCCCGACAGGGTGTCGTCACCGTCGCCGCCAACAACGATGTCGCGGCCCGCGCCACCGTCAAGCGAGTCGTTGCCCGCGCCACCGTCGATGGCATCGCCACCCTCTTCGCCGTAAACGGTGTCGTCACCGGCACCGGCAAACACGACATCGGTATCGAGGCCGCTGTAGATCAGGTCGTCACCGGCACCCGCAATCACTACATCCTGTTCGTCGACAAGCGGTGGCACCGCATCGTCGTTGTCGATCATGTCGCCGTCGGGATCGCCGGTATAACCCAGGTCGATGGTGTCGTTGCCGGATGTGCCTTCGACAACGCCATCGATGCCGCTTGGGGGTGTCGGAGCGCCGCCTGGCGGCAGAGTACCGTAGTTGGGGTCAACCGGAAAACCTGTTCCGCCGGGATTTCCGATCACCAGAACATTCTCGATTTCCGAGAACTCGGCCGTTCCGGCAACCGACAGATCGTCGTTGAAATAGGTGATGGTGCCGGATTCTCCGGTCGGATCGGTCTGGTCATAGCTGACAACCGCAAGACCGGTCGCAATCGCAACGTCAACGTCATTGCCGCCCTCACCACCATAAAGCGTATCGCCGATGCCAGCGCCAATGGTGTCGCGGTCGTCGTCGCCATAGAGAACGTCGGCCTCGGTTCCGCCCAGGATCACATCGTTGCCGGTACCGCCGTGGATCTCGTCCTCGCCATGCCGCCCAAGCAGCGTGTCGTTGCCGTCGCCGCCAACGATGCTGTCCTGGTCGATACCGCCATCGACCCAGTCATCACCGGCACCGCCCAGGATGGTGTCGTTGTCGTCCTGACCATAGATCGTGTCATTGCCATCGCCGCCATCGATGAAGTCGAGTCCGTTGGTGGTCTCGGGGTCGGCGGGACCATCGGTGCCATCGTCACGGATGTTGAGCGCATCCGGGAAGCTCGGGTCGAGGCCGCCATAAACCACGTCGTTGCCTGCGCCCGCCTGGATCGAGTCCGCGCCCTCGCCACCGACGATAAGGTCGTCGCCGTCGCCACCTTCGATGGTGTCATCGTCAAGACCGCCGTCGATCGAGTCGTTGCCAGCACCGCCAGTGATCAGGTCGGTGTCGTCACCGGTCATGATCATGTCATTGCCAGCGCCGCCGTCGACCGTGTCGCGGTCGTCGTCGACAACCGGATCGGCCGGCACCGCGGGCAGGCCGTTATAGGACGGGAAGCCGCGGTCAGGCAGGTTGCCGGACAGGCTGCCGGTGGTGTCGATCAAGTCGTCGCCATCACCGCCGTCAACGCTGTCGCTGCCGTTGCCGCCGACAAGGGTGTCATTGCCGCCTTCGCCGATCAGCGTGTCGTCGCCGTCGCCGCCAGTCATGCTGTCGTTGCCGTCAACGCCGCTGTCTGTGTTCGGCACATCGAAATACACGTCCGAGACGCTGATCTCGCTCGGGTTCGGGCCCGCCTGACTGTGTTCGATGGTCAGGCGCGCGACCGGACCCGGGATGGTGACCAGGATCGAGTAGTTTGCGTTGTTGGGATCGGCATAGCCGCCGTCACCGGTGGCGGTTTCATTACCGGCCACACCGTCGGTGTCGCTTTCGCTGACGTTCAACCCACCGGCAATGTTCACTGTGATCGGGTCGCCGTTCACGTCGAACGCCTGAACCGTCGCGCGACCGTCGCCGTCGATATCGTTGATCCGGAAGGACACGTTGGTCACGGCTTCCGAGAACGCCAGCTGATAGGCACCGGTATTGGCCTGACCGTTCAGTTCAGACTCCATCCCGCTGTCGTCGCTGGCGGTCGGGCCGTTGGTGTCGATATTACCGACGTGCTGTTCCTGGGTGGAAAACTGGGTCGTCACACCGCTATCGGCGCCCAGCACCGAGAAGGTGACATCCACACCGCCGGTGTTCTGGGTGAAGCCGCCGCTGAGATCGTCTTCGTCGTCGATCGCGCCGCCATCGTCCGGGTCGGGTGCCCGGAACCATTCGAAGACTTCGCGCGTGCTGCCACCGGCACCGCCGCCGGGCGCGCTGCTGTCGCCGATCAGCAGGTCATCACCTTCTTCACCGTTGACGGTGTCGCTGCCGCTGCCGGCATAGACCGTGTCGTCGCCCAGACCCGCATCGATCCGGTCGTCGCCCGCGCCGCCATCGACCACGTCGTCATCCGGGCCATGGGTCGGGTCGACCGCGTCACCGTTGTCGATCATGTCGCCTTCGGGGTCGCCGGTGTAACCCAGGTCGATGATGTCGTCTCCGGGCGTGCCGTCGACAATACCGTTCGGTTGACCCAGGACCGGGGCATCCAGAACGCCGACATAGTCGATGCCGCCTTCGAAGTGCTGGTCGAAGTTGCCTTCCGTCGCCTCGCGGGCTCCAATGGTAAAGCTCTGTTCGGTGTCGGTGGTGACATCCAGCGTCATGCCGGTCTGGTCGCTCGAAACCAGGGTTTCGGTGCCCTGGGTCTCGTTCACGACCTTCAGGTCCAGTCCGTTCTCGGACCAGGAGTAGGTGACACTGATGACATCCCCAAGCGAGAAGACACCGGGGGTGGTGCTCAGGATCTCTTCGATTCCGTTCGAGCGATGCAGGATTTCGACTTTGCCGTCATGGGTCACGCGCAGTTCAAAGAACCCGCTGTCAGCGCCGGGCGTCGTGCCCGCGCCGTCATCGACATTACCCGAGTCTTCGACGCCGCGGCTGAAGACGGTCGAAGGGCCATTCGGATCGGTCCCGAACACCCGGAAGGAGCTGACGATCGTGCCCTCGTCCAGGTCGAACTGGTCGTCATCGCCATCATCGACATCCATGCGCTGGTCGGACTGACCCGTGAACATCCATCCGGCAGCGAATTGAGGGCCGTTTACCGGCGTACCATCCTGCGCGATTCCATCGTCAAGGCCCGTGTCATTTGTCTCGGCACCCGGACGGAAATCCCAAAGACCGATCAGATTGGCCGAATACGGATTGTCAAAGTTCGTCGCCATACCATTCTCCTTCCCGACGCCACGCGCCGATCCGCAACCCAGCGGAAACCAATTTATCTACGGCGATGACGATCAGGCAGCGACTGCACCCAAATCGTTCATCCCGAAAACCGAGAAAGGCTGCTTGAAAGCAACATGAGGCAGGGTCACCTGTGCAATACGCGCACTTCTCCCTACATCACCGACGACACCCATGCCGCCGTGCGATCACGCATCTTCTCGCGTCCGAATGACGCAATTTTGGTGCGGTCGCCCCCGTGACCAACAAACATCGCCCCCCAGATGGGCTGCATCAATAAATACCGGACGCGCCTCGGGGGACAAAGGGAAAAAAGGTCTAGAAATTGCCACATTTGCTGTCGCACTCTCCCGGCGCCTGACAGGATCGCCGGCCATCCACACCCCAAGGTTGAAAATTGTTTCTGCGAATTTTAGTGAATTTCGGGGAAAACCCTAACGTTTCTTGGTTTCACCCCAATTGCCGATAGTCGCCCGCCGTCAAGACAGATGTTTTTGTTTCTCTTTTGGTGACAGTGGCAGGATTGTGGCATTCGCCGCGGCGCTGGACAGAGCCGCCACTATTTCGCCCCATTTTGTCACCCTTTTGGTCATCAATGCCGAGAAACACTGTTGTTTTTCTCCAGTTCTCGAACAATCAGCCCGGTTTCCGGCTCGAATCAAGTGCTCTGAGGCGCCTTGTGGCGACTCACTAGGGCCTGCGCCCGGCAGTGACATCTCTTGGTCACGACATGGTCTTGCAGGGCGGTTCGCACAGTCTTCCCGCTTGGCGACAGGCAGCCTCCGAACATCTTAGCCGCGCGCTGTTTCCGCCAGAGCGGCAATGATCACACAAGCGACACCGGGAGAGCGGGAACAGGAGCGGGCTTTGCTGGCCGCCTGAGGGGATAACAATTTACAGCCGGTCGAGCGCAAGCTACCCCTTTTGCAGGTCAGGGAGATTTCGAGATGCCAGGTATTACCGTTTTTGCCGCAAAGAAGATCATCACCATGGACCCAAGCCGACCCACCGCCACCCATGTGGCGGTACGCGAGGGCAAGATCCTGGCTGTCGGTGGGGTAGATTGTGCCGAAGCCTGGGGGCCGGTGACCCTTAACGACAGTCTGGCGCATGCGGTGCTGATGCCCGGCCTGGTCGAAGGGCATGCCCATATGATGGCCGGGGCGATGTGGGACTTTGCCTATGCCGGGTATCACGACCGGATCGACCCGCAAGGCCGCATGCACAAGGGCATGACCGATATCGGTGCCGTCGTCGCCCGCCTGCGGGAATACAGCGCGACCCTGCCCGAGGGCCAGCCGCTGATCGCCTGGGGCTTCGATCCGATCTTTTTGCCCACCGAACGGCTGAACCGGCATCACTTGGACCAGATCGCCTCTGACCGGCCGGTTGTCGTGATGTTCTCGAACTTTCACCTGCTCTGCGCCAACAGCCTGGCGCTGGAGATGGCGGGGTACGGTCGCGATACCAATGTCGAAGGTGTCGTCAAGGGAGCAGACGGCGAACCCACCGGTGAGTTGCAGGAAATGGCCGCCATGTTCCCAGTGATGCGGCGCACCGGCGTCGATTTTCGCGGCCTGTCGCAAAAGGAGAGCGCCATCCGCGCCTATGCGGATGTCTGCAAACATGCAGGCGTGACGACAGTGACGGACCTGTTCTCGGAGATGCAGGACGAAGACCTCGGCGCGCTGCTGGCCGTCACTTCGGACCCGGGCTTTGCTCTGCGCATCGTGCCGGTGCTGGGTGCAATGGGAGCCGCGCCGCGGGATATCGCCAAGCGCGCATTGGCGCTTCGCAAGAAATCCACTGACAAGCTGCGTCTGGGCGCGGTCAAACTGATGACCGACGGGTCGATCCAGGGCTGGACCGCGCGCGTGAAATGGCCGGGCTATGTCGGCGGCCAGCCCAACGGGATCTGGAACACGCCGCCCGACCTGATCTACGAACTTTGCGCTGCAATGCAGGAACATGGCGTGCAGATGCATATCCATGTGAACGGCGACGAGGCATCTTCGATCACGCTCGACGCGCTCGAGGCCGCAGGCCGCGCCCATCCCTGGCCCGGATCGCGCCATGTCTTGCAGCATTGCCAGATGATGGGGCCGGATCAATTCCGCCGCTGTGCGGAAATGGGCGTATGCACCAACATCTTCTCGAACCACATCTGGTTCTTTGGCGACCAGCACGCCGCGCTCACCATTGGCGAGGACCGCGCCACCCGCATGGACGCCGCCCGCTCGGCACTGGATGCGGGCGTGCATCTGGCGATCCATTCCGATGCGCCGGTGACCTCGATGGGGCCGCTCTTTACCGCCTGGTGCGCGGTCAACCGCCAGACCATGTCGGGCCGGACGTTGGGCGCGGAGCAACAGATCACGGTGGACGAGGCGCTTTACGCGATCACCCTTGGCGCGGCCTATACGCTGAAACTCGATGCCGAGATCGGCTCTATCGAAACCGGCAAGATCGCCGATTTCGCCGTGCTGGGCGCGGATCCGACCGAGGTCGATCCGATGGCACTGAAAGATGTGCCGGTGCTGGGCACCGTGTCTGGTGGCCGGGTGAACCTGATCTGATGCGCCTGCCGCTCACCGTCATCTCCGGTTATCTGGGCGCGGGCAAGACCACGCTGATCAACCGCCTGCTGGCCGAGGATCACGGGCTGCGCCTGTTGGTGATGGTCAACGATTTCGGCGCCATCAATATCGACGCGGGCCTGATCGCCGCGATGGGCGAGGATACCATCGCACTGACCAATGGCTGCGTCTGCTGCACCATGGGGGCGGACCTGTTCCTGGCGCTGGGCGATGCGCTGGACCGCAACCCGCGCCCCGATCACCTGGTGATCGAGGCAAGCGGCATCGCTGACCCGGCAGCCATCGCCAATGCCGCCAAGGCCGAGCCGGACCTGAGCTATGCCGGTATCATCACGCTGGTCGACGGGCTGAACGCCGCAACGCTTCTGGCCGATCCGCTGATCGCGCCGCAGGTGGCGCAGCAGATGCGGGTGGCGGACCTGCTGTTACTGACCAAGACGCAGGCCCCCGATGCCGAACTGACGCAGGCGCTGGCCGGGGCTGGGATTGCCGAGCCTGTGCCCCTGCCCCGGGACAGCGCGCTGGCACCGCTGCTCTTTGATGTGATGCCGCGCCCGGGATCGGTCGCCAGCGTGCCGCATCCTGCCTATACCGGCTGGTCCTGCGCCGCGCCGTGGCCTATGACGCGGGACGCCCTGCGCGACAAGCTCTCCACACGCCCGGCAGCGATTTACCGGCTGAAAGGCTTTATCCCCGGACCCGATGGCATGACCGAAGTCCATGTGGTTGGCGCCCATGCCGATCTGCGCCCGTCGCAGACCGGGACCGCCGGGCTGGTCGCGCTGGGCCTTGCAGGCCGGATCACACCGGAAGAGATCGAGGCGTGGTGGAACAGCTAGGGGCGTGACATGAGCAGGCAACAGGCGATTGCACGGGCGGAACAGGGTTTTGACAGCGGCCAGTTCTGGCGGGATCTGGCGGATCTGGTGGCGCAGGAAACCGAGAGCCAGGTGTCAGGGCGTGGCGACGCGCTGAGCGCCTATCTGACCGAAACGCTGGCACCGCATCTGGTCGCACTTGGCATGACCGCGCGCCTTTTGCCCAACCCCGCCCCCAATGGCGCGCCGTTTCTGCTGGCCGAACGGGTCGAAGCGCCGGGCTTGCCGACGGTCCTCAGCTATGGCCACGGCGATGTCACCCGCGCCCAGACCGATGCCTGGGCCGAGGGGTTGCATCCGTTTCGCCTGACCCAGCAGGGTGACCGGTTTTATGGCCGGGGCAGCGCCGACAACAAGGGGCAGCATCTGGTCAACCTGACCGCGCTGCGCGCGCATCTGGACCGGCACGGGTTCCCCATGGTCGAGATCGTCGACAGCGACGAGTTGCCCTTCACCGCCACCCGGCTTGACCCGGATCATCCCTGGGCCCGGTTCGCAATCGCCTCGGTCACCGAAACCGTTGGCACCGCGCCGCATCTATTGCCCAACCTCGGCGGATCGCTGCCCAACGAGTGTTTCTCGGACATTCTGGACCTGCCCACAATCTGGGTGCCGCATTTCTATGCGGGCTGCAACCAGCACGCGCCCGACGAACATGTCCTGGGTTCCACGATGCGGCAGGCCGCTCAGGTGATGACCGGTCTTTTCTGGGATGTCGGCGCGACCCCGCCGGGCAAATGAAGGCGCATTAACAAATTTTAATCCACGGATCAGCAAAGGATCAGATTGCGGGCTTATTCCCTTTGTCAGACCCGGACCAGCCGGGACACTGACAGGAGAACAAGATGAGCATTCGCATGTCCCGTAAACTGAACCCTTCCCTTCCGAACTGGGCCGCCGCCCCTGTCCTGGGCGCGCTGCTGTTGGGCTCGACCGCCTTGCCCGGCTTGGCTGACGAGGCGCTGGCCGATCTGGTCGAGCGCGTCTCGCCCGCAGTGGTCACCGTTCTGGCCTCGGAAGAGGCCAAGCCGCGGCAGATGAAAGGCCAGCCCAACCCGTTCGAAGGCACGCCGTTTGAAGAGTTCTTCCACCAGTTCGGCGGACCTGGCGGAATGCAACCGCCGCAGAGCGGCCCGCGCCAGGGTCTGGGTTCGGGGTTCATTCTGGATGCCGAGGGCTACATCGTCACCAACAACCACGTGGTCGAAGGCGCAGACAAGGTGACCGTCCGGCTCAGCGACGATCGCGAGTTCACCGCCGAAGTGGTTGGTACCGATCCGCTGACCGACCTGGCGCTGCTTCGCATTCAGGCTGGTGTGGACCTGCCTGCCGTGACCCTTGGCGACAGCGACGCCATCCGCGTGGGCGAGGATGTGGTGGCCGTCGGCAACCCCTTTGGGCTGAGCTCCACCGTCACTACCGGCATCGTTTCGGCCAAGGGGCGCAACATCTCGGACGGGCCGTATGCCGAATTCATCCAGACCGATGCCGCCATCAACAAAGGCAACTCGGGCGGGCCGCTGTTCAACATGGAGGGCGAGGTCGTGGGCGTGAACTCGGCCATCTATTCGCCGACGGGCGGCTCGGTGGGCCTGGGTTTTGCCGTCACCTCGAACATCGTCGAGCATGTGATCGACGATCTGCGCGAGGACGGCCAGGTTGACCGTGGCTGGCTGGGCGTGTCGATCCAGAACGTGGGCGCCGATATCGCCGCCGCGATGGGGCTGGACAGCCCGAACGGGGCTCTGGTGTCGGACGTTGTCCCGGACAGCCCCGCTGACGGCAACCTGAACCCGGGCGACGTGATCGTGGCCTTCGAAGGAAAGGCCGTGAAATCAAGCTCTGACCTGCCGCGTCTGGTCGGCGCCACCAAGGCTGGCTCCAGCGCCAATGTCCGGGTCATCCGCGACGGCAAGGCACAGGATGTGACCGTGACCATCGGCCAGCACCAGCAATCGGCCTCGGCCAGCGGGGTTGCCCCCCCCGATCCGGCCGAGACACCGGCCTTGGGCCTGACCGTAGCGCCGCTGACCGACGGCATGCGGGCACAGGCCGGGGTTGGCAGCGATGTCAGCGGCGTTCTTGTCACCGACATCGACCCCAATGGCCCCGCAGCCCAGGCGGGATTGCGCCGGGGTGACGTCATCCAGCGGGTGGGCGGAACCGATACCGACAGCCCGGCCGCGCTCAAGGCCGCACTAGGCAAGGAAAAGACCGACCCGGCGCTAGTTCTGATAAACCGCGACGGCAACCGGTTGTTTGTTGCCGTGCGACTGGCCTGATCCCCCGCTGCTGCCGCGCCGCCACCACTCAAGACACTTGTTGGCGCGGCCGCAGTGCACCGCCCGGGCACCTCATGCCTGACCCGGGCACGCCGGGCGCGACCCCATCCGCGCCCGGCGCGTGCATTTGTGGATTGTCTTGGATATATCCTGATAAAAACAAGGACCGGATTTTACATGAGCCGACGTGTTCTGATCGTCGAAGACGATGACGAGACCCGTGAGTTCCTGGTCAAGGGCTTCACCGAAGAAGGCTTTGCTGTGGAGAGCGCCGCCGACGGGCGCGAGGGGTTGTTTCATGCGACCGATGGCGGGTTTGACGCGGTGGTGTTGGACCGGATGCTGCCGGAGCTGGATGGCCTGTCGCTGATCAAATCGATCCGAGCCGCCGGGTTGAAAACCCCCGTCATCATGCTGACCGCGATGAGCGCCGTCGATGAACGCGTCAAGGGGCTGCGCGCAGGCGCTGACGACTATCTGGTCAAACCCTTTTCCTTTCAGGAACTTCTGGCCCGTATCGAAGCCCTGTTGAGACGCCCCAAGGACACGCAGGAGGCTGCGACGCTTTCTTGCCGGGATCTGGAAATGGACCTGTTGCGCCGCAGGGTAACGCGCAGCGGTCGCGACATCACCCTGACCCCGCGCGAATTCCAGATCCTGGAATTCTTTCTGCGCCGCAAGAACCGCGTGGTGACCCGGACCATGCTGCTCGAAGGGGTCTGGGACTATCATTTCGACCCCAATACCAACATCGTGGATGTTCATATCTCGAAACTCCGCCGGCAGATCGACGAGGGTTCGGAAACCCCGCTGATCGAGACCGTTCGCGGCGCGGGCTACATGATCTCTGATGGATAAGCCTCTGGTTACCCTCAGAAATGCCAGAACCCGGCTGGTGCTGCTCAGCATGGTCCTGAGCACGTTACTGACCGCGGCCGTACTGGCGCTGGTCTATGTCACCGCAAACCGCACCATCGCGGGCGAGACTCGCTCGGTGGTAACCGCAGAACTGGCCGGACTGTCGGATGAATACCAGCGGCGCGGCATATTCGGCCTGACCGAGGCCATCGAACGCCGCACCCAGGACGCCGCAGAGCGCGACGCGCTTTACCTGCTGACCGGGCCGTTCGGAACCGTGCTTGCCGGTAACCTCGTGCGCTGGCCACCGGATGTGGAACCGGGCAGCGGTTGGGTCGAACTGGACCTGATCCGTACCGAATCCCGCGAGAACGTACCGGTATCGGCGGCCTCGATCCGGCTGCCGGGTGGCGAGCGGCTGCTCGTCGGACGCGATGCGTCGGCCCGACGACAGTTTGACCGCGTGTTGTTGCGTTCTGTCGGGCTGGCCTTGCTGGCCGCGCTGGCGCTCAGCCTGCTGACCGGCTGGTTTCTGACCCGGCTGGTGTTTTCGCGGCTCAAGGACATCTCGCGCACCGCAACGGAAATCGTCTCGGGCGACCTGACGCGCCGGATCCCCTTGCGCGGCACCGGGGATGAATTCGACCGTATGGCCGGTACCCTGAACGAGATGCTGGACCGGATCGAGGAACTGGTTGGCCATCTGCGAACCACGTCGAACTCGATCGCGCATGATCTGCGCTCGCCCTTGTCGCGCCTGCGCCAAAAGGTCGAGGCCCTGACCGACCCCAGCCGGGGCGACGCAGAGCGGGATGCGGACGCCGCCCGCGCGCTGGCCGAGGTAGACCACCTGCTCAGGGTGTTCTCGCAACTGACCGAAATCTCGCGCGCCGAGGCGGGGCTGGGCCGGGAAGAGTTCGAACCGGTGGATCTGGCGGCGCTGGCCCGCGACGTGGCTGAATTCTATGAACCGCTGGCGCAAGAGAACGGCGTCACACTCACGGTCGAGACGGACCCGGCCATCCTGCCGGGTCACCGCGCCTTGCTGGCTCAGGCTCTGTCCAACCTGCTCGACAATGCCCTGCGCTATGCGCCGGGCGGCACCGAGGTGGCTTTGCACATCACCGCCGCCGAGGACATGGTGATCCTGTCGGTGCGCGATCACGGCCCGGGCGTGCCCGAGGCCGATCTGGAGCGGCTGGCGCAGCCTTTTGTCACGCTCGACCCGGCACGTACGGGGGGCAACTCGGGCCTGGGTCTGGCGTTGGCGGCGGCCATTGCACGGATGCAAGGCGGGGTGTTCGAGGCGCGCAATGCAAAACCGGGGCTGGAGGCCCGGCTGGTTCTGCCAAGACCCTGAGGTCAGAGCGCCAGTTCCCCGAACAGGTCGGCGTAACAGGCGGCGGCCTTGCTGCGGGGGGCATATTCGGCAACCGGTGCCCGTCGCAACCCCATGCGTTCCACATCCGCAGAATAGGGAATGCTGGCGGCGAGAAACCGCTTGGGATACGCCGCGCGCATTCGGGCCATGGTGTCGCGATGCAAGGACTTGCGCCCCTCAACCATCGAGAAGAACGCCGAAATCTTGCGCCGCGGCAACCCCTGATCCTTGAAGAATTCGACCAGCTGCTCGAACGTCCGCTCGCTCAGCGTGCTGGGCGGAACCGGCACCACAATTCGGTCGGCGGCACGAAACACGTTCTCGGAGAGCAAGGAAAAGTTCGGCGGGCAGTCGAGCACCACGACATCGTATTCGGCGCCACCGGCCACCAGTGCCTTGGACAGGCGCGACCGCTTGCTGCGGATGCGACTCAGGAAACGGTCGAAATCACGAAAACTCCGGTTGGCGGGCAAGATGTCGAGCCCATCGAAATCGCTGGCGCGGATCGCATCGGCAAAGCGGTCGGAATCCTCGAAAAACCGCGTCTCGCTCAACCTTTTCGACGGCTTGACGCGAAAATAGTAACTCGATGCCCCCTGCGGATCGAGATCGCACAGCAGCACCTGCCGCCCGGAACGCGCGATGGCATGGGCCAGGTTCACCGATGTCGCCGTTTTGCCGACACCGCCCTTGTTGCTGTAGCAGGCGATCACATGCATGGCCTAGCGCCCCGCCTCCTCTGGCTGGTGGAAAAGCTCTTCGAACACGGCCCGCACCGCGCGATTGTCGAAATCCGCGAAACTGGCGACAACGCGCGTCCGTTCACCGGCCTGCAAGCGCGACAGCGTCGCCAATAGCGCGCCAACGGCTGCGGCCATGTCGGTCTCTACCGGCGCGCCATCGTCGGGATGCAGGTACCGGCTGAGTTCCAATTGCTGCACCGAATAGTCGTTGAAAAGACCAAGAATGTCCTGCAAGCCTTTCAAGGGTCTCAGAATTTTCCTGAACTTCTTCTTCGGGAACAAGGGCCCGAAGAACTCCATGAGATAGCGCAGCTTCTTGCAGTGGATGCGCAGGCGATGGACATCGTCATCCGAGGTATCCGCATCTATGCGCCGTGCCAGCTTGCAAACCTTGCGATAGCGCGTCCAGATCAGGGCCTGCGCATAAGGCAGCGCCGCGCGGTCGCCCTCGGGCCCAGGCGGCAGACCTGAGGGATCGGTCAGACGCGCGTCCAGCGCGGCAACACGTGCGGTATAGCGGTCACTGCGCAGGTGACGGGCCAGGGCCCGTTGCGCGACGTCCCGTTCGGTCTTCATCCGGGCAAAGAGAAGGTCCAACCCGGGATGCAGCGCCTCGGGCACAAGGGCAAAGAACCCAGGCTTTCCCAACAGATACACATCGAGGTCGCGCACCCGTCCGGTAGGCGCCATCAGCTCCGAGAACTCCCTTTGCAACTCGTCTGTCTCTTCGGGCGGAAACACGTCGCGAAACAGGCTCAGGACCGAGCGGATGCGGCGCAATCCAATGCGATAGTCATGCAGGAATTCGGTATCGATATCCTCGATGATCCCCGCCTCGTTCTGGCGGGAGACCGACATGGAAGAGCGGATCAGGTCCGCCGCGACACGATGCGCCGGTTCATCCGCGGTGATCGGCACCTCGGGCTTGGACTGGTAAGGTTGAACCCCAGGCAGAAGAAGCGGCCAGAGACCGGTCGCGCCCCGGGATGCGCCCTCAAAGTCCAGCAGGGCATCGACCACGCGCTGATGCGCCCTGTCATACCCGCGCATCGGTTCGGTCAGAACCAATGTCGCCGTGCCGGACTGGGCCGACAGAGTGATGACCTGCATCCGTAGACAGGTTTTCTCCATATCGTCCAGAACAGCGACCGAAAGCGTTTCCGCCCGGCCCGCGCATTGCACCATCAGCGCCCGCAGCGGCGGCAGGCCCGTCAGCGCGTCGCACACCGCGCCGGATGCAATCGCGGGCACGCTACCTCGCCCCGGGTCCACCTTTTGTGAAATAGGCGCCACGTCGTCGGACAACAGGATCAGATCGCGGCCGGTCCGCAGCAGAACCCGCCCCGAACGGCGCAGGGGCTGGTCGAAACAATCGTAGAGCGCAAAATCACGACGCAGGGCGCCGCCAACGGCAAACCGCAGGCCCTCGCACGGCCTGGCCAGAACCAGAGGTGCGGCTTTGCCGGCGATGACAATCAGGCTGGTCATGTCCGCATCAAATCACGGCACGGGCCGCAATGAAACATTCATCTTTCCCGATGCTTTGTCTTACGCAGGGCTCAGGGTGTCATCCGCGCTGGCAGGGTGGCGTAGCCGTGAAACCGGATGCGCCCTCCGGGCACCCGGCCCTCGCGCAGGCGATAGTCCGGGTAACGGTCCAGCAGGCGCCCGAGCGCGATCCGCCCTTCGAGTCGCGCCAATGTCAGCCCGACACAGACATGCGGCCCGCCGGCAAAGGCCAGATGCCGGTTCGGCTTGCGCGTGATGTCGAAGCGCGCCGGATCGTCGAACACGGCCGGATCGCGGTTTGCCGCGCCAATGCACAGATGCAGGTTGGTACCCGCGGGCAGGCGCAGCCCGTCCAGTTCGATCTCGGCTGTGGTCTCTCGGTTGCCCAATTGGTTCGGCGAGCGGAACCGCAGGATTTCCTCGACAGCCGAGGGCAGTAGATCCCGATCTTCAAGCAGTTTTCGGCGTTCTTCGGGGAAATCGTTCAACAAGGCCAGCCCATTGCCGATCAGGTTCGAAGTGGTCTCGTGCCCGGCGTTCAGGATGAAGATACAGTTTTGCAGCAGCTCGATTTCCGACAGTTTCTGGTCGGCGCCCTCGCCCCGGATCAGCCGCGTCAGCACGTCGGTTTCCGGGTCGCCCGGCTTGGCGCGGCGCCGCGCCACCAGGTCCTCCAGATAGGTCTTGAACTCGGTCACGGCCGCCTGTCCGCGCGCCAGCTGATCGTCGGTCAGTTTCGGTTCCAGCGCGCCCAGAATCACCAGCGACCAATCCCGAAGGGGTCCGCGTTCCTCCATCGGAACATCCAGCAGGTTGCCAATGATCTGGATCGGGATGGTCGAGGCGAATTCCTCGATCAGGTCGACCGTTTCCCGCCCCGCCATCGCATCCAGCAGGTGATCGACCGTCGAGATCAGCCCCGGCTCCATCCGGGCGATGGCGCGCGGCGTCAGCGCCGAGGTCATGATCTTGCGCACCCGCGTGTGCAGTGGCGGGTCGTTGAACACCAGCGAGGTTGTGTGATGCTCGAACAGCGGCGAACCAACCCCGAACTTCGGGCCAAAGGCGGCCTTTTTGTCCGAGGAATAGAGCGTGGTGTCACGATAGATGCGGTCAAGATCGGCATGACGGCTCAGCAGAACCGACCCGTCCGGTTGCGGCAGCACCGGCGCATGCGCCAGAAGCGCGTCATAGAACGGGAACGGATCCTCCAGAAACCCCGGCGGAGGCGCGGTCAGGTCCAGATCCTTTACCTTGTCTCGCAAACCTGTGTCGTTCATCCTGCGTCTCCTCCAGATACCATCACTTGCGCCAATCCCGCACGAACCCCGTCAGGGCCCGCTCGCTGTCCTCGTCCGAACGGCGCAACCGGCGGACCGAAGGCATCTCTCCGGCGCGCATCTGCGCGTCCGATACCAGTTCGGGCAAGCCCAGCGGCTCTCGGGACACCAGAATCCCGCGCGCGCCAGTCGATCCCTCGACCTGGTACAGATGCACCTTGCCCCAGGCCAGATGTCCACCTTCCTCCAGGGCGATCAGGTCCTGGACGAAGTTGTGGCACTGCACATTCTCGACCAGCAGAACGTATTTCCCGGCCTGCCGCACCATGTTGGACAGGGCCACAAAGTGGCTGACCGCGGTATGGATATGCATAATCACCGCCTGGCTATAGACCATCTCGGCGCGGGGCCATTGGTCAGAGAAGGGCATGGTGATGTCCTGTATGCCGACCTTGCCCAACAGCTGCGGATGCCGCGCAATGGCCAGGTCGAGCTGAGTCTCGCCGCGATCGCCGCCGGTCACCTGAATATCCGGGAACAGCACAGAAGCATGCGCCACATGATCGCCCCCGCCACAGCCGACTTCGTGCACCGAGGCGGGTTGCAGCTGTCCGATGGTCTCCAGGATCAGTTGTACATTGGGGTGAAGCGCGCCGCCCCTGACGCTGACCTTGCCGGTCTCAGTCTCGAGCGACAGATCACCTTCGTCCGATATCGTTCTGAAGTTGCTTTCAATATCACCCTTCAGACGCCGGTGGTAACTGTCGGCCGTGTAGCTGCTCCAGTCGAAATCGTCGTCATAGAACTTGCGCGATTTGTAAAACAGACGCCCCAATATGCTCATGCAAATCCCCCCTCACGAACCTGTGACTACCGCAGGGATTTACGCCGGACAAGCATGCAGCGCCCCCCGGTGACTTTTCGTCCGACGACACGTAAGGTCGCCCCATGTCCGATCCCGTCTCTTCCATCCGCAACCTCGGCCCCGCCTTTCAGGAGGCTTGCGCGCGTGCCGGTATCCATTCCGCCCAGGAATTGCGCGAAATCGGGCCGGACGCCGCCTATGCCCGGCTGATCGAGGCCGGAACCCGGCCGCATTTCATTGGCTACTATGTTCTCGTGATGGGCCTGCAAGGCCGCCCCTGGAACGATTGCAAGGGCAAGGAAAAGGCTGAACTGCGCGCCCGTTTCGACGCGATCAAGGCGGCGGCGAAACCCGCCCCCGCAAGCCGACTCATCGCCGAGCTTGACGCTCTGGGTGTCCGCGTCCGCCCCGAGGATCTGCGCCCGCAAACCTGACGCGCCCGCACTTTCCTCTTGCTCCAAATATCCCGGGGGAATCGCGCCCCCGGCGCGATGGGGGCAGCGCCCCCGTCCCCGGCCAATGAAAAAGCCGCCCGCGAAACCGGGGCGGCTTTTCTTGTTCGTTCAGGTCCGTCGACCGGCGGCTCAGCCGACCAGTTCGATACCCGAGAAGAAATAGGCGATCTCGACAGCGGCAGTTTCCGGCGCGTCCGAGCCGTGAACCGAGTTCTCGCCGACCGACTCGGCAAACTCGGCGCGGATGGTGCCGGGGGCCGCGTCGGCGGGGTTGGTGGCGCCCATCACTTCGCGGTTCTTGGCAATGGCGTTCTCGCCTTCCAGAACCTGCACCACGACCGGGGCCGAGGACATGAATTCGCACAGTTCGTCATAGAACGGGCGGGCAGCGTGCACTTCGTAGAACTTACCGGCCTGTTCCTTGGTCATGTGGATGCGCTTCTGCGCGACGATGCGCAGACCGGCTTCCTCGAATTTGGCGTTGATCTTGCCGGTCAGGTTGCGGCGGGTTGCATCGGGCTTGATGATCGAAAAGGTGCGTTCCAGTGCCATCGGGGCTCTCCTTGAATCTGGCGGCGCGCCTTTCGCGCCGGATGTGTCGCGCGCCGCCTATCACGATGGAACGCGCAAGGAAAGTGCCATGATGGCAAATCCCGGGCCCGATAAGGGGATTGTCGGGTCAGCTATCGATCAGGGGCTCGCGCAGGTCGACCCAGCGTGTATAGAGCGCGGCAACCAGGCTGAGCAGGCTGGCGGCCAGCATCAGCCCCAGAACGGCATAAGGCGCGTTCTGAGCATTCACGACGACACCCGTCGCCGTGGTCAGCGCCGCCCCCAGCGCCACGGTCAGCGCGCCTGACAGGCCCGAGGCGCTGCCCGCCAGATGCGGGCGCACCGACATCAGCCCGGCATTGGCATTGGCCAGCGTCAGCCCGTTGCCAAAGCCCACGAATATGGCCGAGGCAAAGAACACCCAGACCGATCCCTGCCCGACAAGAAACAGTACCAGCCCCAGAAGTGGCCCCGCACTCGCCACCCAGCGCCCGGCGACGACCAGCGGCATCAGCCCCACGCGCGGCGCGATACGCCCGGTGACGAAGTTACCGGCCATGAATCCCAAAGTGATGATGCCGATACCCAGACCCAGCATCGCCGGGCTGAGCTCGAACCAGGCCGCCGCCACCATGGGCGCGCCGGTGATGAAGGCGTAAAAGCCCCCGACCGAGAAGGCGGCACACAGACTGTAACCCCAGAACCGGCGCGATCCGAACAGCTCGGGGTACTGTCGCATCTGTGCCCCGAAGGTGGCCGAGCGGTTCTGGTTCGTTTCACCCATATCCGCCCAGACGAGCGCCAGCATTCCGAATCCCATGACGGCATAGAGAACAAACCCGGCCCGCCATCCAAACAGGCTCTCCAGCACGCCCCCCAGCATCGGCCCCAGCATCGGCGCAAGCGCCATCGCCATGGACAATTGCCCCAGCCGCGCCGCGGCCTGTGACGGCGGGTAGAGATCGCGCAGCGCTGCCCGAGGCAGGACCTGCCCCGCGATCACCGCGCCCTGCACCATCCGGAAGCCAAGAAAGACCCAGATATTCTCGGCCAGCGCGCATCCGACAGAAGCCAGCGCAAAGACACCCATCGACCACAAAAGCACTGGGCGCCTGCCATAACGGTCAGACAAAGGCCCCATGATCAGCTGCAAGACACCGGTGATGATCAGGTATCCCGCTATCGACAGGTTCGCCAGCGCGTAGTCCACCCCGAAATCCGAAGCGATATGCGCCAGCGACGGCAGGAACATGTTCAGGGTCAGAACCGCCAGCGCGGTGGCCAGAACAAGCGTGATCAGATGCGGCGGGTTGGTGGCGGGACGCATGGGCGAAATCCGGCGGGTTGGGCTGTATTTCCGCGCTATCACGCGGCCGCGCGCTTGACCATCCCGGCAACGGGCCCAAGCCGCTGGCGGCCCCCTCACCTCTCTGTTATGAGCGCGCCCATGTTGAGGATTGATAACATCTCTTACGCGATCGAGGGCCGGCCGCTGTTCGACGGCGCCAGCGCCATCATTCCCGATGGCCACAAGGTCGGTCTGGTGGGCCGCAACGGCACCGGCAAGACCACGCTTTTTCGCCTGATCCGGGGCGAACTGGCGCTGGAAACCGGCAATATCGCCCTGCCCCGCCGCGCCCGTATCGGCGGCGTTGCGCAAGAGGCGCCCGCCTCGGACGTCTCTCTGCTTGATACGGTTCTGGCCGCCGATACCGAACGGTCCGCGCTCCTGGCCGAGGCGGAAACCGCCACCGATCCGACCCGCATCGCCGAGGTGCAGACCCGGCTGGCCGATATCGACGCCTGGAGCGCGCCCGCGCGCGCCGCCTCGATCCTCAAGGGGCTGGGATTCGACGATGACGAACAACTGAAACCCTGTTCCGATTTCTCGGGCGGCTGGCGGATGCGGGTGGCGCTGGCGGCGGTGCTGTTTTCCCAGCCCGACCTGCTGCTCCTGGACGAACCGACCAACTATCTCGACCTCGAAGGGGCGTTGTGGCTGGAAAGCTATCTGGCGAAATACCCCCATACGGTGATCATCATCAGCCACGACCGCGGGCTTTTGAACCGTGCCGTCGGCGCGATCCTGCATCTGGAGGATCGCAAGCTGACCCTCTACCAGGGCCCCTACGACCAGTTCGCCCGCCAGCGGGCCGAAAACCTGGCCCAGGCCCAGGCGATGGCCAAGAAGCAGGAGGCACGCCGCGCGCATCTGCAATCTTATGTCGACCGCTTCCGGTACAAGGCGGACAAGGCCAAGCAGGCACAGTCGCGCCTCAAGGCGCTGGCCCGGATGCAACCAATCAGCAGCCCGCAGGAGGCCGCATTGCGCGCCTTCACCTTTCCCAAGCCCGAGGAGATGTCGCCCCCGATCATCCATCTCGAAGGCGGGGTGACGGGCTATGGTGAAACGCAGGTCCTGAAACGGCTGAACCTGCGCATCGACCAGGACGACCGGATCGCGCTCTTGGGCAAGAACGGCCAGGGCAAATCCACCTTGTCGAAACTGCTCTCGGACCGTCTGCCGCTGATGGCGGGGCGGATGACCCGCTCGCCCAAGCTGCGCATTGGCTATTTCGCCCAGCACCAGGTCGACGAGCTATATGTGGACGAAACCCCCCTCGACCACCTGCGCCGCCTGCGCCCGGACGAGGCGCCGGCGAAAGCGCGGGCGCGGCTGGCGGGCTTCGGCCTAGGCGCCGAACAGGCGGAAACGGCCGTTGGGCGGCTCTCGGGCGGGCAAAAGGCGCGCCTCAGCCTGCTGATCGCCACTCTTGATGCGCCGCATATGCTGATCCTCGACGAGCCGACCAACCACCTCGACATCGAAAGCCGCGAGGCGCTGGTCGAGGCGCTGACCGATTATACCGGGGCGGTGATCCTGGTCAGCCACGACATGCACCTTCTGACCCTTGTGGCCGACCGGCTGTGGCTGGTCTCGGACGGGTCGGTCAGACCCTTTGACGGCGATCTGGAGGCTTACCGCGATTTCCTGCTGGCGCGTGACAAGCCGGAACCGGTAAAACCGACCGAGGCCAAACCCAAGCGCGCCAGCCGCGACACCGTACTTGCACTGCGGGCCGAGCTGCGCAAATGCGAAGAGCGGGTCGAGAAGCTGACCGAGATGCACGACAAACTCGCCGCCAAACTGGCCGACCCTGCGCTTTACACCGATGACAAGGTCGCCGATCTCGAAGTCTGGAACCGCAAATATGCGGAGCTGAAGGACGCGATGGACCGGGCCGAGACCCTGTGGATGGACGCGCAAGAGAAACTCGACGCCGCGCAGGCCTCATGATCGTCCGGCAGGCAGAGGCGGCGGATGCCGCCGCGATGAGCGCGGTACTGCAACCGATCCTCACCGGCTGGAACAGTGCCCGCCGGGGCGATGCGGCGACTGTTCTGGCCCATTACATCGCGCATCCCGACCGGTTGAGCTGTGCCGTGGCCTGCGCGGGCGAACGCATCCTCGGCTTTCAGTCACTGAAAGTCGCGCGCGCCCGGAACGATTATGACCTGCCCGCAGGCTGGGGAATCATCGGCACCTATGTCGCCGCCGATGCGGGCCGCCGGGGCATCGGGCGGGCGGTGTTCGCCAGCACGCTGGCGGCGGCGCAGGATGCCAATCTGGCCCATATCGACGCCACCATCGGTACGGCGAATGCAGAAGGTTTGGCCTATTACACCGCGCTTGGCTTTCAGACCTGGCGCGCGCTTGACGGCGCCGTGGGCAAGCGATTTGACCTGCCCGCGCCCGACCAGACGGAGGGGACATGATCGACACCGCCTTTCTGATCACCGCATTCACCACGCTTTTCGTGGTGATCGACCCGCCGGGTCAGACGCCCATCTTCATGGCACTGACCCAGGGCATGGACAGCCGCACCCGGCGCGGCATCGCGCTGCGCGCCTGCCTGACGGCGGCGGGCATCCTGGCCATGTTCGCGGCCTTTGGCGAGGCGGTGCTGGGCTTTGTAGGCATCTCGATGCCGGCTTTTCGGGTCGCGGGCGGCGTGCTCTTGTTCCTCACCGCGCTCGACATGCTGTTCGAACGCCGCACCAAGCGGCGCGAGGACCGGGCCGAGGCTGAAGACCATGCCGACCCCTCGGTGTTCCCGCTGGGTATTCCGCTGATCGCCGGTCCCGGCTCGATCGCCACCATGATCCTGCTGGCAGGCCAGCATCCCGGCGCCGAGGGGCTGGCCACCGTGATCGGGGTGATGCTGGCGGTGCTGGCGGTGGTGCTGTTCCTCTATCTCATCTCCGGCCTCTTGGCGCGACTTCTGGGCAAGACCGGGCTAAACGTGGTGACCCGCCTTCTGGGCATGCTGCTGGCGGCGCTGGCGGTACAATTCATCCTCGACGGGCTCCGGGCCTTTGGCTTTGCCGGGTGACACCCCATATCGGAAAGGACCCCACAGGAAAAGACGTTCATGGACGCAGACAGCACCGCCCGCCTGATCTATCTCTCGCTGCTTGGCGCGGCGCTGGTGTTCTGGTTCATCAGCCATAATCGCGCGAGCCTGGGCAAGTCCGTGCAAATGGCGCTGGCCTGGGTGTTCATCTTCATCGGTGCGATTGCGGTGGTGGGTCTCTGGCAGGACATTCGCGGGACCGTTGCGGGCACCCCGCGCATCTCGGTGAGCGAGAACCGGGTCGAGATTCCGCGCAGCCCCAACGGCCATTATTACGCGACGCTCATCGTCGAGGACAAACCGCTGCGCTTTCTGGTCGATACCGGCGCCAGCCAGGTGGTGCTGAGCCATGCGGATGCCGAACGGCTGGGCATCGACACCGGTGCGCTCAACTATTTCGGCCGCGCCTATACCGCTAATGGCGAGGTACGCACCGCACCGGTGAAACTGGGCCAGGTGCAGTTGGGCGGGTTCACCGACCAAGGCGTCACCGCCTGGGTGAACGAAGGCGAGATGAGCGAATCGCTCCTCGGGATGGATTACCTGCAACGGTTCGGTAGTATCGAGATCGCGGGCGGCAAACTGGTACTGAGCCGCTAAACCCGCCGCTCACCCCGCGATCTGGTCGCGCAAGAGCCGGCGCAGGATCTTGCCCGAGGCGGATTTCGGGATCGCCTCGACCACCTCCAGAACGCGCACCTGCTTGTAATGCGCCAGCCGGGTTTCAAGATAGGCCTGCACCTCTTCCAGTGTCGGAGCGGTCTGCCCCGGCGCCGGAACGACAAAGGCCATGGGCAGTTCCCCGGCCTCGCTGTCGGGCCTGCCGATCACGGCGGCATCGCCGATTGCGGGATGGGTCAGCAACTCGGCCTCCACCTCGGCCGGGGCCACCTGAAACCCCTTGTACTTGATCAGCTCCTTCAGCCGGTCGGTGATATAGAGATAACCGTCCGCATCGAAATGAGCGATATCGCCGGTACGCAGCCAGCCGCCCTCGACAATGGTCGATGCCGTGGCGGCGGGGTTGTTGAGATATCCTTTCATCACCTGCGGCCCGCGCACCCAAAGCTCGCCATCCTCGCCCGCCGGCAGGTCGGTCAAGGTTTCGGGGTTTACGATCCGGGACTCGGTGTTTGGTATGGCGATCCCCGAGGCGCCCGGTTTGCCCTTTCCATAGGGTGACACATGGCTGACCGGCGACAGCTCGGTCATGCCATAGCCCTGGGCCGCATTGGTGCCCAGCCTCTGCCCCATGGCGTCGCTGAGATCGGCGCTCAGCGGCGCTGCGGCACAGTTGATGTGCTGCACGCAGGACAGATCATAGCTTTCCACCATTGGATGCTTTGCCAACGCCAGCGCCACCGGCGGCACGATCCACAGGCGCGGGGTCTGGTATTGGGTGATCAGGCTCAGGAACATCTCAAGATCAAAGCGCGGCATGGTCACCAGACCGCCCCCCGCTGCCATGTAGATATTCATCAGCACTTGAAGCCCGTAGATGTGAAAGAACGGCAGAAAGGCCACCGTTTTTTCGTTCGCAACCAGTTCCGCCGCCGCCAGCGTCTGGTCGATGTTCACCACGAGGTTGCGATGGGTCAGCATCACCCCCTTGGGCAGCCCTGTCGTGCCCGACGAATAGGGCAGCACCGCGATATGCTCATCCAGATCGACCGGCGCCTGCTCGGCCAGGGGTGTCCCCATCAGCGCCGAGAGCGGCACCATCCCCTCAGGCGCGTCGCCGATGATCACGACCTCGCTGACGCCGGTGCCCTTGATCGCCGCACGCGCGGTGTCGGCAAACATCGCTATGGTTACCAAAACATCGGCGCCCGCATCCTTGAGCTGATGGTTCACCTCATGCGCCGTATAGGTCGGGTTGATCGTTGTGACCGTTCCGCCGGCCCAGACCGAGGCGTGGAAGACCACGCAATATTCGGGGATGTTGGGCGCCATCAGCGCCACAACCTTGCCCGCGCCCCAGCCGCGCGCGGTCAACCCTCCGGCCAGCGCCTTGACCCCGCCGATGAATTGCGCGCCCGTCAGGCTGCGGCCCGAGGGCCCATCAACCAGAACCGTGGCCGCAGGATCCAGACCCGCGAACACCCGCTGGGTGACCGTCAGGTCCGACAAGGCGACGTCCGGAAAAGTGCTCTTGTAAATATTCATTTCAACCTCCCCTTTTGGGACAGACTACGCTGGCTCGACCACTTTCCAAATGTTTTTGGATTAGGGCGTTGTAACCGGAACAAAGGCGCGCTGCTGACGGGCATCGTCTGCGGTGCCTGTGCCGGGGTCTGTCGGGTCTCGGCGACGTCTTTCCTTTTGCGCTGGTGCGGCCCGGTTGCAGGCGAACTCCGGACAGAATCGGAACAATGTGGTATGATCCGCTAAGACCAAGCAACTCGGACCACAGACCTTCCAACGAGGGACCCATGTTCGAAACAGCCGACCGATCCGCCCAGACCGAGGTGCTCAACGGCTTGACGCTGGGCTTTGTAGCCGACCCGTTCATACGATGGCTCTACCCGCAGCCGGACGCCTTTCTGAAGCATTTTCCGCGTGTGATGAACTTCTTTGGCGGGCGGGCGTTCGACCATGGGTCGGCCTATCGCAATGGCGACTGCACGGCGGCTGCCTTGTGGCTTCCGCCCGATGTCCATCCGGACGAAGACAATCTGTTGGCCTGTTTTGAAGAGACGGTCGCCCCGGAAAAACACACCGCCCTCTTTGCGACATTCGAGCAGATGGACCGTATTCACCCGCGCGAGCCCTGTTGGCACCTGGCCTTCATCGCCGTCGATCCGGTACGTCAGGGCAAAGGTATGGGCTCGGCGCTGCTCAAGGCGTCGCTGGACCAGTACGACGCCGACGGAAGACCTGCCTATCTGGAATCGACCAACCCGGCGAACCTGTCGCTGTACCGCCGTTTCGGGTTCGAGCAGATTGGCGTCATCGAAACGGACGAAGCCCCTCCGCTTTTTCCAATGTTCAGACCGCCGGCCTGATCCGTCCCACCCCGGACTGCGGGGATTGAGGTGTTGCCGGTTCAGCCGCCGGTTTCGGCCTTTTTCTCCCAGCGGCCCGAATCCTCGGACCAGTATTGCGCCGCACAGCCCGCACCGGTCAGCGTGCGCCACTGGCCGCGCGCTGCCTCGACCGCAGAGGGGTCGTTGCCGTCGAACAGGATGCAGACCCGGTCAAGCGCGGTTACTTCCTCGGGGCTGACAGCGGCGCCGTCGATGCACATGACACAGGTCGCGCCATTGGGCAGCTCGGGTTTCGAGGTCAGCAGCACAGGCTGTTCCGCATCATGCGGCCCACCTGCCATTCCATGCGGCAGGAACCCGTCGTCCGCGCCCAGCCACAGTTTCTCGTCCAGCCAGTCGAGCCGCTCCGGATCACTGCCCCGCACCGCCACCCGCCAGCCCGCCGCCAGCGACTTGCTCAGCAGCACGCCCAGCGTCTCCTCGAGCGGATTGCGGGTCAGGTGATAGAAATAGGCGGCGCCCATCGGTTTCAACCCGCCAGATCGTCCACCAGCCGGTTCAGCGCCATCACTCCCCAGCCAGTCGCGCCCTTGGGCGCCCAGGCCGTTTCCGAGGTGACCGAGGCCACACCGGCGATATCCAGGTGGATCCAGGGCGTGCCCTCTTGCACGAACCGCGCCAGAAACTGCGCCGCAGTGATCGACCCGGCAGGCCGCCCGCCCACGTTCTTCATGTCCGCGATACGCGATTTCAACATATCGTCATAGGCCTTGCCCAGCGGCATCCGCCAGGCGCCCTCGCCCTCGGCAGCGGCAGCCTTGAGGAAAGCATTGCACAGCGTATCGTCGTTGGAGAACACCCCGGCATTCTCATGCCCCAGCCCGATGATGATGGCGCCGGTCAGGGTGGCGAGGTCGATGAGCCCCGTGGGCTTGAACCGCTCCTGCGCGTACCACATCACGTCGCACAGAACGAGCCGCCCCTCGGCATCGGTGTTGATGATCTCGACCGTGTCGCCTTTCATCGATTTCACCACGTCGCCCGGGCGGGTGGCCCGGCCCGAGGGCATGTTCTCGACCAGGCCCACCAGACCCACCACATTGGCCTTGGCCTTGCGCAGGGCGAGCGCCCGCATGGTGCCCGCGACCACGCCCGCACCGCCCATGTCCATGGTCATGTCTTCCATCCCGGCGGCGGGTTTCAGCGAGATGCCGCCGGTGTCGAACACCACGCCCTTGCCCACCAGCGCCAGCGGGGCGGCGTCCTTCTCGCCACCATTCCAGTGCATCACGACCACCTTCGACGGGCTGTCGGACCCCTGCCCGACGCTCAGCAGCGTGCGCATGCCAAGCTCGGCCAGCTTGTCTTCTTCCAGCACCTCGACCTCCAGCCCCAGTGCTTCCATATCCTTGAGACGGTTGGCGAATTCGCTGGTGGTCAGTACGTTGGCCGGTTCATTGACCAGATCGCGGGTCATGTGCACGCCCTCGGCCACCGCCAGCAGCGGGGCAAAGGCCTCGGCCACCGCCTCGGCCTTGTTATGGGCGATGGTGACCGCGCCCTTGTCGCCCTCGGCATCGTCGCCAGGCGTCTTGTGCGCGGTAAAGTCATAGGCCCGCAGCGCCAGCCCCAACGCCAGATGTTCGGTCCGCGCCTGTCCGCCCGCCATCACCAGCATCGGCTTGGCGCCTGTCAGCTTGGCCAGAGCCGCGCCGCCCTTGCGCGCTGTCAGAGCATCGGCCCGGCGCGGCAGCACCAGAATATCCAGTGCCTCGGCGGCCATCCCGGCAGGCCAAGCCAGCGTAACCGTCTGGCCGGTCTTGAGCTTGGAGAACCGCTCGCTTTCCACCAGCCGCAGCAGCGCGCCCCGAGTCAGCCGATTGAGCCGCCGCGCCGCCGGGCTGAGCGTGCCCTCGGGCGGCAGGATCACCGCAACCCGTCCGGTCACGGTTGCCAGGGCATCGATCTGCGGCTCTTCGAAACGGATCTGGGTCAGGCTGGTCATCAGGGTCTCCTCAACATCTGTCCGACAACAGGTAGCCTGCCCACCGCATCTTGACCAGATAGCAGTTTTCCCGGCCAACCATTTGCTTTAAGGTCACAACAAAAATCGCATGACAGGCTCCTGGGGGATCGCGGTGTCAGAAAACACAAGGCATGTCTCGCTGTCCGCAGCGGCGTACCACGTTTGTGTGGGCATGGCTTGTTTTGCCGGTCCCGATGATCCAAAGCATCGCCTTTGCAGGAAAGGCGGCGCATGATTCTGGATCGTTACTTTGCCCGGCGTTTCACGCAAAGCTTTGTGATCATCGGCGCGGTGTTTGTCGCGCTGGTCATGCTGATCGACCTGATCGAACAATTGCGTCGATTCGAAAGCCACGATGTCAGTTTCGGCCAGATGCTGGGCCTGACGCTGCTGAACGTCCCGGCCGGGATCAGCGAGATTCTGCCTTTGCTGATGATCCTGGCGACCATCGTCCTTTTCGTCGGGCTTGCCCGCAGTTCTGAACTGGTCGTGACCCGCGCCATCGGCCGGTCCGGCATCCGTGTGCTGGTGGGTCCGGTGCTGGTGTCGTTGATCATCGGGGGGCTGGCGGTCGCCATGCTCAATCCGATCGTCGCCGCAACCTCGGTCCGTTACCAGACCCTGGCCGACACCTATCGCAATGGCGGCCCTTCGGCGCTGTCACTCAGTGGCGAGGGGCTATGGCTGCGCCAGGGCGATGCGCAGGGCCAGTCGGTGATTCACGCCGAGGGCTTTGGTGGCGACGGCGTGACCCTGCTCCGTGTCACCATCCTCAGCTATGCGCCCGATGGCCGGCCGGTGCGCCGGATCCTGGCCGACAGCGCGATGCTGGAACCCGGCCGATGGATGTTGAGCAACGCCAAGGTCTGGCCGCTGGAAACCGGCCAGAACCCCGAAGTCAACGCGACCCGGCACGACACGTTCGAGCTTCCGACCTCGCTCACCCAGGACCGGATACAGGACACCCTTGGCCGCCGTGACACGATCTCTATCTACAACCTGCCCAAGATCATCGACGAGTTGCAGCAGGCCGGGTTTTCGACCAGGCGCCACCAGGTCTGGCTGCAAGTCGAACTGGCCCGGCCCCTGTTCCTGATCTCGATGGTGCTGGTGGGTGCGGCCTTTACCATGCGCCACACCCGGTTCGGCGGTACTGGGGTCGCGGTGCTGACAGCGGTGCTACTGGGCTTTTCTCTCTATTTCATGCGCAATTTCGCGCAGATCCTCGGTGAGAACGGCCAGATCCCGGTGGCACTGGCCGCCTGGGCGCCACCGGTCGCGGCAATCATGCTGACCTTTGGCCTCCTGCTGCATGCGGAGGATGGCTGATGCGCTCCCTGTTCCGTGCCATGCTGGCCAGCGTCGCCTGCCTCTACCTGGCAAACCCCGCGCTCGCGCAAACGGCCGAGGATCCTCAGGAAACGGCCCAGCCCGCCATGCTGGTGGCCGACCGTGTGTTCATCACGCCCGAACGCCAGCTGATCGCCGAAGGCAATGTCGAGGCGTTCCAGGGGGACATGCGCCTGCGCGCGCAAAAGATCACCTTTGACCGGCAGACCGGCAAGCTGGAGATCGAAGGCCCGATCCGGATCGACCAGGGCGGCCGGGCGACGATTCTGGCCGATGCCGCCGAAATGGACAAAGGGCTGCAAAACGGTCTCTTGCGTGGGGCGCGGATGGTATTCGATCAGCAGCTGCAACTGGCCGCGTTACAGATGACGCGGGTCGGCGGCCGCTACACCCAGCTTTACAAGACCTCGGTCACCTCCTGCCATGTCTGCGACGATGGCAAGCCGCCGCTCTGGCAGATCCGGGCGCGAAAGGTCATCCATGACCAGCTGGAACAGCAGCTTTACTTCGAAGGCGCGCAGTTCCGCGTGCTCGATGTGCCGGTGTTCTATTTCCCGGCGATCCGTCTGCCCGATCCCAACCTGAAGCGCGCCACCGGCTTTCTGATTCCGTCGATCCGCACCACGTCGCAACTGGGAACCGGGATCAAGGTGCCCTATTTCTTTCGCCTCGGCGACAACAAGGACCTGACCGTCTCGCCATATATCTCGGCCAAGACAAAAACGCTCGATCTGCGCTACCGCCAGGCGTTCCGCCGTGGCCGGATCGAGATCGAGGGCGCTTATACCCGCGACGACCTGATCCCGGGAGAGGACCGCGGCTATGTCTTTGCCTGGGGGCAGTTCGACCTTCGCAACGATTACAAGTTCAGCTTCGAGGTCCAGACCGTTTCGGACAACGGCTACCTTGCCGATTATGGCCTGCCCGAATACGACCGGCTGCAGACCGAGATCGCACTGACCCGCGTCAAGCGCGACACCGCCTTTCGTATCGGGTTCATCCATTACGAAACCCTGCGGGACAGCGAAAACGAGGACGAGATCCCCTCGGACGTGTTTGATCTCAACTACGAAAAGCGGTTTTTCCCCACCGCCATCGGAGGAGAGGTGCGGCTGGCCTTCGACGGCCACGGCCACCAGCGGACCTCGACCGCCGACGTGATCGGCCGCGATGTCGCCCGCGCCACCATCGACGCGGAATGGCTGCGCAGCTGGACCTTTGCCAGCGGCCTGCGCGCCGACTGGAAGATGGGTGTTGCAGTCGACGATTACCGGGTCTGGAACGACAGCAATTACAACAGCGACACGCTCAGGACCGCGCCGCGCGCAGCACTGACGCTGCGCTATCCGACCGTGTACCGGGGCGCTGGCGGCACTCACTATCTGGAACCCATCGCCCAGATCGGCTGGTCCGACGTCTCCGGCGCCGCCCTGCCGAATGACGAAAGCAATTTCGTCGAATACGATCAGGGCAACCTCCTGGCCCTGTCCCGCTTTCCGGCCCCCGACCAGCGCGAGGAAGGCACGCGCGCCGTCTTCGGCCTGAATTGGGCGCATTACTCGAACAAGGGCTGGCAGGCCTATGCAACCGTGGGCCAGGTGTTCCGCAGCACCGCCGACCCGCGATTTTCAAAAACCTCCGGTCTGGGCGGCACCGCATCGGATCTGCTGCTCGCGGGTCAGGTGCTGTTGCCACAGGGGTTGGGCCTGACCGCGCGCGGCCTCTTGGACGGATCGCTGAACTTCTCCAAGGTCGAGGTGCGCGGCAGCTGGAGCGACAATCGCACCAATGTCAGCGGCACCTACCTGTGGCTGGGGCGCGACCCGGCCGAGAACCGCACGCTCGCGGTGTCCGAATTCTGGTTCGATGGCGCCTACAAGGTCAACCCTAACTGGACCGCCTCCGCAAACATCCGCTACGATATTGAAGACTCGCGGGCCACAAGGGCAGGCGTGGGCTTTATCTATCAGAACGAATGCGTATCGGTTAACATTTCGGTCAATCGCCGCTACACATCGTCGACAAGTGTTGAGCCATCGACCGATTTCGGATTTACCATCGCCCTCAGCGGCTTTGCCGTGGAGAGCGGAAACAAAGAATACAGGCGAACATGCAGCAAAACCTGACCCACCTGTCCCGATCCCTGGCGCAGCTATTGGGCGGTGCCGTCCTGGCGCTTGGCCTGTCGGCCACCACGATTGCGGCGCAAAGCCTGTTCAGCCCGGCGGTGCGGGTAAATCAGGGCATCATCACCCATTTCGAACTGGAACAGCGCGTCCGCCTCATGGAAGTGCTGCGAATCCCCGGTGACCCGGCAAAGGACGCCCGCCGCAGCCTGATCGAGGAAAAGCTCAAGATGCAGGCGGTGAGCGAGGCTGGCATCGAAGTCCCGCCCGAGGACGTGCAGCAGGGCATTGACGATTTTGCCTCCCGCGCCCGCCTCTCGACCGATGAATTCCTGGCCGCATTGCAGAACGAAGGGGTTTCGGCTGAAACCGTGCGCGACTTCGTGCGCAACCAGATGGCCTGGCGCGACTACATCAGCGCGCGTTATCTGGCCCAGGCCCGCCCGACCGAAGACGAGATCAACCGCGCGCTCGGCCTTTCCGGCGGCGGCGGCTTGCAGGTGCTGCTGTCGGAAATCATCATCCCGATCACACCGCAAACGGTGGATCAGGTCGATGACCTGGCCGCGCAGATCGCCGAACTGAAAAGCTACGACGCCTTCGCCACCGCCGCGACACAGTTTTCCGCCGCCGACACCCGCGCGCAGGGCGGCCAGATGCCCTGGCTGCCGCTGGCGCAACTCCCGCCCGCCCTGCAACCGGTCATCCTGGAGCTCGACCCGGGCGAAGTCTCGACGCCGATCACCCTGCCCAATGCGGTTGCGCTGTTCCAGATGCGCGGCCTGCGCGAGGCCCCGGTCGGAACCCCGCGTTATGCCTCGATCGAATACGCCGCCTATGCCATGGCCGGTGGCCGCAGCCCTGAAACGCTCAAGGCCGCAGCCGAGCTGCAACAGCGCGTCGATACCTGCGACGACCTTTATGGTGTGGCCAAGGGGCAGCCGGTCGAAGTGCTCGATCGGGTCACCGCCAAGCCCGGCGAAATCCCGCAGGACATTGCCCTGGAACTGGCCAAGCTGGACCCGGGCGAAACCTCGATTTCGGTGACCCGGAACAATGGCCAGACACTGATGTTCCTGATGCTTTGCAACCGGACCCGGGATCTGGGCGGCGACGCCTCGCGCGAGGATGTGGCCAACGCCTTGACCCAGCAGCGGCTTGAGACATTGGCAAACAGCCTGCTCGAGCATCTGCGCGCCGATGCCATCATCACCGAGGAATAACGCGTGCGCCCCATCGCGCTGAGCTGCGGCGAGCCTGCCGGGATCGGACCCGAGATCGCCGTGGCCGCGTGGCGCGCACTGCGCGCCGATTGCCCGTTTGTGTGGATCGGCGATCCCGGCCACCTGCCGCCGGCCACGCCGGTTGCCCTGCTCGACACCCCCGGTGAAGCGGTCCAGGCCGCGGCAGAAGCCCTGCCCGTGCTGTCGCTGCCCTTCGCCGCGCCAACGACTCCGGGCCAGCCGGATCCCCGCAATGCCGCGGGCGTGATCGCCGCAATCGAACGCGGCGTGGCGTTGGTTCAGTCGGGAGATTGTTCGGCCCTTTGCACCGCCCCCATCCACAAGAAGGCGCTGATCGACGGTGCGGGCTTCGCCTATCCCGGTCATACCGAGTTTCTCGCCGCACTCGCGGATCGCGACCGCGTGGTCATGATGCTGGCCAGCGACCAGTTGCGCGTCGTACCCGCCACCATCCACATCGCCCTGTCCGAGGTGCCGCGCACCCTGACACCTGCACTCCTGCGCGAAACCATCGAGATCACAGCGACCGGCCTGCGCGACCAGTTCGGCATCGCCCATCCCCGCATCGCGGTCGCCGGGCTGAACCCGCACGCGGGCGAAGGCGGTGCCATGGGCCACGAGGAACGCGACTGGATCACGCCGCTTCTGCAAGAGATCCAGGGCGATTTTACCCTCACCGGCCCGCATCCCGCCGACACCATGTTCCACGCCGCCGCCCGCGCGCGCTATGACGCGGCCGTCTGCATGTATCACGACCAGGCGCTGATCCCGATCAAGACGCTCGACTTCGACCGCGGCGTCAACGTGACCCTCGGCCTGCCGTTCATCCGCACCTCGCCCGACCATGGCACCGCCTTCGACATCGCGGGTCAGGGCATCGCCAAACCCTCCAGCCTGATCGAGGCGCTGAAAATGGCGCGAGATATGGCAAACTCGGTCTGACCCCCTTCATTTCGCTGCAAAAACTCCCGCCGGAGACGAAATCCTCTGGCGCTCCCCCTGCTGCAACGCATACATCCTGAACCTATGAGCGCCATCGACACCCTGCCTCCACTGCGCGAGGTCATCGCCACCCACCAGCTCTCGGCCCGCAAGTCGCTGGGCCAGAACTTCCTGCTCGACCTCAACCTGACTGCCAAAATCGCGCGCCAGGCGGGTGATCTGAGCGATTGCGACGTGCTGGAAATTGGCCCCGGACCCGGCGGCCTCACACGCGGGCTTCTGGCCGAAGGCGCACGCCGGATCCTGGCGATCGAGAAGGACCCGCGCTGCTTGCCTGCTCTGTCCGAGATTGCCGAAGCCTACCCGGGCCGCCTCAAGGTGATCAACGGTGACGCGCTAGAGATCGACCCGCTGGCCTATCTGACGCCGCCGATCCGGATCGCCGCCAACCTGCCCTATAACGTCGGCACCGAGCTGCTGGTGCGCTGGCTGACCCCGCCCGACTGGCCGCCCTTCTGGCAGAGCCTGACCCTGATGTTCCAGCGCGAAGTGGCCGAGCGCATCGTCGCCCGGCCTGGCTCCAAGGCCTATGGCCGGTTGGCGATCCTGGCGCAATGGCGGGCGGAGGCGCGGATCGTCCTGTCGCTGCCGCCCGAGGCTTTCACGCCGCCGCCAAAAGTCTCCAGCGCCGTGGTCCACCTGACCGCCCTGCCCGAACCCCGGTATCCCGCAAACGCGGCCATACTCAGCCGGGTCGTGGCGGCGGCCTTCAACCAGCGGCGCAAGATGCTGCGCGCCGCGCTCAAGGGGCTGGCCCCCGATATCGAGGACAGGCTGACGGCCGCGGGCATCGCACCAACCGAACGGGCTGAGCAGGTCTCGCTCGAAGCCTTCTGCGCCCTCGCCAGAGAGCTGGACCGCTGAACCGGGCGAAGGCAGAATTTCCACGAAATTCTGTCACAGAAAATGTTACATTTTCTGTCCGTTTCCCGGGTCGGGAAACGGTGGGTTCAGATCACCTGCGTCCCTGAGCCATGATGCACGGCATCGACGATGAAGCGGTCGGCTGCCGCCACGATATCGGCGATCTCGCGCCGCTGGTCCTCGGCCAGAACCCCCTGTTCCGGCGCTGACGCGATCAGCGACAGCGCCTTGTCGCGCGCCGCGTCAAATGCGGTGCGTCGACCCGACTTCTCGTAATCGTCGCGCCTCTGCCTCAGGAACACGCCCGGCTGATGCTGATCCCGGCAGAGCGCCAGAGTATGGCCACTGTCGAGGAAATGGCCGCCCGCCCGCACCTTCAGCATTTCCTCCCAGTTCAGCGCCTCGGCGCTGATCTCGGCCGGTTGCATGAAGCGCCGCACCATCGCGCCCACCTCGTCATCGAGGACCGCCTGCACCGGGCTGAACACGGTCGCGCATTCCAGCTGTCCGACCCCGCCCAGGATATCGGCGCCCGATAGCGCCACCGTCTGCGTGATCAAGGCCCGTTCCGCCATCGACTGGTGGTCGGCATCCGGCGTATCCGAACCCGACCCATAGGTATGCGTCGGCAGGCCAAATCCCTGTTTCATCAACTGCACCGCCATCGACGCCGCCTGGATCGATTCCGGACAGGATTGCAGCGCCGAACCGGTTCGCATGTCCAGTGTGAACATCAGCGGTACCGCAATCACCGGTGTCCCCGGCGCCAGCACATGCGTGACCGTCAGCATCGACAGGATCTCGGCCGCCGCCATCAATACCAGCCCGGCGCTGCTGAGCGGCGCGGTTCCGCCCGCCGAGGGCAGCGAACAGGCATGCAGCGGCAGTCCCAGCGCACCCGCCTGAAGGATCACCTCGGTATCCATGTACTTGAATTCCAGCGGCGAGAACGAACAGGTGATGACCGAGGTGATCGGATGCGCCTTCAGCGCCGCCTCGCCCCCGGCCGCGACGGCGGCGACCTTCAGCAGGAACTCGATGTTCTCCTTGCCATAGGGCTGCATCCAGCAATGCTTGTCGGTGTGCGACACCATCTCGGCAAAGGAATGAACGTCGGCTGTCACTTCGGGCACGCCATGCACAAAAGGATGCGCGATGAAGCCGATCTGGTTCAGCCCGCTGGCCACGGCCGCCATCTCGCGCACCGCTTTCAGGTCCAGATTGCGGTACTTGGTGTCACGCGGATCGACATAGCCATGCGCGCCGGTCCCCGTGCGCATGACGAAACCGCCATCGACCCGAGGAATGGCCAGGTCAAGCGCGCGCCGCTTGCCCGCAAGCGCGAAGTCGCGCGGCGCCTCGGCAATCGCCTCTTCGACCAGTTGACGCGGAAAGCGCAGCCGGTCGGCGTCGCGCCCGGGCGTGGCGCCCGCTGCCAGCAGGGCAGCGCGCGCGCGGGGATGGATTATCACGACGCCGTAATCGGCCAACAGATCGAGGCTGCGGCGGCGCAGATCAGAAATCTGGTCGCCCGACAGGAACCCGAACCGGGTCTGTGCCAGCGACACGGGCGAGGCGTGAAACGCATCCGGCGCGGTGATGTCCGGTGCGGGGCTTGTACGGCGGCGGGTGCGGCGGGGCGCGGCAGTTTTGGATTCCATGACGATTTCCCAAGTCCAATGAGCGTTAAGGCACACACCGATTAGACTCACTGCCTGCCGACTTGAGCAGGGAAACGGTGCCGCAAACCGCAGATTCGGTCAATTCCATCGTGATCACAAAAAAACACCGCCCAAAAGGGCGGTGTTCATGTCGTGTCAGGATCGGACCCGTTTACTCGGCCGCCTCGGCCGGGCCACCGCCGGGCTGCGGGTCGGTCGGTTCTTCCGCCGCTGCCGCCGCAGGCTTGCGGGTGCGCGGGCGTCGCGGTTTCTTGGGTTTGGGCTCGGGCGCTGCCTCGGGTTCGGATGCAGCCTCTTGCGGCGCGGCGGTTTCGCGCTTTACGCTGCTTTCGCCCCGGCTCTCGGGCGTTTCGACCAGTCCGGAGTCATCTTCGGCATGATCAATCGCCCCCAAATCCAGGACGCTCGGCTGCGGTACATCCGCCAGATCCGAGGGGGCGCCGCTCTCCCGTTCCTGCCGGTCTGCCCGCTCGCGATCGCGTTCGGCCTGGCGTTCACGGTTGAACCGCTCCTGCTCTTCGCGGCGTGCATCCGTCTCGCGCTGCGCCTCGCTCAGCAGCCGGGTATAGTGCTCGGCATGCTGTTGAAAGTTCTCCGCAGCCACCCGGTCGTTAGCCAGCTGCGCATCGCGGGCAAGCTGGTTGTACTTCTCGATGATCTGCTGCGGCGTGCCGCGCACCTTGCCCTCGGGGCCGGAGCTATCGAACACGCGGTTGACGACATTGCCGCCAGTGGGCCGGTTGCGGTTGTTTTTCGACCGCGAACGGGATTTGGACGATCTCATATTGTTAACGTCAGCCTTGTTGGTCTCTGCCGATGAACCCCTCGATGCCGCTGGCGGAATTTGCTGCCGGGTCATCGACTTTTTGGGCGTGTTGTCGGGGATGCACTGTATCCTGCGCATCAAATGCCGCGACAATCCCGAGTAACCACGTTCAGCCGCCGCAGACAAGAGGTTTGGCCGAAAAATATCAGTATTTCGATCAGGATTGGCACATTTGCGCCGCACCAGACCGGGTTATTCCACCAAGACTGCCGTCACGACACGGTCGCGCGCGTCCAGATCCGGAATCACCTGGATGCCCGAAAGGCCCGCCGCTTCGAAGAGTTGCGACACCGCCAACGCCTGTGTCGGGCCGATCTCGACCATCAGCCGCCCGCCGGGGCGCAGATAATCGGGCGCACCGGCGGCGATCCGCCGATAGGCGCCCAAGCCATCGCCGCCATCGGTCAGCGCCATTCTGGGTTCGTGGTCGATCACCTCGGGGGCCAGATCAGGCATCTCGGCCAGCGCGATATAGGGCGGGTTCGAGACGATCAGGTCGAACCGCCCGGCCACCTGCTCGAACCAGTCCGAGGTCCGCACATTCGCCCGGTCGGCCACCCGGTGCAGCACCGCGTTGGCGCTGGCCTGCAAGCAGGCCATTTCGCTCAGATCGACACCAAGCCCGGTCGCCTCGGGCCGCTCGGCCAAGAGGGTCACCAGGATGCAGCCCGACCCGGTCCCCAGGTCCAGCACCCGTTCAAACGGTGCGCTCAGCGCCACCTCGATCAAGATCTCGGTCTCGGGGCGCGGGTCCAGCACCTCGCCCGAGACCTTGAACCGTCGGCCATAGAATTCGCGCTCGCCCAGCAGATGCGACACCGGCACCCGGACCGCCCGCAGGGCGATCAACTGTTCGTAACGCTCAGCAATATCCGGGGCCAGATCCTCGGGCGCGATCAGGGTCACGCGGCTGGCCTCGATCCGCGCGGCATGGGCCAGAAGCAGCCGGGCATCGCGGGCCGGATCGGGAACACCGGCGGCGCGCAGCCGGGCGGTGGCCGCAACCATGGCCTGGGCGGCGGTCTGACCGCTCATTGACCCATCTCGGCCAGCATCCGCGCCTGCCCGTCGGCGATCAGCGCGTCGATCACCTCGTCCAGGTCGCCCTGCATCACCGCATCGAGCTTGTAGAGCGTCAGGTTGATCCGGTGATCGGTCATCCGCCCCTGCGGGAAATTATAAGTGCGGATCCGTTCCGACCGGTCCCCCGTCCCCACCTGCGCCGACCGGCTGGCCGAGCGTTCGCTGTCCAGCCGCTGGCGTTCCAGGTCGTAAAGCCGGGTTTTCAGCACCTGCATCGCGATCTCACGGTTGCGGTGCTGCGACTTCTCGGAACTGGTCACCACGATGCCGCTGGGCAGGTGGGTGATCCGTACCGCCGAATCGGTGGTGTTCACGTGCTGCCCGCCGGCACCAGACGACCGCATCGTGTCGATGCGGATATCGCCCGGGTCGATCTGGATATCGACATCCTGCGCCTCGGGCAGCACCGCCACGGTGGCCGCCGAGGTATGGATGCGCCCGCCGCTCTCGGTCTCGGGTACCCGCTGCACCCGGTGCACGCCGCTCTCGTATTTCAGCCGGGCAAAGACATTCTCGCCGCTGATCCGCGCCACCACTTCCTTGATGCCGCCCAGCTCGGTCTCTTGCAGCTCGATCAGCTCCAGCTTCCAGCCGCGCGCCTCGGCATGACGCTGGTACATGCGCAAGAGATCGCCCGCGAACAACGCCGCCTCGTCGCCCCCGGTTCCGGGCCGGATTTCCAGCATCGCGGGCCGCGCGTCGGCCTCGTCCTTGGGCAACAGCGCCAGTTGCAGCGCGCGTTCGGCCTCGGGCAGGCGCGCCTTCAAGACCGGCAGCTCCTCCTCGGCCAGCGCCTTCATGTCCGGGTCCGACAGCATCTCCTTTGCGTCGGCCATATCGGAACAGAGCTGCCGCCAGGCGGCAATCTGCTCGACCACCGGACGCAGGTCGGAATATTCCTTGGCCAGCCGCGCGATATCGCCGCCCGAGGCGCCATCGGCCATGGCCGCCTCCAGATAGTGGAAGCGCTGGGTAATCTGGTCTAGGCGTTCTTCTGGGATCATTGCGGCGGTGTCCGATATCCGGGGGCTTTGGTCAAGGGGCTGGGCTGTGCTAGCTTAGGCGCATGACACGTATTCTCGCCCTGATCCTGATGTTTGCGTCGCCGGCTCTGGCCGATGTTGTCGGCCCCGGCGGCAAGACCATCGACTGCTATTGCACCGACACATCCGGCAGCCGGGTGGAACTGGGCGAAACCATCTGCCTGCAAGTCGACGGACGCATGTTCATGGCGCAATGCCAGATGTCGCTGAACGTGCCGATGTGGCGCGAGGTGTCCGAGGGCTGCCTGTCCTCTGGCCTAGTGCCCCAGCGCCGCAAGCCACTGATCGACACGGTCGCGGTTTACCCCAAGATCTGAGCGCCCGAACCTGAGCCGCCCCCAGATCCGCAGCGTATCACCATCCTGCCAGGCCGTGGTGTAGTCGGGAAAGCCGAACACGCGGCTGCGGGTGACATAGGTGACCATGCCCTGCCCGACCGACCCGGCCAGCACCCGCGTGCGCGGCGTGGCGCGCGCGACCGCATCCAGTCGCACCAGCCCCTCCGGCCCGGTCACCACGGCACGCAGAACACCGCCCTTCATGTCGCGGTCCGCCGCCACCGCCGGGCGCTGGTGCCAGCGCGCCGGGTCCGAGGGCGCAAGCCTGATCCAGACAAGCCCCAGCACGACCAGCGCAATCAGGAACCAGACCAGCATCCGCACCGCTCAGCGCGCCCGCACGCCGGGCAGCACGCAGATCAGTTCATAGAGCAGATTCGCAGCCGTCAGCGCCGTGTTGCCCGAGGTATCATAGGGCGGCGACACCTCGACCAGATCGCAGCCGACGATATTCAGCCCCTTCAGCGCATGGATCAGTTCCAGCGCCTGTGGCGTGGTCAGCCCGCCGATCTCGGGCGTGCCGGTGCCGGGCGCATAGGCCGGATCGAGACTGTCGATATCATAGGTCACATAGACCGGCCGGTCCCCGATATCGCGGCGGATCTCCTCGCCCAATGGCTTCAGGCTGCGGTGCCACAGCTCCCAGGCCGGAAAATGCTGAAATCCCCACCCCTGCGCCTCGGTAAAATCGGTGGCCGCATAACCCGATCCGCGAATACCGATCTGATAGGTCTTGTCGGGCTGGATCAACCCTTCCTCAAAGGCACGGCGGAACACGGTGCCATGTGTCTCACGCTCGCCAAACATCTCGTCATTCACATCCGCATGGGCATCCACATGCACCAGCGCCACGGGGCCATGTTTGGCCGCAATCGCCCGCAGGATCGGCAGGGTAATCGAGTGATCGCCTCCCATCGCCACCGGGATCACGTCATGGGTCAGGATCGCGTCATAGCTCTCCTTGATGATACGCAGGCTGTCGGCCAGCGAAAACGTGTTGATCGCCAGATCGCCGATATCGGCAATCTGCAAACTGTCAAAGGGCGCCGCCCCGGTCGACATGTTATAGGGCCGGATCATCGCGCTTTCGGCGCGGATCTGTTTCGGTCCGAACCGTGTGCCCGAGCGCCACGAGGTGCCGATATCCATCGGCACCCCCAGAATGGCCACGTCCAGCCCCCCCAGCGCCTGCGCCTGCGGCAGCCGCATGAAGGTGTTCGGCCCGGAAAACCGGGCCAGATCGTTGCCACCGATGGGCTGGTTGAAATCGCTCATACCAGCTTGTTCCACCCCAGCAGACAGATGAGTTGCGTCGCCACATGCGCGCCTGCGATGGCGGTGGCCCCGGTGGTGTCATAGGGCGGCGAGACCTCGACCACGTCACCGCCCTTGATGTTGATCCCACCCAGGTCACGCAGCATGATCGCGGCCTGTCTGGAACTGAGCCCGCCCCAGACCGGCGTGCCGGTGCCAGGCGCATAGGCCGGGTCCAGCGCGTCGATGTCAAAGGTCAGATAGACCGGATGATCACCCACGATCTCGCGCACCTGTCTGGCGACCGCTGCCGGGCCGCGCTCCTCGACCGCGCGCGCGTCGATGATGTTGAACCCCATCGTGTCCGGGTTGGTGGTGCGGATCCCGATCTGCACCGAGCGCGCCGGATCCACCAGCCCAAGCTTCACCGCCTTGTAGAACATGGTGCCGTGGTCGATCCGCTCCATGTTGTCATCGGCCCAGGTATCGGAATGAGCATCGAAATGTACCAGCGACATCGGCCCGTATTTCTCGGCATAGGCCTTGAGGATCGGGAAGCTGATATAGTGATCACCCCCCAGCGCCACGGTCGGCACATCCGCGGCCAGAATGGTGCGGATATGGTCGGTCAGACGGTCCGGAAAGGCCGCCACATCGGCATAGTCAAAGGCCAGATCGCCATAGTCGACGATGGCCAGATCGCTCAGCGCCGCAAACGGCCAGCCATAGGGTTCGTCCATGGATTGCAGCGTGCTCGCCTCGCGGATGGCACGCGGCCCCATCCGGGTGCCGGTCCGGTTGGTCACCGCCTGGTCGAACGGCACGCCCGTCACCGCGACATCGACGCCTTGCAGGTTCTTTGTATAAAGCCTGCGCAGGAAGGACACCGCCCCGCCAAACGTGTTCTCAAAGGCCAATCCCTTGAGTTCCGGTACGGTGAACGCCTCGTCCACCGCATTCTTCGCATCTTCTAGAGCCACTTTTCCTTGCTCCTCCTTGGGTTCCCGGCGGGTTGGCGACGCGCGTCAACGTCAAGCCACCGGCTGTGCCTTCTCCACGATCCTCGCAAAAAAGGACGCCCCCACCGGCGCGATCTCGTCGTTGAAATTGTATTTCGGATGGTGCAGCCCTGCACCCTCGCCCTGGCCGATGAACAGATAGGATCCAGGCCGTTTTTCGAGCATATAGCTGAAATCCTCGGCCCCCATCTCGCGCCCGCCATCGGCCACCACATTGGTCGCGCCCGACACCTCGCGCGCCACCTCGACGGCAAACGCGGTCTTGGCGGCGTCGTTGATGGTGGCGGGATAGCCCACCTGGTAATCCAGCTCGGCCGTCACCCCATAAGAGGCCGCCTGCCCCGCCACGATCTCCTTCATGCGGCGCATCACCATCTGCTGCACCGCCGGGTCAAAGGTCCGCACGGTGCCGTTCAGATAGGCGGTGTCGGGAATGACGTTGTTCACGGTGCCGGTATGGATCTGGGTGACCGAGACCACCAGATCGTCCAGCGCATAATGGTTGCGGCTGACGATGGTCTGGATCGCCTGTGCGATACCGCAGGCCGCCATCACCGGGTCGATCGTCTCATGCGGCATGGCGCCATGGCCGCCACGCCCCTGGATATGGATCTCGAACGAATCCACCGCCGCCATCAGCGGTCCGGGCGTGGTATAGAATGCGCCTTCGGCATGGCCCGGCGCATTGTGCAACGCATAGACCTCGCCGATGTCGAACCGATCGAGGATGCCCTCGCGCACCATCACATCGGCACCACCGCCCTCTTCCTCGGCGGGCTGGAAAATCAGCGCCACCCGGCCGCTGAAGTTCCGCGTCTCGGCCAGATACCGCGCGGCGCCAAGCAGCATCGTGGTATGCCCGTCATGGCCGCAAGCATGCATCTTGCCCGGATGGGTCGAGGCATAGGCAACCCCGGTCTCCTCTGGAATCGGCAGCGCGTCCATGTCGGCCCGCAATCCGATGGTGGGGCCATCGCCCTGCCCGTTGATGATCGCCACGATCCCGGTCTTGGCAATCCCCTCGTGCAGCTCGTCCACCCCGAATTCGCGCAGCCGCTCGGCGACAAAGGCCGCAGTCTGGTGGCACTCGAATTCCAGCTCGGGGATGGTATGCAGATGATGGCGCCACGTGGCCATATCGGCTGCGAAATCGGCGATGCGGTTGATGACGGGCATGAGGTCTGGACTCCGGGGCCTTGCTGCGGGATGGATGCATCTGACACAGGAACGAGGACCGCCGCAATGCCCGATGACACGCTGATCCACGACCAGACAGCCGGAATCGAGCGCCTGCTGGAGATCATGCGCCGCCTGCGCGATCCCGAAACCGGCTGCCCGTGGGACATCGAACAGGACTTCGCCACCATCGCCCCCTACACGATCGAAGAGGCCTATGAAGTCGCCGACGCGATCGAGCGCGGTGCCTGGGACGAACTCAAGGGCGAGTTGGGCGATCTGCTGTTCCAATCGGTGTTTCACGCCCAGATGGCCGCCGAGGCCGGGCATTTCACCTTTCAGGACGTGGTGCGCACCATGTCCGACAAGATGGTCGACCGCCACCCGCATGTGTTCGGCGACGAGACACGCGACAAGTCCGCCGAACAGCAGACCCGCGACTGGGAGACGATCAAGGCCACTGAACGGGCAGAAAAGGCGCAGCAGGGTGCGCTCGACGGCGTGGCCCTCGGCCTGCCCGCCCTCCTGCGCGCCTACAAGCTGCAAAAACGCGCCGCGCGCGTGGGCTTCGACTGGGGCGATGTGGGCCCGGTACTCGACAAGATCGCCGAAGAGACCCGCGAACTGGTCGAGGCGCGCAACAGTCTCGATGCCGATGCGATCGAGGACGAGTTCGGCGATCTCCTCTTTGTCCTCGTCAACCTCGGCCGCCATCTCGGCGTCGAGCCCGAAGCCGCACTGCGCCGCACCAACGCCAAGTTCACCCGCCGCTTCGCGCAGATCGAGGCCCGCCTGGCCGCAATCGGCAAGACCCCCGAAGAGAGCACATTGGACGAGATGGACGCGCTCTGGACTCAGGTCAAGGCCGCGGAAAAAGCCCGCCCCTGACCCTTCATCTCGCTGCAAATACTCCGGGGGAGCGCCGTCAGGCGCGGGGGCAGCGCCCCCCTGTCCCCCTCTGGACAGACGCCCCCGCACCTGTCACCACTGACCCCGACACGACCGGAGACCCCCATGCCCCCCCGCAAGATCATCATCGACACCGACCCCGGCCAGGACGACGCGGTCGCCATCCTGCTGGCATTGGCCAGCCCCGACGAGATCGAGGTGCTGGGCATCGCCGCCGTGGCCGGCAACGTGCCGCTGCCGCTGACTGCAAAGAACGCCCGTATCGTCTGCGAACTGGCGGGGCGGCCCGATGTTCCGGTCTACGCTGGCTGCGACGCACCCATCGGGCGCAAACTGGTCACCGCCGAACATGTGCATGGCAAGACCGGGCTCGACGGCCCCGACCTGCCCGACCCGGTGATGCCGCTCCGGGACGCCCATGCCGTCGATTTCATCATCGACACCCTGCGCGCCCATGCTCCGGGCACAGTGACACTCTGCCCGCTGGGCCCGCTCACCAATATCGCCACCGCTTTCACGCGCGCCCCCGACATCGTCTCCCGCGTGCAGGAGATCGTGCTGATGGGCGGCGCCTATTTCGAGGTGGGCAACATCACCCCCGCCGCCGAATTCAACATTTACGTCGACCCCGAAGCCGCTGATATCGTGTTCAGATCCGGCGCCCCAATCGTGGTGATGCCGCTCGATGTCACCCACAAGGCGCTGGTCACCAAGGCGCGCAACGATGCCTTCCGCGCGCTTGCCACCCCAGTCGGCATCGCGGTCGCCCAGATGACCGATTTCTTCGAACGCTTCGACAAGGAGAAGTACGGCTCCGAAGGCGCACCCCTGCACGACCCCTGCGTCACCGCCTATATCCTGCGCCCCGATCTCTTCTCGGGCCGTCACATCAATGTCACGGTCGAAACCAGCTCTGAACTGACCCTCGGCATGACCGTCGCCGACTGGTGGCGGGTCACCGACCGCGCGCCCAACGCGCTCTTCATCGGCGACATCGATGCCCAGGGCTTCTTCGACCTTCTGACAGAGCGTCTGGCCCGGCTGTGAGCCTGCTCGCCGCGCCCGATCCCAGCTGGCCCGCCCGGGCACAGGCCGAGGCGGCCCGCTGGCGCGGCGCGGGTCTGAGCGGTCTCGTCACCATCCACCATATAGGCTCTACCGCCGTGCCGGGCCTGCCGGCCCGCCCGGTGCTGGACCTGCTGGCGGTGTTCGCCGATCCCGAAACCTGCGACGCCGCCCGCCCGGTTCTGTGCGGCCTCGGCTATGACCGGTTGCAGGATCGCAGCCCGGCCGAGGGCCACCGCCTGCGTCTGGATGACCCCGAGACCGGCGCGATGCTCATCCTGGCCCGCTGCCTGCCCCAGGCTGCCCCGGCCATCGCCCGCGCACTTGCCTTTCGCGATGCGCTGACCCGCAACGCCCCGCTGCGCGCCGCCTATACGGCCGTGCGCGCCCGCTGCGCCGCCCGGCATCCCGACGGTGGCGACAGCTATGACCGCTGCAAGGCGCATTGGATCGAAAAGACCGAAACCCGGGCGCTGGAGAAACGCACATGACCACCGCATTGCACCTCGCCCGCCCCGAAGATCTGGACCGGATCGCCGCCATGGTGGCCGGTTTCCATGCCGAAACCGGGATCGAGACAACCGAGGCGGCCCGTCGGGCCGCGATCGGGCCGCTGCTCGAGGGCATCCCGCATGGCTGCGCCTATCTGATCGGCCCCGCCCGCGCGCCGCTGGGCTATGTCATCGTGACCTTCGGCTGGTCGGTCGAATGCGGCGGCATGATCGGATCGGTGGACGAGATCTGGCTCCGCCCCGCCATCCGCCGCCGCGGCATCGCCTCGGATGTGCTCGATGCACTGCCCAAGGCGCTGGCCGGGGCCGGGTTGAAGGCGCTGCACATCCAGGTCGACCGCGCCAACGCAGCCGCGCAGCGGCTCTGTGGCCGCGCCAGATTCGTGCCACGCGAAACCCATGTGCAGATGACCCGCCTGTTTTGATCCGTCAGGATCCCCCTAGCCTTGCAGCGCCGCGACCCGCCGCGCCAGGTCCTTGAAATCCGCCGCGACAATGTCCCAGTCGCTCTCGGCGCCCAGGTCGCGGCTTTGGCCCGGGCCATGCTCCGTCGGGCGCGGCACAAAACCAGTCTTCAACCCGGCCCGCCGCGCGGCGAACAGGTCGTCGTTATGGGCGGCCACCATCATCACCCGATCCGGCGCCAGCCTGAGGGCCGCGCAACTAGCCAGATAGACCTCTGGCCGCGGCTTGTAGTCCCGCGCAATATCGGCCCCCAGAATACAATCCCACGGCAAACCGCCATAGCGCGCCAGCCGGGTCATCAGCGCAATCGAACCGTTGGAACAGGGCGCGATAATAGCGCGCGCCTTCAACGCGGCCAATCCCTGGGTAACATCCTGCCAGGGATCCAGCCGTTCCCAGGCGGCATTCAGCGCCCTACGATCCGGCACCCGGACACCAAAGGCCCGCGCCACCGTGTCGAGGTTCTCAAGATGCAGATCATCGAGCGGCACATAGCCCCGCGCGCCCTCGCGGATACGCGCCATCGCCGGATCGTACTCGGCCCGCCAGGCGGTGGCAAAAGCCTCGGCATCGACCTCGGGCAGAACCGCCGCCACCTCGCGCGCGACAGACGTGCGCCAGTCCACGCATGTCCCAAACACATCGAAAATCAGCGCCTCGACCATGCCCCAGCCTCCCTTGCCCCCACTGTGCTACAATGGGCGCATAGCGGCGGGCGGATTGCAATGCCGCGTTACGGACCCGTCCCGCCCCGAAACAGGAGGACATCGCCATGATCATGCGCATCTTTCAGGTCACGACCCGACCCGGCAAGGAAGCCGAGTTCGCCGAATTCTTCCACAGCACCGCGATCCCGCTGATGAAAGGCACCGAGGGAATCGTCCAGGTTCTGCCCGGTGCGCCGCGCCCCGATACTCCGCGCGACTTCAGTTTCGTGATGATCTGGCGGGATCTCGACGCGCTCAAGGCCTTTGTCGGCGAAGATTATCAGAGCCCGCATATCGACCCTGCCGAGGCCGAACTGGTCGAATCCCGGACAATCCGTCACTACAGTTTCGTGGCCGGCTGAAAGGGTCGCGCTTCTTTCTGGTCAGAAATACTCCGGGGGAGCCGCCCAAAGGGCGGCGGGGGCAGCGCCCCCGCATTTTTTCGTGAAAAAATGTGCTCAGAAAATCTCAGATTTTCTGCCCGCGCCCGATCAGCCGCGCAGGATCGAACGGCCGGCGTATTCTGCCACTTCCCCCAGCGCTTCCTCGATACGGATCAACTGGTTGTACTTGGCCAACCGGTCCGAGCGCGCCAGCGAGCCGGTCTTGATCTGACCGCAATTGGTCGCCACAGCCAGATCGGCAATGGTGGCATCCTCGGTCTCGCCCGACCGGTGGCTCATCACGTTGGTGTAGCGCGCGCGATGCGCCATATCGACCGCCTTCAGCGTCTCGGTCAGCGACCCGATCTGGTTGACCTTGACCAGCATCGAGTTGGCACAGCCCTTGGCGATCCCCTCGGCCAGACGCGCCGGGTTGGTCACGAACAGATCGTCGCCCACCAGCTGCACCTTGCCGCCCAGACGGTCGGTCAGCGCCTTCCAGCCCGCCCAGTCATCCTCGGCCATGCCGTCCTCGATCGAGATGATCGGGTAGTCGGCCACCAATGCCGCCAGATAATCCACATTCTCTTCGCTCGACAGGGTTTTGCCTTCTCCGGCAAGCACGTATTTGCCGCCCTTGAAGTATTCCGTAGCAGCGCAATCCAGCGCCAGGTGGATCTCGTCTCCGGGCTTGTAGCCCGCCTTCTCGATGGCCTTCAGGATGAAATCCAGCGCGTCGCGGGTGCTGGACAGGTTCGGAGCAAATCCGCCCTCGTCCCCAACACCGGTCGCCAGACCCGCCGCCGACAGTTCCTTCTTCAGCGTGTGAAACACCTCGGCGCCCATACGCACCGCGTCACGGATGTTTTCCGCCGCCACCGGCATGATCATGAATTCCTGGATGTCGATCGGGTTATCGGCGTGTTCGCCGCCGTTGATGATGTTCATCATCGGCACCGGCAACACCCGCGCCGAAGTACCGCCGACATAGCGGAACAGAGGCTGGGTGGTGAAATCGGCGGCCGCTTTGGCCACCGCCAGCGACACGCCCAGGATCGCATTGGCGCCCAGGCGGCTCTTGTTCTCGGTCCCGTCCAGTTCGATCATCGCGGCGTCGATGGCAACCTGCTCGGTCGCGTCAAAACCCACCAGCTCCTCGGCAATCTCGCCATTGACGGCGGCCACCGCCTCCAGCACGCCCTTGCCCATATAGCGGCTCTTGTCGCCATCGCGGCGCTCGACCGCCTCATAGGCCCCGGTCGACGCGCCCGAGGGCACGGCGGCGCGGCCCATGGTGCCGTCTTCCAGGATCACGTCCACCTCGACGGTCGGGTTGCCCCGGCTGTCCAGGATCTCGCGCGCGTGAATGTCGATGATGGTGCTCATGAAATCGGTCCCCGACTCTGCAATTGGATTGCCGCCCTCATACCAGCAGCCGTGTGAAAGTAAACCACGCTCGTTACCGCTAACACGCAGAAAAACCGCTGGTTAGGGCTAACATTTCATTGTTTGCGCCAACAGGCGGCGCCAGTTCACGCCACAGCGGCACCGTGCCGCGCCGGAACGCGGGCCTGCGCCATCGCGCGCGCCAGACGCCGCTCGCGCAGGAAAGTATAAAGCCCCGACCCGATGATCAGCGCCGAACCCGCCAACGTCAGCAAGTCGGGCCGCTCGCCGAACACCAGCATCCCGGCAAGGATCGAGAACAACAACCGTGAATACCGGAACGGCGTCACTACCGAGGCCTCGCCGACCCGCATCGCGGTGACGATGCCGTAATAGCCCAGAACCCCGAACAGGATCGCGCCCGCGTAGGGGACCCAATGCCCCGGCGCCACCGGCACCGGCGCGGTCCCCGACAGCACCAGTATTCCCGCGCCGCCAAAGATCAGCGCCAGATAGGCCTGGAACGACACCACGGCCGAGGCCACATGCGCGTCGATCCGCCGGGTGATCAGGTCGCGCGCCGCGACGCTGACAACCGAAGCCAACACAAGCAGCTGCGCGGGCTGGAACCCGGCCATGCCGGGGCGGATGATCATCAGAACGCCAATGAAACCAACGGTGATGGCGCTCCACCGACGCCAGCCCACCTGCTCGCCCAGAAACAGCGCCGCCCCCATCGTCACCACCAGCGGCATCGCCTGAAACACCGCCGCGACGGTCGATAGATCGACCAGCGACAGAGCTGTGGCAAAGGTCAGCGCGCTCACCGCCTCGGTCGCGGCGCGGATCAGCAGAAGCGGCGACCAGGCCGCCCGGCTGAACACCCTTTTCCGCGTCGCCACCGCCATGATCAGGAAGGTGGCGCCGCAGAACACGCCCAGCACCAGCAGGATCTGACCGATCGGCACCGTGGCGGACAGGTGCTTGATGAACATGTCCTCGATCGAAAAGGCCGCCATGGCGGCGACGACCAGAAGGATACCGTTTACATTGTTCATGACTATGCGCCTCGACAAATCCCGGCGGGCCGGATGTTGGCCGCAGCCAAAGCGCAAGCGCAGCGCCACCGCAAGGGCGAATCCCTCCCTGTCGATGAAAAGACGTGGCCCCCTCCATCGCGCTATGTGATGGAACGTCCGTTACCCCGCCTTGCCCTGCGCGATCTCAGACAGAATGCGCAGCGCCTCCGCCGCGCGCCCCTCGGGCACAAAGAGATGATCGTGATAGAAGCCCGAAACCGGGTTCACCCCCATGCCGTGACGCGCCAGTGCCGTGGCGATCCGCGCGATGAACCCCACCGCCGCCAACGAGGAATGCACCTCCAGCGTGATCATCCGGCAGGGAAATTCGAACGCCAACCCGTGCTCTTCGGCCTCGGTCCGCAACAGGATCAGCGTCGTGCCCTCTGCCTCGCGAAACATCATCCGAGGGCGCAGCCCGGCGGGAACCACGCCGTCCTCCAGCGTGACAAAGACGTATACCCCGTCCGCCAGCCGGGCCGACAGGCTCTGCAACAGGATAACGAGGTCGGTTTCTCCGCTCATCACCGGTCTCCTTTCGCGCTGCTGATCCTAGGCCGGATCGGCCGGATCGAAAAGCGCCCGGCGCCTTCCTGCCGGAACAGTTTGAGATCCTTCCCCCCTGCGCTAGCTTGATGACAGGACGCCTCCCGCCCCGGCAAAATGGAGATTGCCATGAAACGCCCCCTTGCCCTTGCCACCCTCTGCCTTGGTCTCGCGACCCCCGCAATGGCGGCCGATACCTGCCCCTGGTCCGACGGCCAGTACGCGTTCCGCGAACACGGCATCTATGGCGACTTCGCCGTCAACGGCGATTGCACCGAACTGGTCTGGGACCGGCTCAGCAACGCGCCCGAAACCACCACCCTGGAACGCAGCAAGCATGGCTGGAAAGGCAAGCTCAGCAAGGCCGATGTCGAACTTCTGGACAATGGCGAGAGCCTGCGGCTCACCAGCACCGGCGGCGCCATGCGCCAGGTCAAGGCAAAGCGCGAAAACTGAGCCCAAAGACCCCGCCGACAACGGCCCCTGCTTCTTTCTGGTTCGAAATACTCCGAGGGAGTCGCCCGGTACGGGCGACGGGGGCAGCGCCCCCCCCCTTATCCCTTGCGCAGCGGCACGCCGTAAAGCTCCAGCTTGTGCCCCTTGAGCCGGTATCCCAGCTTGGCCGCGATGCGTTCTTGCAGCGCCTCGATCTCGGGATCGCAGAACTCGATCACCTCGCCCGAGTTCAGGTCGATCAGGTGGTCGTGATGGTCGCGCTCGGCATCCTCGTAGCGCGCCCGCCCGTCGCCGAATTCCAGCCGGTCGAGAATGCCCGCCTCCTCGAACAGTTTGACCGTCCGATAGACCGTCGCGATCGAGATCCCCGAATCCATCCTGGACGCGCGGGCATACAGCTCTTCCACATCCGGATGGTCCTCGCTCTCCTCCAGCACCTGCGCGATGGTCCGGCGCTGGCCGGTCATGCGCAGGCCCTTGGCCTCGCAACGGGAGATGATGGGTTTGGACATGGGCGTATCCTGTCACGGTATTCGGGAATCGGGTTTACATGCTGTTGCGCCACAGGGCCAGCCGCGATTGCCACCGGGCAGTTGACTTTTCCCCTCCAAGCCGCCACATGGGGCCCAACGCCATTGTCCTCTGCCGCGTGAGCAGATGAAAAGACGTGCGGGGACAACCCGCCGGCCCGAACAAGGAAGGGCCTCGACAGGACAGGCGCAACCGTTCCCACATTCACGCATGGGGCAAACCGCTGGACCGGTCCGGGGCATGAGGCTGCCGGATCCGAGGCTCCGCGGACCCGCTCGTGACGCCGTGCCATTAGGGGTGCGGTGCGAAAGGATTATTGTGAGCGATTTTGATATGATGGGTCTCGACACGGCCCTGGTGAACCGCCTGTCCAAGATGGGCATCACCGAACCGACCCCGATTCAGGCCCGCGCCATACCCGAGGCACTGAACGGCCATGACGTGATGGGCCTTGCCCAGACCGGCACCGGCAAGACCGCCGCCTTTGGCGTGCCGCTGATCACCCTCTTGGGCCAGGTCGGCCGCAAACCGGCGCGCGGCACCGTGCGCGGACTGGTGCTGGCCCCCACCCGCGAACTGGCACAACAGATCGCCGAAACGCTCAAGGCGCTGACCGAGGATACCCCGCTCAAGGTGGCGATTGTGGTCGGTGGCGTGTCCATCAACCCGCAGATCAAGCGCCTGGAACGCGGCATCGACATTCTGGTCGCCACCCCGGGCCGCCTGATGGACCTGATGGAACGCCGCGCCGTCGATCTGGGCAGCTGCTCCTTCCTGGTGCTGGACGAGGCCGACCAGATGCTTGACCTGGGCTTCATCCATGCCCTGCGCAAAATCGCGGCGGTGCTGCCGAAAGAACGCCAGACCATGCTGTTCTCGGCCACCATGCCCAAGCTGATGAACGAGATCGCCCAAAGCTATCTGAAAAGCCCGCGCCGGATCGAGGTCTCGCCCCCGGGCAAGGCCGCCGACAAGGTGACACAGGTGGTGCATTTCATTGCCAAGGCGGCCAAGACAGATCTGCTGATCGAGCTTCTGGACACTCACCGCGACGAACGCGCCATCGTGTTCGGCCGCACCAAATGGGGCTGCGAGAAGCTGGCCAAGACCCTGGAGAAAGCCGGTTTCGCCACCGCCGCCGTACATGGCAACAAGAGCCAGGGCCAGCGCGACCGCGCCATCGCCGCCTTCAAGGAGGCGGAGGTCCGGGTTCTCGTGGCCACCGACGTGGCCGCGCGCGGACTGGATATCCCGGACGTGAAGCATGTCTACAACTATGAACTGCCCAATGTGCCCGACGCCTATGTGCACCGCATCGGCCGCACCGCGCGGGCGGGTAAGGACGGCGCGGCCATCGCCTTCTGTGCACCGGACGAGATGGAGGAACTGGCGGCCATCCAGAAAGTGATGAAGGCCGCGATCCCGGTGGCCTCGGGGCGCCCCTGGCAGCCGATGGAAGACCCCGCAAAGCCGGCCGCCAAGAAAGGCCCGCAACGGGGCGGCGGCGGCAAACCCGGCGACGCACGCCGCAGCCGCAGGGGCGGCCGGGGCCGCAGCGGACCGCGCAAGGCGGCCTGACAGGGATGTTTCGCCGCCTGACGGCGGCGACAAGCCGGGGGGCGCTGCCCCCCGGACCCCCCGGGATATTTTCGGCAAGAGGATGGGGATTAGGGCAAGGATCCCTTTTGTGCACAGCAAATGGCGACGCAGTCGGCCCCACTGGAGCTGATCTCTGGCACCGCCGCCGAAGATTGCAGGACGTTGGTGTCTTCGTTGACAATCGTCCGGCGAACTTCAATCCTCTCACCACTGCGAGAAATGGAGGAGCGGCATGCCAAAGGGATACCTGGTTGTTTTCTACAGAGAACCCGCGACGGCCGCGAACCTCGCAGCTTATGCAGGCCCGGCCAAAGAGGCGATCGAGGCCATGGGAGGAACATTCATCGCGCGTGGGATGCCCGTCAGAACATTCGAAGCAGGGCTGAACGAGCGCTCAATCGTGATAGAGTTCGAAAGCACGGCGGCAGCGATAAAGGCGTATGAAAGTCCGGCCTACCAAGACATACTTCCACGTCTTGGAGTCTTGCGCGACATGCGGGTTATCGAAGGGGTCTGACAACAGGCCCGTCAGGGAGATGACCAGCGAATGCCGGGCGGGCTAATCTTGGTTGGGCAGAACGGATTGTCGCATCAGGATATGCCTTGCGCCAAGTCCACATGACAGGGGAATCCCGCGCGCCTGGCGCAAGTGTTGGCGCGCGAAAACTATGGCGGCACGTAACGTAACGGGCCGCCTGGCTCGCAAGCGATCGTAGTCCAGTCGCCGATATACGACGCACAATCGCGCCGGACATGGGCTCTCAGGCATCCCGAGAAACCGCCTGTCAGTCCGCCGCGACAAGGTCGGCCCAGACCGGCAGATGGTCCGAGGCGATATGCGCCGGGCGGTCGGCATGAACGCCATGCGCCGTCACCGCCAGACCGGCGCTGTGCGCGATACGGTCGAGCGCGCCCAATGGCTGCGGCGACGGAAAGCTGGGGCGCGGCGGCAAGAACCGCATCATCGGCGCCAGGTGGTCGAGTACCGGCTGGCGCGACCATTCGTTGAAATCCCCGGCCCAGACCGTGGGCATCGCCTCCAGCCGGTCCATATCCCGCGCCAGATGCACAACCTGGTCGCGCCGTGACGCGCTCAGCAACCCCAGGTGCATACCCACCACCCGCAGGGGGCCGATCGGCGTGTCGAACTCGACCCGCACCGCGCCACGCGGTTCCAGCCCGGGCAGATCGTGATGGGCGGTGGCGCGCAGGGCGATATCCGATCCCTGCCAGATCACCGCGTTGCCATGCCAGCCCAGCGACCCCGCGCCGCCAAGATCGGCAATCTGCCACCCCGCCTCGTTCAGCACGAAATGCGGCAGCGCCGCGGGGCGCGGCGGCAGACGCTTGTCCGCCTCCTGCAACACCACGACCTGCGCTCCCAGCGCGCTCAGCACCTGCAAGGTGCGGCGCGGCTGGCGGCGCAGGTCGAGACCCACGCATTTCTGGATGTTGTAGCTGGCAAGCCGCAGGGTCTGGGGGCGGTGCATCGGGTCGGCCGGAGATCTCATGCCCCTGTCATGCGGGAGGTCGCGCCGCAACGCAAGGGGGCGGGATATGCTTGACATGTGCAGGATCTGCGCCTCCTTTGGGCGCATGGAAGAAAAACGCCCCGTCGACGCGGCCGGAGCCGCCGCCCTGATCGGCATCGCCGCGCTTCTGGCCTTCAACCAGGTTGTGATCAAGATGACCGGCGGCGGGTTCGGCCCGGTGTTCCAGGCCGGGCTGCGCTCGGCCATCGCGCTGGTCTTTCTCTTGGGCTGGATGCGGGTGCTGGGCAAGCCGCTGGCCTTTCCCCGCGCCGCGATTCTGGGCGGGCTGGTCACCGGGCTTCTCTTCACCATCGAGTTCATGGCGATCTTTTCCGCGCTCGACCTGACGACGGTATCCCGCTCCTCGATCCTGTTCTATTCCATGCCGATCTGGCTGTCGCTCAGCGGGCATATCCTGCTGCCGGGCGAGCGGCTGTCGGGCCTGCGGGTCGCGGGGCTGGGGCTGGCGATGGGCGGTGTGGTGCTGGCGCTGTTGGAGCGCGACGCCGCCCATGTCAGCCTGAGAGGCGACGCGCTGGCTGTCTTTGCCGCGATGTGCTGGGCCGGGCTGGTGCTGGTGGTGCGGACAACGCCGCTGTCCCGGGTCTCCCCCGAATTGCAGCTGATGTGCCAGCTGGTGGTCTCGGCCCCGATCCTGCTGGTGCTGGCGCCGGTGTTCGGCGACCTGTTTCGCAACCCGCAGCCGTTGCACTGGGCCGGGCTGATGTTCCAGGCCATTGGCGTTGTGGGCCTGGGCTTCATCATCTGGTTCCGACTGCTGGCAACCTATCGGGCAAACGGGGTCGCCTCGTTCAGTTTCCTGTCGCCGGTACTGGCGGTGATCTTTGGCTGGCTGGTACTGGGCGAGCATGTCGGCGGCCAGGTCTGGCTGGCGCTGGGGCTGGTGGCGGCCGGCATCTATCTGATCAACCGGCGCTGAGGCCGCAAAGGCGGTAGGGGGCGCTGCCCCCCGGGATCAAAATCCGCAAAATATTGCCCCCTTTCCCCCAGAGTTTTTTGCGCGAAATGAAGGGTCAGGTGCCACAGAACGTGGCCTGCACCACTTCGTTTTCCGCAGGCGGGCGGGTCAGGTCAATGTGATCCGGCTGATCCTCGCAGGGGCGTGCAAGCACGGAATTGAGCCGGTGGAACGGGGCATAGTCGCCGCTCACCGCCGCCGCGATCATCTGCTCGACCCGGTGGTTGCGCGGGATAAAGGCCGGATTGCCGGCCTGCATCAACGCTTCGGGCGCGGCCTCGCGCACCAAACGCTGCCGCCAGCCCTCGGCCCAGCTGTCATAGGCGGTGGGATCGGTGAACTGGTCACGGGCTTTGGGTGCGCCAAGTGCGCGGAACGTGTTGGTGAAATCGGCCTGCCCCTGTGCCATGCGCACCAGCAGGTCAGTCACCAGCGCCTTGTCCCCTTCGACAGGCCGTTCGATGCCGATCTTGGCGGCAAAGACGCGCAACCATTCGCGCTCCAGCAGGCCGGGCATTGCATGCACGATCCCGGTGGCCTCTTCAACGGCGGCCTCTTTGTCCTCGGCCTGCTGGATCAGCGCTGTGGCCAGCTGTGCCAGATTCCAGACCGCGATATCGGGCTGGTTGGAATAGGCATAGCGCCCATAGCGGTCGATCGAGGAATAGACCGTATCCGGATGGTACGTGTCCATGAAGGCGCATGGACCATAGTCGATGGTCTCCCCCGCGATCGAGCTGTTGTCGGTATTCATCACCCCGTGAATGAACCCCACCCCCATCCAGCGCGCGATCAGTCGCGCCTGTGCGTCGCGCACCGCCGTGAGCAGACCCATAGGCCCATCGGCATCCGGATAGTGGCGGGCAATGGCATAGTCGGTCAGCCGTTTCAGGTGCCCGATCTCGCCCCGCGCGGCAAAGACCTGGAACGTGCCCACCCGCAGGTGGCTTTGCGCCACCCGGGTCAGCACCGCGCCGGGCAGGACCTGCTCGCGCCGCACCGCCTCGCCGGTCTCGACCGCCGCCAGCGCGCGGGTGGTGGGGATGCCCAGGGCCGCCATCGCCTCGCTCACCACATATTCGCGCAGCACCGGGCCCAGCCAGGCCCGCCCGTCACCGCCACGCGAATAAGGCGTGCGCCCGGCACCTTTGAGCTGGATATCCCGGCGGATGCCGTCGCTTCCCACCACCTCGCCCAAGAGGATCGCGCGCCCGTCGCCCAATTGCGGGCTGTAATTGCCGAACTGGTGCCCGGAATAAAGCTGCGCCAGCGGCTCGGCGCCAGCGGGCAGCGCGTTCCCGGCAAAAACCTGCGCCATTTCCCCGATCTCGCCCGGCGCGATGCCCAGAAGCTGCGCCAGGTCAGCGTTAAAGGCGACAAGGCGCGGCGCCTGCACCGGGGTCGGCGCCTGGATCGAGTGAAACCCGCCCGGCAGCCGGGCGTAACTGTTGTCGAAGGGGATCGCGATTGTCATGCGCCCAAGATATGCTGCCCCGAGCGAAAGACCAGCCCCAAGCGAGACAGCCGATGCCCGATCCCATGACCGCCGAACAGATCATCCGCCACCTGGAGCTGGAACCCCACCCCGAGGGCGGCTGGTACCGGCAGACCTGGATCGCCGACACTCCGGGTCGCGCCAGCGGTACCTGCATCTATTTCCTGCTGAAATCGGGCGAGCGCAGCCATTGGCACCGGGTAGACGCGACCGAGATCTGGCTCTGGCACGCGGGCGCGCCGCTGGTCCTGTCGATGAGCGCGACCGATACCGGCCCAGCCACCGATCACCTGCTAACCCCTGATCTGGACGCAGGCGCGCCGCAACAGATCGTGCCGCCCGGCTGGTGGCAGGCCGCGCGCAGCACCGGCGAATACACGCTGGTCAGTTGCACCGTCTCACCCGGCTTCCGGTTCGAAGGGTTCGAACTGGCGCGCCCCGGCTTCGACATCCCCCGCGCTTGACCTGCCCCGCCGCCTGGCTACGCTCGACCGCATGGACCACAAGACACTTGTCGCCAGCTTGCCGCCCGAGACCCGCGCCCACCTGACCGCGCGCTCGGACTCGGCCGGTCTGAGACATCTGGCCGTATACGCGGCGCTGCTGGGCTTGTGCAGCCTCGGCATTCTGATGCAAATCCCCCTCTGGCCGCTGCTGATACTGCCGCAGGGTATCCTGTTGGTTTTCCTCTTCACCCTCTGCCACGAATGCACCCACAAGACGCCGTTCCGCTCGACCTGGCTGAACGAGGCGGCGGGCCATGCCTCGGGCGCCCTGATCGCCCTGCCCTTCACCTGGTTTCGCTACTTCCACCTGGCCCATCACAAATGGACAAACGACCCCGCCCGCGATCCCGAACTGGCAGGCGGGCCGCGCCCGGGAAACCGCCGCGCGCTCATGATCTACTTGACCGGATGGCACTACTGGACCGGCATGGCGCGGGTCCTGATCGACAACGCCCGCGGCCGGTTTGACGCCCCCTACCTGCCAGAACGCCAATATCCCGCAATGCGGCGCGAGGCGCGGGCGCTGCTCGCCCTATACGCCCTGGTGCTGGCCAGCCTTGCCGTCTCGCCGCTGGCCCTGTGGCTCTGGCTGCTGCCCCTCGCCATCGGACAGCCTTTCCTGCGCCTCTATTTGCTGGCCGAACACGGGCTCTGCCCGGCGGTCGCGGATATGCTGGAAAACTCGCGGACCACCTTCACCACCAGACTGGTGCGCTTCCTGGCCTGGAACATGCCCTATCACGCTGAACACCACGCCTTTCCGTCGGTGCCCTTTCACCGGCTTCCGGCCTTCCACCGCTGGACCCGGGCGCATCTGAAATCCACCTCGGGCAGCTATACCGGTTTCACCGCGCACTACCTCGACAGTCTCCCCGACTGATCGCCCCTTCCTCTTGCCACAAATATCCCGGGGGTGAGGCCGCAGGCCGAGGGGGCAGCGCCCCCTTCATGCCTCGTCCGGCAGGCTGACGATGCCGCCGCCCACCAGCGCGCCCACACCGGTGGTGCCGGGGCACGAGGTCGGCAACCCCCGCGCCACCCGCACTGCCAGATAGGCAAAGGCCTGCGCCTCGAGCATGTCACCGTCCAGACCAACACTTTCGACCGGTTCAACGGCACAATCCAGCGAGACTTGCAGCATCTCCATCAGCACCGGGTTGTGCCGCCCGCCGCCGGTGACCAGCACCCGCGCAGGTGGACGCGGGCAATGTTCCATCCCCTGCGCCACCGCTGCCGCGCACATACCCGTCAGCGTTGCCACCGCGTCGCTGTCGCTGAGTTCGGATACCAACCCGATCATCTCGGCAAAATCGTTCCGATCCAGCGACTTGGGCGGCATTCTTGCGAAATAGGGCTCGGCCAGGAACAGCTCCAGAGCGCCAGTCTCCACCGTGCCGCCTCGTGCCACCGCGCCGCCCTCGTCCATCGGCAGCCCCAGCCGCGCCTGCATCAGATCGTTGACCGGCGCGTTGGCCGGACCGGTGTCAAAGGCCAACAGAGCGCCGGGCACCTCGGGCCGGTCAAAACCCGGGTCCACATAGGTCAGGTTGCCCACCCCGCCGAGGTTGAGAAAACACAGGGGCTCGCTCGCGCCGATCCACTTGGCGCAGGCAAAGTGAAAGAACGGCGCCAAAGGCGCCCCTTCGCCGCCCAGCTGCACGTCGTCGCTGCGGAAATCCCAGACCACCGGCCGCCCAAGGGCAGCGGCCAAAGCCGCGCCATCGCCCACCTGAAGCGTGCCGCGCCCGCGCGGCTCATGCGCCAGGGTCTGGCCGTGAAAGCCCACCAGATCAACACCCTCGAACCCGGCCAGCGCCTGCGCATGGGCGCGCGTCACCAGATCGCCCGCCGCCTCGACCTCGGGTCCGGCCCAACGTCCCAGACCGGCGCGCAGCACGCTGCGCTCCTCCGCGGAATATGCTCGGTACCCCACCGGTCCGAATCCGAATATCGCCAGACCGTCGGTCTCGACCACCGCCGCATCGACCCCGTCCAGCGACGTGCCCGACATCGCCCCCAGCGCCGTCACCGGCCCCTCTCGCCCGATGGCCCTCTTCATGGCCTTTTCCTTTGTTCAACTGCCGCCTATAAGTGCCCCGCAATCCAACCCCGAGGCAAGACATGACCTACCATCCCAAATCGGATTTCATCGCAGTGATGATGGAGCGCGGCTTTCTCGCCGACTGCACCGATTACCAGGGCCTCGACGAGGCACTGATCAAGGGATGCCAGCCCGGCTATATCGGCTTTGACGCCACCGCCAAATCGCTGCATGTGGGCAGCCTCATTCAGATCATGATGCTGCGCTGGCTGCAAAAGACCGGACACAAGCCGATCACCCTGATGGGCGGCGGCACCACCAAGGTGGGTGATCCGTCCTTCCGCGCCGACGAACGCCCGCTGCTGACGCCCGCCCAGATCGACGAGAACATCGCCGGGATCCGCAAGGTCTTTGCCGCCTATATCGACTATGACAGCGGTGCCGAGAACGCGGCGCTGATGCTCAACAACGACGAATGGCTGGCCGATCTGAACTATCTCGATTTCCTGCGCGATATCGGGCGGCATTTCTCGGTCAACCGGATGCTCAGCTTCGAGAGCGTGAAATCCCGCCTCGACCGCGAACAATCGCTCAGCTTCCTCGAATTCAACTACATGATCCTGCAAGCCTATGATTTCATGGAGCTGAACCGCCGATATGGCTGCATCCTGCAAATGGGCGGCTCCGACCAGTGGGGCAATATCGTCAACGGCATCGACCTGACGCGCCGGGTGATCGACCACGAGGTCTATGGCCTCACCTCGCCACTCCTGACCACGTCTGACGGCAAGAAGATGGGCAAGAGCCAGGACGGCGCTGTCTGGCTCAACCCGGACATGCGGTCGCCTTACGAATTCTGGCAGTTCTGGCGCAACACCACCGATGCCGATGTGGGCCGCTTCCTGAAACTCTATACCGAGCTTCCGGTGGGCGAATGCGACCGTCTGGGCGCGCTGGCAGGCTCCGAGATCAACGCCGCCAAGGTGATCCTCGCCAACGAGGTCACCGCGCTCTGCCACGGGGCAGAGGCGGCCGCGACGGCCGAGGCGACCGCCCGCGAAGTGTTCGAAAAGGGCGGCATCGGTGACGACCTGCCCACGCTCACCCTTGACGCCGCCGACCTGCCCGCCTCCATCGTGCAGCTGATCGTCAAGACGGGCCTCGCCAAATCCGGCAAAGAGGCCAAGCGCCTCATCGCCGAAGATGGCGCGCGCCTGAATGACACGCCGCTCACCGATGCCGGGATGATGATCGAGGCGGGTGACCTCGCCCAACCGATCAAGCTCAGCGCCGGCAAGAAACGCCACGCGCTGGTGCAGCTGGCGTAAAATCAGCCGCCCCTTCATTTCGCCCCAAATACTCCGGGGGCTAGGCCCGTCAGGGCCGAGGGGGCAGCGCCCCCTTGCCCCCACCGGGTTCAGAACAGGGCCATGACCCCCAACCCCAAAAGCAGCACGCCGGACAGGATCACCGCCAGCAGGGCGGCGGCCGCCCGCGTCGGTCTCGAGGCGGCGATCCCCTTGCCAAATACCCGTTTCATACACGTATTAACCCGGTCTTAGGTTTCGAACCGGTTAATGGCGCCATGGTCGACACCACCGCCCCCAATGTGCCCCCCTTGCAACAGAGCGCCGAATTCGCCGCCACACTGGCGCTTTGCGGCCAGCAGGCGGCGCAACTGGACGACGGAACACTGGTGCTGACTCGGCGCATTGGCGGGTTACCCATTGCCTTGCTCAGCCGCACCCGGCTTGACCCTCCGGCCCTGCCCGGCCTGCTCGCCCGCGCCGGGCTGCGCCGCAGCCTGATCCTGATGAACCCGGACGCACCCTGCCCGGGCCTCGCCCGGATGGGGGCGGTACCGCTGATCACCCCCGCCCATGTCGCCGAACTGGGTCTGACCGGCGACCTGATGGCCGGGTTGCACCAGAAATGGCGCAACCGTCTGCGCCACGCGCGCAACCAGAGCCTGCTCGTGACCCAAGGCCCGCTGCCACAGGATCCCGCCCACTGGCTGCTCATCGCCGAGGCCGCGCAACAGCGCGCGCGCGGCTATCGCAACTGGCCCACGGCCCTGACGCTGGCCTATGCACGCGCCAATCCCGGCGCGGCCCAACTCTTGACCGCCCGCCAGCGTGGTACCCCCATCGCGGGCCTGCTGATCCTGCGCCACGGCAGAGCGGCCAGCTATCACATCGGCCACAGCACTCCGGCGGGCCGCGCCGCCAGCGCCCAGACCCTGCTGATGTGGCAGGCGATGACATGGCTCGCCGCCCAAGACGCGACCAGGCTCGATCTCGGCCCGGTGAACACCGAACAAACCCCTGGCCTGACCCGGTCCAAGCTGGGCACCGGCGCCCGCACCCGCCCCCTTGGTGGTACCTGGGCCTGGTGGCCGCCCCTGGGGAAAACGTTGCGTCCGCTGGCCTGGCTCGACCGCGCGCGCATGTTTCAAAGCTGGACAGACGCCCCCGCCCCGGATTATTGAACATATGTTCATATCAGGGAGAGGCCCATGCAACTCGACACCACAGCAGCCGTGATCACCGGCGGCGCTTCCGGCCTGGGCGAGGCGACCGCCCGCTATTTCGCCGCCCACGGCGCGCAAGTCACCCTTCTCGATCGCGATGCCGAGCGGGGCGAAAGGATCGCCGCCGAGATCGGCGGCCACTTTGCCCAGACAGACGTGACCAGCGAAGACTCGGTCGCCGCCGCCATCGCCCATGCCAAGGCCAAGATGGGCAAAATCACCGTCGCGGTGAACTGTGCCGGTATCGGCACCGTCGGCAAGACGCTGGGCAAGGACGGCCCGCTGCCGCTCAAGACCTTCGAGATGACGATCGACGTCAACCTGCTGGGCAGCTTCAACGTCGCCCGTCTGGCCGCGGCCGAGATGGCCCAGAACGAGCCCGATACCGATGGCGAGCGGGGCGTGATCATCAACACCGCCTCCATCGCCGCCTTCGACGGGCAAAAGGGCCAGGTCTCCTATTCGGCCTCCAAGGGCGGCATCGTCGGCATGACCCTGCCGATGGCCCGCGATCTGGCGCGCGACAATATCCGGGTCATGGCCATTGCGCCGGGCATTTTCCTGACGCCCATGCTGCTCGGCCTGCCGCAAGAGGCGCAGGATTCGCTGGCCGCCGAGGTCACCTGTCCCGCCCGTCTGGGCCGCCCTGAAGAGTTCGGCCGCATGGCCGGCTTCATCGTGCAGATGGGCTATCTCAACGGCGAGGTCATCCGCCTCGACGGCGCGCTGCGGATGCGCTGAACCGGCCTGTCCGGTCTTGTACAAAACGGTCAGTACCGGCCTCCGGGCCGGTACAAAACGGTCAATTCGCGCCTATTCGGCCTCGGCCTTCTCGGCCAATACCAGCCATTCCTCCTCGGCCGCCGACAGCTTTTCCTGCCGCTGCACCAGGGCCTCGGTCGCCTTCTGGAACTTGACCGGCTCGCGGCTGTAGAGTTCGGGATCCGACATCAGCTCGTTCAGCTTGCTAATCTCCGCCTCCAGCCGCGCGATCTCGCCCGGCAGCGCCTCCAGCCGGTGTTTCTCCGAGAAGGTCAGCCCCGGTTTCGGCTTGGTTTCCGACTTCACCTTTTGCGCGGATGCCTTTGGTTTGTCGATGTTTTCCGAAACCTTTTCGGGCCGCTGCGCGCGATAATCCGACCAGCCGCCGGCATAGACCAGGGCCTTGCCATCCCCCTCCATCGCCACTGTGGTGGTGGCGACACGGTCCAGGAAGTCGCGGTCGTGGCTGACCAGCAGAACGGTGCCGTCATAGTCGTCGAGGATTTCCTGAAGCAGGTCCAGCGTCTCGACATCCAGATCGTTGGTCGGTTCGTCCAGCACCAGTAGGTTCGACGGTTTCGCCATCAACCGGGCCAACAGCAACCGCGCTTTTTCCCCACCAGACAAGGACTTAACAGCCGCTCTTGCCTGCCGCTCATCGAACAGGAAATCCTTGAGATAGGCCACCACATGGCGGGGTTCGCCGCGCACCATCACCTGATCGGCCTTGCCCGAAACCCGCATTTCCGGATCCCCCGTAAGGCTGTCCCACAGGGTCATCTCGGGGTCGAGCTGCGCCCGTGTCTGGTCAAAGACGGCGATCTCCAGATTCGTGCCCAGCCGCACAACACCTGCGTCCGGTTCAACCTGCTGCAACAACATCTTGAGGGCGGTGGTCTTGCCCACACCGTTCGGCCCGACAAAGGCCACCCGGTCGCCGCGCAGCACCGTCAGGTCGAATCCCCTGACGATGGTCTTGCCGTCATAGGCCTTGCTCAACTCCTTGGCCTCGATCACCTTGCGACCGGATTTTGGGCCGGAATCCAGGGACATAGCGGCGGTTCCCTGACGCTTGATCTGCGTCGCCCGTTCCACGCGCAACGCCTGCAAGGCGCGCACCCGGCCCTGGTTGCGCTTGCGTCGCGCGCTGATTCCCTCGACCGCCCAGCGACCTTCGGACTTGATCAACCGGTCCAGCTTGTGGCGGGCGGCATCCTCATCCTCCCAAACCTTGTCGCGCCAGGCTTCGAAATCCTCGAAGCCACGCTCTTGCCGACGCACCATTCCCCTGTCAATCCAAAGGGTTGCGCGTGTCAGTGCACGCAAGAATGCCCGGTCGTGCGAGATCAGGACATAACCCGCGCGGGTCGCCGACAACTCCCGCTCCAGCCAGCCGATCGCCTCGATATCCAGATGGTTGGTCGGCTCGTCCAACAGCATCAGATCGGGCGCCTCGGCCATCAGCTTGGCCAGCGCCGCGCGCCGTCGCTCGCCGCCCGAGGCCGTTTCGACCGCGCGGGCCGGATCGAATTTGAGACCCTCTCCGGCGCGTTCAACCCTGTACAGTTCGCCCGGTTCCAGCCCACTGGAAGCATAGTCGCCAAGCGTCGCATACCCGGTCATCGTCGGGTCCTGCTCCATGTAACCCACTGATTTCCCAGGTGGTATCACGATCTCTCCGGCATCCGGCTCGACCAGGCCAGCCATCACCTTCATCAAGGTTGATTTGCCCGACCCGTTGCGCCCGACAAGCGCGACGCGGTCACCGGGCTGAACCACAAGGTCGAGCCCGGAAAAAATCGGATCTCCGCCAAAGGTCAGCGAGATACCGGTCATCTGCAACAGAGGAATACGTGCCATGAGCGCCAGCTAAACCGCGCCTTGCAGGACGTCAACGCCCCTTGAAGACGGCCTAACCCGCGACCAGCCGCAAAAGCCGTTTGCGCGCCGGTGGAATCGCGCCGATCTCGACGCCTGTAAACACATGCAGCGTGTTCATCTGCCGGTCCACCACCGCATGATCGCTGACCCAGCCCCCCATCATCAGATAGGTCCTGAGCAAGGGCGGCATCCTGAGCATCGCCTTTTTCGCATCCGGCTTGCGCCGCAGCCGGGCCGCGAACCGGAACACATCAGGGGCCTTGACCCGGGGCAGCCAACGCTTGGGCGCGAGATGCCGGTGCTTCAGCATCGCAAACGCGTCGAGATACATGTCGGTCTCTATCCCCGCGAAGGACGAACAGCCAAACAGCAACTCGATCCCGTTGCGATCCACAAAAGCCGTCATACCCCCCCAGGCCACCCGCAGGATATCGGGGTCATGGCGATCGGGATGCAGGCAGAACCGGCCCATCTCCACCATCGGCCCCGCGAAATCCTGAAGCGCGGAGAGGTCATAGAACTGTGCCGAATAGCTGTTGGCGATCTCTTGTCCACCCTGCATGGTCAGCATGCGAAAGCAACAGACCAGCGCCTCGCCATCACTCAAATCCTCGATCAGGACATGTTCGCAGATCGTGTCGAAGCGGTCCTGGTCCAGCTCTCGCGTGCCAAAGGCCAAGGTCCGCAACTGCTGCGCCCTCACCAAATCCCCAGACGACGCGGTAAGCCGTGCGCGATAGCGGCCCTTACTCAACAGCACAGCGTCACTCATGACCCGGTCCTTTGCGAGATCAAACCAAAGCTATTGCGCTCTGCCCTATCACACAAGTGTGTGACGGGTCGGTGACGTGCCCGCTGAGAACGGCGCCGATCAGTTGATCACGTTGGCCGGGTTGAAGCTGCCGATATTGCCCAGAAGCTGCCGCAGGAAGGTCTTGTCCTCGATGCTGGAACTGGTGACCCGACGATCCAGCGCAATCACACGGCCATCTTCCAGCCCGTAGCGCTCGATGTTGCGCACCACGCCGCGCTGATCAAAGCTGATCGCCACCAATTGGCGCGACACCACTTCGGGCGCGCGCGCGCCATAGTGGCGCATGCGGGTCGAGACATAGTAATACCCGCTTTCGTTCAGCAGGCCCGAAGAGCTGGGAGCACCCACCGCCTCAAGCACACTGTCGCGGTTATCCACGCCCACGGTGATCGCGGCCAGTTCCTCTTCGGTTGGAACATAGCCGTGATTTCGGTAGATGGCTGTGCAGGCGGTCACAACGCCGACGGTGAGACCGATCGCCAGGATACGGAACACCGGTTTCATCAGCCCTGCGGTCTTTGACATTCCTGCCCCCTTGCCTTGGCCTTGCGCGCCTTTTATCCCGATTACAGAAACCTTTGCTTCGGTTCAACAGACGAAAGCCACTCGATGACTGACGAAACCGTGCTGCGGGTCTCGGATCTGCCGCAAAACAGGGCCACACCTTTCTCGCTCAGGCCGGATTCGGCCCGACTCGGCGACATTGCGCGCGAGCTTGGCCTCGACGGGTTGAGAAAGCTATCCTTTACGGGCCAAGTGCAGGCCGAGGGGAAGCGTGACTGGCGGCTGACCGCAATGCTGGGCGCAACTGTCGTGCAGCCCTGTGTCGTGACGCTGGAGCCGGTGACAACCCGGATTGACACCGAGGTGCGCCGGCTGTTTCTTGCCGACTGGTCGGATCCGGACGAAGAAGAAGCCGAAATACCCGAGGATGACGAGTCGGAACCGCTGGGATCCGTGATCGATCTGGGCTCGGTCATGGTCGAGGCCCTGGCGCTGGCACTTCCTGTCTATCCCCGCAAGGAAGGCGTAGAGCTGGGCGAGGCAGTGTTCGCCGAGCCCGGCAAAAAGGCAATGACCGACGAGGAAACGCGCCCCTTTGCAGGATTGGCCGCGTTGCGGGACAGCCTGAAAAAAGACTCATGACAAGGGCCCGGAAACCTGCCATAGGGGGCCGCCAGAAAAACCCCTTGAACGTGGCGAGAATCGCAGTATTTTCGCGCGCTCAATCGGATTTAGGGTTGGACAACGCGCGGGCAGCAGCCTAAACGCTCGTCACACCTTCTAGGAAACGAAGAATGAAACCGGCCCCGGCTTTGACCGAGGCCCTCAGTTAAGACAAAGGTTGAGACCATGGCTGTCCAACAGAACAAAGTATCCAAATCGCGTCGCAACATGCGCCGTGCGCATGACGCCCTGGTTGCTGCCAACCCGAATGAATGCCCGAACTGCGGCGAGCTGAAGCGCCCCCACCACGTGTGCGGCGCCTGCGGCCACTATGACGACCGCGAAGTCGTCGCCAAGGCCGACGAGATCGAGCTGGACGAAGACGCGGCCTGAGCGCGACCCTGAGCAGGCCACGGCATGACAGCTCAGCCCGATCAGACCGGCACAGCGACCGGAAAGATCATCATCTCGGTTGACGCTATGGGCGGGGACGCGGGTCCTTCGGTCGTGGTGGCAGGGATTGCAAACTCGGCAACGAAGAACCCCGAACTGGGGTTCATCTTGCACGGCCCCGAAGAAACGCTGCGCGACTTGGTGGCGAAACGACGTGTCCTGGACGGGCGCGTCGTTTTTCGTGATTGTCCGGACATCGTCACGATGGAGGACAAGCCAAGTCAGGTCGTCCGCAATGGCAAGAATACGTCGATGTGGTCGACACTCGAATCGGTGCGTACGGGCGAGGCCGCTGGTGCGGTAAGCTGCGGCAATACCGGCGCATTGATGGCGCTCAGCATGCTGCGGCTGCGGCGGCTGCCGGGGGTGACCCGCCCGGCGATCGCGATTCTGTTCCCCTCGCGCAATCCTCAAGGATTCAATGTCCTGCTGGACGCCGGAGCCGACATCCGCGCCGATGCGCCCGACCTGCTGCAATATGCGTTGATGGGGGCGTCTTATGCCCGCAACGGCATGCACCTGTCGCGCCCCCGTGTGGGCCTGCTGAACGTCGGCACCGAAGAGCACAAGGGCCGCGCCGAACTGAAAGAGGCGCAGGCGCTGATAGCGCAATACGCAGAACCCGCGAATTTCGAATTCGTGGGCTTTGTCGAGGGTAGCGATATTCCGGGCACCCGTTGCGATGTGATCGTGACCGATGGATTCACCGGCAATGTCGCGATCAAGACGGGCGAAGGCACCGCGCGCATGATCGCCTCGCTGCTGCGCGAAGCATTCCAATATTCCCCGCTGTCGCGTCTGGCCTCTCTGCTGGCCGTCACCTCGCTGCGGCGGCTGAGCAAGCGCATCGACCCGCGCCAGGTCAACGGCGGCGTGTTCCTGGGGCTGAACGGCACCGTGATCAAGTCGCATGGCAGCGCCGATGCCACCGGGGTTTCGGCTGCGATCAAACTGGCCTTCACGCTGGCGCGATCAGGTTTTGCCGAAAGGCTTGCGGCCCGCGTTGCCTCTGTCGCGGAACTGACGCAGGATGTTACCAAGACCGCGGATGCGGCCACGAACAAAGAACAAGAAAGCAACTGATCCGATGACAGGCCGAGCAGTCGTAAAAGGAGTCGGGCACTATCTGCCCGCCCGTGTCGTTCCCAACTCCGAGTTCGAAAAGACGCTGGACACGACCGACGAGTGGATTCGCAGCCGCTCCGGTATCGAAAGACGCCATTTCGCGGCCGAAGGCGAAACCACCTCGGATCTGGCCACAAAGGCCGCCCAGGCCGCTCTGGATGATGCTGGCCTGCGTGCGGATCAGATCGACGCCATCGTGCTCGCGACATCAACTGCGGATCTGACCTTTCCCTCTGCCGCGACCATGGTGCAGGCCCGCCTTGGGATGACCAGCGGTTACGCGTTCGACGTACAGGCCGTCTGCGCCGGTTTTGTCTATGCATTGAGCAATGCCAATGCCCTGATCGTCTCGGGCCAGGCGAAACGGATTCTGGTGATCGGCGCCGAAACCTTCAGCCGGATCATGGACTGGACTGACCGTTCGACATGCGTTCTGTTCGGAGACGGCGCCGGAGCTTTGGTTCTGGAGGCCGAAGAGTCGGCCGGCACCCCGCAGGATCGCGGCATCCTGGCGGTGGATCTGAACTCGGACGGGCGCTATCGCGATCTGCTTTATGTCGATGGTGGCGTGTCTACGCATACAACGGGTTACCTGCGCATGCAGGGCAACCAGGTTTTCCGCCACGCTGTTGAAAAACTGGCGCAAACTGCTGAAACCGCCTTGGAAAAGGCAGGTTTGCACAGCGCCGATGTCGACTGGATCGTCCCGCACCAGGCCAATATCCGCATCATCCAGGGTACCGCGAAAAAGATGGGCCTGCCGATGGAGAAGGTTGTCGTCACGGTTCAGGATCACGGCAATACATCGGCCGCCTCCATCCCTCTGGCCCTGTCGGTGGGTAAGCAGCGCGGCCAGATCCAAAGGGGTGATCTGGTTGTGACCGAGGCCATCGGCGGCGGCCTTGCCTGGGGCGCTGTGGTACTGCGCTGGTAACTGCCTAACCTGCGCTTTGCAATTCATTGATATTGACAGGGATTTTCCCCTCGCCCTATGCTCGCACAACAGCACGGGGGTCCCGATGAGTGACAAAACTCTGACACGAATGGATTTGAGCGAAGCGGTTTTTCGCGAAGTTGGTCTTTCACGCAATGAAAGTGCGCAACTGGTCGAGAGCATGCTGAACCATATGTCGGACGCGCTGGTGCGCGGCGAACAGGTGAAGATCTCGTCCTTCGGGACCTTCAGCGTGCGGGAAAAAACCGCCCGTGTCGGTCGCAATCCGAAAACCGGCGAAGAGGTACCGATTCAGCCCCGCCGGGTGCTGACCTTCCGCCCTTCTCATCTGATGAAGGAACGAGTCGCTGCCGGAAACCGCAAGTAGGTCAAAGGCATAGCTCATGAGCAAGTCGCCGGATGCATTTCGTACCATTTCCGAAGTCGCGGAATGGCTCGGCGTTCAGGCACATGTTCTGCGGTTCTGGGAAAGCAAGTTCAGCCAGGTCAAACCGGTGAAACGCGCCGGCGGCAGGCGCTATTATCGTCCGGCGGACATGCAACTGCTGGGCGGGATCAAGAAGCTGCTGCACGAAGATGGGATGACCATCAAAGGTGTCCAGAAAGTCCTGCGCGAACAGGGTGTGGGCCATATCGCCTCCTTGTCACAGAGCCTTGACGATTCGGCAGGTGCCGAGTTGGAGGACAATGGCAATGTCGTCCGGTTCAATGCCCCCAAACAAATACCCTCCGGGGCGGTGCAGATCGACATGGATCTGGGCGAAGAAAACGGCCTGGGATCCCTGTTTCCCGATATCGCCGCTAAAACCCTGGAAGCGGACAGTTCCGACGAGTCGGGCTACATCGACGATGACGATGTTGCAGACGGCATCGACATCGTAACGCTCGCCGCTCCGGGCAGGCTGGAAGACGGGCCTGAAACAGAGGAAGAGCCCGCCCTTGCTGCAACAGAAGATGACATAGCGCTCGCGAACGAGGAAGAGATCGAAGCCCAACCCGGGCTGCTTGGTCTGCTGTCACATGTCACGGCTCTGTCCCCAAATGCGACGCCTGAAATCGAACCCTTGGTCGATCAGTTGAAAGGCTGGCTTTCCCGGCAGGCAGGGTAACGAAAAAGGTTATGTTTTCCCCTTGCCCCTGCCGCGAAAACCGGTATGAACACTCCAACGTCGGGCTATGGCGCAGCCTGGTAGCGCGTCCGTCTGGGGGACGGAAGGTCGCAGGTTCGAGTCCTGCTAGCCCGACCAAGTTAAACCGACGTAACGAAAAAATGGCAGACCAGGGCCTCTGTAAGACGGGGGAAATGGGATGACAGGTGTTTGTCCGAACCAGCAGATCGAGGCGATGATCGACGCGGGCCAGATCCGCGCGGTGCCGCCGGTACTGCCGGCGCAGGTTCAGCCCGCAAGCCTCGATTTGCGACTGGGAAACGTGGCGTATCGCGTGCGTGCATCGTTCCTGGCCGGGGCCGGGAACATCGTTTCCAGCCGCCTGAACGAGTTTGAGATGCATCGGATCGACCTGAGCCAGGGCGCGGTTCTGGAAAAAGGATGCGTCTACCTGGTTCCGCTTATGGAATCACTGGCCTTGCCCGAGGATGTCAGCGCAGTCGCCAATGCCAAGAGTTCGACCGGCAGGCTGGACCTGCTGACCCGGACCATCACTGACGGTGGAATAGAGTTCGACCGGATTCCCGCCGGGTATTCCGGCCCGCTCTATGCCGAGATCTGCCCCAGATCCTTTTCGGTTCTGGTGCGTCCGGGAATGCGATTGAACCAGATTCGCTTTCGCTGCGGCCAGGCCAGCCTGAGCGACGATGACCTTCGCGCGTTGCATGCCCAGACACCGCTGGTCGATGGCCCTGCCGTCATTCAGGATGGCTTGGGCTTCTCCGTCGATCTGCGCCTGCCTGGCAGCGATCTGGTAGGATACCGGGCGAAACCCCATACCTGCGTTATCGATCTGGACCGTATTGACGCCTATGATCCGGCCGAATACTGGGAAGAGGTGCGCACCCGCGACGGGCGCATCATCCTCGACCCCGGTGCGTTCTATATCCTTGTGAGTCGCGAGGCGGTGCATATCCCGCCGCTCTACGCGGCCGAGATGGCGCCTTATCTTGCCATGGTGGGGGAATTCCGGGTTCATTACGCGGGCTTCTTCGACCCGGGCTTTGGCCATGCCGAGGCGGGCGGTGCCGGATCGCGAGGGGTTCTGGAGGTGCGCTGCCACGAAGCGCCCTTTGTTCTGGAACACGGTCAGATCGTCGGCAGGCTGGTCTACGAGAAGATGTCAGAGCGCCCGACGCAGCTTTACGGCGCGGGAATCGCTTCGAACTATCAAGGGCAGGGTCTGAAGCTCTCGAAACACTTCAAGGCCCCGAGTTGAACGGCCGAGATTTACCCTTGCGAGGATCGCGCAGCGCGGCGCGCCTGACGCATCGCGCGCAGCTTTTCACGCTCCGGATCTGATTGCGGCTTGACCTGATCCGTTCTGGTCCGCTCCGGTTCGTTTTTTTGCCCGAGTTTCGAAACCGCGTCGAAGCCCGCGTTTACACCCGAGTTGACCGCCCGCCGAATGACCGTGCGCACAATCATGTCGATCAGTTGGTTCATGTTCATTCTTTGGTTCCTTTTGCTGCCCAACAGGAATGTAGTGCAGAAATTGGGAGATTTCAGGGCGCCTCTATCCCTCGCCCTCAAATAATTCCGGTTGTCCGGTTTCCGCCTCGTCCTCTTCGCGGGCTTCGCTGATCGGGAGCATGCCGGGCGGCGGCCTGTTTTCCAGCAACCCAGCGGCGCGCAACTCCTTCAACCCGGGCAGGTCGCGGGCGCTTTCCAGTCCGAAATGATCAAGGAAATGCGGTGTCACGACAAAGGTGACCGGTCGTCCGGGCGTCATGCGGCGGCGGCCCAGCCGGATCCACTCCATTTCCAGCAACTGGTCGATGGTGCCCCGGCTGACCGAGACGCCCCGGATTTCTTCGATCTCGGCCCGTGTCACCGGCTGGTGATAGGCGATGATCGCCAGCGTCTCGATCGCCGCGCGCGACAGTTTGCGGGTTTCAACCGTTTCCTTCTGCATCAGAAAACCCAGGTCGGGCGCGGTGCGGATGGCCCAACCCTCGCCCACCTGTACAACCCGCACGCCGCGCCCTTCATAGCGCTTGCGCAGCATCTCGAGCGCCTGGGCCGGGTCGCTGCCATGGGGCATGCGCGCAGCCAGATCCCCCACGCCCACCGGGTCGGGGCTGGCAAACAGCACCGCCTCGACCATGCGTTCCTGCTCTGCCATTGGCGGCGCCTCGAACAGGCTTTCGGTGCGGTCCTCGGGCGCGTCGTTCATGTGTCTATGTCTTTCTTGCGCAGATGGATCGGGGCGAACAGCTCGCTTTGCCGGATTTCCAGATGCCCCTCCTTGACCAGCTGCAACGAGGCGGCAAACGTCGCCGCTGTGGCCGAACGGCGGCGCACCGGGTCCTTGCCCCAGCCCTCGGGCAGATAGCTGGCCATATCGGTCCAGCTGCCGGCGAACCCGATCAGCCCGCGCATCCGTTCCAGCGCCTGTTCCATCGTATAGACCTTGTCACGATCCATCACAAAAGGGCGGAATTCGTCGCGGGTGCGGATGCGGGCATAGGCTTGCATCAGGTCCAGCAGCGAGGCGGAATAGGTCACGGTGCGGACGCGGGCGATATCCTCGCCCTTGCCCCGGCGGAAAAAGTCGCGCCCCAGCTGGTCGCGCCCCATCAGACGCGCGGCGGCATCGCGCATCGCCTGCAAACGCTCCAGCTGAAAGGCCAGATGCGCAGCCAGTTCCTCGCCCGAGGGGCCGTCCTCGTCCGGGTCGGGAGGCAAGAGCAGGCGCGATTTCAGAAAGGCGAGCCAGGCCGCCATCACGAGGTAATCGGCCGCCAGTTCGATGCGCAGCGCCTTGGCGCGTTCGACAAAGGCCAGGTATTGCCGCGCCAGCTCCAGCACCGAAATCTTGCGCAGATCCACCTTTTGCGTGCGCGACAGGGTCAGCAGCACGTCAAGCGGGCCCTCGAACCCGTCCACATCGACGATCAATGCCTCGGCGGCCAGCCGCTCGGCAACCGTGGTCTGGTCTTCGCTGAAGAGGTTATCCGTCATACACCTGCCCGCCCATGAGGCGAGATAGTTCCGCCTCGGCGGCGGCGATGTCAAGTTCCGCAGGCGGCTGACGCAAGGCCAACGCTCGCTCGGCCCGGGCGTGCGCCGGTCCGGTCATTCGACCGGCAGCCTGTGCCGCGGCCCCGCGGTCCTTCAGCGTCTGGTTACATACCAGCGCGATATCGCAACCCGCTGCGATGGCCTGTGCGGTTTTTTCGGCGATGGTACCGGCCAATGCCTTCATCGAGATATCATCGGTCATGATCAGCCCCTGAAAGCCGATCCGCTCGCGGACCAGCTCCATCACGACCGGGGAAATCGTTGCCGGTCGCGGGTCGATCTGGTCAAGGACGATATGCGCCGTCATTCCCAGCGGCAGATCGTTCAGCGCGCGAAAAGGCGAAAAATCGGTGTCATCGAGCTCTTCGGCGCATGATGCAACATGCGGCAGGTCATGATGGCTGTCGAGAGTTGCGCGCCCATGGCCGGGCATATGCTTGACCACGGGAAGAACGCCCCCCCCCAACAGCCCATCGGCTACGGCCCGCCCCAACCGGGCAACTGTCTCAGGTTCACTACCGTAGCAGCGGTTGCGCAGAAAGGTGTGGGTTTGATCCCGCGCAAGGTCCAGCATCGGGGCACAATTGCTGTCTATCCCTAGGTCACGAAGCTCGGAGGCAATGAGACGATAGCGCAAGTACATCGCCCGTTCCGCATTCTCGCCTGCCCGCGCGACGTTGTCGAGGGGCGGCAGCCAGTTGCGGGCCAAGGGCGGACGCAGCCGCTGGACCCGGCCGCCCTCTTGGTCGATCGTAATGATGCAGTCGCGCCCAACCGCCTCGCGAAAATCGGCGCAGAGCGCGCGCACCTGATCCGCCGTGTCGACATTGCGCCCGAACAGGATGAACCCGAACGGGTCGGCGTCCCGAAACAATGCCTTTTCATCCGCACTCAGGCGCAGTCCCTCGGCATCGAGGATCGTCGCGCCGTAACTCACCGCGTCGTTACCGGAATGCAATCGGCGCGTTCCGCGACCAGAACCGAACAGAAATGACGCGCCTCGCTCAGGTCATCAAACCCCGCGGCGCGCAGCCGGTAAAAGGTGCGTCCACCGCTCGACGCCTCTTGAATGACGCGCTGCTTGCCATCCATGTATTCGCCAAAACGGCCATAGAGGCGATCCCATTCCGCACGCGCGATATCCGGCGTGTCATAAGCGCCAAGCTGGGCCAACCGAGTGCCCGTCGGCAAAGCCTCGGGGTCGAGGTCGACGGCTGTGGCGGTGCCAAGCGCCGCATTGATCGCCGCGTTGGTCGTGGCCTCGGCCGTACCATCGCGCGGAACGGCACGGCCCGGACGCGCAATCGGCCGCAGCGAGCGTCGCACGCCTGGCTCTCCGGCAAGCGGGTTGCCGGAATTCACCTGAGCCAGATCGGCCGGATCGATTGCGGTCAACGGTGCTGGCTGCTCGATCGAGGCCAATTCTGTCTTTTCTTCTTCCAGCAAGGCGTTTTCACTGTCAGAGAGCTGACCGGCACCTTGTGTAAGCTCCTGAACCAACTGATCAATCTGCCCATTCCGGAAGGCTTCTACTGCTTCCGGTTGGATTTCACCCGCAGTCGTCAGCGAGGCCGGAATCGGCTTGATTTCGCCCATGGGCACGTCCTCGTCGCTAAGCGACACCGGACGCGGGGCAAGGACAAGACGATCAGCCGGGGGCGCGGCAGTGCCTTGTGCGGCGACCATGTTCACGGCAAGGCCCTGATTATCGGCAGGCAAACCACCCGGATTGTCAGGCTGGATGCGCATCGGCCCTTCCAGCGCACGCACGACTGGCACGCCGCTGACATCCCGCATCACCAGCTTGTAGCCCCAGACGCCGATACCGACGACCAGCGCCAGAGAACCAACCGCCCCCAAAAGACTGACAACCCGGCCTAGTTTCCGGCTTGCCTGCTCGGGGGCCAACTCTTCAGGCTGGACGTCGTCCAGAGGAAATTCAGCCACATCGAACTCTGGTACCTTGTATGAATAATGCACCTGGTTCGGGTTCACGTGACCCGTGTAATCGAAACTCGCCATACTCCGCCTCACTGCCCATTCGCGCAACTCTTTGTTCGCGCTCAGGTTTTTCTTGCCACTGCCTCGGTCAGCGGTTCGGGCGGTTTTGTTTAGATTACCGCATCTCCTCCGCTGGAGTGACGCCGAGAATAGCAAGACCCGCCGAAATCACAACCGCCACCGAACGGGCTAGCGCGATTTTTGCCTGACTTGTGGCCGCATCGCCATCTTGGATGAACCTCAGTTCGGGCACCTCGTTGCCGCGGTTCCACAGCGAATGGAACTCTCCCGCAAGCTCGTAGAGATAAAAGGCGATCCGGTGTGGTTCGTTGGTCCGCGCGGCAATCTCGACCAGACGTGGCCATTCGGCCAGCTTGCGGGTCACGGCAATCTCGCTCTCGTGGTTCAGCAACGTGAGATCGGCCGTGGCCAGCGTGGCGTCATCGGTGGCAATGCCCGCCTCGGCCGCCCGTCTCAGTACCGAGGAAACCCGGGCATGGGCGTATTGCACGTAGAAAACCGGGTTCTCGCGGCTCTGCTCCAGCACCTTGTCGAAATCGAAATCCAGCGGCGCGTCGTTACGGCGGGTCAGCATGACGAACCGGGTCACATCCGGGCCAACCTGGTCAATCACGTCGCGCAGGGTGATAAAGGTCCCTGCCCGCTTGGACATCTTGAACGGTTCGCCGTTCTTGAACAGCTTGACCAGCTGGCACAGCTTGATGTCGAAAGACACGCGCTTTTCGGTATCCAGCGCAGCGACAATCGCCTTCATCCGTTTGACATAGCCGCCGTGGTCAGCCCCGAACACATCGATGATCACGTCGAATCCGCGCTTCACCTTGTCATAGTGATAGGCGAGGTCTGGGGCGAAATAGGTCCATCCGCCATCGGATTTCTGTACCGGACGGTCAACATCATCGCCATAGTCGGTCGCCTTGAACAGCATCTGCTCACGCGGCTCCCAATCCTCAGGCGGGGCCTTGCCCTTTGGCGGTTCCAGCGTGCCGCGATAGATCAGCCCCATATCGGTCAGCTCTTGCAGCGTGCGCTCGATCTTGCCGCTTTCGTAGTAAGAACGTTCCGAGGACCAGACGTCCATCTCGACACCCAGCGCCGCAAGGTCGCCGCGGATCTGTTCCATCATCGCGGCCATGGTGAAATCGCGGAACGGATCCAGCCATTCGCTTTCCGGCTTGTCGATCATGGTGTCGCCGAATTTCTCCTTCAGCGCCTCGCCGACCGGCACCAGATAATCGCCGGGATAGAGCCCTTCCTTGACCTCGAAATCCAGACCGTTGGCCTCGCGGTAACGTTCATAGGCCGAGCGGGCCAGCACATCGACCTGCGCGCCGCCGTCATTGATCCAGTATTCACGGGTCACATCATAGCCCGCATACTCCAGCAACCCGGCCAAGGCATCGCCGAACACCGCGCCCCGGCAATGACCCACGTGCAGCGGGCCGGTAGGGTTGGCCGAGACATACTCGACGTTGGCGCTCTTGCCGGAGCCCATGTCGGACTTGCCGAAATCGGTGCCCTGACGCAGCACTGCGCCCACCACCCCCTGCCACATCGAATGTGCCAGTGTCAGGTTGAGGAAGCCAGGGCCCGCCACCTCGGCATTGGAAATGCGCGGGTCGGCCGCCAGTTTCGAGGCGAGGCCCTCGGCAATGTCGCGCGGTTTCTGACCGGCCGGTTTGGCCAGGACCATGGCGGCATTGGTGGCCATATCCCCATGCAGCGCGTCGCGCGGCGGTTCGACCGCGACATTGGCGAAATCGAGGCCCTGGGGCAGCGCGCCCTCGGCTTGCATCTGTTCCAGCGCCGCCACGACCAGGGCGCGGATCTCGGTAAAGAGGTTCATCTCTGTATCCTTTTGCTTGGTTGGCGGTTTACCACGCAAAGCGGCAAGGTCAATGGAACCGTGAGTTTCAGCTCAAATCCGGGCCGGATCGGAGCCGGTCAGCCGGGCATGATCCAACAGGGCGAAGCGGTCGGTCATACCGGCGATGTAGTCTGAGACAATCCGGGCCAGCGTCGTTTCATCGGGCGCGGCGTCGATCTCGGGATGCCAGCGTTCGGGCATCTGATGCGGATCGCTTAGGTAGATGGGAAACAGGTCCTCGACCACCTTTGCGACCTGGGTCCGTTTTTCCATCACCGAAGGCGCCCGATACATCCGCGTGAAAAGAAAGGCGCGGATCACCTTGAGGTCGCGCCAGACCGTATCTGAAAACCGGATCACCGGATGACCAAGGGCGCGGACATCCTCGACCGTTTGCGCCCCCGACGCGATCAGCGCGGCGCGCGATGTCTCGATCACGTCCGATACCATTACGCCAAAAACCCGGCGCAGCGCCTCGTGCCTGCGGCGCAGCGCATCTGTTTCGGGATAAAGCCTGTCGACCTCGGCGTAACACTCCCCCACGATTGGCAGGCTGGCAATCTGCGCGTCGGTAAACAGCCCTGCACGCAACCCATCATGCAGGTCATGATTGTTATAGGCGATATCGTCCGAGAGAGCGGCAACCTGCGCCTCGGCGCTGGCATGCGTGTGCAGTTCCAGGTCGAAGGCCGCATTGCACTCGGCCAGCGCCCAGGGCAGTTCGCCCAGCACCGGGCCGTTGTGCTTGGCGATCGCCTCGAGCGTTTCCCAGGTTAGGTTCAGCCCATCGAAGGCCGCATAATGGCGTTCCAGACTGGTGACGATGCGGATCGCCTGCGCGTTATGGTCAAACCCACCATATGGCGCCATCAGGGCATGCAGCGCGTCCTCGCCCGTGTGGCCAAAGGGAGTGTGACCGAGGTCATGCGCCAGTGCCACCGCCTCGGTCAGTTCCGCGTTCAGGTTCAACGCGCCGGCGATGGTGCGGGCAACTTGCGCCACCTCGATGGAGTGGGTCAGCCGCGTGCGGTAATTGTCGCCCTCGTGTTCGACAAAGACTTGCGTCTTGTGTTTGAGACGCCGAAAGGCGCTGGCATGAATGATCCTGTCCCGGTCGCGCTGGAAACACGACCGGAACGCACTTTCTTCCTCGGGCACCAGACGCCCCCGCGCCCGGGCCGGATCCGACGCGAACCCCGCTCTTGTCACTCTTTCAAGTCCTTGTCGCCTGTCCTCGGGCTTTCTATATTGCACGATACCGCAGATTGAAACCTTGGAGACGGCCATGCTCTTGCCCCCGAAAGTCACCGACCGCGCCTTTGCCCGGCTGGCCGAGATCGGCGCCTCCGGCCAGGGTCAGGCACTGCGGGTCGCCGTCGAAGGCGGCGGCTGTTCCGGATTCCAATACGAAATCGCGCTGGATGCACCCAAGGAGGACGATCTGGTTCTCGAAGGACAGGGCGAGCGGGTGGTTGTCGATGCGGTGTCGCTGCCGTTTCTGGAGAATGCCACCATCGACTTTACCGAAGAGTTGATCGGCGCCCGGTTTGTCATCGACAATCCGAACGCGACCTCCTCTTGCGGCTGTGGCACATCGTTTTCGATCTGAGCCGTTTTCAGGGATCGGTTCGCGTGCGCCAGATCGGGACGCGCTGCGGCGCCACCTGATCCCACAGCAGGAACAGCCCCGACCCCATCACGATGGCCACGCCAAGCCATGTCATGGGGTGCGGCCACTCGCCAAAGGCCCAGGCGCCCAGCCCGACCATCCAGACGAATTGCAGGTTCAACAGCGGCGTCACGACATAGGCGGCCAACAGGCGCAGCGCCACGACCAGTAGCCACCGCGCCGCGAACAATAGCCCGGCATAGGCCAGAACCCAGCCGAGATCGGTCAGAGGCATCGGCCGCCAGAAGAACGGCAGCGCCAGACCCATGCTAAGCCCAAGTGCAAGATTGGGATAGAACACCTGCGCCAGTGCGTTTTGTTCAAACCGGGCGATATAGCGCGAAAGGACCAGTGAAAACGTCCCGGTCACTACCCCGCCCATGGCACAGAGATGACCGGGTGACGCCGTGCCGACACCGCCGGGCATCAGGCACAATAGCCCAACAAACCCCGCGATCAGCGCCGCCCAGGCGGCCGGACGTGGATGTTCGCGCAGCATCAAGCCCGACATCAGTGCTGCCGTGATCGGCATCAGCCCGACAAACACGAAGACATCCGCGAATGGCAGCAAGCGAAAGGCATTGAAAAAACAGATCGATGCCAGAACCGTCGCCACCGCGCGCAAGGCCATGGTCCCAGGACAGACGGTGCGCAGCGCCCGAGCAGACTGCCCCCCGGCCGCAACCAGGCTGAGCGCCGCAACGATCACACCCGAAATGGCAAACAATTGTGGCGCGGCATAGCCTTGGGCGATGAACTTGGTGATGGCATCGGCCGAGGAGATGACGGCGGTATAGGCCAGCACCAGCAGCCCTCCAACCAGCGCCGCCCTCATACCGCCACCTGCATCCGGGCAGCCCGTGCAAAGCCTGCAAAGAAACTATCGAAATGCGAACTGCTTGAAACCGCTTCGGTCAGGATGTCGTGGCCTGTTTGACCCAGCGCGGCCCTGACCCGAGGGGCCATGACCCCCCAGTCGCCGCTGCGACCCGAGCCCATCCGAAAGATGCATTCCGAGATTGCCCGCAAGGGGCCGGCAAAGGCCGGTTCCCGATAAAACGCAACTGGACCCGCAGCCAAGGGGCCCTCGAACGCCCGCACGCCCGCTACCCGCGCTGCCCAGCCACAAACGAGGTATTCGTGATAGTCATCCTGCGCAGCCCCATTTGGGCGTTCCAGAACTGTAAAGGCCCTTGCTGCGTTCAAAACCCAATTTTCCCAGATTGCGGACGGCGTTGCGCCAGCGTAGCGCATGGCGACACAGATTTCAGCCAAAAGATCCGCGTTCTGTTCCAGATAGGCGAGAATCCCGGCATATTCCAAGCTGATCAGCGCTTGCGGCGGCAATTCTGGATCCTTGCGCCCGTACTCCGACAGATAAAAAACGATATGGGTTAGCTCATACGCAGCCTTCTTGTTCGGCAAGGCAAAGGTTGCCGACCGCGAGATGAACCGGTGCAAACGCTCTGTCAGCGCGCCGTCCTCAGAGCGCAGCACGACGCCGCGCCGCGACAGCAAGCGCCGCGCCTCGGCGCGTTGCAAGTCCGACAGTTCCGCCTCGGGCAGGCCCTGCGCAGCGACCCAGTGCGCCGATGCCTCCCCCTTGGCGCCGCCGAGACCGAGGTCTTCGAGGTCCAGGCAGAGCGACAGCAAAAAGCGATAGTATTGCGGAAAGAACTCAAGCCGCTTTTCGATCTCTTGATAAAGGGCGTGGTGCGGCTCAAGCGCGGCTGGGTCCAGCGTCTGCCCCGTACATTCCAGAATGTTCAGAAGCTCGGCGTTTTCCTTGAGCCAGAAAACATCGTCGACAGAGCGCCGGTGATCGGCGAAACCGGCGACGAGGGCGGCAGGCCCCGCGAGGGGCCTGACCAGGGCACGCCGGGCATTCAACTGGATGACGTTCGACATGAGATTTTTCTCCTGTTTCGCGGCCCCCAGTGGAAAGCCGGCCTGCCTTTTGGTCCGAGCGTCTTAGCTGCCCGACGAGAACATCTGGGTCCCTTCGCCCAGCTTGACGGCGACGGCGACGGCATCCGACATCTGGCAACTGGTCGAGAACATCTGGGTTCCTTCTCCGGCCATCGAATTGGACCCGGTCATCTGGCAGCTGGTCGAAAACATGTGCACGCCTTCGCCGTCGATCACCGTCGACCGTTTGGCGGGGTTGCAGCTGGTCGAGTAGAGCTGGGTCCCCTCGCCCTCAATCGTATCCGCGCCCAGCATCGGGCCGCAGCTGGTCGAGAACATCTCGACCCCCTCTCCGATCTGGCCGCATGCCTGTGCCCTGGGTGCGGAACCCGAGGAAAACAGGCCGGTCACATCACCGTCCAACGTGCTGAAACGATCGCTTGCGAAAGCCGCGGAATAGTCAGTCTTGAACATTGCAGTCATGGTCGAAGGTCCCCTTTTAGGTGTGTTTGACCCCCTCACGGTTGCAGGCCAGTGATGTGATGAAAAGTCTTTTTTCAATTTGTGATTGCAAAACATTCAGTTATCCACATTAACAAATAAAGGCAAAAATATGACACGGAAGAAAATTGCATCACGTTGCAAACATTGAAATTTTTTTATCCACAAGGCAAGAATTTCATGAAAATGCCTCGATTCACCTCAACCCTTTGGCGAATCATTTGCCACAATCCAGGTGTGCCACCCCCAAGGCGCGGGGCTGAGTCTTGCCCCTGTGTCCCTTTCAGGGATAGACCGTGAGTGAACAGGACAGGGAGCGCCCCCATGAAGATCGCCACGTTCAACATCAACGGGATCAAGGCAAGGATAGCCGCCCTGCCCGAGTGGCTGGACCAGGCCCAGCCCGACGTTGTGGTCTTGCAGGAGATCAAAAGCGTCGACGAGGCCTTCCCGCGCGATCTGTTCGAAGAGCGGGGGTACAATGTCGAAACCCACGGGCAGAAGAGCTTCAACGGGGTGGCGATCCTTTCAAAACTCCCGCTCGAGGATGTGACCCGCGGCCTGCCGGGGGACGAAACGGACGAACAAGCGCGCTGGATAGAGGCCACGGTTGTCGGGAAAAAGGCGCTGCGGATCTGCGGCCTTTACCTCCCGAACGGCAACCCGGTCGAACTGGGTGAAGATGGGCATCCGGTTCCGGGTGGCAAATACGCCTATAAACTAGACTGGATGGAGCGGATGCGCCGCCGCGCCGCCGAATTGCTGGTCGCAGAGGAGCCGGCCCTGATGGCCGGAGACTATAACATCATCCCCCAGCCCGAAGACGCAAAGCGCCCCGAAGCCTGGCGCGAGGATGCGCTGTTCCGGCCCGAAAGCCGGGCCGCGTTTCGCCGGATCCTGAACCTCGGGTACACCGAAGCCTTTCGCGCCCGGGAACAGGGGCCGGGCCACTATTCCTTCTGGGATTATCAGGCCGGCGCCTGGAACCGGAATGACGGGATACGGATCGACCATCTGCTGCTCAGCCCTCAGGCCGCCGATCTGATGACGGATTGCGGCATCGACAAATCCGTTCGTGGCGGCGACAAGCCGTCCGACCACGTGCCGGTCTGGATCACTCTCGACCTCTGATCGCTCAATCGCCGCGGGTCACATCGTGGCGATAGATCCAGTCGAACTGCCGGACCATGCGAACGGGTGCCACCATTCCGCCAAGACGAAGCGCCATATGCGCCGCGGCGCGGACCGGCCCTGACCGCAGATGGTATTTCCAGGCATTGCCATTGGCAGCCGCGACCACCCGCTCGACCCGAGGCCGTCGGCGGTTCTGATAGGCATCCAGCGCAATTTCGATCCCGGGCGCCCGCGCCAGTTCCTCGGCCAGAACCCAGGCGTCCTCCAGCGCCATGTTCGCGCCCTGCGCCATGAATGGCAGGGTCGGATGCGCCGCATCGCCCAGGATGGTAACCCGGCCCTTGTGCCAGCAGCTGGCCACAGGATGCCGGAACAGCCCCCACAGACCCGGGTCTACAACCCTGCCCAACAACGACATGGGCAGGTCCGAGAAATCGCTGAACGCGGCCCGCAGGTTGTCGGCGTCGTCCGAATGGCTCCAGCTTTCCGCCGCCCAATCTCGGCGCTCCTGCACCGCGACCAGATTGACCAGACTGCCGTTCCTCAGAGGGTAACACACAAGGTGCCGCCCGGGCGCCATGAACACGCGGGCCTCGTCGGCAAGGCCGATGTCATTCGGCACTGTTGCCCGCCAGGCCACCTGCCCCGTGAAGAACGGGTTTGACGACCCGTTCAGCGCCTTGCGCGCGGGGCTGTGAAGCCCATCAGCCCCGACAATCAGATCCGCCGAGATTCGGGCACCGCTGGTCATGCGCAAGGTCGGTGGCGACCCGGGCTCGACACTGTCAACTTTTTGCAGCAGGCGAATGTTGATGCCTGCCTGCCGCACGGCATCCGCCAGCAGGTCGATCATGTCGGCCCGATGTACAAAGGCAAAGCGCAGGTCGTGCGCATGGCGCATCAGATCAAGCCGCAGAACCTCGCCCCGACGATTGTAATCAGCCAGCACCACGGCACGACACCGGATCGAAGCTGCCTCAAACTCCTTTTGCAGGCCAAGCGCTGTCAGGACCGCCGCGCCATTTGGGCTGACCTGAATGCCAGCGCCAACTTCGGTGATTGCTTCTGCCTGCTCCAGTACGCTCACGTCGGCACCACGCGCCTTCAGAGCCAATGCCGCGGCCAACCCGCCGATCCCGGCGCCTACGATGACGATTTTGATACCGTTGAGTTGCATGGCACTCCCTTAACGGAAAAACGCCGAGGCAAAAGCCTCGGCGTTTTCGCAGATTGTCGCAGTATCAGCGGATCAATCGTCGCGATGGACCTTTTCCCGACGTTCGTGACGTTCCTGTGCCTCCAGCGTCATGGTGGCAATTGGACGCGCATCGAGACGCTTGAGGGAGATTGGGTCTCCAGTGACCTGGCAATAGCCAAACTCACCCTCGTCAATCCGCCGCAGAGCGGCATCGATCTTGGCAACCAGTTTGCGCTGGCGGTCACGGGTCCGAAGTTCCAATGCCCGATCCGTTTCCTCGCTGGCGCGATCCGCCACGTCAGGAATGTTGCGCGTGCTGTCCTGCAAGCCTTCGATCGTGTCGCGGCTTCCCGCCATCAATTCGGTTTTCCAATTAAGCAGCTTGCGGCGGAAATACTCAAGCTGCCTGTCGTTCATGAATGGCTCGTCTTCGGCCGGGCGATAGTCTTCCGGCAGAAAGGATTCCGGCTTCATCTTTGCTCCCTCGGTATGGCCAACAACGTCCGTATCGGTAGTGTGTTCAGACATTCGGCACCCCCTTCTGCCGCTGCCTTTAACTGACGGGCCCGGGAATGTCACTACACAATGACATGCAAAAGCGACCAAATCGGGCCCCCAAACCGAAATCTTCATGGCGCTGAAATCTTAGGCCCAAACCCTTGTTTTTCTGTCAATTCGTGAACGATCCACCGAGGATCAACACAGTGTTACGTTGCGGAAACCGATAAGTAGAAGCGCGATTACGGCACAACCGGACAGCATACGCCCAGACATCCGACGCAGCGGCGTGCCTTGCCAAACGGCCAGTGTCCCTTTACCTCACCTGCGATACGCGCCGCCGAAGGGATTTGCCATGACCGCACGTTTTCAAGGAACCGCCGAATATGTGGCGACCGAGGATCTGACCATCGCGGTCAATGCAGCCGTGACGCTGGAACGGCCTTTGCTGGTAAAGGGCGAACCCGGCACCGGCAAGACCGAGCTGGCCCGTCAAGTCGCCGGTGCCCTTGGCCTGCGGATGATCGAATGGAACATCAAGTCGACGACGCGCGCGCAGCAGGGCTTGTATGAATACGATGCCGTCAGCCGACTGCGCGACAGCCAGCTGGGCGAAGAACGCGTCCATGACGTTTCGAACTACATCAAGAAGGGCAAGCTGTGGCAGGCCTTCGAGGCGGATGAAAAGGTGGTTCTGCTGATCGACGAGATCGACAAGGCTGATATCGAGTTTCCCAACGACCTGCTTCAGGAACTCGACAAGATGGAATTCCACGTCTACGAAACCGGTGAAACGATCAAGGCGCGGAACCGGCCGATCGTGATCATCACATCGAACAACGAAAAGGAACTGCCCGACGCTTTCCTGCGCCGCTGCTTCTTTCACTACATCCGGTTTCCCGATGAAACCACTATGCGGCGCATCGTCGAGGTTCACCATCCCGGCATCAAGGAAGCCTTGCTGAGCACCGCGCTGACCCAGTTCTACGAGATTCGCGAGACCTCGGGCCTGAAGAAGAAACCCTCGACATCCGAGGTTCTCGACTGGCTGAAACTCCTGCTGGCCGAAGATCTGACCGCCGAAGACCTGCGCCGCGACGGCGCAAACGCCCTGCCGAAACTGCATGGTGCGTTGCTCAAGAACGAGCAGGATGTGCATCTTTTCGAACGTCTCGCCTTCATGGCGCGAAACAAGCGCTGAATCGGTATATTGGTTCCAAGACGTGGGCGGTCCCGTTGCGGCCGCCCATTTTGTTTCGAAAATACTGGTAAATGAGCCCTTAAATCGCCTTGTCGCGCTTGCTTTGACCCCGCTGCCGATGCGACCATGATCTTGCGAAACGGATCCGGCCACCCACGGAACGGACGCGACGACAGGTTCTTGGTATCATTGAGCAGTGACAAAGATGCAGATTTTCAGCACCGTTACCCCCACAAAGTCTACGCCGCGCAACCGCATCGGAATGCGTTTGGCTCATACGCTGTCTTTGGTCTCGGTTCTTGGTCTCGCGGCTTGTTCGACTGTCCCGCTCGAAGATACGCCAACACGCGCCCAGACCACGGAATTCTCGGTCCAGCCGATGAAGAGTTTCGGCAGCCCGCAGCCGCAACCCGCACAACGCTCCAACGGCAATATCGCGGCCGACTTCCTGTCCCTGCATTTCCAGCTGGAGAGCGGACGCGAGTTGCCGGTGTTCACGCGCTTCGAAACTCCGATCACGGTCCGTGTGACCGGCTCTCCGCCGCCGAGCCTGCAACCCGACCTGACCCGTCTGCTGGGTCGGATGCGCAACGAAGCAGGCATCGACATCCGCCAGATCACCGCCGGTGCGGCCAATATCACCATCGAGGCCGTCAGCCGCGAGGAGATTGGCCGCGCGCTGCCACAGGCCGCCTGCTTCGTGGTTCCGAACGTGTCCAGCCTGAGCGAATTCCGCCGCGACCGCCGCAAGGACAAGACAAATTGGGGCAACCTGCGCAGCCGCGAGCGGTTGGGCGTGTTCGTTCCCTATGACAGCAGCCCGCAGGAGTTGCGCGACTGCCTGCATGAAGAATTGGCACAGGCCATCGGCCCGCTCAACGATCTCTACCGCCTGCCCGATTCGGTCTTCAACGATGACAATATCCATACCGTTCTGACCGGGTTCGACATGCTGGTGCTCAAGGCGAGCTATGCGCCGGAACTGCGCAGCGGCATGACGCGGGCCGAGGTGGCGGCTGTTCTGCCCGACATCCTGGGCCGTCTCAATCCGCGTGGTGTCACCTATGCGCCGCAACCGGTGATCGCGACCCCGCGGGAATGGATCGAAGCGGTCCAGACCGCGCTTGGCCCCGGCACCGCCTATCAGACCCGGCTGGAATCGGCCAATCGCAGCGCCCATCTGGCCCAGGCCTGGGGCTGGACCGATCACCGCCGCGCGTTTGGACATTACATGATGGGCCGGATGTTGCAGTCTGGCGACCCACAGTTGGCCCAGCGGCATTTCCTGACCGCGATGCAGTACCTGCAATCGACCCCGGGAACCGAACTGCACCGCGCCTATGTGACGACCCAGACTGCGGCGCATGCTATCACCCTGGGCGATGCGGCCAGCGCGCTGGCGCAGATACGTCCGATGCTGCCGGTGGCGCAGCGTTCGGAAAACGCAGCCCTTCTGTCGACCCTGATGATGCTCGAGGCCGAAGCACTCGAGATCCTGGGTGATGCAGAGAAAGCACGCGCCGTGCGGCTGGACAGCGTCGGCTGGGCACGTTACGGGTTCGGCTCGGACTGGGCGGTTCGCGCCAAGATGCAGGAGATCGCGGCGCTGAACCCCCGCAACAGACTGGGCGGGTAAACACGCATGATTGTCATCACGGCGGCGCTGGTGGGCGCCCTTCTTGGCGGCCTGACCGCCAAGCGACGTAACGGCACGGCTGCCGATATCGCACAATATGCGGTGGGTTACGCAATTGCCTTTGCTCTTCTTGGGATGATAGCAACATTGGTGATCCACCGTCTGATGGTCTAAGCTGATGTTCCTGCCCTTTTTCGAGAATTTGCGCAAAGCCGGGGTGCCGGTGTCGTTGCGCGAATATCTGACCTTTCTCGAAGGTATGAAGAAAGGGCTGGCCACTTACGATGTCGAGGCCTTCTATTACCTGGCCCGCGTGTCGATGGTGAAGGACGAACGCAATATCGACAAGTTCGACCGCGCCTTTGCCGCCAGCTTCAAGGGGCTGGAAGAGATTACCTTTGACCAGGTGATGGAGGCCGTGGACATCCCCGCCGACTGGCTGGAGAAGATGGCCGAGAAGCACCTGTCGCCCGAGGAAATGGCCGAGATCGAGGCCCTGGGCGGGTTCGACAAACTGATGGAGACGCTGCGCGAGCGGCTCAAGGAACAGCAGGGCCGCCACCAGGGCGGCAACAAGTGGATCGGCACCGCCGGCACCTCTCCCTTTGGCGCCTATGGCTACAACCCCGAAGGCGTGCGGATCGGCCAGAAGGAAAGCCGCCACCAGCGAGCGGTCAAGGTCTGGGACAAGCGCGAGTTCAAGAATCTCGACGACACGGTCGAACTGGGCACCCGCAACATCAAGGTGGCGCTGAAACGGCTGCGTCGCTGGGCCCGCGAGGGCGCCGCGATGGAGCTGGACCTGGACGGCACCATCCGCGCCACTGCCGAACACGGCTATCTGGACGTCAAGGAACGGCCCGAGCGGCATAACGCGGTCAAGGTGGTGCTGTTTCTCGATGTGGGCGGCTCGATGGACCCGCATGTGAAGGTCGTGGAAGAGCTGTTCTCGGCCGCACGGTCCGAGTTCAAGCATCTGGAGTATTACTACTTCCACAATTGCCTCTATGAAGGCGTCTGGCGCGACAATCGCCGCCGCTGGGACGCGCAGATCCCCACTCACGAGGTGCTGCGCACCTATGGGCCGGATTACAAATGCATCTTCGTGGGCGATGCCTCGATGAGCCCCTACGAGATCGCCTATCCCGGCGGCGCCAACGAGCATTGGAACCAGGAGGCAGGCCAAGTCTGGCTGGCGCGCGCGCGCGAGCAATGGGCCAGCAATCTCTGGATCAACCCTGTGCCCGAGAAATACTGGGACTATACCCATTCCATCGGCATGATCCGCGAGATCTTTGATGACCGCATGGTGCCAATGACGCTCTCGGGCCTCGAAAAAGGCATGCGTGTCCTGACAAGGTGAAACCGCAACCGTTGGCAATCGGAGGACGATTTCACTGAAACCAAATGTCGACGAAGGCCCTTCAGGTACACGCCGCATCAGTAAACGCGATTTGAGTATGGCCCAGCCTCAACTCGGGCACATAGGCATGCTCTGAGCTGCCATCATCAACAAGGAATGGCCACCCCTTAAGGCGAAGCCAGAGCAGATAACGCACCAGAGAAATTTGTTAGATTAGTTCACGCTGATGCAGTGGTTTCGTGCCCTGCGATACTCGTTCGGATAGGCATCGGCCAGCCTGACCATTTCGGTCAAACTCATTCTCGTCAACCCTTCCTGTTCCAGCATGATGCTGACGACACAGGCGCAGGCGCCAAGATTGAGGCCCTCGTCCTTGCAGGTGTTTACGACCGCACTATCCAAGTCTATCACCTCTCCGGTGTCGAGTTCGACTTGAACGGCATTTGCGGCAGTTGGCGAGTATAGAAAGACACCCGCACAAGCCAGAGCAGACGCGACACGCGCTGCCAAAGAATGTGATCGCTTTGTCATGATGTTAGTGTGCTCCGACTAAAAGATCAGGAAGGCATCCAGATCAGATTGCGGCGCTTAACTCTATTTTGCAAGCGTCAAGGTAAGTCTTGGAAAATCAAGTGGCGTGGGCCTGCCTGTTGCGGAACAATTGCGAGATTTATCCTCGCCCCTTCGAGCGCATTACCCTGGATCGAACCAAAGCAAAAAAACACAGAAGTTGTAGCGTTTCCATCGCCATTACCTGCAAGATCCTTGACGACCGGGTGGTACCGACGACTCTGTCGGCGCCGGATCAGGGCATGCGCATTCTGACGCAGTGAGCGGGCAGAAATCCCTTTGTTCAATCACATTCGGATGGCAGAATGAAACCAAGGTTCTTCTGCAATCATTCGAAAAGGGCACTGCCATGCGTAAACTTGTATTGTTTTCAATCCTGTCCGCACTGATCACCCTGCCCGCCGCGGCACAGATCAAACCCTCGGCCGAGTCTCTTCAGGGCCTCTACCCCGGCAAAGCCTATTCCCCTTACGCGCAACGAAGTTTTCCCAGCCAGGTCTATTGGGGGGAAACCCATCTGCACACCGCGTTGTCGCCGGATGCCGGACTGTTCGGCAATACACTGGGACTGGACGAAGCCTGGCGCTTTGCCCGCGGCGAAGAAGTCAAGTCGACCACCGGTCAACCCGTCCGGCTGAGCCGGCCGCTGGACTTCATGGCGCTCACCGACCACTCGGACATGATGGGCTTTGCCACCGATCTGTTCGCCGGGGCGCCCGCGATTGTCGACACGGAGCAGGGACGCGGCTGGTACGAGGCGATGCAGAAGGGCGGGCAGGCATCGGCCAATGCTGCTCTGGACCTGATCACCAATTTCGCTCAGGGCACGCTGGACCCCAAGCTTGTCGAAGCCTATTCGCCCGGATCGGCGGCCTATAACGCCGTCTGGCAGAACGTGATCGACGCCGCGGAACGCTATAACGAACCGGGACGGTTCACCGCCCTGATCGGTTATGAATGGACGTCGCTGGTCAAGGGAAACAACCTGCATCGCAACGTGATCCTGCGTGACAACGGCCGCCGCGCCGAACAGGTCGTGCCCATGGTCACCCAGGCTCCGATCGGATCGACCGATCCGCTCGACCTCTACAAGTGGTTGGAAAACTACGAGGCCGAAACCGGAGGCAAAGCGTTGGCCATCGCGCATAACGGCAATCTGTCGAACGGGCTGATGTTCCCGGTCGATGCGCAATACACCGGTCGCGAAATCGACGAAACCTACGTCATGGCGCGCAACAGATGGGAACCGCTTTATGAAGTCACCCAGATCAAGGGGGACGGCGAAACGCACCCAAAGCTCAGCCCCGATGACCAATTCGCGGATTACGAGACATGGGATGCCGGCAACCTCGACCTGAGCGAGGCCAAGACGGACGACATGCTGCCCCGCGAGTATGCCCGAGCCGCCCTGAAAAGCGGGCTGATGCTAGAACAGAAACTGGGCACAAACCCCTACAAGTTCGGCATGATTGGCTCGACCGACAGCCACACCTCGCTGTCGACGGCCGAAGAAGATAACTTCTTTGGCAAGGCGACAAATGTCGAACCCTCGATCCATCGCATTGCGCATCCATTCACCGAAACAGAAAACGGGATTTTCCCGGGTTGGTCCCTCGCTGCTTCGGGCTATGCCGGGGTCTGGGCGACCGAGAACACGCGCGCGGCGATCTGGGACGCGATGAAGCGCAAGGAAACCTATGCCACCACTGGGCCGCGCATCACTGTACGCTTCTTTGGAGGGTGGGAGTTCGACGACAACGACCTGCGCTCGCGTCAACCCGCATTTCGCGGCTATGAAAAAGGGGTCCCGATGGGCGGCGACCTGCGCACGGCCACCTCGGATGCGCCGACCTTCATGGTTTATGCCCTGCGCGACCCGATCGGGGCCAATCTCGACCGCATACAGATCGTCAAGGGTTGGATGGATGCGGACGGAACTCTGCATGAACAGGTCCACGACGTCGCATGGTCGGACAACCGTGAACCGGGTTCGGACGGAAAACTTCCTCCGGTCGGGAATACCGTGGATATGGACGCCGCCAACTGGACCAACACCATCGGCGCGTCCGAACTGGCCACAATCTGGACCGATCCTGCGTTCGACCCAGACCAGCGGGCCTTTTACTATGCCCGGGTGATCGAGATCCCGACACCGCGCTGGGTGCTCTACGACAAGGTGCGACTGGGCGCGGAGATACCAGAGGACGCGGTGGTGGTCGGACAGGAACGTGCCTATACCTCTCCGATCTGGTACACACCGAAAGGGTGAACAGATTGCTCCGGGCGGGGCTTGTCCTGCCCGGCTCTTCGCACCATGTTTGAACCATGCTGCGCGTCACCCCGATCCTGTTGGCGGTTCTCTACGCCTTTGCCATGTACCATTTCTCGGCCTGGCGGACCCGGCGCGAGCTGGATGCCCGCTCCACCGAACTGGCCGACCCGGTGCTGAAACGGCTGACAGACCGGCTGGCAGCGGCGCTGGGCGTGGCGCGGGTGCCGGTTCACATCTATGAAATCGACCCAGTCAACGGGCTGGCCGCGCCCGACGGGCGCATCTTCATCACCCGTGGGTTCTATCGCAAGTACCAAAGCGGCGAGGTCACCGGCGAAGAGCTGACCTCGGTCATCGCGCATGAGCTGGGACATGTGGCGCTGGGTCATTCCCGGCGTCGGATGATCGACTTTTCCGGCCAGAACGCCATGCGCACCGCGCTCGCCATGCTGCTGGGCCGATTCATCCCCTTCTTCGGGGTCTGGATTGCCAATATGCTGACCACCCTGCTGGCCGCGCGGCTGAGCCGGGCGGACGAGTACGAGGCCGATGAATATGCCGCCGCACTGCTGACCAAGGCGGGCATCGGCGTGGCCCCGCAGAAATCTCTGTTTCACAAGCTCGACGCGCTGACCCAGCAGCGCGCGGGTGTGGCGCCCGCATGGCTTTTGAGCCACCCCAAGACCGCCGAGCGTATCGCCGCGCTCGACCGGCTCGAAGCGCGCTGGCAGGCGCATTGACCCTCAGGACCGACCCGCATGCTTTACTCCCTGCTCGACCTTGCCCCGGTGCCCGAGGGCAGCGACATCCCCCAGGCACTGGCCAACAGCGCCGATCTGGCCGCCCATGCCGAGGCGCTGGGCTATCACCGCTACTGGCTGGCCGAACATCACAACATGCCCGGTATCGCCAGCGCCGCGACCGCCGTGCTGATCGGCCATATCGCCAGCCGGACCAGCACCATGCGGATCGGTGCGGGCGGCATCATGCTGCCCAACCATGCGCCTTACATGGTGGCCGAAGCCTTTGGCACGCTGGCCGCCCTGTATGGCGACCGCATTGATCTGGGACTAGGCCGGGCGCCCGGCACCGACATGGCTACCGCCCGTGCGCTGCGTCGGGGGTTGTCGCAACAGGACAGTTTCCCGCAAGACGTCATCGACCTGATCGGGTTCCTGTCCCCTGAAGACCCCGAAGCGCGGGTTCGGGCCTATCCGGGACAAGGCACAAACGTGCCGGTCTGGATCCTGGGATCGAGCCTTTACGGCGCGCAGCTGGCGGCCCATCTGGGCCTTCCTTACGCCTTTGCCTCGCATTTCGCGCCTTCGGCGCTTACCGACGCCTTTGACGTCTATCGCCGCAGCTTCAAACCTTCCGTGTTCTTAGCCCGTCCCCATGTCATGATGGCGATCAACGTCTTTGCCGCCGACACCGATGCCGAGGGCGTGCGCCTGCGCACCACCATGCAACAGGCCTTTGCCCGGCTCAGACGCGGGATGCCGGGCAAGCTGCCAGCCCCGGTTGACGATATCACCGCCCATCTGGATCCTGTGACTCTGGAGAACGTGAATGCGGCCCTGCATGTCTCGGCCGTTGGCAGCCCGGATACCGTCAGGTCCCGGCTGTCCGAGATCATCGCCAGATACCAGCCTGACGAGGTGATCCTGACAGGGCAGATTCACGACCACGCGGCGCGCAAACGCTCATTCGAGATTGCGGCGGAGGCTCTGCGTTCACTCTGACCAGTACTGTTCCAGGGCTTTGCCCAGCCGGGGCAGCCGTGCCTTTTTCATCAGGCTGCGGATGGTCCAGGTCTCGCCGGACAAGCGGTTGGCCTCATCCAGCACTTTTTCAGCCATGCTCACGAAGCTTTCTTGATCGCCATTGAAGAACTGCAAAAGAAAGGCGTCCGGGTCGATCCGGTCCAGCCCTTCCTCGGCCAGGATGTTGCGCGGGAAATCGGCGCGGTTGAGGGTCACGATCACATCCGCAGATCCGGCGATGGCCGTGGCCAGAACATGGATATCCGCAGGATCCGGCAACCAGAGGCGAGCCTCGACACCGGGTGCAGGCGGCACTTCCGCCTTGGGCCAAGCAGCGCGGGTCAGCGCGATCTCGGCGCGCGCCTGCGCCTCGCCCGCCGGTCCCAGCTTGACCGCCGCGCGCGCCCATTCCTCAAGCATGCGGGCCGACCAGAGCGGGGTGAAATGCCCCAGCCGCGCCGCGCCCAGCAGCATCTCGCGCATGACCGTGGGATAGATCACGCAAGTGTCGAGCACAACTTTCACAGCCGGAAGAACACCGCCTTGAGATAGCCGCTTTCGGCCAGTTGCGGCAATTGCGGATGATCCGGCCCGGCAAAGCCGGTATGGATCAGCTGCGCGCTGCGCCCGGCGCGGCCAATGCCGCGCACGCTGGCCTCGCGGAACCGCGACAGATCGGCGGCATGCGAGCAGGAGCAGAGACCCAGATAGCCGCCCGGGCGCACCAGCGCCGCCGCCAGCCGCGCCACCCGTTCATAAGCGCGCAGGCCCGCGTCCAGCGCCTGTTTCGAGGGCGCAAAGGCGGGCGGATCGCAGATCACCACGTCGAATGTCTCGCCCTCTTCGCCGAGCGCGGTCAGAACGTCAAAGGCATCGCCCTGCCGCGTCTCGAACCGCCCGGCCAGACCCGAGGCCAGCGCCCCCTGTTCGGCCAAGGCCAGCGCCGGGGCCGACCCATCGACCGCCAGCGCGCTGCCCGCTCCGCCTGCCAGCATCGCCAGCGCAAAGCCGCCCACATGAGAGAACACGTCGAGCACCCGCGCGCCCTGCCCCGCCAGTCGAGCGGCAAAGGCATGGTTGGGGCGCTGGTCGTAGAACAGGCCGGTTTTCTGGCCGCCTGTCAGGTCGGCCATATAGGTGGCGCCGTTCATCGGCACCGGCACCGGCGCCGTTGGCGCAGCCCCGGCCAGCACCGCGTTCTTGTCATCCAGCCCTTCGAGTGACCGCGTCCGGCCCGATGCATTCTTCAGAACAGTGCTGACACCGGTGACCTTGATCAGCGCCGCGCTTAACAGGTCCAGATGCGCCTCGGCCCAAGCGGCATTGGGCTGGATCACACACGCGTCACCGAACCGGTCGATGATGACGCCCGGGAACCCGTCGGCCTCGGCATGGACGAGCCGATAGAAGGGCGCGTCAAACAGGCGTTCGCGCAGCGCAAGCGCCCGGGTCAATCGCGCCTCGAACCAGGCGGCGTTCAACACCGCCTCGGGGTCGCGGTCCAGCATCCGTGCCAAGATGCGCGAGCCGGGATTGACCGCCACCAGCCCCAGGGGCGCGCGGTTGTCATCCTCAAGCACAGCCACCGTGCCCGGCGCGATCTTGCGCGTGCGGCGGTCGGTGACCACCTCGTTATCGAATACCCACGGCGCACCGTGCCGGATGGCACGGGCGTTTGCCTTGGGCTTCAGGCGGATGCGGGGACGGTCAAAAACGTCAGAGGGCGCTGTCATGAGCGCCCTCTTAATCTCATTCCTGGTGGCTGGGAAGTGTCAGAGGCGATTCATCACCTGGATGATGCCCAGCGAGGCATTCTCGTAACCTTCGGGGTTGGTCAGCTCCTGCCGGATCACCTCGGCCAGGTGGCCGGTGATGCGAACCTTCTGGGTCTGGCCACGCGCCTCGGCATTGATCGCCTGCTGGCCACCAAAGGCCTCCAGATCGGCGCGCACTTCGCGCGGCTGGGTCAGCTGTTGGCCGGTAACTGGATCCTTCAGCACCAGATCAAAGGTGATCGCGTGGATGCCACCCGTGGTGTACCGCGCCTTTTCGGTCAGCGCGTGAAAGCGTTTGACGACGATTTCCAGGTCAGCCTTGACCGGACCGTTCAGCGGGCTGACACCACGCACCATCGCATCCTGCACGATCTTCTGAACCTGGGCATGACGGTCGCCGATCGGATCCTCGCGCCAGACAATGTCACCACGCGGCAGATAGCTGTTGCGTTCCGAAACCTTGAGAGACCGCGGCACAACAACGGTAACCGAATTGATCTGCACGGGCGACTGGCCCGGCGCAATGGTCAATCCGCCCGTATCATCGGTTGCCGCGCGCGCCACAATATCCTCGTGCGGGATAACGACTTGTCCCGTCGCTGCCTGCGGTCTCGCCGCGACCTGCGGCTGGATCAGGTCATACCCTGCCGGCGCGCTGACGGTCGAATTCGGAAGATCCTCGAAAGGAGCGTTGCGGGTCGGAACATCGACAGCTGTACAAGCCGTCACGGTCAATCCCAAACCAGCTACCAGGAACATCCGCAAGGTTTTCATCGTTACTTCTCCTTGACCGGGTTGCGACTCCCACAGCCGCTACCGTTTGAAGAGAATTTGACGGTGAATTGGGGCGACTTTGCGACAAATTGAGTACGATTCGAAGATTGTTGCACATATCGATACGGTCAGTTTCTGTCTCGCGAACGCCACCCGCCGCGCCTTTTGGGGGTGGCCGTGGCACTCAGCCCGTCGCGGATGACGTCTGTCATCGGGTGATCGGGCGCCTCTGGCCCGTAGCGAGAGATCAAGTCGCTCAGCGCCTCGCGCTGATCCAGTCCGATGGGCAGGCTCAACGCCCAGTCAAGGAAGATGGTGCGGCATTCCTGAAGCGTTATGCCCTCGATTCTATAGGATTCGAAGATCAACCCTTTGGGGTCGAACCGGTCACCCGTCTTTGGCATCTTCCCACTCTCCCACCGCGGCGTCGATCAGACTTGCCGACACGGCATAGTTTTCCTCCAGCGCGGCGGCCAACTGATCAATCGTTTCAAATCCGGTACTGCGACACAGGAAGGCCGCCCCGCCTTCACCCATGTTTTCGGGCGAAATCACCGAACCGGAAAGCAATCGTGCCGCTGTCTGTACCGACCAGAATAGATCGTATGCCTGCCGGAGAGACTGTGCATCTGCGACCTCCAGCCAACCGGCAGCGACCGCGGCGCCGAGACCCGAGGCCACGTCGCACGCGGCACTTCCGGCAAGCAAGGCGCCCGCCTGGGCGACCAGTTCGATGTCCAGCATCCGCCCCGGCCCGGTCTTTGCATCCCATAGACCCGATGGCACCTTGGCTGCCGCCAGCCTGGCGCGCATGTCGGCTATTTCCCGCAATACCTGGTCCTGTTCCGAGCGATGCGACAACAGCTCTTGCCGGAAGGTTTCGATATCAACGGCCAGTTCCCGGTTCCCAGCCACCGGACGGGCGCGCGTCAGCGCCAGATGCTCCCAGACCCAGGCCTCGCTCTGCTGATAGGCAGTGAAACTGGCCCAACTCGTGGCAACCGGACCCTGATTCCCCGAAGGTCTGAGGCGCATGTCCACCTCATAGAGTTTTCCCTGCGACATCGGCGCGGTCAGCGCGGTGATCAGGGCCTGCGTCAGGCGGGCATAATAGGTTCGGGTCGCCAGCGGGCGCGGTCCTTCAGAGGTTTCAGCATCCTGTGGGTCATAGATCAGAATCAGATCCAGGTCGGATTGGGCGTTGATTCTGCCCGCACCCAGAGATCCCATGCCCAGAACGGTGGCGCCCCGCCCCGGGGGAGCGCCGTGTTTGGCGGCGAATTGATCAACAACAACCGGCAGAACGGCGGCAATAACCGCTTCGGCCAGCTCCGCGTATTGCACCCCGGCCCGGTCGGCCCCGATCAATCCGCGCAGGTGGTGCACACCGATGCGGAAATGCCATTCCTTGGTCCAGCGCCGCGCCATGTCGAGACGCAGTTCATAGTCGGGTTCCGCCGCGAGCTTCTCGGACAGTTCGGTCTTCAAAACCTCCAGCCCGGGCCAGCGATCAAAGAAGGAACCACCGATCACCGCATCAAAAACACCGGAGTTCCGGGACAGGTAACTGGCCAGCATGTTGCTGGTACCAACAATGTCGATCAGCAACTCGATCAGTTGCGGGTTGGCTTCAAAGAGCGAAAACAGTTGCACACCCGCCGGCAGACCGGCCAGGAAGCCATCAAGCGCCAGCAATGCCTCGTCCGGCTTTGCCGTCTTGGCCAGCCGTGTCAGCAGTTCCGGCTTCAGACGCTCGAAAATCCGCCGCCCGCGTTGCGAACGCAGTGCGGGGTATGTGGGCCAGCGCGACAGAACGTTTTCGTCGAATTCGACCGTTTCGACAGGTTGCTGCGCCTGACCGCTGCGGCTTCCCGGCGCGAAGAACCCCTCGGTCAACTCATGCACTTCGTTCAGCCTGCGGGTGATGTCCGCCGTCATCTGCCCGACATCGGTCCCCATCAGGCAGGCGACCCGCTCCAGGCCATCCTGGGTCTGCGGCAACCTGTGGGTTTGCGTGTCATGCACCATCTGGATGCGGTGTTCAACTTCCCGATGGGCCCTGTAGTGGTCGGCGAGCCGGTCGGCGACATCGTGCGGCACCCATTCCTTGGCGGCAAGCGCCTCCAGCCCCGGCACGGTGCCGCGCATCCGCAAGTCGCGATCACGCCCGCCGGCGATCAACTGTCGGGTCTGGGTAAAGAATTCGATCTCGCGAATGCCTCCCCGTCCCAGCTTCATGTCATGGCCGGGGATCGTTAGCGGTCCGCCTGTCCCTTTGTTCTCGCGAATGCGCAGGCGCATGTCATGCGCGTCCTGAATCGCGGCGAAATCCAGATGCCGCCGCCAGACGAAAGGCCGCAATGCCTTGAGAAAGCGCTCGCCCGCGTCGAGGTCACCCGCGCAGGGGCGTGCCTTGATATAGGCGGCCCGTTCCCAGGTCCGGCCCAGACTCTCGTAATACCGTTCTGCCGCCTCCATCGCCATGCAGACTGGTGTCACCGCCGGATCGGGCCTGAGCCTCAGATCGGTGCGGAACACATAGCCATCGGCGGTTTTATCGCTGAGCGTCGAACAAAAGTTGCGGGTGGCTTTCACCATCCCCTGCCGCGCATCGTAGAAATCGTCCGGGTCGTACCGGGTTTCATCAAAGAGCACGATCAGGTCGATATCGGAACTATAGTTCAGCTCGTGCGCCCCCATCTTGCCCATCGCCAGAATGACCATCCCGGCCGCGCATTCGACGTCATCCTCGGATTGACCGGGCAGCTTTCCCCGCCGGATCAATGCGGCGATCTCGGCTTTGGCGGCCACATCGGCGGCCAGTCCCGCGAAATCGGTGAGCAGCCCCGTCACTCGTTCCAGCGGCCAGGCACCGGACAGATCGGCAAGCGCGGTCAACAATGCCAGTCTCCGCTTCGCGCGCCGCAGCCCCGGCTTCATCTGATCAGGGGGCAAGGCGCGGACAGCAGCCAGTTCAGCCGCGACCGCAGCGTCCGGATCTGTCAGCGCTTCGGGTAGCCAGCCGGTTTCAAGTGCCATCAGGCTCATCAGATACGGGCTCGATCCACCGGCACCGGCCACGAGATCGGACATCTCGCCGGTGAATTCGGGGAACAGACTGCGCGCTTCCCTCGCAAGGTCGAGGTCAAACGCACGGGGAAGTCGGGATATTGGAAGGCCGGTTTTCATAGCTTCAATAGCGCAGCCACATGGTGCCGCGTCAATGCGGCAAAGCTTGATCTCCCGCCCAAGTTCCGGCAGGTCTGTCAGCATGAGCAAGAGCCTGTCCCGGGTCCGCGCAGCGCTGTACGCCGCCGGAATCGTCCCACGCATTCAAGAGACCGGGAATGCACGCACCGCCCGTGATGCCGCAGCCGCAGCCGCAATCGGTTGCGAACTGGATCAGATCGTCAAGACGATTGTCTTTGAAGGCGTCGACAGCGGCTCACTCCTTCTTTTCCTGACAGCAGGCGGCAATCAGGTTGATACTGCCCTTGCCGTGACGTTGGCCGGAGAAGAGCTGAAACGCGCCGACCCTGACAATGTGCGCAAGACCACCGGATTCGCTATCGGCGGCGTGTCCCCTGTTGGGCACCTCTCCCCTGCGCGCGCCTTCATGGATCCCCGCCTGATGGAATTCACGCTAGTCTGGGCAGCCGCCGGAACGCCGCGCCATGTATTCGCAGCCACACCGCAAGAGGTCGCGATACTTGCCAAGGCAAACTGCGCCGCGTTCACAACACGACACTAGATAAGGTCGAGCAGCCTGTTCAGCATCACCGCCCAGATGAGGCTGCCCAACAAGAACGACGGCAACAGCCACCACCCAGCGCTCAGCCTCGCCTCGTCTCGCACGGGCGGCACGGGTTTTGCTAACGGAACGGACGGTGCCATTCTGGCCCTCGATCAATGGGTTCATTGGCGCTTTCCATGGTTATTATGCGCATTTCGTGATGTCGGACAAGTAAACTCGATATAACGGGGAAAACCCCGAAGGCCTCGGCAAGACCCGGACGCATGTTTGGAATTCAATTTGTAATCCGGGAAAGACGGGTAAGCGACGCGGCAACCGGTTGTCCTTCAAATTCGGTTCCAACGGGAGTTTTCGCAAACCAGGCCAATTTCCAGAAAGAGATATCCGCAATAGACCACCAGAGCCGCAACCGATTGTTGATAAGCACCAAGCTTTCGCCGCAACGCCGGATTCCCTTGACCTGCCCTCATGGAGTCTGAGGTGTCCTCAGTTTCCTAGACACCTGCCTTGTTCAGTTTCTGCTGTCTGATCTCATAGTCAACGGGCGACAGCATGCTGTTGTTCGTGTGCTTGCGCTTCCCCATTTCGACCTCCTCGCCTCAAAGCCAGGGGGCAAAGCGTCCGCAAGCCTAGGGGCACCTCGGCAAGTTCGGTCTCTGTTTCTGTAAACAGCGATGGAAACGGGGCGAGCAATTCTGGCGGTGTTTCGAGTTAGGTCATCGGAAAAAATCCAACCGAACCGGTATAGGTGCAGTTCGCCCGACCAGAGACGAGTGATCAGTCAGAGACGTAGTTTGCAGCGTATCCGCGTCTCAGTGGCTCGCATATAACCGGCGAATCCCTCTGAAAACAGGCAAAATTCGCCGCCCCAAGGGTGGCCTGCACGAGTTCCTATTGGTGATGGTGGCGGTGTGAACGGGACCGCGTTCTAACCTTCTCCAGCCTTCTGCTCAGCCCCACCTGAGTGGTCCAGTTTGATTGTTAGTGCATGACTGGCCTTGGGTCCATCTGGACGATGGTTTCTGGGGCCGGAGGGCGGAAGCCCAGTCCTTCAACACGACGACCTCCATGGGCCGGCTGACGCTGAACATCCTGCTCAGCTTCGCCCAGTTCGAGCGCGAGGTCATCGGCGAGCGGATCCGCGATAAGGTCGCCGCCTCGAAGAAGAAGGGCATGTGGATGGGCGGCTACGTGCCGCTCGGCTACGACGTGGTCAACCGCAAACTGATCGTGAACGAGGCCGAGGCGGCGCAAGTCCGCTGCATGTTCGAGCTCTTCGCGCGCTCCGTTTCCACCGCCGCCGTGATCCGGGCGCTGAATGCCCGCGGCATCCGGTCCAAGCGCGGACGGCCCATCGACCGCGGGGCGCTCTACAAGCTGCTGCACAACCGCCTCTACCGCGGCGAGATCACCCACAAGGACGAGACCCTATCCCAGTATGCACGAGCCCATTGTCGATGCGGAGCTGTGGGACGCTGCCCATGCGGTGTTGGTCGGCAACCGGAACCAGCGCGCCGGGCGCACCCGCAGCACCGAACCGGCGCTGCTGCGCGGGCTGATCTTCACCGAGACCGGCGCCGCGATGACCCCGCACCACATTAAGAAGGGCAACAGGCGGTATTGCTACTACGTCTCGATGGACGTCATCCAGAAACGCCCGATGGCCGAGCTGCGCGGGCCCCAGCGGCTGCCCGCGGCGATGGTCGAGGAAGCGATCATCGGCGAGATCCGGCGGTTGCTGCGCACGCCGGAGATCATCGCGGGGACGGCGCGCGCCCTGAAGAAAGAGCGGCCCGATCTCGACGAGGGCACCGTGACCACGTCGCTCATGCAGTTCGACGATCTCTGGAAGGCGCTGTTCCCGGCCGAGCAGGCCCGCGTCGTCCAGCTGCTCGTAGCGCGCGTGACGGTAGGCGAGGACGGACTCGATATAGATCTCCGCCGTGACGGTCTCGGCGCGCTGGCGAGCCTGATGACGCCCGTGCGGGAGAACGCCGCCTGATGCCTGATCAGCCCCACCTGAGTGGTCCAATTTGATTGTTAGTGCATGACCGGCCTTGGGTCCATCTGGACGATGGTTTCTGGG
>NZ_JAAGOX010000005.1 GCF_010500245.1 Ruegeria sp. PrR005
GAGCAGCCCATGTAATGCAGGATCGGCGTGCCATCGAGCATGGAAAACCGGGTGGTGCCGTCGGGCATCAGGCCCTTTCCTTGCGTGGTGCGAATGGCCTGGCACAGGTTGGTCTTGCCGCTCAGGCAATATTCGCACTGGCGGCATTCAGGGGTGTAGAGCGGGATCACGTGATCGCCGGGTTTCAGGCTGGTGACGCCGGGACCGACCTCCAGCACGATGCCCGCGCCCTCGTGGCCCAGAATGGCCGGGAACAGCCCCTCCGGGTCGGCGCCCGAGAGCGTGAACTCGTCCGTGTGACAGATACCGGTCGCCTTGATCTCGACCAGGACCTCACCGGCCTTCGGCCCTTCGAGGTTCACTTCCATCACTTCCAGAGGCTTGCCCGCCTCAACCGCTACCGCCGCGCGCGTCCGCATATGTATGTTCTCCTTAGGTCAGAAATTGTCGGGGGGATGGCTGCGGGCTTCGGCCACAAGGCAATCGAGCCCGTCCGAGGTGAGCGCCAACAGAAAAGCCTCGATATCCGCAAGTTCGGTGGGGCTGAGGTTTAGCGGGTGGATGCGGGCATCCTGATCGGGGTGTCCGGCGCCGCCGATATTGTAGAACTCCAGAACGTCCCCCAGCGTGGTCAGCGCACCGTCATGCATATAGGGCGCAGTCACCGCCAGATTGCGCAGGCCCGGGGTGCGGAACTTCCAGCGATCCTCTGGCTCCTCTGTCACCTCGTAGCGGCCAAGATCGGCCTCGCGCGGGGCGCTGACCGAAAGGATGCGAGAGAAATCGACCTGATGCACCACGCCGGGCGCCACCTGCACCGGATGGGTGGCGGGCGGGTTCTGGCGCCGCTCCTCGCGCAACCGGCCATAACCGGTGTCGTGGAACTGCTGATCGGTGAACAGGGCTTGGTCTGTTTCGATGAGGTGGCACGAGGCGCAGTCGGCCTTGCCGGTGAACAGCGCGAAACCCCGCTGCGCCGCCGCGTTCAGCGCGGTCTCGTCACCACCGTAGTACCAGCGGTCAAAGGCACTGTTGCCCAACGTCAGGCTGCGTTGATAAGCGCCAAGCGCCTGACCGATCCGGTCAAGCGAGGCGGGCGCCGCGAACGCAGCGTCAAAGAGAGGCCGGTAATCGGGCAGGCCGTTCAGCTCGGCGACCACATGGCCGATCGAGGGGTTGGCCATTTCGTTGCGGGCCACCAAGGGCGCGACGAACTGGGTCTCCAGCGCCGGGTCGCGCCCGTCGTGAAAGAGCGGGGTCAGAAAGCCCACATTGATCACGCTGGGCGCGTTGCGCTTGATGCTGCGCCCCTCGACCCCGATGGCGGTGGCCAGTTCCCAATTGGCAAAGCCCTGTTCTGGCACATGGCACATGGCGCAGGACATGGTGCGGTTGATCGACAGGCGCCTGTCGAAGAACAGCTTGCGCCCCAGTTCGATCTTGGCCTCGGTCGGCGGGTTGTCCGCCGGATGCGGCACCGGGGGCAGGCCCGGTTGCGGTGTCAGACTGCGCTCCAGCGCGGCGCTCGCCCAGCTCTCACGGTCCGTTGGGCAGGTCTCGGCGCTGATTGGGGCGGGCAGGGCGGCGCCATACTCCCCGGCCATCGCGACGGGGGCAAGCAGGGCCAGCGCTGTCGCAAGCGCACGGATCATGCGCCCGCCTCTTCCATCAGCAAGGTTTCGATGTCGGTCAAGAGCAAGCGTGGGTCGAGAAAGCCCAGACCATAGACATTGCGGATGTCGCCCTGCCGGTCGACCAGAAACAGGCGCAGAAGGTGGCTGATCGTCTCCTGATCCTCGGACCGGTCGACCACTTGGCCATAACCATCCAGAATGGGGGCCAACGCCTGCGGCCCCGAGGTGGTCAGCACCTGCCAGTCGAGCTTGGCGCTCGCCTCTTCATCCGAGGTGATGGGATAGGCGAAGGCGTCGATCGCCGCAACCGTGTCGCGGGCGGGATCGAAGCTGATGGTCAAGAGCTGCACATCCTCTTTCAGGCCGGGCAGATCGCGGCTGGCGTCATGCACATCGAAGAAGACCGACATCGCCAGCGGACAGCCGTTCACGTCGCCGCAGGTGAGATAGACGAAGCTGACCAAGGAGATCTTGCCCCGGGTCAGGTCGTGCAGGCTGTGTTCGCGTCCCGCGACATCCAGCACCCGGCCATCGGGCGCGGATTTGATGCGGTTCAGACGATAGCTGCCCGGGGCGGGCGGGTCGAATTGATAAGCATCGCTCGCCTCGAAGACCGAGGCCATCGGGCTGGGCCGGGCCGGAGGCCCGGGCCACCAGACCTGCCAGCCGAGTACAGCCGCCAGCACCGCCGCTGTCAGCCCGGAAAGGAGGTATCTCTTGCGCATCGGCTGCTACCGTCCGTGTCAAAGGAAAAGCCGGGGCAGCGCGGGGCCGCCCCGGAAGTCTGGGAGGTCTCAGGATGAATAGAGCGCCGAGCTTCCAAAGCGCATGATATGCGCGCGACCCAGACCCAGTTCGTAGAAGTCGACGGCGAAATCCTCGACCAGTTCCTTGCCGTCCCAATTGTAGGCCTTCAGGTATTGGACGTCGTCCTCGCCCTTCTTGTCCCAGTTGGCCAGAAGCGAGGAGGAGAAATAGACGCGCTTTCCATCCCAGCTCTGGCTGACCATGTTGACCTGGCGGTCGATGACCTTTTCGTAAATCTGGAACGGCTTGTGCGGATCCGAGATGTCGAACAGCCGAGTCTTGCCATCCATGAAGCTGTTGATCCACAGCGTCTGGTCGTCTGCGGCAATCGAGATATCGACCGGCAGCGGGATATCCGCCGGGTTGCCGATATCGGCGACTGCCTTGGCCTGCCATTCGCCCGCGTCATCCTCGTAGATCAGCCAAAGCTGCGAGGTGAGCGCAGTGGTAGAGAAGGCGTAATTGGCGTTCGACCCCCAGGGGAAGCGGATCTCCAGCGGCGCACCGGGGACGTTGAACACTTTCTTGGGCTGGCGGGTGTGCAGATCCCATTGCACGATGGTATTGCCGAACCGCTTCATTGCCTCGCCGTCCTGCAACATCTGGCCGAAGTCCATCATGTAGTTGGACCAGCCGGTAAAGGACGAGGTCAGCATGACGTTCTTGCGGATCAGCGCACGAATGTCATAGCCGTAACCATCGGCCACCGCGTCGCCTACGGCCACCGCACCCTGCATGTCGCTTGCGGTAGGCATCCAATAGGTCGCCACGTAATCGCCGTCGTCATTGTATTCGACCAAAGCGGTGCGCCCGCCATGGTCGTCATCGTTGCTGAGACCGGTGATCATCATGCTGCCGGGCAGGGCAAAGAAGGTATGCGGCCCCACGACCCCGCCACTGTCCTTGACAAAGGTGTCGATGGTCTTGTGCAGCTTCGGCGCCGAGGGGTCGGAATGCACGTCGAAGATGAAGATGCGGTTGGTATCCAGTCCGCCGGTCCAGAAATAGCGCCGGTCAGCCGAGAACCCACCATGATGCGCCTCGTTCCGGCCACCGACCGAGACCGAGTTGATCACCTGGCCACGCGTGTCCGACCCCGGGCGCAGATCGATGGTGACCAGCTTGTCCTGCTCGTCGCCCATACCCTCGACCCCCAGGGTCCAGACATAGACGAATTCCTCTTGCCCGGTGATCTTGGGCATGTAGGGCGATTGACAGGTTTCGTCGGCAAAGGCCCTGAACGGGCTGCCGGCCGCTACGGCCGCAGCAGCCAAAAGGCCAAATTCTCTTCTTTTCATTGTAGTCCTCCCTTTTAGATAATTAATGTGCGGTATTCGTTCTTTCTCCGGCTGCTGCCAGGGTTCTTGAATTCGTGGTTTCGGCGTCGACGATCGAGCAATGCTGTATGGCCGCCGCAGCCCGGACATTCTCCTGGAGCAAGACCGGCAAAATCCGGCCTTGAATTGCTGGTTTGATCCGGTTCGATGGTCCGACCACACCAATGCTGAAAATCGACCCCAGCCTGTCGATGTTGATCGGGACAGCGATGCTGGTCACACCTTCGTCGATCTCGCCATCACAAACCGCATAGCCATATCTCTGGACCTGGCTCAGCTCTTTACGGATCAGATCGGGATCGACGATCGTCTTGTCGGTAAACCGCAAGGGCCGTGTTTCAAGCAACTCTTCGCGAAGCAAGGGGGCGATAAACGCCGCAATGGCCTTGGCCGAGGAACAGGCGTGGGCGGGGCGGGGGCCGAGGCCCGGGTAGATATAGGGGATTGTGGGATCGCTCGGTGTTTCGAGGCTGATCAAATCGACCCGTCCCCCCCGAAAACGCGCCAGAAAGGCAGTTTCACCCAGATCACTGACCAGACGGCGCATCATGCTGGCGACCGCCGAAATGACATGCGAGTCGGCCTTTCCCGTCAGGGCAATCTTTACGAAACGCATCCCCAGAACGTAGCGCTTGCCGCCATCGACCTCTTCCAGAAATCCGCAGTCGATGAGCGAGGTCAGGTTGCGATAGATCGTCGAACTCGGCAGACCGGTCAGTTGCGCAAGCTCGTTGGCGCCGACGGGCCTGGCGGCTCCCGAGATGGCTTCCAACAATTGAATCAGACGTTCTTGCATATGGCGATTCTCAAAATTCGGGACAATTCACCGTAATCCGGGAAATATCGGTCATGCAACTGTTTCCTGTTTGAACCAAACGAATGATGGCGCTTGCGCGGTGTGCCTGTTTTTCGGGTGGTCTTGCCGACACCCGGTTTGAAGCCTTGGTTCACGGCTGATCTACGGTTAGGAAGCATTGTAATTACCCCTTGCCGAACAATCCCATTGTCCCACGAAGGTCTCTATCCCTCCTGCTCTGGGCAAAGCAGCAGGGCTCAATTGGTCGAAGAATTCGAGTGTTCGCGGTCTTTTGACATTGCCATGGCAAGACCCGTGATAACGGCCACTGTGCCGAGATCTGCGTGCGGTTTATCGGGCGCGGGAAAAGTCTGAATCTTGCAGGGTTTTCTAAGAAAACCATACAGCAAAGACGTGCGCTTGCAAGGTTAAACCCCTTGGCGGTGGTGTCGAGCACCATTCATCAATGGGTTGGGCGCGTACCTGATTTCCGCCTGAATCCAAGGCAAGTGGTTGATCCTCCCCCGCCGAATTGGTCCTTCACGATGTTCAGGAAAACAGCGGAAACACATGGCCAACAAGCGACCAATGCCCAAGGAGATTGTCACTAAGTCACGGCAGGTTGAGGTTCAGACAGTGCAAGGTATGCCGCGTCTGGATGCGGTCCGATAGATAGGCGTGACGGAACGAACATTCTACCGTCGGACGACGAAGTCCGGTGGAATTGGCACGGTCGATTGAAGGTGCTGAAGCGACTACACAAGGAGAACGAGCGGTTACGCAAGGCCGTTTCCAACCTGATGCTGGACAAGCGTATCCCGGACCAGCAAAGGACGAAGGGCCTTTGGCAAACCATCCAGTGTATGGTCTGTGGCTCGGAACGCGGCGCCCCTCCAAGCCCCGCTCGTCGCCGTGCTTGTTTTGATCGTGTTCTTGCTGAGCTGAATGTTTCGGAACGCCGGGCATGTCGCGTTCCGAGACAACACGGATCTCTGTTCAGCGGCGGTAGCGGTGTCCTTGTACAGGCTGACCCAGGTGCTCTTGCGCTCTCACACGTCCTAATAGCTGCGCGGCACGCGCTTGAGCAGGCGGTAAGTGCTGCCCCGCTTCATGATGGTCATGGCCATTTCCCCGCTGATGGTGTGTGCGGATTGTCCGGCGAAACGTGTTGCAAAACAGGGAAGAATGATGGATCGCACCGAATGGTGTAACGATCCAATATCTTGTTTAGCTGGATTGTTTGCCAAAACCTCACAGGGTTTTGTGGCGGAGAGACAGGGATTCGAACCCTGGGTGGGCTTGCACCCACAACGGTTTTCGAGACCGCCCCGTTCGACCACTCCGGCACCTCTCCGCGGGGGTCTGTGAGGGGGGGATTTAGTCAGGTTCGCCGATGGGCGCAAGCGGAAAGTTCGAAGTTTTTTGCCGCCCCCGTTTTTCCGTTGCCGAGGCACGGAAAACGCTTAGGCTCTGCGCTATGAAACATCTGCGTCTTCTCCGTTGGGTGCCGCTTGCGGCTTTGATCTTGGTCTTTTCCTTGTTTGCGCGGCCTGGGTTGGCCGCCGACCGGGCGCGGATCGAGGCGTTTCTGGTGACCACGGGATTCGATGTGGCGCTCGACTCGATCGCACTGTCCTCGGCGTCAGCGCCGCAGATGCTGGGGCTGGATGCCGAAGCCTTTGGGCAGCAATGGCGTGACCTGGCCGAAGAGGTGTTCGACACCGAGACGATGCGCAGTGATGCGCTCGATATCCTCGAGGAAACCCTGAGCGAGGAGGCGCTGGATCACGCGGTCGGCTTCTACGCCAGCGATCTGGGGCAACGGCTGGTGATTGCCGAGAACGATTCCCATCTTGAGGACGACGACCTGAAGCAGGAAGCGGGGCAGGCGATCGTGTCGGAACTTGTGCGGCATGGATCGGGGCGGCTGGAATGGCTGAAACGGATGAACCGCGCCATCGACTCGTCGGGTACCGCGCTCAAGGCCTTGCAGGAGATCCAGTTGCGGTTCCTGCTGGCTGCCAGCGCTGCGGGGGTGATCGAGCTGGAAATGGACACCGAGGACCTGCGCGCGCTCTTGCAGCAAAACGAGACCGAATTGCGCAATGCCCTGCAACTCTCGGCGCTGGCCGGGGCGGCCTTTACCTATCAGGCATTCTCGGATGCCGAGGTACAGAGCTATACCGAGGCGCTGGAGGAGCCGCTGATGCAGGAGGTCTATGAGTTGCTGAACGCCGTGCAGTACCACATCATGGCCGACCGGTTCGAGCATCTCGCGGCGCGCATGGCCGGGCTTCAGCCGACACAGGATCTTTGATGCGGGTGCTTGCCGCGTCAGTTCTGAGCCTGGCGCTGGCCTGGCCTGCTTGGTCAAGCGAGGCCATCGACCGGCTGGCGATTGCGATGCGTCTGGATGAAGTTGTGGAGATTCTTCACGACGAAGGTCTGCGTTATGGCCGGACCCTCGATGAGGAAATGCTCGAAGGAACTGGCGGGCAGGTGTTTCGCACGCAGGTAAAAGCGATCTACAATACGGACCGGATGACTGACACCCTGCGCGACGTACTGGCCGAGCGGCTCAGCGCCGAGGACATGGCGGCGGCCACGGTTTTCTTTGGCTCGGAACTCGGGCAGACGATTCTCGAACTGGAAAACGCGGCCCGCCGCGCCTTTGCCGAACCTGAAATCGAGGAACTGGCGTTCGAGACCGCGCAGGAGATGGACAAGACCCGAACGATGTACCGGCTGGTCGACGAGTACATCCGGCTGAACGAGCTTGTCCCGCGCAACGTACGCGGCGCCATCAGTGCGGATTATTACTTCTATCTGGGTCTGGCCGACGGGCAGGGCACGCCGCGCGACGACGAGGCGGTGTTGAGCGAACTGATCGGTAACAGCCATGAAACAGAGGCAGAGACACGCAAGTGGCTGTATGGCTTCTTGCTGTTCGCCTATTCGCCTTTGACCAATGCGCAGATGCAGGGGAACCTGGATTTCTCGGCCACCGGCGCCGGGCAAGCTGTCAACGATGCACTGTTTCAAGGGTTTGATCGGCTCTATGACGACATATCCTATGAGCTGGGGCGCGCGGTTGGTGTGGCCCTTGGGGCGACGGACCTTTAGCCCGCGATTTCCGGTTGACAATTACCCTTCATCTGACGATAAGCCCGCATCCCGGCCGGAAATCCGCGCCGGGTTTCGTTATCGTTTGATCTGTCGTGAAACGGCAGATCGCCCAATCAGCCCGTGACAGGGCGCGCTGTTCGCAGGTGGCTTTCCATGACGGGGCCAGAACGTCCGGGCAACCGGGGACCGAAGAACGCGGTGACAAGAAGGAAAGACGCATGTTTGCGGTCCTCAAGACTGGCGGCAAGCAGTACAAGGTTCAGGCGGGCGATGTGCTCCGCGTTGAAAAGCTGGCTGCCGACGCAGGTGAAAAAGTTCAATTCAACGAAGTGCTGATGCTGGGCGGCGACGCGCCGGTCGTGGGCGCTCCGCTGGTCGATGGCGCGGCCGTTCAGGCCGAGGTGATCGATCAGGTCAAGGGCGAAAAGCTGATCCATTTCGTCAAGCGCCGTCGTAAGCACAGCTCGCAGCGCACCAAGGGCCACCGTCAGAAGCTGACCCTGGTCAAGATCACCGAGATCCTGACCTCGGGCGCCGACAAGACCGGTGTCAAGGCCGCAACCGGCCAGGCCCCGAAAGGCGCCGCCGCTCCGGCCGCAGCTGCCGCAGGTTCGGACGATCTGACCAAGATCACCGGCGTGGGTCCCGCAGCCGCCAAGAAGCTGGTCGAAGCCGGCATCGGCAGCTATGCCGCGCTGGCCGCCTTGTCGGACGAGCAGATTGCTGCTATCGACGCGGTCAAAGTGAAACCCGAATGGGTTGAGCAGGCCAAAGAGCTGGCTCAGGGCTAAGGAGAGAAAGAATGGCACATAAAAAAGCTGGCGGTTCCTCCCGTAACGGTCGCGACTCCATCGGTCGCCGCCTTGGCGTCAAGAAATACGGCGGCGAAGCTGTCGACGCGGGCAACATCATCGTGCGTCAGCGCGGCACCAAGTTCTGGCCGGGCCAGGGCGTTGGCATGGGCAAAGATCACACCATCTTTGCAACCGTCGACGGCGCCGTGAAGTTCCACAAGGGCCTGAAACAGCGTACCTTCATTTCGGTCCTGCCGGTGGCGGAGGCCGCAGAGTAAGCCGAAGCCCAGAAGGTTTAGAAAAAATTCATGGGGGACCGGCAAGGATTGCCGGTCCCCTTTCTCGTTCTTCACCGGAGTTTGATCGGACAGGATCATGGGCGTTGCCACGACCAGCTTTCTGATTTTTGCCGCCAGCCAGGTCGGCACGCCAGGGCCTGCCAACATGGCCCTGATGTCGGTTGGCGCGCGCTATGGCTTCGTGGCGGCCTTGCCCTTTGTGGCAGGTGTGGCCTTGGGCAAGCAGCTGGTGATCTGGCCGGTGGGCTTTGGTCTGATGGAGCTGGCCAACAGGGCGCCTTGGGTTTTTGAGGGGCTGAAATATCTTTGCGTGGCCTATGTTTGCTGGCTGGCCTTGAAAATCGCCAACCTGCGTCTGACGCCGCAGGCCGGGGCTGACAACCCGCCCGGATTTCGCGCGGGCCTGCTGGTTCATCCGCTCAACCCCAAGGCCTGGGCGATGATCGTGGCGGGTTTTACCGGCTTTGTCGCCGTGGGTACGCCACATTTCCAGGCGACATTGACGATTGCCGGTATACTGCTGGCGTGCCAGGCGGTTTTCCACCCGATCTGGGCGTTTGCCGGCGACAGGATTGCCCATGTGGTTGCAGGACGGCCTGCCGAGAAATACCTGATGTGGATGCTGGCGGGGCTGACGGTTGCCTCTGTTGTTTTTGTTGTGTTCGGAGGAGGAGCACAGGAATGAAGTTTGATACGATCATTAATCAGCCTGTCATAGAGACCGACCGGTTCGATCTGCGCCCCTTGCGCAAATCGGACATGGGGCTGATCGAGTATTATGCCAGCGACGAACGTGTCGCGCGTATGACCACCTCGATCCCGCATCCTTTACCGCCCGGCATGACCGAGGCGTTTGTCGCGCGTGCGATGTCCGATGACCGGGGCGAGGACATCTGGGCTATGGACGCGACGCGAGACAACGGGCCCGAGTTGATCGGGGTGATCTCGCTCAAGAAGATGGACCGCAACCAATCCGAGGTTGGATACTGGGTTGCGCCGATCTACTGGAACACCGGTATCGCCTCGATGGCGGTGGAGGCGTTGGTAAATGCCAACCCGATGGACAACGCGACGATGTTCGCCAGCGTGTTCCAGGATAACCCGGCCTCAGCCAGGGTCTTGACCCATTGCGGGTTTCAGTATCTTGGAGACGCCGAGAGTTATTCGGTTGCGCGGGGCGCGACCGTACCCACCTGGACCTATAGCCGAAAGCTGTGACTTGAGCCGTGCGCGGCCTTTGCAGTAGGGAGCACATATGAAATTTCTCGATCTTGCAAAGGTCTACATTCGCTCGGGCGCGGGCGGCGGCGGTTGTGTCAGCTTCCGGCGGGAAAAGTTCGTCGAATTCGGCGGGCCCGATGGCGGTGATGGCGGCGATGGCGGCTCGGTCTGGGCCGAGGCGGTCGAGGGGCTGAACACGCTGATCGACTTTCGCTATCAGCAGCATTTCTTTGCCGACAACGGCCAGCCCGGCCGCGGCCAGCAGCGTTCGGGCAAGGACGGCAGTGACATCGTCCTGCGGGTCCCGGTTGGTACCGAAATCCTCGACGAGGATGAGGAGACCGTGCTGGCCGACCTGACCACCGTGGGCGAGCGGGTACTGCTGGCGCGTGGCGGCAATGGCGGGTTCGGCAACCTGCATTTCAAATCCGCCACCAACCAGGCGCCGCGCCGCGCCAATCCGGGCCAACCCGGGGTGGACCGGACCATCTGGCTGCGGCTGAAGCTGATCGCTGACGTGGGCCTGCTGGGCATGCCCAATGCGGGCAAGTCGACCTTTCTGGCCTCGACCTCGAACGCGCGGCCCAAGATTGCCGATTATCCGTTCACCACGCTGCATCCCAACCTCGGCGTGGTCGGGGTCGACAACGTTGAGTTTGTGATTGCCGACATCCCCGGCCTGATCGCGGGCGCGCACGAGGGGCGGGGGATTGGTGACCGCTTCCTGGGCCATGTCGAACGCTGCGCGGTGTTGTTGCATCTGGTGGATGGCACCTCGGGCGATCCGATCGAGGATTACCACACCATCATTCACGAGCTTGAGGCCTATGGCGGAGATCTGGCCGACAAGCCGCGTATCACCGTTCTGAACAAGATAGACGCGCTGGATGACGAGGAACGTGCTTTCCTGGTCGAAGAACTGGAAGAGGCCTCCGGCAGTCAGGTGATGATGATGTCAGGCGCCTCGCGCGAAGGGGTCACGGACGTGCTGCGCGCCCTGCGCGCGCAGATTGACGCCGACCGTCTGCGCCATAAACCCGCCGAGGAGGAACAGACTTGGCAACCCTGACGGCAGCCCGGCGGCTGGTGGTCAAGATCGGGTCGGCCCTGTTGGTCGACCGCAAGACCGGTGATCTGCGGGCCGAGTGGCTGCGCTCGCTGGCACAGGATGTGGCTTGGCTCAAAGGGCAGGGCATGGATGTGATCCTGGTTTCGTCGGGGTCCATCGCATTGGGGCGCGGGGTGCTGGGCCTGCCGCGCACGGCATTGCCGCTGGAACAGTCGCAGGCCGCCGCCGCCGTTGGCCAGATCCGGCTGGCCCGCGCCTATGAAGAGGCGCTCGATCCGCACAAGATCACCACCGCTCAGGTGCTGGTCACACTCGAGGACAGCGAGGATCGGCGCCGTTACCTGAACTCGCGCGCGACATTGGAAACCCTGCTGAGCCTCGGAGCGGTGCCCATCGTCAACGAGAACGACACTGTCGCCACCGACGAGATTCGCTATGGCGACAACGACCGATTGGCGGCGCAGATCGCCGTGACGGTCGGCGCCGATCAGTTGATCCTGCTGTCGGATGTGGACGGGTTCTATACAGGCAATCCGAACGAAGACCCGAACGCCACCCGGTTCGATGTGGTCGACCGCATCACGCCCGAGATCGTGGCAATGGCGGGGGACGCGGTTTCTGGTCTGTCCAAAGGCGGGATGAAGACCAAGCTGATGGCGGCGCAGATGGCCACGGCAGGCGGCTGCGCCATGGCGATTACCGAAGGGTCGCCTTTGAACCCACTGAAAACGCTTGAGAATGGCGCGAATTGCACCTGGTTCACCGCAACGCTCGACCCGCAGGCGGCGCGCAAGCGCTGGATCGCCGCGATGAAACCGCGTGGAGAGATCACGGTCGATGCCGGGGCGGCGCGCGCGCTGGAAGGTGGCAAAAGCCTGTTGCCAGCCGGGGTGACGACGATTTCGGGTTCCTTTGGGCGCGGCGACCCGGTTGCCATTCTGGGGCCGGACGGCCGGCGCCTGGGGCAGGGGCTTTGCCGCTATACCGGCGACGAGGCGCGGGCCATTCGGGGGCGTCAGTCCTCCGAGATTGAGGCAACGCTGGGCTATCCAGGCCGCGCCGCATTGATCCACCGGGACGACATGGCGCTTTGACCCAGACGCCGCGACGCTCTATCCATTGACCTGACCCAAGCCAGGGGACCGCCATGAAAGACATCGAAGATATCGCCGCCGTCATGACCGATATCGGCAAACGGGCCAAGGCCGCTGCGGCCGAGCTGGCCTTTGCCACAGCCGAGCGCAAGCATGCCGCATTGATCGCCGCCGCCGATGCGGTCTGGGCCCGCCGGGCCGAGATCATCGCCGCCAATGCGCGTGATCTGGACTATGGCCGCGACAAGGGGCTGAGCCCGGCGATGATGGACCGGCTCAAGCTGGACGAAGGGCGCATTCAGGGCATCGTCGACGGTCTGCGCACCGTGGCCGAACAGGCCGATCCGGTGGGCGAGGTTCTGGCGGAATGGGACATGCCTTCAGGCCTGCATATCCAGCGGGTACGCACACCGTTGGGGGTGATCGGGGTGATCTATGAAAGCCGCCCCAACGTGACGGCGGATGCCGGGGCGCTGTGCCTGAAATCGGGCAATGCGGTAATCCTGCGCGGCGGGTCCGAGAGTTTCCACTCTTCAGGCGCGATCCATGCCTGTCTGGTCGAGGGGTTGCGCGCTGCGAACCTGCCCGAGGATGTGATCCAGCTGGTTCCGACCCGCGACCGGGCGGCGGTTTCCGAGCTGCTGACCATGACCGACTATGTCGACGTCATCGTGCCGCGCGGCGGCAAGGGGCTGGTGGGGCTGGTACAGCGCGAGGCGCGGGTGCCGGTCTTTGCCCATCTCGAAGGCATCGTGCATATCTATGTCGACAAGGACGCCGACCCTGAAAAGGCGCTGCGGGTGGTGATGAATGCCAAGACGCGCCGCACAGGGATTTGTGGCGCTGCGGAATGTCTTTTGATTCACAAGGATATAGCGGACAGTCTTGGTGCTGATCTGGTACGCGCGCTGATCGAGGCCGGGGTGGAGGTACGGGCCGAAGGGCTGCCCGGCTCCATCGCTGCAAGCGAGACGGACTGGGGCAAGGAATACCTCGACATGATCATCGCGGCCAGGGTGGTCGAGGATGTGGACGCGGCCATCGCCCATATCCGCCACTATGGATCGAACCATACCGATTGCGTGATCACCGAAAATGACGCGGTCGCCGCGCGTTTCTTTGAGCAGCTCGACAGCGCCATTCTGATGCACAACGCCTCGACCCAGTTTGCCGATGGCGGCGAATTCGGCATGGGCGCCGAGATCGGCATCGCCACCGGCAAGATGCATGCGCGCGGCCCTGTTGGGGCGGCGCAACTGACCAGTTTCAAGTATCTGGTCCGTGGCGAAGGTACGGTCCGGGGCTGATCAGAACCTGATGACGACCTGGGTCTCTGTGGTTTCCACCGTGATCCGTCGGCCGGTGTCGGCGGCAACAGCGGGCAACAGGGCAAACTGAACCTGGGCCGGGGTGACATGAACCAATGCAGCCGGGTTGCTCAGCCCTTCCCAAAGGGACGGATCGACAGCCAGCCTGCTGGCGGTTCCCGTCACCCGCCAGTTGCCCGAGGACTCCTCGATCTTCACCTCACCGCCAATGGGCATCGCGGTTTCACAGCATTGCAGCGCCAGAAAGGCAAGCCGCGTTTCGCTGCGCAGTACGGGCTCAGCCGGACACCATTCTGCCCGCACCCGATGCCCGCGATTGAGGTCATCGAAAATGGAAACCACTTCGGCGCGGCCGATCTGCTGCTCTCCTGCCGCCCCGTATGCGATGCGAAAGAACTTGATCCGCGCCTCGGCGCAATTGACGCTGTCCGAGATCAAATCCATCTCGGGGCCCTGAACGGCGCCGGTCATTTCGAGCAGTTCCAGACCATTGGTTATTGCGCCGACCGGGCTGATCAGGTCATGGCAGATGCGCGAGCCGATCAGGCCAGCCAGGTTGACGCCGCTTTGGGCCATGCGATACCTCCGTCTTAGACCTTCACATGCTTGCCACACGGGGCGCACCCATGACCGATCTGAATGCCATTCTTGCACCGGGCATGTATGTACGCCACCCGAGTTACCCCGATTGGGGAATCGGCCAGGTGCAATCCAGCATCGCCGGAAAGATCACGGTTAACTTTCCCGATCAAGGAAAGGTGGTGATCGACGGTACACGCATCGCCTTGGTGCCCGTCTTTGATCTGTGATTTGCCTTACCGAAAGGTTAACGCCAAAGTTTCTGTTCGCTTTCGGTTGCCAACCTCGTCAGAGGCGCGGTATCTGCCCGCAACCGGGAAATCTGGAAGCAATCTCCGATGACTGATCGCGGATCAACATTCACCGTGAAAATTGCCGAAAACGAAGACGAAATCCGCGCGGCCCAGGCGTTGCGCTATGATGTGTTTGTGCGGGAACTGGGTGGCAGCGGCGCGATGGTCGACCATGATCGCGGCCTGGAGCAGGACAGATTCGACCCGTTTTTCGACCACATGCTGTGTATCGACAACAAGTCCGGTCAGGTTGTCGGCGTTTACCGCCTGCTCCGGTCGGAACAGGCAGAGGCGGTCGGGCAGTTCTATTCCGAGGATGAATACGATCTTACGGCCCTCAAGACCTCGGGCCGCAAGCTGTTGGAGCTTGGGCGCTCCTGCGTCCACCGCAACTATCGCGGCGGCATGGCGATGTATAACCTCTGGAACGGGCTGGCCGCTTATGTGGCCAGACATGAAATCGAGATTCTGTTCGGGGTGGCAAGTTTCCATGGCACCAATCCCGAAACATTGGCCGAGCCACTGTCCTTGCTCTACCATAACCACCTTGCACCCGAAGAGCTTCGCGTTCGCGCGCAGCCGCAACATTTTGTCGAGATGAACCGGGTTCCGCCCGACCAACTGGACCGGCGGCGCGCGATGCTCGACGTTCCGGCATTGATAAAGGCATATCTGCGGCTTGGCGGATACGTGGGTGATGGCGCCTATGTCGACCAGGCATTCAACACCACCGACGTCTGTCTGATCCTGGACACCACGCGCCTGAACGAGCGCCAGCGCAAGATCTACTCCGGGGTTTAGCATGGAACCTCTGTGGAACAGCGATGAGCCACCCGAGGGGGTGGAAATCGGCCCGCTGGGATGGCTGCTGGTGCTGCTGCGCGGCTTGCCGCTGGCGCTGTTGGTGTTCGGCGGGCTCTTGGTGCTGCTCTGCGTGCGGCTGATCGAGCGGCCTTTGTATGGCGTGCGTCGTCCCGTGACCCCGTTCATCACCCAGTTCGTCTGTCGCAACGCGTTTCGCATCCTTGGTATCGGCTTTTCCACCAGCGGAGAGCTTATGCGCCAGCACGGGGCGGTGGTGGCAAATCACAGCTCGTGGCTTGATATCTTTGCGCTGAACGCGCGCAAGCGGATCTATTTCGTCTCCAAGGCCGAAGTGGCGGGCTGGCCCGGCATTGGCTGGCTGGCGCGGGCGACCGGCACCGTGTTCATCGAGCGCAACCCAAAGAAGGCGCGCGAACAAACCGCGCTGTTCGAAGAGCGGCTGAAAGCCGGGCACAAGCTGTTGTTCTTTCCCGAGGGCACCTCGACCGATGGACTGCGGGTCTTGCCGTTCAAGACCACGCTGTTTGCGGCGTTCTTCACGCCGGAACTGCGCGATTTCATGTTCGTGCAGCCGGTGACGGTGGTGTTCCATCCCCCAAAGGGGCAATCAAACCGGTTCTATGGTTGGTGGGGCGACATGGAGTTCGGTCCGCATCTGGTCAAGACGCTGGCGGCCCGTAGTCAGGGCCGGGTCGAGTTGATCTATCACGAGCCCGTTCGGGTTGCGGGTTTTGACAGCCGCAAGGCGCTGGCTGCCTATTGCGAGGCCGCCGTGCGCCACGCCCATGAACTGGCGCGACCCTGAGACAACGATATTGCCCCTTGCGCTTGCGGCGCTGCTGGCCTATACGCGCGCCATTCAAAACCCGCAGGCGGGGTTTTGGTCCGTTTGGGGGAGACATCCCCATCCGAACCGCCGGTTGGAGCATCCGCTTCTTCTCCCCCGCCAAGGCGTAAACCGGAAAAGGAAAATACCGCATGGCTCTTCCCGAGTTCTCCATGCGTCAGCTGCTGGAAGCTGGCGTTCACTTCGGCCACCAGACCCAACGTTGGAACCCGCGCATGGCGCCGTTCATCTACGGCGCCCGCAATGGCATCCACATCGTCGACCTGACCCAGACCGTTCCGATGCTGGACCAGGCGCTGAAGGTTATCCGCGACACCGTCGCCAAGGGCGGCCGCATCCTGTTCGTCGGCACCAAGCGCCAGGCCGCAGGCCCGATCGCCGAAGCCGCCGAGAAGTCGGCACAGTATTACATGAACCACCGCTGGCTGGGCGGCACGCTGACCAACTGGAAAACCGTTTCGCAGTCGATCCAGCGTCTTCGTTCCATTGACGAAGCCATGGAAGGCGGCGCCGAAGGCCTGACCAAGAAAGAGCGTCTGGGCATGGAACGCGACCAGGGCAAACTGCAAGCTTCGCTGGGTGGTATCCGCGAGATGGGCGGCGTGCCGGATCTGCTGTTCGTCATCGACGTCAAGAAAGAAGCACTGGCCATCGCCGAAGCCAACAAGCTGGGCATCCCGGTTGTGGCCGTGGTTGACACCAACTGCTCGCCCGATGGCGTTGACTATATCATCCCCGGCAACGACGACGCGGCGCGCGCCATTGGCCTCTACTGCGACCTGGCGGCCCGTGCCGCGCTGGACGGCATGTCGGCACAGCTGGGCGCCGCTGGCGTCGACCTGGGCGCGCTTGAAGACGCGCCTGTCGAAGAAGCACTGGCGGAAGACGCCGAGGCCTGATCGGTCTCCGTCATCTGTATGTCAAATGGGGCAGGGTATGACCTGCCCCAAATCCGATTCGATTTGAGGAGAGCCAAGATGGCAATCACAGCTGCACTCGTGAAAGAACTGCGCGACGCAACCGGCGCCGGCATGATGGACGCCAAGAAAGCACTGACTGAAACCGACGGCGATATGGAAGCCGCCATCGACTGGCTGCGCACCAAGGGCCTGGCAAAGGCCGCCAAGAAATCCGGCCGCACCGCTGCCGAAGGTCTGGTCGCCGTTGTCGTCGAAGGTGGCAAGGGCGTTGCCGTCGAAGTGAACGCCGAAACCGACTTTGTCGCCAAGAACGCCGAGTTCCAGGACATGGTTGGCCAGATCGCGGCCGCCGCTGTCAACGTTGCTGACCTTGACGCGCTGAACGGTGCCGATCTGGGCGGCAAGACCGTGGCCGACACGCTGACCGACAAGATCGCCAAGATCGGCGAGAACATGACCCTGCGCCGGATGGCCAAGATCGAAGGCGACACCGTTGTGACCTATGTCCACAACGCCGCCACCGTCGGCATGGGCAAGATCGGTGTTCTAGTCGCCATGAAAGGCGGCGACGAAGCCCTGGGCAAGCAGGTTGCGATGCACATCGCCGCCGTGAACCCGGCCGCGCTGAGCGAAGCGGACATGGATCCCGCTGTCGTTGAGAAGGAAAAGCAGATCCAGATGGATATCGCCCGTGAATCCGGCAAGCCGGAGCAGGTGATCGAAAAGATGATCGAAGGCCGGATGAAGAAGTTCGTCGCTGAATCGACCCTGCTGAGCCAGCAGTTCGTCGTGAACCCGGACCTGACCGTTGGGGCCGCAGCAGCGGAAGCTGGCGCAGAGATCACCGGTTTCGTCCGTCTGGAAGTTGGCGAAGGCATCGTGGTCGAAAAAGAAGACTTTGCTGCCGAAGTCGCAAAAGCTGCTCAAGGCTGATTGTATAGGTGGCCACGTCTCTTGGACGTGGCCTGTTACAAAGATTAAACCGGTCGCGTGAAAACGCGGCCGGTTTTTATTGGCTCGACACGAAAAAGGTGAAACCGGATGTCTCCGGTTCCACCTGAAAAAGAAGAGGGGCCCCGGTCGATGGGGATGGATGGGGCCCCTCATGTTCTCCGACGGTGCTTGCCGAACAATAAGCACTCGCCGCCGGACGGGTCAGAGCGCCTCTGAATAATGAGGATCTTTTCCCGATGTCCCTAGGCTAAAGCCACCACTCACGGAACAAACTCATATTGCCCAACGCGCCTCCGGATCGAAAGTCGGGGATTCCTTACCTGTGGTAAACTTTGCGGAAACACCATGGCGGTCCGGTGTGAGGCAAGCCTGGCTGCCCACGGAAATGACCTAAAAAAGCCGCACAACTGCGCGACTTTTTCAAACGAAAACAGCATCTTCTTGAGTAAAGTGCGTGTGTCTCACGCTTCCATGATGAACATCTGGTTGTGCAAGGCTGCCTTCAGCACTGCCTGTGCCGTGGTCTCCACCGACAAAGCCTCTCGCGCCAATCGCAGATGTTTCTCCACGGTTGCCATGGTCAGCCCCATCAAGATCGCGATGTCTTGTGTCGTTTTACCGTCGCCGACCCATTGCAACGCTTCGCGTTGGCGGCGTGTCAGCGACCGGTTCGGGGCCACATAAGGCAGGGTCATGATTTTGAGGTGGGCCACGTTGTTCATCAGGAGAATATCCCGTCCGTGCTCCTCCCAAATTGCGTCGACCTCGGCCTGATTGGCCCCTTTGGGGGCGCTCAACGAGATCGCGCCCTTTGCCCGCGCCGAAACCGAGGTGAAACTGATGGTGTAGCCCGCCGTGACACCATGGGCCGCGTTGAATTCGTAGACGCGCTTTTCCTGCGGGGTCATCGTTGCGCTGGACAGCATGTCCGAGATCATTTTCCAGCTTCCGGCGCCCTCGTGCTCCAACGCCCAATGCAGCATGGGGGCATGGAAATAGAGCCCGGAATGCAGGAACCCGTCGATATAGGCTTTCTCGTGATTGGTCAGGATGACAAAATCTTCAGGATCGCCCAGCGACGTGGCGGTCCGGTAATTGGTATAGCCGTATAGCAGGCGGTCAAACCCGTATTCGCCCATCTGTTTGGTATGGGCGTCCCAAAGCTCTTCCAGGGTTTTGACGTAACTCAGGAACTCCAGATAGCTACGCAGGTTCATTTGACCTCTCCCTTGGAGAGATGAGCCTTGAGCGCGTCCAGCGCCAGAATGTATCCCTGTGCGCCGAAGCCGCAGATTTGCCCCAGAGCCACCGGCGCAATGTAGGATTTGTGACGAAAGGCTTCGCGCGCATGGATATTGGACAGATGCACTTCGACCACGGGCAATTCGACCGAGGAAATGGCATCCATCAGCGCGATCGAAGTATGGGTATAGGCCCCGGCGTTCAGAATAATCCCGTGCTTTTGCCCCTTGGCCGCGTGGATCTGATCGATCAGCGCGCCCTCGTGGTTCGTTTGAAAGCAGGACACGTCCATGTCTGCGGCCTTGCCATGCGCGATACAGGCTTCTTCAACCATTGCCAGGGTGGTGGAGCCATAGACCTCGGGCTGGCGGGTACCCAATAGATTCAGGTTCGGGCCGTTCAGGACCAGAATATTCATCATGTCAATTTTATCCCCATTCAGGAATCTCTTAAACGGGAATAGCGTGTTCTGTCCATAATACTGTCACCCATACCGGTGAAACTTCGCTTATTCGAACAGGTTGGTTCCTCGATACATATCAGTCAGCGAAGATGCTGAGGCCCAGCCAATCGGCCACCAGCGCCGGTGTCTTCTCGCCGTCGATTTCGATTGTCAGCGCATGTTCGCGCAACAGCTCGGTTGCCGATCGCTGGCGCACGTCCTTCAGGACGAACCGCCCGCGCAGGCGGGATCCGGCGGGGACAGGAGCAAGGAACCTGAGCTTGTTGAAGCCATAGTTGATGCCCATGACCTGTCCGGGTTGTTCGGGCAGCACGTCATAGACGAAGCGGCTGGCCAGGGACAGGGTCAGAAACCCGTGCGCGATGGCGCCGCCAAAGGGGGTCTGTGCGGCGGCCCGGTCCGGGTCGACATGGATCCACTGGTCGTCATGCGTCACCTCTGCAAAACGATCGATCATCTCTTGGTCGACAGTAATCCAGTTCGACACGCCGACTTCTGTGCCGATTTTCTCCTGTTCGGTGGCAAGTGCCCGAGCGAGTGCTGACATTTCTCTTTCCTCAACGTCCCGTGAAAATTGGCTTGCGCTTTTCCATGAAGGCGCGTGCGCCTTCGGCGTGATCCGCGCTTTGCAGCGTTCGGATCATCCGGTCCGCCTCCATCTCCATGGATGCTTGCAGATCGGTTGCCCGCGCGCGATTGTGGTTTTCCTTCATGTAGCGCAGAGCCATTGGCGCAAAACCGGCAATCTCGGCGGCAAGGGTTTCGGCTGTTTGCTGCAAATCGGAATCGGCAACGATCCGGTTCGCAAGACCAAGCGCCAGCGCATCCTCGGCGCCGATCCTGCGGTTGGTGAAGTAAATCTCTTTGGCGCGCGACGGGCCAACCAACTGGCTGAGCAGCCAGGTTCCGCCAAAATCCCCGGACAGACCTATCGCACCGAAGGCTGGTAGAAGAAAGGCACTGTCAGCCATCACCCGCAGGTCGCAGGCCAGCGCCAGAGACATTCCGGCCCCTGCCGCAGCACCGGGCAGGGCCGCGATTGTCGGTTTGCCAAAGTTGTAGAGACGCAGCCCCACGGTTTCCTGAGCATGGCGCAAACGGCGGATCATGGCATCGGTATCGGGCGCCGCGCCGCCCGCCAGGGCGCCGCCCATGCTGGACACATCACCCCCGGCACAAAAGGCGTCAGCCGTGCCGGTCAGGATCAGGACCCTGACCTCGGGATCGAGGTCGAGCGCCAGAAACAGCTCTGACAGGGCGTCGGTCATGTTGCCAGACATGGCGTTGCGCTTTTCCGGGTTGTTCAGTGTGATCGTCGCGACATGGCTCGACACCTCGCACAGAACCAGGGGGCTGCCCGTTTCGATTTTCCGACCGGTCATTGCAATTCCTTTCCGTCTGGGGTCACCATTGGCGCAAATGTGGAAGCGAGGCGCGGATGACCCGGGAATATCGTCAATCTGTCTATATGCCGCCGCGGGGCGCGGCGGATCTTTTGCTGATCCGGCACGGTGAAAGCCGCGCCGCGCGCCCGGGCGAGGCGTTTCCCACGGTCGACGGGCATGGCGACCCGGAACTGCACCCCAATGGCGAAGCGCAGGCGCGCGCCGTCGGCGAGCGGCTGAAGTCCGAACCCTTGGCGGCGATCTATGTTACCACGCTGCGCCGCACCCATCAGACGGCCGCCCCGCTGGCAGGGCATCTGAACCTGCAACCAATTGTCGAGCCGGACCTTCGGGAGGTTTTCCTGGGCGACTGGGATACAGGTGAGTACCGGATCCGGGCCGCGCATGGCGATCCAGTGATCCAGCGCGCCCATGATAGGCAGGAATGGGGCGAAATCCCCGGGGCCGAGACCACCGCGCAACTGCATGCGCGGGTGCGGTCGGGGCTGTTGCGTATTGCGGCGCGCCACGCCGACCAGCGGGTCGCGGTGTTCGTGCATGGCGGCGTCATCGGCGCGGCGCTTGCCATGGCCTGCGAAGCTCAGGCGTTTGCCTTTAACGGCGCGCATAACGGGTCCATCAGCCGCCTTGTGATACATGGTGAGCGGATGGCTGTCCGGGGGTTCAACGACATTTCGCATCTGGGGTGATCCGGTCAGCCCATCGTTATGACGACCTTGCCCAGAACCTTTCGGTCCTGCATCATCTCCAGCGCTTCAGCCGCCTGTTCCAACGGAAACCGGGCGCTGATGCGCGGTTTGATCCGACCCTCGGCATAGAGGCGGAACAGGTCGGCCATGTTCTCGGCGTGGCCCTTTGGTTCGCGAAACACCGAGGCACCCCAGAACACGCCAACGATCTGGCAGCCTTTTAGCAAGGTCAGGTTCAACGGGATGTTCGGGATGCCGGCGGGAAAGCCCACCACCAGGTAACGACCCTTCCATGCCATCGCCCGCAGGCAGGGTTCGGCATAGGCGCCACCCACCGCGTCATAGACCACATCGACCCCGTCGCCCCCGGCCAGTTTCTTGATCTCGGCCGACAGCGCCTTTTGCCCGTCGCGGTCCAGCTCGCGTGGGTAAACCAGCGTCTCGTCGGCACCGATCTGGCGGCAGAATTCGGCCTTCTCCTCGGACGAGACGGCGGCGATCACCCGCGCGCCAGCAGCCTTGCCCAGCTCGATGGCAGCCGCACCGACGCCGCCCGCGGCCCCCAGGATCAGCAGCGTCTCACCCGGTTGCAGCGCCGCGCGATCCTTGAGTGCGTGATGCGAGGTACCATAGGTGAAGATGAAACAGGCGGCATCCTCATAGGGCATCGCATCGGGGATCCTGACCGCGACGTTGGCCTTGACTGTCAGATGGGTGGCAAAGCCGCCATGCCCGGTCAGTGCCAGCACCCGGTCGCCGGGCGCATAGCCGCTGACACCTTCGCCCACCGCCAGAACCTCTCCCGCGATCTCGCCGCCGGGGGCAAAGGGGCGGGGCGGCTTCATTTGGTAGAGGTCGCGGATCATCAGCGTATCGGGAAAGTTCACCCCCGCAGCATGGACACGCACCAGCAGCTCTCCCTTGCCGGGCGTGGGGTCAGGCAGTTCGGTCAGTTCCAGCGTTTCGGGGCCGCCCACGGCGGTGCTCAGCATGGCTTTCATATCGGTCTTTCTCCCTGTTGCGGTCGCGTGCGTACCGCGATTTGACGTCAAGTCTTTGGCCCGCCCCCTTGGTTGTCAACCGGATATCGAAATGCAATTCTGCTGTGCAAAACAGATATCGGTATATGGGGAGGAGACATGGCCGAAGAGGATAGGGCGATTGCCGCCTTCCGCGACGAGCTGCGCGCCTGGCTGGAGGCGAATTGCCCCGCAGAAATGCGCGATGGCCGCAATGACGAGGCTAGCATCTGCTGGGGCGGCAAGAACTGGAACTTTACGTCAGAAGCGCAGCGTACCTGGCTGCAACGTTGCGTCAGCAAAGGGTACACGGTGCCGACCTGGCCCATCGAGTATGGCGGCGCCGGGCTGAGCCGGGATCAGGAGAAGGTGTTCCACCAGGAAATGCACCGCCTGAACGCGCGCTATCCGCTGCAAAGCTTTGGCATCTGGATGCTGGGACCGGCGCTTTTGCATTTCGGAACGCATGAGCAGAAGCTGCATTACCTGCCGCCTATCGCACGTGGCGAAATCCGCTGGTGTCAGGGCTATTCCGAACCGGTCGCGGGATCGGATCTGGCAAATGTGCAAAGCCGGGCAGAGGACAAGGGTGATCACTGGCTGGTCAACGGGCAGAAGATCTGGACCTCATACGCCGATCAGGCCGACTGGATCTTTGCGCTGCTGCGCACCGACCGCGAGGCGCCCAAGCACAAGGGCATTTCCTTCATCCTGCTTGACATGACCAGCCCGGGCGTGACCACGCGACCGATCAAGCTGATCTCGGGCGCGTCGCCGTTTTGCGAGACCTTCTTTGACGATGTGCAGGTTCCGCGTGAACAGGTGGTGGGCGAGGTCAATCGCGGCTGGGACGTGGCCAAATACCTGCTGACGCATGAGCGCGAGATGATCTCGGCCGCTGGCGGCACCATGGGCTCGGGCCGGGCGCTTGGCGCCGTGCTGGCCGACAGCGGCAGCACCGACACGGTGCTGCGCGCCGATGCGATGCGGGCCGAGGTCGACGGGCTGGCCGTGGCGCTGACACTGGAGCGCTACAAGGATCAGGCCGATGCCGGGCAGGGCGCGGGCGATGCCTCGGCCATGCTGAAATACATGGGAACCGAGTTGAACAAGCGCAATCTGGAACTGGTGATGGCGGCGGGTGGCTCTGACGCGCTGATCTGGGAGGACGGGCGCGCGCCCAACTGGTTGAGGACCAAGGCCAATTCGATCGAGGGTGGCACCTCCGAGGTGATGCTGTCGATCATTTCCAAACGCGTTCTTGGGCTTCCGGGGTAAGGTAGATGGCAAAACTGGTACGTACAGAAGAAGAGGTCATGCTGGCCGATGCCGCGCGCGGCTTTCTGGATCAGGCCGCCCCGGCGGCGCATCTGCGCAGGCTGCGCGACAGCGGGCAGACGCAGGACCGGGCGCTCTGGTCGGAAATGGCCGCGATGGGCTGGGCCGGGGTGCTGGTCCCCGAAGAGGCCGGTGGCAGCGACATGGGCCATGCTGCCGCCTGTGCGCTGGCCGGTGAGATGGGCAAGACGCTGGTCGCCTCGCCGTTTCTGTCCACGGCGGTGATCGCGGCCACCGCGCTGCGGCAGGTGTCGGATGCCCGCGCGGGCCAGGCGTTGGCCCGGATCGCCAGCGGAGAGGTCACCTATGCACTGGCGATTGATGAGGGCGCCAAGTTCGCCCCCGAGGCAACACAGATGCAGGCGCGGGCCGAGGGCAACGGGTTCCGCCTAAACGGCGAAAAACGGTTTGTCGTGGACGGCGCCAATGCCAAGCGCCTGCTGGTGCTGGCGCGGACCGATGCGGGACTGACCCTGTTCGACCTGCCCGCTGACCGCGACGGCATCATCCGCGAGGGGCAGGCGATGATCGACAGCCGTGACGCGGCGCGGATCGCGTTTGCCGATGTCGTCGCCACGGGTGAGGATGTACTGGGTCAGGTCGATGACGCGATGACTGTACTGGCCCCCGCGCTGCGCGCCGGTCAGGCGGCACTGGCCGCCGAGATGGCCGGGCTGGCCGCAGGTGCCTTTGGCATGACCGTCGAATATCTCAAGGAACGCAAGCAGTTCGGGGTGCCGATTGGCGCGTTTCAGGCCCTGCAACACCGCGCCGCGCATCTGTGGTGTGAATGCGAGGTGACCGCCTCGGCCATCCTGAACGCGGGCCGGATGCTGGACGAGGACCCCGACAACGCAGCGTTGGCCGTGTCGCTGGCCAAGGCGCGCGCAACTGACACCGCGCAGCGCGCGGTGCAGGAGGGTGTGCAGATGCATGGCGGTATCGGCATGACCGACGCATTCGACATGGGCTTCTACATGAAACGCGCCCGGGTCGGGGCCGAATGGCTGGGCGACTATGGCTATCACGCAAATATCGTCGCGCAAGCACGCGGATTTTAAGGATTTATCATGACACCTGAGATACTGTTTTCCCTGCACGGAAAGACCGCGCTGGTCACCGGCGGCGCCACTGGCATTGGGCGCATGGCAGCCGAGGCGCTGCTCCGCGCGGGGGCGCGCGTTCTGATCGCCTCGCGCAAGGGCGAGGCCTGCGAGGCGGTGGCCGCCGAGCTGAACGCTCTTGATGCCCCGGGTATGGCCGAGGGGTTCGCGGGCGACGTGGGCAGCAAAGAGGGCATCGATGCGCTGGCTGCGGAGGTAAAGAGTCGCACCGAAACCCTTGATATCCTGATGAACAACTCTGGCGTCACCTGGGGTGCGCCGATGGGTCAGTTCCCGCATGAAGCCTGGGAAAAGGTGATGTCGGTCAATGTGGCCGGTGTCTTTGACCTGACCCAGAAGCTGTTGCCGATGCTGATGAAAAGCGGCTCGGTCGATGATCCGGCTCGGGTGATCAATGTGGGCTCGGTCATGGGCGAGGTGCCGATGGGCGATGGCGCCTATAGCTATGCGGCCTCCAAGGCGGCGGTGATCCATCTGACCAAGATCATGGGCAAGGAGCTGGCGCCCTATGCGGTGACGGTCAACGCGCTGGCGCCGGGGCCGTTCGTGTCTCGGATGACCGCATTCGCCACCGCTGACGAGGAGAAACGCGCCAAGGTCGGCAGCGACGTGCCGCTGCGCCGGGTGGGCCGGGACGAGGATATCGCTGGTTGCATGCTGTTTCTCTGCGGGCGTGGCGGGGCCTATGTCACCGGCGCGGTGATCCCGGTTTCGGGCGGCATCAACGTGATGACCGGCCCTAATATCTTTGAAAAGGCGTTGTAAGGGGGCGGGGATGGACATTCGTTTCGACGGACGGGTGGCGATCGTCACCGGATCGGGCGCCGGTCTGGGCCGCGCCCATGCGCTGGGCCTGGCCGCGCGCGGCGCCAGGGTGGTGATCAACGATCTGGGGGCGGCGACCGACGGCACCGGTGCCTCCTCCGACGCCGCGCAGGCGGTGGTCGAGGAGATCCGCGTCCTGGGGGGCGAGGCCATCGCGCACGGGGCCGATGTGGCGGACGAGGCGCAGGTGGCGGACATGGTCGCTCAGACCATGTCCCAATGGGGCCGCGTCGATATCGTGGTCAACAACGCCGGCATCCTGCGCGACAAGAGCTTTGCCAAGATGAGCATGGGCGATTTCCGCAAGGTGATCGACGTGCATCTGATCGGCAGCGCCAATGTGGCCCATGCCTGTTGGTCGATCATGCGAGAACAGGGGTACGGGCGGGTTGTGTTCACCTCCTCCGCCTCTGGGCTTTACGGCAATTTCGGGCAGGCCAACTATGGCGCGGCCAAGGCCGCCATGATGGGCCTGATGAACGTGCTACATATCGAAGGCGCGCGCGACAATATCCGCGTCAACTGTCTGGCGCCGACGGCCGCGACGCGGATGACCGAGGCGCTGATCCCCGAACAGGCACTGGCGCTGCTGGCGCCGGAAACGATCACGCCCGGCCTGCTCTATTTGGTGAGCGAGGACGCGCCCTCGCGCGTGATCCTTTGCGCCGGGGCGGGCTGTTACGCGCAGACCCGTGTGTTCGAGACCGAAGGCATCCTGCTGGAAGGCGACGCCAACACGCCCGAAGAGATCGCCGCCCGTTTTGCAGCGGTGCAGGACGAAGAGGCCAAGCGCGAGTTGACCGACGCGTTCAGCCAGACCCGAAAATACGCCCGCAAGGCCGCCGAGGCGCGCGGCATCGACCTGCCCTGGGGAGCATGAGAAAGTGAAAGACATGACCTGGACCCGTGACGAAAACCATCTGCCGCCTGCTCTGCGCGGCCTGCGCATCCCGCTGATCGGCTCGCCGCTTTTCATCATCTCGGTGCCCGATCTGGTGATCGCGCAATGCAAGGCGGGCATCGTGGGGTCATTCCCGGCGCTCAATGCGCGCGAAGGCGAAGGCGAGGGCGAGCCGCCGCTGCTGGAGGCTTGGCTGAAACGCATCACCGAGGAACTGGACCGCCATAACCAGGACAACCCCGACCGCCCGGCGGCGCCTTTTGCGGTGAACCAGATCGTGCACCGCTCGAACGGACGGCTGGAGCGGGATCTGGAGATCTGTAGCCGCTGGAACGTGCCGATCTGGATCACCTCGCTTGGTGCGAGGGTGGAGGTGAACGAGGCCGCCCACAGCTGCGGCGGCGTAGTGCTGCATGACGTGATCAACAACACATTTGCCAAGAAGGCCATTGAAAAAGGCGCCGACGGGCTGATCGCCGTGGCGGCGGGGGCCGGGGGGCACGCCGGGCAGCAATCGCCACTGGCACTGATCCGCGAGATCCGGTCGTGGTTCAACGGGCCGCTGGCTCTGTCGGGCGCCATCGCCTGTGGCGAAAGCCTGCTGGCCGCCCGTGCGATGGGGGCCGACTTCGGCTATATGGGCTCGCCCTTCATCGCCACGAATGAGGCCAATGCGCAACCCGAGTACAAGCAGATGATCGTCGACAGCACCGCCGAGGATATAGTCTATTCCTCGCTCTTTACCGGGGTGCATGGCAACTACCTGAAGAAATCGGTGGAACGCGCCGGGATGGACCCCGACAACCTGCCTTCGGCCGATGCCAGTTCGATGAATTTCAGCCAGGGGTCCTCCAAGCCCAAGGCGTGGAAAGAGATCTGGGGCTCGGGCCAGGGCGTGGGCGATGTGCACCAGATTGTGCCGGTGGGTGATCTGGTGGACCGGATCGACCGCGAGTATCGCGCGGCGGGCGCCCGGCTTGCCGCCGAGTTCCCCGGCTGAGCCATGGCGGAACTGATCGTTATCCGCCATGCGCAGGCCTCGTTCGGGTCGGACGACTATGACCGGCTGAGCGAGTTGGGCCATCGCCAGTCGGAACTGGTGGGGGCCGCGCTGCGCGAGACGGGCTGGGTGCCCGACCGGCTGGTCACCGGCACGCTGACGCGACAGAAAGAGACCCTGCGCGGCATGGGGTTCACGGATGTGCCCGAGGAACACGCGGGCTGGAACGAATACGATTTCCACGACCTGTTGCGGGTGAAATTCGGCGGCACCATCCCCGATCTGGTACAGCAGGACCGCAAGACGCATTTCCGCACCCTGCGGGATGTTTTGCGCGAATGGCAGGGCGGCGGGGTTGCGGGCGCGCGCGAAAGCTGGGCCCAGTTCACCACCCGGATCGAGGCCGCGCGCCAGGCTGCCACCCGCGCGGGTGCCGAACGGGTGCTGGTGATCAGCTCGGGCGGGGCCATCGGACAGTTGACCGCCGCCGCGCTGAGCGCGCCGCCCGAACAGATGATCGCGCTGAACCTGCAAGTGAAGAACACCGCCATGTCGCGCTTCATCTTTACCCAGCGCGCGTTCTTTTTGCATGAATTCAACGCCACCCCGCATTTTGCCCAACCGGCCCATGCGGATATGCTGAGCTATAGTTGAGGGACAGGATATGAGCGACACGACCCAAAGCCTCGACCTGAGCGCCGTTGATGCCTATCTGCGCGACCACCTGCCGGGCTATGCCGGGCCGCTGGAGGCGAAGAAATTCGACGTTGGCCAATCGAACCCGACCTTTCTGCTGAAAACACCCGCGCGCAATTATGTGCTGCGGCGCAAGCCACCGGGAGTCTTGCTCAAATCCGCCCATGCAGTGGATCGCGAGTTCCGGGTGCAAAGCGCGCTGGCGGGCACGGATGTGCCGGTGCCGCGCATGTATCTGCTCTGCGAGGATGACGCGGTGATCGGTTCGGCCTTTTACGTGATGGAGCATCTGGACGGGCGCAATTTCTACGAACCCACGATGGAGGGCGAGACCAATGCCACCCGCACCGCTGTCATCGACGAGATGAACCGGGTGCTGGCAGCGCTGCATTCGGTCGACATCGACGCAGTGGGCCTGTCCGATTACGGCCCGCCGGGAAACTACTTCGAACGACAGCTCTCGCGCTGGACCAAGCAGTATCGCGCCTCGGAAACCGACACTATCGCCGATATGGACGCGTTAATCGATGCGCTGGGGCAGGAGATGCCCGAGGATGACGGCCAGCGCACGCTGGTGCATGGCGATTACCGGATCGACAACATGATGTTCGAAAAGGGCGGCACCCGCTGTCTGGGCGTACTGGATTGGGAGCTGTCGACCATCGGCCATCCCTATGCCGACCTGGCCGCCGTGATCATGCAATGGCAGATGCCGCCGGGCAAAGAGGGGCGCGGGCTGGCAGGGGTCGACCGTGCCGCGCTGGGCCTGCCCACGGATGCCGAGTTCATCGCCGCCTATTGCGCGCGGCGCGGGATCGGCGGGATCGACCGGTTCGGCTTCTACCTTGCCTTCAACTTCTTCCGCATGGCCGCGATCATCCAGGGCGTCTACAAACGCGCGCTCGACGGCAATGCGTCAAACCCCGAACGCGCCCGGAGGCTGGGCCAGTATGTGGCGGTGTTTGCGCAAAACGGGTTGAGGGCGCTGCGCGGGTGAGCGGGCAGGGCGGTGATATGGACGGTCTGACCGAGAGCAAGGACCGCAACTTTGTCATCGCGCTGGCGCGGGGGCTGGATGTGCTGCGCAGCTTTCGACCCGGCGAGGTGCTGCTGACCAATACCGACCTCTCCGAGCGGACCGGCCTGCCCAAACCCACCGTCTCGCGCCTGACCTATACGCTGTGCCAGTTGGGTTATCTGGTGCAGGATCGTGAAACCGGCGCCTACCGGCTGGGCGTGGGCGTGCTGCAACTGGGCATGGGTGTGCTGGCGGGCATGGATATCTGCGACCGCGCCGCCGAGGTGCTGCGCGGCCTGCGCGCAGGTGCCAACCCCTATATCACCGCCGCATTGGGAGAGGCGCACAGGGCCGAAGCGGTCTATGTCGCGGTCTCGCGGTCGCGCGAGAACGTCTCGCTCAGCATGCATGTCGGTTCGCGCCTGCCCTTGTTCCGCTCTGCCATGGGGCGCGCCATTCTGGCGGGTATGACCGAGGAAGATCGGAGCGCGGCAATTCAGGCTGGTGCGCGGGACACGGGTCAACAGATTGCAGCGCTGGAGGCTGAAGCCCGCAACGCAGTCGAACAGTACAGAGCGCGTGGCTATTGCTCCGGCTATGGAGACTGGCGCGCCGATGTGAATGCCATCGCTGTGCCGGTGGTCTCGCTGGGCGGCAGCCGGGTGCACGGCCTCAACGTGGGCGGCCCCAGCTTTCATGTCACGGTCGAGGAACTGGAAAACACCTATGCACCACTGCTGATCGCGGCCGGGAAGGCACTGGGCCTTACTCCCTAGCCGGTCTTTTCCAGCTCGAACTCCAGGTCCGGTAGCGAGTCCTTGCCAAAAAAAAGCTCGTCGTTCAGCAACATGGAGGGCGCGCCAAACACGCCGCGTTCCACCGCCCCTGCCGTTGCGTCGACCAGCGCCTGCTTGATCTCTGGCGTCTCGACCGCCTCCAGCGTGCGCCGCACAGGCAGGCCGCTCTCGCGCAGCACCTCTTCGAACACATGCCGTTCGGAAAGGTTCTGGCCATGCACCCACATCGCATTAAACATGGCATCCATATAGCTGTTTTCCCAATCTTTTCCGCGCGCAAATATTGCTCCGCGCATGGGCAGAAGCGTATTCACCGGAAAATGCGGGTTCATGTGGAACACCAGATCATGACGACGCACGAAGCGTTGCAGTTCCAGCGCCTGATAGGTCAGCTTGTGGCGGACACGCGAAAACGCCTCCATCGGGGACTGGTTGTTTGTGGCCTTGAAGATACCGCCCAACAAAACCGGAGAGGGTCGTACGATGGCGCCGTGACGCGCGGCCAGAGCGGGCAGGACCCGATGCACGAGATAGGCATTCGGACTTCCAAAATCATAAATGAACTCAATTTCTTGCATTAAAATCTTTCTCCAAAGGGCCGCAGGTCCATCTCGAAACTCCAGGCGTCCAGTGTCTGTTGGTGCAACATCCAATAAGCCTCGGCCACCGAATCCGGCGACATCAGCGTGTCTGGCGGCAATGTATCAGGGTCGCGGCCTGCCTGCTGCATCCGTTCGCGGACAAACGCAGTATCGACGCCTGCGTCGATGACCAAATGCGCGACATGGATGTTCTTAGGCCCAAGCTCCTTGGCTATGCTCTGGGCCAAGGCCCGCAGCCCGGCTTTGCCGGCCGCAAAGGCCGCGAACCCCGGATTGCCGCGCAGCGAGGCACTGGCACCGGTAAAAAAGATGCTGCCTCGGCCCCGCGGAACCATATGACGGGCTGCTTCTCTCCCGGTCAGAAAACCGGCAAAACAGGCCATTTCCCAGACCTTGCGGAACACCCGCGCAGTGGTTTCCTGGATGGGAAACCGGACGTTGCCGCCCACGTTGAAGATCACGACCTCGATAGGGCCGGCCTCGCGCTCGACCCGGGCGAAGAGGTCCACGACACTGTCCTCGTCCCGTGCATCCATGGCATAGCCAAGGGCTCGGCCGCCTTCGGCCTCGATACCCTCGACAAGCGGGATCAGCTTGTCTCCATTCCGTCGCCCGAGACAGACTGTGAAACCGCCACGCGCAAACCTGCGCGCGATGGCGGCACCGATATAGTCGCCAGCGCCAACGATCAGGGCGACGCGGGCGGTCACAGGGACATGGCCTTTTGCAAGGCGGGCCGGGCCAGCAACCGGTCGACATAGGGTTGCAGGTTGGGTTTGTCGGCGAAATCGCCCCCCAGCCGGCCAGAGGTGATCACCGCATGCCCGGTCATGATATCGGCACCCGAAAACGCTCCCGCCAGATACTCTCTGCCCTCCATGTGCCTATCCACCGCGGCGAGCATCTGATTGAGAAGTTTCACCGCACGCTTCACATTCACCTCGTTGCGCCGGTCTGGCGGCAACAGAACCGTTTCCACCACGATCGTGTTGATCGGAGGCATCAACATGCCTTCGCAGAAATGAAGCCATTGCAGGTAGTTGGGAAACTCGGCTGAACCTGATTCAAGACGCAGGCGGCCTTGGCCGTGTCGGGCCAGCACGTATTCGACAATTGCGCCGGATTCGTGAATGGTCACGTCGCCATCGGCAAGGACCGGCACGCGTCCCAAAGGGTGAATCCGGCGGTACTCGGGGCTGCGCATGGCCGGATCGCCCAGAGTGAACCTTTCCAGGTCATAGTCCAACCCCAGTTCCTCAAGAAGCCAGGCGATGCGGACCGCGCGTGTGTCCGGAGCGAAAAAGAGCTTCATGTTCGACCCTTCCGTGTGAACCTTCCAAACGCTAGGGACCGCCCATCCCGGGTGTCAACATCTCTGGTTGTGACGTTGCGCATCTTGTGTGGGGGGAGCTGGGTTTGTTACTCGACGATTGGGGCGCGCAGCGACTAGGCTCGACCGTAAGCGAGGGAGGACAGTGTGAGCGAAATTCTTTTGAACATGCACGAGGGCGGGCTGGCGGAACTGGTATTGAACCGGGCGCCGGTCAATGCCCTGAGCGCGCCGTTCCTGACCGCGTTTGCCGCGACCATCGCTAAGCTGGAGCAGGATGACACGGTGCGGGCCATCGTCCTGACCAGCCCGTTCAAGGTTTTGTCCGCGGGCCTCGACCTCAAGGAAGCGCAGCATTTCGACATTCCTCAGCAGCACGCCATCGTCAAGGGGCTGAACGAGGGGTTCCTGGCGCTCTTTGCCTGTTCAAAACCCACGGTCTGCGCCGTCAACGGTGCGGCGATCGCAGGTGGACTGTTCTTTGTGCTGGGCAGCGATCTGCGCGTTGTATCGCCGAGGGCGCGGCTTGGATTGGCCGAGGTGCGGGTGGGCGCTGATTTCCCGGTTGGCCCCATGGAGATTGCCCGCGCAACCCTGTCGCCCGACTTGCTGCGCCGGCTGATGCTGACGGGTCAGCCCATCGACGCGCAAACCGCGCATGCGGCCGGTATAGCCGACGTGCTGGACGATGACGTCCACACGCGCGCCCTGGCCGAGGCACGGGCACTGGCTCAGATCCCGCCAGTTACCTATGCCAAGGTCAAACAACAGATCCGAGGTGCGACTATCGCACTGATCGGGAATGAGATCGCGGCGGGCGGCAACGCGCCTGAAGGTGGCTGGTTCAACGCGGAAACGCGGGGTGCAATGCAGGCGATGATCGGGTGATGCGTATTCCTACGTACTTTTCTCGGGCGCGGGCACGGGGGACACTCCGGCCGAGGCGCAGCCAGAGGAGAACATGTAGATGACCAGCCCGATTTCACGCAAACTTGACACAACGCGGCTGGGGCGCATCGGCGAATGGATGCAGCGCTATGTCGATCAACGCAAGTATGCCGGCAGTTCCGTTCTGATCAGCCAGTCGGGCGAAGAGGTGTATTTTCACGCAGCAGGTCTGCGCAGCGCCGAAAACGGCCTGCCGTTCCAGCGCGACACGATTGCGCGGATCTATTCGATGACCAAGCCTGTCACCTCGCTTGCGGTGATGATGCTGGCGGAACGGGGGTTGTTTCACCTCGACGCGCCGGTGTCCCAGTTCATCCCGTCCTTCTCCGACATGCGGGCGCTGGTGCCCGGCGCCGAGCGGATCGACCAGACGGAACGGGCGGCAGCGCCGACGCTGCACCAACTGCTGACCCATACGTCGGGGCTCAGCTATCCGTTCAACCCCGGTGTGCTGGCCCGCGCGATGGAGGAACAGGACCTCCTCTTCAAACCCGATCAGGGGTCGCTGGCGGATATGTGCAACCAGGTCGCGGCGCTGCCGTTGGCCTTTCAGCCCGGAACCCGCTGGGAATACTCGGTGGCCATCGACATTCTGGGTCGCGTGGTCGAAGTGGTCTCGGGCCGATCGCTGGCGGAGTTCTTTGAACAGGAGATCTTTGCCCCCCTTGGGATGACGGAAACCGGATTTTCTGTACCAGCCAGGGCAGGGGACCGGTTCGCGTCGCTTTATACGCCACTTGCGGGTGATGCCATGGCGCTGAATGCCGCCAAAGCGGGGGGCGAGACCCTGCGCCTGGTCGATCAGGCCGGGCAATCGCCCTTTGAGGCGGCAACGATGTTTTCCGGGGGCGGCGGATTGGTGGGCACCATCGACGACTACCGTCGGTTTGCAGAGATGTTGCGCCGCGGGGGCGACGTGGATGGTCAGCGCCTTATCGGGCCCGCGACGCTGGACTTCATGATGAGTAACCATCTGCCGGGCGATATCGCCGCGATGGGACCGCAGAGCTTTGCCGAACAGCCTATGGAGGGCATGGGCTTTGGCCTGGGCGGCGCCGTTGTGCTGGATCCGGGCCGCGCACGAACCCCCGGATCCGTCGGCGATTTCAGCTGGGGCGGCATGGCCTCGACCTTCTTCTGGCTCGACCGGGTGCATGATATCACGGTTGTATTCTTCACACAGCTTTCGCCATCGAGTTCCTATCCCTCACGATCCGAGCTTAAGGCGTTGATCCATGGAGCACTGATCTGATGTCCGACCCCAGGCCCATCCTCTGGAAACCCACGAGAGACCGCGCCGAGCAAAGCCGCATGGCCGCGTTTCAGAGATGGTTGAAGTCGGAAAAGGGCCTGGAATTCGACGATTACAATGCGCTCTGGATGTGGAGCGTTAGTGATCTTGACGGGTTCTGGACCGCGATCCGGGATTACTTCGATTTGCCCTTTTCCGGCGGATCGGGCGTGGTTCTGGCGGAGCGAAAGATGCCGGGCGCGGAATGGTTTCCAGGGGTACGGACCAATTTCGCCCGCCAGATGCTGCGCAGCGCCGAAACCCGGTCCGATGAGGTGGCGCTGATCGTGCAGTCGGAGACCTTTGGCCGCTGCGAACTGACCTGGGCCGAGCTGGCCCATCACGTAGCCAGCGTTGCGACCCATCTGCGCGCCATGGGTGTGGGGCAGGGTGATCGGGTGGTCGCCGTCCTGCCCAACACCGAAACCGCCACCATCGCCTTTCTCGCCTGTGCCAGCATCGGTGCGATCTGGTCCCTTTGCGCCCCGGACATGGGGCATGTGGCCATCCTGGACCGGTTCCGCCAGATCGAACCCAAGGTTCTTATCGCGCAGGACGGCTATGTGCATGCGGGCAAGCTGGTCGACCGGCGCGCCGCGTTGGACACCATCCGCGCGGGCCTCGACACGCTGGAACACACGGTGCTGATCCCGGTGGCGGGTGGACTGGGCGATGATGTAACCGCATGGTCCAACCTGACGGACACAAGGGCCGAACTGAGCTTTGCCGAACTGCCCTTCGATCATCCGCTATGGATCGTCTATTCCTCGGGCACGACCGGCAACCCCAAACCCATCGTCCACGGGCATGGCGGCATCCTTCTGGAAGGTGCCAAACAATCGTTGCATCAGGATCTGAAAGCGGGCGACAGGTTCTCCTGGCTGACATCGTCAGGCTGGATCATGTGGAACGTGCAATTCGTGGCGTTGGGGCAGGGTGCGACCGTGTTCCTGTTCGACGGTGCCGCCAATTATCCCGACATGTTAGAGGTCTGGCGTTGTGTTGCACGGGAACGGCTGACCAATTTCGGTGTCGGCGCGGCGTTTGTAACGTTGTGTGTCAAGGCAGGCATACGCCCACGCGACGAGTTGGACCTGAGCGCGCTCAAGGCGCTTGGCACCACCGGGTCGCCGCTGACCGCCGATGGCTATGAATGGGTCTACGATGCCATCGACCCGGATATCTGGCTGGCGCCGATCTCGGGCGGGACCGACCTCTGCGGGGCCTTCGTGGGGGGCAACCCGATGTTGCCGGTGCGCGCGGGCGAGATGCAATGCCGTTACCTGGGCAATGCGGTTCGCAGCTTTGATCCGGAAGGCAATGAAATTATTGGTGAAGTCGGAGAGCTTGTCTGTACCGAACCGCTTCCCTCGATGCCACTCTATTTCTGGGGCGATACTGACGGCAGTCGGTTGTTTGAGAGTTATTTCGACACTTATCCCGGTATCTGGCGGCATGGCGACTGGATCGAGATCACTCCCGAAGGCGGATCAGTGATCTACGGCCGGTCCGACGCCACCATCAACCGCAAGGGGCTGCGGTTGGGCTCTTCCGAGATTTACCGCGCGGTCGAAAGCCTGCCCGAGGTCTTCGACAGTCTCGTCGTCGATCTGGAGTTCCTTGGCCGCGACAGTTTCATGCCGCTCTTTGTCGTTCCGGCCCCGGGCGTAGAATTGGACGACGACCTGAAAGCCAAGATCAACACCGCCATCCGCGAGGCGGTGTCGCCGCGTTTCATCCCGAATGACATCATAGAAATCAAGGAAGTGCCGCGCACCCTGTCAGGAAAGAAACTGGAAGTGCCCGTTAAAAAACTGCTATTGGGCGGTGATCCCGCAAAGATGGTCAACCGGGACGCGATGGCAAACCCGGAAAGCTTCGAGTTCTTTACCACTTATGCGGCGCAACGAACGTAAAGATACGAGATGTCCATGACCGAAGCCGAACGCCAGTTGCTGGACTTGCTCGATGTCGAGCGTCTGGAAACCGATTTGTTTCGGGGAACAGGGTCGGGGGGTGAGACACCCACGCGCATCTATGGCGGACAGGTGATCGCCCAAGCGCTGGCCGCGGCCTACCGGACGGTGGAGGACAGGCTGTGTCACTCACTGCACGCCTATTTCATCCGGCCCGGAGACCCAAGCATTCCCGTTATCTATCAAGTCGATAGGGCGCGGGATGGAGGCTCTTTTACCACCCGGCGCGTGGTGGCGATCCAGCATGGACGGCAAATCCTGAACCTGTCCGCCTCGTTTCATGCCGGTGACGCCGGATGGGATCACCAGCACCCGATGCCCGAGATTGACGGCCCGGCTGCGCATCCCACGCGCCAGACCCTGCAAGAGCGCTTCATCGACCGCATCCCCGAGAAGCACAGGGCCGAGTTCACCCGGCCAAGGCCCATCGAAATCCGCGAAGTCGAGCCGCGGGACATGTTCGAGCCGATCCCGACGGATGACCGCCACTATCTGTGGTTTCGCATGGGCGCCGCCGCCGGGGCCGATCCGGCGACCCAGCATCTGCTTTTGGCCTATGCCTCGGACATGGGGCTGTTGGGCTCCGGCCTGCGCCCGCACGGGCTCAGTTGGTACACACGCCAGGTCAATGGCGCGAGCCTGGATCATGCGATGTGGTTTCACGCGCCGATCCGGTTCGAAAACTGGCATCTTTATGCAATGGACAGCCCCTGGACCGGTGCGGGCCGCAGCTTCAACCGCGGCAAGGTCTATGCCGAGGATGGCACTCTGGTGGCCAGCGTCGCCCAAGAGGGCCTGATGCGGCGCTTGCAGCCCAGGGATTAAAGCTTGCCGCCGAACTGCCGGTTCAACTTGCGCATTCCGCCCAACCAACGGTCATAATCCGCTGTTTTCATTCGGATATAATCCAGGACCTGTGGATGCGGCAGCACCAGGAAACGGCGTTCACGAATGGCTTCGATACAGGCCTGCGCCACGTCCGAAGGCTCCAGCATTCCATCCAGCGCCGCAACAGACTCCTCATGCCCACGTGTCATTTCCGAGCGCACTGCCTGCGGGCACAGGACCGAAACCCCGATGCCCTGATCGCCATAGGTCATCGCCAGCCATTCCGCCAAACCGACCGAGGCATGTTTGGTCACTCCATATGGCGCGGCGCCGACCTGGTTGAGCAGGCCCGCAGCCGAGGCGGTGTTGAGAAGGTAGCCACCACCGCGCGCAATCATGCGCGGCACCACATGGCGCGCGGCCCAGACCTGTGACATGACGTTGATGTCCCAGATCCGCTGCCAATCCTCGTTGGGCGTCTCGATACCGCCGATGGTCAGGATACCCGCGTTGGAGCAAAAGAGGTCGATCGGGCCGACCTCGCGTTCGACAGTGTCGATCAGCCGGGCAATGTCATCTTCTTTGCTGACATCGCAGGCAAAGGCGACACCGCCGATCTCATCGGCTACTTGCTGCGCGCCAACCAGGTTTCTGTCAGCACAGACGACAGATTTTGCGCCTTCGGCCGCAAGACGCACGGCAAGACCACGTCCGATGCCACTGGCGGCACCTGTCACGACGACAATCCGGTCTTTCAACTCCATATCAGGTCCTTACAATGGCAGATGTTCACTGCAATCGTATGAATTCCATCGGGAATAAGCCAATCCTTTGTCGCCATGTGACGTCCAGACAGGCATAAGTATTCACCATAATACCGATTATGAGATTAATCGATACTCAAGCCGTCTTGGCGCTCCTGGACCGCAAATGATCAAAAGCTTCAAACTGGGACAGGAAAACCTGCCCTGTCATCTCTTGCAGGAAATGACTGCGCTTCAGCCGGTCCATCACCGGACCTTTGACTTCGGACAGATGCAGCGTGACCCCCAGATCGCGCAGCCGCTGGTTGATGGCCTCCAGCGATTCCAACGCGCTGAAATCCACTTCGTTCACAGCCGAGAACATCAAGATGACATGGCGGATCGTGTTCCGGTCGCGCAGGACGCGTTCGACAACCATATCCTCCATCCGCCGGGCGTTGGCGAAATACAGGCTTTCGTCGATCCGCAGCGTCAGCACATGCGGGTCAGTCAGCACATGATGGCGCAGGATGTTGCGGAAATGCTGGCTGCCGGGCACCTGCCCCACCTCGGCGACATGCGGGCGCGAGGTTTTCCAGACAAAGAGCAACAGCGAGACAACGACACCGCTTGCAACTCCGGTTTCGACACCGGCGGTCAGGGTCAGCGCAATTGTGGTGAACACCGCCGCAAAATCCGCCCGCGAATAGCTCCAGGCGCGGGTCAGGATCGACAGATCCACCAACGACAGCACCGCCACTATGATCGTGGCTGCCAACGTCGCCTTGGGCAGGAAATACAAAAGCGGCGTCAGGAACATCGCGGCCACCAGCAGCCCAACAGCGGTAAAGGCGCCCGCCGCGGGCGTTTCGGCGCCGGCATCGAAATTCACCACCGAACGGGCAAAGCCGCCGGTGACCGGATAGCCGCCCGACAAGGCCGATGACATGTTGGCGGCGCCAAGGGCGATCAACTCCTGGTTCGGGTCGATCCGCTGTTTCTTCTTGGCGGCCAGGGTTTGCGCCACGGATACGGATTCCACATATCCGATGACAGACAGCAACAGCGCCGGACCGGCCAGCGCCGGGATCAGCGACCATGCCTCCCACGGAACGCCGACGGGTGGCAATCCGGTCGGCACGGTCCCCACCACCGCCACGCCCCAGGATTGCAAATCCAGCGCCCAGGTCACCAGAGTGGTTCCGATCACCGCAAAGATCGGCCCAATCCGCGCCAATGTGGCCGCCAGATGCCGCGACAGGCCGAAATGGCGCTGCAAGGCCGCCGCCATGCCCTTGCGCACCCAAAACAGAAAACCCAGCGCGGCAAGGCCTATGATCAGGGTTGCGGGATTGGTCTCGCCCAAATGGGCAAAAAGATCGGACAGAAGCCCGGGCAAGCTATGGCCCTGCACCGACACGCCCAGGATATGCTTGAGCTGGCTCGCGGCGATCAACAGACCCGATGCCGTTATGAACCCGGCAATCACCGGATGGCTGAGGAAATTCGCAACGACCCCCAGCCGGAAAAAACCCATGCCCAGCAGCATCGCGCCGGACAGCAAGGCCAGCATGCCCGCTGCGGTCACGTACTCCGTGACACTTTGCAAACCCAGCGGCGCCAGCGCCGACGCGGTCATCAGCGACACCACGGCCACCGGCCCAACCGCCAGCGCCCGGCTGGTCCCGAACACGGCATAGGCCACCAGCGGCAGGATCGAGGCATAAAGCCCAACCTCGGCCGGAAGCCCCGCAAGCAAGGCATAGGCCAGCGATTGCGGAATCAACATGACGGTCACGATCACCGCCGCGATCAGATCACCGCTCAGCTCCACACGGCCATAGCGCCGGCCCCAGTCCAGAATGGGCAGATATCGGGCCGATCCCGCGATTACGCTCTTGAAGGTCATACAGGTCCCCTGCCCCCGGATCTCCGGCGAGTCACATCATATTCATTTAATCTTATATGAATAATTTCATTCAGATGTGAAGGGCTTTGCACAGAAAAACAGCGCGGACCGTGGCCCGCGCTCTCGAATGCCAGATTGGCGAAGGATCAGAAGAATGCCTGCAACCCGGTCTGCGCCCGGCCCAGGATCAGGGCGTGGACATCATGGGTGCCTTCATAGGTATTCACCGTCTCCAGGTTCACCATGTGCCGGATCACCTGGAATTCCAGGCTGATGCCGTTGCCGCCATGCATGTCGCGCGCGTGGCGCGCGATTTCCAGCGCCTTGCCGCAGTTGTTGCGCTTGATGATCGAGATCATCTCGGGCGCGGCCTTGGCCTCGTCCATCAGGCGTCCGACGCGCAGGCTGGCTTGCATGCCAAGCGCGATCTCGGTCTGCATATTGGCCAGTTTCAACTGAAACAGCTGGGTCTGGGCCAGCGGGCGGTTGAACTGCTTGCGGTCCAGACCGTATTGGCGCGCGGCGTGCCAGCAGCATTCCGCCGCTCCCATCGCACCCCAGCTGATGCCGTAGCGGGCGCGGTTCAGACAGCCGAACGGGCCTTTCAGGCCGGACACATGCGGCAACAGCGCCTCTTCGCCCACTTCGACGCCGTCCATGACGATCTCGCCGGTGATCGAGGCGCGCAGCGACATCTTGTTCTCGATCTTGGGCGCACTCAGCCCCTTCATGCCTTTTTCCAGGATGAAGCCGCGGATCTTGCCGTCATGCGCCTCGGACTTGGCCCAGACAACAAATACATCGGCGATCGGCGCGTTCGAAATCCACATCTTGGTGCCGGTCAGTTTGTACCCGCTCTCGGTCTTGACCGCGCGGGTCTTCATGCTGGCGGGGTCCGACCCGGCATCGGGCTCGGTCAGGCCGAAACAGCCGATCCATTCGCCACTGGCGAGCTTGGGCAGGTATTTCATGCGCTGCTCTTCGCTGCCATAAGCATAGATCGGGTACATCACCAGCGAGCTTTGAACCGACATCATCGAGCGATAGCCGCTATCGACCCGCTCGACCTCGCGCGCCACCAGACCATAGGCCACGTAACCTGCACCGATGCCGCCATAAGCTTCGGGAATTGTGGTGCCCAGCAGGCCCATCTCGCCCATCTCACGGAAGATTTCGGGATCTGTCACCTCGTTCTGGAACGCGGCGGTAACGCGCGGTTGCAGCTTTTCCTGCGCATAGGCGCGGGCCGCGTCGGCGATCATGCGTTCGTCCTCAGACAGCTGGTCGGTCAGGCGGAACGGATCCTCCCAGTCGAAACCACCCAGATCGGGTTTGTCCTTGTCACGCAGGCTGGGCTTGGCAACGGTATCCATCGGGAAACTCCTGATTTGCGGTTTGGGGGCAACATACCTTTCCGGAATGGCAAAAAACAGCGAGACTTTGGCACATTTTCATGAGTAAAACGCATACATGATCGCGCCCAGACGTTTTCTCCCTTCCATTTCATCGCTTCGCGCACTCGAAGCGCTGGACCGGCTCGGCTCGGCCTCGGCCGTGGCCGAGGAACTGTCGCTGACCCAGAGCGCGGTAAGCCGCCAGCTCCAGACGCTGGAAACCCAGATGGGGGTCGAACTGATCCAGCGTGACCGAAAGCGGCTGTCGCTGACGCCCGCAGCGCAGGACTATGTGACCGAGATCCGCGAGGCGCTGAACCGCATCGCGCAGGCTTCGCTGCGGTTGCAGGTCACGCCGGTTGGCGGCACCGTGAACCTGGCCATCCTGCCGACCTTCGGGATGCGCTGGTTGATGCCGCGCCTGCCCGAATTTGCACGGCTGCATCCTGATATCACCATCAACATGTCCACCCGGCTGCGCCCGTTCAGCTTTGCTTCTGAACCCTTTGACGCGGCAATACATTTCGGCGAACCGGATTGGCCTGGCACGGACCGGTTGCTGCTCAAGGCGGAACGGGTGCTGCCGGTCTGCGCGCCCCAGCTATTGCCGCATGGCGCGCCAAGGTCGCCCGCCGACCTGCTGCGCCTGCCGCTTTTGCATATCCAGACCCGCCCACGCGCCTGGCAGCACTGGTTTGCCCAGATGGGCGTCGCCTATCCCGATCCCCTGCCCGGCACCCTTCATGACCAGTTCGCCACGATCAGCCAGGCGGCCTTGCACGGGTTGGGTGTGGCGCTCTTGCCGCAATATGTGGTGGAACAGGATCTGGCCACCGGGCGGCTGGTTGCCGCCTATCCCGATGCTGTCGAAACCGTCGGGGCCTATTATCTGGTCTGGCCCCGCGCCAAAGGCGCGGACCCGTCACTCAGAACTTTTCGACACTGGCTGGCCGGACAAGCGGAGCCCGAAGAGACCCTGCCGCGCTGAGCGGCTCAGCCCAAGGCGTAACCGGCACCGCGCACGGTGCGCAGCGGGTCGGCGCCGCCATATTGGGTCAGCGCCTTGCGCAGCCGCCCGATATGCACGTCGACGGTGCGGGTATCGACATAGATGTCGCGGCCCCAGACCCGGTCCAAAAGCTGTTCCCGGCTCCAGACCCGGCCGGGTTTTTCCATGAAAGTGGAAAGCAGCCGGAATTCGGTCGGGCCCAGTTTCAGCGGCTTGTTCGCCCGGCTCACCCGGTGCGTCTCCGAATCCAGCACGATATCCTCGTACTCCAGCCGCAGACCCACGGCCGAGGGCCGTACCCGCCGCAACTGCCCGCGCACTCGGGCCATCAGCTCGACCACGGAATAGGGTTTGACCACATAGTCATCGGCGCCGGTTTCCAGACCGCGTACCTTGTCCACTTCCTCGCTGCGCGCCGACAGCATGATCACCGGGATCGAACGGGTTTCGTTCCGGGTCTTCAGACGGCGGCACACCTCGATACCGCTCAGGTTCGGCATCATCCAGTCCAACACGATGATATCCGGCGCATCTTCGTCCACCAACAGCATGGCCTCTTCGCCGTCCTCGGCCTTGAGCACCCGGAACCCTTCGGCCTCCAGATTGTAGGCCAGCACCTCGCGCTGCGCCATCTCGTCCTCGACCACAAGCACGGTGGGTTGATCAGCCGACATTGCAGGACCCTCCTGTTCAGACCGTTGTCGAGGTCGTGTCGCCCTTGGGGCGCGCGTCGTCCGGGCGGTTGCCGGTGACAAGATAGACCACCTGTTCGGCAATCGCGGTCACATGGTCGCCCATGCGTTCGATGTTCTTGGCGATGAAATGCAGATGCATGCACGATGTGATGCTGCGCGGATCCTCGGCCATGAAGGTCAGGAACTGGCGGAACAGGGCGTTGTACATCTGGTCCACCTCGTGATCGCGCGTGATGACATCCGATGCCAGTTCCGCATCGCGCTGGATATAGCTGTCGAGTGCGTCCTTCAGCATCAGCTCGACCTCGCGCGCCATGCGCCGGAGCGCTGCGGCGCTGTCCGGTACTTGCGGCACCTCGACCAGAACGGTGGTCCGCTTTGCAATGTTCTTGGCATAGTCGCCGATGCGCTCCAGGTTGGCCGAGACCTTCAGCACCGACAACACCAGCCGCAGATCGCTTGCCGTGGGCGCGCGCAACGCGATCAGGCGGGCGGTCTCCTGGTTGATGATCTCTTCCAGCGCGTCGATGGCCTTGTCGCCGGCGCGCACCTCATTGGCCAGTTCCACATCGCGCATCTCCAGCGACCGGGCCGAGGACATGATCGCGGCCTCGACCAGCCCGCCCATCTTCATGATATGGGCCTGGATCGCCTCCAGATCGCGGTCATAGGCCGATGTTATATGCTGTTGCACCATGGTATTCGTTCCTGTCCTCAGCCGATCCGGCCGGTGATATAGCTTTCCGTGCGCGGATCGACCGGGTTGGTAAAGATCTGACCCGTCTCGCCGAACTCCACCAGATTTCCCAAGTGGAAAAAGGCGGTCTTCTGGCTGACCCGCGCGGCTTGCTGCATCGAATGGGTGACGATTACCACCGAGTAGTTCTGTCGAAGCTCGTCGATCAGCTCTTCGACCTGCGCGGTAGCGATGGGGTCGAGCGCCGAACAGGGCTCGTCCATCAACAGCACTTCGGGTTCGGTGGCAATAGCGCGGGCAATGCACAGGCGTTGTTGCTGGCCGCCCGACAGGCCGGTGCCCGGCGCATCCAGACGGTCCTTGACCTCGTTCCACAGCGCCCCGCGCCGCAGGGCCTTTTCCACGATCTCGTCCAGCTCCGCCTTGTTGCGGGCCAGGCCATGGATACGGGGGCCATAGGCGACATTGTCATAGATCGACTTGGGGAAAGGGTTGGGCTTCTGGAACACCATTCCCACCTTGGCGCGCAACTGCACCGGATCGACGCGGCGGTCATAGATATCCTCGCCATCCAGCCGGAACGATCCCTCGACCCGGGCCGTGGCGATGGTGTCGTTCATCCGGTTGAGACAGCGCAGAAAGGTCGACTTGCCACAGCCCGACGGGCCGATAAAGGCGGTGACGGTCTTTTCTTCGATGTCGACGTTCACGTCCTTGATCGCGTGCGTCTCGCCGTAATAGACCTGACAGTCCCGGCACTCCATCTTGATGTTCTTGGTTTCCACCACTCTCTCCAGTCGAGACATATCGTTCATTTCCAGGTGCCTCCTTACCAGCGGCGTTCGAACCTGCGGCGCAGGATCACCGCCAGCGTGTTCATCGTCACCAGGAACACCAGCAGGATGATGATGCCCCCCCAGGCGCGTTCGTAAAAGGCCGGATCGGCCCGTTTGGCCCATTCATAGATCTGCGCGGGCATGGCCGAGTTGGGCGACAACAGGCCAGCGGCCAGGCTGTCGGGCGGGTTCGAGGCGATGAACCCCACCATCCCGATCAGCAACAGCGGCGCGGTTTCCCCCAGCGCCTGCGCCAGGCCGATGATGGTCCCGGTCAGGATGCCGGGCGCGGCCAGCGGCAACACGTGATGGAACACCGCCTGCATCTTGGACGCCCCAACTCCCAGCGCCGCGTCGCGGATCGAGGGCGGCACCGCCTTCAGCGAAGCGCGGGTCGAGATGATGATCGTCGGCAGGGTCATCAACGTCAGCACCAGACCACCCACCAGTGGCGCCGACATCGGCAGGTGCATATAGTTGATGAAGACCGCCAGACCCAGGATACCGAACACGATGGAGGGCACCGCCGCCAGGTTCGAGATATTGACCTCGATGATATCGGTGATCCAGTTCTTGGGCGCGAATTCCTCAAGATAGATCGAGGCGGCAACCCCGATCGGCAGCGACAGCGCCAGCACAACCAGCATCATGAAAAGTGACCCGACCATCGACACGCCGATACCGGCGGATTCGGGCCGCTGGTCGGACGCGTCGGACCCCAGGACGAAATCCGGGTTGAAGGTCTTTTTCAGGATACCGGCAGCGGCCAGCTGATCGACGAAATCCAGCTGCTCCGCGCTGATCGACTTGTCATTGGCGATGCTGTCGCGGGTCACGCGCCCTTTCAGATAGCCGTCGACGCGGCTGTTGGCCAGAAAGCGAAAGCTGACCGTTTCCCCGATCTTGTCCGGATTGGCGATCACATAGTCGCGCAACTGCGCGGGCGCGCTCTTGGACAGAATGCCGGCCTGATCCTTGGGCTTCAGCCTGGTCTCAAGCCCGCCCTCCTTGACCGCGGCGGCAAAGGCATTGTTGATCAGCGGCGCATAGCCAAAAGTCGAGACCTTCTTGATCTCCTCGATATCGCGGTTGCCCTTCTTGTCGAGCTTGCTTTCCGAGAGTTCGACCTCAAGCGTCACAAAGGTCTGGCTATAGGCGCCCACACCCTTCGAGACGATGTTGAACACCAGCACCAGCAGCATGGCGAGGCCAACCGCGATAGCGGCGATGCCATAGGCGCGAAACCGGGCCTCGGCGCGGTTGCGGCGGCGGGTGCGCGCATTCTGCTTGAGCAGCGAGGCGCCATGCCGGGTCGCGGGTGCGGAGTTTGCGCTGAGATCGGTCATTCGTACTGCTCCCGGTACTTGCGCACGATATACAGCGCCAGAACGTTCAGCCCCAGGGTCAGAACGAACAGGGTCAGACCCAGGGCAAAGGCCACCAGCGTTTCGGGGCTGGCAAAGTCGGTGTCACCGGTCAGCTGGCTGACGATCCTTGTGGTGATCGTCGTCATCGTGTCCAGCGGGTTGAGCGAGAACTTGGCAATCGCACCCGCCCCCATCACCACGATCATCGTCTCGCCGATGGCGCGCGATGCAGCCAGCAGGATGGCACCCACGATCCCCGGCAGAGCGGCGGGCAGAACCACCTGCCGCACCGTCTCGGACCGGGTCGCGCCCAGGCCCAGAGACCCGTCGCGCATGGATTGCGGTACCGCGTTGATGATATCGTCGCTCAGCGAGCTGACAAAGGGGATCAGCATGATGCCCATGACAACCCCCGCCGTCAGGACCGAGGTCGCCCCCGCCATCCACTCGACGCCCAGCAGGCCGCCCTTGCCGAACACCTTGGCCAGTGTCGGCCCCACGGTCAGCAGGGCAAAGAGGCCGTAGACGATGGTGGGAATGCCCGCCAGGATCTCCAGCAACGGTTTTGCCAGGGCGCGCGTCGCCTTGCCCGCGTATTCGGACAGGTAGATCGCGGCGAACAGTCCGATGGGCACCGACACCAGCAGCGCGATGAACGAGATATAAAGCGTACCCCAGAGAAGCGGCAGGATCGACAGCTCGCTGTCGCCCCGGAAATTAGGCGCCCAGGTAGACCCGAAAAAGAAGTCCTTCCAGTCATGCAGCCGGAAAAAGTTGCTGGTCTCGAACAGCATCGACAACACGATACCGATGGTAGTCAGGATCGCCAGCGACGCGGCAACGATCAGCAGAACCAGCACGCCGCGCTCGACCACGTTGCGGGCGCGGAACTCCTTGTTGGTGCGGACATAAGCCCAGCCAAGACCGGCCAGCGCCAGCCCCGTGACCAGAACCGTCATCAACAGCCGACCGGCATGGTTCAACTCGCGCGAGCGCTGCGCCGCCGCCAGAACCTCGGGCCGGACATCGGCTCCCAGTGCCACGCCCACCTCGCCCAACAGTGACCGCACATCCCGCTCGTTCGCGCTCAGCGCGGCGGCTTCGGGCGCGCGCAACAGCCCGGTGTCAACCGCCAGGTCAAGCCCCGCAGCCACCCGGCGCACATCCGACATCACCAGCCCGATGGTCGAGCCTTCGGGGACCATGTCAGCCGGGATCAGTTTCGAGACCCGTGTATCGACGATGATCGGCTGCGCCAGCAGCCAGACCGCCAGCACCGCCAGCGCGGGCACCAGCGACGTCAGCGCGACGTTGAACCCATAGTAATTCGGCAGGGAATGAAGCGTTCGCGCATCTCCGCCAGCGGATGCAAGCGCACGCGCGCGTCCCATCACGAAACCGGCGGCGGCAAGAACAAGAAGAAGGCAGACCAGCCAAAGCGTCGGCATAGGAACGCACGCCCATATTTGCGGAGAAGGAAAACCGGGGCAGTCGCCCTGCCCCGGCATTTGTCACAATCCCGACAGGGATCAGGAGTTGCCGCCAAGTACCTTTTCTTCGGCAACGGCTTCCTGGGTCTTGGCCAGTTCCGGGTCAGCAACCAGACCATACTCGGCCAGCGGGCCATCGGGGCCTGCGATCTCGTCGGCGATGAAGAACTCGGCATATTCCTTCAGGCCGGGGATCACGCCGATATGTGCCTTTTTGACGTAGAAGTAGAGCGGGCGCGACACCGGATATTCGCCGGTTGCGATGCTCTCGGTCGAGGGAACCACACCCGACATAGTCGCCACTTGCAGCTTGTCGGTGTTGTTCTCGTAGAAGGCCAGGCCAAAGACGCCGATGCCGTTCTTGTTCGATTCGATGCGGGCCAGCGTCTCGGTATAATCGCCGTCGATATCGACCGACACACCATCGGTGCGCAGCGCGATACAGGCTTTCTCGGCGGCTTTCTTGTCGTCGCCATTAGCGGCCTTGAAGGCCTCGAAAGCACCGGTTTCCTCGCAGCCTGCGAGGATAACCTTTTCCTCGAACACTTCGCGGGTGCCGTGCTTGGTGCCCGGGATAAAGGCCTGGATATCGGTCGCCGGGAAGCTGGCGTTCACATCGGCCCAGGTCTTGTTCGGGTTGTCGACCAGCGCGCCGTCGACCACGATCTTGTCGGACAGCGCCAGGAACCAGTCGGCGGGAGTGAATTCATAGGTGTTGCCGTCGATGTCGCTGGCGAACACGATGCCGTCATACCCGATGCGAACCTCAATGATGTCGGTCACGCCGTTTTCGGCACAGACGGCGATTTCCTTGTCCTTGATCTTGCGCGAGGCGTTGGCCACGTCGATGGTGTTTTCGCCCACGCCTTCGCAGAACCGCTTCAGACCGGCCGAGGAGCCGCCCGATTCCACCACCGGGGTCGGGAAGTCGAAGTTTTCACCAAAAGCTTCGGCCACGATCGAGGCATAGGGCAGAACGGTCGAGGAACCGGCCACCTGGACCTGATCGCGGGCGGCGGCGGCGGTGGCCGAAACAGCAGCAATTGCCAGGGCCGAGGCCGAGAGTTTCACAAAGGACATTGCAGTCTCCATGACAGCGAAAGTGTAGTGATCATCCCCATGATGATCTCGCCGCGACTCCTAGGGGCGGTGCATGAGCCTTTTGTGACGGTTATGTAACAGGCATATGACAAAGCCCGGCCAAGTGTCGGAAAAAGGAATGTGACAGCTATTTAACCGGCGTGTGACAGAGGCCAGGCGCCAGGCATGCCGCCAAACCGGTCAGCGGGGCAGAATCACCGTGAACGTCGTGCCCGCGCCCAGGGCGCTTTCCACCCGCAGGCGACCGCGATGGCGGTTGATGATATGCTTGACGATGGCCAGGCCCAGACCGGTGCCGCCCTTTTGCCGCGACCGGTGGCTGTCGACCCGGTAAAACCGTTCGGTCAGACGTGGCAGGTGGATGGGGTCGATCCCCGCCCCCTTGTCCATCACCAGCAGCCGCACCGCCGGCCCGCGAACGGCCGGATCACGCTCGACCTCGGTCAGGCTTACCCGGACCTCACCGCCGCTGCTGCCATATTTGATCGCGTTCTCGATCAGGTTTGTCAGCACCTGCCGGATCTGGTCGGTATCGCCGGTCACGTTGACCAGATGCTCGGGCCCATCCGAGATCAGTTCGACCCCCGCCTCTTCGGCCAGCGGTCTGAGCGAGTTCAGGGTCGATGCGATCTGCGCCGTCAGGTCGACCTGATCGCGCGGGCGCACCCGCTCGTCGGTTTCCACCCGGTTCAAGGACAACAGATCCCCCACCAGCCGATTCATCCGGCTGGCCTCCTGCTCCATGATCTCCAGGAACCGGGCCCGCGCCGCGGCATCGTCGCGGGCGGGGCCGCGCAGGGTTTCGATGAACCCCATGATCGCCGTCAGCGGCGTGCGCAATTCATGGCTGACGTTGGCGACGAAATCGCGCCGCATCTGGCTGGCCTGTTCAACCGGGGTCACGTCGATGAAACTGACCAGCACCGCACCGCCCTCCACCGCGCCCACGCCGTGAACGTAGCGGCAGGTCACGTCAAACGAGGTGTCCTGCGCGCCGTCATTGCCGAGGTACTTGCTGCGGGCGCCTGCCTTGTCGCGCAGGGATTTCTCGATCGCCTCGATCACCTGAGGCTGTCGCAGGATGGTGGCGAAATGGCGGCCGGTGATCTGGCTGCCAAAGAGCGTGCGCGCCTCGGTATTGGCGGCCAGGATGCGTTCGGACTGGTCCACCAGCAGCGCCGGCAAGGGTACCGCCGCAACAAGGTCCTGGATCACGGTTTCCGACACCATTTCCGCCTTTCGCCCCCGGTCTTATTCGACGGGAACCAGCGTGTCGCGGAACCGGCGCATGTTGTCCTGATAGTGCCTGGCGCTCCAGGCGATGCGCGCCACAGCGGCCTCGTCCAGTTGCCGCACGACCCGGCCCGGGGCCCCCATAACCAGCGAGTTGTCGGGGATTTCCTTGTTCTCGGTGATCAGCGCCCCCGCCCCGATCAGGCAGTTGCGGCCGATCTTGGCCCCGTTTAGCACTGTCGCACCCATGCCGACCAGCGTATTGTCGCCAATGGTGCAACCATGCAGCATGACCTTGTGTCCGATGGTGCAGTTCGTGCCGATTCTGAGCGGATAGCCCGCGTCGATATGCATGACGCAGTTTTCCTGCACATTCGATCCCGCGCCGACGCGGATCTCCTCGTGATCGGCGCGGATGGTGCAGCCAAACCAGACCGAGGCGCCCTCTTCCAGCACCACCTTGCCAATGAGGTTGGCATCGGGCGCGACCCAGGTGTCGGGATGGATCTCGGGGCGGTGGTCACCCAGGGCATAGATGGTCATGACAGGTCCTCGAATTCGGCTTGCAGCTTGCGCACGTGCTCCTGCAACGCGGGCTGCTGGATGCGGCGCATGCGTTCGGCGCTGACGATGGTTTTCAGTTTTTCCTCGGTGCTGTCCAGATCGTCGTTGATCAGGACATAATCGTAATAGCCCCAGTGGCTGATCTCGTCCCAGCTTTTCAGCATCCGGCGCGAGATCACCTCGGCGCTGTCCTGACCCCGGCTCTCCAGCCTGCGGCGCAACTCCTTGATCGACGGCGGCAGGATGAAGATCGACAGCGCATGCTTGCCCAGGTCCGAGTTGCGGATCTGGATCTCGCCCTGCCAGTCGACATCGAACAACACGTCCTGACCCGCATCGATCGTGTCGCGCACGGGGCCTGCGGGCGAGCCGTAGAAATTGCCGAACACATGGGCATGTTCCAGCATCTCGCCGCGCCGGACCTGTCCCTTGAACTGGTCTTCGGTCAGAAAGAAATACTCGCGCCCGTGTTCCTCGCCCGGGCGAGGCGCGCGGGTGGTGGCCGAGACCGAGAATTTCAGGCCGGGATCCCAGGCCATCAGCCTGCTTGCCAGCGTCGACTTGCCTGCCCCTGAAGGCGAGGACAGGATGATCAATAACCCGCGACGGTCTGTCATCTGCTGGGGTCCTTTCCGTTATTCCACATTCTGAACCTGTTCGCGCATCTGGTCGATCACGGCCTTCAGCTCCAGCCCTACGGCCGTCAGGTCCGCGTTTTGCGACTTTGAACACAGCGTGTTGGCCTCGCGGTTGAACTCCTGCATCAGGAAGTCCAGCTTGCGCCCCACCGCGCCGCCCTGCGCCAGCAGCCCCCGCGCGGCACGCACATGGGCGCGCAGCCGGTCAAGCTCTTCGGTGACGTCCGCCTTGACCGCCAGCAGCGCCAGTTCCTGCGCCACGCGGTCGGGGTCGGCGCCGTCGGTATTGTCTAGCACACGGGCCAGATTGGCCCGCAGGGTTTCGGCCACCGCCTCTTTGCGCGCCTCGGCCAGTTCCGATGCCTGGGCCGTCAGCTCCTCGACCCGGGTCAGCTGGTTTTGCAAAATCTCGGCCAGTGCCATCCCTTCGGTTTCGCGCATCTGCACGAATGCCTGAACCAGCGGACCAAATTCAGCCTTGAGCTGGGCGACGACCGGGGTCAGGTCCTCTTCGCCGCTTCCTGCGTCCATGACGCCGCGCAGCGCCAGCAGATCGGCGGCGCAGGAGGGCGCCAGCGTAAGCCCCCGCGCCATGGCCTGTTCCTCGGCCTCGGCCAGCGCGTCCAGCACCGCGGCCAGCGCAGTCTGGTTCAGCGCCAGGCTTGGCACCTCTTCGCCCCGCCCCAGTCTCAGCGTCAGGTTCACACTGCCCCGGGTCAGCGCCTTGGCCAGATCGGCCCTCAGCGCCGCTTCCAGCCCATCTAGCCAATCGGGCACGCGCAAACGCAGATCGAGACCCTTGGCGTTCACGCTGCGCAGGTCCCAGCTCCAGGAAAACGGCGTTTTTTCACCACGCGCCGAGGCGAAACCCGTCATGGATCTGATCATCTTGGTCAACTCCCGTCCCGAACTGCGACCGTTCCGTTCCGCCGCACCTAATGCGAACCCCTGCCTCAGGGCAAGACCCGGGCGAATTTTCCACGAGTTTAAGACAATTAACCATTCATTAAGGAAATGCTCCAAAATAGGAGCTTCCCGTGGCACGTTAACACTTGGGTAACCTGTTCTGAATCGGGCGCATGCAGGCGCACAGAGCGAAACGGGCGGGTGGGCTTCGGGTCAACAGGTGGCATTATGACGATTTTTTTGGGTGGCCGTTCCAGGGCCGAAACGGGGAACGTAATCTCGATGGACCGGTTTCGCAGTGGCCGCAGTGTGTCTCCGATCCGGCAGGCCGAGGCCTATTGGTCGGCGCTGCGGCGGCAGGGCGATGTGCCGAAACGCTCCGACATCGACCCGCGCGGTCTGGAAAACATCCTTGAATACACGTTCATCCTCGAACGTATCGCCCCCGGCGTGGCCCGGTTCCGGCTCGCGGGCAACCACCTGTCCCGGATTCTGGGCATGGAGGTGCGCGGCATGCCGATGACCGCCCTCTTCTCGGCCATGGCCCGGGCCGAGGCTGCGGCGACACTCGAACACATCTTTCTGGCTCCGGCCATTGCCGATCTGTCCCTGGCCAGCGCAAACAACAGCGGTGCGGTTCCTCAGGTCGAGGCGCGCACCATTCTGCTGCCGTTGAAGAGCGATCAGGGTGACGTCAGCCGGGCGCTCGGCGTTCTTGTCGCCGACGGGCCGCTGGGCGCCGGTGGCCTGCGGTTTGATATCGCAAGCTCGAATCTCAGGAAAATCGACGCCCGGCCCGTCCAGAGCAATGTCGAACCCGCTCCCGGCCTTGCCGAGGATCAGGCCCCGATCAGCCGGAACGCGCCTGGATTGCGCGTGGTCTCTCGAGAAGACTGAAACCGGACCGCGGGTGATGGCCCGGTCTCACCGGGCCATCTCGCTTTGGATCAGACCGCCGCGCGGCGACGCTGCATGGTGCGCAGCTTGGACAGTTCCTCGGCCACCAGGAAGGCCAGTTCCAGCGACTGGCTGGCATTCAGGCGCGGGTCGCAGGCGGTGTGGTACCGGTCGCTCAGATCCTCGTCGGTCACTGCGCGCACGCCGCCGGTGCATTCGGTCACGTCCTGACCGGTCATCTCGAAATGCACGCCACCGGGGATGGTACCCTCGGCCTGATGCACGGCAAAGAAGTCGCGCACCTCGCGCAGCACCAGATCGAACGGGCGCGTCTTGTAACCAGATGCCGATTTGATCGTGTTGCCATGCATCGGGTCACAGACCCAGGTCACCTTGGCACCTTCCTCGCGCACCGCCTGGATCAGGCGCGGCAGATGCTCGCCCGCCTTGCCCGCCCCGAACCGCGCGATCAGGGTCAGTTTACCCTCTTCGTTCTCGGGGTTCAGCTTGGCCATCAGCACCTTGAGGTCCTCGGCGGTGGTGGTGGGGCCACATTTCAACCCGATCGGGTTCAGCACGCCCCGGCAGAATTCCACATGTGCGCCGTCCGGCTGCCGGGTCCGGTCGCCGATCCAGATCATGTGCCCCGAACCTGCCAGCCAGTTGCCCGAGGTCGAATCGAGCCGCGTCAGCGCCTCTTCATACTCCAGCAGCAGCCCTTCGTGGCTGGTATAGAATTCAACGGTCGAGAATTCATGCGTGGTGTCGGCCGTGATGCCCGCCGCACCCATAAAGTCGATCGTGTCCTGGATGCGATCGGCGATCTCGGAATATTTCTGCACGTCCTGATCGTTGGTGAACCCCAGTGTCCAGGAATGGACCCGGCTCATGTCGGCGAAACCGCCGGTCGAAAAGGCGCGCAGCAGGTTCAGCGTCGCGGCGGCCTGGGTATAGGCCTGCAACATCTTGCGCGGGTCCGGAATGCGGGCCTCAGGAGTGAAGGCCAGCTCGTTGATGATGTCGCCCCGGTAGCTCGGCAATTCAACCCCGTTCACCACTTCGGTCGGCGCGCTGCGCGGCTTGGCGAACTGACCGGCCATCCGGCCCACCTTGATCACCGGCACCTTGGCGCCATAGGTCAGCACCATCGCCATCTGCAACATCACCTTGAAAGTGTCGCGAATGCCGTCCGCGCTGAACTGCTCGAAGCTCTCGGCGCAATCGCCGCCCTGAAGCAGAAAGGCCTCGCCGCGTCCCGCAGCCCCCAGATGGCGCTTCAGGCGCCGCGCCTCACCGGCAAAAACCAGCGGCGGATATTTGGAAAGCTGTGCCTCGACCTGGGACAGGGCGTCCGGATCGGTATAGTCGGGCATCTGAACCCGCGGTTTGGCGCGCCAGTTCGATTTTTGCCACTCGCTCATAGCTTTTCTCCGCAACGATAACGACAGGTGGCCTCTATACAAAAACGATGTGGCAGTGACCATATCCGATTTGCGCCCCTTGACGTCGCAAACAAGCTCTGGCCAATGTGAAATGACACAGCTCTTGCGTCCAACCGGTCGCGGGATGCCAGCCAAGGACACAAATCAATGAAAGAACAACGTCAAGTTGTCAAAGTCGACACCTCGGGCAAGAAGCCGCAGAGGTTTGTTTTTGTCCTGCTGGATCAATTCACGATGTTGTGCTTCGCCTGCGCGGTGGAATCGCTGCGCATCGCCAACCGGATGGCGGGCCAGACGCTCTATGAATGGATGGTCATTGGCGAAGGCGGCGTTTCGGCCACCTGCTCCAACGGCACCGTGTTCAAGCTCGATAGCGACTTGGGCGAATTGCGCCGCGAGGACATGCTGATGGTCTGCGGCGGCATCGACGTGCAAAAGGCCACCACCCGCAAGGTGGTCAGCTGGCTGCGCCGCGAGGCGCGGCGCGGTCCGGTCATCGGCGGGCTCTGCACCGCTGGTTACACCCTGGCCAAGGCCGGGCTTCTGGATGGCAAGCGCGCCACCATCCACTGGGAAAACCAGGACAGCTTTGTCGAGGAATTCGAAGAGGTCACCCTGACCAAATCGGTCTTTGTGGTCGACGGCAACCGGATCACCACCGCGGGCGGCACCGCCTCGATCGACCTCATGCTCAAGCTGATCGCCAACCAGCATGGCGAGGAACTGGCCAATGCGGTGGCCGACCAGCTGATCTATTCCTCGATCCGCACCGACCAGGACACCCAGCGCCTGTCGACGCCGACCCGCATCGGCGTACGCCACCCCAAGCTGAGCCAGGTCATCCAGATGATGGAGCGCAATATCGAAGAGCCGATCTCGCCCGCCGCGCTGGCCAAGGATGTGGGCATGTCGACGCGGCAGCTGGAGCGGCTGTTCCGCCGCTATCTCAGCCGCAGCCCGAAACGCTATTACATGGAACTGCGCCTGCAAAAGGCCCGCAACCTGCTCATGCAGACCGATATGAGCGTGATCAACGTGGCGCTGGCCTGCGGCTTTGCCTCGCCCAGCCATTTCTCGAAATGCTACCGGGCACATTACAACACCACGCCTTACCGCGAACGCGGCGCGCAAAGCACCCGGCTGTCGGTCTGAACCGGGACGGCAGAGGGGGCGCTGCCCCCGCCGCCCTTTCAGGGCGACTCCCCCGGAGTATTTTTGGCAAAGTGAAGATGCGGGAGGCGTTTCGGATCAGAACTTGTCAAAGATCTTGTCGGCGTTGGTGTTAAGGTTGAATCTCAGGGCAACCAGCCCCTCTTCCCGGCGATGCAGGAAGGCATAGAAATACACATAGGACTTCTGCCGGTTCCAGTAGACCCGCATTTCCTGGCTGAAGTCCGGTGTCAGCTCCACCCGTTTCAGCACCGCGCTGTTGGTGAAATCGAAAGGCATGGCGTTCAACAGCTGCGCATTGGTCGCCTTCAGCTCTGCCTCGGTGTATTCGTCCTCACCGCCCAGGCTGTTGATCAGCGATACGAAATCCCGCGACATGATCTTGTCATCGACGAACCGGGCATATTCGGCATAGGTGCCGAATACCCGATCCTCGGCACTGGCCGTGCCAGGGGTCAAGAACATCAGAACCAAGATCAATCGCCACATGGTGCCCTCCCGCATTGACGCGTCAGGACCAGCCTAGGAAGCGGGGCGCATCCTGTAAACCGTGCCGCGCCCTTCGGAAATGAACCAGATCGTGCCGTCGGGCGCCTCGACGATGTCGCGCACGCGCTCGGTCTCAGGGCTCTTGATCTGCTCTGGCGCGCGCAATGGCGCCCCGGACAGGCGGGCGATATGGTCGAACTTCAGCGACCCGACAAGGATATGACCGCGCCAGCGGGGCCACAGCTTGCCGGAATAGACCAGCAGGCCCGAGGGCGCGATTGACGGGTCCCAATAGAAACGCGGCTGCTCCATCCCCGCCTTGTGCGTGCCCTCGCCGATCTTCTTGCCCGAATACTCGACCCCGTAGGAAATCACCGGCCAGCCGTAGTTCGTGCCCTTGCGGATCAGGTTGATCTCGTCGCCGCCTTTGGCCCCATGTTCCGAGATCCAGAGCTGCCCCTGCCCGTCCAGCCCCGCACCTTGCGGATTGCGATGCCCCCAGGACCAGATCTCGGGTCGCACACCCGATTGACCGACGAACGGATTGTCGCCCGGCACGCTGCCATCCGGTCGAATGCGGATCACGCTGCCATTGTGATTTGACCGGTCCTGCGCCGTGGCGCCCTCGCCCCGGTCGCCCAACGTGACGAAGAGCGTGCCATCGGCGGCCTCGACCACGCGGCTGCCAAAGTGCCGCCCCCCCTTGCTGACCGGCGCGGCCTCGAAGATCGTGCGCACCTGTTCCAGCCGCCGGTTGTCGGGGCTCAGTCGGGCTACGGCCACGGCGGTTCCGGCGCCGCCACCCGGCTGCGGCCGGGCATAGGTCAGGTACAGCCTGCGGCTTTGCGTGAAATCCCGCGCCAGAGTTATGTCGAGCAATCCGCCCTGCCCCGATGCCCGTACACGCGGCACGCCCGCCACCGGGTCAAGCCGTCCGTCTCGCGCAAGAACCAGCCGTCCGCCGCGTTCGGTGACCAGCGCCCCCCCCTCTGGCAGCGGTGCAACCGCCCAGGGCGTATCCAGCCCCTCGGCCATGATCTCCAGCCGCACCTGTCCCGCAGATGTGGTCAGAACCGATTGCGCAGCAGCGATGGAACCAAAGAAGGAAAGGGCCAGAATCAACGCGGCGAAAGAACGGGAAAACATGCTCCAACCTCTTGTGGCAGCGGTACCATCACCGCAGGTTTCCCAACAAAACCTAGGCGATTTCCCCTGCAAAACCACTTTTTCGTTAGGACTTTCCTTTTTCCCGCAGCTTGCCTAATTTCGTTGCAGAACGATTGCGTTCCAACAAGGGAGTAACTCATGAAAAAACTGCTTACGGCCACTGCGGCCTCCGCACTGATGGCCAGCGCCGCGTTTGCCGGTGGTCACGCCAAGGAAGTCAAGATCGGCGTGATCCTGGGCTTCACCGGCCCGATCGAATCGCTGACCCCGTCGATGGCCGACGGCGCTGAACTGGCGATGAAGGAAGTCAGCGACTCCGGTCTGCTGCTGGACGGCGCCACCGTGACCTCGGTCCGCGCCGACTCGACCTGCGTCGACGCTGCTGCCGCTACCGCCGCCGCCGAACGTCTGGTGACCTCGGACAAGGTTGACGGCATCATGGGCGCCGACTGCTCGGGCGTGACCGGTGCGATCCTGTCGAACGTCGCCGTTCCGAACGGCGTCGTGATGATCTCGCCCTCGGCCACCTCGCCCGCTCTGTCGACCGCCGAAGACAACGGCCTGTTCTTCCGCACCGCGCCGTCGGATGCCCGCCAGGGCGTCGTGATGACCGAGATCCTGATGGAAGAAGGCATCAAGGAAGTCGCGCTGACCTATACCAACAACGACTATGGCAAAGGTCTGGCCGACAGCTTCCAGGGGGCATTCGAAGCCGCCGGCGGCAAGGTGACCATCTCGGCCGCGCATGAAGACGGCAAGGCCGACTACTCGGCCGAAGTCGGCGCGTTGGCCGCCGCCGGTGGCGAGCGTCTGGTGGTTGCCGGTTACGTCGACCAGGGCGGTTCGGGCATCGTGCGCTCCGCCATCGACTCGGGCGCGTTTGACACCTTCCACTTCCCCGACGGCATGATCGGCGCCAAGCTCGAAGAGAACTTCGGCGACGAGATCGACGGCTCGACCGGCCAGCATCCCGGCACCGACAGCCCGGGCGTGTCCAAGTACGAAGAGATCGTGGCCGGCGCCTTCGACGCCACCTCGCCCTTCACTCCCGAAGCGTATGACGCCGCGGCCCTGATCCTGCTCGCCATGCAGGCGGCAAACTCCAAGGACTCGGCCGACTACAAAGAGCACGTCATGCATGTCGCCAACGCACCGGGTGAGAAAATCTATCCCGGCGAACTGGCCAAGGCATTGCAGATCATCAAGGACGGCGGCGATGTCGACTATGTCGGCGCAACCGCGGTCGAGCTGATCGGACCCGGCGAAAGCGCCGGCAACTACCGCCAGATCAAGGTTGATGGCGGCAAGATCACCACGGCCAAATTCCGTTGATCGCCCTGCGATGATGTACTGAAGAGCAGCCCGGGCCTTGTGTCCGGGCTGTTTCAATGACAAAAGGCCGCACCTCGCACGGGGGATGAGGCAACAACAACAGGGCTGCGCATTGTATGCGGCCTCGGGGGATAACATGATCGTCGTCGAAGACGTGCACAAGCACTTCGGCGGGTTCCATGCGGTGGATGGTGCATCGCTGGAAATCGCCAAGGGCTCCATCACCGGCCTGATCGGGCCGAACGGAGCCGGTAAGACCACTCTGTTCAACGTGATCGCCGGAGTCCTTCCGCCCACCAGCGGCAAGGTCACCATGGATGGCGAGGATATCACCGGCCTGCCGCCGCACGACCTGTTCCACAAGGGGCTGCTCCGGACCTTTCAGATCGCGCATGAATTCAGCTCGATGAGCTGCCGCGAGAACCTGATGATGGTGCCCGGCGGGCAGATCGGCGAAACGCTGTGGAACACCTGGTTCGGGCGCAAGCGCATTGCCGACCAGGAGCGCGCACTCAGGGCCAAGGCCGACGAGGTGCTGGAGTTCCTGACCATCAGCCACTTGGCCGATCACAAGGCGGGCCAGGTCTCGGGCGGACAGAAGAAACTGCTGGAACTGGGCCGCACCATGATGGTGGATGCCAAGATCGTGTTCCTGGACGAGGTCGGCGCCGGTGTGAACCGCACCCTGCTGATGACCATCGCCGACACCATCCTGCGGCTCAACAAGGAACGTGGCTATACCTTTGTCGTGATCGAGCACGACATGGATTTCATCGGCAAGATCTGCGATCCCGTCATCTGCATGGCCGAAGGCCGGGTTCTGGCCAAGGGCACGCTTGACGAGATCAAGGCCAACGAGCAGGTGATCGAGGCCTATCTGGGCACCGGCCTGAAGAACAAGGAAAAGTTGGAGGCAGGCGCATGAGCGGCAATCCCTATCAGGACGGTCGCGGCAACAAGGACGCCTCGATCACCAACCCTCACGGCATCGGCACCATGACCCCCGCCCATCGCAAGAGCGGCCCCACGACCAAGGTCGACGGCGGTCCGTTCCTGATCGGCGACACCATGACCGGCGGTTATGGCAAGGGCCCCGATATCCTGCATGAATGCACCATCGCGGTGAACCCGGGCGAGATCGCCGTCATCGTCGGCCCCAACGGCGCCGGCAAATCGACCGCAATGAAGGCGGTGTTCGGCATGCTCGACGTGCGCTCAGGCTCGGTGCGGCTGGATGGCGAGGATATCACCAAGCTCACGCCACAGGACCGTGTGGTCAAGGGCATGGGGTTCGTGCCGCAGACCAACAACATCTTCACTTCGATGACGGTCGAAGAGAACCTAGAAATGGGCGCCTTCATCCGCCGCGACGACATCCGCGAGACCATGGAACAGGTCTATGACCTGTTCCCGATCCTGCGCGAGAAGCGCTATCAGGCGGCGGGCGAGCTTTCCGGCGGCCAGCGCCAGCAGGTCGCCGTGGGCCGGGCGCTGATGACCAAGCCCAAGGTGCTGATGCTCGACGAACCGACCGCAGGCGTCAGCCCCATCGTGATGGACGAGCTGTTCGACCGCATCATCGAGGTCAGCCGCACCGGCCTGCCGATCCTGATGGTCGAGCAGAACGCCAAACAGGCGCTCGCCATCGCCGACAAGGGATATGTGCTGGTTCAGGGCCGCAATGCCTTTACCGGCACCGGCAAGGAACTGCTCGAAGATCCCGAAGTGCGCAAATCTTTCCTGGGAGGCTGAGACATGGACCTTCTCAACGCCTTCGTGGCGCTTTCGAACTTCGTGCTGATCCCCGCCATCGCCTATGGCAGCCAATTGGCGCTGGGCGCGCTGGGGGTGACGCTGATCTATGGCATCCTGCGGTTCTCGAACTTCGCCCATGGCGACACCATGGCGTTCGGCGCCATGATCACCGTGCTGGTGACCTGGTGGCTGCAATCCATGGGCGTCGGCCTTGGCCCGCTGCCGACCGCGCTTTTGGCCCTGCCCTTTGGCATCCTCGGCTGCATGGCCCTGGTTCTGGTCACCGACCGCATGGTCTATCGCTTCTACCGCGAACAAAAGGCCAAGCCGGTGATCCTGGTCATCGTGTCGATGGGCGTGATGTTCATCATGAACGGGCTTGTCCGCTTCATCATCGGCCCCAACGACCAGAACTTCGCCGATGGCGAGCGGTTCCTGATCTCGGCCCGCGACTTCAAGAAGATGACCGGGCTGGAAGAGGGGCTGGCGATCAAGTCCACCCAGGCGCTGACCGTTGTCGTGGCGGTGATCTGTGTCGCGCTTCTGTTCTGGTTCCTCAACAAGACCCGCACCGGCAAGTCGATGCGCGCCTATTCCGATAACGAGGATCTGGCGCTTCTGTCGGGCATCAACCCGGAACGTGTGGTGATGTACACCTGGCTGATCGTGGCGGCACTCGCCACCACGGCGGGCGTGCTCTATGGCCTCGACAAGAGCTTCAAGCCCTTCGTCTACTTCCAGCTTCTGCTGCCGATCTTTGCCTCGGCCATCGTGGGCGGTCTGGGCAGCCCGCTGGGCGCCATCGCGGGCGGATTTGTCATCGCCTTTTCCGAGGTCACCGTGACCTATGCCTGGAAAAAGGTGCTGGGCTACTTCGCCCCCGCCGGGATGGAGCCAGACGGCCTCGTCCAGCTCCTGAGCACCGATTACAAGTTCGCGGTCAGCTTCGTCATCCTGCTGATCGTGCTGCTGTTCAAGCCTACGGGCCTCTTCAAGGGGAAAGCGGTATGACCGAGACAGTGAAAAATACCGCCCTGTTCCTGGGCGTAGCCGCCCTGGTCGTGATCACCGGCTTCATGCAAAGCTGGAACTCGGCCATCCTGATCGTCAACATGGGGCTGATCTCGGCCATCATGGCGATTGGCGTCAACCTGCAATGGGGCTTTGCCGGCCTCTTCAACGTCGGCGTCATGGGCTTTGTGGCGCTGGGCGGCCTTGCTGTGGTGCTGGTGTCCGAACCGCTCTCGCCCGAGGCCTGGTCCGCGGGTGGCTGGGGCATCGTTCTGGCGCTGCTGCTGGGTGCCGCCACCGTGTTCGCCGCCGTTATGGCGACGAAACGGATGCCCAAGGGACGCAACCGGGCGCTGACCGTCCTGGTGGTGCTGATCGCGGGTTTCGTGATCTACCGCGCCGTGTTCGATCCCAACGTCATGGCGGTCGAGGCGATCAACCCGGCCGCCGCCGGCAATATCGGCGGCCTGGGCCTTCCTGTGCTCCTGGCCTGGCCCGCCGGTGGCCTGCTGGCCGCGGGCGCGGCCTGGCTCATCGGCAAGACGGCACTCGGTCTGCGCTCCGATTACCTCGCCATCGCCACGCTGGGCATCGCCGAGATCATCATCGCGGTGATGAAGAACGAGGACTGGCTGGCACGCGGTGTCAAGAACGTGATCGGCCTGCCCCGCCCCGTCCCCTACGAGATCGACCTCCAAAACGATCCCGGTTTCGTGGAAAGCGCGGCCTCTCTTGGCCTCGACCCGGTGACCGCCTCGACCCTCTATGTCAAGCTCGGCTACTCGGTCCTCTTCACCGTGGTGCTGCTGGTCCTCCTTTGGATGGCGCAAATGGCACTGAAAAGCCCCTGGGGCCGGATGATGCGCGCAATCCGCGACAACGAGGTCGCGGCCGAGGCGATGGGCAAGGATGTCACCCGCCGCCACCTGCAAGTCTTTGTTCTGGGCTCTGCCGTCTGTGGCATCGCTGGAGCGATGATGACCACGCTCGACGGCCAGCTGACACCGGGCACCTACCAGCCGCTGCGCTTCACCTTCCTGATCTGGGTGATGGTCATCGTCGGCGGCTCGGGCAACAACTTCGGCGCCGTGCTGGGGGCGATGCTGATCTGGTTCCTCTGGGTCCAGGTCGAGCCGCTGGGCCTCTGGCTGATGAACGTGATCACCTTCGGCCTGCCCGAGGGCAGCGCGCTGAAATCGCACCTGATCGACAGCGCCGCCCATATGCGCCTGCTGACCATGGGGGTCATCCTCCTCTTGGTGCTCAGGTTCAGCCCGCGCGGGCTGATCCCCGAGAAATGAGCCGCGTGATGGGGTAGCCCCGCCAACTTGGCGCGAAAAATCCAGGCCGGCGGCCTACGCCGCCGGCCTTCTGCTCCTGATGCTGGCAATCCTGCCTTTTGCAATCTACGCAGCCCGGTTCGGCCTGGCGGGCCTGATCCAAGATCTGTCCGGCGAGACCTATCTGGTCCAGGCCGGCGCCTGGCTAACCAACATATCCGTGTTTGTTCATATGCTGGCCGGGTCGCTCCTGTCTTTCCTTGCGCCGCTGCAATTGTTCCCCTGGCTCCGCCGAAACTGGCCCGCTGTGCACCGGGCCACCGGCAGATTGCTGATCCTGTGCGCCATTCTCACGGCCCTGGCCGGGCTGATCTACATCGCCCTGCGCGGAACGGTCGGCGGCACGGCCATGGATGCGGGCTTTGCCTTGTACGGTGGCCTGACCGGCCTGGCGGCCGTACAGGCGTTTCGCTTTGCCATCGCGCGCGACATCGAACACCACAGGCGCTGGGCCTTGCGCCTGTTCGTTCTTGCCATCGGATCATGGCTCTACCGGGTACAATACACGATCTGGTACATTGCCACCGACGGGCTGGCGTCGACGCCGGACTTCTCCGGCGCCTTCGATCTGTTCATGAACTTCGGCTTCTACCTGCCCTGGCTGGCCCTGCTCGAACTCATCCTGTTCAAACAACAGCGCCACTAGCCCCCATCACCGCCCCTTGAACAGGCTGCCCAGGATGCCGCGCACGATGCGGCGGCCGGTGGTGCCCTTCAGCTCCTTGATCACCGCCTCGCCCATGGCGCTGGTCAGTGTATCCTCTTTCTTGGTGCGCTTCGGCGCCCGCGACGACGACCGGCTCACCCGGCTGCCGGAATAACGGCGGGCCGAGTTGTATTCGCGCTCCCAGGGGCTTGCCTCCTCTGCCTTCACCTCGGCGTCCTCCGCTTCCCGTGCCGCCATTTCGGCCCGTTTGGCAAGGATCTCGAAGGCCGACTTGCGATCGAGCGGCGTGTCGTATTTCCCTGCCATGTCGGAACTGTTCAGGATCGCCCGGCGCTCAGCCGGACCGATCGGCCCCAACTGGGACGAGGGCGGCCGGATCAGCGTGCGCTCGACGATCCCGGGCACGCCTTTCTTCTGCAACAGCGAGGTCACCGCCTCGCCCACGCCCACGTCCCGGATCGCATCCTCGGTATCGAAGGCGGGGTTCTCGCGATAGGTTTCCGCCGCCAGCCGCAGGTTCTTGCGATCCTTGGCGGTAAAGGCGCGCAGCGCGTGCTGGATGCGGTTGCCCAGCTGGCCAAGGATATCCTCGGGCACATCGGCGGGGTTCTGGGTGATGAAATAGACCCCCACCCCCTTGGACCGGATCAGCCGCGCCACCTGTTCCACCTTGTCGATCAGCGCCTTGGGCGCGTCATCGAACAGCAAATGAGCCTCGTCAAAGAAGAACACCAGTTTCGGCTTGTCCGGATCGCCCACCTCGGGCAGTTCCTCGAACAGCTCGCTCAAGAGCCACAACAGGAAAGTGGCATAGAGCTTGGGCGAGGCCATCAGCTTGTCCGAGGCCAGGATATTGACCATGCCGCGCCCCTCGGAATCGGTGCGCATCAGGTCGGCAAGATCCAGCGCCGGTTCGCCGAAAAGGCGGTCGCCACCCTGGTTCTCGATAACTAGCAAACGCCGCTGGATCGCCCCCACCGAGGCGGTCGAGATATTGCCATAGCGCAGCGACAGCGACTTGGCGTTCTCACCGATCCAGACCAAAAGCGCCTGCAAATCCTTGAGGTCGAGGAGCGGCAGTCCCTCCTCATCCGACAGCCGGAACGCTATATTCAGGATCCCTTCCTGCGCCTCGCTCAGCTCCAGCAGTTGCGACAGCAACAGCGGCCCCATCTCGGCCACCGTGGTCCGCACCGGATGCCCCTGCTCTCCGAAGAGATCCCAGAAGGTCACCGGGCAGGCGCGATAGTCATAGCCCTCGAACCCGATCTTTTCCGCCCGTTCCGTGAACGGCCCATGCAGCTTGTGTGCCGCCGACCCCGACTTCGCCATCCCCGACAGGTCGCCCTTCACGTCCGCCATGAACACCGGCACGCCCGCGTCCGAAAACCCCTCGGCCAAAATTTGCAGCGTCACCGTCTTGCCGGTCCCGGTTGCCCCCGCGATCAGGCCGTGCCGGTTCGCGTATTTCAGATCCAGCCATTGGCCGACCTCGTAATCGGGTCCGCCGCCGCCAAGAAAAATCTTTCCGTCCATCGGGTTCTTGCCTCAAATTCTATCGTTTCACCCAGACCATACAAACTTAACCTTTGGCTGCGATAGTCCCAATTGCCCCTTTGGCCTTGTGCCGGACGGGGGCTTCCTCCCTGTCAGACTGGCCGTGCCTTCGGGCACGGCTTTTTTCGACTGGATGGTCAAAAACGGTGCAGAGACAGGTATTTGGCTGTATTTCGCCCAAAACTCCGTCTTAGCTGTTGACCCAATGGCACGGCTTTCGTAACGTCCCGCCATAACACTAAGTCGGCCAGTCCGACGGGGAGCAAAATAGGAAAGGGAACCCGACTGCGGGTTCCCTTTCTTGCTTTCGGCAGGCATCAGCATTTCCCTGCTTGGCCGCGTGTTTGCGCCTGACAGTCCTGATCGCGCATGATAGACGGACATTGAGCAGCCATTCTCCTGATGAGGCATTCATGACCAAGACCCTGTTTTCGCTTTCCGCCGCCCTTTTTGCGCTGGCCACCGCCGTTTCGGCGCAGGACACCGCCCAATCCGGCGAAGCGGCCCCGGCGGCTCAGGAAAAGACCGCCGATCAGCTTCTCGACCTGGGACAACCGGTCGGGGCCGAGCCGCAACTCGGGCAGCGGTACTCCAAGGAAAAATCCGGTGACTGGGACCTCGCCTGCATCAAGACCGAGGAAGAAACCGATCCCTGTTCGCTGTTGCAGATCCTGACCGACGACCAGGGCAACCCGATGGCCGAATTCTCGATGTTCCGGCTTGAGGAAGGCGGCGTTGCCGTGGCGGGTGCCACCGTCATCGTGCCGCTGGAAACCCTGTTGCCGGCGCAGCTGACCATCTCGATCAACGGCGCCCCGGGAAAACGCTACAACTATTCCTTCTGCAACCCGATCGGTTGCGTGGCACAGATCGGTCTGACGCAGGGCGATATCGACGCGATGCGCAAAGGGGCCGAGGCGGTTGTCTCGCTGGTCCCGGCCCCGGCACCGGACCAGGTGGTGCGCCTGAAGATGTCACTCAAGGGCTTCACCGCCGGTTATGAAAAGGTCGACGTCGTTTCGAACTGACGCGGGTTTACACCTAAAAAGGCCGCCGAGGTTGGACCCCGGCGGCCTTTTTCTTTGCTTGCGGATGATCAGACCCGACGCAGCGCCAACACCGCGTTCAACCCGCCAAAGGCAAAGGCATTGCTCAGCGCCACCTCGACCTTGGCCTCGCGCGCCACGTTCGGCACCACGTCCAGTGCGCATTCCGGATCGGGCTCCTCGTAGCCGATGGTGGGTGCAATCACCCCGTCGCGCAGCGCCATGATACAGGCCAGCAGTTCCACCGCGCCGGTGCCGCCGATCAGATGGCCATGCATCGACTTGGTCGAAGAGATCATCAGGCTGTCGGCATGGCGCCCGAACACATCCGCCACCGCGGCGCATTCGGTCTTGTCATTGGCCGCGGTCCCGGTGCCATGGGCGTTGATATAGCCCACCTCGCCCGGGTCGATCCGGGCATCGGCCAGGGCCCCTGCCATGGCCCGCGCCGCCCCTTGTTTCGACGGCATCACGATGTCGGATGCGTCCGAGGACATGGCGAATCCCGAAACCTCGCACAGGATCTCGGCACCGCGTTTCTTGGCGTGCTCGTATTCCTCGAAAACGAAAATGCCCGCGCCCTCGCCCTGCACCATGCCGTTGCGGTTGGCGCTGAACGGGCGGCAGGCGTCCTTGGACATCACCCGCAACCCTTCCCAGGCCTTGACCCCGCCGAAACACAGCATCGATTCCGATCCGCCGGTGATCATCACCGGCGCCATGCCGCTGCGCACCATGGCAAAGGCCTGCGCCATTGCATGGTTGGACGAGGCGCAGGCCGTCGACACCGTGAATGACGGCCCTTTCAGATTGTGCTCCATCGACACGTGGCTGGCGGCCGCGTTGTTCATCAGCTTGGGCACGACAAAGGGATGGACCCGGTTCTTGCCCTCTTCATAGACAGACCGGTAATTCTCGTCCCAGGTGCTGACACCGCCTCCGGCGGTGCCCAGAACCACGCCCGACTTCGCCGACAGCTCGCCGTGAAACTCCAGCCCCGACTGCGTTATCGCCTCCTTGGCAGCGGTCAGGGTGAACTGGGTGAATCGGTCATACAGGGACATCTGCTGCCGATTGAACCGGCCCTCGGCCTCGAACCCGCGCACCTGGCCGCCGATCCGGATGGCCAGCCGTTCCACATCGCGAAACTCCAGCTCGGCAATGCCGCACCGCCCCTCGCGCATCGCTTCCAGCGTTTCGGGCACCGAATGTCCCAGTGCGTTGATTGTTCCCGCCCCGGTGATGACGACCCGTTTCATCGGCGTGATCAGGCCTTTTCTGACACGAGCTTTTCGATGCCCGCGATGATCGCGGCCACGTTCGAAATGTCGAAATCGCTCTGCGTCGGTTCGTTGGCGTTGAACGGGATCGAGATGTCGAACTCTTCCTCGATGGCAAAGATGCTCTCGACCAGGCCCAGACTGTCGATTCCCAGGTCTTCCAATGTGCTGTCCGGGCTGACGTCCGACGGTTCCAGAACGGCCTGCTCTGCGATGATGGCGATGACGCGGTCGCTGATGCTCATTTGGGTCCCCTGTGGTGGCTTGGGGCTGATTTAATCGCTGGAACCGGGTTTGAAAACTGCCTTTTTCAGCGCATCCAGATCCCGCATCAGGCGGGGCAGACGCCGCTGCGCCTTGTAGATTTCCGTGTGTGTTTCCATCTTTACACCGGGATAGCCCATGATCACCCGGCCTGCGGGCACGTTGGACAAGATCTTGGTGCCGCCGCCCGAAATCACCCCGTCGCCGATAAAGATATTGTCGACCACCCCGGTCTGGCCGCCCAGAACCACGTTGTTGCCGATCTCGACCGAGCCCGACACGCCGGTCTGGCCGCACAGCAGACAGTCGCGCCCTACCCGGGTGTTGTGACCCACATGCACGAGGTTATCGAGCTTGCTGCCATCTCCGATCCGGGTGTTGCGGATGGTGCCGTTGTCGACGGTGCAGTTGGCGCCCACCTCGACATCGTCGCCGATCTCGACCGAACCCAGCGAATGGATCCGCACCCAGGCCTGCGCCTTGGCCTCGCCCTGATCACCCAGCGTCTTGCGGGCGTTCTCCGCCCCCGACACCTCGGGCGTGACGAACGAAAAGCCATCGCCACCGATCCGCGCGCCGGGTTGCGCGATGAACCTGTCACCGATGGTGACGCGCGCGCCGATGCTGACCATCTCGCGCAGCCAGGCGCCCTGGCCCAGGACAGCATCCATTCCGATGGAGCAATGCGGCCCGATCACCGACCCGTCGCCGATCCGCGCCCGGGCGCCCACCACGCTCAGCGGCCCGATGCGCACATCGGCGCCGATCACGGCACTGGGATCGATCACCGCCGACGGGTGAATCCCCGGTTCCACCCCCTGCCCCGGATCCAGCATCGCCGTCAGCCCCGCCATCGCCAGGCGCGGTCTTGGCACCAGGATCGCGGCCTTCAGCCCCAGGCCCTGCCAATCGGCCCCCGGCCACAACAGTGCCGCCCGGGCCTTGCCCTGCCCCAGCGCCTCGGCATATTTCGGCGACATTGCCAGCGCCAGATCGTCGGGTCCCGCATCCGCCGGTTCGGTGGCACGCAGAATGGTCAGGTCAAGATCGCCCTCCGCCTCCATTCCGATGGCAGCAGCGATCTGTGAGATGGTAAAGCGCATGGAAAGGGGCCCGTCAGCTGTTGGTGCCCCGCAGACTTACCCCTGAACGGCCGACAGGACCACCCCTGCGCGGCTCATCGCATCCCAAATCTTCGCGTCCCGACCATAGACGTCGCGGCGATAGCCGGCATGCCCCCGGTCGTCCACATAGGCCGTGCGATAGATGATATGCACCGGCACATGCTGGGTCAGGTCCACCTTGGTTTCCCTGCCGGTGTTCAGCACGTTGTGGAAAAAGCTCTTGGGGTCGGCCTCTTGTGCGGCCAGCAGCGCATAGGCGAATTCAAACGGCTGCGCCAGCCGGATACAGCCATGCGAAAACGCCCGCACCTCGCGCGCGAACAGGTGTTTCTGCGGCGTGTCGTGCAGATAGATATTGTACTTGTTGGGGAACATGAATTTCACCAACCCCAGCGCATTGCCCTTACCCGGCGGCTGGCGCATGGCAAAAGGAAAGCTGCGCGTCGAAAACTGGCTGAAATCCACCGCACCGCGATTGACCTGACGGCCCCGGCTGTCGGTGATTTCCAGATGCCGGACCGCGTTCGGGTTTGCCCGCAGCTTGGGCAGATACTCTTTGGTAATAATCGAGCGCGGCACATACCAGCTCGGATTGATCACCATATGCTCCATCTCGTCAGAGAATTCAGGACTGCGGCGGTCGGATGTATTCATCCCGATAACGGAACGAGTCTCGAACGTTACGCGCCCGTGATCGACGATCTTGGCGGTAAAATCTGTCTGGTTGACCAGGATATGCCGTTCGCCCCGGTCGCGTGGCAGCCAGCGCTCGCGCTCCAGCGCCACGATCACCGATTTCAGCCGGTCCGCGACCGACTTGTTGATCTCTTCCAGCGTGGCCTCGCCCGCCACCCCGTCCGGCTCCAGCCCATGCGCCACCTGAAACGCCTGCACCGCCTTCTGAAGCGTCCCGTCATAGCTCGCCGCGGCGCTGCGCTCCATGTATCCCATCGCGATCAGCCGGTTGCGCAATTGCACGACCCGGGTTCCCGTGTCGCCCGGCGACAGCTTGCCGCCCGGCACCGCCGGCCCCCAGCCGCCGGTGGCCAGATCCTGCTCCAGACCCAGCTTGAGTTTCAGAAGCGCGCGGTACTGTGTTGTCGCCGGCGCCAGGCTGCGCAGGTACCGGCCCGGGTCGGCGGCCTGTATTTCTGTCAGATACTCCTGCGCGCTGCGCCGTTCGACCACCCGCACCATGCCCTCGTCGATCTTCGACGGCGTCAGGAACCCGCTTTGGATTTCGCTGGCAAACCGGGCAAAGACACGGCTCATCTCGACCTCGAGCAGGCCCATGTCCCGTACCGTACGCGCGGCCGCCATTTTCGCCATCAGCCCGTCGACGTCGTAGCGCGCCGCAGGCAGCCCGTGGATATCCGCCATCGACAGTGCCTCGATCAGAGCCGCGCGGCGGGCCCGGAACACGTCGCCCTCGCCGGTCCAAACCGGTTGATACCCGCTCTGCCGGTAATAGGCCCCGATCGCCTCGTCACCGTAACTCGCCTCGGCCAAAGCCTGCTTATAGGCGGTCACCTGCGCCATGGCGCCCGACACCGGCCACACAGCCAGCGCACCGGCCAGGACCGTGGCAGCCATCAAGGGGCGAAAGCGAATTCGAAACGTCGAAGGCATGTGGTGTTTCCCTGAAACCAAGTCGTTATTTTCAATAGCCGAAGGAGGTTCGGAAATTCTCCTAAGAACCGGGTGACAAAGTCCATTCACAATCTTTTCAGGTCCCCAAATCTCATTCCGGCTGATGCGCGGATGCATCGCAACAGCCCGGCCGCCTCGTCGCCCTGGCCGAGAATAGAGGAGTCTGCATCACCTGTTTGGGCGAAAAACTGCCGAAAATTCCCCTTCAACCTCAAGTTTCTGAAAGAATTCTTGGCGAACGAATCCCTCTGTGCCATAAAACCGGCCATCTGGGGGATGGAAATTAACAATGTGCACGTAACATCGTGCGCAGGCAGGACACGCACGGGACAGAAAGTCAGATGACGGAAACCAGTTCTTCGGGCCTAACAAGGCGCGCACTTTTACGGGCCTTTGCCGCGACAGCCGTTACAGCCGCCCCAACCTACTCCATGGCCGCAGGGTTCCTGCGCGGCGGCGGCGACATCCGCCGCATCCGCATGTACTCCGGCCGCACCGGCGAGCGGCTGGACATGGTCTACTGGATCGACGGCGATTACATCAAGGACGCGGTCAAGGAGATCAACTTCTTCATGCGCGACTGGCGTGTCGATCAGGTCAAGACCATGGATCTGCGCACGATCGACATCATGGCCGCATCGCACAACCTTCTTGACGTAAGCGAACCCTACATGCTGCTGTCGGGCTACCGCAGCCCGCAAACCAACGCGATGCTGCGCAGCAAGTCGCGCGGCGTGGCACGTAACTCCCTGCATATGCAGGGTCAGGCCGCGGACCTGCGGCTGGCGTCGCGTTCCGTGAGCCAGATCGCCAACGCGGCGGCCTCCTGCCGGGCGGGTGGTGTCGGCAAATACTACCGGTCGAATTTCGTGCATATGGATTGCGGCGACATCCGCACCTGGGGCGGCTGACACCGCATTCAGGTCTATCAGGCTTGCGCCCCCGTACACCCGTGCGGGGGTTTTGTGTTGCTGCATGCCCGCATCCAGGGGGGCTGGACGCGACGGCGACATGAACCGCAAGCCGACACCGGCCGACTGACCCATCGAACGAAATCAACGCGTCTGAACTGGATAGTGGTGCCCAAGGAGAGACTCGAACTCTCACGCCCGTGAAGGCGGGGGATTTTGAATCCCCTGCGTCTACCATTCCGCCACTTGGGCCACCTGCCCCTGAATTATCCGCAGCCGCAGCGAAGGTCCAGAGCGAAAAAGCGTCGACCGCCCGCTTTCGCAAGGCAAGGCGGTTGACCCCGGTTTGCGGTCGTGATTTGCAGCCGTTCAGGCTTGGACGCGGGCAAAATGCTGAAATCACTCTACGACAGAACCATGGCTCTGGCCGATCACCCACAGGCGATGTGGGCGCTGGCGCTGGTCGCCTTTCTGGAAAGCTCGGTCTTTCCCATCCCGCCCGACCTCTTGATGATTCCGATGATTCTGGCCCGCCCCTCGCGCGCCTGGGCCATCGCGCTGGTGGCGCTGGTCGCCTCGGTGCTGGGCGGGCTTCTGGGCTATGCCATCGGCGCCTTCTTCTATGACAGTATCGGTGCTCCGATCCTTCAGGCCATGGGCAAGGCCGAGGCGATGGAGGCGTTCAACACCCGCTTCAACGATTTCGGTTTCTGGGCGGTGCTGACGGCGGGGGTGACCCCCTTCCCCTACAAAGTGATCACCATCATGTCGGGCTGGACCGGCATGCCGCTCGGCACCTTCATCGCCACCTCGGTTCTGGCTCGCGCGCTGCGCTTCTTCCTGGTCGCGGCGCTCCTGTGGAAATTCGGCGCCCCGGTCCGCGATTTCATCGAAAGACGCCTGGGTCTTGTGCTGACCGTCTTCATGGCGCTGCTGATCGGCGGCTTTCTTCTGGTGAGGTATCTGTGATGTCCCGCAAAACCCTGATCCTGCTGGCCGCTGGCGGGTCCGCCGCACTTCTCCTGGGCGCCTGGGGCTTCCAGTATGTCGGCGGGCTGGCACCCTGCAAGATGTGCATCTGGCAGCGGTACCCGCATGGCGCGGCGGTGCTGATCGGCGCACTGGCGCTGGCCGCCGGCTGGCGGTTGCTGCCCTGGGCCGGGGCACTCGCGGCGCTGACCACCTCCATCATCGGCTTCTTTCACGCCGGGGTCGAACAGGGCTGGTGGGAAGGCCCCACAACCTGCACCTCCGGCCCGATCGGCGGGCTCAGCGCCGAACAACTGATGGAGCAGATCATGGCCGCGCCGCTGGTGCGCTGCGACGAGATCCCCTGGGAGATGCTGGGCATCTCCATGGCCGGGTGGAACGGCCTGATCTCGCTGGCGCTGGCGCTCATCTGGATCGTGGCCGCAACCCGCCGCGCCTGACCCTTCCCCCACAAGTCCTTCATTTCGCTCAAAATACTCCGGGGGAGTCGCGCGTCCGCGCGACGGGGGCAGCGCCCCCTTCCTCACGTCGATTTTTTGGTCGACAGCAGCAGGTTCGTCTCGCTCGCCTGCACCCCTTCGAACATCCGGATCTTGGCCAGCGCCGTGTCCAGGTCTTCCAGCGTCTCGGTACCCAGCTCGACGATCAGATCCCAGCGCCCGTTGGTCGAGTGGATCGCCCGTACCTCCTTGAGCCCCTGCAACTGCCGCGTTACCCGCGCCGCGCCGCGCCCCTCGATCTCGATCATCATCAGCCCGCGCACCGGATCGTTCAGCACATCCTCTTTCAGGACCACCGAAAACCCCAGGATATCCCCCCGCTGCACCAGCCGCTCGATCCGCGCCCGCACCGTGGTGCGCGACAGATCCAGCTGCAATGCCAGGTCCGACAGCGACGCGCGCGCGTCATGCCTCAGCGCGGCGATCAGGCGTTCATCCGTTTTGTCCATCTTTGCGTCCGATTTGATCAATCCAACGACGATATGACCAAATATCCCTCTTGGTTTCAACGCAAATCGACCAGAAATTGGCGCGACCTTGAAAAAACAATAGCGAACAGATGACCCCCAAACGTTGTATCCTGATCGGCGCCCCCGTGGACAGCGGCAAGCGCCGCACCGGTTGCCTGATGGGCCCCGACGCCTACCGCACCGCCGGCCTTGCCGAGGCGCTCTCCGATCTCGGCCATATCGTCGAGGACCTGGGCAATCTCTCGCCCGCCGAACACGCGCCCGAGCCGAACGACACCCATGTTCATCAACCCAACCGCACCATCGGCTGGACCAACCGCCTGATCCGCGCCGCCGAACAGGCGATGCCGCGCGGTCTGCCGATCTTTCTGGGCGGCGATCATGCGCTGGCCCTAGGCAGCGTGGCGGGCGTGACCAACCATGCCGCCCGTGTCGGCCGCCCGCAATTCGTGCTCTGGCTCGATGCCCACAGCGACTATCACACGCCGGAAACCTCCGCCTCGGGCAACCTGCACGGCACGCCCCTGGGCTATGTCACCGGGCGCGGCGGCTTTGCCGGTTTCCCGGTGATCACCAACCCGGTGAAGCAACGCAACATCTGCATCCTCGGCCTGCGCTCGGTCGACCGGGCCGAGCGCGAGGCGCTGCAACAGACCAAGATCCGCTTTCACGACATGCGCCAGATCGACGAGACCGGAATCGCAAAACCGCTCCAGGCCTTCCTCGATACCGTCGCGGCCGCGAACGGCCTGCTGCATGTCTCGCTCGACGTCGATTTCCTCGACCCCGCCATCGCACCCGCCGTCGGCACCACCGTGCCCGGCGGCGCCACCATCCGCGAGGGTCATCTGGTGATGGAGATGATCTGCGACAGCGGTCTGATGACCTCGCTCGACCTGGTCGAACTCAACCCCTTCCTCGACGAACGTGGCCGCACCGCACAGCTGATGGTCGATCTGGCTGCCTCGGCGCTCGGCCGCCGGGTCTTCGACCGCCCAACGCGGAGCTTTTCATGACCACGATCCAGGCTCCCCAGGCGGTGGTTATGATCCGCCCGCATGCGTTCCGCTCCAACCCGGAAACCCGCGCCGACAACGCGTTCCAGACCGACAGCGCCACGGGTGATACCGCGCCGCGCGCCCTGGCCGAGTTTGACGCCGCCGTCGCCACCCTGCGCGCGGCGGGCGTCCGGGTGCATGTGTTCGATGATACCGGCACACAGGACACGCCCGACAGCGTGTTCCCCAACAACTGGTTCTCGACCCATACCGGCGGCCATGTGGCGCTTTATCCGATGTATACAGAGAACCGCCGCCGCGAACGCCGCCCGGACGTAATCGAGCTTCTGAAACGCGAATACCGCGTTTCGGACGTGATCGACTATAGCGGGCTGGAACAGGACGGGCTTGCGCTCGAAGGCACCGGCGCCATGGTGCTCGACCATATCGGCCGCATCGCCTATGTCGCCCGCTCGCACCGCGCCGACCCGGTGCTGCTGGAGCGGTTCTGCGCCCATTTCAACTATGAACCCATCTGTTTCGACGCGGCCGATGCACAGGGCTGCCCGGTCTATCACACCAATGTGCTGATGGGGATCGGCACCGACTATGCGCTGATCTGCCTGTCGATGATCCCGGATCCCGAGCGGCGCCGTACCGTCGCCGAACGGCTGGCTGAAACCGGGCGTACCGTCATCGACCTGACGCCGGAGCAAATCGGCGAGTTTGCCGGAAACGCCATCGAACTGACCGGTCATCGCCGCTTGCTGGCCCTGTCGGCCCGCGCCCACAGGGCGCTGACCCCGGATCAGATCGCGGTGATCGAACGCTCGGCACAATTGCTGCCGCTCGCGATCCCCACCATAGAAACCGCCGGCGGATCCGTCCGCTGCATGATCGCCGGCATCCACCTGACACGTCGCCCGCAAAGGACCGCCGCATGACCCTCTCTTCCACCATCCCGTCCGACAAGGCGCTTGTCCCTTTCGTTTCCGTCGACCACATGATGCGCCTGATCCACCATATCGGCGTCGAAGAGATGATGCGCGGCATCGCCGCCTATATCGAGGCCGACTTCCGCCGCTGGGAAAGCTTCGACAAGACCCCGCGCGTGGCCAGCCATTCACCCGTCGGCGTGATCGAGCTGATGCCAACCTCGGATGGCGAGCTTTACGGTTTCAAATACGTCAACGGCCACCCCAAGAACACCAAGGAGGGGCTTCAGACCGTCACCGCCTTTGGCCTTCTGGCGGCGGTCGAGACCGGCTATCCGGTGCTGCTGAGCGAGATGACCATGCTGACCGCGCTGCGCACCGCCGCCACCTCGGCCCTGGTCGCCAAATACCTCGCCCCCAAGGGCGCGCATACGATGGCGATGATCGGCAATGGCGCGCAATCGGAATTCCAGACCCTGGCGATGAAGGCGATCTGCGGCCTGAAATCCGTACGTCTCTACGATACCGATCCCGCCGCTACCGCCAAGGCCGCCCGCAACCTGGCCGGACAGGGGATGGAGGTGGTGAGCTGTACCAGCCCCGAAGAGGCGATCGAAGGTGCCCAGATCCTGACCACCTGCACCGCCGACAAGCAATATGCCACTATCCTGACCGACAACATGGTGGGATCGGGCGTGCATATCAACGCCATCGGCGGCGACTGCCCGGGCAAGACCGAACTGGCCGAGGCGATCCTGCACCGCTCGGACATTTTCGTCGAATACCCGCCGCAAACCCGGATCGAAGGCGAGATCCAGCAACTGGCGCCGGACCATCCGGTGATCGAGATGTGGCAGGTGATCACCGGCAAGGCGCCCGGCCGCACCTCGGACCGCCAGATCACCCTGTTTGACAGCGTGGGCTTCGCCATCGAGGATTTCTCGGCCCTACGTTACGTGCGCGACCAGTTGCAGGAGACCGGCCTTTATCACGCACTCGACCTGCTGGCCGACCCCGACGACCCGCGCGACCTGTTCGGCATGCTGCAACGGGCGGCGCCTGCCAAGGGCTGAGGGCATGCGAGGCTCTGCCTCGCGCTCCGGAGTATTTGCGGCGAAATGAAAGAGCGGACCCCTGTCTTTCCTCTTGCTGCAAATATCCCCGCCGGAGGCATCGCGCGTCCCGCGCGAACCGGTCCCTTGCCAGAGGCCGGACGGGCCGGTAAGGCGGGGGCATGACAGATACACTGCCCCCCTGCCCCGACTGCGGCTCAGCTTTCACCTATCAGGTGGACGCGCTGCTGAACTGCCCCGAATGCGGTCATGAATGGCAGGTCGGGGAAGAGACCGGAACCGCGATCCGCGACAGTGTCGGCAACCTGCTGGCCGATGGCGACACCGTGACCGTGATCAAGGATCTCAAGGTCAAGGGCTCCTCGGCGGTGGTCAAGGTCGGCACCAAGGTGCGCAACATCCGCCTGGTGGATGGCGATCATGACATCGACTGCAAGGTGCCTGGCATCGGCCAGATGGGGCTCAAGTCGCAATTCGTGAAAAAGGTCGCGGACTGACCGGTACAAAACGGTCAATCGGGGCCCGGAACGCTGTACAAAACGGTCAAAACCGGCGCTTACGCGTCCAGAACGGCATCCCAGTAGAGATAGTCGATCCAGCTGTCATGCAGGTGGTTGGGCGGGAACTTGCGGCCCACATTGCGCAGCTCTTCGGCCTGCGGCCGCCGCGGCGGCCGACGCAAGGCCATGCCTGCCTGACGCAAGGATTTCGACCCTTTGCGCAGGTTGCAGGGGGCGCATGCGGCGACCACGTTTTCCCAGCTGGTAACCCCCCCGGCGGCGCGCGGCACCACGTGGTCAAAGGTCAGATCTCCCTTGCCGCCACAGTACTGACAGCGGAATTCGTCCCTTAAAAACAAATTGAAGCGCGTGAAGGCCACGCGCTTCTGAGGTTTCACATAGTCCTTAAGAACCACCACCGAAGGTATTCGGATCACCACGCTCGGGCTGCGGACGACCTCGTCATATTCGGCGACGATATCCACCCTGTCGAGCCAGGCCGCCTTGATCGCCTCTTGCCAGGGCCACAGCGACAGCGGGTAGTAGGACAATGGCCGGTAATCCGCGTTCAGAACCAGCGCCGGGTGGTGTTTCAACACCCCGGGCTCCCGTACAAACTCCGTTCTGAAATCGCCATCCATTCTGGACTCTCTCCTCGCCCCGGACTGCCTCTTGCCTGACCCGGAGCGGGGAGCACCCGCCCCAGCTTGACTCTGACTATATATCGTGGTCGGCCTCTGGCAAGTCCTGATTATCCACTACATGTCGCCCTGGTTATTGCGTGCACAGGTAACAGGCACATGACGGTTATCCACAGGCTTGTCGCAGCCGGTCCAGACAGCTATGGCCCTTTCTATGACATGGTTCATCCGCTTCAACAAACCCTATGACGTGCTGTCGCAGTTCACCGACCCCGGCACGGCCGGCTCGCCGCGCCAGACCCTGTCCGATTTCATCGACTTGCCGGGCGTCTACCCCGCTGGACGCCTGGATCGCGACAGTGAGGGCCTGATGCTGCTGACCGACGACGGACGCCTGCAAGCGCGCATCGCCGACCCCAGGCACAAGATGCCCAAGACTTATTGGGCTCAGGTCGAAGGCATTCCTGACGAAGCCGACCTGCGCGCCCTGGCAAAAGGCGTTGAGCTGAACGATGGTCTAACCCGGCCCGCGCAGGCCCGGCTGATCGACACGCCAGCGGATCTGTGGCCGCGCACCCCGCCGATCCGGGTGCGCAAATCGGTGCCCGACAGCTGGATCGAGCTGACCATCCGCGAAGGCCGCAACCGGCAGGTCCGGCGCATGACGGCCGCCGTCGGCCACCCGACCCTGCGCCTGATCCGTGCGCGCATCGGTGACTGGACGATCGACGGCCTTGCCCCCGGACACTGGGACACCCTTTGCCCGCCCGTCAAACCGCGCCGCTGACGGATCATCGCCTCGGCGCGAACCTGCTTCTTTCTGGTCAAAAATACTCCCGCCGGAGGCATCTGACCCAACCACCTGCGCCTAAGGCCCGGGGTTTTGACGAGGCAGCCGTCACACGGACTGGATCGGCCCGATCAGAGCGAAATCTTCTCGCCGCCCTCACGCCGATAGACATCGCGCGAGATCACGCCTGCCTGGGCCAGCGCCGTGCGGAACCGGGCCATGTGCGGGGTCGCGAAATGCGCTTCCAGCGCCGCCAGGTCCTGCCATTCCTCATAGACGCGAAAGCGGGTTTCCTGGCCGATGACCTGGCTGAATTCGTATTGAATACAGCCAGGCTCCTTCAGCGTCTCGGCAACCATGTCTGCCGTCGCCCCGCGGGCAAGCTCCACCCCGTCTGCGGCAACTTCGATCACACCTGTCACGATCAGCATGCGTCTCTCCCCCAATCAGCCTTACAGGCTCAGCTTGTCGCGCATAAAGGCCAGCGCCACCCCCAGACCGTCCTGGTCGATCCCGTGGCCGGTGCCCTTCATCACATGGGCATAGATTTCCTTGAACCCCGCGCCTTGCAGCGCTTCGGCCGCTTGCGGCAAGGATTGCGGCGGCACCACGTCGTCAGCGTCGCCATGAACCAGCAGGATCGGCATGCGGCTGACCACCTCGTCCGCCAGCAGTTCCGGCTCCAACAGCCGCCCCGAAAAGGCGACGACGCCGGCAATCGGATCGTCGCGCCGGGGGGCCACATGCAGGCTCATCATGGTGCCCTGGCTAAAGCCGAACAGCACGACCTGCTCAGGCAGCAGATCCTCGTCCACCATCAAAGCGTCGAGAAAAGCGTTGAAGTCCTCGACGGCCGCGGCCATGCCGCGCCGGGCCGCTTCCTCGGACGAGCCGTCCAGCCAGGGGATGGGAAACCACTGGAACCCAAAGGGCATACCCGGAATGGTCTCGGGCGCATCGGGAGCGACGAACAGAGTGTCAGGCAGATACTCTCCCAGCACATCGGCCAGCCCCAAAAGGTCCGCACCATTGGCGCCATAGCCATGCACGAACACCACCGCCGAGCGGGTATCGCCCGATACCGGTGCCTTGCGCCCGGCCTTCAAAACCCGTGTCATCTGATCCCTTCCCTGTCCTTTGCCACCCGGTAATAGGCCCACAGAACCCGCGCCGCAACCGAGCGCCAGGGCGACCAGGCCAGCGCCATCTGTCGCAGGGCGCGTTCCTTTGGGCGCTCGGGCAAGTCGTAGAGCACCCGGGCGGCCTCCTGCAAGGCAAGATCGCCGGGCGCAAAGACATCGGCACGACCCAGGCTGAACATGGCATAGATTTCGGCGGTCCAGACCCCGATCCCCGGCACCCGCACCAATTCGGCGATCACGTCCTGATCCGCAGCGGTGCGCAGCCCGACGAAATCGATACGGGCGGCCGTCAATTCGCGGGCATAACGGATCTTTTGTCGGCTCAACCCCACCGCGCGCAAATCGTCGTCGCTGGCGTTCCGGATCTCTGTCGGGTCGGTCAGCTGCGCGTCCTTCATCCGGGACCAGATCGCGTTGGCCGAGGCGACGCTCACCTGCTGGCTAACGATGGCGCTAAGCAGTTCGGCAAATCCGTCCGGTCTCCGGCGCAGTGGCAAAGGGCCCGTCAACGTCAACGCATGGGCCATGCGCGGGCAGGCCGTGGCCAGCCACGCCGCGCCTTCGGCCACGCAATCGGGGGTCTCTATGATGCGTCCAACCGTCATGCTGACCCTTTCAATCCGATTCCGTCACATGGCAAAGGTTAATCTGTTCACAAATGGTTTCAACCGGCTTGCCGCCGCATGCATTCACCGATACGCATGCGTCCATGACGCTCGCCGATAGCCACTCAAACGACAGCCGCGCCAAGCGCAATGTCGCCGTTCTCGTCGCCGCCCAGGCCATCCTGGGCGCGCAGATGCCGATGATCTTTACCATAGGCGGGCTGGCAGGCCAGTCGCTGGCCAGCAATCCCTGTCTCGCGACGCTGCCTATTTCGCTCATTGTGCTGGGCTCGATGCTGGCGGCAACGCCGATCTCGGCCATCATGCAGAAATGGGGCCGCCGGGCCGGGTTTCTGATCGGTGCCCTGGCGGGTGCGCTGGGTGGCGCGGTCGGCGCCTACGGGCTCTATCTCTCCTCTTTCCCGATCTTTCTGGCAGGCAGCCTGCTGACCGGCTTCTATATGAGCGCGCATGGATTTTACCGCTTTGCCGCCGCCGATACCGCCTCGGACGCGTTCCGGCCCAAGGCGATTTCCTATGTCATGGCGGGCGGTCTGGCGGCGGCGATCATCGGGCCGCAGGCCGTCAAGGCCACCTCGGACGCCTATGTCATCCCCTTCCTCGGCACCTATTATGCGGTGATCGCGGTCAACCTGCTGGGCGCGATGCTGTTCTTTTTCCTCGACATTCCGCGCCCGATCCCGCCTGCCGCCGACAGCCCGCGCGGGCGCAGCCGGATGGAATTGCTCAAGACCCCACGTATCGCGGTGGCTGTGATCTGCGCCATGGTCTCCTATGCTCTGATGAACCTGGTGATGACCTCGACCCCGCTGGCAGTGGTGGGCTGCGGCTATGACCGCGCCGATGCCGCCGATGTTGTGACCAGCCATGTGCTGGCCATGTATGTACCGAGCTTTTTCACTGGCCACCTGATCGCCCGGTTCGGAGTGGAAAAGGTCGTGGCTGCCGGTCTGGTGGTGCTGGCCGCCGCCGGAGTAGTGGCGCTGCAAGGCGTGGATCTGAACAACTTCTTCATCGCGCTGATCCTCTTGGGACTTGGCTGGAACTTCGGCTTTATCGGCGCCACCACCATGTTGGCAGGCGCCCATGAGCCGCATGAGCGTGGCCGCATGCAGGGGCTCAACGACCTTCTGGTCTTTGGCGGTGTCACCATGGCCTCGCTGGCCTCGGGCGGGTTGATGAACTGCTCGGGGGGTTCCCCGGTCGAAGGCTGGACTGCCGTCAACCTGGCGATGGTGCCCTTCCTGACACTGGCGGGTGGCGCGCTGATCTGGCTGATGCTGCGCCCCAAGGACGCGTAAGCGGGAGCGCTGCCCCCGTCGCCTGAAGGCGACTCCCCCGGGATATTTTCAGCAAGAGGAAAGAGCTAACAAACCTGCCTCTTCATTTCGCTGTATATACTCCAGCGCGCGAGTCGGAGCCTCGCAAGACCGTCACCAGCGGCCCGTCGCAGCCTGAAGGCTCAGACGCAGATGTCGCGCGAATGGGCTAAGGCCAAGCTGGCCAGTTGCAACGCGCGCAGGGTCTTTGTGCGCCTGGCGCAGTAGCGCGTCGCTCTGCCATCCCGCCAAAAGCGCGGGTCGCGCGGCGGGTGAGACCAATGAGCGCTTTGCGCGGGCGCGCGACAACCGGTCGAGCCCCTCTTCGGCCAGGCGCCGGATACCCGCCGGGGTACCGTCGAGCAACGGGATGCGCCCACGCGCCTCCAGTTCCGGGATGGCACGGAACCAGTTGGCCAGACCCATCGCATAGCCGTAATCGCGCAAGGCGCCCTCGTCTGCCTGCCCCAGAGCGGCCGCGGCGGCGCAAAGCAGGCTGCCGCTGCTCTCCTCCAGATAGCGGGTCAGGTGGGCTTCATCCTCGAACGGATCGCGGTAGATGTCCCAGCGCCGCGCAGCCACAAACGCGTCCAGCCGGGCCGCCATCTGCGGGCTGAGAATGCCCGCCAGCGGCGTCACCACCGGATGACGGCGCGCGGGCTTGCTGAGGGCAAGCTCCTCCAGCGCGTCGCGCCACCATTGCAGCCGCATCTCGGCAATCATCGGCTCGGCCGAGGCCCAGGGCGCGCGCGCCACCTCGACCGCCAGCGCATAGAGCGGGAACAGCACCCGCCGCGCCGCCACCGGCGCCGCCATCGCCGCCGCGAACCGGTCAGGATCGGCGCGCTGCACCAGCTCGGCACAGGCGGTCAGGTCGGCGTCAAAGACGTCGCTCACTCCGCCGCCACCCCTTGATCCGCACAATCGCGCAGCAGTTTCCAGTTGATCGCGTCCAGAAGCGCCTCGAACGAGGCGTCGACTATGTTGGCGCTGACGCCCACGGTGGACCAGCGCCGCCCCTTGCCATCCTCGCTGTCGATGATGACGCGGGTCACCGCCTCGGTGCCACCTTGCGTGATACGCACCTTGAAATCCACCAGCCGCATGTCGCTGAGGATCGCCGAATAGCGCCCCAGATCCTTGGCCAGCGCCTTGTAAAGCGCGTTGACCGGGCCGCGGTCGCTGCCGGTCTCGTCCAGCGACTCGCTGACCGAAAGCAGCTTTTCGCCATCCACCTTGACCACCACGACCGCCTCGGAGAGGCTGACCATGCGGTCATACTTGTTCTTGCGCCGCTCGACCGTGACCTTGTAGCGCTTGACCTCGAAGAATGCGGGCATCTGCCCCAGTTCGCGTCGCGCCAGCAGTTCGAAACTGGCCTGCGCGGTGTCATAGGAATAGCCCTCGTCCTCGCGCGCCTTGATCCGCTCCAGGATATGCCCCAGCGACGGGTCGCCCGGCGGCACGCTCAGCCCCGCATCGGTCAGCCGCTTGCGCAGGTTCGACTGGCCGGCTTGGTTCGACATCGGGATGATGCGCTCGTTCCCTACCAGCCTCGGGTCGATATGCTCATATGTCGACGGATCCTTTAGGATGGCGCTGGCATGCAGACCGGCCTTGTGGGCAAAGGCAGACGAGCCGACATAGGGCGCCTGTTTCACCGGCACCCGGTTCAGGATATCGTCCAGCATGCGGCTGATCCGGGTCAGATCGGCCAGCGCCTCGGCACTGACTCCGGTCTCGAACCGGCTGGCAAAAGGTTCCTTCAACAATAGCGTCGGGATCAGCGAGGTCAGGTTGGCATTGCCACAACGCTCGCCCAGCCCGTTCAGCGTGCCCTGGATCTGGCGCGCGCCCGCCATCACGGCGGCCAGCGAACAGGCCACCGCCTGATCGGTGTCGTTGTGGCAATGGATGCCCAGACGGTCGCCGGGAATACCGGCGGCGATCACCTCGCCCACCACGCGGGCCACATCGGCGGGCATGGCGCCACCATTGGTGTCACAGAGCACGATCCAGCGCGCGCCCGCGTCCAGCGCCGCGCGGCAGACCTCCAGCGCATAGGCGGGATTGTCGCGATAACCGTCAAAGAAATGCTCGGCATCAAACAGCGCCTCGCGCCCCTGCGCCACGATATGGGCCATCGAGGCGCGGATGTTCTCGGTGTTCTCGGCCAGTTCGATCCCCAGCGCCTGGGTCACGTGGTAATCATGCGCCTTGCCCACCAGACAGACGGTGCCGGTGCCCGCATTCATCACGGCGGCCAGCACATCGTCATTTTCCGCCGAGCGGCCAGATCGTTTGGTCATGCCAAAGGCGGTCAGCCGCGCGCGGGTCGCCGGAGCAGAGTCGAAAAACGCGCTGTCCGTGGGGTTGGCGCCAGGCCAGCCGCCCTCGATATAGTCGACGCCGAGGCTGTCGAGCCCGCTGGCGATGCGCAGTTTTTCCGGGGTCGAGAACTGCACGCCCTGGGTCTGCTGCCCGTCGCGCAGGGTGGTGTCGTAGAGGTAGAGGCGGTCAGCCGTCACAATCTCAATCCCTCGATTAGCATCCGGATTTTCTGCTCTTGGTTTTCCTTGCACGGAATAATGCCAGTTCTCATTTGATCTGCGATTGAATACCAATATTCGGCTTCGTCATCACTGTCCGTTGCCACAGCTCTATTGGCCCGAGCATAAGCAGTGCCAATGCTTTCCAGCTGTTTGCGTAATAACTTAATTCCGGTCTTAGATATTTGCACCTCAAGACCGGCTGCGACGAAGGCTGCTTTGAGTCTATCGACCTCTCCGAAATCCTTTGTTTTTAAAGCTACAGAGCGCACATTTTCCAAGTGCTGAGCTAAAGGCATCAGATCGTCAGAAACGTTTTCAAACCATTCCGACCAATGGCGTCCGAGAAATCCCAAAAACTCAAGATCGCGATATAATTGACCTCCGAAGGTCCATGGGGACGCAGCAGCTATAGAAACTTGACGCCTTAACTCGAATAAGGCTTTTGAGGTATTCAAGTCGTCAGCCAAGGCCGCGACAAGTTGATGGCTCGGTTCAGAAGGTTCTCTTTTTCGAGGTCCGACTGAATCACCTCCCTCAAACCAATCATCGAGTATTTTTGCACATTGCCGCAACAGTTTCTCCGCCTCGTGCGCCTTCTCCGCCGTCCAGTCCATCGGCTTGCGGTAATGCGTTGATAGGAACACGAACCGGATCACCTCGCCCGGGATGCCCTGATCCAGCAGGTCGCGCACGGTAAAGAAGTTGCCCAGCGACTTGGACATCTTCTTGCCCTCGACCTGCAACATCTCGTTATGGAGCCAGACGTTTGCAAAACGACCCTCGGGATGGGCGCAGCAGCTTTGCGCGATTTCGTTCTCGTGATGCGGGAACATCAGGTCGTTGCCACCGCCGTGAATGTCGAAACTTTCACCCAAGAGCTCGTAGCTCATGGCCGAGCATTCGATATGCCAGCCCGGCCGCCCCCGGCCCCAGGGGCTGTCCCAGCCGGGCAGATCGGGGGTCGAGGGTTTCCACAGCACGAAATCCATCGGGTTCTTCTTGTAGGGCGCGACCTCGACCCGGGCGCCCGCGATCATGTCATCGACCGAGCGGCCCGAAAGCTTGCCGTAATGCTCTTTCCACGAATCCACCGCGAACAGCACATGGCCCTCGGCCTCATAAGCGTGTCCCTTGGCGATCAGGTCGGCGATCATCGCCACCATCTGCAGGATATACTCTGTGGCGCGCGGCATGTGGTCGGGCTCCAGCGCGCCCAACGCGCCCATGTCGTCCAGAAACCACTGCGTCGTCTCGGCGGTGATGTCGCCGATGGGCCGCCCGCTTTCGGCCGCGCGCGCGTTGATCTTGTCGTCCACGTCAGTGAAGTTACGCGCATAGGTCACGTGATCCGCGCCATAGACATGGCGCAGCAGCCGGTAGAGCACGTCGAACACCACCACGGGCCGCGCATTGCCCAGATGCGCCCGGTCATAGACCGTGGGACCGCAGACATACATGCGCACGTTCCGGGGGTCGATCGGGACAAACTCTTCCTTTGTTCGCGTCCTTGTGTTGTGCAGCTTGATCGTCGTCATCGGGTCTTGTTCCTCAACAGCATGCGGCAGGCGCTTGTCAGCGCGGGCTTAGCAACTTGTCTTTGTGAAGGAAACGACGAATGACCAGCCCGCGATTGGATCAGCGGGTAATGCAGCAGATAATGAAACGAATGGTGCGGGTCATGGCATATCGTCTAGCACGCGGGGCCTGCTTCTCCAACATGAAAATCCGGACGGCGATTGACAAGCGGAACCACCTCTGCCCCTCTCCGCCTGGAACGCAGGCAAGGGAAGCGACATGAGACTGTCACGGCGGATAACCGGCCTCACCGGGGGTGAATCGGATGGATGGGACCTGTTTCTGCGGGCGCGGCAGATGATCGCCGAAGGCATCGCCGTGACCGAACTGACCATTGGCGAACATGACACGCGGACGCGCAGCTCGATTCTCGATGCCATGGACCGCTCCGCGCGCGGCGGCCACACCGGCTATGCCATGGTGCCGGGCACTGCCCTGTTGCGCGATACGGTGGCCGCGCGCGTGCAGGAGCGGACCGGCCAGCGCACCACCCGCGACAACGTGCTGATCACGCCCGGAGGTCAGGCGGCCCTGTTCGCGGCGCATAGTGCCGCTTGTGATCCCGGGGATACGGCGCTGTTTGTCGATCCCTATTACGCCACCTATCCAGGCACGATTCGCGGAGTCGGCGCCCTGCCCCGCGCCGTGATTGCGAGGGCCGAGGACGGGTTCCAGCCGCGCGCCGAAGCAATCGGGACGGAAGCAGATGGCGCGGTGTCTCTCCTGATCAACACTCCCAACAACCCGACAGGGGTGGTCTATGGCCGTGAAACGCTGGAGGGGATCGCCCGTGTCTGCCAGGACCGCGACTTGTGGCTGATCTCGGACGAGGTCTATGACACCCAGATCTGGGAAGGCGCGCATTTGTCCCCCCGGGCGCTGCCCGGAATGGCCCATCGCACGCTGGTTGTCGGCTCGATGTCCAAGTCCCACGCCATGACCGGGTCGCGCTGCGGCTGGATCGTGGGACCGGAAGAGGCGATATCGCATCTGATCACGCTGGCCACCCATACCACCTATGGCGTGCCCGGGTTTGTCCAGGACGCGGCGGTGTTCGCCCTGGGCGAAGGACGGGACCTGGAAGAGGAGATCGCAGCCCCCTTTCGCAGGCGTCGAGAGATGGCGCGGCACATTCTGGCGGGCCAGAATGCGGTCCGTCTCAGCCCGACCCAGGGGGCGATGTATCTGATGCTGGATGTTCGGGCGACCGGCCTGTCGGGCGAGGCCTTTGCCGCGGCCTTGCTCGAAACCCATCTCATCGCCGTGATGCCGGGGGAAAGTTTTGGCAAGGCGGCGGCGGGCCATGTCCGGGTTGCAATGACCGTTGCCGACGATGCCTTTGCCAAGGCGCTCAAGACACTCTGTCATTTTGCGGCGCAACAGGCGTCCAGCCTGTCTGGGGACTGATATCGGGCGGCCCGCAGGCCGCCCGCCCTTGATTTCGGTCGCGTCAGAACCGGAACGAAGCCCGCAGGTTGAAGGTATCGACGTTGAAGTCGCTGCCCACGCCGCCCAGATCGTTGAATTCGTGGCGCAACACCTCGCCGCTGACGGCCCATTGTTCCGTCACGGGATAGGCCAACCCGACCCCATAGACGAGCCCGGTGTCATTTCCGAACGACGTGGTTGCCCGCGCGGCGCCCACCACACCATAGCCCAGCATCGGCCCGAAATCGTACCCGGCCTTGACCTTGAACCGGCCGATATTGTCGATCGTTCCCCCGGCGCCGCCCAGATCGGCATTCACGCGGTCATATTCGACCTCGCCGCCCAGCACGAACCCGCTGCCAAAGGAATAGTCATACCCGACATGGCCGCCAAAGCTGGTGTTGTCGCCGTCGCGCGCGCCCGGTCCGTCGGCGTCGGTGTAACCGACCCCCAGACCAAGATACGGGCCGTTGAACTCACCGGCCAAGGCGGGAAGGGACAGGACCGAGATGATCGCTGCGGCGGATACCAAGAGTTTCATTTTTTGACTCCTTGTCATTGACGCGCCAGTTTCGGAACGGGCCACGACTGCTCTGCCCGTCTGTTTGCCCGACGCTTGATGCAGATGTGACCACGAGGCAGGGGTTACAACGCGGCGCCAGCCGCAGTTCGAGGCATGCGCTGAAATCTGCCCGGACACCCTTGGACGATTGCGGTTTTCCGCGCATCGCGTCTGCGACCTTCTGGTCGCAAACAGAACAGAATACGTCGGCATGCAATGTACGGTCACTTCATTCGGGAGAGAGGCCACATGCAAGGCGAACGCAGCAAGATCTGTCTGGTCAGTCGCACCATCGGTGCTGATCGCGGTCGTGCGGCGCGTGGTCGGCCGGTCCAGGTCTGAACTGAAATCAGACCCTCGGACCACATCAAACCGGATAACTAGAAATGAACGACCAGAACCGTAATTCCGCCCGCTCCGGCGGCCGTGCCGCCCGTCGCGCCGCCCGCGCATCAGCCCTGCCCGACCATCTGCGCCCCATTCGCCCTGGCATGAGCGGCGGGACACTCAACGTCCTCAGCCAGCAGGACATGGAGCGGATTCACAACGCCGCGCTTGACGCGCTGGAGCGGATCGGCCTGGCCGATGCGCCGCAAAGCGGCATCGACTATCTGGTCGGCGCTGGCTGTATCCTGGGCGAGGATCGCCGCATCCGGTTCCCGCGCGCCTTGGTCGAGGATACGCTGGCCCGCGCGAACCGCTCGGTCACGCTCTACAGCCGCGATGGCAAAACCGATCTCGACCTGTCCGGCAGCCGCGTCCACTATGGTACTGCTGGCGCGGCCGTGCATATGGTGGATGTGGAAGGCCGCGAATACCGGGATTCGACCGTTCAGGACCTGCATGACGCCGCGCGCATTTGCGAGCAGCTGGACAACATCCATTTCGTTCAGCGCCCGATGGTCTGTCGGGATATCCCCGACAACCGCGACATGGACCTGAACACGGTCTATGCCTGCTGCGCGGGCACGTTCAAACATGTCGGCACCTCGTTCACCGACCCGTCTTTTGTGAAACCGGCCATCGAGATGCTGCATCTGATTGCCGGAGGCGAAGACAAATGGCGGGAGCGGCCTTTTGTGTCGAACTCCAACTGTTTCGTTGTCCCGCCGATGAAATTCGCCACCGAATCCTGCCTGGTGATGGAGGAATGCATCAAATACGGCATGCCCGTGCTTCTGCTGTCAGCCGGAATGGCCGGGGCGACTGCGCCCTCGACCGTGGCGGGTGCGATCGTGCAGGCGGTGGCCGAATGTCTGGCGGGGCTGGTTTACGTAAACGCCGTAAAACCCGGTGCGCCTGCGATTTTTGGCACCTGGCCCTTTGGGCTGGACCTGCGCACCGGCGCGATGACCGGCGGTTCAGGCGAACAGGCACTGCTGACTGCGGGCTGCGCCCAGATGCACCGGTTTTACGACCTGCCCGGCGGCGCCGCGGCTGGGATCGCAGACAGCAAACTGCCCGACATGCAGGCCGGGTGGGAGCAGATGTGTTCCAACGTGATGGCGGGTCTGTCTGGGTTGAACATGGTCTACGAGGCCGCAGGCATGCATGCTTCGCTTCTGGGTTTCTGCCATGAAAGCCTGATCCTGTCCGACGATCTTATCGGCCAGGCGCTGCGCTGCGTGCGCGGCATCGAGGTCAACGATGAAACCCTGGCGCTGGATCAGATCGCACAAGTCTGCCTCGGCGGTTCTGGCCATTACCTTGGAACTGATGCGACGCTGAGCCGGATGCAGATGGACCACGTCTATCCGACCTATGGCGACCGCACCTCGCCCAAGGAATGGGCCGAGATCGGCAAGCCCGACCTTGTGGCCAAGGCAAAGGCGCGCAAGGATCAGATTCTGGCAGACCGCTCGCCGGCCCGGTTTGACCCGGTCACCGATGCCGCGATCCGGGCACAGTTCAACATTTTCCTCCGCGCATAAAACGTTGAAATAGCGTCGTAATACTATCCAAAAATGGCCAGTTCAGCTGACCATTCGGGAATGGGTCGCGTTATTTCCAAAGAAAAGAAAAAGGGGGCCGGGGCCCCCTTTGAGTTTCGCCATCCAGGCTCACTTCGTTGACCGCCCGGTTTTTCTGCCTGCGGCCTGGACGCGTCGGGGGCGAGCGCACCCGCCCCGTGATCGAGTGAGGGGGCTGGTCACCCCGCCCCACCCGGGACCCGGCAGCCCCAGCAGAGGGGCCATCGGCTGGAACGCCGGGCGCGGATAGACCACGCCGCCGGTTCCGGATTTCGGCGGGGCCGGATTTCCGAGGGAAGCCCCGGCCCCTACACGCCCCGGCGGGGGCGCGATTGTCGCCCTGTGGTTACGAGCAGCCGCTCGTCGAGCCACAGGTGTTGCACTTCATGCAGGTGCCGTTGCGCACCAGCGTATAGTTGCCGCATTCGCCACAGGCTTCGCCCTCATAACCCTGCATGCGGGCCTTTGTCCGGGCATCCATGCCGGTGACCGTACCGGTGGTCAGCGAGGTCACTGTCACCGAAGCCGAACCAGTTTCGGGCACCAGGGTCTGAAGCGCTGCCAGCGGGTCCGCCCCGTTCACGGCGCCACCGTTCAGCACCACGAGTTCCTGCGGCAGGCGCTTGCGCAGATAGCCGGTGGAGCTGATCTGTTTCAGCACTTCGAGCGATTTCGACGCCGCCGTTTCCGTTACCGGCGCGACGTTCGAGACGCCCTCTTCCTCACCCCGGCCGATATCATCGAAGCTCGCGCCTTCGGGTTTGACATGCGCCAGGTCGGTCCGGTCCAGATAGCTGACCGCCAGTTCCCGGAACACATAGTCAAGGATCGAGGTGGCGTTCTTGATCGAGTCGTTGCCCTGCACCATGCCCGCCGGTTCGAACTTGGTGAAGGTAAAGGCGTCGACGAACTCTTCCAGCGGCACACCGTATTGCAGGCCCACGGACACGGCGATGGCAAAGTTGTTCATCATCGCGCGGAAACCGGCACCTTCCTTGTGCATGTCGATGAAGATCTCGCCAAGGCTGCCATCACCATATTCGCCGGTGCGCAGATACACCTTGTGACCGCCTACGATCGCCTTTTGGGTGTAACCCTTGCGGCGGTGCGGCAGCTTTTCGCGGTGGCTGCGGATCACTTCCTTGACCACGACCTTTTCGATCACCTTCTCGGCCAGCACAGCGGCCTTTTCCATCGGCGCGCCGCTTTCCAGGATTTCAGCGGCTTCGTCGTCATCCTCGACCAGAGCGGTGGCCAGAGGCTGGCTCAGCTTGGATCCATCGCGGTAGAGCGCATTGGCCTTGACCCCCAGCGACCAGCTCAGCTCGTACGCCTTCTGACAATCCTCGATGGTGGCGTTGTTGGGCATGTTGATCGTCTTCGAGATCGCGCCGGAGATGAAGCTCTGCGCCGCCGCCATCATGGTGATATGGCTGTCCACGCCCAGGAACCGCTTGCCTTTCTTGCCACAGGGATTGGCGCAGTCGAAGATCGCGTAATGCTCCTTGGCCAGGTGCGGCGCGCCTTCCAGCGTCATGGTCCCGCAGACATGGTCGTTGGCCAACTCGATATCCTTTTTCGAGAAGCCAAGATGGCGCAGCAGGTCAAAGGTGGGATCGTTCAGCTTGGTATCCGGGATGCCCAGAACCTGCGTGCAGAATTCCTGGCCCAGGGTCCACTGGTTGAACACAAAGCGGATGTCAAAGGCCGACTCGAGCGCCGCTTCGATCTTGCTCAGCTCATTCGGACCGAACCCATGGCCGGTAAGAGAAGTATGGTTGATCCCCGGTGCATTGCCGATCGAGCCGTGGCCGACCGCATAAGACACAATCTCTTCGATTTGCGAGCTGGAATAGCCCAGATGCTCCAGCGCGGCCGGGACCGAGCGGTTGATGATCTTGAAATAGCCGCCACCGGCCAGTTTCTTGAACTTCACCAGCGCGAAATCGGGTTCGATCCCGGTGGTGTCGCAATCCATCACCAGACCGATGGTGCCAGTCGGCGCGATCACCGTGGTCTGCGCGTTGCGATAGCCGTTCTTCTCGCCCAGGCTCAGCGCCTCGTCCCAGGCTGTCATCGCCAGTTCGACCAACCGGTTGTCGGGGCAATTGGCGTGATCCAGCGGCACCGGCTTGACGCTCAGCTTTTCATAGCCGTTGGCCTTGCCATAAGCAGCGGCACGGTGGTTGCGAATGACGCGCAGCATATGGTCGGCATTGCGCTGGTATCCGGAAAACGGCCCCAGCTCTCCGGCGATCTCGGCCGAGGTGGCATAGGCGACACCGGTCATGATCGCGGTCAGCGCACCGCAGAGCGCGCGGCCCTCGTCGCTGTCATAACCATAACCCATGTTCATCAGCAGACCGCCGATGTTGGCATAGCCCAGGCCCAGCGTGCGGAAATCATAGCTGAGCTGCGCGATTTCCTTGGACGGGAACTGCGCCATCATCACCGAGACTTCCAGCGTCAGCGTCCACAGGCGGATCGCATGCATATAGTCGTCGGCCTGGAACTCGCCATCCTTGAGGAAGGTCAGCAGGTTCATCGACGCCAGGTTGCAGGCGGTATCGTCAAGGAACATGTATTCCGAGCACGGGTTCGAGCCGCGGATTTGCCCGTCTTCGGGGCAGGTGTGCCATTCGTTGACGGTGTCGTGGAACTGGATGCCCGGATCGGCGCAGGCCCAGGCGGCATGCCCGACCTTTTCCCATAGGTCGCGCGCCTTGACCGTCTTGGCCACCTTGCCGTCGACGCGGTTGATCAGCTCCCAGTCCGCATCCTTTTCGACCGCCTTCAGGAAGGCGTTGGTCACCCGGATCGAGTTGTTCGAGTTCTGGCCCGAGACCGAGCTGTAGGCCTCGCTGTCCCAATCTGTGTCATAGGTCGGAAATTCGATGCTGGTGTGGCCCTGCTTGGCGTAATCCAGAACCCGTTTGATATAGGTTTCTGGGATCGCGACCTTTTTGGCCTCGCGGATAGCGACTTTCAGGCTGTCGTTCACCGCCGGATCATAGGCGTCCGCCTCCACCCCGTCCCAGGAGCGGATGGCCGCAAAGATGCCGTTCAGCATCTTTTCATGCATCTTCGAGCCGGCCACGATGCTGGCGACCTTCTGCTCTTCGATGACTTTCCACTGGATGAACTGTTCGATATCGGGGTGATCGGCGTCGACGATCACCATCTTGGCAGCGCGGCGCGTGGTGCCGCCCGACTTGATCGCGCCCGCCGCGCGGTCGCCGATCTTGAGGAAGCCCATCAGGCCCGAGGACTTGCCGCCGCCCGAGAGTTTCTCGCCCTCGCCGCGCAGGTGGCTGAAGTTGGTGCCGGTGCCGGACCCGTATTTGAACAGGCGCGCCTCGCGCACCCACAGGTCCATGATGCCGCCCTCGTTTACCAGATCGTCGCTGACCGACTGAATGAAACAGGCGTGCGGCTGGGGGTGCTCATAGGCACTGTCGGACTTGGTCAGCTTGCCGGTCTTGTAGTCGACATAGTGGTGGCCCTGCGCGGGGCCGTCGATGCCATAGGCCCAATGCAGGCCGGTGTTGAACCACTGAGGGCTGTTGGGTGCGGCCCGCTGGGTCGCCAGCATAAACCGCATTTCGTCATAATAAGCGCGCGCGTCCTCCTCGGTGGAGAAATAGCCGCCCTTCCATCCCCAATAGGCCCAGGCGCCGGCCAGTCGGTCGAACACCTGCTTGGATGAGGTTTCTCCCCCCATCTGGGCACCGTCATCGGCAACCGACCGCCACAGGAACTCGGGCACGCCCTTCTCGCGCACTTTCTTCAGACGGCTGGGAACGCCTGCCTTGCGAAAGTACTTCTGCGCGATGACGTCGCTTGCCACCTGGCTCCAGTCCTCGGGGACCTCGATATCGTCCAACCGAAACACGATACTGCCATCGGGATTGCGAATCTCGGAGGTCGCAGTGACAAACTCCAGCTCCGCATAGGCATCCTGCCCCGCAATCGTGAACTTTCTTTCGATCTTCATGTCCCCAGCCCCTGGTCCTTTGGTTCAAATGTGGCCGCCCGACCTCGTCCCGTTTTCGGGCCTTGAACCCGAAGCGAAAAGAAGCACAAAGCTCGCAAGCCGATCCGGATCGGCATTCGACATCCATGAGGATTAGCTGGCTTGCGGTCGTCCCATCCGCGCGCGGCCCCTGATTATAAACTACCAGATTTAGTGGCCTAACGCTCGGCTCACACAATCTGACGTATACGGACATACAAGGTCAACGGCATTTTTCGCCGTTTCGGGGATTCTTTTTTGTTGACCTGATACCTGTTTGAACCCGCCCGGAGCGGCGCTCCGATTCCTCCACACATCGTCCACAGGAGACTGCTGCGACAGCAAAAGACGCACCTTAGAATTTTGCCACGTTTTCTGGCCTGTTTAGCGACGCTTCCTCAGAAACAACACGAGAAATTCTGCATCGCAGCGAACATCAATGGCCCTCGCACCCGTCAGAGAATTGGCGTAGAGGTGGCGCAGCTGCCCGCTGGAAGAACGAGTCTCGGACGTGACCACATTTCGTGCAATTCTGCTTTGCGTTCCGATGATTGTTGCATCCTGCACACAAGATGTAGCGCGGTATCATACTGCGGCAGTGTTTCCAGAACGTCCGGTTGCGTTGATCGAAGGATTCGAATCCGCGTGCTCGGATCAGACCGAGACGTTTCGGCGCCCAGATGCGGAAACCGCGCAATGTTGGGTTTATCTGCCACCAGATGTCACGGCCGCCCTGATTCTGGTTCACGACGGTACGCACGAGGACCTGCCCCAACTCGTTCTTCAGCTGCGCGTCATGCGGCAAACGGATCAACGCTATCGCGCTGATATTGAGAACTACATCAACATTCCGCGGCCGAACGGACCCGACGTGCAGATTGTCTACAAGGACGAAGCCACCCAGCGCAGCATCTCGCGAATGCTGGACGAATTGGGCGGAGAGCCGATCAGGGAATGAGAAAGGGATGGTCGGGGCGGCGAGATTCGAACTCACGACCCCCTGTACCCAAAACAGGTGCGCTACCAGACTGCGCCACGCCCCGGACCGTGCGCCTTCCTAGCGATATGTCGCTGATTTGAAAAGGCCTAACACGGCCAAACTGCGGAACCTTGCAAAAAAACCGGATGACGCAGTTTGCTTCCAGCCGAGATTCCATAACTTGTCGCAAGGCCACCATTTATTTCGAGTACGGCGAACACATCATCGCCTCCGGGAATCGCGGTTTCGTCATGCGGCACAGCATTGGAATGAACACGGGTAACTTCCCCAAACTGATCGACAAAGATCATGTCGAGCGGGATAAGAGTGTTCTTCATCCAGAACGCCACCCGTTGAGGACGCTCGAATACAAAGAGCATTCCGGCACTTCTGGGCAGGTGTTCGCGAAACATCAACCCGCGTGACCGGTCTTGCGGGGTCGCGGCCAGTTCGACAGCAAAGCGCAACTCGGCGCTTTCGCTCTTGATGAAAACAACGTCGTCACGGCAGGCTTCGAGCGCCAACGCCGGCGCGCTCAGAAGTAATGCAAGAAGAAGGAGTGCCGCCCGCAACATGTTGATGCCTCAGTCCTTGATGGCCGATTCCCATGCCAGTACCTCGGCCGCCATGCGGCCGCGTTTCCCATCAATAACCCGCATGGCCAGAGCCTCACCCGGTTGCAGGTCGGACAAGCCGGATTGGCGCAACACTTCGATATGCAAAAAGACATCTTCGCTGCGCCCAAAGACATTGGCGAAGCCAAAACCCTTGCCCTTGTCGAACCACTTGACGCGTGCAGGCTCCATCGGCGCCATGCGGATGGCGTCCTGGTCGAGTTCCGCAAAATCAGAAAGCACGGGATTCTCGGGACGTTCCGGCGGAACGATGGAGATGACCTCGACGGCCTGAACACCCCGTTCCGTACGGTGGGTGGAAATCTCGATCAGCGCGCCATCCGCAACCGAGCTCTGGCCGAAATTACGCAGAACATTGACATGCAGAAGTATGTCTGGCCCCCCCGCATCAGAGACCACGAACCCGTAGCCTTTGGCAGGGTCGAACCATTTTACCCGACCCCGTACTTGATAGACACTGCTCAGATCTTCGGCCACTTCATTTCCATTGTCGTTGGATGCGTTTTCAGACCTCTGATGTGCAGGATTTTCACCCTGGTTTTCAAGTGAAAAAAGTTCTTTTTTTTCAGATGATTGCATTTCACGTCACGCGAATATCAAGGATTTAGTCGCTGAATTTCCCAGCTATCGCCGGGTTTCTTGCAGCGCCAAACAAAGCGGTCGTGCAGCCTGAACGCCCCGTCCGCCCAGAACTCGATTTCGACGGGTCGCAGACGGAACCCGCCCCAGAACGGCGGGCGCGGCGGATTTGTTCCCTTGGCTGCGGTGACCTTTGCGACCTCGGCCATCAGCGAGGCACGACTGGAAAGCGGCCGCGACTGCTTTGAAGCCCAGGCACCCAACCGGCTCTTGAGCGACCGGGATGCATAATAGGCATCCGCCTGCGCCCCCTCTTCGCGGCTGATCAGTCCACGCACGCGGATTTGTCGGCGAAGCGATTTCCAATGCATCACAAACGCAGCCTTGCCGGCCGCATCCAGTTCCTGGGCCTTTGCGCTTTCGTAATTTGTGTAAAACACAAAAGCGTCCGCTTCGATGTCCTTGAGCAGAACCATCCGGACATTCGGCAGGCCGTCAGCGTTCACCGTCGCCAACGCGATTGCATTGGGGTCATTGATTTCGGTGGTCTCGGCCTCTGCCAACCAGCTTCGCGCAATGGCAAATGGGTCATCGCCGGCAAAAATGCCAGTTCGGTCGCTCATGTCCATCCCCCTGAACAAGTTAATTCGAACCCTATGCGCTCTTGTCCCTCTCAGCAAGAGCGCGCGCCCTTGAAGCGATATGTCCAATCGCATACACCACTTTCTCATGACGCGAAGACAGGCGGAGAACCGAAGATGTCAAATCAGTTGATGGCGGGCAAACGCGGCCTCATCATGGGGCTGGCCAACGATAAATCCATCGCATGGGGGATCGCCAAGGCACTGTCCGACGCGGGGGCCGAACTTGCCTTTTCCTATCAGGGAGACGCATTGAAGAAACGGGTCGATCCTTTGGCGGCTCAGTTGGGCAGCGAAATCGTTCTGCCCTGCGATGTGGGGGACGAGGCATCCATAGATGCGTTGTTCGAGGCTCTGGACGAAAAATGGGGCAAACTCGACTTTGTCGTGCATGCCATCGGCTTTTCCGACAAGAACGAATTGCGCGGCCGCTACGTCGATACCAGCCGGGCGAACTTCAAACTGACCATGGACATCTCGGTCTTTTCCTTCACCGCCGTGATGAAACGTGCCGAGAAACTGATGACCGACGGTGGCAGCGCCGTCACCCTCACCTATTACGGTGCCGAACAGGTCATGCCTCATTACAATGTGATGGGGGTCGCCAAGGCGGCGCTGGAAGCATCGGTCAAATACCTCGCCGAAGATCTGGGCAAGGACGGTATCCGCGTAAACGCCATCAGTGCCGGCCCGATCAAGACGCTGGCCGCCAGCGGCATCGGCGATTTCCGCTACATCATGAAGTGGAACGAGTACAACTCGCCGCTCCGCCGCAACGTGACCATCGAAGATGTGGGCAAATCGGCCCTCTACCTGCTGAGCGACCTCAGCTCGGGTGTCACGGGCGAGAACCTGCATGTCGACAGCGGCTATCATATCGTCGGGATGAAAGCGGTCGACGCCCCCGATATCGACAAGGGATAATCGAGATGAGCACCAAGGACCCGCATCGGCTGCCGCACGAAAAGGGCTTTCACATCAGCTGGGACCAGATCCACCGCGACAGCCGGGCGTTGGCCTGGCGGCTGGATGGTCAGGGGCCCGACGAAGGCGCATGGCGCGCCGTGGTGGCAATCACCCGCGGCGGCATGGCCCCCGCCATGATCGTCAGCCGCGAGCTGGACATTCGCACCGTCGACACGATCAGCGTGAAATCCTATCACCATCAGTCTCAGGGACAGGCACAGGTGCTGAAGGCACCCGATGCGAGTCTGATGGGCGATGGCACCGGGATACTGGTCATCGACGATCTGGTCGACAGCGGCAAGACGCTGGAACTGGTGCGCGAGATGTATCCCAAGGCGCATTTTGCCACTGTCTACGCCAAGCCCAAGGGGCGACCGATGGTCGATACCTTTATCACCGAGGTCAGCCAGGACACCTGGATCTTTTTCCCTTGGGACATGGCATTGCAATATGTCGAACCCTATCGCGGCACGGATTGATCCCTGCCAAGTAAACACGCGCCCTGCGGGGCGCGTTTCCTCGTTCAGATCAAAAACAGAGCACGCCCGATGACCCTGCCCCGCACCGCGACCACCTTTGCTCCACCGGTGATGGAGGCGCGGCGCTGGCTGGATGGGGTGGTCTTTCCCGCTGACCGCCCCTTGATCAATGTCAGCCAGGCGGCCCCCGTCGACCCACCGCCGCAGGCGCTGCGCCAAGCGATGGCCGATTTCGCCCTGACCGAGGACAGCGCGCATCTTTATGGCCCGGTGCTGGGCAACCCCGATCTGCGCGCCGAACTGGCCGACCAGATCAGCCGCCACTATGGCGGCACTGTCAGGCCGGAACAGGTGGCAATCACCTCGGGCTGTAACCAGGCCTTTGCCGCCGCCATCTCGGCGATTACCGGCGAAGGGGATGAGGTCATGCTTCCCACGCCATGGTATTTCAATCATAAAATGTGGCTCGACATGGCAGGCGTCAGGGCGGTGCCGCTGGCCACCGGACCCGGTCTTTTGCCCGATGTGGACGCTGCCCGCGCCCTGATCACGCCGCGCACCCGCGCCATCGCACTGGTGACACCGAACAACCCCGGCGGCGTGGAATACCCGGCCGATCTGGTCGGTGCATTTTACGATCTGGCCGTCGAACACGGTCTGAGGCTGATGGTCGACGAGACCTATCGCGATTTCGACAGCCGGTCAGGCGCGCCGCATGATCTGTTCACCCGGCCTGACTGGGACCAGACGCTGGTACATCTCTATTCCTTCTCCAAGGCCTATCGGTTGACCGGGCACCGGGTCGGCGCGCTGGCAAGCCACCCCGACCTGTTGGCCGAGATCGAGAAATTCCTCGACACAGTCGCCATCTGCCCCGGCCAGATCGGCCAGCATGCCGCGCTGTGGGGTATGCAGAACCTTGGCCAATGGGTTGCCGGTGAACGGGACGAAATCCTCGACCGCCGCGCCGCGATCGAGGACGGCATGCCGGCGCTCGAAGCGAAGGGCTGGAAACTGCTCGGGCTCGGGGCCTATTTCGCCTATGTCGAACATCCGTTCGACATCTCCTCGGACGAATTGGCCAAACGTCTGGTGAGCGAGGCCGGTGTTCTGCTGCTTCCCGGAACGATGTTCATGCCCGAAGGAGACCCGGCCGGGGCGCGGCAGTTGCGCATCGCCTTCGCCAATCTCGACCGGGCTGGAATCGGGCAGTTGTTCGACCGGCTTTCCACCGTCCGTATCTGACCTTGCCCACCGGTGCTGCCCGGCGTATTCAGGGCGGCAATCAAAGAGGCATGGCAGAAAAGCCAGATCAAGCCGCAGCAAGGGGGCGACATGGCCGCACGCGTCAAAAGCTTATCGAAAACCTTCGTCTGGATTCTCATGGGTCTGCTGATGGCTGGCCTTGCGGGGTTCGGCGCCGTGAACCTGAGCGGGACGATCCGCACCGTGGCCACGGTGGGAGACGAGACGATCAGCGTCGATGATTATGCCCGCGAGCTGCAACGCGAGATTCGCGCCGTCGAGGCACAGACTGGCCAACCCCTACAAATGAGCCAGGTGCGCGATCTGGGCATTGACCAAAACGTTTTGGCTCGTTTGGTGGCGATTGCCGCCCTGGATAACGAGGTCGCGGGCCTTGGCGTGTCGATCGGAGACGAGAACCTGAGCAAGGAGATCGTCCAGATTCCGGCTTTTCAGGGCGTCGATGGCAAGTTCGACCCCGAGGGCTATCGCTATGCGTTGGATAACGCAGGGCTGAGCGAGGCCGAATTCGAGGCCGACCTGCGCCGGGAATCGGCGCGCACGCTGGTACAGGGCGCGATCATGGGCGGGCTTTCCATGCCCGATACCTTTGCCGAGACGCTTGCGCAGTTCGTCGGCGCCCGCCGCAGCTTTACCATGGCAACAGTTGCCCCGGCTTCGCTGGACGAACCGGTGGCGGAACCCACTGACGCGCAGGTCGCGGCCTATTACTCTGAAAATACCGACCGGTTCATGCTGCCGCAGACGAAACGGATCACCTATGCCATCCTGTCGCCGGAAATGCTGCTGGACAGCGTGGCGCTTGAGGACAGCGCGGTTCGGCAACTCTATGAAAGCCGCGAAAGCGAATATCATCAGCCCGAGCGCCGCCTTGTCGAACGCCTGGTGTTTGCCGATGACGACGCAGCCGCCAGTGCAAAAGCACAGCTCGAGGTCGGCTCCGCCACGTTCGAGCAACTGGTGCAGGACCGAGGGCTGCAATTGTCCGACATTGATCTGGGCGACATGACGGCCGATGATCTCGGTTCCGCCGCCGAGGCGGTCTTTGCCGCCGGTGTCGGCGAGGTGGTAGGCCCGCTTCCCTCGGACCTCGGGCCCGCACTCTTCCGGGTGAATGGCACTCTGGACGAGCGTCTGACCAGTTTCGAGAGCGTCGAAGCCGAATTGCGCGACGAACTGGCCGGTGAACAGGCACGCCGCCAGATCGAGGCACAGGCCGAAGCGCTGAGCGACATGCTCGCGGGCGGCGCGACACTTGAGGAACTGGCACAGGAAACCGCGATGGAACTGGCCCAGGTCGACTGGACCGATGACAGTTCCGAAGGGGTCGCCGCCTATTCCGGCTTCCGCGATGCCGCGACCGAAGTGACCGAAGGCGATTTCCCCGAAATCCGTTTTCTTGAAGACGGATCGGTCTTTGCCCTGCGCCTGGACGAGGAACTGGCGCCGCGTCCGGAACCGCTGGAAAACGCGGGCGATCGTGTCGCTGCGGCCTGGATCGCCGAGGAAACGGCCAAGGCCCTTGCCGACAAGGCCGCCAGCGTCGTGACCGGGCTGGCGAAAGACGGCGATTTCACCGCGACCGGCCTGCCCTATCGGGTTGAAAATGGCCTGACCCGCACGGCGTTTATCGACGGCACGCCGGCTGACTTCATGGAGCAGGTCTTTGCCATGCAACCGGGTGACCTGAAGGTGATCAACGGAACAGACGCGGCCTTTATCGTGCGGCTGGACGAGATCTTGCCGCCTGCGGAAACCGATGAACTTGCACAGATGAAACAGGCGCTAAGCGCCCAGGTCAGCCAGGCCCTCGCCCAGAACATCTTCGACCTTTATGTCCGTGACGCCCAGACCCGTGCCCAGCCGACGCTGGACCAGCGGGCTCTGACTGCGGTGCAGACCAGCTTCCAGTAAGGGGCCGCAACATGGCGCTTACCCCCGACTTCGAAACCTTTGCCCGGGCCTACGAGGCCGGTGAAAACCAGGTGGTTCACACCCGGCTGGCAGCCGACCTCGACACGCCCGTGTCCCTGATGCTCAAGCTGACGGGCGCGCAGAAGGACGCCTTCATGCTCGAATCCGTGACCGGCGGCGAGGTGCGCGGGCGCTATTCGATCATCGGGATGAAGCCGGACCTGATCTGGCGCTGCCATGGCGAAACCTCCTCGCTCAACCGGTCGGCCCGGTTCGATCCCGACGCCTTTGTCGCGCAGGACGGTAATCCGCTGTCCAATCTGCGGGCGCTATTGGCAGAAAGCCGCATTTCGTTGCCCGAGGACATGCCGCAGGCCTCGGCCGGGCTCTTCGGCTATCTTGGTTATGACATGGTCCGGCTGGTCGAGCACCTGCCCGACGTTAACCCCGATCCTCTGGGCCTGCCGGATGCGCTGATGATGCGGCCTTCGGTCGTTGCCGTGCTTGACGGCGTCAAGGGAGAGGTCACGGTCGTTTCTCCGGCCTGGGTCAGCGAAGGCCAGACGGCGCGCGCAGCCTATGCCCAGGCGGCCGAGCGGGTAATGGACGCGGTGCGCGACCTCGAACGTGCCATGCCCGGCGAGAGCCGAGACCTGGGCGAAGCCTATGAAGTGGCGCCGCCGGTGTCGAACTTTACCAAAGACGGCTACAAGGCCGCGGTGGAGAAGGCCAAGGAGTACATCCGCGCGGGCGATATCTTCCAGGTCGTGCCCGCGCAGCGCTGGACGCAAGAGTTTCCCTTGCCACCCTTTGCGCTCTACCGCTCGCTCCGGCGCACGAACCCCTCGCCCTTCATGTTCTATTTCAATTTCGGCGGCTTCCAGGTGGTGGGTGCAAGCCCGGAAATCCTGGTGCGTGTATTCGGGCAAGAGGTGACCATTCGCCCGATCGCCGGAACCCGCCCGCGCGGGGCCACGCCCGAGGAGGATCGCGCGCTCGAAGCGGATCTTCTGGCCGACAAGAAAGAACTGGCCGAACACCTGATGCTGCTCGACCTTGGCCGCAACGATGCCGGGCGAGTGAGCAAAGTCGGCACCGTGCGCCCGACCGAGAAATTCATCATCGAGCGTTACTCACATGTGATGCATATCGTGTCGAATGTCGTGGGCGAACTGGCCCCGGACAAGGACGCGTTAGATGCCTTTTTTGCCGGGATGCCTGCCGGAACGGTCAGCGGTGCGCCCAAGGTGCGCGCGATGCAGATCATCGACGAACTGGAGCCCGAGAAACGCGGCATCTATGGCGGCGGTGTCGGCTATTTCAGCGCCGGTGGCGACATGGACATGTGCATCGCGCTGCGCACCGCCATCGTCAAGGACCGCAAGCTCTATATCCAAGCCGGTGGCGGCGTGGTCTATGACAGCGATCCCGAAGCAGAATTCATGGAGACCGTGCACAAATCGAACGCCATCCGGCGGGCGGCGGCGGATGCGGCGCGTTTCACTGGCAACGGCAACCGCTGATGACCGTTCTCGATCCGCTCACACTCCCGCCTGTTCCCTGGAAGAATGGCGGTGGCGTGACGCGCGAGATCGCGGGCAGTCCGCCGACCTGGCGGCTTAGCCTGGCTGATGTGGCTAGCGAAGGCCCCTTCTCGGTGTTTTCCGGGCTTGAGCGTATTTTGACGGTGATCGAAGGCGCCGGGATGGAGCTGCATTTCGGCCAGCAGGTGCGGCATGCGCTCTTGGGTGAGCCGTTACGATTCTCGGGCGACGACCCGGTCACCGGTGTACTGCCCCATGGGCCCATCCGCGATCTGAACCTGATCTACGACCCGCGCCAGGTAAACGGCACGGTCGAGATTTTCGCGGGCGCCCAAAGCCTGTCGACCGGTCCCACCGAAGTCGCAGTCTATGTTCTGACGGGCTCTGCCACCTGCCAAGGTCGACATCTGGAAGCCGGCCAGATGATCCTCCAGCGCACCGCACCGCTCGACCTGTCCGAAGGGACCAAGGTGATCTGTATATCCGTCTCGGACTGCGGCTGATTCTTCATCTTTTCAAAAAATACTCCCGCCGGAGACATCGCGCCGTGCCGGCGCGATACGCTATGGCGTGCCACGGGTCATGACCGCCGATATCGGCGCCAAGGCGACCCGACCGGCACGGTCCTGCAAGCCCCAGAGCAGCAGCGCCGAAATCGTGTCCGGCCGGACCCGGCCCAACATGACGACTGCCCCTTCCTGACCGGCGCGGAACGCGGCCTGATCGAGGAACCGGCGCATCACCGTGGGCGATTGTCCGGCACCGTCGAAATCCCGGAACACAACAGCTGCCGGTATTCCGTCACGGGCCGCCAGCTTGTAGACCGTGTTCAGCCCGTTGTCCTGTGTCAGCAACCCGCGCCCGGTGCCTGCCGCAATCGCGGTGACTTGATCCGAGAGTGCCCGGTTACCCTGGATCCCGGCCTCGGTCCCCTCCAGAATGCCCACAGTCTCGGGCAGCTTGTCCAGCCAGACGGACATCGACACCTCGGCATCCTGCGCGGTGGAGGCTGGGGCCAGATCGGCGATGATCAGAACCTCGGCGCCAGCAGACCGATAGCGCGCCATCTTCTCGGCGGCATCGGGATCGTTCGGGTCGAGCGCGTAACTCAGCGGATAGGGGAATTCCCGAAGCGCCTCGCCGCCCAACCCGTCTTCGTCGTCAATCAGGACGATCGACAGCAATGGCTTGTCTTCGGGGTTGTCGAACTCTGCCGCGAACAAGTTGATGGGCCGTGTGTCCGGCGCATCGCCGGCCGTCTCTGCCTTGTCACGCTCGGTGAGGGGAATGACTGGCGTGCCGACGCGGGGTGCCGCGGCCTCTGCCTCGGAACCGATCTGCGGCAGCGCGGCGATACGCGGAGCCTCCTCCTCTTCCGTTTCCGGCGCCTCTGCGGCCTGGGTATCGGGCGTTGGAACAACATCCCTGTCCGGCGCGGTCGTGGTGGCGACTTCGTCCTTGGAAGGTTGTGCATCGGTGCTGGTGGCAACTTCCGGCGAAACATCTGGCACGCTGGGTGCGGTGGCCTGATCGGGTACGGATGTGGTCGACAATGCCGGTTGTGCCGGAGCGGCGGTGTTGATCGTGGGCTCGGTGCTGTCTTGCGGTGCAAGCGGCGCTTCGGCCAGCGGTGCCGGAGCAACCGGTTCGACGCCGTCAACCGAGACATCCGCACTGGCCGTCTCGGCCGGTTCCGTGATCGCATCAGAGGCCGCGCCAACAACGGGTTTCTCAGGCGGTTGCGTATCGGTCCCGGACAAGGCCGTCAGCGTTTCACCGCCATCCTTGGCATCCGGCTGGCGGGGTGCCAGTTCCACCAGGTCCGCATCGCGCCCGGGGGCTGCGATTTGTCCGGTCTCGGGCTGCGCCGCACCGCCCTGCGAGGACGGGGCATCGCTTGCTACATCGGGTCGTTTCGGCAGAGGCGTAGCAAGTGACAGCCACGCCCCCGCGATTGCCACCAGGATAGCGCCCGTAAGGATACCTCCGAAATATCCGCCCATCTCCTCAAGCCTCTTTGATTGGTCTTGTTTCTACTTTTTGCCTGTTGCTCCCGTCTGCCCTTGACGCTGCCGCGCAAGCCTGAACATGTAGGGGCGCGACCACTATAGCTTGGCTGGGCCCTGCGCCACCAGCCCCTAATGCCCGACAGGAAAAGGCTCAAGATGCTGCTCTTGATCGACAACTACGACAGTTTCACATACAACCTCGTGCATTACCTGGGCGAACTTGGCGCCGAGATCGAGGTGCGTCGCAATGACGCCCTGAACGTGCAGGAAGCGATGGCCATGCGGCCCGCCGGTATCCTGCTGAGCCCGGGCCCCTGCGACCCCGATCAGGCCGGAATTTGCCTTGCCCTGACCGAAGCTGCCGCTGAAACGCGCACGCCGTTGATGGGTGTTTGCCTTGGTCACCAGACCATCGGTCAGGCCTTTGGCGGCAACGTGGTGCGCTGCCACGAGATCGTGCATGGCAAGATGGGCAAGATGCATCACACCGGCAAGGGCCTGTTCGCCGGTCTTCCCTCGCCTTTTGAGGCAACACGGTATCACTCCTTGGTCGTGGACCGCGAGAGCCTGCCCGAGTGCCTGGAAATCACAGCCGAGCTGGAAGACGGCACGATCATGGGCCTGCAACACAAAAGCCTGCCGATCCACGGCGTTCAGTTCCACCCGGAATCCATCGCCTCGGAACACGGGCACGCCCTGCTGAAGAATTTCCTTGATACGATGAAGGTTGCGGCATGAGCGACGCGCTGAAACCGTTGATCGGTGCCGCAGCCGATCGCCCCCTGACCCGGGCCGAGGCCGAAGCGGCCTTTACCATCCTTTTCGAAGGCGAAGCGACGCCCAGCCAGATCGGCGGTCTGTTGATGGCGCTGCGCACGCGCGGTGAAACCGTCGACGAATTTGCAGCCGCCGCCGCCGTGATGCGGGCCAAATGCAACGCGGTTCGCGCACCCGAGGGCGCGATGGATATCGTGGGCACCGGCGGTGACGGCAAGAACACGCTCAACATCTCGACTGCGACCGCTTTTGTGACCGCTGGCGCGGGGGTTGTCGTGGCGAAGCACGGCAACCGCAACCTCAGCTCGAAATCCGGTACGGCCGATCTGCAATCGCAGATGGGAATCAACGTGATGGTCGGCCCAAAAATCGTTGAAAAGGCACTGAAAGAGGCTGGCATCGGCTTCATGATGGCGCCCATGCATCATCCCGCGACCGCGCATGTGATGCCGACCCGGACCGAGCTGGGAACCCGCACCATATTTAACATCCTGGGGCCGCTCACCAATCCCGCCGGGGTCAAACGGCAACTGACCGGGGCGTTCACCCGATCGCTGATCCGGCCCATGGCCGAGACGCTGGGCCTGCTGGGATCTGATCGTGCTTGGCTGGTCCATGGTTCGGACGGCACCGACGAGATGACGATCACCGGCGTCACCTGGGTCGCCGCGCTGGAGGACGGAACGGTCAAGGATGTCGAATTGCATCCCGAAGACGCCGGCCTGCCGGTGCATCCGTTCGAGGCGATCATCGGCGGCACACCCGAAGAAAACGCAACCGCATTCCGGGCCCTGCTGGACGGCGCGCCGTCGGCCTATCGCGACGCGGTGCTGCTTAACGCGGCCGCCGCGCTGGTGGTGGCTGACACCGCCGCCGACCTGCGCGAAGGTGTCGCCATGGCCGCCGAAAGCATCGACAGCGGCAAGGCCCGTGCCAAGGTCGAGGCGCTTGCCCGCATTACACAGGAACCCGCATGACCGAGACTGTTCTGGACAAGATCAAAGCCTACAAACTGGAAGAGGTCGCCGCCGACAAGGCCCGCGTACCGCTGTCGACGCTTGAGGCCGATGCGCGCGAGGCCGAACCGACACGCGGCTTTGCCGACGCACTGATCCAGGCGACACGCGACGGTTATGGCCTGATTGCCGAGATCAAGAAGGCCAGCCCGTCAAAAGGCCTGATCCGCCCGGATTTCGATCCACCCGCTCTGGCAGCAGCCTATGCCGAAGGCGGCGCGACGTGCTTGTCGGTGCTCACCGATACCCCCAGCTTTCAGGGGGCCAAGGAATACCTGTCTGCGGCCCGCGCGGCCTGCACCCTTCCGGCCTTGCGCAAGGACTTCATGTACGACCCCTATCAGGTTGTCGAGGCGCGCGCGCTTGGGGCGGATTGCATCCTGATCATCATGGCCTCGGTCGAGGACGCGCAGGCAGAAGAGCTGGAACAGACCGCCATGGACTGGGGCATGGATGTTCTGATCGAAGTGCATGACGAGGCCGAACTGGACCGGGCACAACTTCTGAAAAGCCCGCTCATCGGCATCAACAACCGTAACCTCAAAACCTTTGAGACCTCGCTCGACACCACCCGGCGGCTGTCAAAGCTTGTGCCTCCGGACCGGATCATCGTGTGCGAAAGCGGGTTGAACACCTCGGCCGATCTGGCGGACATGGCCCGCTATGGCGCGCGGTGTTTCCTGATCGGCGAAAGCCTGATGCTGCAGGACGATGTGGCGCAAGCCACCCGCGACCTGCTTGCCAACCCGCTGATGCCCGGAGCGATGTGATGGCGCTTACCCATTTCGACGCCAAGGGCGACGCGCATATGGTCGATGTCTCCGACAAGGCGGTGACGGACCGGGTTGCGGTTGCGCGCGGGCATGTCGTGATGGCGCAGGCGACATTTGATCTGATCTCCGAGGGCCGCGCCAAGAAGGGCGACGTCCTGGGCGTGGCGCGTCTCGCCGGCATCATGGGGGCCAAGAAAACCCCCGACCTGATCCCGCTCTGCCATCCGCTTCCGATCACCAAGGTTGCAGTCGAACTGACGCTCGACCCGAACCTTCCCGGTGTTCAGATCGAAGCAACGGTCAAGACCACCGGCCAGACCGGGGTCGAGATGGAGGCGCTGACAGCCGTGTCCACCGCCGCGCTGACGGTCTATGACATGGTCAAGGCCGTCGACAAGGCGATGCAGATCGGCGGGATCCACGTTGCCCTTAAAGATGGCGGAAAATCAGGACGTTATGAGGCGACATGATCACCGTCGAAGAAGCGCGCAAACTGCTGCTGGATCTGGTCACCCCGGTTGACACCGAACAGGTGCCATTGGCCCAGGCGGCCCGGCGCGTGTTGGCGGCCGATGTGGCCGCAACCCGGGATCAGCCGCCTTTTGCCGCCTCGTCGATGGACGGTTATGCCTTGAAATCCGCCGAGGTTGAACGCCACGCGATGCTCAAGGTGATCGGAGAAGCCGCCGCCGGCCATCGCTATGGCGGTCAAGTAGGCGCCGGACAGGCCGTGCGCATCTTTACCGGCGCACCTGTTCCCGACGGCGCGGATTTTGTTGTCATTCAGGAAGATGTGGAGCGAAAGGGCGACCTGATCACCATTCGGAACCACCCCGGAGACAAATCAAACATTCGCCCCGCAGGTGCCGATTTCCGGGTTGGTCAGATCATCTCGTCCCCGCGGATACTGCGACCCGAAGACATCGCGCTGCTTGCTGCCATGAACACACCGGTGGTACCGGTGCGCCGCAAGCCGGTTGTTGCCTTGATTTCGACAGGCGATGAACTGGTCATGCCCGGAGAAGAGCCAGGACCCGACCAGATCATCGCATCGAATACCTTCGGTCTGAAAGCGATGTTTGAGGAGGCGGGCGCGCATGTGCGTTTGTTGCCGATCGCACGCGATACCCGCGGATCGCTCGCCACCGCCCTGGATCTCGCGTCAGGCGCGGATCTGGTCGTCACCGTCGGTGGCGCCTCGGTCGGCGACCACGACCTGGTCGGCGATGTCACCTCTGGGCTTGGGATGGAGCGCGCCTTTTACAAGGTACGCATGCGGCCGGGCAAGCCCCTGATGGCTGGTCGCCTGAACGGCACGGCAATGGTTGGCCTGCCTGGAAACCCTGTTTCTGCAATGGTTTGCGGACATATCTTCGTGTTGCCCATGTTGCAGAAGCTTCTGGGTCTGAACCCGCAAGTGAACTTCCACCGGGCAACGCTGGCGGCCCCGTTATCCGCCAACGGCCCCCGCGAGCATTACATGCGGGCCACGGTCGAAAATGGCCAGATCATCGCATTCGGCGATCAGGACAGCTCGCTCCTGTCGATCCTGGCGCAAGCAAACGCCCTCTTGATGCGCCCGCCCGATGACCCGGCCTTGGCCGAAGGTACCCAGATACTCTACTTGCCGTTGTAGGTTGCTGACACGCTTGTTGACACAAAACAGGAACATGCGTAGAACAAATGTAAACACACGGGTAAAGGGGTGCGGGCCATGCTGACCAAGAAGCAACTGGATTTGCTGGAATTCATTCACAAGCGGATGCAGGCGGACGGTGTTCCGCCCAGTTTCGACGAGATGAAACTGGCGCTGGATCTGCGCTCCAAATCCGGCATCCACCGGTTGATCACCGCACTGGAAGAGCGGGGTTTCATCCGCAGACTGGCCCACCGGGCCCGGGCAATTGAAATCGTGAAACTTCCTGAAAGCCTGGGCGGCGAGCCGACGACAGGTTTTACCCCTCGGGTGATCGACGGAGACCGGCCCAATTCACGCCCGGCAAACGCCGAGCCGGTCGGTATCCACGTCGTCGAGCTTCCCGTTATGGGCCGCATTGCCGCTGGCGTTCCGATCGAGGCGATCAGCCACGTCTCGCACCAGGTTGCGGTACCCGGCAGCATGATCGGCCGAGGCGAGCATTATGCGCTCGAGGTCAAGGGCGACTCGATGATCGAGGCCGGTATCAACGATGGCGATGTCGTGGTGATCCGCGAAACTTCGGTGGCTGACAATGGCGATATCGTCGTGGCCCTTGTCGAAGGTCAGGAAGCGACGCTGAAACGGTTCTTCCGTCGCGGTGGCTCCATCGCGCTTGAGGCGGCCAATCCGGCCTACGAAACCCGTGTGTTCCCCGAGGACAAGGTGAGCGTTCAGGGTCGTCTTGTCGGGTTGATCCGGACCTACTGATCCCGCTGCGCTGTCGGCGACCACAGTCGGCGCTCCTGCCCTGCGATGGCGGACAGCTTGCCATCCTGTGTCAGGCTGACAGCCCCCGTGCGCGAAAGGCTGGCGGGATCAAACACCATGCACGGACCGTTCAGGTCCAGTGGTACGGAGGAAATGACGATCTCCGTCTTGGTACACCCGGAGAGTTGCTGCGCCCCGCGCTTGCCGGTCACATGCACAATTTCGACCGCCCCGCTCCGTATCCGTTTGATGCTGCCCTCGCCCGGCCACCGCGCGGCGGCAGTCGGCTGATCGGCACCGTCGCCATCATTCTCCAGCCAGACTCCGGCGATGAATCCCGAGCCCCGCGGTTTGCTCAGCGCGCGCCCCTCTGGCGTCATGATCCCGACCAGCCCGCCGGTGTCGGCCACCAGAATCTCCGGCCGCTCTGCCAGGGACCACATCACCAGCGACGCAGCAATGACCGGAACACCAACCAACCGTAACCGCCCGCGCCACAAGACAATCCACAGCCAGCCAAGCGCCAGCAGCGGCAGCACCTCTGCCCCGGGACGCGCCACAAAACCCTGAGCACCTTCGATACCGGCGGTCCAATGCGCCACCTCAAGGATCCAGGTGAGCCCCAGCCCCATAAGATCCAACCCGATCCAATCAAGCGAGATCGGAGCCAACACCAGCGCCAGAACCGCTGCCGGAATGATCAGCACCCCCATCAGCGGGACCGACACCAGGTTTGCCAGCAGCCCGTAATGGGCAATGGTGTTGAAATGCGCGGCTGCGACCGGTGCCGTGGCCAATCCGGCCACTGCCGAAGACACCACTAGCCCCGCCACCGGATGCAGCCACCGCGGTCCCAGGCTGATCTCTGCGTCCCGGATCCAGCCAAAGACCGCGACCAGCGCCACGGTCGCGGCGAAACTCATCTGGAACCCCGGACCAAGCAGCGCCTCGGGGCGCAGCAGCAGCACACCGGTGGCCGCGGCTGCCACCGCACGCAGCGACAAGGCCCGTCGGTCGACCAGCACCGCCCCCAGCATGACCGCGACCATGACAAAAGCCCTTTGCGTCGCCACGTTGCCCCCCGACAGCGCCAGATACCCCGCCGCGACCAGCAAAGCGCCAATGGCCGCAAGCTTCCGCACCGGCAGGCGCAACGCGAGCGATGGGATCAACGACAGGCCAACCCGCAATGCGGCAAACACGAACCCCGCGAGAAGCCCCATGTGCAATCCCGAGATCGCCAGCAGATGCGCCAGATTGCTTGCCCGAAGCGCCATCAGGGCAGATTGGCTGACACCGCTGCGGTCACCCGTGGTCACGGCGGCGGCAAACCCGCCGACATCGCCCGGCAGTTGCTCGCGGATCCTGTCCGAGGCCGCCGTTCGGACAGCCAGCAGGCGCAGCCGGAATGCGCTGGTATCCGCAGGGGCCGCGACCAACATGGGCGTTCGCGTGTACCCGATCGCCCCCAGCCTCTGAAACCAGGCGTGGCGCCGGAAATCAAAGCCGCCGGGCTCCACCGGGCCTTGCGGCGGCGCAAGATGCGCCATTGTCATGACACGCCCGCCCGGAGGCAATTGCGCGGTATCGTCGGACAGGGATATCCGGACCTGGTCCGGCACTTCGTCCGCCGCGATCCTGTCCATCCGGACCCGGTCCAATGTCACCCGCAACCGGTCCGAAGCAGAGCGGTCCAGCGCAATGACGCGCCCCTCGACCGGGCCGTAATATCGCCAGTCGAGCACCGGGGCCGAGACATAATGCGCCCGACCCGCCGCCAGCAGGAACCCGGAGTTGACCAGAACCAGCGCCCAGAGCAGCGGCGACCACGCGGCGGACACCCGCCGGGCCAGGACCGCCAGAACCAGCGCGACACAGGCGACGAATGCGACGCCCCCTGTGCCCGGCTCCTGCCGTGGCAGAAAGTAGAAACCGATCCCGATGCCCAGAAAGACCGGAACCCAGGGAAACAAGTGCCCCCTCTGCTCCAGCAGGCCGCGTTCGATCCTGGCCAGAACGCGCATGCTTGCTCCTGATCGCCCGGCTCGTTAGACAGGCGTCAAACGCTAGCCCCCCATGGTTACCAAAAGGTAAATTGAACTTATGCCGGAACAGGTCGTTACCCGTTTTGCCCCCTCGCCCACCGGATATCTCCATATCGGCGGTGCCCGCACCGCCCTGTTCAACTGGCTTTACGCTCGGGGACGTGGCGGAAAATTCCTGCTCAGGATCGAGGATACCGACCGGGCGCGCTCCACGCCCGAGGCCACGGCCGCCATCCTGCAAGGGCTGAACTGGCTGGGCCTGGACCATGATGGCGAGGTGATCAGCCAGTTCGAACGCGCGCCCCGGCATGCCGAAGTGGCGCGGGAGTTGCTGGCCCAGGGCAAGGCCTATAAGTGTTTTTCCACACAGGAAGAAATTCAGGCCTTTCGCGAGGCCGCCCAGGCCGAGAAACGCTCGACCCTGTTCCGCAGCCCCTGGCGCGACGCCGATCCGTCGAGCCATCCGGACGCGCCCTATGTCATCCGCATCAAGGCGCCGCAGAGCGGGGAAACTGTGATCCGCGACCAGGTGCAGGGCGATGTGACCATCCGCAACGACCAGCTCGATGACATGGTCCTGCTGCGCTCGGACGGGACGCCGGTCTATATGCTGGCGGTGGTGGTCGATGACCACGACATGGGGGTGACCCATGTGATCCGGGGTGACGACCACCTGAACAACGCCGCCCGCCAGATGATGATCTATGAGGCGATGGGCTGGGATGTGCCGGTCTGGGCCCATATCCCGCTGATCCACGGACCTGACGGCAAGAAACTGTCCAAGCGCCACGGCGCGTTGGGAGCGCAGGAATACCAGGCCATGGGCTACCCCGCCGCCGGCATGCGCAACTATCTGGCGCGACTGGGCTGGAGCCATGGCGACGACGAGTTCTTTACCGATGCGCAGGCGCGCGCGTGGTTCGATCTGGATGGAATCGGCAAATCTCCTGCCCGGTTCGATCTGAAAAAGCTCGAGAATCTGTGCGGCCAGCATATCGCGATCTCGGATGATGCTGCGCTGCGGCAAGAGCTGGAAGCCTATCTTGCGGCAGCCGGTCTGCCTGCTCTCAGCACGACACAATCCAGTGATCTCGAACGTGCGATGTATTGCCTCAAGGACAGGGCCCGCACTTTTCCCGAACTTGTTGAAAAAGCATCTTTTGTTCTGGCATCCCGCCCCATTCAACCGGATGAGAAAGCCGCCGCTGCGCTGGCGTCTGTATCCGACGGTATACTGAGAGAATTGACGCCGCACTTGCAAAATGCTAGCTGGACGCGAGATAGTCTGGAAGAAGCTTTGAACGCTTTTGCCGAGGCCAAGGGAACCAAGTTTGGCAAGCTTGCCGGTCCACTCAGGGCCGCACTTGCAGGACGTTCGATTACGCCTTCGGTTTTTGACATGATGCTGGTTTTGGGACGCGACGAAAGTCTGGCCCGTATCCAGGACGCGGCCGAGGCTGCCTGATCTTTACGATCGGGTAAACTCACGCGGTTAAGACCCGGGTCTGCGCGCGCGCGTGCGGACACGCCCGCATGGGACACGCGCCAGAGCCGCATGCCCCGTGCCTGCCATAAGGAAGGGACAAGAATGACTGAAGATAAGAAAACCGCGACGCTGAGCCTGAACGGCCAAACCTACGAGTTGCCAGTCCTTTCGCCTTCGACGGGCCCGGATGTCATTGATATCCGAAAGCTTTACGGTCAGGCGGGGGTCTTTACGTATGACCCGGGCTTCACCTCGACCGCGAGCTGCGACAGCACCATCACCTATATCGACGGCGAGCTGGGCGAGCTGTTGCATCGCGGTTATCCGATCGACCAGCTGGCGGCCAAGTCGCATTACCTCGAGGTCTGCTATCTGCTGCTTTACGGTGAGCTGCCGACCGCAAAGGATCTGGAGAAGTTCGAGACCACGATCACCCGCCACACCATGATCCACGAGCAGATGCACTATTTCTTCCGGGGCTTCCGCCGGGACGCGCATCCGATGGCGACCATGGTGGGTGTGGTCGGCGCGATGTCGGCCTTCTACCACGACTCGACCGATATCGCCGATCCGCATCAGCGCGAGATCGCCAGCCACCGGTTGATCGCCAAGATGCCGACCATCGCGGCGATGGCGTACAAATACTCGATCGGCCAGCCGTTCATGTATCCGCGCAACGATCTGGACTACGCGGCCAACTTCCTGCAAATGTGCTTTGCGGTGCCGGCCGAGCATTACCATGTGGACCCGATCCTGGCCCGCGCCATGGACCGGATCTTTACGCTGCATGCCGATCACGAGCAGAACGCCTCGACCTCGACGGTGCGTCTGGCCTCGTCCTCGGGCGCCAATCCGTTCGCCTGTATCGCTGCCGGGATCGCCTGTCTCTGGGGGCCCGCGCATGGTGGGGCGAACCAGGCGTGCCTTGAAATGCTTAAGGAAATCGGCACTCCGGACCGTATTCCCGAGTTCATCGCCCGCGCCAAGGACAAGAACGATCCGTTCCGTCTTATGGGCTTTGGTCACCGGGTCTACAAAAACTTCGATCCGCGCGCGACCGTCATGAAACAGTCCGCCGACGAGGTGCTGGATCTGCTAGGCGTGGAGAACAACCCGATCCTGGCCACCGCCAAGGAACTGGAACGCGCGGCCCTGGCCGACGACTACTTCGCCGAGAAAAAACTGTTTCCGAACGTGGACTTCTACTCGGGCATCATCCTTGAGGCGATGGGTTTCCCGACCTCGATGTTCACGCCCATCTTCGCCGTGTCTCGAACCGTGGGCTGGATCAGCCAGTGGAAAGAACAGTTGTCCGACCCGCAGCACAAGATCGGCCGCCCGCGTCAGCTCTACCTCGGCTCGACCGCGCGCGACTATGTGGATATCGAAGACCGCTGATCCGATCCGTTGGAACAGAGCAATTCAACCCCGGTGGAGTCATCCGCCGGGGTTTTCCTTTTGTCCCACGAATTGACCGTTTTGTACGCCGCAAAAGACCCCGATTGTCCGTTTTGTACGGCGGTCACCGGGCCCCCGGCCCAGCCTGCCAAAGCGATTCCCCGACCGGCCAGAGGCGGGTTTGCCCGAGTCGTTTCCGATTTCACCGCCTGTGCCGGGCCACGGGAAAAACCGTTTCCGCGTCGTAAACGCCGCGCACCCTGATTTAGGGGTTTTGGCCGGGAAAACGGTAATTTTATGTCCAAATTGTGGCGCTCCTCCTAGGGTCGGTCGCTGATCTTTGAAGGGGGATTTCCATGACCGGGACCGTTGGCGAAAAGGCACAGATTACCGTCTCGTTGGGCTGCGAGCCGAGATTGCTGGTGACGATTGTCGAAAAACTCGATGGCGGATTGTTCATCGACATCAAGTCGGAAGACCCGGGGGTCGATGCCGGTGACCTTGACGGGTTCTTCTTCAACTTCGCCGATGACGCCACCCTGAACGGGCTGCATATCTGGCCGGACGAGAACCAGGGCACCGAGTGGGCTCCGGTCACCGATGTGCAGATGGATCCGGACGCGGTCGACAGCCTGAGCAACGGGGCGCAGCTGGCCGAGAGCTATGACGCGGGGATCCAGTTCGGGCTGAGCCCGGATTCGACCGAAGGTTATGTGAGCGCCGCCAACTTCACCATGTGGTCCGAGAACGGCCCGCTGAGCATCGAGGATATCGACCTCGACAGTCTTGCCGCGGTCGTGAACTCGGATACCGAGAACGGACTGGTCAAGACCGTCAGCGACAGCGGCAGCGAGGACGACAGCTTTGATGAAGAGGACCATGAAGACGACGAATGCGCGTTCCTGATCGAAGGGCCGGTCAACACCGAGGTGGTGCTGACCCAGCTTGAGAACGGCGATATCCGGGTCGACCTGGAGGTTCTGGAGGGCGACGACCCGGATGCCACCGGGCAGATCGGCGATATCAACGGCCTGTTCTTCAACATTGCGGACGACAGCCTGCTGAACGGGATGACCGTGAGTGGCGCGGACGTGACCGGTTCGCAATTCGCGGCCGGGTCGGTCAACAACCTGGGCAACGGTGTCAACATGGAGGGCGCGCAGGAAGGCGAGACCGGCGAGACCGAAAACGGGTTCGATGCGGGCATCTCGATTGGGCAAGGCGGGATCGGTCATGGCGACGACATTCGCGCCACCAGCTTTACCCTGTCGCATCCCGATGGTCTGAGCCTGGAGGATTTCAACGGCGAGGTCTTTGGCCTGCGGCTGACCTCGGTCGGGGAAGAGGGCAGCGACGACCGCGAAGGGTCCCTGAAACTGCTTGGCCAGTGCGAGGACGTGGCGCAGCCGCCAGTCTGTGACGACCAGTATTACCTGAACGACGTCATGGCGTTGATGACCCAGCCCATGCATGACGAGCTGGCCTATGAGATGATGGCGAGCGAACCGGTCGAAGAGGTGGACCTGGTGGACACCTATTGAGGGTGCGTGGGGCTCAGAACAGGCTGAGCTGATCGCCCGGCTGCGGCGGCACAAGGAACAGATCGCATCTGAGGGCTGGCGCCTGCTGCGCCAGCCCGACGCGTTTGCAGGCGGCACGGAACCGTTGCGCCATCATCTCGGCATATTGCCCCTCGCCCCGCATCCGGTGGCCCCAGCGCGGATCGTAGTCGCGCCCGCCATGCATTTCGCGCAAGCGCGCCATCACCTTGGCCGCATGGTTCGGCCTGTGATCGGCCAGCCATTCCTGCCAGAGCTGCGACACCTCGCGCGGCAGGCGCAGCATGATCCAGCTGGCTGTGTCTGCGCCAGCCTCGGCCCCGGCGGCCAAAAGCGCCTCCATCTCGTGATCGGTGAGGCCGGGCACCAGCGGCGAGGTCATCAGCCGCACCGGCACCCCTGCCCCGGTCAGCGCGCGGATCATCGCCAGCCGCCGGTTCGGCGAGGGCGCGCGCGGTTCCATCCGCCGCGACAGGTCGGCATCGAGCGTGGTGAGCGAGATGCCGACGCGCGCCAAACCGCGCGCCGCCATCGGGCCGAGGATGTCGAGATCACGCTCGATCAGGGCGCCCTTGGTCACGATGGCGACCGGGTGGTTGAACTCGGCCAGCACCGCAAGGCAATCGCGGGTGATCCGGTGGGTTTTCTCGATTGGCTGGTAGGGGTCGGTATTGGTGCCGATGGCAATCGGCGCCACCATGTAACGGCGGGCGCTGAGCTCGGCGCGCAGCACCTCGGCCGCGTTGGGCCGCGCCACCAGCCGGGTTTCGAAATCGAGCCCCGGCGACAGGCCGAGATAGGCATGGGTCGGGCGGGCAAAGCAATAGACGCAGCCATGTTCGCAACCCCGGTAGGGGTTGATCGAGCGGTCGAACGGCAGGTCGGGCGAGCGGTTATAGGTGATCAAGCTGCGCGCGGTCTCGATCGCGACATGGGTGCGCAACGGCGGCAGATCGCCGTCCTGCTCCCAGCCGTCGGATTCGGACATGCGCGCATGCCGCTCATACCGCCCCGCCAGATTGCTGAGCGCGCCACGCCCGGGGGTGCGGATGCCGAGATTCTGCGATGGATCGGTGGGACTCATGGAACATGACTAGAACATAATGCGAACATTACGCAAGGGACGGATCGCGCCCGGCAGCACGAGGACGTCAGATCATGCGCCCCGCCCATGATCATTCTGCGGATTACTCATTATCAATCCGGCGAATTCCTTTCTATAGGTCGGTTGCAACACCGCCCATGTCGCAATCGACGCAGTCGAAAAGTGACCCTTGGGCAAAAAGGGAAAAAACGCATCCGGGGCCTCTCCCCACCAACGCTCAAGGAATCACGCCATGTCGGAAGAAGATGACATCATCCTGTCGGAACTCGACGACGAGGAACTCGTCCAGCAGATGTTCGACGACCTCTATGACGGTCTCAAGGAAGAGATCGAAGAGGCCGTGAACATCCTGATCGAGCGCGGCTGGGCCCCCTATGACGTGCTGACCAAGGCGCTGGTCGGCGGCATGACCATCGTCGGCGCCGACTTCCGCGACGGCATCCTGTTCGTGCCCGAAGTGCTGCTGGCCGCCAACGCGATGAAGGGCGGCATGGCCATCCTGAAGCCGCTGCTGGCCGAAACCGGCGCGCCGCGCGTCGGCAAGATGGTGATTGGCACCGTCAAGGGCGACATTCACGACATCGGCAAGAACCTTGTGTCGATGATGATGGAAGGCGCGGGATTCGAAGTGGTCGATCTGGGCATCAACAACCCGGTCGAAAACTATCTGGATGCGCTGGAGCGGGAACAGCCCGACATCCTGGGCATGTCGGCGCTGCTGACCACCACCATGCCTTACATGAAGGTGGTGATCGACACGCTGGTCGAAAAAGGCGTGCGCGACGATTACATCGTGCTGGTCGGCGGCGCGCCGCTGAACGAGGAATTCGGCAAGGCCATCGGCGCCGACGCCTATTGCCGCGACGCGGCCGTGGCGGTGGAAACCGCCAAGGACTGGGTCGGCCGCAAGCACAACCGCATGGCGGTCTGAGCAGCATCTCACTCGAATGCCGGGCCGCCTTTCGGGGCGGCCTTTTTTATTGGCGATATCCCGCCTTTGTCACAGATCGGACACCTTTCCCCCTGACTTCGGCCACCTTCGGACCCTAGGTTTTCAGCCGTACCCAAGCTGCCCCGAGGTGCCCATGCCAACGACTTTTACCGCACTGTTTCTCGGCAATCTTGCCGATATCGACACGATCGAGGGGAACAATTCGGCCGAAAACGCCGCCGCTCTTGTCGGGACGACCTTTGGCAGCGCCACCGATCCACTGGTCGACAGCGCCGTCACCTGGAGCGCGGTCGGAGATCCGGGGTCGTTCTATGACATGGATAATTCGCCGTCCGATCAGTTCTCGATCGACGGCGGCCCGGCGCAGACCTTTGACGGAACCGCGGTTTATGACGCGATCATCACTTATACCGACGGCAGTACGGCAACCATCACCGCCGTCCTGGCGCAGGACACGGCCGGCAACACCTATCTTGTGCCCGAGTTCAACGCCAATGCCGACCAGAGCGCGCTTGAGGCGGGAATCATCCAGTCGATCACGCTGAACGCGGTGACCGGCGGCGGCGCCAATTACTCGGGCCTGACCGCCAACCGCCAGGACTGGAACCTTGTCACCTGTTTCACCCTGGGCACGCTGATCGACACCGCGCGCGGGCCCAGGATGATCGACGATCTGGTGCCCGGCGACCTGATCCGCACGCTTGACCACGGCCCCCAGCCACTGCGCTGGATCGGGCGCACCACGGTGCGCGCAACAGGCGCCTTTGCCCCGGTGCTGATCCGGGCCGGAGCGCTGGACAACCGCCGGGACCTGATGGTGTCACCGCAGCACCGGATGCTGATCGAGGGCTGGCGCGCGGAACTGTTCACCGGCCACCACCAGGCGCTGGTGGCAGCCAAGCATCTGGTCGACGCCCGCGACATCCTGTTCGCCCCGGGCGGTGAGGTCACTTATGTCCACATGCTGTTCGACCGGCACGAAATCGTCTGGGCCGAGGGCTGCGCCACTGAAAGCTTTCATCCTGGCCAGACCGGCTGGAACGCCCTGGAAACAGAGGCCCGGCACGAAATCCTGACCCTGTTCCCCGAACTGGCGCGCCTCGGTCTGAACAGCTATGGCCCGCTGGTCCGCCCGGCAATCCGCCAGCACGAGGCAATGCTGTCGTTGCATTGACATGCGAGGTCGGCACGGGGCTTGCCGCTGCCGCGAAAGACGCCATTCTGGGCGCATCTTTGCGGATGGACCCAAGATGACCGACACCAGCGCCCTGCCCGATGACGACACGCTGACCCGCGAGGGGCTCGACCTGCGGGAGGACCGGTCCCGGATCTTGTTGATCGCCTGCGGCGCGCTGGCGCGCGAGATCCTGGATCTGCGCGAGCGCAACGGCTGGACTCATTTGGACCTGACCTGCCTGCCTGCGATCCTGCACGTCCATCCCGAGCGGATCACCGCCGCCGTCGAGGAGGCAGTCGCCAAACACCGCGGGCGCTATGCCCAGATCTTTGTCGTCTATGCCGATTGCGGCACTGGCGGCCTGCTGGAACAGGCCTGCGCGCGCCTTGGGGTCGAGATGGTCAAGGGCCCGCATTGCTATTCCTTCTTCGAAGGCAACGACCGGTTCACCGAGATCGCCGAAGAGGAGTTCACCGCCTTTTACCTGACCGATTTTCTGGTGCGCCAGTTCGATGCCTTTGTCTGGAAACCGATGGGCTTCGACCGCCACCCCGAACTCATCCCGATGATGTTCGGCAATTACACGAAACTGGTCTACCAGGCGCAGACCGACGACCCGGCCCTGACCGCCAAGGCGCGTGCCTGCGCCGATCGGCTCGGGCTCGCCTTCGAGCGCCGATTCACCGGCTATGGCGATCTTGAAACCACCCTGGCCCGATGGTCCGCACCGTCCCCATCCTCTTGCTGAAAATATCCCGGGGGAGTCGCGCATCGCGCGACGGGGGCAGAGCCCCCTGCCCGGCCCGCCTCAGGCGTGCGCGGCCGCGACCTCGCGGATTCGCTCGATCATCGCCCGCACCCCATTCGAGCGCTGCGCCGAGAGGTGATCGTGCAGCCCCAGCCGCCCCAGTTCGGCGCGCGCATTGATGGTGCCGACCTCGGTCACCGGCGTGTGGTTGTAAAGCGTCCTGAGCACCGCGATCAGCCCGCGCACGATCATCGCGTCGCTGTCGCCGTCGAACCGGAACACACCATTCTCGATCGCCGGTTGCAGCCAGACCTGGCTGGCACAGCCATGCACCTTGTTGGCGGGCACCTTGAACGCATCGTCGAGCGGCTCCATCGCCTTGCCCAGTTCGATGACATGGCGATAGCGGTCCTCCCAGTCGTCAAGGAACTCGAAATCCTCGACAATCTCTTCGAAGGCGGGGCTTGCCATCTGTCACTCCTGCTCTGCGCACGCGGGTTTGCTGTGACCTAAGGTGCGCGGGCGGGGCTGTCCAGCCCCGGCATGGCTTTTCAACGCGGCCGGGATGCGCTAACCGGTAGTCAAGGGACCAACGCAATACGGGGCGCGTGCGCGAGATGCTGAAACCACTGACCGTTCTTGTGACTGCCGGGATGATGCTGAGCGCCTGTGGCGGCTGGCGCGACTCGCGGGTGAACCCGTCGAACTGGTTCGGCCCCTCGAACCCGGCGCCGGTGGCGACCTCGGCAGATGCCGACGCCAACCCGCTGATCCCCAGCGGCGGCGGCAAGGGTCTGTTTGCTCGTCCGGACGCGGTGGACAACACGATCCCGATCACCCGGGTGACCGAGCTGAAGGTCGAACCGACCACCACCGGCGCCATCGTCTATGCGGTGGGCATTGCCAATCGCCAGGGCGCCTTTGACGCCGAACTGCGCCGGGTGATCAGCGAAGAGAACGCCAAGGCGGGTATCCTGGCCTATACGTTCCGCGTCGATTATCCCGAGGACGCAACCCCGCAAGGGGCCGAGAACACGCGGACCGTGCGGGCGGCCGCCAGCCTGTCGCGCAAGGATCTGGCCGGGATCAAGGTGATCCGGGTCGAGGGCCAGCAGGGCGCGTTGGAATCGCGCCGCCGCTAAAGCTGTATCAGCCGGATGGTCTGGCCCTTGGCGGCCAGCGCCACCTTGCCGTCACAGAGGCGCAGCGCGTCCTCTCCGAACACCTCATAGCGCCAGCCGGTGAGCGCGCTCACGTCACGTTCGCCCGCCGCGATCAGGTCGAGATCGGCGCTGGAGGCGATGAGTTTCGCAGCGACGCCCTCGTTTTCGGTCTTGGCCTTCAGCAGAACGCGCAAGAGATCGGCCAGCGCCGGGTTGACCTGAAGGTTCTCGCGCCCGTTTTCCACCTTGGGCATCTGCTCGGGCGGGCATTCGGTGCCGCGCTTGACCGCTTCGAGGATACCATCGGCGATGGCGCCCTTGCGCGCCTCGCGCAGCAGGAGCCGCGAGCCGCCGAGGTCGGCATGGGTGCGCGGCTTGGTCGAGGCCAGCTCGATCAGCGCGTCGTCCTTGAACACCCGGCTGCGCGGGATGTTGTTGGTCTGGGCGTGGTTCTCGCGGAACGCGGCCAGTTCGCGCACAACGGCCAGGAACTTGCCCGAGGAGGTGCGCGTCTTGATCCGCCGCCAGGCTTCCTCGGGGCGGATGTCGTAGATTGTCGGGTCGGTCAGGGTCTGCAACTCTTCGGCCACCCAATGGGTGCGGCCGGATTTCTCCAGCTCGGCCGAGAGATGTTCGTAGACGCGGCGCAGATGGGTGACATCGGCCAGCGCATAGGTCTTTTGCGCATCCGTCAACGGGCGGCGCGACCAGTCGGTGAACCGCGAGGTCTTGTCGACGCCTTGGCGGCAGATCTTGCGCACCAGCGTCTCATACCCCACCTGTTCGCCGAAACCGCAAACCATCGCGGCGACCTGAGTGTCGAAGAGCGGCTTGGGGAACACGCCCGCATCGACCCAGAAGATCTCCAGATCCTGTCGGGCGGCATGGAATACCTTGACCACCGCCTCGTTGCGGAAGAGGTCATAGAGCGGGTCCAGTGACAGATCTTCGGCCAGCGGATCGACCAGAACCGCGCTGTCCTCGCCCTCGCCGGGATAGGCGAGTTGGACGAGGCAGAGCTTGGAGTAATATGTCCGCTCGCGCAGGAACTCGGTATCGACAGTGACATAGGGGTGAGTTGCGGCTGCGGCACAGAAATCGGCCAGGTCTTGCGTCGTGGTCAGAGTTTTCATTCGGCTATGGTCTTGCTCTTGCTTTTCTATGCGTATGATCCCTGCCCTGCGAACGGCCCGGATTGGATGACATTAGGATCATACCCGAAGATCTGCAAACCCCCATTCGGCAACACTGGGTTTACATCAGGGCAACCAGACCGGGCGGCGATCGCCGCCGGCAAAGCGGCGCAGGACGGCAGGATAGAGTTTGTGTTCCCAGCTCAGCACCCGGGCAGCGAGGGTTTCCGGCGTGTCGCCGGGTTCGATGGCGACACGGGCCTGACCCAGGATCGGGCCGTCGTCGAGCTCTGAGGTCACCTCGTGCACGGTGCAGCCATGTTCGGTATCACCGGCGGCCAGCGCGCGGGCATGGGTGTGCAGCCCCTTGTATTTGGGCAGCAGCGAGGGGTGGATATTCAGCATCCGGCCCTGAAACCGGTCGGTGAACCCGGCCGTGAGCACCCGCATGAACCCGGCAAGGCAGACGATATCGGTGCCCGCATCGAGAATCGGCTTGATCAGTTCGGCCTCGAACGCGGCACGATCCTTGCCAAAGGGGCGGTGATCGACCACCGCCGTGGGCACGCCGCGCGCGGCGGCCTTGGCCAGCCCGCCCGCGCCCGCGTCATTGGACAGCACCAGACAGGGGCGCGCCGGATGGTCACCGGTCATGCTGTCTACCAGCGTGACCATGTTCGACCCGCCGCCCGAGATCAGGATCGCGACGCGCTTTGCGCTCACAGCAGCTTGCCCGTGTAGGCGATGCCGGGCGTGGTGGTGACGGTGCCGATGCGGGCGACAGTTTCGCCTTCGGCCCTCAGCAGCTCGGCCAGCGCCTCGGCCCGGTCTGCGGCGCAGACCACGATCATGCCGATGCCGCAGTTGAAGGTCTTGAGCATCTCGGCCTCGGCGATGCCGCCGGTCTCGGCCATCCAGCGGAACACGGGCGGCAGATCCCATGCGTCGAGGTCGATGGTGGCGCCCATGCCCTCGGGCAGGACGCGCGGCAGGTTCTCTGTCAGGCCGCCGCCGGTGATATGGGCCAGCGCGTGTACGCCCCCGGCGCGGATCGCGGCCAGCACCTGGCGCACATAAAGCCGGGTCGGCGTCAGCAGCGCCTCGCCCAGTTTGCCGGGGCCAAAGGGGCAATCCGATTCCCAGGTGTTGCCCGAGATCTCGACCAGTTTGCGCACCAGCGAATAGCCGTTGGAATGCACCCCGTTCGAGGCGAGGCCCAGCAGCACGTCACCCTCGGCCACGCCTTCGGGAAGCGCGGTGCCGCGTTCCATCGCGCCAACCGCAAAACCTGCGAGGTCGAAATCGCCCGCCGGGTACATGCCGGGCATCTCGGCGGTCTCGCCGCCGATCAGGGCGCAGCCGGACTGCACGCAACCTTCGGCGATACCTTCGATGATGCGGGCGGCCTGCTCGGTCTCGAGCTTGCCGGTTGCGAAATAATCGAGGAAAAACAGCGGCTCGGCGCCCTGACACACCAGGTCGTTGACGCACATGGCAACCAGGTCGATGCCGACGCCGTCGACCAGCCCGGTGTCGATGGCGATGCGCAGCTTGGTGCCGACCCCGTCAGTGGCCGCGACCAGCACCGGGTCGGTGTAGCCTGCCCCCTTGAGGTCGAACAGCGCGCCAAAGCCCCCCAGCCCGCTGGCCACGCCGGGGCGGTTGGTGCGCTTGGCGGCCGGCTTGATCCGGTCCACCAGCGCATTGCCCGCGTCGATATCCACCCCTGCCTCGGCATAGGTGATGCCGTTCTTGCCGCTGGTCATCCTCTGGCTCCTTCCAAAACGTTGCGGCAGCCTTTAGCGCAAGGCGAAACGGAAGGGAACAGGGATCGCCCCGCACCGCGACATTGGGTGCGGGGCTGGGGGCGTCAGAGGCCGAATTGCCAGGGCGCGGGCTGCCAGGCATAGGCCGCGTCCTGCCGCAGCACCCGGCCAAGCGCCGGGAAGTCGAGATGCGCGCCGGTCACCAGCAGGTTGTCAGCCACCGCCCGGTCCAGCATGCGCCGCCTGGTGGCCACGGTCTGGGCCGGGTCGGCGTCAAAGGCGATGGTCCAGCCCGGCTCGGCAAATTGCAACGCGGTCGAGTGGATCAGGTCGCCCCAGAACAACAGCCCCTCGCCGCCCGCATCCAGCATGAAACCGGTATGGCCCGGCGTATGCCCTGGCAGGTCGAGCGCGGCAAAGCCGGGCGCCGCCTCGCCCTCGCCTTGCAGCAAGCGAAGCCGGTCGGCATAAGGCGCCACCGCGCGGCGCGCCATGTCGAAGAAGCCACGACTGCCCTCGGGCACGCTGGCCAGAATGGCGTCATCGTGCCAGAAGTCCCATTCGCGCTGCGCCACCACCAGTTCGGCATTGGCAAAGGCCGCCGTGCCGTCAGCGGCCAGCAGGCCGCCGGCGTGGTCGGGATGCATATGGGTCAGCAGGATGGTGTCGATCGTGTCGGGTGCAACCCCAACCGCCGCCAGCCCCGCATGCAGCGCCCCCAGCCCCGGCCCCATCAGCTGGGCGGTACCGGTGTCGATCAGCACCCGGCGCCCGCCACGTTCGACCAGATAGCCGTTGACCGGGATGGTCAGCGCGTTGTCCTGCATCCGGTGCAGGCCCTGCGCCAGCACCTGTTGCGCACGGGCCTCGTCATAGCCGTTGATCAGCTGGGTGCCGACCGGCAGATGCCCGTCCAAGAGCACCGTCACCCGCGCATCGCCCAACGTGAGACCATGGGTGGTCGCCACTGCCCCGGCCGCCTCGGCCCGTGCAACAGCGCCGCCACCAAGGCTCAGAACCGGCGCCGCCGCCAGTGTGGACAAGAAAGCCCTGCGATTGATTGTCATAAGAAACTCCACTATCTGTTCCGGGACATCTCCCCGTGACGCCCAGATAATGTGCCAGCTGGGCAGCAGATATCCCTGCCCTTGAGATAACAGTTATCAGCAATGCTTATAGGTATGACATGGACCGGCTGACCCTGCTAGAGACCTTTGCCATTGCCCTGGACGAGGGCAGCCTGAACCGTGCCGCCCGCAGGCGCGGCATCACCCAATCGGCGGTCAGCCAGCAGATCAAGCAGCTGGAGACCGCCATCGGCCAGCAACTCCTGCATCGCACCGCGCGCGGCATCCATGCGACCCGGGCGGGCGATCTGGTCTATGTGCATGCCCAGACCCTGCTGTCGGGCTATAATCGGATGACGGCCGAGCTGGACCAGCTGGAAAGCAGCGTCTCGGGCACCTTTCGCATCAGCGTCAGTTCCTTTCTGGGCCGCAGCGTGATCGGGCCGATGCTGATCGAGATGAACGCCGCCCATCCCGATCTGAACATCGTCATGCGTCTGGAGGACCGGCTGGTCGATGTGGTGCGCGAGGGCTATGACCTGGCGATCCGCACCGGGCGGCTGGGCGATACGGACGGATTCGGGCGCAAGATCTCGGCGCTGGAAACCGTGCTGATCGCCACGCCCGCCTATCTCGACCGGGTCGGCCGCCCCCGCCAGCCCGACGACATGAAGCGGCTGGATTTCATCCAGCATCACGAAGATCAGACCAAGGGGTTCTTTCCCCTTCGCCGCGACGGACGGGAATATCCGGCGCCGGTGCGGGTGGGGTTCACCGCCGACGACCCTGACCTGATCATGCGGGCGGTCGCCTCTGGCTCGGGCTATACCCGGGTGCCCCGGTTCATGGTCGCGGAACAGATCGCCAATGGCGCGTTCGAACTGGTGCTGCCGGAGTACCAGCCGCCGATCAAGGATGTGTTTGCCGTCTACCCCTCGCGCCGCACCCCCGACCGCCGCCGTGATCTGACCATCGAGACCGCGGTGGCCCGGCTCGAGGCGCTGCGCGATCCGCAGGCGAAGGTCGACGCAATCACCGCTTGACCCTGTGGCCCGCATTGCCTAACCAACAGGCAGGCGGGCCTGTAGCTCAACGGTTAGAGCAGAGCGCTCATAACGCTTTGGTTGCGGGTTCAAATCCTGCCAGGCCTACCAGTTCCTACCGCCCAATCACAATATCGGCGCAAAGCCCACCGAGGCGCTGGCTGTCGCCCAGCCTGAGCGCGCCGCCATGGGCTCGGGCGACATCGGCAACGATGGCAAGGCCCAGGCCCACGCCGCCGCCCTTGTTCTGGTTGCGCGCAGCATCGAGCCGCTGGAACGGTTTGATCGCCTCGGCCCGTTTGTCCGCGGGGATGCCGGGGCCGTCATCCTCGACCCGGATGCGCAGGAATTTCGAGGTCATGGCAAGGCTGACCTCTGCCCGGTTGCCATAACGCAGGGCATTGCCGATCAGGTTCTCGACCGCGCGGCGCAGCGCCATGGGGCGGAGCATGACCTTTTCGCCCGCGTCACAGCCCTCGCAGGCGATCAGTTGCACATCGCCGTGCGACCGTTGGGCATCCTCGACGATCTGGCGCAGCAATTCACCCGGGTCGACCGGTTCGGGCGCCGATTCCGATACCCCGCGCGAGAAGTCGAGAAAGGCGTCGAGCATCTGCTGCATCTCGGTAACATCCTGCAACAGGGGGGCGGCATCCTCTTCATCCAGCATGGCAAGCCCGAGTTTCAGGCGGGTCAGCGGCGTGCGCAGATCGTGGCTGACCCCGGACAGCATCAGGGTGCGCTGTTCGATCTGCCGCTCGATCCGGGCGCGCATGTCGAGAAAGGCGCTGCCAGCGGCGCGAATCTCGATAGCGCCAGAGGGGCTGTAGGGCACGGTATGGCCGCGACCGAAGGCCTGCGCCGCATCCGACAACCGTTTGAGCGGGCGCAACTGGTTGCGCATGTAGAGGAATGCAATCGCCGTCATCAGCACGCCGAAGAACACCATGGTCACGATCAGCTGATGCGGCGCGGCGGGCGACAGGCGGCGGCGGTCGAAGCTGAGCTCGACCGCGCCCAGATCGGTGTCGAGGAACAGCCGCGCCTGGCGGGTGTTGGGCAGTTCCACCGCCAGCACCTGTGGCAGACGGTTGCGAATCGTGCGCTGCACCTGGCGGCCGGTGTAGTCGGTCCAGGGCAGCAGATCGGCCTTGGGCACCTCGGCCGGTGGCACGAAGCGCATGGTGATGTGCAGCGGCGACAGGAAAGGCGCCAGCGTGGTCAGAAAGTGGTCCTGGGTGCCCGCCTCGGGCGCCTGGCGCGCGATCATCTCGATCTCGCGCACCACGGTCAGGGTCATCTGCTTGGTCACATCCTCCAGGTGGCGTTGCAGGAACACCACCGAGACCACGATCTGCACGACGATCACCGGCACCACGATGATGATCGCCGCCCGGGTGTAGATGCTGCGCGGAGAATAGTGTTTGAGCCAACGGAAGGTCATGGGCTAAGCCTAGCCTGCCACCACAGGGAGCAAAAGACGGATATGATGACCCCGCCCGACGATTTTGACCCGCCTGTGGGCGTCTCCATCGAACTGACCCCCGGCCTGCGCCGGGTGGTGGCGCCGAATCCCTCGCCGATGACCTATCGCGGCACCAACACCTATCTTCTGGGCACGCGCGAACTGGCGGTGATCGACCCCGGCCCGGAGAGTGCGGCGCATCTGGAGGCGATTCTGGCGGCGCTGGGGCCGGGACAGAGCATCAGCCATATCGTGGTCACCCATACGCATCTGGACCACTCGCCGCTGGCCCGGCCGCTGGCCGCGCGCACCGGCGCGCCGGTATTGGCCTATGGCGGGCCCGAAGCCGGGCGCAGCGCGGTGATGCAGGCGCTGGCCGCCGGTGGGCTGGCGGGTGGCGGCGAGGGCATCGACCGCGCGTTCACGCCCGACCGGACGGTTGCCGATGGCGAGACTATCGAAGGCGACGGCTGGGCGCTGGAGGTGATCCATACCCCCGGGCACCTTGGCAACCACATCGCGCTGGCCTGGGAGGACATCTGTTTCACCGCCGATCATGTGATGGGATGGGCCAGTTCGCTGGTCTCGCCCCCCGATGGCGATCTGACCGATTTCATGGCCGCCTGCGCCCGGCTGCGCGCCCGCAACTGGCGCGCGTTCCACCCCGGTCACGGGGCGCCGGTGAATGCGCCCGCCGCCCGGCTCGACTGGCTGATCGAACACCGGCAGGGCCGCGAGGCCGCGATCCTGGAGGCGCTGGAGGATGGTGCGTGTACCGCGCGCGGACTGGCCGAACGGATCTATACCGAGACACCGGCCGCCCTGCTGCCTGCGGCCGAGCGCAACGTCTTCGCTCACCTCGTTGATCTTTATGGCAAAACCCGCGTCTCACCCATCGGAGACCTGGCCGCCGGAGCGACGTTTGAGCGTCTGAAATAGGGTACCGGCATTTTTCCCCGAAAAAATGCCCACCCCCTCTGGACGCCCGGAATCGCTGTTGCTATAGGGCACGCACCGTTCCGGCGTAGCTCAGCGGTAGAGCAGTTGACTGTTAATCAATTGGTCGTAGGTTCGATCCCTACCGCCGGAGCCAAAATCCTCACCTCTCAGGTCACCTTTGCTGCCGCTGTGTCAGTCGTGATCCGCATGGCCGTTCTCGACCTCGCCATTTTCGCAAAATTTTCCGCGCCCCCTCTGGACGCCCGGAATCGCTGTTGCTATACGGCGCGAACCGTTCCGGCGTAGCTCAGCGGTAGAGCAGTTGACTGTTAATCAATTGGTCGTAGGTTCGATCCCTACCGCCGGAGCCAAAATCTCCTAGAGATTACAAGATGATAAGGGCCGCCCCTTGGGGCGGCTTTTGTCGTTCTGGGCGCGCTCTGCAACAACTCTGCAACATTCGGTCGTCTCGGGCGCATAGGCCTGCGGTTAACGGTTAGTTAACCACACTCAGGCAAAGTCCTTCTGTCACAGTGGCTTAGAAGGGGCGCCGATTCTGTTGCTGCAATCATGGGGACCAAGCTACACCTATGGCAGCCCGTCCAGCCGATCAAGGTTGACGGAAATGGTTTCGCGTTGCCGCCCGACTTCGTTCAAGGCCTCGACTTCCTCCGCCCTTTCACGACTTGGGTGCAACTCATAGGCGGCAGGCTGTTGATTTCCACCCAGAAGTGAGCCGGGTTTTTCATCGAGAAGTGAGCCACCTCTGTTTATGGATTTCGGGTTATG
>NZ_JAAGOX010000006.1 GCF_010500245.1 Ruegeria sp. PrR005
TGCATTGCCGGACTGAAGATGGGAAAGCGTTCCGCACGCTTAACATCATCGACGAATACAGCCGGGAATGCTTGGCCGGCCCCGGAAACCATCGTCCAGATGGACCAAAGGCCGGTCATGCACTAACAATCAAATTGGACCACTCAGGTGGGGCTGATCAGCGGTTCCAACTGCCGGTCATCGCACCGGCCTGCACCTTGCCGGGACAGAAGGTAATTTCGATCCGTCCAATCCCTGCATCGGGGCAAAGCCTGGCGATCTGAAGCGGATGGATCTGGCTGGTGCGCATAGCAAGAATTCCTCTCAAAGCAGCTTGGCCGCGAAAGGCGGGGTGTCCCTCTCCCCCAACTCGCAGCAGCAAAGCAATGCTCCGAAATAAAACGTATGCAAGGGGTTAGTGCTGTTTTGCAAAACTCCAAGGCAACCATAGTCGGTCCCTCGATTTCGAATCCCTTGCTGCCCGACCTCGGCTACCGCTCGTCCCGCATCCTTAGTGTGATCCGGAAATCATCCCCCGCGCGCTTTGGTTCGACCAGCCAGAAGCCCACAATCACTAGCAAGAGCGAGGCGATAGCCAGCGGTGACAAACTTTCGCCCAGCAGCAGCATCCCCCAGGCGATCCCGGCCAGCGTTTGTGAATAGGCCATCTGGCTGGCGAAGACTGGCCCTGCTGTCGCCACGAGGTCAAGCGCCAGAACCAACGCGACTGCTGTCGACACGCCGAGCGTGAACGTGATCACCTCGCGTTGGCCGAAAGAGGCTGAGGGCAGAAACAATGCGTCTTGGGCCATGGCAAACGGCAGCAGGAATAGCGCTGAAAGCGCCATCATCACCCCGACCGTCGCGCCAGCGTCTATGTGCCTCGGGCGCCAGGACATCAGAAGGGTGTGCAGCGAAAGAAGAAAGGGAAGGGCCAACGCCGAGATCAGCCAGAGAAGCTCGCCTTCACCACCAGCGCCCTTCACCAGAAGAACGATGGCTATCCCGGCGAAGCCGAGCCCGAGACCGGAGAAACGCCGAAGGCTCGGACGTTCGAGCGCAAGAAGCGCGGCCAGAAGGAAAACCATGAACCCACGCGAACTTCCGATAAGCGCAATCATCGTGGCCTCGACATGGGCCGAGATTACCACGGTTAGCAACTGGTAGAGTGAGCCGAGCAGCACTGCCCAAAGCGCGAGAAACCCGAAGTCCCGCAATTTCAAGCGCGGCAGCCCCCGGCGAACGACCGACACCGAAAGACAAAACACCGCGGCGACGACTGCCGACCAGAACACCAGTCCCAGCGGCGGCACATCACTGGCAGAGGCGAGACGGCCAAGAGCAGGTGCGATCCCAAAGATGCTGCCCGCCGCGAGAACCAGAAGAGTGCCGCGAAGGGTGCGCACCGTCAGGTCAGCGCGGCGTTCGCGGTCGTAGATTTCCTCGGCCAGGCTGCGAAAGACTTTGGCAAGCGCGCCCAAGGGATCGTTCCTCGCGGCCACGTCTACAATGTCGAGTTCCGCCGGACGAAAAGCTCCACCTTCGATGACCTGGGCGGCCCGGGTCAGCGTGTCAATATCGCGGAAATAGGCGAGTTCTCTATCGCGGAACCGTTTGCGGGCCAGAGAGGCGTTGATCCGCGCCTTAAGAATGGCCGGCTCGAAGTTTTTGGGCAGGAAGTCCTCCGCCCCAAGCTCGATGGCGCGGACGACGCTGTCGATCTCTTCGTCTAGCGACGAGACCACGATCACCGGGATGTCGCGCAACGCGGCATCGGACTTCATGGCGTTCAACACTTGGTAGCCGTCCACCTCGGGCATGACGATGTCCAAAAGCATGATGTCGAAGGGCGTCTCATGCAAGACGGCAAGCGCCTCGGCACCACCAGTGACACGTTTGGAATGGTGGCCGAGCGAGTTCACAGCCTTTGCAAGCTTGCGACCACTGACCCGACTGTCGTCGACGATCAGGACCGATGCCTCCGCGATGGTCTCTGGGTCGTTCATGTTGATCATGTTCCGATCCGTGGTCCTTGAAGATCGCCAAGGTTCAGGCCCGACAGTGCGCGCCGGGCGGCGTCCTCTTCGTCGCTGATACGCTGGGCAAGTCCGACGAATTCTTCAGAACCGCCTTCTCGGCAAGTCTTTTCCAGCTTGGCGCAAAGATCCGCCAGCCGCACTGCGCCGAAATCCCGAGCGTTTGATTTGAGCGTATGGGCGGCTATTTTGAGCGCGGTCTGGTCTCCTTTACCCGCAGCGTCAAGAATACGCTGGGCGAGATCGGGAGCGTCCTCAAGATAGTCGTCCCGGAGCTCCTCAAGCTCGTCGATATCCCCTCCCACAATGTCCAGCAGCCGTTTCAGCGCGGCCATGTCGATGTCACCACTCTCCATCGGCTCTCCAGTTTAGTTTCCACTTCCTTCGCCTTCCTCTCGCTGCGCCTGCCGGAAAGCTGCGCCGCGCTTCAGGCTAGCAACCATTGCCGCTTCGTCCACCGGTTTGCTCAGGTAGTCGTCCATTCCCGAGTTTAGATAGGCGTCCCGGGCTGAGGCCTGCGCGTTCGCTGTCAGCGCCACAACATAGGGCCGGTGCCGCCCCTCGAAGGCATGCCTGATTTTGGCTGCGGCTTCGACACCATCCATCTCAGGCATCTCTATGTCCATCAGGATGACATCGTAGCTCCCGCCGGTAGCTAGCCCGATCGCCTCGGCACCGCCGCTGGCGAGATCGGAGTTGTAACCGTTCTTTGCGAGCATCTTCTGCCCGACCTTTCGGTTGATCCGGTTGTCGTCGACGAGAAGGATCGACAGTGCCTCAGCTCGAACCTCTGGCACCTCGGTCTCTGGCGCCACGCAACGTTCTTGCCCGCCGATCGCAGAGGCTAGGGCTTGCAGGAGCTGTGCAGACTTCGCTGGCTTCGCTATCACAGATGCAAAGCCGACATTTCGGATTTCGGCCCAGAAATCCGGCTCGGCGGGCGTAAGCGAGGTGAAAAGAATCATCGGCGGCGCGGCCTCTCCAAGCGTGGTGTTGACCCGCTGAGCAAGTTCGAGCCCGCTCATTTCGGGCATCTTGTAATCAATGATCACCACGTCGGGAGTGGGTTCGCCTCTGAGCCGCTCAAGCGCCTCGTTTGGGGCGCTCAAGACCTCGGGCAACATGCCCCAAGCGCGGAGTCTTTCGTCGATGATCCGCCGGTTGGTCTGGTTGTCGTCCACCACAAGCGCGGTCTTGCCTCGCAACACCTCGATCCGTGCCCGGCGGTTGTTGCGGTCTGGCAAGGCGCATCCCCGCAGTCGCAAAGCGAAGGAAAAGGTGGAGCCGCACCCCAGTTCGCTCTCGACCACGATCTCGCCGCCCATCTTTTTGACCAGGCGCTGACTGATGGCCAGACCCAGCCCAGTACCGCCGTAGCGCCGTGTCGTAGTGGCGTCGACCTGGCTGAATGAGCGAAAGAGCCGGTCCATACGATCTGCAGGAATGCCGATGCCCGTATCACGAACCGAGAAGGCGACATGCGCAGTATCGGCGGCTTCATGCACGTGCCCAACAAGGCTGACCGTCAACAGGACTTCGCCCTGTTCAGTGAACTTCACGGCGTTGTTCAGCAGGTTTAGCAACACCTGCTTGAGCCGGGTCGGGTCGCCTACCAGACCACGTGGGACCTCGGGCGCGATCCGGCAGGCCAGTTCAACGCCCTTTTCGTCGGCCTTAGGCATCACCAGTTCCACTGCCGATTCGACAGTCTCGGCGAGGTCGATCTCAAGCTCTTCGAGTTCAAGCGCTCCTGCTTCGACTTTTGAGAAGTCAAGGATGTCGTTGATGATTGTCAAAAGCGTGTCGGCCGCGTCGCCGATTGTAGCGGCAAAGTCTCGCTGTTCGGCATCGAGCTTCGTCGAGGCCAGCAGGTTACTCATCCCCATGATACCGTTCAACGGCGTTCGGATCTCGTGGCTCATCGTAGCCAGAAACGAGCTTTTCGCCTCGTTGGCGGCTTCTGCCTGCTCCTTGGCTTGTGTTATTTCGGCCTCGCGCTGCTTGAGCTCGCTAATGTCCGAATATACCACTACCGAGCCGCCGTCGGTCGTTCGCCGTTTGTCGATCTGGACCCAGCGTCCGTCCTGCAACTGTCGGACGTTCGATGCACGCGGCGTTCGACCGTCAAGGTCAGCCTCGAGCCGCAGGCCTGAGCCTTTCGGCGCGTCTTGGGCAATTTCTTCTGCCGAACGCCCAGGTTGGACGAAATCTCCGGTTGGGTCGTTCAGGAAATCCCGGTATCGGGTATTGTATAGAACAAGCCGGTTGTCCGCGTCGTAAAAGGCAAAACCCTCCGAGATGCTCTCAATGGCGTCGATCAATCGCTGCCGGGTCTCGGCGATCTCACGCAGGTTGCTCTGCTCCATCTCAACGGCTGTGTCCTGGAAGACGGTAAGCGCTCGCATCAGGCGCGAAACCTCGTCGCGTCCAGTGGGTTTTGGCAGGGAAACGTGCAAGTCGCCCTCGGCAAGGGACAAGGCGGCATTGCTGAACGCGCTGAGCCGCGAGCCAAGGCTGCGGTTCACATAAGCGATAGCGCCGATAATTACTGCGAGAGAGGCCAGAAGCACGGTTGCTAGGGTCAGCCGGCTTGCTTCGAGCGACGAAAGCACTGCAGCGGCCGAGGCGTCGGTGGCCTGACGGGTTTCGGAAACAATTTTCGCGGCAATATCGCTCATCCTCTCGGTGAGTTCGTTGTTTCTGAGAAGTAGCCCCTCGGTCTGCTTCAGCGCGCCAAGCTCACTCGCACGCAGATCGAAGACTGTCTCGTTTCCGCTTCCGAAGCCGATCAAGCGCTCCGCTAGCTCGGCGGTATCCGAGATGTCTGTGCGAGAGTCGAGGCGGGCGATTAGTTCCGAGGTTTCGGCCGCAACCGCCCCAAGGTCCGCCTGCAACCCATTCAGCGCGGTCCGGTCTTCCGAGAATGGAGCGAGGGAGAGGATGCCGACGGTCCGGTTGCCAAGCGTTTCCAGCGCGAGAAGTGTACCGTAGCCGACGACGCTGGCGTCATTGATGGCGTCGAGGCTCGCTGCGACTTCGCTGTTGAGGTTGGCGCTCACGGTGACGGTCTGACCCCGGATGAGGATGATCGAACGGCGCAGTACGATATCAAGCTGTAGGAAGGTCTGGCGAAGGTCGCGTTCGATTTCTTCCGAATCGAAGGTCGTTGCGGGGTCGGCCAGCGCCGCTCTGCGGAGTTCGAAGATGCTGTCTGCGCCGGCACCGTAGGCGATGATGCGGTCAATGATCTCCGACAACTCGTTGACGTCGACCACCTGCCGGACCGGACCGTTTCCTTTCAGTTCATCGACGTTGCGTGCAGCGATCGAACTCGAAGTGACAAAGTCGCTCCAAGTATCACGGACGGCTTCGTCCGTTGGTGCGGTCAGCGCACCGATCATTGACTGCTCGATAGTCCCAAGCTGAACTTGCATAGTCAAAAGCGGGATCAACCCCCGTACCCCGAGGTCGTTCAGAAAGGTGACCGAAGCCTCGGTGCTGGCGTTCACGCGGTCGATTTCGGCACTGAGGACGTCTAGCTGCTCGGCGATTAGGGGCTCGATGGAGTGGTTGAACGCTGCGTGGGTCCGGGCAAGGCTCCGGATCCGGCTGCCAAGTTTCCCGCCTAGCTCTATCCTTTGTGCGACGATGGTGGCTAGTGTCTCTGATAGTTCGCCGACGTCGCGGATCGAGGCCTCAAGGCTAAGGACCGTCTCAGCTCCGCTACCGTGTGTTTCCAACTCGTTGATGACTGATCGGATGCGATCGAGATGCCCCTCGAGAGTCGACATCCGGGCTTCAAGCTGATCGGCGTTTTCGGAACTGGCGACCGAGGCGGCGGCGTTGCGGATGTTCGTTGTATCCTCAGCAACCCGGTGCGCGATGACGAGGGCCGGAATGCTCTCGTTTGATATAGAGGTGAGTTGCTCTTGGATCACGAGGTTGGTGCGGTGCGCGATCAGCGCGCTGATAGCTGCCGACAGGAAGATGATTATGACGACCAGAAGGAGCTTTCCTCGGATCGTGTAGGGAAGCAAGGCCGAAAGGCCGGACCTTCCTTCGTCTGCCGTTGCCATTGCGCGCCTTTCCTATCCCTTCTCGCCAGTGCGTTTACCCGGCCAGGTCACCTACGCATCAGAGCTTCAGCTCGAAATCCTTGATATCTTCGGGATTGATGTAAGCCACTGCCGGGTTAAGCATCACGTCGAGGTGCAGCTTGAATACCCGTGCAGAGTCGGTGTCCCGGTTCGCCCATTCGAACCAGAGGGGCAGGGCAATCTTGCGGAACCGCCCCACGTCGTCCTCGGACAGCCGTGTGACCTCGACGCCGGCCTCAGCGAACTTCGTCCAGGCAGCAACATTGGCCTCTTGGTGGGCTGTGAAGTGTTTGATCGAGAAGGCGCGTACAAGCTCCGTCAGCAGTTCCTGTGTCGCTGCGGGGAAACTATTCCAGACGTTTTGGTTGAAGACGACGATTGTCAGGTCTACCGGCTGATGCAGGCAGGGCGTCGAGGTCGGACCCATGACGATGTATTTGCTGACTTCGGCGAAACCGAGGTCGTAATTCATCGCTGGTCCGGTGAAGTCTGCCGCGTCGATCGCGCCGGAGGCCAGCGCCGGTTGCACCTCGGACCCCGCGAGCGCGATGGTTCGCGCCCCAATGGCCTCGAAGCAGTCAGCTACGATCCCTCCGGGCATCCGAAGGTTCAACCCCCGGAAATCGTCAAGCGAGCGGATCGGCTTGTTGGAGTGAATGAGGTTCATGTCGTGGTGTACGTGGCCGACATAGTGCAAGCCATGGCGGGCGTATAGTTCGCGGGCCAGCTCGGTGCCGCCGTAGCTATCGAACAACATGTCCCATTGGTGCGGATGGGGCAGCCCCATCGGAAAGGACGTCAGTAGAGCTCCCGCGGGCATCGCTCCGGTGATTGCTGCATAATGTGGGACCCAGTGCATGCCATCGAGTACACCCGCTGAAGTAGCAGTCATCATGTCGAAGATTTCAGAAACCGTTCCGCCCGCGAAAGGGACGAACTCGATTTCGCCTGCGGTCAGTTCGACGATGCTCTTGCACCAGGTTTCAAATGTCCGGTAGCCGATCGTGTTCTCTGTCCAGAGTGATTGGATCTTCAGCTTCCTTCCAACAGAAACCTGAGCGTTGCCCACAAACGGAGCCGCCACGGCCCCTGCGCTCGCGGCAGCTGCCACGAAAAGCGCGTTGCGTCTTGTCGTGTTCGGCGTGACGACGGCCGACTCCCGCCGGGATTGTCCCCGGTGTGTCATTGTTGCTCACCTCCCACATTTCTTTCGCGGAGCCCGTGCCCGGAACGGACGTCGGATCACCGGAGCGGTAATACAACTATTAACCCCGTCGTTTGGGATAGCTACAAAAAATAGGTTGCTTGACACAATGAGGCGGTGTCAGAAGGAATCCGGTTGAGGCGGGCAGGGCGGCCTCGTAGCCTCTCAGCATGTCGAAACGCGATCCGTTCACGTACTTCCACAGCACGCGCAACTGCCATTCCGACGACGAAAACGGGCGATGCTGCGCTTCATTCGGATGCGAAGTTTGCAGAAATTGGCTTCCGTCCACGCCTCGGTCTTCAACCATTTCAACTCGGAGCGCAGCCTCACCAGCCGACGGAATTTCAAGTTGAACCGCGCTGCGGCTCTGGCCGAGTTGCGTAGGCTTGGCGCTGCCTGAGTTCCTGCGGTTCGTAGGAAACCGAGACTGGCTGGAATTTGTCTGACAGGTCGGTGGTTTGGACAGTATCACAGTCGAAGTATCACACTGTTAGGCGCGGCGGCTGCCGGTTCAAGGTCAGCCTCGTCTGGCGCCAGCAGGCGCGCCCTGCCAAATCTTGGTTTCCAGTGGCACAGATCAGGCGAGATCGCGCGCCAGACCGACACACCGACGAAGTTGTGCGTCATGTTGTGGAATGCCAGTCGGACACCGTGCTGCTGTAGTGCGGGCAGCAACTCGTCCGGCATGACCGCCGGACGCAGTGGCGCTGCGGTTGCCAGCGCACCGAGCGGCGACGTTTTCGGCGACACCTCGGCCAACCAGCGCCGCAATCCGGGACGCATCTGTCCGGTCTGCAATCCGGCCTCGACCAGCAGTGCCATTTGGCCCATCTCGCTGGTGGCCTTCTGCGCAGCGACCGGATGCGATAGCCCGGCGGCGAACCCCATAGACACGCTACCGGTTTCCGGATCGTCGGTGACAGCGGCCACCACCGGTACTCCAAGGTCGGTGGTGATATCGAACAACCGAAGGTTTCGGCCTCGATCGCCAAACCAGCCGAGAAGTTCGTCGAATTCTGGGCCCAGGTTTGCGGTGTCGAGCACCGCGCGCGCGCGGTTACCATACCACCAGCGACCGGTGGCGTCGCGCTCGATCAGTTCCAGAACTGCCGCCTGCCGCGCTGCGGCGTCGGTTTCACCGGCGGCGCATCCCGATGTGTCAGCGTAGGAAGACGCGCTAGTGCCCAGGAACACGGCATCGGTCGGCACCCGGACCGGATCGCCACCGAACGCATCCTCGGCCATGATCCAACCTGTGGCTTGCGCCCCTGCCGGGGGGATCCAGTCTGTTCCGTCCAGCCGTTCGTTCCAGCTGCTGCGGGCATCCGACTGTTCGGGCGAGAACCCCAGCAACTCCGTCAACCGCCAGCACTTACCCTCGCCCAGCGGCGCATCGGGCGGCATGACGGCCTCGTCGCCCCATGTTATCGTGCTGGCCAGTTCAGCGGCTTCGCCGAGTGCGCTGGTCTCTGCCGCGTCGAAGGACAGGCCCCGTCCGCCCGCCACCCGACCGTTTTCAAGGCGCAGACCGGGCGGCAACGCCCCCCAAGCCGCCGCCGCAGCCTGGGTCGGCAGAGCCAGACAACAGCGAACCGGCCAATCCGGCGGCGCAATATCAACAACGTCGAAATAGTCACGCAACTTGTCTAAGGTTGACACAGTGGACCTCTTTCTCAGGTGGCGACAGAATGGCGTCGACAAGTCCGGAAGCGCAACCCTTGGTCTCGGGTGCAGAGGAGAGCGGCGGTGTCCGCACCATCCTCTTTGTCGACATGGTGGGTTACAGTCGCCGGGTGGAAGTGGACGAACTGAGCGCCCTCGATTTCATGTCGGGCTGTTTCGACACGCTGCGGGTTCTTGCCCACCGCCATGGCGGCGCCGTCGTGAAGACTATGGGAGACGGCGCACTCCTTGTCTTCCCGGATTCGGTTTCCGCGGTGCGGCTGGGTATCGAATTCCACCGTATCGTCCAGAAAATACAGACAGGGGTGCGCGATCCGAACCTGTTCCGGATCGGGATCCATGCCGGTCCCATCATCGAAAGGAACGGCGATGTGCTGGGCAACGCTGTGAACGTGGCGGCCCGACTGCAAGAACAGGCGCAGCCAGGCACCTGCCTGGTATCCGAAGTGATCCGCGACGGCCTGAGCGCCGAGCACGGCATACGGTTCGAGGCCGCCGGCACCCAGCGGCTGAAGAACCTGAGCCAGTGGATCGAGGCGTTCCGTGTCATCGACGCGCCCTCCTCTTCGACGGGCCCGCCAGAGTCCGAGAACGCAGTTATCGCGGTGCTTGGGCAGACCGGGCTCATTGGCGCAGACGGCAGGCGCAGGATGCCGGGCTCTCGGCATGCCCGGTCCCTGCTTGGCTATCTCGCCTTGTGTCCGGGGCATTGCGAAGCGCCCGACAGGCTTGCCGCGCTGATGTGGCCCGAGGCACGGAACGGAACGGTACTGGGCCCGCTTGACGACACCGTGGACGAGTTGAACCACCTGCTCCCCGAGAGGATGCGCCGGTTGCTGCTCAGAGACGAGCGCTTTGTCATGCTCGACGCAATGGCGTTCCAGACTGACCTGGACAGTTTCGAACACGCCCTGCGCCGAGGCAGCGTTCCCGAAACGCTGAGCAGTGACGGGCGCTGGCCGGACCGGATTCTCATCGATGCCGATGGGCTGAGCCCGGAATTCGACGGCTGGCTTCGCATCCTGCGCGCCTCGTGGAAGCGGCGGTTGATGCAGGGGCTTGAACGAGTGCTGGAACAGACGGCCGGTAGTGCCGATTCCCATCGGGCCGCTGCCGAGGCGATACTGCGGCAAGAACCGGGTAACGAGGTCGCCTCGTTGGCCTTGATCCGGCATTTCGTGGTGCGGGGTAGCATGGCACCGGCTCTCGAAGAGTTCACGCGATTACAGGACTACCTCACGCGGACGCATGGTGCCCAGTCCGGGCCCGAAATCCTGCAAACCGTGCGCAGGGCACTTGACGGCAAAAGCCGCAAGACGCCGCGGGCAGATGCCCTGGAGGCCGCGCCCAGACCGCGGCGGATGCTGCGCCTTCTGGTCGACCGCTTTACCGCGCCCGGCGCCGACGAGCACCTGGCCCGGACTTTCCGCGCCGATCTGATGGCGAATCTTGCGCGGTTCCGCGAATGGTCGGTAATCGACGGCGACCGCAATGCCGGTTCCGACGAGCGCGCCGATTACGGGGTGGCCGGCGAACTGCACGACGATCCGGTTCGCGCGATTACCATCCGGCTGACGGAAAAGCCCACCCATCGGATGATCTGGAGCGAAACATACGATGTTGAAACCGGCGGCTGGCACGCGGCGCAGCTCAGTATCGTGCGTCAGGTCGCCGCCGCGATCGAGCGCTACGTCTCGGCTGACAGGCTGGCCGCCACGTTGAGCATGCCGGGCGCGCGCGCCACCAGTCATGACACCTGGCTGCGCGGCGACCGAGCCATGATGCGTTGGACGCCAGAAGGCGCTGAAGAAGCGCGTGCGATCTTCTCCAGTCTTTTGGAGGAGGATCCGGACTATGCACCAGCGATGACCAGCCTTGCCAGCATGACGAACATCAGCCATGTCGTCTGGCCCGGACTGACCCGCAATGTGGCGGACACACAGCGGGCCGATGCCCTGGCCGCGCGGGCGGCCGAGATCGATCCCATGGATTCGCGCAACCAACGGGCGGTGGCGTGGTCGGCGGCACTCAACGGCTCCTTTGCCCGTGCGTCGATGCATCTTGACCTCGCTTTGAAACTCAACCCGGTAAGCCCGACAACGCTTGCCTCATGCGCCATGGGTTTCGCCTGGTTCGGAGAGCGCGAAAAGGCAGACGCCACCGTCACGCGCCTCTTCGCGGTGTCCGAGGTGTTTCCTGAATGGATCTGGGGCTATCTGGCCTCGACCTTGTTCCTGCTCGACCGGTTCGACAAGGCCGTTGAGGCGGCGGAAATCGCGGGCGACAGCATCGTCGACATCCAGGGCTGGCTTGCCGCGGCGCTCCAAAGTCAAGGACATGGCAAGCGGGCGAGAGCCGCCGCCGAGCGCTTCGTGAGCCGTGTGTCCGACGTCTGGGCGGGCAGCGAGCCCGCTACACCGCACAGCGTGCGCGACTGGTTCGTGACCGCCTTCCCGATCCGCAGGGAGGAAGACCGCCTGAAACTCGCGGCCGCCCTCGATGCTGCGATGGGTCTTTCCGGTCAGTGACAGCGCGTCAGAAAGATCGAGGCCAGCAGGTAGTTGCGCAGCTGGAGTTCGACATCTGCCGAACCGGATTGAGCGATTTCCATGACATCGGTCACATAGTTTTCGAGATAATCAATGGTGTCTGCTCCGACGACTTCGGGCACCGCGATTGTCATCGGCTTGTTCTGGCCACTCTTGTTGTCTTTTTCCCCATGGATGATGAGCTTGTCAGTGGTGCCATCAATTTCGAATTGATTGGCTATGACCCCGCCGGAGCCATTGGCGACAGGTAGAAGTTTGAAGGTATTCTGCTCATCGTCGACAAGAAAAAAGTTAACGTTCAGGGCGGAAACCGAATTGTAGAGGTCGTCGAAGATGTCCTTCGACTTGGCATTGGAGTTGTTGCTGTGGTTCGTCAACCAGGTCGCAAGCCCTTGGCCCGCAATTTTCATGCCGGCTTGTCGGTTCGCATTGTTCACCGGCTCGCTCACGTTCGCTACGATATTGGTCATTTTCATTTCCTCTGTCTTCAGATTCCCATGACTTATTGATCCGGCATAGCGGCCACCGCGATCAGGTCGGCCATGCTGAATTCATTTTGCGGCCCCTGCTGGGTGTTGAGCTCCCTTGAAAACAGGATCCTTGCACCGGTAGGCGCCGGGTTCAGAATGCTATCTCCGCTCCGTTGGATCGCGGCATGGAATGTTTCCATCACCACGCGGCCCGCGACCTCGCCCAGGCAGGGGCTCGGCTCAAGCTCGGCTTCGATCAGGCTGTAAAGCCAAAGCGGTGTTTGGGTACAAAGGGTTGTGTCGGTGTAAAGGGCGCCGAACCGCGACTGACGGTCGAACAGGAACGTGCGAACATCTGCCTTGATCCGCGCCATTGCGATACCCGCTCCGGCAATGTGATCGTAGAGAGTCTGTCCGGACGGCAGGCCAAGCTTCACCCCAAGTTCGAGCGTGCGGCGTGCCAGGTTCAGCGAGTTCGGCAGGTTCTCGTTGGCCCGGGGTTCGAAAAACCGCCGGGGCACGTAACTCAGATCGTTCGCGATCCACGTATCGATACAAGCCGCGGCAACAGCTTCGCCGGCGGGTGTTTGCGGATCGCCGGCCATATGACGCCAAACCTGTACGTAGTTTCTGGGTAGGTGGCCGCCTGCCAGCTTCCCGCCGTCCTTCGTGAAATCCAAAAGGTCCTCGAAAGAGACATCTCGCTTCATGAAGCCGGGAAGAACGTCGTCGGGAAGCCAGGGAACATAATCGCTGCGCACCATGCTGTGGCCGATCCGGAAGCAGGCAGCAGCAAATTCGATGGGGATCTCGAATGGCGCCGCGGCGTCGGTGGCGACGATCTTGCGTCCGTGGTCGAGAACATCGTTATAGACGTGGTCGGGTATCAGACGCTTGAGGTAATCGGTCAACACGACCGCCTGAACATGCCGCCGGGTCAGCGACTTGGCTTGATCTGTCGAGGTGACTGAAAGCCCGGCTTGGGTCGCTGCGCGCTGGTGAAACCGCATCAGTAATACGGTCATCTGGGCCAGGCCCAGGTTGCTGTCGCTCCGCCGGTCAGTGCATACGGCGGTGCCATCCGCACCGCTGCGCGGCAGATCAGCGGCGCGGCTACCCGAGTCGAGCCCGATCCAGGTGTCGTGCCCCGCATGCGCCACGCTGTTCAGGGCAGTCTCTGCAACGCGCAGTCCGAACAGCGAACCGAGATCGAAGGCGTGCAGGTTCTGGGCGTTCTCCCATCCATTGATCGTGGCGTTCCATGTCATGTGGCTCAGGTCATGGGCGAGGAACTGACCGAAATACGTGTAGGCTGCCGGTAGCACCGGCTTGCCCGATACGAGGTCCCCGGGCCGCGCAGATCTTGTGAGCCTGTCGGCAACCCTCCGTAGAACTCCCGGTGTAGGACCCGGCGGGGCAATCGCCGGCATGATTTGCTGATAAAACATCACTTGGTCGACATCAGGAGCGCCCTCTGCATCTCGCGGCAGCGCCTGGGCGCCTGGCGAGCTCAGGTCAAGCAGCAATGCCGGGCCGTCAGCTTCTCGGGCGCGCCACGCGGCATCGCTTTCCAGTTGCAGCTTGAGCTGCGCCGGGAAAATTCCGTCTCCGGGTTCGGCAGCATTGAAAATCCGCTGGCCTTTCTGAACGTACGGGATTTTCACATCTTCTGAAATGTAACGGACACCACCGCCATGCAAGCCGGGCATTCTTCCCCCAGTCGGTCGATTTTCACAGAGCGCGCCGCAAATGGCCGCATCAATCAGGCACTTGATCCATAACATGAAATCCGGCTTTTTTCTAGGGAATCGTACCAGCCGGTGTGGCGAGGACCGGTAAAGCCAGAGATTTCAGAGGACTTGGTTGGCCGGCAACCTGTGTTGTGAAAGCAAACTGGCTGGTGGTGTCAGAAGGCATCCGGTCGAGACTGGCACGGCGGCCTCGTAACCTCTCAGATTGCTGAAACGTGATCCGTTCAACTACTTCACAACGGCCCGGAGATCATTCGTCTGGCCGTGACGCTGTACGACACAATTCTGCGGTCATTGCGCAATGTCGAGGATCTGGTTCACGAACGCGGCATAAATGCGAGGCACGTAACCGTGCGGTTCAGCCTACCGGTACTGCGTCCTGATTGCGAGCGAGCATCGACATGATGGCGTCCGCGGATTTGACAGGTCCGGGCGCGGACTGCATCTTGGTGGATATGGATGCAAGGCGCGCTTTCATGTCCTTGCTCGCAAGCATGCTCTCGACGATTCCTTTCAACTTGGCCTCGCTCCAGTTGTTTCGGTCCAGCCAACGTCCGGTTCCGGTGGCCTCTGCGCGTTGCGCGTTGTCAAAACCATCCCAACAATAGGGCAGCAAAAGGCTGGGAACGCCGAAATAGAGCGCCTCGCAAAAACTGTTGTTGCCGCCGTGATGAATGAACAGATCGCATTCCGCGACAACGGACGGTTGCGGGAACCAACTGCCTAGCAAAACATTGTCCGGCACATTGCCATAGGATTCCAGAAAACCACCCACATTCACCAGGAACTGCGCCTGAATACTTGAAAAAACATTCAGCATCCGGGTGATGATGCCCGTGTCTATCGCGCCAAGACTGCCGAAGCTCATGTAGACGAGGGGGGTATCAGATCGTTTCAGATGAGGAAAATCGAACTTGGTTTCATTCCTCACACATCCTTCAAGGTACACGAACTGTGGTTCGCAAAGGGGTATTTTCCGATGGTATCTGACGGCTGAAGGCGCAAGCAGAAGATTCAGGTCCGGGGAGGGTTCCAGAAAGATCGCCGGAGCCAACGGGTCGAGCCCGCGCTTTTTCCGGAAGCGATTGTAGCGCTTGTGGGCGCTGCGAACAGCCCTTTCGTAGGTCCGTTCGAAGCGTTTCCGGTCGACAGTGCTTTCGGGCTTCAGCCCCGACAGGTAGGGCGGAACATTTGCGTCGGGAAGCTCCGTTTCCGCGCAGGATACCACCCGCACCCAGGGACAGTTCGCGCGGGCAACCGCCGGGAACATGATCACGTTGTCCAGAAGAATGGCATCCGGTTGGATCATCGACAGCAGATCGGACAAGGCATCTTCCACCTTCTCGACGGTATTCACGATCGCATCCCAGGTTGGGGCCACGTAAGTGTCGAGTTGCTCCCAGGCATCCTTGCGGAAATTGGGCAGGTGCGTCTGGATGAATCTCTGCCAGTAATCGTCGGCATTTTCGCGGGACTGGTCCCCGACGGGCAGATGATACTCCTGAAATCCATATTCGGCGAAAACACCGGTGAAGCCTGGATGGCAGATGAAAACCGGCCGTCCGCCCCTCTCCCGCAAGGCTTGCGCGATCCCGACGCAGTTGAGTGCCGCGCCAAAACTGGCCTCGGGGAACAACGCAATGATTGGCTCCGCGCTCAAGCCCGGACTCCACGGACCATCGGAGGCGCGCCACGGTTGACGGTTTCCGGCCGGACCGTGCGCGACCGCCTGAGATGAACCAACATCAGGTCAGCCGCCAGTTCGAACTGGCCGGTCTGCAGGCTTTCGAGAATCTCGATGTGTTCTTTCAGTGCCTGCCGCAACCTGAAATCGGGTATGGAAATCGCCCTTTGTGTAGCCCGGCGAAGCCGGTGGTGCGCAATGATCGCATTTCGTGCGAACTGGTTTCCCGAACACTCGCCGACAAAGCTGTGAAAGTCCGTGTCAAGCGCAAGGAAGGTTGTCGAACCGATGCCGCCTTCGCGTGCCTGCAACATGTCCTGCATCCGCAGCCGCAGCACGCCCGCCTTCTTCGGATCAAGCCGGAAATTAGGTTCCAGAATGGCCTGAGGTTCGATCACCATACGGAAATTCAGGCTTTGTTCCTGAGCGCGGGGAGAATCGAGAAGCGGTTGGAATGACCAGGAACGGCCGGGAAGTTGCGTGACAATTCCATCTTGAGACAGTACTTTTAATGCATTTTGTACCATATGCCGGGATGCGCCGTATTTTCGCATCAGCGCATTGACCGACTCTACTTCCCCGATGCGGCGAAGTGAGCGGTCCGTGAGAATTGTTTGCGCCAGGGATTGTTCAAATTCTTCCAACCGGCGCTGCGCCTGTAGCAGGCTTTCGGCATCATCCAGTTCCAGGAAGTATCCCTCTTCTTCCCGCCATGTCAGAAAATCATTTTCAAACAATATTTTAAATGCAGAACGGATCGGTGTTCGCGACACGCCGCACAATTCCGAAAGCAGTTGTTCGGGCAGATGGTCGCCGCGTCTCATCCCGCGCTCATGCGCGATCGCGAGAACCTTTCGCGCCAGATCAATATGGCCAAGTCGCGTACTTTGGCGGGGGGTGGGCATCGAACTTCCTTATTCTGGCTCTGGATTTCACCCGTTCTCGTGGTCCGATACCGCTGTGTTCAAAAGAACAGAGAATACAATTTGACGTACATGTTAGATCATTAGTACAGATTCTGATGATGGCTTTCAATAGCTGCTGTCGACCAATCGGATGCCTTGAAGGCGGAAAATCCGCCCCACAACAGTTGAGGAACGGAATGACCCGACATACCAATCGACTGATCGCAAGCGCGTGCGCAGCGATATCATTGACCGCAACGAACGTTATGGCGAGCGACCTGGTCGTGTCGAACTGGGACGGTTACATGGCGCCGGACGCCATCGACACGTTCAACGCGGCCACCAGCAATGAAGCCGAACTGGTGCTGCACGCCACGAACGAAGAGATCATGGGCAAGCTGATCGCGTCCGGCGGACGCGGCTATGACGTTGTGTTCGTGTCCTCGCCGTTCGCCGAGGTGCTGCACAATCTTGGTCTGGCAGAAACGCTGGATCATTCGAAGCTTCCCAACGCCACCAATCTCTATGAGGCTGCGACGCAGCTGTCGCACGATCCCGGAAACACGTTCTCGATGCCTTATGCCTGGGGCACCACGGGGCTCTGCTATCGTGCCGATCTGGTCGCTGAGACCCCCGACAGCTGGATGGACCTTCTGGCCCCGTCCGACGACGTGAGCGGCAAGACCACCATGCTCGCCACCGATCGCTGGCTGCTGGCTGCCGGGCAACTGGCCAAGGGGTATTCCGTAAACGAGACCGACGAGGCCAAAATGGCCGAAGTCCGCGATCTTCTGATCCAGGCCAAGGGCACGCTTCTGGCCTATGACGACACCACGTTCTACGCCAAGCTGGTGTCCGGAGAGGCGAGCCTGGTGCATGCCTGGGACGGCTGGTGCAACTACGGCATCGCCGAGAACGATCAGATCAAGTACGTGATCCCGCAAGAAGGCAGCGATCTATGGGTCGATACGATGGTCATTCTCAAAGCGTCCGAAAACAAGGATGCGGCCTATGAGTTCGTCAATTACATACTCGGGGCGGACACCCATCGCTGGGCGGCCGAGAACATTCTCTACAAGGTTCCGAACAAGGCCGCGATGGAAGCTCTTGATCCCAGCCTGATCGATGCCTTCCCGAACATGGGTTACTCGCCCGAAGACATGCTGGCCTACGAACAGCTTAGGGATGTGGGCGAGGCACAGCGCGCATACGCCCGGATCGTTTCGGAGATCAAAGCCGCGAACTGAGGGTGCGGCCATTCTCTGGTCCGGCCGATAGGTTCGGCCGGACCATCTTGGCTGTCCAACAGATTTCATCGGGAAAACCCTCGGATATTCGGATCATGACCACCATCGAAAGAAGACCCGAGTTTCTGATAGCTCCGGCGCTGGCCTGGCTGACGGTGTTCATGGTCATCCCCTGCCTGTTGATCCTTGCTCTGGCCTTCTTCCGGCGCGGAACCTACGGCGGGGTCGAATACACCTTCACTCTGGAAAATCTAGCGCTGGTGTTCGATCCGCTTTATGCGGGGATCTTCCTGAAATCGGCCACGATCGCCGGAACTTCGGCGATGATTGCGGCCGTGATAGGCTACATGGCTGCCTATGCAATCGTCTCGATGCCAAAGCGTACGCAGCCGGCGCTTCTGTTTTTCGCGGTGCTGCCGTTCTGGTCGAACTATCTGGTCCGCACCTACGCCTGGATCGTGCTGCTCAACCGCGAAGGGCTGATCACCGGCATTGCCCGGTGGATGGGTTATGAAGGCGAGTTGCCGCGACTGCTCTATACCGAAGGAGCCGTCGTTATCGGACTGGTCTACAATTACCTACCCTTCGTGATCCTGGCCTGCTATGCGCCCCTTTCGCGCCTGAACCCGGAAATCTCGGAAGCCTCGCGCGATCTTGGTGCTACTGGCTGGACCACGTTCCGACGTGTCATTCTGCCGATGACCGTAACCGGTATCGCCACCGGTTTCGTCTTCGTCTTCGTCCTGTCGATCGGAAATTTTGTCACGCCTGCCCTGTTGGGAGGTGGTCAGTTCCAGATGATCGGAAACCTGGTTTATGCGCAGTTCCTGACCGCGAACGACTGGCCGTTCGGTGCCGCGTTGTCGATGATCCTGATCGCGATCATGATGGGGCTGCTGACCATTCAGACCTTTGCGACCGAGCGGGCCTCGGGCGCACGGCATGGCACGGACTGACCAATGGACCACCGCAAATCCACAAGGTTTATGCTGCTGGTCTTGTCGGGGGTGTTCGCGTTTCTTTACATCCCGATATCGGTGCTCTTGGCCCTGTCGTTCAACGAGGGCGGACTGCCGACGGCCTGGACGGGTTTTTCCGTCAAGTGGTATGGTGCCCTGTTCTCGAACCAGGACATCCTGGGCGCTGCGCTCAACACACTGATTGTCGCGGTGGTGTCGACGCTCATGGCAACGGCGCTGGGAACCCTGCTTGCCATCGGGGTGGAAATCCGTCGCCGCAAGGGACGTTTCCTGGAAACGATCATCTTCGCGCCGATGATCATTCCCGACATCGTTCTGGCCATCGCTCTACTGAGCTTTTTCTCGATGCTGAACGTGACCATGGGGCTGCACACGATTATCTTCAGCCATGTGGTGTTCAATCTGGCTTTTGTCTGCGCGGTTGTCCGGGCGCGCCTGAAGAACTTCGACTGGTCCATTGTGGAGGCATCGACCGATCTGGGTGCAAGCATCCTAACCACGCTCCGCCGCATCGTTCTGCCGGTACTGATGCCGGCCATCGTGGCAGGGGCGCTGCTGGCATTCACGCTGTCGGTGGATGAATTCATCATTGCTTTCTTCACTGCCGGCGCGGGGCGCGATTCCATCACCTTGCCGATGCAGATCTTCGCAATGATCCGTTTTGGCGTGACACCTGAGATCAACGCGCTTTCGACGATCGTGATGTCCGTTTCTCTGGTCGCTCTGGCTTTGTCGCAAAGGCTGAACCGTGGAGGTCTTCCGGGACAATGAGCAAACCACTTCTTTCCCTGCAAAACGTTGAAAAACAATTCGGCACCTTCAAGGCTGTCGATCAGGTTTCGATCGATATCAATGAAAACGAGTTCTTTGCTCTCCTAGGTGCGTCAGGAAGCGGAAAAACGACCTTGCTGCGGATGATAGCCGGGTTTGAGGACCTTACCAGCGGCGCCCTTCTGCTGGATGGAGATGACATTTCGGCGGTTCCCGCGCACCGTCGGCCGGTCAACCTCATGTTCCAGTCCTATGCACTGTTCCCCCACCTGACCGTAGCCCGGAACATTGCCTACGGGCTTGAGATGGAGAGGCTGCCGCGCAAGGAAATCACAGCACGCGTCGACGAGATATTGGAGACAATTCAGTTGTCACATGTCGCCGCCCGGAAACCCGATCAGCTGTCTGGCGGGCAGCGACAGCGTGTTGCTTTGGCCCGTGCATTGGTAAAGCGGCCGAGGATCCTGCTGCTGGACGAACCGCTGGGGGCGCTGGACAAGAAGCTGCGGGGCGAGATGCAGCTCGAGCTCAAACGTATTCAGGACGAATTCAAAATAACCTTCATCGTCGTTACCCACGACCAGGAAGAGGCTCTGGTCATGGCCGACCGGATCGCGATCCTTAAGGACGGGAAACTTCTGCAGATCGGTTCTCCCAGCGAAGTCTACGAGCATCCGAACAGCCGGTTCTCGGCAGAGTTCATCGGGGTGATGAACTTTCTTCCGGTGGTACGCAGCGGTGACGGGTACCAGGATCGGAACGGGGCGGCCATAACTGCGACGGATAGGGGCGTCCTGGGCCATGGTGCAACGCTCGTCGCGGCGGTTCGTCCAGAGCGGATGCTGCTGAACCCTGAACCCCATCTGAACCAGCTCACTGGCCGGATATCGGCGTTGGCTTATCACGGGCTGGATTTGCAGGTGCATCTGGAAACCCCGTCGTCACCGCAGCCGGTCATGGTGCGGCTGACAGCTGACGCCGCCGAAGGGCTGAACCTGTCCATCGGCGATACGCTCGCGGTTGGATGGTCGGCCAAGGACACCAGAATCTTCGATGCTTGAAGCGCTGACAAACAGAAAAGAGGATACGACATGAGCCAGAAAACATTCGCGTTTTTCCCCGAAGCGGCCTTTGGGCCCGCACTCAATTCCGTAGGTATCGCTCAGGCGGTCGAACGTCTGGGCCACAAGGCGGTCTTCCTGTCCGATCCGGGCTTCGTTGGGGTTTACGAGGGCTATGGCTTCGAAGCACATCCCGTGAACCTGTCCGAGCCGATGCCGCCGGAACAGATGGCGAAATTCTGGGAGGATTTCATCAACGGGCACATTCCCAATTTCCGCAAGGCGCCAATCGATCAGATAGACAACTACGTAAAGGAATGCTGGGAGGCGATCGTCGACAGCGCGAAGTGGGCGCAAAAAGATTTGCCCGGAATCCTGGCCAGGATCCAACCGGACGTGATTGCGGTCGACAATGTCATCCTATTCCCGGCGATCAAGCAATTCGGGGTGCCTTGGGTCCGAATCATCTCGTGCAGCGAGAACGAGATCGAAGACGATGCAATCCCGCCGCATCTTTCTGGTATGTCGGTCGACGACAAGGAAGGCCACGCGGCGTTCCGCAAGAAGTTCAATGAGGTCATCAAGCCAATTCACGAAGACTTCAATGCGTTTCTTGCAACCACAGGCGAGGATCCCTATCCGCTTGGGCAGTTCTTTGAGGCGTCGCCCTATCTGAACCTGCTGCTGTACCCGGAGCCCGTAACCTACGATCGTGCAGAACCGCTTGATCCGGGCCGGTTCCAGTACCTCGAAGGCTGCGTACGGCAGGATGACCCCTACGAAATTCCTGCGTTCAAGAAGAATAGTGACGGGCCGCTTCTGTACATTTCCTTCGGTTCGCTCGGGGCAGGGGATACCGAACTGTTGAAGCGCCTGATCAGTCTTATCGGAAAGAGCCGTTACCGCGCCTTGGTGAATGTGGGCGATTACATGGACGCCTACGAGGACCTGCCCGACAATGTGATCATTCAAAGCTGGTATCCGCAGCCTTCCGTGATCCCGCAAGTCGATGCCGTTATCCATCACGGTGGCAACAATTCCTTCACTGAGTGCCTCTACTTCGGCAAGCCGGCGATTGTCATGGCTTATGTCTGGGACGGCCACGACAACGCGATGCGGGTGCAGGAAACCGGGCACGGGTTCCGATCAGACCGGTACGACTGGACCGACGAGGAAATGATCGAAAAGATCGAAGCCTGCCTGACAGACGAGACCATGGCCGCGCGCCTGAGAAAGACCTCGGCTCATATGCAGGCGGCCAACGGCCAGGAGAAGGCGGCACGTTTGCTGACCGGACTGGTGGAGAACAAGGCATGAGCAACCTGAAATCGAGCGCCCCTCACATCCACGGGGCCACGGCATTCGCCGATGTCCTGGACTGGGGCCAGCAACCGGACATGGTGGAAGGAGTATCGCGTTCTTCCGGACGGCTTCTGTTCAAGGGGTCGGGGAACAGTCCCGAAGCCGGGGTGTGGGAATGTACGCCGGGCCGTTGGCGGCTTTCCATTCCGCGCGACGAGTTCTGTCATTTCGTGAAGGGACGCGCCGTTTATCGGTCAGATGAAGGCGAAACGATCGAAGTGCGGGCCGGGACCTGTGTCCTTTTCCCTGCCGGCTGGTCCGGCGAGGCCGATGTCACCGAAACCATTCGCAACATCTACATGCTGGTCTGAAGGGACAACCAAATGACGACACCCGTAATGCGTCAGCCGCTGGACATCACCGATACGGTCGATTGGGGGCCGATCACCACTATGGTCAAGGGCCAGTCCCGAACCTCGGGCAAGCTGCTCCACAAAGGGCCCGACGGACAGTCGGAATGCGGATTGTGGATCTGTACACCCGGCGAGTGGGAATGCCACGTCACCCGTGACGAGCTTTGCCATTTTCTTGAAGGGCGCTGCACTTATGTTCACGAGTCGGGTGATGTGATCGAGATCACGCCGGATACAGCTGCCTTCTTCCCGAAGGACTGGAAGGGAGTCTGCACCGTCCATGAGACCGTCAAGAAGGTCTACATGATCAGATGAATGGCGGCCCGGGCATCTTTACGCTGATTGCGAACACGACAGATGCACGGGCGCCGACCGCTGTGTTTCTGGCCCGCCACGGTTTAGCGGGGGCGCGGGTTGTTCTGCTGTCCTCCCACGCTTCGGCCCGCCGGTTCTTCCTTCTGCCGGACCACCGCTTGCTGTTGTTGGACGACTGGACAAATCCGGCAGGGGTTGCTGCATGCGCGCAGGTTTCTCGGCATCTGAACCGGCTCGGGCTGTCTGCGTCGAAGGTGCGAGGCGTTGATGTGGCGACAGGCTTGGCGTTGGTCGAAGATTTCGGACAAGCGACCTATTCCGAGATCACCGGCCGTGGTGCCGATGAAACCAGGCTCTACGAACTTGCCATCCACGCGCTTGTGCATCTGCACCACAGACCCGGCGCGACCAGCATTTTGTGTTGTCTTTACGACCGGCGCGCGGTGCTCGTCGAGACTGACGTGACTTCAAGCTGGTTTGCGCCCCAACTAGGAACAGTGGGAGCCGTGGAGGACTTCGCCGAAGTGTTCCGCGATTTGTGGTCGCAAGCCTTCGCTTCGAACGGGGACTGGCCGCAAACCCTGGATTTTCAGGACTTCCACGGCGATAACCTGATGCTGTTGGAGCAACGCACCGGGGTTGCGCGCTGCGGACTGCTGGAGTTTCAGGACGCTGTTGTCGGACCGCTGGAATACGATTTGGTATCCGTTCTGCAAGGCGCGCGCCGCGACTTGGGGCCCGGTCTGGAAGACCGGATGCTCGACCGATATCTGAAAAGAGCCCCGGCCACGGCTAAAACTCGCGGCGATATTGTGTGGCACAATCTCTGGCTGGGCGCTCAGCAACATGCGCGGATTGCTGGTGTGGTCGCTCGCCTATGGTTCCCGGGATACCTGCGGTTTTTGCCACGAGCTCTGGGCCATCTTGAGACCGCGCTGAAACGATCGGGCCTGATCCGTATTGAAGCGGTCATGAATCGCTTTCTGCCTGATTGGCGTGTACGTGGCAGTTCTTTTGCTGCCGAAGACTTGGAAATACAGGGAGTTCCCGCATGAACGAGACGTTGTCTGCAAGATACTATTTGGCGCCGGACTTCGTTTGTTACGATGCGGTGACACAGCCCGTCTCGGACCCGGCGACAGAGGAAGCCTTTGCTGAACGGGCCGTCATGCAGCCGCGCGATATCGAAGCCATCGTGGCCGAGGTCGGCGTCGCTCAGGCCGGCTGGTGCCGTCTCGACGCCAAGAGCCGGGCAGCGTATCTTCATCGGCTGGCAAGCCGCATCGAGGAAACGGACATGACCGAGTGCGCCGTTCTAATGAGCCGCGAAATGGGAAAGCCCTACCCGGAGGCAATTGGCGAGGTCGCCAATTGCGCCCCGATATTCCGCTACTACGCCGAGATGGCCCGGGATGACGCGGGCAAGGTGGCGGGTTCGACCCAGGCCGGATCATTGCAGTTTTCGCGGTATGAACCCTACGGGGTCTCGGTTCACATCATGCCATTCAATTTCCCGATCTTGCTGGCATGCTGGACCGTTGCCGCATCGCTGGCGGCAGGGAACGGATGCATCATCAAACCGGCGGAAGCCACCACGCTCTCGACGCTGAAGTTCATGAGCGTATTCGATGTCTTGCCGAAAGGTCTTGTCGCCTGCCTTCCTGGCGATGCCGCGACGGGCGCCGTTTTGGTCGAATGCGAGAACACGCACGCGGTCGCGTTCACCGGGTCGGTTGCCGCTGGCCGCAAGGTCGCAGCGGCGGCGGCCGGGCGTATGAAGCCCTCAGTGATCGAGGCAGGCGGTTCCGACCCGATGATCATTTCGGCCAGTGCCCCGATCGAGGTCGCTGCTGCGGGGGCGGTCACGGGTGCGTTTCACCTGTCGGGACAAGTCTGCACGTCGACGGAAAGAATCTATGTCGTCGACGAGGTTCATGACCGTTTCGTCCGGGCATTTGCCGATGCAACGTCCCGGCTGAGGATCGGAAGCGGGCTGGAAAAATCAGAGATCGGGCCCCTCGTGTCGCAGGCGGCGCGCCAGAAGGTCGAACGCCTTGTCGCCGACGCGATTGCGCGCGGGGCCGAATGTGTCTGCGGTGGCCGGGTGCCCGCGGGTCGGACCCGCGGATGGTTTTTTGAACCCACCATCCTGACCGGCTGCATGCCCGACATGGATATCATGAAGGAAGAGGTATTCGGCCCGGTTGCGGCCATTGTCAGGGTGCCCGACTTTGAAACCGCCGTCGCGATGGCCAACGATTCACCTTTCGGTCTTGGGGCGTCAATATTTACCACCGACTTGGCCGAGGCGCACGAAGCCGCCGAGCGTCTTCAGGCGGGAATGGTCTGGATCAACAACCCGATGATCGACAACGACGCCCTGCCATTCGGTGGGTGGAAGTCATCGGGCCTCGGCCGCGAACTCGGTCGCCAAGGTCTAGATGCATTCCGACGCTCGAAGATGGTCATTCTCGATCACAAGCCTGTTGTGCAGGACTGGTGGTATCCCTATCCGGACGACTGGTTTCTCGAGACCGGTGGACGCAAGCACGTGTGAAAGTGGATGCGATGAAACAGGAACATGGCTTCGCCCATCCGGACGACATCCGAGAGGTCATGCCAAAGGAAATCAGGGTGGCGAGGTAATAGGCCGGGCGTTGTCAGAAGGCATCCGATTTAGGCGGGCAGGGCGCTCGTAGCTTCTCAGCATGTCGAAACGCGATCCGTTCAGTTACTTCCACAGCAGCCCAGCAATCATTCGTCTCGCGGTGATGTAGTACGTCAGATTTCCCCTGTCACTGCGCAATGTCGAGGATCTGCTTCACGAGCGCGGTGTCGATGTCAGCCACGAAACGATCCGGTTCTGGTGGCAAATGTTCGGTCCGATGTTTGCGTCCGAGATCTGCAAGAAACGCGCCGATCGGCTTCGGTCCTGGCCGCAGTGGCGTTTGCACCTGGATGAGATGTTCGGGAAGATAAATGGAGAACGGCACTACCTTTGGCGGGCCGTCGATCACGCAGGTGAGGTTCTCGAAAGCATTGTCACGAAGACGCGGGACAAGAAGCCGCATTGAAACTCCTCAGAAAATCAATGAAACGCCACGGTCGACCCCATGTTCTGGTAACCGACCAGTCGAGATCCTATGGCGCGGCGATGAAAGACATCGGCAATGCCCACAGGCAGGAAACGGGTCGCTGGCTGAACAACAGGGCGGAGAACTCGCACCTGCCATTTCGGCGAAGAGAGCGGGCAATGCAACGCTTTCGGCGCATGCGAAGTCTACAGAAATTTGCTTCCGTCCACGCCTCGGTCTTCAACCATTTCAACTCGGAGCGCAGCCTCACCAACCGACAGAAATTCAAGCTTAACCGCGCCGCCGCTCTCGCCGAGTGGCGTCAACTTGGCGCTGCCTGAGTTCCTGCGGTTCGTGGGAAACCGAGACTGGCTGGAATTTGTCTGACACTTCCTGTTTGGAATCTGTTTGACAAGACCCTTGTTCGACAGCGCACCCAACTCTGGTACTATGCAGCCATGCTTGGTGGCGGCATGCTCAGGGCGCAGCCGCATCGCATCACAGGGGACCGATTTATGCCCACATCATATCCAGATCTTGTTATCCGCGGCGGCAAAATCGTCACGCCCGAAGGCGTCGTCCAAGGGGATGTTGCCATCGCCGACGGCAAGTTCGTGTCGGTAGGGCCTTCTGTCTCCGGCGCCGTTGTCGAGGTCGCGGCCAATGGGAAATGGGTCATGCCCGGAGGTGTCGACTCTCATGCGCATATCGAACAGATGTCCGGCATGGGCCAATGGAACGCCGACACTTTCGAAACCGCCACAAAATCGGCGGCGATGGGCGGTACGACAAGTGTGATATCCTTTGCCGCGCAAGCCAAGGGCCAGCGCCTCAACGACACTCTGTCGGATTACGCGGCCCGGGCCGCGCGCGGCGCAATGATCGACCACGCCTTTCACCTGACTGTCACAGATCTGTCGGTGCCTGATTTCGAGACCGATCTGGCCGCCCTGATCCGCGCAGGTCACCGCTCGCTCAAAGTGTTCACGACCTACAACATCCAGCTTCAGGATGCAGACCTGCTTCGCATCTTTCGGCTTGCCAGACAGCACGGCGCGTTGGTCTGCGTCCATGCCGAGAATGACGCTATCATCGCCGAGGCTCGCGAAATGCTGGTCGCCGCCGGGCGGACGGCCCCAAAAGATCACGCCATATCCCGGCCCCGGGTGGCCGAAATCGAAGCTGTCGAACGTATCTGCCGTTTTGCCGAATATATCGATCAGCCGACGATGCTGTTTCACATTTCCACGCTCGAGGCCGCAGAAGCGGTCCGGGCGGCGCGGGACAGGGGAGCGCCTGTTTGGGCCGAGACTTGCCCGCACTATCTCTTGATGACTGAAGGGGTGCTGGACAGACCTGGACTCGAAGGCGCGAAATGGATGTGCTCTCCACCGCAACGTACCGGGCGGGATCAGCAGGCCCTCTGGCAGGCGTTGTTGTCGGGGGCACTGGATCTGGTGTCGTCCGATCACGCGCCTTACCGCTTTGACGAGACCGGCAAACTCGCCGCGGGTCCGGATGCCGGATTTCACCAGATTGCTAACGGCCTGCCTGGGCTTGAGACCCGACTGCCTCTCATGTTTGACGCGATGGTGACTGGCGGCAAGGGTGGGCCCGAGGCCTTTGCCGAACTCACCGCACATGCCCCAGCTCGGCTATATGGGCTTCGCGGCAAGGGTGGTATTGCCGAGGGGATGGACGCAGACGCAGTGATCTGGGATCCCCATAGGACCGTGATCTATGGATCCGACGATCTGCACGACAACGTTGGCTACAATCCTTGGGAGGGGTTCTGCGTGACGGGCTGGCCCGAGCATGTCATTCTGCGTGGGCAGAGCCTTGTGAAAGACGGAGTCTTTCTGGGTAAACCGGGCGGCGGTCACTGGATCGACCGCCCCACGCTCGCTACCAGACCGGTTGGGCCGGTTCATTGATCCGAGGACGAAATGCAGCGACCCAAGTTGGATCCGGAATTGGCGATCACCTTTCTCTACTATCGTGATCTGCCGCAAGCGATGCATTTTTACGAAGAAGTTCTGGGACTGGCGCTCGCCATCGACCAGGGCTGGTGCAAGATCTACCGCATTTGCTCTGGCGCCTGTGTGGGGCTCGTAGATGAGAAACGTGGCATGAACAAATGGACCAAGGAAAAACCGGTGCAACTTTGCATCCGGGTTGCGGATGTAGATGGGTGGTATGCTTATGCCAGGGAAAAGAGGCTGGACTCCCTGTCGGACCTATTTGACAACGAACGCCTTGGCATTCGTGCCTTCGTCTTCCACGACCCCGAAGGCTATCAGATCGAAATTCAATCGGCGACGCGGCCCGGCGCATGAAAAACCTGATCGTCATCAATCCGAATTCCTCGCAAACGGTCACAAAAGGCATCGATGCAGCCATCGACCCGTTGCGCAGCTTTGGCATTCCTATCCGCTGCCTGACCCTTCCGGAGGGGCCGGAAGGCATCGAAAGCCAGCGCCAGGCGGACCTGACCATCGCCCCCTTGCTGGCGCTCGCCGAGGCGCAGGAAGACGCGGCGGGATATGTGATCGCCTGCTTCGGTGATCCTGGGCTGCACGCCCTGCGTGACCAGACCAGACTACCTGTTGTTGGTATTCAGGAGGCCGCCGTCATGACCGCGCTGACCCTTGGTCAGCGGTTCGGCGTGATCGCGATCCTTCCGGCCTCGATCCCGCGCCATTTGAGGGCATTCGGCGCCATGGGTGTGCTGGGCCGGCTGGCCGGTGATCGGGCGCTTGGCCTCGGCGTTGCCGATCTGGCGGAACCGGACAAGACCTTGGATGCCATGATCGTCACGAGTCGCCGGCTGCGTGACGAGGACGGTGCGAATGTACTGATCATGGGTTGCGCGGGTATGGCCCGGTATCGCTCCACACTTGAAGAAGCCACCGGTTTACCGGTGGTCGAACCCACTCAATGCGCGGTTAGCATGGCGTTGGGCCAAATTCGACTGAACCTGTCACACGCATCGCAGAGATCCGAACATGCTTGACGAAACAACCAAGGGCGTCTTCACCATTGCTGTCACCCCGTTCCTGCCCGATGGCGCGTTGGATTTCGACAGCATTGACCGGATGGTAGATGCCTACATCGAGCGAGGCGCAAACGGCCTGACGGTTCTTGGTATGATGGGCGAGGCGGGAAAACTGACGGCCGAGGAATCCGTCGCTGTTGTCCGGCGTGCAACCGCGCGCAGTTCTGTGCCGGTGGTGGTCGGTGTCTCGGCGCCGGGTCTTGCCGCGATCTCTGCGCTGAGCAAAGAAGCGATGGATGCGGGTGCCGCCGGTGTGATGGTTGCTCCTCCCATGACCCTCAGAACGGATGCGCAGATCCTCAACTACTTTCAAGATATCGCTGAAACCTTGGGTGAAACGCCCTTTGTACTGCAAGATTTCCCGCTTGCGACGGGTGTCCAGATTTCGACCTCTTTGATCTTGCAGGTGGTCGAGACCTGCCCGACTTGCGTGATGCTGAAACACGAAGACTGGCCGGGTCTGGAAAAGATAACCGCACTGCGGGCCGCATCGGACGCAGGGACACGCCGTATCTCGATCCTTTGCGGGAATGGCGGTATGTACCTGCTCGAGGAAATGATGCGCGGCGCGGATGGCGCGATGACCGGTTTCGGTTACCCCGAGATGATGCGCCGTGTCGTCGACGCGGTCAACGCGGGCGACATCGACCATGCGCGCGATGTGTTTGATGCCTACATGCCGATGATCCGCTATGAGGCCCAGCCAGGTTTGGGATTGGCGATCCGGAAATTCTCTCTCGCCCGGCAAGGTGTCATTGCCCATCCCACCCTGCGGAAACCTAGCGCCGCCCTGACATCGACAACCACAGCCGAGATCGAGGCGCTGGCCGCGCGTCAGCGGATCAGGATGACTCAATTGGGCTTGGTGGACTAAGCGCTGGTTGAGAAAAGAGGCTTGTCGGAGGTTGCTGTCAAAGGAAACCAGCTTGAGACGGGCAGGGCGATCTCATGACCTTGCACGAGTACCCCCAAGCCCCCCTCGTTGTTTCTAGACCAGCCCTGAAATTGTTTGCTTGGCGATGATGTTGTGAGACAGATTTCCGCTTTCGGTGCAGGACGTAGAAAGTCTTCTGTGTGTACGCGGGGCCGGTGTGAAGCAAGGGCGGGTGCTGTTCCGGTAGCGCCGGTTCTGAGCCATGTTCATCGCTGAAATCCAAAAGCGCCGGATTGAAGGGGGAATTCCAGAGGTTGGCGGTGGCATCTCGGCGAATGGGATGCTCGTTGCCTGGCTTTTAAGGCCGTCATCTTGGCGTTGCCGAGGCGAGTTCGCATTGGTCAGCCAGCACCTCTGCACGACATAAGGGGCAGTGAGACTGTGTAAGTATAGGGTTCGAATTCGTCTGACCGTACCAAAGCGTTTTCTGTCATTGACAGAAAGCGTAACGCTTTGAATGGAATGGTGGTTTCCGGGGTTCGAACACCCTCAGTTCGACTGAAGTATAGAGGCTTAGCGAACACAAGCCTGAGGACAGTCCTTTTGAGGGAGATGCTCCCTTTTTTCCATATTTCGTAAGGGTTTGACAGAAAGCGCATGGAGAGTTCGAACATTTCGTCATAGTCTAATGCAGGAGTCGCCAACTTATCAATTTCAGCATCGATTTTTGCTTGTTCTCTGCGCAGTTCCGAGATGCGGTTTTCGTACGCTTCCACTGTTTCATCATCTTCTGCACGCACAGCTCTTTCGAGATATTTCTTGATCCTTTTTTCCGTTTCCCTTGACTGTGCTCTTAAGCTGGCAAGTTCTGCCTGAGTGGTTTGGCGGCGGTTTTCCCAAGCGTCCCGGAACATTTGCTGTGCGACCTTGAATGTCGATCGGTCTGGAACGACGTTTTGCAAAATGGCCTCAAAGCCTTCTTCGACCGATGCCCTTGGAGTTGACTTTCCCTTCTCCACACATTTTCTTTGATAACAAAAATAGTATGGGTACTTGCGTCCAGTGTGACTCTGCGACCAACAAGATGTTAGTCTCCGTCCGCAAGACTCGCATACCAAGAAACCTCTGAGTGGAAAGTCTTTGTCGATATCCTTGCGAGCTGGGGCTACGCCTCGGTTCTTTAGACGATCTTGGATAATCAGGTACGTGTCGTAGGAGATGAGTGAAGGATGTTTTGCTTTGGCAAGCGGGATGTTCCAGTTTTTGTATTCCAAGTAACCAGCGTAAAGAACGTTTCGAAGGGCTTTTGTCACACTGTCTATTCTGACGCTTCGCGCCTTAATGCCTGCAAAATACTGAGGTTTCTGCTCTAGGAAGCGTAAAACTTCCGTCGGATTCTGAAAGCGGCCGTCTGCAAAGCCTTGTAGTGCTTCAGACAGAATGGAGGCTACTGGTTCCTTCCGAACAAGTATTTTCCCTCCGTATGGAGACTTTTCGTACTCATAGCCGTTTGGAGCTTGGAAAATCCAGAAACCGGCTTTGAGTCGCTCGACGCTGCTATTATGCGCGCGCTCGACTATGTTCTCTCTTTCAAAACCAGAGACGACGGCGACGACGTTTTCCTGAAGCCTGTCTGCTGCCTTATCCCCAAAGTTCTGTCTTGGGCTTTCGACGGCTGCACCAAGCGAGTCTATTTTTGCCCGCAACCAAGTGTGTACAGCAATTCCTCTGGCCAAGCGACTACCGTCGTAAATGAGTACCACGTACTGACGACAGTCCACGGATTCTAACAAGTCGAGGAGACGTTGTAGACCGGGTCGGGCATGTGCTTTTCCTGACATGACGTCTTGAAATACTTCGACGACTTCATATCCCTTTTGCTTGGCGAAGTCGCGACAGGTAGATTCTTGGGCTGACAATCCCGACCCATCGCTTTCCTGCTTGCGTGAGGAAACACGGCAATAGATTACCGCTTTTGTTCGGTCGTTGATTTTCTCACTCATGATTAATCTCCCACGTTATTGAGGCTCTAGAGGTGTTCCGAAAGGAGGAAACTTTTGGCTAGGGAGTGCATTTCAGCATTTGCGGTATCATCTGCGCCCGCACGCTGAGCAGGATGTACGCCATAACTTAGGTCAATGAATGCAACGATGATGGACCAGAGAGCGGCAAGTAACTCAGATTTTTGCTTGTCTGTAAGGTCAGAAGAGTTGAGGGCGTTCAAGTAGAGTTCAGTGTCAAGGCCACAAGTTGTCGGCGGGCTCGTAGATGTGTGCCAAGAGATCCCAAGACGTTCTGTCGGAAGTTCTTTAGATGTGCGTGTCAAGTTCGAACCTCCTGTGCTAGTTGCTGCTGCGAAGGTCATTCGCATCGGAGATGTTCAAGCATTGACGCTCGAAAAGTTTAATGCAAATCATTGTTTTAACGTGATTTTAAATCACAATGGTGCTTGCGGGCGCGCGCGATGTTTAGAGCTGAAATTATTTCAAAATTTGGGCTAGTTCGCCTTTTGTGTCATTCAGAGTAACCAAAAATTAGTTCGAGTTTTGGGGGAACAACCGATACGTACGTAGGAATCCGGTCCCAAATTTGTAGCGAATCGGTATGGAACATTCTCAAACTTCCAGTCAGTATCCCTATGCAGGCGCGTGCCAAATCAGGTCAGTTTTCGACACGATGGCGTTTGCGATTCAGCTTGGCGTCGTGGTCGGCAGGATTCCTTCGTCCCCGGCGCGCTGGAATGCACGCATCGATACCGCGTACGGTCAGCGCCTCCCGGAACCAGCCTGCATCATACCCCTTGTCCCCTAAAAGCACCTTGGCCGGTGGCAAGCTGCCCAGCAAACCCAACGCACCTTTGGCGTCACTCATCTGCCCGGCTGACAGGAAGAACGTCAGCGGTCTTCCGCGGCCGTCGCAGACCGTGTGCAACTTGCTGTTCAGGCCGCCTTTGGTTCGACCGATGGCCCTCGGGCGAGTCCCCCTTTTGAGAGGCTTGCCGCCGTTCGGTGCGCTTTCAGGTGGGTGCTGTCGATCATGATGGTTTCGCCGTCCGGTCCCGGTTGCGCCAGTCCCCGGAAGATACGAGCGAAGACACCAAGGCGGGACCACCTGACAAACCGATTGTAAAGTGTCTTGTGCGGCCCATACTCAGCCGGTGCATCTCGCCAGCGCAGGCCGTTACGAATGACGTGGATAATACCGCTGAGAACCTTGCGGTCGTCGGAACGCGCCACCCCGCGCGGTTTGGGGAACAGGTGCTGGATGCGTTTCAGGTGCTGTAGGTCGAGCCAGAACAAGTGCGACATGGACAATCCTCCTGCCGCCCTTGAATCACGACGGCTTTGCCGATGGAATCGGCCAATGCTATGGCCGCTCAGAGCGGCGAACCGGTCATCCGACGAAAAGCCTCAGATGACGGCAGTGAGCCCATACCGGAAGTGCTCCAGGGCAGACGCTTGTTCGTTCCCATATCACGCTGCGATCGGGCACGTTGGTGGATCCTTCAGCATCCGAAGTCTGCTAGCGTGACCCCGTCACCGGCCCCGGATAGGCCTGATAGCGGGGGAGATCACCCCGGAAATCTGACGGCGTCTTACCGGTCCATCGCCGGAATGCCCGGTCTAGGGCGGCAGAGCTGGAGAGACCCACCTCGAGAGCGATTTGCGCGATGGGTAGGGTCGTGTTCGACAAGAGGTCTTCGGTGATGCTCTTGCGCTCGTCGTCCTTCATCTGACTGTAGGAGGTGCCCTGTGCCCACAGGATGCGCTGGATGCGACGTGGATGCATGCGGCAGATCGAGGCAAAGTCATTCAGTGTCAGATCCTGATAAGCGATGTTGTCCCTCAGCATTCCGCGAAGATAGGAAAGGGTCGCTTCGCTGGCGCCATCTGTGGCAAACTCCCCTCGTGACGCCTTCACTAAGTCCCAGTCCAGCGAGAATGGTGCCCAAAGCCAGTGCGGCGGAAATGAAATCCGTAAACCGTCGATCTGGGATGTGATGAGCGCTTGTTTCGGAAGAAAACCCGGCGGAAGCCCCTGGGTGGTCGGTGCAGTGATCAGGATGTCTTTGGGGTCGAAGGTTTCTCCGATCCCTTTCTTTATCAGAGTCACATAGAGTGCGATGCCGACTGCATCCAACTGTGTTGACGGCCTAGTCACCTTGACGGTGCGGCGAATGTCGAAGCTTACAATGTCGGGTGTGATGGAAACGGAGTACCGCACGTTATCAACCTGTTTTGAGACTTCCACCACCACCCGGGACAGAAAATCACCCAAGTTGAGAGCATGGGTCGCCGAATCCCGAAACGCTGGCGTTCCCTTCTTCGCTGTTTCGATTGCCACCTTTGCGCCAAAATACGGATCACCGAGAGTTTCCGCCATATCCTCCATCGCGGAATAACAGGCGGACGCGTCAAACAGCATCGCAGGATCGGTCAGCGCGTCGACGGGAATACCGTTTCGGACCAGGAGCGCTTCAATATCGCCGCCCCGCGAGGTGAAGGCCCTTGCGAAGGGGGACAAAAGCAACATCCCGCGCGTGAATCTCGGGCCAGATTTCTTGCTCATTCTTGCTGCTCCCTCAACGCCCTGAGGTTAACCTTGTGGGACAAGTTTATGACACAGGCGGCATGAGCCGCAAACAGGTTGGGCTTCGTGCATGTTAATCAACAAGCCCTAAACGATGAGACCCGGGCGATGGCCACGCGGCCCTGGCGATCTCGGAAAGAGTTGGAGCCATCAAATGTCGAAGGAAAACACCGCAAAAGCCAGAAAATCCCTTTTGACCGAAACACTTATTGCCGTGCTGATGACTGTTTCGGCGGCCACCTTCGGCCCGGCATACAGCCAGACAACAGAAGGCCAGTACGTTGGGGCCGCGATCGAGCGGGTCGCTACGGGGCTTGCCGGGCGCATCGGCTTTGCGGCGCAGGAAATCGGCGGCGTCGACGTCATCGCGTTCAATGGCGATGAAACCTTCGCCATGGCCAGCACCTATAAGGTTGCGATCGCCGTTGCGATAATGGACCGCGTGGACAGGCGGGAACTCAGCCTCGACCAGATGGTCGAAATCACACCCGACATGATGATGATCGGCGACGCTGCGCTGAGCGACACCTTCGTGCACCCCGGGCTTCAGCTTTCGGTGGCGAACCTGATGGAGATCATGATCACGGAGAGCGACAACACGGCGACCGACACCTTGATCGGGCTGGCTGGCGGCGCCGCGGCCGTGACCGAAAACCTGCGCAGGCTCGGGATCGCCGATTTCAGGGTCGATCGGACGACTGGCGAGATCATCGGCGAATTCTATGGTCTGCCGGGACCGGCCACGATGAAGGTCGCCATAGAGGCCTTCAAGACCAACCCGGAGCTTGCAACGATCGTCAGTGACCGCAATCTGGACTTCGAGGCGGATCCCCGCGACCATGCAACGCCGCTTGCGATGCTGCAACTCCTGCTTGCCATCGACAGTGGCACGGCGATGAGCGCCGAGAGCCGCGACTTCCTGATTGATGTCATGTCACGCACGCGCACCGGCGCTGGCCGGCTAAAGGGGCTGCTGCCGAGAGGAACGCCCGTGGCGCACAAGACCGGGACCATCGGGGGCGTGGCCAATGACGTCGGCTATATCACGCTCCCCGACGGTCGTCGGTTCGCAATCGCCGTGTTCACCAAGAGCAGCGAGACATCCGAGGCGGACAGGGATCGGGCAATTGCAGAGGTCGCCCGGTCGCTGTTCGACTACTTCTACCTCGGGCAGATGGCGAAGCAGCAAAAGGGGAAACTTCGCCGTGCACGCTCTGCCTGTGCGATCCTGCACTGCGAAGACAGAACCTTCCGGGAAGAGCCATCGTTATCCCGCCAGGGGAAATCTGGCGAAGACTCCAATGCAAAGGAAAAACCCAGTGAAGAACCGAATGAAACCAATACCTGCCCTGCTTGTTTCGTCGCTACTGTGCGTCACACCGGCACTCGCACAGCAGGCCATGACACAGGAAGAGGGCCAGGCGACCTTTGATGCGGTCCTCGCCGAAGCCTCTGAACTGATCAAGGAACTGAAAATCCCGGGACTTGGTATCGGGGTCATCCATGGGCCCAACGCCTACGGCGCCGGACTCGGTGTCACGAACGTAACTACCGGAGAGCCCGTTACCACTGATACGCAATTTCAAATTGGCTCTGTGACAAAAACCTTCCTTTCGACTCTGGCCATGCAGCTGTCCGAACGGGGCATTCTGGATTTGGACGCGCGTGTCGTCGACATCCTGCCGTGGTGGAGGGTCGCGGATCCCGATGCAACGTCGAAAGCGCGGGTCGTCGACCTGTTCCACCATCACGCTGGCTGGTATGGCGACCATGGGTTCCTTACTGTGCCTCCGGGTGGGTCGATCAGCGAGAAGGTCATGCTCCAGGCGGCTTACGTCGAGCAGATCTATCCGTTCGGTCAAACCTGGATGTACAACAACACCAGTATCACCTTCGCGACCCATGTGGTGTCGCATGTCGGCGGAAAGCCGATCGAGACCCTGATCGAAGAGAACCTGTTGACTCCGCTCGGCATGGATTCGACATCGTTCAACTACGACGCCACCCCGCCGGCCAAAGATTACGCGTGGGGTCATCCGCCGATCTACGGGGAAGGCAGCGTCAGTGATCTAAAGCCGTACTACATTCCGTTGATAAGAGAGTCCGCTGCCTCCGGCGGAATCCGGTCTACGGTTACCGACATGCTGAAATACGCCCGCTTTCAGCTGGACGGCAAGGACGCCACCGGGAACCAGCTGTTGTCCATGGAATCGCTGGACTATGCCCATGCGCCGGCAGTCGATGCTGCGGCCGGCGAGTTTACCGGACTGACATGGTTCGTCCATGACTACGACGGCGTCACCAGCCCCTTCCACGGGGGGAATTGGCCCGGCACGCGGTCTTTTCTGAAGCTGATACCGGAACACGACTTTGCGGTGGTGATCATGGTCCACAGCGATCGCGGAGTCGAAGCCTACAGTAAAATTTCGGACGCAATGGTCAAAGCCTTCACGGGAATCGAGGCCGACTCTCCGGTCGCAGCGGGCGTTGATCCGTCTGTGCTCGATCCCTTCGTCGGCGTCTTCAAGGGGAATTCCCAAAACATCGAGATCCGCAAAGAGGGCGACAAATATGTGTTTGTCCAGTTCTCCGCATTGACCAGCGGAGCAGATCCCGCGCCTGCCAATGTGGCCAACACGGCCGAGGGTTATTTCATCATCACAGAAGGCCCGAACGAGGGCGCTCTCGGCGAATTGCTCGAAGATCCGTCTGGCGAACTCAACTTCGTGCGATTCAACCACCGGATCTTCATTCGGGGCGACGGGGCGGTCGACGAATTCTCGCTCTCTGGAACTGCATTCGACAAACCGGCTGAGTAAGAGCCACGGGTTCGGTGGAGGGGCGATCCTGCACAGCGCAGATTGAACTCTCCACCGAACCCGTTGCATCGGCAACAGGAGAAGTCCAATGCGAAAACTAAACCCAAAGACCTTGACCGCGGCGCTTGTCTGCACAGCGGTCATTCAGCTAGCAAGCTAGTGGCGCTCTGCGGCGAACAGCGGCTAAGTCCGCACTGTGGTCCTTGCCCCATTTTCAGCCAAGGTCCGCTGTCTGGAGAAGCGGTCGCTCGTTTATAGGTCCTGACCCTAGACTTCGGAGTTCACCTTCCCAACGCTCAAATTCTTTAAAAATTTGGTTCGAAGTCTCTACCTTCATGTGTACCCATCCGACCTTCAGGGCTGCGCCGCGAATACCGTATGTCCACAAATGGCAACTCCCGAAAAGAGTCTTCAGACGATGGGTTTTGCTATAAGGTGGATAATAGACTGAACCGGGCAACCGTTCGTTTCGTCAACGTGGAGGAAATCGATGGCCGACCCGAAGCTTGTCCAAGAGATCGTTGAGGCGCTCGATATTCCAGGCGGGAGTACGGAAAAGCGGCCGGTTCATACCGTTGGCGTTGGGGTGACAGGACACTTCATGCCATCCCCAGTAGCAAAAGATTTTTGCATTGCCGAGCATTTCCAACCGCCTGCCAATCCAGAAGGCGTCCCTGTAGACGTGCGGTTTTCCAACGGAATGGGTGTTGTGGACGAACATGATGGATGGTCAGACGTCCGTGGAATGGCGGTGCGTTTTCACCTCAAGGACGGCAAGTCCACCGACTTGGTTGCCATGACGCTGCCAGTGTTTTTCGCTCCCACGCCCGAGAAGTTCCTCAAGTTCGCCCGTGCAGCGCGACCCGAACGCTGTCAACGTGAAACACCCTGGCAGAAGATCAAGGATTATCTACGTTTGGAATTGCCGATGCCGGATCCCTATCCGGGTCAGACAGAACGGCCGAACGAGAAAGCGATCGCCTTTGCGAATGAACATGTCTGGGCACAACCTGCGGTCATCGATGCCTCTTCGATCGGTGCGCCGGTAAGCTACGTGCGCGCCGCCTATCATGCGGTGCATACCTTCGTGGCGACCGGCAAGGAGGAGGAGACACGCTGGGTTCGGTTTACATGGGCTCCGATCGCAGGTGTCTTGAACACCAATCCGTTGGAGCCGCCAAAAGACAATTACCTGAAACAAGACATGATAGACCGCCTTGCGGATGATCGCACCGAGCGGTTTTCGCTGGTCATGCATATCGGCGAAGAAGGCGACGATTTCAACGATTCCACCCGGCAATGGCCGCCGCACCGCAAGCGGGTCATGATGGGGACCTTGACCCTGAAGCATGTGCCAGAAGATCAGGAGGCGCATTCCGAGAAGCTGAGTTTCAATCCCTGGCATCTCACTCCGGGGATCGAACCGTCGGGGGATCCGATCCTGGAGATCCGCAGGGATGTGTACGAATATTCCAGCAACCGGCGGGGCGGTATTCCCTGCCCCTTCAGTGGCGCGAAAGGGTAAAGCATGAACGATGACGGCGGATGGCTGAACCGGTATATCAACAGCTTGCCGGAACGCGGCTGGTTTCAGTTCCTTTCCAAATATGTGGTCGTTCCCTATTGGGTCTGGCGAGAAGGCAGACCCAAACTGCCAGGCGGACCGCGCCCCTCGCCACAACCCAGCGACAGCACACAGCGGATGATGAACCTGCTGATGCCGCTCAGGGACACGTCGCCGATCGGGCGGGCAAAGGCGGTCATGGCTCTGGCTCAGAATGTGGACGAGATTTTTTCCGGTCTCGACAATGTGGGCACCGTGCATTCCGCCCGGTTCCTTCTGGTCGAGGACTACATCTGTATGATCTCCGTTTATGACGGGGATTTCAGCAATTACATCCGCGATTTCATTGCCACGATCGGAAGCGTTTTCGACGCCCTGATGAAAGAGGTAGAGGGCGGCGACAAGCTTTATCCTTGCGAGGAGAATGTCGAAGCTTTCATTGATTGGGTGCGGGCGCACGACCTGTTTCAGGCACCTGATTATCCGTTTGACCTGTTCGCCCTCCAGGATGTGCAGGCCGGCCGGAAACCGAACGATCCGCCGCACGAACTACAATCGCTCCCGCGCTCGCTGATCCTCCAACTGCATTCGAACCGCAATATCTCGCTTGGTGGCGGTTATCGCGGTTATCCCGGCTACTCGGCGGCACAGATCAGAAACAAACTCGGGGTGGGATGGTGATGTCCAACATTAATCCTGAAGACGATTTTGATGCCGAAAAGGTCCAGGGCAATATCCTGAGGGGCTACAAACACAACAACGTCCGCCACCTCATGTTGGAAGTCACTAACAGGGATGCAGCAAGGCGGTTCCTGGCCGCTTCGGCCGATGGCACAGACAAGACGGTCCCGCGCATAACACGCTCGGCCAATTGGGCGCCCCCCGCCCCCGAGGTCTGTTTCAACATAGGAATTACGTTCGAAGGGTTGCGCGCCCTGGGTCTGCCAGCAAGCGAGCTTGCAACCTTTCCCACTGAATATGCCGAGGGAATGGCAAAGCGCGCGGTCAAGCTGGGCGATTTCGGCGACAGCGCGCCTGAGAACTGGCCGAGCCCGTTCGACCAGCCCGATCGTATCCATATTGTTGCGTCGGTCTATTCCAACGATGTTGATAATTTCGACCCGGTCGAAAAGCAGGTGGCGAAGGCGTTCACCGTTCTGGGCGTTCGCGAGGGCCGCAACCTGCCCGATGACAAGGTCTTCTTTGGCTATCGAGACAGCATTTCCCAACCGCGTTTCAGACATATCTTCGACCCTGCCATGGTCAACGTTGACGAACCCAAGGATCCTCTGGGCACCGCGCTACTGGGCTATCCCACACATTTCGAGGGTGTCGAATTCGCAATCCCAGAGCCCAAGGAGGTGTTTCACGACTGTTCCTTTAATGCGTTCCGGGTGTTGCAGCAGAAAACCGATGCCTTCGAGACTTACCTGAGCGAAGCCGCGACCAAGCTGGAGAAACACCCCAAGCAGTTCGAACTTTTACCCGAGGGGGCCGAGGCGAGTATCTGCGGCGGCATGAGCCGTCACGACGCCCTGCGCGAGGTGGTTGCCGCGCAGATGTGCGGGCGTTGGCGCAATGGAACACCCTATGAGTTGTCGCCGAATTCAGATGAGAGGGGAGATTTGTCGTTGACGAACTACGACTATACCCTCACATCGCGATGCCCTGCCGGATCCCACATGCGACGGGCCAATCCGCGTGGTGGACCTATCGTGCAGCGGGTCTCGAACTATTCGCGCCGCATTGTCAGACGTGGGATGTCCTATGGGCCGGACCCGGAAACCGGCGAACACGGTCTGCTTGGCAATTTCATCGGCGCCAATTACGGAGCGCAGTTTGAGGCGGTCATGTGCGACTGGATCAACTTTGGGCTGCAAGACCCCAGAATTACCGGAACAAATGATCCGCTGCTGGGCGCAAACGTGCCTGAAACAAGCGCCTTTGAATTGACCTTGCGCGACGGCGGCCATATCAGGCTCAGCGGTTTTCCCAGGTTCGTGATCACGCGGGGTGGCGCTTACACCATGTTGCCCAGTCTGCCTGCTATTCGTTACCTGGCCCAGCTTTCCGGCTAGGCCGCCAGTTCCGCCAGTGCCTCCTCGATCCTGGCCAGCATAGGCGAGGCACCGGTTGGCGCGATCAGGCGGTGCGCTGTCTCAAGATGGTGGATCGCGTTCTGGCTACGTTTCTTGGCCTTGCACAACAGGCCAAGTATCATCTCGCCTCGGGCATAATAGTGGCCGTCCGTATCGAATTGCGGGTTCTCCCGTGCCTTGCCGATCAGCTCCTTGATTTGTTTTTCTCCCGTAATCATTACGCCTGCCAATGTTCGGAAGTTTCGCAGCAGCACGCCTAGCGAGGCACCACCTTCACCAGACAGGATTTGCATATAGACTTCGCTCAGCAAAAGCCTGTTCCAGTCGGCCCCGATCTGCATTCCTTCTGCTTCGCGCATGGCTATCGTATTCTTGATTTGTTGCAGCCCCTCGGCAATCTGACCTTGGAATGCGAGCCCTACGCCCAGCATTGTTTGCGGTACACCGCTGAACAGCGTACAGCCGTCGGCGGCACTTCTTTCGACATATTCCTGGACCGCCTCAAGCGCGCCGGGGCGCTCCAACGCGACCAGCGCGGCCACGCGCGAAGACTCGGCGATGGCAGTTTCGAACTCCGCTCGGGATAGACTCAAGGCCTCCTCGGACAGTTTCAACGCTGCGTCGTGATCATCGGTCACCACTGCGACCAATGCCTTCATCGCGGTGCCATAGCCCAAGGCGCGAGGGTCATTGTGCCGCTTGCCGAACTCGATCATGAGCTCGGCAGTCTCGCGGGCACCGACAACACGCCCGCGCGTCAATTCGTTCCAACCGACCGTGGCCAAAAAGAAATTCTGAAGATAGGCATCATCGAAACTGGCTAAGGCCGTCTCGATATCCTTCTTCTTGGCCTCGAATTCAGCGTTTGAAATGGGCGCACTATAGATGGCTACGGAAAGCTCGTTTACCATGGCATAGGCGCGCGACTTGGGGTCGCCAAGGCGCTCTGCCATTTCAGTCAGTTCTCGCTGGACACGCAATGCCTCGTGAAACTGACTGTTGCAGACCAAACAGGAAACATAGTGGTGCAGGAACAGGACGTGGTCGCCATTGTCTCCAATCCTGTTCAGAACTGGTTCAATCCTTTTGGCCAGGTTGATCGTCGTCATGATATCAAGAGAGATATTCGAACAAAGCGCGTAATTGCCCAGAAACTCCGCAAAAGCAGCATCGCTGGCACAGTCAGGATCCTGTTCATAGAGCTGCAAGGCCGTTGCAAAGTAGCGATTGGCCTGATCGTGCGAGTAAGTTCCAAGACTCTTTGCCCCGGCAAGCGCCGTGTACCGAAAGGCCAGATCTGTCCGATCTGTTTGCAAATAATGATGGGCCAATGTCTCTGCCGTTTCCGGCAGCCGGTTGGCATTGCGCCTTTCCAAGGCCTCGGCAATGGTTAGATGTAATTCGGCCCTGTGGTCCGACAACAGACTTTCATACACCGTGTCGCGAAGCAGCACGTGTTTGAACATGTAGTCCGATGAGTTTTCCCTGCGGTGTACGAGATCAAGGGCCTGAAGCCGTTCAAGCGTCGCGCCGGTTTGATTTGCATCCGGGACAACCATGGACAACAGGCCGGGATCGAAATGCCGCCCGATCGTGGCGGCCGCTTGCAAGATCGCGCGGTCTTCGGGGCGAAGCTGTTCGATCCGCGCTGAAAGAAGGGCTTGCATGCTGGATGGCAAGACGCCAATACCAGAGTCGGGATCGTATTCCACGTGCCCGTCGACGATTTTCAATGCGCCCTGTTCGCCCAGATAAATAAGGATTTCTTCGCCAAAGAGAGGGTTTCCGCCTGAGCGCTCGACAACCGCGTGGATCAGGTCCCCAGGCAGCGTTTCGACCTGCAACCGGCTTTGCAACAAGTTCCGAATATCCTCGTGCGAAAGCGGTTTGAGCGCAACGGTCTGCACAACCTCATTCTTGAACCAGTCCGGCATGTATTCCGGTCGCCGGGTGGTCAGGATCAACAGGTTGACGAACTCTTCTCCGCCAATCAACTTTCGCAGCATGTCTTCGGACGCGCTGTCGATCCAATGAATGTCCTCGACCAGCAGGATTACGGGACCCATATCACATTGCGCCTTGAGCAGTGCAGGCAACAGGTCGCGTGTACGCAACCCCACGAGAACTCCATCAAGGCCTTCAAGCGACCCCTCCGGGGGCACCAGCCCAAGAAGATTCATCAAGAGACCAAGATTCTCTTCCGTATACAGCCGCCTGCGCTCAAGGCCCGCACGCAATTTGCCGGCGATTTCCTCTGGTTCATCTTCGTCCTGGATCCGGAATGAATTACGTACGACTTCGATGAACGGCAGAAACGGAACCTGCTGCCCGTCCGAGGTACAATGGCCGGTGAAAATCCTGGCCGGTTTTGATTTCTCGCTGCGCAGGAACTCGAAAATCAGACGTGTCTTGCCCAAACCTGGCTCAGCTACGAAATCGACTGCCCGCAACCCTGTCGCGCTCGCATCGAAAGCGTCGGCCACGGTGGAAAGCTCGGCTTCGCGCCCGATATACCGGGTCAAACCCCGCCCTACCGAGACATCAAATCGGGTGGTTCCCTCTCGCATGGACCGCAGTCGCCAAAGCTTTTGTTGCCGCGTCACGCCTTTGATCGTGTATTCGCCTTCAAAGCTCAGATCGGCGCGCCACTCGACCAGTCGCCGGGTGTTGTCGCAAATCAGGCAGCCGCCCTCTGGCGCCAGAGACTGGATGCGAGATGCCAGGTTGACCGTGTTTCCGACCGCCGTCAGTTCGCCTGCTTCTCCTTCGACCGCTGCGACCACCACGGATCCTGAGCAGACTCCAACGCGCATGATCGGACGCACGCCAAATCGCGCTTCGATGTTGTCGCCAGCTTCTGCAAAAGCTTCATGCAATGCCACAGCGGCCCTGCATGCCTTCAGGCCGGCCTCTTCAAGAGCAACCGGAACCCCAAAAATCGCCATGATACTGTCGCCGGCAAAACCTCTTACCGCGCCGCCGTTCTCTTGAACAACGGTGGTGAGCATTTCATAGAGCATCCGTGCAAAATGAACGGACTTCTCTTCGCCCAGCTTTTCGATTGTCGCGGTGTAGCCGACCATGTCGGTAAACAGTACCGACACAAGCCGCCGCTCAGGTGGGCGCTTTGACTCGTTTGTGTCGTTTGCGGCTGCGTTAACCATGTTAACGAAGGTTAACACGACAGGCGGTCTTCTTGCTACTCTCCATAAGGATAACGGCCCCATAACCAGAGCGGCACGGTCAAGACTGGCCGCGGGGCAGCGACACTCTTTTTCTCCTGACTTTGCCAGCAGGTCAGGCGGTAAAGGCCAGCTTGAGGCCCGGACGCGGCCAGCGTGTCTTGTAGATTTTTCCGGTGCTCGAAGCGGTTATCCAGACATCACACATGTCCTCTCCGCCAAAGCAGAGATTGGTCGTGAAAATGTCATCGACCGGCAGATGCTGCGTCGTCCCATCGAGTGAGAATATGGTGATGCCGCCGTTAAAGATCGTTCCGACACAAACGCGTCCGTCAGCCTCGACCTTGAGACTATCGAGCCACTGATAGCCTGGTAGGGTCTGAACAACTTTGCCGGGCATCGGTGGCACGGGGTTTGGTTTTTTCAACTCGCCGCAGCCGACGATTTCCATGGACCAGAGGCGCCCGAAAACCGTGTCAGAGACGTAGAGCTTGTCGCCTTCGGGTGAAATGCCGATACCGTTTGCCGTGGGCACTAAGGCCACTTGGTTCAGCATCGTGCCGTCGGTCTTGGCATAGTAAACCGCCCCTGACTCGGTTGTCGTTCCCTCTTGCATACCGGTGTCCGTGAACCAGAAACCACCATCACTGTCGAAAACGATATCGTCGGGCGCGATCAGGCATTTCCCTTTGTATTTGCAGTAAAGCGTCTTGACCTCTCCGGTGTCCAGATCGACCCGTTGGATTGATCCGCCTTCGTAGTTTGGGCGCTCTGGCCAGGGTACGGTGATTTCCCGCTCCGGATTGGGGGTCTTGCCAGAACCCGTAGGAGCCAAGGGATCGATTTTCACAAAAGTGTAGACCCCGCCGTTATTGCAGACATAGGCCGCGCCATCGGGGCCAATGGCTACCCCGTTCGGTCCACCGGGTAGCTTGGCAACATTCACGATCTTGTTTTCTGGGGTGAGCCGTCTGAGCAACTGGTCCTTGATGTCCACAAAAAGCACTGACCCGTCGTTCATCGCGACTGGACCTTCTGGAAAGCCCAAGCCTTCGGCGACCGGCTCCAGATAGCCGTCTTCGATTGTCCTTTGATCTGACATGAAAGCGCTCCCTACTGACTGCGTTCTCGACATGCTGACACGGCATCTTTGGTCGTCAGCTGCCGCATACAGTGGTCACGAATATTCAGTTATTAACGGATGTCGGTCTACTCTATCCATGAACCAAGTCGTTCACAACTAAAGTTTCGAGGGCTTTGTCGGGTTGTTCTTCGTCCAGGGATTGTCGGAGGAGTTGTACGGGCAATGTCACTTTGACTGGATAGCGATCACGAAAGCCCGGCGTAAACAACCCGCATGCGCGGCCTTTCGTATGCTCGGCGCTGAAATCCGTAAGCGTTGGGTCGAAGGGATAAAATCCAGCCGCTGACGGCGGTATCTCACTGAGATGTTTGGGAAGATCAAAGGCGAACGCCATTGCCTTTGGCGGGCTGTCGAATTCGAAGGCAAAGTCCTCAAGAGCTTCGTCTCGAAGAAATAGGGCAAGAAGGCCACGCTGAAATTCCTTGAAAAAGCAATGCGTAAGCACGGCCGCCGTGATAGGCCCGAGGTCGACCTCGTACCAACAAACAAACCGGGCCACTCGGGCAAAGGTGATCACAGCCTCACTTCCCGAATGGCCTTCAAGCTGAACCATGCCGCCGCTCTCGGCGAGAGACCGGGTCTTTGCCAGGGATAGCAAGCGGCTTGCCTATGCTCGCGTAAACTGGTTCGGACGAGCCTGCCAGCACCGGACGGACACTACCTCAAGTCCGAGGAGAAAGCGGGTCTCAGGTCAATTTTCACAGTCCGTCACGATGGCGGAATTGGCCATCCATGATCGTTGCTTGAACCTTGGTGGTCAGGAGGTCTTCTGGACTATCCAAATCCAGAATGTTCCGGTCCAGGATCACGATATCGGCCAGTTTTCCAACTTCCAGAGAGCCGATCTTGTCTTCCATTCTAAGTTGCCAAGCAGGGTTGATTGTTACGGCTTCGATTGCCTGCATCAGGTCCAGCGGTTCAGCTCCATTTGGGAATTTCCTGGAGTTCTCGGGATCAAGGGGGTTCTTGAACGTAACCGCTGTGTAGATCTGATAGAGCATACTGTTGGTCGACATCGGCGCGGATGGGTAATCTCCTGCAAGGCTGACGCTGACCCCGGCATCGGCCAGTGACCTGTATTGAGAAACACGCTCGTTCGTCCGCGTGTCACCCAACATGCTGAGAAAGTCCTGATCCTGCCCAGCCCAATCCACCGAAAAAATCGGGGTGATGTTTACCGGAATGCTGTTGTCAATCATGCGTTGCTGGTCATCAGGATGTACGATCTGATAGTGATGCAGCGCATTGCGCTCGTCCGCGTTGCCGGAGTCGCGCGACGCAAGGATCGCATCAATCATTCCACGCACAGTGCCCGACCCTTCAACATGGGCAAAAACATCTAGACCTTGGTCGTTTGCGGCCTTGACGACCTCTTTCATCTGATCCGGTTTTACCGCCGAAATGCCGATATTGTCCGTTCCTTCGAACGGCTCCAGCATCAGAACCGCGCCGGCACTCCATGTCCCTTCCGGGTGTAACTTGATGCCATGTACGCGAAACAAGTCACCGTTGTACTTGTCGGCCATTGCACGTGCCCGTGCCGCAAATTCAACCGGATCGGCGGTCGCGTCCTTGTAGGCCGGCTGAACAAATGTTCGCACTGGCAAATCACCGTCGGCGAGCGCTTTTTCAAGCACCTTCATGGAAACTTCCAGATCATCGAACATGCCGGGTGCGTTTGTAAAATTCGGCGTGACCACTCCAGGGATCAGCGCTGTTGTTGTGCCGCCTACGACGACTTGTGGTTGAAGTTTTTCGCGGCTTTCCTCGATCATTCGCTCGGGTTCCCAAGCGACTTTCGTATAGACAGGGAACCACGATCCTTCCTTGCCGACGCCCAACGGGTTTCCGTCGTCATCCCTGATCCAATAAGTTACCCCTGGCACCGGGTCCGGCGTATCTTTGGTGATGTTTCCTGCTTCGAGCGCCTTGGTGTTCAGCCAGGCATCGTGAATGGTGAAGTCGATGATAATCGCGATCTTGTCGGGGATGATTTCATCCAGTTCAGCGGCAGTGGGCGCGCCGCCCATAAGGGTAGCATTGTATCCCTGGCCGACAACGATCGGCAAATCGGGGTTCTCCGCCACGTAATCCCGCAGCATCTGAAGAGTTTCTTCTTTGTCTTTTGCCGCGTTCAGATCGACGCCAAGTGTCGACCACGCGGACCCAAGAACATGGTCGTGGGCGCTGACATAGCCGGGGAGCACCATCTTGCCGGTCAGGTCAAGGACTTCGGTGTTTTCGCCGGTCAGGCTTTCCACACCGCCCACGTCCCCAACATACACGATCTGACTGCCTCGTACTGCAACGGCTTGTGCCTCGGGATTTTCCTTGTCCATTGTCAGGACAAAAGCATTTTTCAAAACCAGGTCTGCGGCATCCTGGGCATGAGCAAGGCTGGCACAAAGCGCAAGAACGCTGGCTGTAATCATCTTCATCTCGTGTCTCCCCTATTATTCATTTCATCATATGTAAGAGATTCCAAAATGCCATCATAGATTCAAGGTACCAGCAAATTTGAGTAAAAAGTTTCAATGTTAACAAATATCTACAGCCCGGATTGGCAAATACATTGTTGCTTTTGAAACCAACCAGGAGTCACTTCATCGGGAGCTCAATCGAACGGGTACTGTTCCCTTGACAGAGCAGTTTCGGCCCGCGAGTCTGATCAGGGAAAGTGGCAAGGGATCAAAAACAATGTGGTCAAACAAACGCTGCCTGGCAGATCGAACCCGGAGTTTGATCCAACCTCTGTTGCTCCTTGCTCTGGTTTTGGTCGAACCCGGCACAGCCAAGGCCCAAGTTCCCATCTCTGGAAACTACGGGCTTGGAGGAGGATTGGGGCAGACATCGGCAATCATGCCTCCACAAGGAACGCGCATCGTGGAGAATGGTTGGATATCTTACAGCATCGATCGTTTTGTGGATGGAAACGGCAATGACCTCGGTGTTGGCGGCACGTCGGTCCATGCGATGCGACTTGCCTTCAAATCCGTTGTTCCCGATGTGCAGATCCTTGGAGGGGACTATTCATACGGGCTTGTTTTGACCTATCGCGACCAAGTGCTGCGTCCAGCACCCGGCGCAAGGACCGCTTATCAAATCGGTGACACTGTCATCAGCCCCCTTGGGTTGGGATGGCACAATGGAGCCTGGCACACACAAGTGTCCTATACATTCTGGGCGCCTACAGGGAGATTTCAGGCTGGAGGGGCCCAAAATACCGGCAAGGGCTTGTGGAGCCACATGTTCTATGCGGGCACGACATGGAGACAGCAAACCGAGCTTCCCTGGTCGGCAACGCTTCAGGCGCGCTTTGAAACTTTTGGGCGTCAGGAAACGACAAACATCCGCCCCGGTGACGTGCTTTCAATTGAAGCCGCCTTCGGCAAGGAAGTCGCCAAGGGCGTATCTCTCGGTTTGGCTGCGGCCACTTCATTCCAGGTATCGCGACAATCCGGAACACCTGGTGGAGACCCTGGCAAGTATCGGATCAACATCATCGGTGCCGAGGTCGTCTGGAAACCCAAAGCTTTGCCAGGCTTCCAGATCGCTTCGCGCGTCGGCAAGGACTTTGACAACAGGAATTCGACCGAAGGCGTGACAGCTCTTCTGTCTCTGGCCTACGCGTTCTGAAACCCTGCGTGGACGTCAGGTTCTTGGCAAAACGCGACCGTGTTTGCTTACGACCACATGTACCTCGACGTGTACAAATTCCCTTTCTATGTCGCGTTGAAGCTCATGGGTCAGCTTGTCGATCTGTTCAGCGGTCGTGGTCCCCTGTGGATCTAAGTACGCGACAACGGTGTGCAGACGTCCGAGTTTCGACACAGACAGATCGACAAGCAAACCATTGTGAAGCTTGATTGTTTGGCGAATTGCACGACGAACCTTTGCGACGGCTTGCGGCCGGGCGGTAACTCCTGCCAGTTCACCCAACCCCACCGTAAAGTCCTTATAATATTGCACAATCACCGTTGAACACAGGGCCAGAACGATCAAGGAGTCCCCGACAGGGGCGATGGGAGCCAATACTCCGTCGCGGAAATAGTGGACTGCAAACAACCCGACGGCCGCAGCCAGTGTGATTATTCCGTCAAAGGCGGCTGCCGTTCCCTCAAGTCTCAGAATTTCACTTGTCTTCCGGGTCCGCCTCCAAGCCCGCTGGTGCGAGAACCAAAGGCCGAAGCTGGTTGATCCAACGACAAGAAAGTAGACAGCCATTGGCGCAAACAGAAGCTCTGTTGGAGGGGCGCCATTTGCATAGGACACGATGTTCATCGCGGCGCTGACCATTGCAAACAACACAAGCCCCAACAGCGACATCGCTCGGAAGGTGGAAAACAGTGCTTCGTCCCCGGCATAACCAAAAGGGCGATATTTGTCAGGCTGTCGTTGCGCATTGCGTGACACGCGCGTCCCGATCAAAGCTGCAAAAAAACCAACAAGCGAAAAAAGCCCGTCTACCAGAATGGCTTGTGAATTCGAGAGGTAGGCGGCCAGAACTCCGGCCGCCCCCATGAACAAATTCCCCGCCATGCCCGCTCGCAGAGCCCGGCTTTCCAGGGATTGAGTTGGATCAGATGGGTGGCTCATTTGCATCACCGATATGGTAGCGGATCGAAGTGGAGGGGTTCGCATCGAGAAAGGATCGTTTCCAACTATCAGAAACGACCCTTTCCCATTGCAACTTTCTTAGGATGCGGCGCCGTTGCAAGAACCCCATGTAACGGTTGCTTTCCCGCTGTCCGCCTGCTGGATCAAATCGGCACAGACAGGACCGCCATACGCTTTGGTATCTTCAAGAGTGAACGTGATCTCCTTTGCCGTTTCCAGGCTGCGGGTCGTGATTTCACCATTGTCCAGATTGTAGCGGAACGAGATCCAGGTTGCGTAGGTGGCCGAGGAGCCGTTGTCGGCCGGATCTTCGATTCCGTGCGGAACCAGAACCGCGTTGTCAAAAGCCATCTGGATCTGCCCCATCGTCTGATCATAGGATTTGCCGCTGTAGTCCTGATACTGGCTCGACCAGAGCAGTCGCAGATTGCGGTCAAGCGAACCGATGGTCGAAGGCAAGTCGGCGCCCAGACGATTGTTCGAAAGATCGAATTGCTCAACGTATTCCCGGTGATCCTGCTGAAGAGGGCTGTTTGTCATCACCCGCAAATCAGAGGCCGCGTCACCAATGTGAACAACTTCGGTACCGCCTTCGTTCAACTGGAACAGGGCGATGTCGCCGCTTTTGTCGACGACAGAGAAGTGAACACCGTGAAAAGTGTCGCTGCCACGCATTTTCGATCCCCAAGCGATCTGGAACTCCCCTTTTTCATGAGCTTCCAGAACTTCGGCGACGGTTGCATAGTTTTCCGCCACAAATGCGGTGAAGTCGCTCAGCGATACTGCTGGGAAACCTTTGTCGCTGTGCAGTTCATTGAACGGTTTCGAGTTGTTTTGATAGAGGCCCATCGCACTCAGGCCCTGGTCATTGATGGCCTCAACCGACGCGCCATGAAACAACTCGTGCTCTTCCATGGCGACCGTGTGGTACTTGACGCTCCATTCTGCCGCTTTGCCGTACTGGTCTACATCGGAAGTACGCCGGGCTTCACCGACCGGGTGAACATGGCCGACTGCACCAAGCTTTTCACCCCAGTCCACTGAGCGCATGACAATGGCACCGTGATCGGTTTGAGCGATGTAGCGTGTGCAAGCGACGGCAGACATGGCCGTTGAGGACATGACAAGTGCCATGATTGCGGTTGCAGCGGTTGATTTCAAAGAGCGGCGGGAGGAGCGGGTCCATTTAAACATTGGTTTTTTCCTTTGGCTTGAAGAGTTGCTGTTCGTGTTGTTGATGAGCCAGAGATAGACGCCCTCAGCCGCGCCCGAAATGTATGCAACAGTAAGGATACGGTTGCCGATGCAAGTTCAGTCGTGGGGACGAATTAGGGTCCGCGACTAGGGCGGAGCGCCGAACTTTGTGTCGTCAGTCGGCATGGAAGCGTGACGAAGTATCGGGGGCCAAGAGTACCGCCCAGGTGTTGAACTGGCCCGGCGCTGCGGAGGCTTTATGCAACGCAGCAGCTGACCAGTGAGTTTACGGTTGCTCGCCATGCTCGGAAAAGCTTTGGGGGTTGGAGGTGCAGGTCCAAACCCCGCTGGTCGGTTGTTTCGGCTTTCTGGCGCCTACCTGCCATTGAACAGCCCTCTCGACCGCGTTGCCGGGCGCCGATACTATCCGTCTGGACAAGCAGAATGCAGGTTTGCCGAAGGGATCGAATTGTTTTGTCCGATATTCAGCTAGACAGGGACGCGGTCGCCGAGCAGCTGGACCGCATCGTCTCCTCCACGGATTTCACGGCGGGGCCACGGGCGCGGAAGTTTCTGGCTCATCTCGTTGCGGAAGAGTTGGAGGGTCGTGGCGAGCTGTTGAAGGGAACGGCCTTGGCAATGGATGTCTTCGGCCGCGATGCCAGTTTCGACCCCAACAGCGACCCGATCGTCCGGATCGAGGCCGTCAAGCTGCGCAAGGCGCTCGAACATTATTACCTGACTTCGGGTGCCGGCGATGAAATCATCATTTCGGTTCCCAAAGGGCATTATCGCCCGAAGTTCGAGTATCGGCCGCTTGTGCAAACCGGTCCGCAGCGGGCTCCGCGCTCCGGACTGCCAAGATTGGCGATCCTTAGCTTTACCGGAGATGACCGGGAAAGGGCGCGCCTGTACCGGGAGGGGCTGCCAGAGGAAATTGCGCTTGAACTGGCGCGTTTTGGACAGCTCAGCGTTATATCTGGATGGCACGAGGACGCGATTTCCGCTAACCGAAGCGCCGTGGACCTTGCAGCACGCACCGACTATGTCCTGCGCGGCAATGTCCGTGAAGCCGGCGGAAGCCTTCGTGTTTCGGTACAGCTGAGCCGATTGCCGGACGAGGCGCTCATCTGGTCGGATCGGCTTCGCATCGACGCCGATCATGCGGACGTTTTTGGGCTGCAAGAGGAGATCGCGCGCCAATGCGCGACGCGCCTGGCTGATGCCTATGGGATTGTAGCCGAGGATCTGAGCGCCCAATACTCAGGCCGGAAGGGGACGGATGCAGGGGTTTACGAGGCGCTTCTGGCTTTTCACGCCCACATGCGCACGGCACGCCTCAGCAGCCTGAACGAATTCCAGGAGCTTGCGCAGAGTGCCCTCCAAGATAATCCGTCGAGCGGGCTCGCTCATGCATTGGTTGCCATTGCGCTGATTGAGGCAGCGACGCTCGGCAGTGCGAGTGTGGAAGACGTTGTTGAGAAGGGGCGGATCCACGCAGAGAAGGCCATCGCACTGGCGCCGAATTGCCAGGAAGCTCTGTTTGCCGCTGCCGCTTTTGCCCAAGCCCGTGGCGACGCAGCACGTTACCGCAACCTGATTTCGCGGGCGATCGATGCAAATCCCAACGCAACGCTCATGATGGCCCTGGTCGGTGGTTGGCTCGCAAAATCGGGAGATGTTGATAGCGGTCTGGAACTCGTACGGGCGGCGCGGGAGCGCAACCCGCTTCTGCCGATCTGGCTGTCCATATCGCTGGCAGTGCAGCCGTTGATCGCGGGGGACTTTCGTACCGCCTCCGATCTCGTCCGTGACATCGACGCACGCGACAGCATCTACGACTGGTTGCTGATTGCGGTGGCGCATGCGTTGGCCGGGGAGCAGGACCTCGCCCATGCCGCAATCGCTCCGTTCAATGAACGTGGCATCGAGCCTGAGGACTATGTTTCAACAATCAGGATGGACGCTCGGTTACGAGAGCGCATCACCGCTGGGCTGGAACGGATCGCGGCCATCTGACCGCAACAGCGGGTGCGGTCGAATGAAAACAGCTTGAAACGGGCAGGGCGGTCTTGTCGCTTTGCGCCATGACCAAAAGTTCCCTGTTTCGCTGTTTCAAAACCAGCCCGGAGGTCATCCGCCTGGCGTTCCTGCTGTATGTTCGGCCCCGTCCATCACTGCTGAACGTGGAAGATTTGTTCCTTGAGCACGGTATCGATGTGCTCCCTTGCACGAATTATGCAACATGTGTAACCGCCCCTTGCGCAAGAGGGTATTTTCGAAGCTGACTTTGGCGCGTCATCGGGTGCTGACATGTGTCCGGCCTCTGATGCGGCCATCGTCATGCCGCGGACCCGTATGGTGTTCGAAGGTCGGGTCCAGATCAAAGCCGCGTGCTCGAAGGCACTCTGTTGCACACTGGTTCTCCCGATCCCGTCTCACGACTGTTGCGCCAAACTGCTCCTGGCCCTCTTCCGCTCCGACATCCTCGCGACCGACAGACGGCTTACGCCGCCGCGAAGGGAGACTGGTAGACGCCGCCCTTGGCCATCAGGGCCCAGACGATCCGCGCCATCTTGTTCGCCAGTGCCACCCGCACCAGCATCGGCGGCTTGCGGGTCAGCATCCCGCCCAGCCAGGTGCCAGGCCGGGCTGCGGCATGGACATGCCGCTTTATGATGACGCTGTTGGCTCCGATGATCAGCAGCCGTCGCAATGAGCGCTCGCCCATCTTCGTCGTGGCCCCAAGACGCTGCTTGCCCCCGGTGGAATGCTGCCGCGGTGTCAGACCGAGCCAGGCCGCGAAGTCACGCGCCTTCCGGAACGTCTCGGGCGGCGGCGCCAGGACCGCGATGGCCGTGGCGATCAACGGCCCGATCCCCGGAACGGTCATCAGGCGCCGGGCCACCTCGTTCTCCTTGGCGCGTCGGGCGATCTCGGCGTCAAGCTTGTCGATCTCCGTCTCCAGATGGGTTAGGGCCCCGACCAGCACCTTCAACGTGGCAATCGCATCGGCGGGCAGTCCGCTGTCCGGGTCCTCGACGATAGCGATCAGGCGCGCGGCGTTCGCGGCACCCTGCGGGACGATCTGGCCGAACTCCGCAAGATGGCCGCGCAGCGCATTGATCGCTTGCGTCCGCTGCCGGATCAGCAACTCGCGGATCCGGAAGACCATCGCCGCTCCCTGGGTCTCTTCGCTCTTCACGGCCACGAAGCGCATCGTCGGACGCTGGACTGCCTCGCAAATCGCCTCTGCATCGGCGGCATCGTTCTACTGCCGCTTCACGAAGGGTTTGACGTAGGCGGGCGGGATCAGGCGGACCTCGTGGCCCAACTTCCCAATCTCGCGGCCCCAGAAGTGCGCGCCGCCGCAGGCTTCCATCGCCACGACGCACGGCTGTAGCTGCCCGAAGAAGGCTAGCACCTGATCCCGTCTCAGCTTCTTGCGCAGAACCGCCTTCCCCGAGGCGTCAGCACCGTGCGCCTGAAACACATTCTTCGCCAGATCGAGCCGACCGTGATAATCTCCGACATGACCGTCCTCCTCTGTGGATCCTCGCAGACCCACCTTGGCACATCGATGCCGTCGGGGGGCGGTCACATCATCAGAGCCGGGTTGGGGGCATTCGCAGGGCCCGCCTGCATGACGACAGTTGCGGGGATTGAAGACGTATTCATGAAAATCAACGGCGTGCTATTACATGGGCGATGGCTGGATGATCCCCGCACAGAAACCGCGAATGGTGGTGCACGTTCTACGACCAAGCCCCGTTGAAGTGGGGGAGACACGATTATGCCCCTCTAGAGGTCGGCTGTCGTCGGTCTGATACCAACAAGAATTGTCTATTCACACGGCCATTCTTCAGACCAGCAAGCCAACATTATCTTGCAACGAGCAGTATCACGCTTATGACCAGGAAGAACACTGTCAGCCATTTGAACGCTTGCTCGTTGATCGAACGAGAAAGAAATACGCCCGACAGGGTTCCCAGGATCGTGGGAACCGCCAATGCGGAAACCGTTGGCAGTAGGCTTTCCGACACACCGACGAATAGCGCCTGGAAGGCCAGTGCAATAGGGTATGACAAAAGGAACGTAACCAGTGTCGTCGCCCGAACGACTTTTCCATCACCCTTGATCGCGGTGACATAGGCCGCAACCGGAGGGCCGGGCATCGCGAGCGCCGCGTTGAGCACCCCACAGACCATGCCGACTGCGCCGCGCCTGCTGGCGGTGTCGGACTGTGCAATCGGAAACTTGGCCAGAATTCCGGTTGCAATGACAGTCATTGCTCCGACGACAATTGCCGCGCACAGTTTGAGGGTTTCAAGCGATAGGGACAGATACGCCCAGGCACCCACCGGCGTGCCGAGGCAAACCCCAATGAACAGTGGACGCAAAAGCCGCCAATTGACTGCGGGCAGGGTCAATGGCGCGAGCAACAGCGCGATGAGGAAGCTCAGCACGATCGAAACCTGGATAGCGCCCGCGCTTGCCATCGTGACGAGAAGCACCGGCCCGGCGATCACGCCAAAGCCGATGCCGGTAACAGCCTGTAACAGGGACGCCGCGAACACAGCGGCGACCAGCAGGGGCGGCACGATGCCGGGGTCAAGAAATGACAGCATTGGTGCGAACTGTCAGGAGAACACGACCTGGATGTCGGTGTATTCCTCCAACCCTTCCTGGCCGAATTCGACGCCGACACCAGACTGCTTTACCCCGCCGAATGGTGCATTAGGTTGGATCATGCCGTGCTTGTTGATCCAGACCGACCCGCATTCCATCCGGCTGGCCACCTGGCGGGCAGTCGTAATGTTGCGGCTCCAGACCGACCCGCCCAGCCCGTTCGGGTTGTCGTTGGCCTTTTCGATCACTTCGTCGATGTCTCGAAACCGGATGATCGGCAGCGCCGGGCCGAATTGTTCTTCGTCGACAAGGCGGTCACCGTTGTCGAGGTCTGCGATAATGGTGAGCGGAAAGAAGTATCCCTGTTTCTTGCCGGTACGCGCGGGCGGGTCGCCGCCCAGCAGAACGCGGCCCTTTTTGCGGGCATCGGCAACAAGATCGCTGACAATCTCGAACTGGCGCAGGTTCTGCACTGGACCCAACATCGCGGTCTCGTCGGTGCCTTCGCCCATGGGCATCTTGCGGGCGAACTTGACCAGTTCCTCGCAGACATCCTCGTAGACATCGTCATGCACGTAAAGGCGTTTGAGTGCGGCGCAGGTCTGACCGGTGTTGATGAAGGCGCCCCAGAACAGCCCTTCGGCAATTTGCCTGGGATCGACGTCCGGCAGCACAATGCCCGCATCGTTGCCACCCAGTTCCAGGGTCATGCGTTTCATGGTTTCGGCAGCATTGGCGTAGATTTTCTTGCCGGTGCCCGAGGAGCCGGTGAATACGATCTTGCCGATGTCGGGATGGCTGGTCATGGCCGGGCCAAGGTCGTCGTCGCCCGTGACGCAGTTCACGACACCGCGCGGCAGAACCTCATTCATTAGCTCGACCAACCTCAGCGTGGTGAGGGGCGTGTAGGGCGAGGGTTTTGCGACAACTGTATTGCCCGAGAGCACAGCCGGAATGATGTGCCAGATTGCGATCATGACCGGGAAATTCCACGGCAGGATCGAACCGACCACGCCGATCGGCTTGCGGAACAGTTCCACCCGGCCTTCATTGTTGTCTTGTAGTACCTTGGGCGGCATCGACAGGCTGGCCGTATATTGTGTCCAGGCGATTGCGCCACCAATTTCCCAGCGCGATCCCAACCCGCCCATCGGTTTACCCTGTTCGGCGGTCAGAAGGGCGGCAAGCTCTTCGGCATGCGCCTCGATCCGCTCGGCGATGCGGCGGCAGGCAGTCTGCCGCTTGCGCTCGGTTTCCTTGGCCCATGATTTCTGTGCCACCTTGGCGGCGCGGATCGCGTCCTCAAGCTGTTCCCTGGTCGCCAGAGGCGCCAGCCCGGCGGCCTTTTCTGTGGCAGGATTCAGCACTTCGAAACATTGCTTTGTCGGGACTTTCTTGCCATCGATGATCAGGCGAAACGGTTCCATGTCAGTCCTTCCCGGCCCGTTTGCGAGGGCCATCATTGCCGTGCCAGTCGCGGAAATGGTTCTTGTGAGTGTCGAGGTAAGCCCCCGATTTCATGTGCTTGTCATAGAAATCGAGGTCGAGGTGATGAGCTTGAATGAACAGCGTCATCTGGATCGGGTCCACCGTGGCGGGGAACTTGCCATAGGTATCGTAGATGTACTGGCACATGTCCTTGACGCACTGAATGCCCTCGGGGCTGGCGGGAATTGTGGCGGCGTCGAACTCGGCGTTGGGCGCTGTGTGCGGTTTGACCATGCCCTTGGCTTCCCACTGGTCCATTGTCTGCAAGGCGCCTTCCAACGCAGCGTCGACCGCATCGGACATGTTGGCGAAATAAGGTGGGCAATAGGCTTGAAAAACTCCGTCTCGGCCAACCGGGATCGGGAACGGGTCGGACTTGGACTGGATGAAGCGGAAGCCGAGACCCCGGCAGGCGGGCGTTCCGCCCAGAACAACAGTCGAAGAGAACCCGCCATAGACCCAACCGCCCAGCCCTGTCGCCTGAAGTGTCAGTGCCATGAGTTGGCCCATGAAGGCGCCTTCGGCCAGCATCCCGTCCGACAGAAGTTTTTCCAGCCGGCTCAGGGTCATGACCTTGCGCTTGTTCAAAAGCCCGTTGTCGACCCATTTCTGGTTGCCGCAGGGGCGCATGCCGTTGCGATCATCGACGATGTAGTATCCCCCGGTGTTCTGGGCATATCGTCCGGCCTTGCCGTCACAAAGGTTGATCATCAGCTTGATGATGTCCTTGGTGACGTCGATCACCGGCATGAAGATCGTGGTGCCCGGCATGTTGGTGACCCACTGGTTGTGAGGCCAGATGCCCGGTTCCGATGGCGGCAGGTCCATCCGTCCATCGTCGATCTTCTCGACAAAATTATCGTAGAACCCCAACATCTTGTCGCGGTCATCCGCGCTCTCGTACTCACGCATCTTGGTCATCTTCGCCTTGTCGGCGTTGACCACAAATACGCCGTCGTCATTGGTGAAGAAGAGCCGCGACCGGTGCGAACCCATGGCAGAGGGATAGGGTTTGCCGATGGTCTTCACCATGGCCCCCGGCAAGTTGGTCTCGGCCAGGATCGGGCCCGTTGTTGCCGTGGCCGCAGCGACCAGCATCGCCGTTTCCAGATCACTCAGCGGATAGGGATCGTACTCGGATTTATGCTGGAACGGGCCAGAGGACATCTCCATGCCCAGGCCAAACCGGCGCGACCGGCGACCCATGATTGCGTCGAACAGGGGAAAATCCCAGGCGGCTTGCGCCTGCGGGGGCAGGCCATCGGGCTTTCGCGCGCTCATTGCCGCGCCTCCCGGGCCACATCCCGACGCACGCTGAACAAGAGCCTGATCAGATAGCCCCAGGCTCCGGGCTTGCGCAGCACCATGCCGAGGATGCGCCGCAGATCGGCGTCGGTCATGGTTGTCTCGGCTTCCCAGACCCCCATCTTGCCGGTCAGCACGATTCCATCATTGCGCAAATCCAGTTTTTCCAGGTCGAACGAAAATTCGCCTGCCGCCGAGTCAATTTTCATGTCTTCCTCCCATCCCACCTTTCAGGGGATCATTTTCCAGTAAGCATCCTTGAGGGTGATCAGCCCTTGGCCGATCTCGTAGTAATCGAAACCTTTGGATTGCCGCCAACGACCGTCGGGCCCCATGTATTCGACATCATAGGTTTGAAGGACGGTCTGGCCGCTGAACCGCCAAACCGAAGCCGAAAACCTTGGTCCATTGGGCATTGCAAAGCGGCGTTCCATTTCCTCTAGTGCGTTGTCCCGGCCATAGACCACCTGCCCATTCGGCAGTTTCCAAGTAAACGCGGGGGAGAGGCACTTGCGTAAAGCCGCCATGTCGCGGGCGGTAAACGCCTCTTCGAATTTCGTGAAAAGCTTTTTGTACTCGATCTCGTCGCCTGCCGGCACCGTCAGGGGGGCTGATCTGATCCGTTCCTTACTTTGATACGCCCGGTTGTCGATGATCTTGAAGCCATTTGCGATGCGCGGCGCGTTGCTTGCCGGTGTTGACGGACGGATCTCCTCGACCTGCTGTTCTGCGGGGTTGCCGATGACTGCCGAACGGGTCTGGGTGACGCGTTCCGGCTCGGGTGATTCAATCCGCTCGATTTCAGTGGCGGTCATCGCGGCGGCATTGTCCACTATGTTCAGGCTCGTCGGCTCCGACCGGGTCGGAGACGCGCGCACGTGACCGTTCGAGGCGTTTTCTCTGTCGCGTCGTCCAGTTGTTGCTTTGTTGCCGACTTTGGACATCTGTTTTCCGATCTTTTTCTTCAGGCCCCGGTGCGTGGTCGCCCTTTTGTCCGCCTCCGTGCCGACCAAGATGAAATTACTGATTCTTCAGCTTGCTTGTCAAGAAAATGATTTTAGATTCACAAAAATTTCCAACCAAGAAACATTCTAAATCACTATAATTACAAGCGAAAAATAAATCTTATGAATATGAATTCATTTTAGTTGACAGAATCTAGGTCGCGATACTAGCATTTTCTCAGCTCGATATTGACGCGATACAGGGAGGACGCCGTCATGAAACTATCAGCCATTGCAGCCGCTTTGGTGGCCGCCGGAAGCATAGCCGCCGAGGCCAAGGAACTACGGCTCAGCGCAGCGCCGCCGCCAAATTCGCCTTGGGGCGCGGTAACCATGAAATTCGTGGACAAGGTCGCCGAACTGTCGGGCGGCGAACTGGTCATCGAGCCTTACCTTGGTTCGAAACTGGGAGGGGAGCAGGACGTCGTAAAACAGATCGCCCGCGGTCGGATCGACATGGGAGTGATGTCGAACACGGCGGTGTCACTTTTGGTGCCGGAATTCGGTCTTTTGGCTTCCCCATACGCCTTTGACGACGCCGCACAGTTTGATTGCGTGGCCGACAATCACCTGCTCAAGACCTTCGGTGCTGAATTCGACGCCGCCAAGGTAAAGACGCTAAGCTGGATGGAGGTCGGATATCAATCGATCTTCTCAAAGGATCCGCTTCGTGTGCCGGGCGACCTCAAGGGGGTAAAGATCCGCACAGCTCCTGCCGCGACCGACACTTTGTTCATCCAGGCGGCGGGTGGTACACCAGTGCCCCTGGCGCCCAGCGAGGCGGTTCCGGCGCTCAAGACCGGGCAGGTCGATGCGGCGACCCAACTGTCGGTTTTCGGTATTGCCACCGGTTATGACAAGGTCGCTCCGCAGATCACTTTGACCCGCCACCAGCATCAGGTTGGCGCGATCATCATGTCGTCCCGTACTTGGGAGGGGCTGACCGATCAGGAAAAGGCATGGATCGAAGAGGCCGCGCCGATTTTCCTTGAATTGCGCGCAGCGATCCGCGGTGCAGAGGGCGCGCTGCTGAAAAAGGCCGCATCCGAAGGCGCCACGGTTATCGAATTGGCCCCCGAGGAACTGGATCAGTGGAAAGCCCTGGTTCCGGCGGCGCAGGAAGCGATCCTGAACGAATTGGACGACACCGCAAAGGCGAAGTGGGACGAGATCCTTGCCGCCAAGCAAGCCTGTTCGTGAGCGGAACATGTTGCGGTCCATTCTCAAAGGACTGACGCTGACCGAATCCATCGTGGCAACGGCGGCATACGCCCTCGTTGCCGCCCTTCTCATGGTGGATGTCATCGGACGTGAAGTCTTTTCCTCAGCGGTGTTGGGACTCCAGCAAATCGCAGTCTATGGCGCGATCATTGCCGGGTTCTTGGGGTTGACGCTGGCGACAACCGACAATTCTCACCTACGGCCCGAGTTCCTTGATTTTCTTGCTGGTCGACATGGTCACGAAGTTGCGCGGGTCGGCGATGTCCTGTCAGCGGTGTTCTTTTTCGCCGGGTCCTATGTTGCCTGGACCTTTGTGCAAACCTCTATGGACAGCGGTGACAAGGCGCCCGTGCTCTATTTTGCGTTATGGCCGCTGCAACTGATCATACCCTATGCCTTCGGGTCAGCTGGGGTGAAACATCTGATCTTCGCGATCCGTCCCGATCTCAAGATTTATTCAGACAAGCCGGCAGGGTGACTCCATGTATGCTGTACTCCTTCTCGTGATGGTGCTGACGCTGCTGGCGTTCAGACAGAACATCATCGTCATTCTTCTTGCTTCTGCGGCCTATGTACATCTGGTTTGGGGCGACGGGCATCTGGAGTATCTAGCCGAGGATATCTGGATAAGCCTCGACAATGCGTTGCTTCTGGCCATCCCGATGTTCCTGCTGGCCGGTTCGATCATGACCCGAGGCTCGATCGCGCGCCGCCTGATCGACCTTGCGGTCAGCGTCACCCGACCCATTCCGGGCGGTCTTGCAGTCGCGACGATCCTGAGTTGCGCCATCTTTGCGGCCATTTCCGGATCGTCTCCGGTCACGCTGCTGGCCGTCGGCACAATTCTGTATCCGGCTCTTTTGCAAAACGGCTACTCAAAGCGCTTTGCACTCGGAGCCCTGACCTCGGGTGGGACACTGGGCATCATCATCCCGCCGTCCATCCCGCTTATCCTCTATGGGATCGTGAACGAAAAGAACATCGCCGACCTTTTCCTTGCGGGCATCATTCCGGGCCTGATGATCGCCGCGGTTCTGGCCGGGTACTCCTACTGGGTCAATCGGAAGATGCCGTCCCAGCCGTTCAACCTGGCGGAGTTCACCACCGCGTTGAAACGGGGCGGTTGGTCGGCGTTACTGCCGTTGATCCTGCTGGGCGGAATTTACTCCGGCTACTTTTCCGCGACCGAGGCCGCCGCAGTTGCGCTGGTCTACGCGATCTTTGTCGAGATATTCATTCACCGCGAATTGAAGCCGATAGATTTCTATCACACCTGTGTTGAAACGGCGAAACTGTTGGGAATGCTCTTTCCGATCGTTGCCGTCGCATTGAGCCTCAAGACCATTCTCACGATCGAAGAGGTGCCCGACCAGTTGGCCATGTGGATCACTTCGGTCACCAACAACAAGATCGCCTTCCTTCTGGCCGTGAACCTGCTACTGCTTGTCGTGGGATGCCTTTTCGATGTGATTTCGGCCATCCTGATCCTCGGCCCGCTGCTGATGGTGCCCGCGATGGCCTATGGCATCGATCCGATCCACTTCGGCGTGATCATGGTGATCAACCTGGAAATCGGTTTTCTGACCCCGCCGATGGGCCTGAACCTGATCGTCGCGATGACGGCGTTTCGAGAGAATTTCCTTGAAATCTGCATGGCCGTCCTGCCGTTTATCGCGCTTATCATGGCGGTTCTATTGGTCGTCACCTTCGTGCCTCAAACCGCGCTCTTCTTTGTCCGATGAGCGCGGGAGGACAAGGCGACGCTTTGACAAGGCCGCGCCAAGAACCTAAATCGGGCATGGAACGGAAAGTGCGGAAAGGCATGGGATGAATATCGATGCAATATCGGTAAACGAAGACATCCCCGGCGTCCTGCCGGCCCGACAGGCGCGCAGCCGCCGCATCAGGGACGCATATATCGAAGCTGGCATCAAACTTCTGAACTCAATGCGGTTCAATGATCTGAAGGTTTCGGATCTGGCGCAGGAGTGCGGGCAATCGGTCGGCAGTTTCTACACCCGGTTCGAGGACAAGGAAGCTTATTTCCGCGCGCTGCGTGCGGCAGCGATAGGCCTCTGCAACCTCGAGATTCATGGTCGCATCGGTGGCGACAAGCTGTACGAGATGGAACCCGAGGAGGCTCTGGACGAGCTCGTTGATCTGATGGCCGATCTTTTCACCGGTCCTGTGCGTGGTGTCTTGCGGGAGTCTCTGCTCCGTATCCTTGAGCCCGACGACCCTTGGGCGCCAATGCGCGATTCCGCGCGCGAGATCATGCGAAACTACCGCCGGGCCTGCGGCACGCAGTTCCCCGCATTTGACCCGGCAGAAACCCAGACGAGGTTGAGTTTCTGTTTTCAGCTGGTCGTCGGTGCGCTTCAGAACGACTTGGTCAATGACTACCACGTCTTTTCGACCAAAGACCAATCGCTGAGAAAGGGTCTCAAGGAGGTCGTTCGCAGTTACATGCGCGCTGGCCGTGAGCCAAGCGTCAATCCTGACGTCTAGGGGGTCGTTTCAAAGGGACTTGTCGGATGGAGCCCGGCGGAGGCGGTCTGGGCAGGCGCGTCGTCTCTGATCATGACGAACCCGAACCAGTTGCGCAACTTCTGTACCAGCGGCGAAATCGCCCGCTTGACCATTTTGCAATACGCCAAACGTACGCTGTTCTTGCGGAACATCGAAGGCTTGCCGCACCAACGCGCCCTCGACGTAAACCACTATGCCGTTCGGTTCTGGTAGCCCCGGGTCCGAGTGTTTGATAAGAGCGATAGGGCGTGTTCGGTGATGTCTATTGGCAGTCCGCGAACCGGCACACGCGCACCGGAGGGACAATTTTGGAACGTGTGGCCCAGCAAGACCATCCGGTCGGTACCCGGGCAAGAGGTGTTGCAGTAAATCGCGCGGGCCCGATACCTGCGCGGGCGCAACTGAATGGATAGGGGGGATGCCCCGCGTTGGGCGATCCCGGACTGGTTTCTGATCCTCGTTTCCGGGGCGATTATCGTCTACGGCTTATGGGTGGGCCGCGACTTCCTTATCCCGTTGGCCATCACGGCGCTGGTCTTCATCCTCACCGTAGCGATGGTCGACTGGATCTCGGCCAGATCGATTGCAGGGCATTCACCGCCGAGATGGCTCGCCAATATGATTGCCGCGTCGCTGATCATCTTTGCGTTGTTTCTTCTCGGGGTCGTGTTTTCCCAGGCGGGCCACGAGATTGTCGCCTCCGGTCCGCAGTTGCGCTTGCGCGTGGCTGAAATGGCAGATCATCTGGAGAGTTTCCTGGGACCCAAACTGGTGGATACGTTCCGAAACAGTGCTGCCGATCTGGATATTGGAGGCTGGCTTGCGGCTGCGATCGCGCAACTTGCGGGCAGCGTTTCGGCGCTTGCCCTGGTGTCGCTTTACTTGGTCTTCTTGATATCGGAACGCAGAGCGTGGATCGGCAAGCTGCCTCTGCTTGCTTCAGACCCCGTCAAGGCAAGGTTAGTTCTTGCGCGTATTGCGACCGGCGTGCAGCAATACATGCTGGTCAACGCTCTCACCAGTGCCCTGAGCTCGGGGGCTGCCTATCTGATTTTCCGCTCCATCGGCCTGGATTTTGCCGCTCTTCTGGCGGTTATCGTGTTTATCGTTGGCTTTATTCCGAATATTGGCGCCTTCATCGGCCTTGCCTTGCCGTGTCTGATCGCCCTCATTCAGTTCGATACGCTGACACCGTTCCTGATCGTGCTTTTGGGATATGGTCTGTTTGATCAGTTCGTGGCCAACATCGTGCAACCAGCGATGCAAAGCAGGTCGCTGAACGTGAGTACCTTCATGGTCATGGTATCGTTGACCTTTTTCGGTATTGTATGGGGCGGTGTCGGGGTGTTTCTCGCGGTTCCCATGATGGTCGTGATCATGGTCATCTGCGCCGAGATACCGGGGATGCGCTGGCTAGCAATTCTGCTGTCAGGCGATGGCAGCGTCGAGCAGTCGGAGCGTGACCACTGATGCCCGCAACATCCTTAAGCCTCCCGTTTCCAGTAATTTTGCCGACAGGGCATCTGGCAGAGTGTTGATTCGGTGGCGCCACATTGCGGTCGCGGGCATCTTGGGTACGGCGCTTACCATATTCACCGCGTCCCGATTGACCTTCGATCCGTCGAGGGTCGTGAAACACCACAGCTTGAGTCTGGCCGGTGAAGGGACGTCTCTTGCATCGCTGGCCGTCCGGCTCACCGACGATCAGGCTGCTCCATCCACGTTTCTGCCCCTTGTCAAAGGCAACGATGCGCTCGGCGCCCGGCTGCGGCTGATCGAGGCCGCAGAACGCTCCATCGACCTCAAGACCTTTCTCATCAAACCTGACCGCGCAGGTGGGCTGATCTGGCTGGAATTGTTCGAGGCGGCGGAACGCGGCGTGCGGGTACGGCTGCTTTTCGATGATGTGTTCACTACGGCGCGCGACGACCAGATTGCCGCGCTTGATGCCCATCCGAATGTCGAGATCCGCGCCTTTAACCCGTTGTCGCGCAGGCTTCCCTATGCGGTGAACTTCATGCTGGATTTCTCCAGGGTCAATCGCCGTATGCACAACAAGGCGATGATCGTGGACGGTGCCTTTGCAATCCTTGGCGGGCGGAACATTGCAGATGAGTATTTTCAGATCGGTACCGATCACGAATTCGCCGATTTCGATCTGTTGATGCTGGGTGACGGAGTCGACGCTGTTTCCGGGGCCTTCGATCTTTACTGGAACGACGACTGGGCCGTTCCGTTGAACCAGATCGCGGCCGGTGACGCCACTCCCTTGCGTAAGGCAATTGCGGCTTTTCGTGCGAATGCGAATACCGAAGCGTTCGGGACTTATCAGGAGGCGGTGAACTCGACCTTTCTGAAATCGCTGCTAGCCGGTCAGATCGCTCTGCAAAGCGGGCGTGCGACGGTTGTCGTGGACGACCCCGATAAACTTCGCCTTTCACCGGGACAAGGGCCGGGTGCTGTGAAAGATACCTTCTATGGAGCCCTGGCAAAGGCCGAGGAAGAGGTCTTGATCCTGACGCCCTATTTCGTGCCGGGCCAGGAAGGTGCCGATTTCATCGCAGCACTCAGCAGGCGCGGCGTGAGAGTCAAGATCGTGACCAACTCTCTGGGTTCGACCAACCATGCTTATGTACATGGTGGATACGCGACATACCGAAGGCAACTCCTGGCGGCGGGCGTGGCGTTTCACGAGGTGCGTGCCGATGCCCCGCACCTCGTGCTTGGGCTCGACAAACCTCTGACGATGCACACCAAGCTTGCCCTGATCGACCGGAGAACCGTTTTCACCGGATCGACCAACATAGACCCGCGTTCCTTTCTTCAGAATTCGGAAATCGGGGTGGTAATTCACAGCAAAAACTTGGCCGAGAATATTCTGGGCCGGATCGGAGCGGCAATCGATCCCTATACATTTACTGTTGTAGAACGCCCGGATGGGCACATCCAATGGGTCTATAACAGCGCGCCTGGGTCAGAGACCTTCCACAATGAGCCGGGCGCAGGGGTGATCGCGAGGATGCTGGCGTGGTTTGCTGGTTGGTTGCCGGTCGAAAGCCAGCTTTGACCCATTGGCAACGAGTGCCGCGACGATGATGCGATCGGGCACATGGCCGCAGCGGTGAGGCACTGAAGTCGCCCGAAGAGAGTTTTCCTTTACCTATCGCCGAATTGCGAACTGGTGCGCGTAGGAGTGCAAGCGGTGGTCATGCTCGCGCGCGGCGATTTCGATGATCTTTTCGATCAGCTTCTGAGCGGCGGGTTGCAGGACGCGTCCGCGACGCGTTACTACCGACCAGACCCCGTTGATGCCGAGTTCGACCGGGATCTGGTGTAGTATTCCTAAGGCAAGCTCGTTGCGCACGCACCCCGACGTGGTCAGCAAGATCAGGTCGCTTTCCGCCACCGCATCACGCAGCGCGGCAATGTTATGGCTGTCAATCGCCACGATCGGCGGACCTGCGCGATCCTGCCGTCCCACAAAACTTGCAAAGGCCCTGGCAACAGATTTCGGAAAATGTGTCCCAGCGAAACGGTAGCGCGCCAAGTCCGACGGCTGCGGTCGCCGAATAGTGAGGATCGGGTGCCCCGATCGGCAGAAGGCACCTCCTGCCTGGGGCGGCATTTCGATGAGGTTCAGATCGTCGATATCTTCGCGCAGGTCGCGCGCATCGCCCACGATGAAATCGTAAACCTCCTCTCTAAGTCCGTGCACAAGGCGGGTTGTTTCGTCGATAATGAGGTTGAGCTTTACGTCTGGATGACGCGCATGCCATTCCGCAAGTATCGGGCCGCCAAGCGAGGTCGAGAAAACGGCAGTCATGCCAACGCGCAGTTGCCCGCCCTTACCGATCGACAGGTTCTCCAGCATCTGATCAAGATTGCGCGCTTCGAACAGAAGGGCATCCACGCGATCAAGAATGGATTTTCCTACCGGGGTGAGCCTGACCGGACGCTCCGAGCGCTCGAACAACTGGAACCCTAGTCGCCGTTCCAGGCTGCGGATCGAGTTGCTGAGCGCTGGTTGCGTTATGTGGGCTAGGTCGGCAGCCCGTGCAAAGCTGCCCTCCCGCGCCACCAGTTTGAAATGCTGCAATTGAGTCAGATTCTGCATCTCGTGTCCTTTCCGACGCCGGTGCATCAGCGGTGACGCCACGTCCTGCGATCAACCTGAGTTATCTAAGTGCCTAATTTTAATTCATTAAAGTACATCATTCAAGAAACATATCTAAACATTTAAAAAGTAAACTAGTGTGAATGTTCGTGTGGAGAAATACTGCCTCAAGCCACGCAAGCCGGTGGCAAGGAGGAAAACATATGAAATTCTTGAAAACCTGCGCTGCACTTGGCGTGATCGCAATGGGAGGCGCGACCGGTGCTTCGGCCGAAACCGTCCTGAAGCTCGCGACAGCGGCGCCCGAGAAAACGCCCTGGGGTGCTCAGGTCAACAGGTTGGCAGAGGCGATTGCCGAAGAAAGCGAAGGCCGCCTTAAGGTCGAGCCCTATTTCAACTCGCAGCTTGGCACCGAGAACGATACGCTTGCGCAACTGGCGCGGGGACGGATCGAAATGGGCCTGTTCACGGTCAGTGCCGGTGCGCAGCAGGCACCCGAAGTCGGTCTGATGCAGCTCTATGGCATCTACGACAGCAATGAACAGCGCGCCTGCGTGCAGGACAACTATCTGACCGACAAGATCCGCGAACGGCTCAGCCCGAAAGGGGTCTATTTCGGCACCTGGGCCGAGGTCGGGAACGGCTATCTGATGTCCAATGAGCCGATTACCAGCGTTGAACAGCTCAAAGGCATGAAGGTCGGAATTTCGGTCAACAAGATCAACAGCGAGTACTGGAAAACGGTCGGCGCCAATCCGGTTCCGGTCAGCCCTGGCGAAGCAGCTTCGGGCGCGTCCACGGGGCTGATCGAGATGTATCCCACCGTCTATTCGTTCTACATCCCGTCCGGGCTGAACAAGATCATCCCGGTCGTGTCAGAATACAATTACGCGAACGGCCCCGGCATGTTCGCCCTGAGCCAGCGCGCGCTGGAGCAAATGAGCGAAGAAGATCAGGCCGCGATTAATCGCGCCTTCGATCGCTTCACCTCCAAGGAGATCATGGGCGAAATTTTCGCTTTCGAGGACAAGATGCGTGAAGTGCATCTCTCGCAAGGTGGGCAGATCGTTCAGGTCGGCGAGGAATTCAGAGAAGAGATGGCCGCGTTGCTGCCTCCGTTCTGGGCTGCGATGGCCGCCGACCACGGTGAAGTCGGTGCCGAGATCATGGCTCTGATCGAAAAAGCAAAAGCAGAGTGCGGCAGCTGAGCCTGTCCCTCTGAACTCAGACGCCGCCCCGGCACAAGCCGGGTCGGCTGTCTCTGACCCGAGAAGGTAACCCCATGACAAATCATACCGCACCGGCATCGGTCGAGCGGCTTCTGTCCACATGGCACCTGCTTGAACGCTGGATTGCCGTGATCGCCTTCAGCCTGATCGGCTTGCTGATCTTCGGTGACGTCGCAGGGCGCGAGTTCATCGGCCCGGTCGGACGTGCCTTGGGGTTCGACGTTGGGTTTTCCGGCATCTACGGAGCGGGAAAGATGTCACTTTTCATGCTGGTTATTGGTGCTTTCGCAGGCCTTGGTATCAGCGTCGCCAGCGGCGCGCAGATCGTGCCCCGTATCGCCTTTGGCTGGACGCCCGCATTCTTGTCGCCCGCCATCGACCGGTTCGCCAACCTTCTCAGCGGCATCTGTTTCCTGGCGGTTGCCTATTATGGCTGGATCTTCGTCAGTGCCTCGCGTGACATCGGAACCGTGATGCCTGGCCTCGATTGGCCTGTCTGGATCATTCAGATCGCGATTCCCATCGGCTTCCTCTCCGCCGCCATCCGCTATTCCATTTTTGCCATCTGGCCCGGCTTGGCGCCAGTACGCGAGGAACTGCCCGAATGAGCGCGATTTTCTTCCTCGTCCTGATCCTGGCGCTTTTGGTCCTCCGCCAGCCGCTGACCGTCATCTTGATTGTTGCAATCGGCTATTTGCACTTGGTCTGGGGGCATGGCTATCTCGACTACATCGTCGAGGACATGTGGACCTCGCTCAACAAGGAACTGATCCTTTCGGTTCCGTTGTTCCTGCTTTGCGGTGCGGTCATGACCGAAGGGACCGCTGCGCGCCGATTGGTCCGCATTGTTCGTGCCCTGACCATCACCACCCGCGGTGGTCTTGGTGTTGCGGCCATCATCAGCTGTGCGGTGTTTGCGGCCATCTCAGGCTCGTCCATCGTCACTATGATAGCGGTGGGATCGGTGTTGTACCCTGCGATGAAGGAGGCCGGTTACACCAACCGCTTTGCGCTTGGCACCGTGGTTTCCGGCGGTACGCTGGGGATCATCATTCCGCCGTCCATTCCCCTCATCCTTTATGGGCTGGTCACCGAGACGTCGATTGTCGATCTGTTCCTGGCCGGGATCATGCCGGGCTTTGTCCTGATTGCCCTGATGACCGCATACGCGATCTGGGCCAATCGCCACAAACCCGCCGAGAAGATGGACTGGGCCGAGTTGCGCGTGGCGCTTCGTGAAGGTGTCTGGGCGGCTCTGTTTCCGGTCATCCTGCTGGGCGGCATCTACTCGGGGTTTTATTCACCGACCGAGAGCGCGGCAGTGGCTCTGGTTTATGCGCTGGTCATCGAGTTCTTCGTGCACCGCGAAATGACGCCCGCCAAGTATTTCAACGTCGTCACCGAAACCGCGAAACTGGGTGGTGCGCTCTTTCCGCTGATCGCCGTGGCCCTGTCGCTGAACCTCGTTCTTACGGAGTACCGCGTTCCGGCACAGATGGTCGAACTGGTGGGAGCCTGGATCGACAGTCCGCTGGCCTTCATCCTGATAGTCAATCTGCTGTTGTTGGTGGTGGGTGCCTTCATGACCACCAATGAAGCGATCCTCATTCTTGGGCCTATCCTTATGCCGGTGGCGCAGGTCTATGGTTTTCACCCGGTACATTTCGGTATCATCATGATCGTGAACCTCGAAATCGGGTATCTCACGCCACCGGTTGGCATGAACCTGATGGTCGCTCTCGTCACCTTCCGGCAAAAGTTCTCGGAACTGGTGATGTCGGTGCTGCCCTATATCGCGGTTATGGTGATCGGATTAGTCCTGATCACGGTCTTCCCTTGGCTTTCGTTGGGGTTGCTGTGATGGGGGCAAGGGCCTTGGAATTGGGGTGGGTCGTAGATGCCGCCGTGTTCGATTGCTTCGACAACTTGGTCCGGATTTCTCAGATGCGCCACGTGTTCGCGGGCAGCAGAAGGCAGAGCCTGTGATTTACCAGAGCAATCATCGTCCGCTGTGTCCGGGGCCGCAATCCGCGCCGGTTCTGATACGCACTGCGCCGATATCTTCCGGCAATTTCGAGACCAACAAGATGAACAGGGTTTCCACGCTTCACGCTACGGGAGGAGACGCTGTTTCGCGTAAGGTGGCCGTTGACACCGGGTGTTGGCGGCAGTGGCCGCTGACAGATGACAACACCCTGCAAGATATCGAGAACGGTAATCACCCAACCGACACCCTGCCTCTGATCACGAAGGCAGCGGTCATCTGCGAGAACCTCATTGCACCCGTGGTCCATGGAGAAGCACATGACTGATCTGGCCGCCGATACCAGCTATCGGCTTCGTTCGCAGGTCTCGATCCCAAAGCTGATCGAGGCGGGGGATGTGGCGCATTGGTGGTGCACGCATATCTCGGAGTGCATGCCGACGGCCATGCTGCACAGCCGCCAGGCGACGGTTCCTCTGGAACAGGCGCCGATGGACGAGGTCTTTGACATCCATGCTGAAACCGATCTGGGCAAGGGGTCTTTGCGTGAGTTTCTGGCCCATCCGCAATCGCGCGCGCGGGCCTTTCTGGTGGTGAAGAACGGCAGGATCGTGGCCGAAAGTTATCCCGACCTGCGCCCCGAGCAGCCGCATCTTTGGGCCTCCTGCGCGAAACCCACGGCAGGGCTGATGATCGAACATCTCATCGACGAGGGCCTGATCGACGACGCGCGCACGCTGGGAGAATATGTGCCCGCCCTGCGCGACACCGACTGGGGCATGGTTACCGTTCGCGATATCATGGACATGGCGCCCGGCATGGACTGCGAAGATACCGAGATAACCCGCGAGAACCCGAAATCGAATGCGATCCGCGCCTATTGCGCCGAGTTCAATGTGCCGTTTGGGGACAAGCTAGAGACATTGCTCGAAGTGCTTCAGGATGTGCCGCGCCAATGCCCGCCGGGCGAAAAGTTCGAGTACAGCTCTCCCTGCACCCAGGTTCTCGTCTTTCTTGCAGAGGCCGTATCGGGCAAAAGGTGGCCTGATCTGTTCCGCGACAGGGTGTGGTCGCATGTGACCGCCGACGGTCCTATGCAGGTGCACCTGACGCCGGACGGTGTTGCCTGCGCGCATGGCATCGTGTCCTCGACCCTTCGCGACATGGCCCGGTTCGGAATGCTCTATACCCCAAGTTGGCGGCGCGCTGCGGTCACGCAGGTCGTGGGCGACGGGGTGATCCGGCGCATCCGGACGGCCGTGCGGGAAAAGCCGTTCTTCATGAAGGGGTTTGACGGGCCGGTTTTCGTCGACCGGCTGGGCGACGACACGATGCAGGGCAATGCGCGCCAGTGGGATTGCATCTGGCCGGACGGCGATCTCTACAAGGGTGGGCTTATGGATCAGGGGCTTTACGTTTGCCCGTCCCGCGACCTGGTGATCGCCTATTTCTCGACAACGCCTCACATGCAGCTGACCCGGTATCTGCGTCCGATCGCAACGTCGGGCCTTTTGGCATGACCGTGCGGAAGGCAGGCAGGGAAATCTGAGCATGAAAGCGATGAACGCTGCCATCGACATGAAAGCGGACGCGTTTTCGCAGACTCCTGCGGGGACTCCGCCCTGCAAGGTGTTCATGGTTGTGCGGGCAATCACAAGGTTATCCGCCAACCTGTTTTCCGGACGGCTTGCTGAATGGCACGCGACCGCCGCAGTGCGCGGCAGGGACGTCGCCGAAAGCCTTTGCGTGTTGGCACATCCCGCTGGCCCTTCCTTTCGCTCCGCTTACGCGACCTACCATGAAGAGTTCATGTCCGATCCGGACAAGCACAAGCCTGAAATCGCCGCGCTGCCGCTGACCAGACGGGACCGCAACTTCTGGCCCTGGGTGGAAGACCTTTGTGCGCCGCCCGCCCGTGACTGACCCCGACCAACGGAGTTCACCAATGACCCTCTACACGCCCGAGAAACGCCTTGAGATAAGTCTTGAAGACCGCCTGACCCAAGAGGAGGGCTGGGTCTACATGACCGGCATGCAGGCGCTGGTGCGTCTGCCGATCCAGCAGCGCAAGCGCGATATGATAGCAGGGCTGAACACCGGCGGCTACATCTCCGGCTATCGCGGTTCACCGGTTGGTACTTATGACATGGCGTTGTGGCAGGCCGAAACAGCGCTTAAGGCCCATAACGTCCATTTTCAGCCGGGGCTGAACGAGGATCTGGCTGCAACAGCGACTTGGGGCGCTCAGACTGTAGGCCTGTTTCCGGGCGCGAACGTCGATGGGGTCTTCTCGATCTGGTATGGCAAGGCGCCAGGCATGGACCGGTCGATGGACCCTCTGCGTCACGCAAACTTGGCGGGAACCAGTGCAAAGGGGGGAACGCTGCTGCTGGTGGGGGACGATCACGGCGCCAAGTCCTCGACGCTCGCCTGCTATTCGGACCTGAACTTCGCGTCGCTTGGCGCGCCCCTGCTGGCGCCTGCAAATGCACAAGACGTGCTGGATATGGGGCTGCACGGTATCGCGATGAGCCGCTTTTCGGGGACGCTGACCGGACTGAAACTGGTGACGGACGTGGTCGAGGGTGGCGGTTCCGTCTTTGTTGCCCCGGACAGCCCTGCTATCGTGCTGCCCGAAGATGCCGGCCCCGACACAGCGATCAAAGCGTTCACACCGATCCCGGTCCAGGAACAGTTGCTCTGGGACGTGAAGCTGCGCAAGGTTCTGGCCTATGCCCGTGTGAACGGGCTGAACCGGCAAGACGGACCGGCAGAGGCGCGTATCGGTATCGTGGCGGCGGGAAAGGCCTGGCAGGATCTCAGCCAGGCTCTGGCTGGGCTGGGCTATCGGGACGGCCGGATCGGGAATCTTGCTGTGCGCCGTCTCAAGGTCGGAATGGTCTGGCCGCTCGATCCGCAGGTGATTGCCGAGTTTGCCGAAGGGCTGGAAACGATCCTGGTGGTCGAGGAAAAGCGGCCACTGCTGGAGGATCAGATCCGCGCGATCCTTTATGGAGCAGCCAGCGCGCCGCGCATCATCGGTAAAAGCTTTGCGGGCCAAGTCTATACCGCGGGCGCGGACGATTGCGCCTTTCCAAATTTTGGCGAGATCGATCCGAACATGATCACACAGGTCCTGGTCCGCGTGGCGCGCGAAACCGATCCGGACTGCGGCCTGTCTATGCCCAACCGGCCCGAGGCGCCGCCTGTGCTTGGTGCGGGGGCCGTGCGTTTGCCGTCCTTCTGCGCGGGATGCCCGCATGGGCGCTCTACCCAGGTGATCGACGGCAGCCGCGCGCTCGCCGGGATCGGATGCCACACGATGGCGATGTTACGCGACCCGATGAAGACCAACTCGGTCAGCCATATGGGCGGCGAAGGGGTGATGTGGCTGGGCCAGTATCCGTTCACGGACGATTCCCATGTCTTTGCCAACATGGGCGACGGGACTTATTTCCATTCGGGTCTTCTGGCAATCCGGGCCTCTATCGCCTCGGGCGCGAACATCACTTACAAGTTGCTCCACAACGGATTTGTCTCGATGACGGGCGGTCAGCCCCATGATGGCGAGATAAGCCCGGAACAGATGGTCCAGCAACTTCGTGCCGAAGGGGTGGAGCGGATCGCGCTGGTCACAGACGAGGTGGCGAAATACGAGGGCAGGCATCTGATCTCGGGTGGCGTGACACTGCATCCGCGCACCGAGCTGGAGCTGGTTCAGAAGGAGCTGCGCGATAAACCCGGCGTGACGGTCATCATCTACGACCAGCCCTGCGCCACCGAACGCCGCCGCCTGCGCAAGCGTGGCAAGTGGGTGGATCCGGACAAGCGTGCCTTCATCAACCCCGAAGTCTGCGAAGGCTGCGGCGACTGTTCGACCGTCTCGGCCTGTATGGCGATCGAACCCCTTGAAACCACCTTTGGACGCAAGCGCAAGATCAACCAATCTTCCTGCAACAAGGACTTCTCCTGCGTCGAAGGCTTTTGCCCGTCCTTCGTCACCGTGACCGGTGCCACGCCACGCAAGGTCCGGCGTGGCGATATGGACTTCGACATCAGCCACTTGCCCGATCCCAAGCCACGCGCCTTTGACGGATCGTGGTCCATTCTTGTATCGGGCATCGGCGGTGCGGGGGTGGTTACGGTGGGGCAGACCCTTGCCGTGGCCGCGCATGCCGACGGTTTTTTCTCGTCGAACCTCGACATCACCGGGCTGGCGCAGAAATACGGAGCCGTGCACAGCCATATTAAGATCGCGCAAAGCCCTGACGACATGCGCGCCACGCGGATTGCCAGCGGCGAGGCCGATGCGCTGATCGGCTGCGATCTCGTGGTGGCCGCGGGTGACGAGGCGCTGTCGAAACTGACACCGGGGGTTTCCCTGGCTGTAACCGATACCACGGTTGTACCAACCTCGGAGTTTTCGAAGAACCCCGATTGGCAATTGAGCGGCGCGGAACAGGCCGAGCGCCTGAGCCGCGTTCTGGGCCCCGCTGTCCTGGCATTCGATGCGCAGGATCTGGCGGAAAAGGTAATGGGAGACCGCCTTTTTGCCAACATGGTGCTGATGGGCGCCTCTTGGCAGCAGGGTGGTATCCCTCTGTCGCAAGAGGCGCTCTACAGGGCGATCGAACTGAATGGCGTGGCGGTCGAGAAGAACAAGCAGGCCTTTGCCCTTGGAAGGTTGGCCTTTGCGGACCCAGAGGCCGCGCAACGTCTGGTCGGCGAACCGGCGCCGATTGACCTTAGCGCCCACCGTCCCCAGACACTCGACGACGTGATGGCGCCCCGTACCCGGAACCTGGCCGAGTACAAGAATGCTTGTTTTGCCAAGGTCTATGTGGACCGGATTGCGCAATTGCGCGCGGCCGATCTGCCGGAGGCTGCCGTCATGGCGGCTGCGCGCGGGCTCTACAAGCTGATGGCGGTCAAGGACGAATGGGAGGCGGCACGGCTCTACTGCAAACCTGAGTTCACCAAGCAGCTTGAAGAAACCTTCGAGGGCGATCTGGAGCTGACCTTCCATTTCGGGGCTTGGCCGTTTGGCGGCACCGACCCCCGGACCGGGCAACCGGTCAAGGGGGCAGTCAAGGGAAAGACTGCCATGCGAATGTTCCGAATGCTCAATCGCCTGCGCTTCCTGCGCGGGACGCGTTTCGACCCGTTCCGCCTCAACGCCGAAGCAAGGCTCGCGCAAAGACTTCTGGCGGATTATCAGTCCGATCTCGACTTTGCGATTGCCAACCAGGGCACGGCGGACACGCAGGCCATGACCCGACTGCTCGACCTGCCCGAACATATCCGCGGTTACGGCCATGTACGCGAACGCCATGCTGCTGACGTCGCGAAGCGCCGTGAAGCGCTGCGCAATCAAATCCTCTCATCCAAGGAGAAAGCCGCATGAATCGGCCAAACAAGATGAAGCTGCGCTCGGACAAGGTGACCGTCGGCGCGATGAACACCGGCGCCCGAGCGTTGTGGCGCGCCACCGGTACCGCGCCCGAGGAATTCGGCCGTCCGATCATCGGCATTGCCAATTCCTTTACCGAGATGGTGCCCGGCCATGTTCACCTGCAAGCGTTGGGGCGGCTCGTCGCCAAGGAAATCCGCGCCGCCGGTGGCGTGCCCAAGGAGTTCAACACCATCGCGGTCGATGACGGCATCGCCATGGGGCACGAAGGCATGATGTATTCACTGCCCTCGCGCGAGTTGATCGCCGATGCCTGCGAATACATGGCCAACGCCCATGCCATCGACGCGATGATCTGCCTGAGCAATTGCGACAAGATCACGCCGGCGATGCTGATGGCGGCGAACCGGCTCAACATCCCCACCATATTCGTTTCGGGCGGCCCCATGGAGTCGGGCAAATTCGACTATCGTGGACAGACCCGCCGTATCGACGCCATCGACACCATCTATGTGGCGGGCGCGCCTGATGCCACGCCCGAAGAGATCGAGGCTGTAGAGGAGAACGCCTGTCCGACCTGCGGATCCTGCGCACTGATGGGGACGGCCAATTCGATGAACTGCCTGACCGAGGCGCTGGGCATGGCGCTTCCAGGCAACGGTACCATCGTCGCCACCCACACCGACCGTCAGGATTTGTTCCGCAAGGCCTCGCACCGGATTGTCGAGATGGCGATTGGCCATTACCGCGATGGCGACGACAGCGTGCTGCCGCGTTCGATTTGCTCGCGCGAGGGGTTGGAGAACGCGGTGCGCATGACGATGGCGATTGGTGGTTCAACCAATACCATCCTGCATTTGCTGGCCGTTGCCCAGGAATCCGGCGTTGCCTTCGGTATCGACGATTTCGACCGGATCAGCCGCGGCACGCCATGCCTGTGCAAGGTGTCGCCTTCGGCCCACGAGGTCTTTATCGAGGACATGCATCGCGCCGGTGGCGTTATGGCGGTGGCTCATGAATTGCTCAAGGCGGGTAAGTACAATGGCGACGTTCCTACCATCCTGGGCCAGCCGGTAGCAGAGTATTGTGCCGGCTGGGATATCACCAACCCGGCCAATACCGAGGCGCGCAGGCTGTTCTCGGCCGGGCCGGGCGGTATCCGTTCAATCCGGGCTTTCTCTCAGTCCAGCCGCTTCAAGGAGTTGGATACCGATCGCGAAAACGGCGTGATCCGCAGTGCGGACCATGCCTTTACCGAGGATGGCGGGCTGGCGGTGCTGCGTGGCAACCTCGCCCCTGACAGTTGCGTCGTCAAATCCGCAGGCGTGCCGGACAACCTCTTGACTTTCCGCGGCGTCGCGATCGTCAGCGAAAGCATGGAAGAGGCGCTGGAGAAAATCCGCAACGGTACGGTGCAGGCAGGCCATGTGGTGGTCATCCGCTACGAAGGGCCGCGCGGCGGGCCTGGTATGCGCGAGATGCTGACGCCGACAGGCATGATGAAAGCCATGGGCCTTGGCGACAAGGCGGCGTTGATCACCGACGGGCGGTTTTCTGGGGCAACCTCGGGTCTGTCGGTGGGCCATGTGTCGCCCGAGGCGGCCTCGGGCGGAGTCATCGCCCTGGTTCAGGATGGCGACGAGATCTCCTTCGATATCCCGAACCGGAGCGTACAGCTGGAGGTGAGCGATGACGAACTGGACCGCCGTCGTACTGAGATGAACGCGCGCGGCGAAAAGGCTTGGAAACCTGCAACCCGGCAGCGCGAAGTCTCGACGGCGCTGAGGGTCTATGGCCTGATGGCTGCCTCGGCCGACAAGGGCGGCGCGCGCGATACGGCCCGGTTAGCCCGCCTCGAACGTCTCTCGGCCGAGGGGTGACCGCATGACCCGTATTGTCACCCTCGCACGCGCCCTGCCGCTACCCCGGATCGAGGTGAATGGGCAGGTTATCGAATTCAAGCCGGTCTCAGACGTGGCCGAAATCCCCGCAGGTACACAGGTGCATTGCACCACCTCGCTCGACCGGTTGTCGGCAAAGGATATCGCGAGCCTTCCCGACAGTGTCGGCCTGATCGCCAACATCGGCGTCGGTGTCGACAATATCGACCTTTGCGCCGCGTCGGAGCGTGGGATCCTTGTGTCGAATACACCCGTGGTGACAGAAGATACCGCTGATCTGGCCTTTGCCCTGATCCTCGCTGGCAGTCGCCGTGTGGGAGAGGGCGAGCGGTTCCTGCGGAGCGGCTCCTGGGCTGCGACCAGTACCTCGCCACCGCTTGGCATGCGGGTGCATGGCAAGACGCTTGGCCTTGTGGGCTTTGGTGCTATCGCCCAGGCTGTAGCGCGGCGTGCGAAAGGGTTCGGCATGCCGGTGCGCTATTGGAACCGCACCAGCCGACCCGAGGTCGGGCGGGCCGTGGGGGCAACACAGGTCGAGACGCTGGCCGAACTATTCGCGACCTGCGATATCGTCTCGGTGCATACCGCGCTCACGCCTCAGACAAAGAACCTGATCGGCGCGGCCGAGCTTGCAGCGGCACGCCCGAACGCGGTGCTGGTCAATACGTCCCGTGGCGGCATCGTCGATGAGGCGGCGCTGTGCGACGCATTAGAAAACGGCCCCCTTGCGGCAGCTGGCCTGGACGTCTTCGAAGGTGAGCCGAACATCTACCCTCGCTTGCTGGAGCGCGAGAACGTCGTCCTGACCCCGCATATCGGCAGCGCAACGGGTGAATGCCGGGCGGACATGGTGCGCCGCCTGCTAGCCAACCTGGTGTCGTTTTTCGAAACCGGTCGCCCCAGCGACCCGGTCGAGACGGCTTGATTTCGACGGAGAACCAAACAGCCATGCCCACGATGAACCTGGTCCCTGTCACCGCTGACGATTATCGGCGTATCGCCGAACGCAAATTGCCGCGCTTCCTGTTCGATTATGTCGATGGTGGCGCCTTTCAGGAGGTCACGCTGGATCGCAACAGGGCAGACTTCGAAGCAATCCTGCCGCGGCAGCGGGTGATGCGGGACGTCTCGGGTGTGGATACGTCAGGCACGCTCGCGGACACTCCCGCCACCATGCCAGTGGCTCTGGCCCCGGTTGGCATGGGCGGCATGCTGGCCCGCCGGGCCGAGGTCCAGGCCAAACATGCGGCGGATACCGCTGGGGTTCCGTTCACGCTGTCCACCGTCTCCATCTGTTCGATGGAAGAGGTGGCGGCAGTCTCGGACAAGCCGTTCTGGTTCCAGCTTTACATGTTGCGCGATCGGGCCATCGTCGCCGAATTGCTCGACCGCGCCTGGGGACTAGGTGTCAGGACGCTTGTCTTTACAGTCGATCTGGCTGTGGTGGGCGAACGCTACCGCGACGTGCGCAACGGCATCGCCGGCGGCGTTGCCGGCTGGAGCAAGCTGCGTGCCGGTCCTCTGTCTTATGCCGCGCATCCGGGCTGGGTGCTGGATGTGGGGATCAAGGGCAAGCCGCACACCTTTGGCAATCTCGCCACCTACGTTCCTGCGGCAACCGACCCGACTCAGTATCGCGAATGGGTCGGTCACCAGTTCGACCCTTCGGTGACGTGGAAAGACATCGAATGGCTGCGCGGCATCTGGAAGGGCAAGCTGATGATCAAGGGCGTGCTTTCCTCCGAGGATGCCCGTTCGGCCGTGTCGGCAGGGGCGGATTCGATCGTCGTTTCCAATCACGGAGGCCGACAGCTGGACGGCGTCGCATCGAGCATCTCGGTTCTGCCCGATGTGGCCGAGGCACTGTCTGGCTCGGCGGAAATCCTGGTCGATGGCGGAGTGCGGAGTGGACTGGACCTGTTCCGCGCTCGCGCGCTTGGCGCGGACGGCGCGATGATCGGGCGCCCGTGGGCCTATGCCGTCGCCGCGCGCGGAGAGGCGGGGATAACCGGCCTGCTCGCGGCTTTCAAACGCGAGCTCGAGGTTGCTCTGGCACTGTGCGGGGTCACCTGTCTGACGGAGGTGACCCGGGATCTGGTTTCGCGCAGGCAGGTATTCCATGTCTTGGACTGACAACGGGAGCGCAGCAGAAGGTATGGTTACACAGTCCTGTTGATATGTGACGAAAGGCGTTGAAGCAGCGTATCCTTATCCCGCGACTTCAACGCTTCGATCAGACCGTCATGTTCCGTGGCAAGCGTCTTGAGAATACCAAAATCGACCGTTTCTGATCTGGCGATCTGAAAATACATGTGGACGAAGGATAGCTCCACTTGTTGCTGCATGATGAACGGGTTGCGCGCAAGCCCGACCAGGACTTCGTGAAATGCGCCGTTGAGGTGGCCCCAGTTGACCAATTGCTTCTTGCCTGGACGTCCTTCGGCAATACTGCGCATTTTTCCGTTCAGGTTGGTCAGACGGGTGATGTCCGCCTCGGTCACGTTGTCGAACCCGAGTTCGACCGCCGAAACCTCGAACAACTCTCTGAACAGGCGAAATTGGCAGAAGGTTTCATCTGTCGGGGCAGGGGCCACGAAGTAACCCCGGTTCGGTTCCGCGATGACGATGCGTGTGGACAGCAGGCGCGACAACGCCTCGCGCACAGGGATGAGGCTGACGCCGTGGGAGTCAGCCAGAGGTTTGATTCTGATATGCTCGCCGGGGGCAAACTCTCCTGCGATGATGGCATCGCGGATCAAAACGACGAGACGGTCGACCAAACTGCCCGTCTCGCCGAGCTTAGGAGTAGGCGCTGACACCTTTCATTCCCTTGTTTCCATGGTTGGAGCCGAGCATAGGCGCTGTAGATCGGTGATGAAAGATACCCATGCCGACTCTGCCATCAGTTTCCGCGTTCCGCGTCCAGTTTGCGTTTGAGCACACGACGAACCGCGACACCTGCGCCGTCAGCGCCCAGGTTGATCTCGGGGAAGTCGAGGCCGCGCGGATCCTTCATGATCCGTGCCTGGATTTTCTGGAGCAGATCCTTGTCCTCGTTGAAGGCCGAGATCACGCCGGCCTTGGTCTTCTCAAGGATCTCCACCGGTGCGTTCGGACTGTCGAAGGACGCCACGAAGAAATAATGCGTCTTGCCCCGCTCGCCCGGTGTCACGATATGGGCACCGCGTCCGATAAAATCGCGGCGCTTGTCCGGGCCTGCGTCGAGGTCGTGGATGTTCCAGTCCGAAAACGACACGGCCAACGAGGGCATCCAGCCGCGCTGTTCACGTTTCACGATCTTCTTGTCCTCGAACCCGAAGGCGGCACAGAAGAGGGGCGACAACGGGGACGGCGGGAAATCCTGCTCGTAGACAATGGTATCGCCCTGCATCGAGACCTCGGGCGGGTTTTCCCAATCGTCCTGCTGGAACGTGTTGGAGTGCAGGAAGGCGATATGGGTGAGGTCCAGCACGTTTTCGCGGATCAGGACCCAGTTGGCGGCGACTTCCATGTATCCGGTGATGACCGACCATCCCGGATCGGTGGTGAACCCCATTTCCACCGGTTCATGATCGATCGCCTCCGGATCGCCCATCCATATCCATACAAAAGCGCCGGATGTACGGAGCGGGTAACTCTGCACCTTGGCCGATTTGGGGATGCTCTTCTGCGTTGGCACCTTGCTGCACATACCGTCGGCACCGAATTCCATGCCGTGATATGGGCAGACGATCTGATCGTTTTTCACTTCACCTTCGGAGAGCGGGGCCCAGCGGTGCGGGCAGCGATCGTCCAGCGCGACGGGTGTGCCATCGGACAGGCGGTAAAGCACAACTGGTTTCTCGAGCAACCAGCGCGCCAGCGGTTTTTCGTTGATCTCATCTACATGCGCCGCACACCACCACATGTTTCGCGGCGCGTTGTCATCCAGCATCCCGTTCGGGATAAGCTGCTGCCCCTTGGTCAGAGTGTCAGATTGCTTGTTCATCGCTGTGTCTCCCTCAGCATTTCGGTAAGCCTCTCGGCTTCTTCGGTTTTCATCTGATAGCTGTGTGCCTCGTCCGGGAACGCACCGGAGACAACGTCTTCGCGGAAATCCGAGAAAGCCTTGATCGCGATCTCGGCCATGTTGGCGTAGCGTTTGGCGAATTTCGGTTTGAAGGTGTCGAAGGCACCCAGAACGTCGTATCCGTTCAAAATCTGCGCGGTGCAGGCTGACCCGGCACCGATCGCTGCGGTGAAGATGCTCACGGCTTCGTCGACCGCTTTGCCGACCTCATAGGGCAGGGCCTCAACTTCTATCCCCATGGCTCCGGCTTCTTCGATGGCGCGGGCGTCGTCGATGATCTTCATGGCCGCTTCGGCTGTACGGCCTTGCAACTTGAATCCGCCGAACTTGTGCACCTGATGCGGAACCAGGCCGACCTGGCTCATCACCGGCACACCGGCATCTGCCACAGCCTTGATTATGTCGAATTTCTCGCGCCCGCCCTGAAGCTTGACCGCATCGCAGCCGCTTTCCTTCATCAGGCGCAACGCGTTGAGGATTGCCATCTCCTGCGTGGCATAAGAGCCATATGGCATCGAAACGATACACATCGTATTGGGCGCACCCGTGCGTACAGCACGGGTGTGGTTGATCATTTGGTCCATGCTCATCGACAGCGTATTTTCGTGCCCATAGAGCGTCATGCCGATACTGTCGCCGACGCCGACGATGTCGATGCCCGCTCGTTCCGCCCAAGCGGCGGTCAGAACCTCGCCGACCGCAAGCAAGGCGAGTCGTTCGCCGTTTCGCTTTTTCTCGGCAAGATCGGGAATTGTCAGTTTGGTTGGCATGGCAGGTCCTTGTGTTTCACGTCGGTTGGGATGGTTTGAGTCGTCGCTCGATCAGGACGATTAGCCGGCTGCCCTTGATCCTGGCCGGTCCGTTTCGGAAGCCAGTGCCCGTCGATCGGGAATAGCTGGTCCCGGTGCTGCGGATGGCGATTGGCTGGCCGGAATGTTCCCAGGCGAACAGGCCTTGTTCGTTGAGGTCTTCGAGCGCGCGGGCGGCGATCCATTGGCACAGGGCGTCCTCGTCAGGCTTCGCGACGAACGTGACAGCGTTGGTGGGCGGGTGTTCGGGCATGGTTTGCTTTCTGGGCCTTCGAGGGAACCTCCCGAACCTTTTTCGGGCATGCAGGCGGCGACAATGACAGGAGGTATATATAATATATTTTATATCGTCAAGGATGGGTGGGATAGGCGTGGATGCGCTTGGAAAAGGCGATTTCGCTGCTTCTCGGAATGGCCACCGAGATCTGTTCAGGTACGCTGCCTATCGGTCCGAGGGGACCCGGCGGGCGGTTGCGATGGCTGTCGGACTCCGGTTTTCGCTATGAAACGTCGACGGCCTGCTGCACGAGTGCGTCATCGGTATCAGCTATGAAATACCGGGTTCTGATGGAACGGATTTGGGCCGACGGTTGCATCGTTAAGCTGGCGTCAGTGGGTGAATGACTGTGACCAGGTATCAATGGCAGTGGTACGCCGAAGAGGTCGTCGCATAACAGGCAGGCTGCCTCTACGATTGAACCAGCAGCAATCTGATCCGCAACACTGCTCTGCCCGAATGGCCTGGACTTTGTTCCCCTTACAACGCGGAGAAAAGGGGAAACCGAGACCAGACAGAAGCTGTCTGACAGATTCAGGCGACGAAGTAGCATGCCGTTCAAGGAAACCACCGAAAACCGTGGTTTTCTTGGGGGTTCGGCTTGTTTCCATTCAGTTTCGCTGACACTTTACTTGCGACTGAAAGGGGCACTTGTCTTGTTGATTGATCGTTTGATCGTTCTTGCACGTAAGCACGGATCGGGATTCCGTTCCGGTGTTCCTTTTTGCGACAGAGCTAGCCTTGCCGGTGCAGCGAACACCTTGCTACGGGTGATCCTTATCACGGGTTGCCTACCGGGCGCTGCCCTTGCGCAGAACCCGTTCTTCGAACAACGCAATACCGCTGTTGACGCGGCAACTCAAACGGATGTCGGCCTTAGAAGCGGCTCGCTGGTCATCGCACCGATCCCTTTCAGCAACGATGTGATCGGCAACGGAATTTCTTTGGGCGCGGGTTATCTTTTTACCCTCCCTGGATCAAAGCCATCAGGGGTCGGTGTTGCGACGCTGAAGACCGATAATGGAAGCACCGGCTACGGTGGCGGTGGGCTTGTTAACTTCGGCAACGGGCGCTGGACGCTCGGGCTTTTTGGCGGCACCGCAGATGTCAATTACACGTTGCCCGTTGGCAGGCTCAAGTTGCCACTCACGCAATCCGGCAAAGCGGTTGACGCCATCTTGGGCTATAACGTTACGGATCAACTGAATATCGGGTTCAACCTGGGATACCTCGACACGTCGATTGGATTGGGCACTCTGCGTGTGAGTGATTTTCCAGTTGATCTGCGGCCTGATTTGGACGTCGAGTTGGTCAAATTCAGCGCACATGCAACTTGGGATACGCGAGATAACACTTTCTATCCGACGACCGGCGTACTGATCTCGGGAAAGATCTCGCGCGCGGGCATCACGGATCAGGCATTCGGAAACCTGCTTACGATATCGGACAGAAGTTACTACAAAGGCGTGGCTTCCGCATCTACCTACAACGCGATTGGGGAACGCGGTGTTCTTGCCGTCATTGCCTCTGTCTGCGGTGCTGGCAGTGATGCGCCATTCTTTGACTCTTGCGGTGTTGGTTTCTCTGACGGCTTGCGTGGATTTGGCACTTTGGACAACTTACAAAACTGGTCTGCCTCTGCCCAAGTGGAGTATCGAGGCCGCGTCTCTGAACGTTTCGGTTATGTCGCGTTTGCCGGTCTTGGCGGCGGCGGTGAAAGCATCAGCGCCATTTCGACGAAAAACGGCGGAGCCGCGGCTGGCGTAGGCTTGAGGTATCGTATCGCCAAGAAATTCGGGTTGGACTACGCTGTTGATTACGCGGTCAACGATCAAGGTGAAGCGTTTCTATACCTCTCTCTTGGGCAACGGTTTTGATTTCACCTATGATGGTGGCTGAGTAAACTCCGGCAATACCAAACGCCTTGTAAGAAAAAAACTGGCCGAGGAAACCTGATCAACTGGGACAATCGGCCTTTCCGGCAAACAGCGGCATGTCGCTATGAGCAAGCCGCATATCGAGACCAGATGTCTGCGCGGGAACCGCAATCCGGCAATCAAGGTGTAAATCGCAGTTGCCTAAGCAAAACCGCGGCGCGACCAGCCTATTGAGAGCGCGACGGGGAGACGCTTCGGCTAGCCGGCTCGGGGTCTTCACATATCGCTTGATATGCGTGTTTCCGCGAGCGTGACCCCGGTCTCCACGGGGCCCGTCCCGGTAGGTCGGGACCACGAGGTCAAAAACAGTGCCAAGCCGAGTAGCAGAACAAAACCTGCCCCTGCGAGGCGTATCCCTGCTTCGAACCGCGATTTTCGGCCCGGGTTGGTGCCAGCCCTGCGTTCGAGCGCGGCCCGACCCCAGATTGCCGCCATCCCGATCATGGACATGGCAACGGCCATCCCGGCCGATATCGCGATCACCATCAGGATTGCCGGAACCAGCAGATCATTCGCAAGACCGAACAGCATCACGATCAGCGCCCCTGTGCAGGGAACCGCGCCCACAGCAAGTGCGATCCAGGCGCCAGACCGGTTTGAGGACGCGCTGGCGGCAGAGCAGGCGGCGCATCCCTTGTGGGTGTCGTGCCCGTGGGCATGATGCCGCCGTTGATGAACGAAGGCCTTTGCCGCCTGCCATACATTGTTGCCCCGATAAAAACGATTAATCCGTAGCTGCCAAGCCGGATGAGCCGATAGTCGGACGGGGCCGCCCCGGTTGTCTGCCGCACGGCCAGATCAAGGAGGAAGACCACGGCAACGGCCGAGACGACGTGGAAAACCGCGATGCGGCTTCCCATCAGGATGCCGCGGCGAAGGCTACCGCCTTCTCCGATGAAGTAAGAAACCACAACGGCCTTTCCATGTCCTGGCCCCAAGGTGTGCAGGGTGCCGTAGAGGAATGCGACCATCAAGGCGAATCCGGCGGCCCCGAATGACCGCCCATCCTCGATAGAGCGCATGGCCGAGGTGAAAAGATTGTTTATCCAGATTTGCGCCCGCGCGAAAAGGTTGCCGTCGACCGGTGCCTCGGCGGCGACCGAAATCTCGCCCGGTTCGCCCCATGCCTGCGCATTGGTGAGCGTGTAGGAGGCTTCGACCACCCTTTGCCCGTCGACAAGGAAGAGATTGCTGACAGTCGGTTTGTGTTCAAGAACGCCCCGCAGGCGAATTGCATGAAATGTCTTGTCGATTTCGAGGCCGTCAGGAACGTCGACTCGGATCATCTGGTTGGGTGGTGGAGGTGGCGTATGGATGCACGCCCCCACCCACGGAACGAGCAGAAAGCTGTGAACGCGGCCGTCTGCGGCCTGTAGGGGCAGGACGTAGCCATCGACAAGCACCTCGCGCCCCAGAAACCGCCCTGTTACGCCGGTCGCCTCTTCGCGGCGCTTCTCCATAACGACAAGCCGCTGGGCCAACAGCTGGTCAGCGTCGTAGCCATCGTCGCGCAACCGCCCCCGGGCTTCTTGCGAGCGTCGTTCGAGTTCGGCATTGCCGGCCTGGCCAGCGGCTTCGAGTACCGTCCGAAGATCATCTTTTTGCTGGTATGACATTTCCAGAAAGGGGTCGTCATACGGTTCTGTAGCAGGGGCCAGTGCCCCCCATCGGGCTAATTCAACAGGCTCGGCAAAAGCGCTGTCAGGCAGGACAAGGGACGCCCAGACACACGATAGAGCGATCCACCAGGCCATTGTCGTACTCTTGGCAAAGAGGGCGAAACGTACGGGGGGGCAGGTGGTGAAAAAACTGTGCAAAACGGATTTCTTTGGAACTGGTCCATTATCTCTGGTCATGGTCCATCCTTTTTGCCCGGGTCATATCGGATGAGCGCCCGTGCCAATTGGGCGAATAGTGCGACGAAAATGCCGACGCCAGCGAAGATATAGAATACGGTGAACAGCTTCGCGGCGGAAGTAGTCGGGCTGAGATCGCCAAAACCGACCGTCGACATCGTTGTGACCGAAAAATACAGGCTGTCGATCCACGACCACCCTTCAACCTGGCGATAGAAAACCGAGCCGCTCAGGAGCATGATCATCGCAACCGCAAAGGTCGCCCGAAACGTCTCGTCTCTCCACGAACGAACCAGTGCCTTGAGCAGCCGAACTACGGTCAATGCAAATGACAACATACGATTAACCGTCTCTTCTGGCCGGCGGTCGGTCAAACGAGATGGAAACTTGCGCATAAATCCAGAAACCTGAGGGGTCGGAACGAGAGGTGCGCCCAGCCACGAAGCGGCTGGGGATGTCCTGGAACAGGGTTAACCCTATTTCTCTCCACCGGCTTGAATGGCGTCCAAGAAATGAATGCAAAAGCGCGAAGTCTCTAGGCTGGCCGATCATGTCAATCCATCTCGGACTTGTAGATCACGCCGTCTTTCATGATCAGGTCAAATTTGTCCCATGGATTGGCGATCAGGCTCAGGTCTTCCAGCGGATTGCCGTCCACCAGGATCAGGTCCGCGTAGGCGCCCACGGTCAGCTGACCTAGCGGGCCTTCCTGGTAGGGATGCCGCGGTCCAGCCAACGCAAAGAGTTCGGCGTTGTCTGATGTCGCCATCTTCAGCGACTCGAATGGCGTGAAACCCAAGTGCTCAAGCTTGGTCAACAACTTGCCCTGACGATCCGTCGTTTCCTTGTCGAAAAGCGCGTTGGAGAATAACGCGATATTCACGCAATTTTCCTTCATCAGTCCCAGCGTTTCGCACCCCAGAAGGAACCCGTGGTCAATGCTTTTGCCCCCCGGTTTGACCGCCATCTGCACGGCTTCATCGGAATAGACGTGCGCGGCGACGCCGATGTTGTAGCTTTCGACGACATCCACGGCGGCCTTGATCTCTTCGATCGAATACTGCCGCACATCAAGCGGATCGAAGACAGAGGCGACACCGCCACCCACGGCTATCTTCAACTGCGCGGCCCCCATGCGGAACACTTCCCGCGCGCGCTGCTGTACGAGAGGGACACCGTCAGCGATCACAACGAGGCCATTGCGCCCCCAGTAGTCAAGCGTGTCGCCTGCGGGCGCAGGTACCTCAAAGGGAAGGCGATAGTCGTAATGCCCACCTGTCTGGCTGAGCGGCGGGCCAGAGACCAGCATCCGTGGACCGTGCGTTTCGCCGCGGTCGATCATCTTGTGGACGGCAAAGGAATTGCCGCCAAGATCGCGTACAGTGGTGAAACCGCGCATCAGCGTTCGCTCGGCTGCAATCACAGTCCGCGCACCGACTTCGAATGAATCGCCGAACAAGGCTGCGGTCTGCGGAAGCTCTGCAAGGCTCATATGCCAGTGCGAATCCGTCAGACCCGGAATCATGGTGCGCCCGCCACCGTCGATGACCCGCCCGCCGGCAACTGCCACTTCCTCTGTCGTGTTCTGGGCAATCAGGTTTCCATTAGTGACGACACTGGCGTTCTGGATGAGCGCCTTGTTCAGCCTGTCGACGACGTTGACGCTGGGGATGACGATTGGCCGGACGGGATCGTCCTGCGCCCCCGCGGCCGCAGCCGCGAGGACAAGGGCAGAGGTGATCAGGGCTCTGCGAAGCACGTCAGGTCACTCCATGTCGTACTTGTAGATGATGCCATCCTTCATGATCATGCCGAAGTTTGCTTTTGCGTCGCTGATCAGGTCGAGGTTTTCCAGCGGGTTGCCATTGACCAGGATCATGTCGGCATAGGCGCCTTCCTCGATGACACCCAGCGGGCCGAGCGGGTAGGGCGTCAGCAGCCCCGACATCTTGAGCAATTCTGCGTTGTCGCAGGTGGCCATCTTCAGCGTCTCATAGGGTGTGAACCAGCGCTGCATCTTGGCAAGCACAGCGCCCTGCCGTTTGGCGAGGTCCGCGCTGAAGAGCGTATCGGTCCCAAACGCGATCTTCAGGCCCAGTTCCTTGGCGGTGCGATAGACGAAATCGGTGCCATCGGTCACGAACTTGTACTTGGCCTTCTGGAATTCGTTCAGGGCCGGTGCGTCTTCGTCGTCAAGGAAGGGCTGCATGCTGAGCCACACGTCGTGTTCTTTGAACATCTCCAGGGTCTCGCGAGTGGACATGTGCGCATGTTCAACGCTTTTCGCCCCGTTCTTGATGGAGTGTACTACGGCCTCGTTGTTGATCGCGTGGGTTGTGACGTAGGTGCCCCAGGCTTCGGTCGCCTCTACGGCGGCCTTGAACTCCTCGTCGGTGAACTGGATCGTGTGGATCGGGTCATAGGCCGAGGTGACGCCGCCGCCCGCCATCAACTTGATCTGCGTCGCCCCTTGCATGAGGTTTTCGCGCGTACGCTTGAGAACATCCGGCACACCGTCGGTGATGTAGAACATGTTGCCGCGCTCGAAAGTGTGCAACTCGCCAGCAGCCTGTGGCACCTCGCGCGTCAGGCGGAAATCCTGGTGACCCGCGGTGATCGACAGCGCCGGTCCCGAGGGGAACACCCGCGGCCCGTCGATCAGGCCCTCGTTCGTGGCCTTGGCGATGTCGAACATCGGCCCGGCGGTGTCGCGCACGGTGGTAAAGCCGCGGGACAGGGCATTGTTCTGCGCCTTGGCCGCAAGCAGGTTCCAGTATCCCTCGCCGGTCAGCGCCAATTGACCGATCGTCGCCTCTGCAAAGATGCCATGCCAATGCGCGTCGATCAGGCCGGGAATGAGAGTGTAGCCTTCACCGTTGATCTCGAAGGCCCCTTCCGGCGCCTTGACATCGGCGCCGATGGTCGAAATCAGTTTCCCGCTGACCAGAACATCGACATCCGCAAGCTCTTCATCGCAGCCGTTGAACACCTGCGCGCCGCGGATCACCACGTTGTCGAACCTCATCTTGACCGTGGTGGTTTCGATGTCTCCGACAACACCGGCGGGTACGACGGCGTGATTGGCCTCATGCGCGGCGAGGCCAACTGGCGAAACGGCGAGCGTAGTGCTTAGAAGAACAGTCAGAGTATGATTTTTCACTGTATGTGTCCTCGATATGTTGTGAACTTTTGATAGGGTCGCTTCGTTCTCTTTGAAGCGGTGTTTGCAATGGGTTTCGGGTCTTCAGAAGTTGAGAACCTTGTATCCCACCTGGATCGACCATTCGGCTGGCCTGTCGCCGCCAATGAGAATGCCCGGTTTGACATAGACTTGACCGTCTCCCCCGAAGGCCTTGCCCGTCAGCATCCCGGCAGTGACTTGAAAGCTGCCAAATGTCTTGCCGGCTTCCCAATCGTGGATAATCGCCGGGTCGAATGTCAAATAAAAGCGACGATTCTTCAGCTTTGGAACATAGTAGAAGTCGACCGTGGTAGTGTTGACGTTTGCGCCCTGTCTGTTCCCTCCCTCAAGGCCGAAGGTGTGAACAACGGCAGGAGCGAAGATCGAGCCGCTGTCGAGGAACCATGCATAAAAGGCTGACGCTTCTGCCGCCAACTGGCCGTATCCGGCAAAGTCTGTCTCAGCCGTATCCAGAAACACCTCGAATGTAAAAGCGGCGCCGTTTCTCTTGGTGAGATAGAACACGTCAATATACGTGATGCTGATATCCCCCAGCCGCAACTCTTCGCCAACATTTGGGTTCAGCGCCGCCGAAGCAGCCGCGTCGCCCAGGAACGGGCTGGCATTAAAGGGGCTGTCGGAAAACGGGACTGTGAACCGCAAGGCCTTGCTGCCATCCCCGATTGGCCTAGTATAGAACAGCTCAAGCAGACCTGTGTTCAGGTTGGAGTTGACCTGGTTGAACTGGTACTGGATGCCCATCTGGGTCGTCAGCAGGGTTGGGTTCGTCCCATTGTTGATCTCCTCGACCTCTCTCTGAACCTGATCGAGGTTGGACCCGTCCTGGGCGTTCGACGGCAAAGCCAGACAGGCGAGCGTCAAGACAATGCACCCAAAAAGCGAACGTTGAAACAGACCCGCTGCATTGGGCGCACCGCAACGCGCAAGGGGCGTCCAATAATTTAAATTTGCCATCGTTATGTCTGAGTCCTTTGCACATTTCTGGTTATTCACAACAAGCCGGACTATCCAGCTTATTGTTCGATATCGCCGTCAACCGATGCTGCGATTGGTAACGTCGAGCAATTCCTTCTCCAGACGCTCCATGATGAGTTGATACTCTTCGGCGCGGCTCGGCAGATCTCTCCACCGCTCGCGTGCCAGATCTGCAATTTCCATCTCCTCGCAAATCGATTGGAAGTCTGGATCGTCGCGATGCAGCTGCGTGATCACAGGTCCCAGTGCGGGGAATCGCAAGATCAACGCCTGAACGTATTTGTTTGTCATGTGGCTCTCTCCCGGGCCACTATAGCTGGTACTGCCCGTCGTGGGGCACGTTCAAACATGTAGCAACATAGGGATGTGCTGCTCGGTCACGCTGTTAACCATTGGAATTTTCGTGTTATCTTGAGGCCGAACCTCCGAGTAACCTCCCATTTTCTTGCATGCCCGAACCCATTGATCCAACGCCAATCTCTGCCGAGGATATCCGTCGGCAGCTTGACCGAATCCTCGGCTTTCCAGAGTTGCAGTCGAGTGATCGTCGGCGCGAAATGCTGCGTTATGTCGTCGAGGAAAGCCTGGCCGGCCGCGAAGGAGAGCTTAAGGCGACGACTATCGCCATGGCCGTCTTTGGGCGCGGGTCCGATTTCGACCAGCAGTCGGACCCTGTCGTGCGTCTGGAAGCGCGCAAGCTTCGTCGGGATCTCGACAACTACTATGCGGAGAGCGGCAGGGATGACCCCATCCGCATCAGCATCCCCAAGGGTCGCTATTGTCCCAAGTTCGATGTACAACAAGGTGTTGTGCCCTGGGCGGAGCCTGCTGCGGTAAAGTCTGATCGCACTGGTGATCGTGAACCCGGCCTGAACAAACGTTTCACGCTTGGCCCAGGGATAATCATCGCTGCTGGCGCGGCCTTTGTGGCGGCTTTGTTTCTCTGGACCATGCGACCCGAAAGCGGCGTATCGAAGAGCAACGTCGTCTCAGATCAAAGCGTCGCGATTCTTGTCGAAGAATTCGGTGTCAGAACAAGCGGCGAGATCGAAGCGCTCGTTACATCCGGGCTGACCAACGAAGTTGCGGCGGCCTTGATCAGGTTTCCCGACCTTGCCGTGCATCTGTCGCATGACAAGAGCACGAATGCCGCTGGAGGTGTCACACCGAAGGGCCAAGCTATCAAGACGGAATTCACGGTGACCGGCGATGTCTGGCGAGAAGAGGGAAGGCTTTTTATTCGCGCCGAGCTCCTTCGCCGGCACGACGCCAAGGTTTTGTGGAGCGAACGCTACATTGGTGATGCAGAGAACCTGAGCATCACGGGTATTCTGGATACAATCTCATCCGATATTGCCGCTGCAATTGGCCAGCAGTATGGCTACGCGCTCCGCGATGTCCGCGCCACAAGGCTACCAGATCAAAATGATCCAAGCCTTCGAGGTTTCGCCTGTGTCGCAAGCGCACAGATCTACCGGCGTACATATCACCGTGATGAGTATCAAGCTGCGCGGGACTGTCTGGAAGCGACGGTGCGCGAAGACCCCGATTATGTCCGCGCCTGGGCGATGCTTGCCTATTTGCGAAACGATGCCGCGCGCTTTGGCCACGAGCAGAACCTGTCGAGGGAGGCGGCATTCGACCTAGCGCGTCAGGCCGCAAGCCGCGCCCTCGATCTAGACCCTCAGGATACCGACGCGCTCCAGGCGATGTCGCATGTCGAGCAGTATGCAGGCGACATTGAACGTTCCATCGAGTTTGCCCGTCGGGCTGTGGAAGTGAACCCGAACGATCCGGCTGCCCTTGCCAACCTCGCCATTCGTTACGGGGTTGCCGGGCGGTTCGACGACGGCGTGCCCATCATGCGTCGCGCGATAGAACGCTCAGTGGCGCCGCCGCCCTTTTACTTTCATCTGCTGGCAGCGGATCACCTCATCAAGAACGAGTGGTCGGAATTGCTGTGGGCCGCAGAACGCGGCTCTGGCGATGGTTGGTCATTCGGACAGGCACTCCTCGTGATCGCCCACAGAAAACTCTCCAATGAGCAGGCCGCTCGCGAGGCATATTTGAGAATGGCGGAACTCGATCCACCGCTTGCTGACGACCCGAAGGCTTGGCTCGAGGGGCACAACATGCCTCCGGTCCTTGTCGAAGCCGTCTACAAGGGCCTCTCCGACGCACGCGCGGCTTTTGGCGAGTAGGATATGGACATTGTCCGACGTCAGCGCCTACCGGGCTGATCCAGGTGTTTGAACGACGGAGGATTTTTGGATCATCGAAGCCGCCATGGGGTGCAGATCAAGAAGAGATCCGGAGCATCGAACGGCGCCGCGGACAGGTCGATCACGGGTTTCAAGTGCAAGAAGCACAAACGCCGCTCTGCCGAGGATGAGATCAGGATCGCCCAGGCGGGCTTGGGTGGTGAGGAGCGTATTGTCGCGCTGAATTGCCGAGAGGCGATTTGTCAATCCTAAGACAGGTTCCTATTCGTCGGAAAGCTCCCTATCTATCCCGGATCCACTTTTGTAACAGAGCCGACGCCTCTCTGTTCGAGTGGCGTCGGCTCTATTGCGCATAGGTCCTGCTGTTCATGGGTAGCCGGGGCCAGTCAGAAACTGTTTTGCGGCTTCGCACCGGAAACCCGGTCGAAAGGTGCCGCCAAAGATCGGTTCCTAACAAGGGCGCCGTCAGGCAAATAGCCCAAAGCTGTCCCCCTGGAACTGGTCGACACTCACTACGGAGAAGTTGGGATCGGCGATGTCGGCCATGTCCGAGTTGAACAGCGGAATGGTTTCGCTGAGAAGCGGGCCAAAGCTGGCGCTTTCGTGAATTTCGATATCCGCAATGTCCAAGTCGAAGCTACCTCTCAGACCTCCAAGATTCAAAGTTAGGGTTCCGGTATGCATCACATCGATCAATGACGTGTAATCGAGCTGCGAATTGAAAACCGGGGTAACCGTGACAGGTCCTGGTACGGCGGCGCGGATTCCGGGCAGGTTGTTCCAGTCGGCATTGCGCAAAGCGATCACCGGATCCGCGAAGCCTTCGATGTAAACCGGGCGATTGAACAGAAGATCAACCGAGTAGCGTGCCGACAAACTCGAGTCGACCGATAGATCGAACCCGGTTATGTAATCAATATCGGCCATGACATAAGTTCCGGTGGCCGGACCACTTACGATTGTTCCATCCAAGGCTTGCAGCGCTTTCAGTTGCGGTATGAACGACAGCATGTCGTCCACGTCCACGCCGATATCCACAAGGTCCTTTACAGTTGTCACCCTTATGCCATCGGCAAGATTGGTGGTCGTGACGACGCCCGCACCGCCAAAGGACACGCTGCCCAAGTCTGCGTTTATCGGTTCCGATACCGTATGAGAAAGCAGGTTGTCGGCGAAGTTGACCGCTCCGGTATTGGTGCCGAGATCGACCGAACCGTTGATCAGGTTGTAGCTGCCGGTTCCTATAACGCTCTCGCTGAAGATCGATCCGGCCGATGCATAATCCGGCAGATAGAAACCTCCACCTTCCAGGTCGGTCGGAATCCAAGGCCCGCGCACAGCCGCAGAATAGCTCATTCCAGCCTGGAAACCTGCGTCGATTGCGCCATCAACTCCATAGGTCATCGTTTGCGGCAGAGTCTGCGTGACTGCTGCGCCGACAACTGACGAACTTGTTTGCAGTTGCGTGAAGCCTCCCACCTCCGAGACCCCGGATATCCCGGTATTCACGCCAATCGCTCCCGAAACCGTTCCCGCCGAAAAGCCGGTCGAGGGCGAGAAACTAAGGTCGAGGATGGCATCGGCCGTAGCCGAAATTCCCAAGCTTGCGCTGACAAGTTCGAAGTCGAAACCGGGATTGAAGCTGAAACTCTTCAGGACCGGGTCGCGCGATACCGTTCCCGTAGTAGCGAAGTTTACTCCGCCCACTCCCAATCCAAACATGGACTGGTTCCCGGTCTGGGTCTGAAAGCCGGCATGATAGCCGTTGACCGACTGAGTCGCACCGTTGTTCCAGCTACTTGAATACCCTTGTTCCGCGAGACGTTGGAAATGCCACCGCGTTGCATAGTCGACGCTCATGCTGGGGGTGAAGGGGGTCAAGGCCTGAACAGTAGCCGCATCTGCCAAACCATTTACTCGGACAAAGGCTGCCGACGTCGCCTGTGCGCCGAATTCGTCTTGCAAGACATATTCTATCACCGCCTCCCCGGATTGCCCCAACCCGAGTGCCTCGTAGGCGGTACCGGTGTCGAACCGGAGTTGGTTTCCAACAATTTCGACAGTGCCACCGCCTGAGACGATCCTGGCACTGACCAGTGCCAATTCCGCGCCGGTGTCCACATCGGTGTCATTGGCCAATACGTCGATAGAGACCGCGTGACCTTCGGCAACCACCGCCGAAGTATCAAGATACCCGACGGGAGCGTCATTGGTGCCGACAAGAGTTATGCGGGTGTCAATCGTGTCGGTGCCGCCATGTGGATCGTGAACCGTAGTGCTGAAGGTTTCCACCAGGGTCTGACCTTGGGCCAGGAACTGGATCGCGGCATCGGCAACATCATAGGTCCAGTCAATCCGCGTGGAACTGCCATCGGGCTGATAGATCGTATTGACGGTGAATGCCCCTATCGGCGGGTTGCTTCCGGAACTTTCCGGCACAAAGGCGCTGGTTGCATAGTGGGTGTCGCTGGTGTCCTTGTCGCCGAAGGTCAGGCTTCCACCTTCAGACAAGATCGATGTGCTGTTGCCTTCCACTAGGCGTCCGCCGGTATCGGACTGCGACGAGACGAACGCCGGGGCGTCGTTCCGGCCTTCGATCTCGATGGTCACTGTATCGGATCTTTCGCCGCCATAGGAATCCGTGACCGTGTAGATGAAAGTATCGTAGCCTCTCTCGTTCAGTGCGAGATAGTCAAACGCACCCACAGGGCTGTAGTCGACCGTTCCGTCCGCCGCGATGGAAACCGTCGCGCCGGATCCGCTGGCTTCGACTCGCGTGATCCGGAAGGGGTCACGGTCTATGTCAAAATCGTTTGCCAGAATATGTGCAAGATTGATCGGCGTGTCTTCGTCGGTTCTGTCGACATCAGGTCGGGTGAAGGGGGCATTGTTCCGACCGTCAATGAAATAGGTGTAATCCTCGAATTCCAGCGCTTCGACATGAAGAACCTTGTCGCGTCCGTCTGCACCAGCCACGTAAACAAGGTTTGACAATCTGTGCGGTCGAACACCGGTGAAGTCATAGTCGTATACAGAGCCGCCAAAGATCGCGACGTCAAAGCGCAGTCCGCCGTGGAGGACATCGTTGCCCGCGCCACCAACTAGCGTGTCTTTTCCATCGCCGCCAACCAGGGTATCCCTGTCGTCCCCACCAGAGACGAAGTCGTCGCCTCTGCCGCCGTGAAGCCAGTCCTTGCCATCTCCACCTGATAGTGTGTCGTTACCATTCTGGCCGTGGACTCGGTCGTTGCCATCGTCACCTGACAGGAGGTCGTCGCCCTGTCTGCCAAACAGCTTGTCATTGCCCGCGCCGCCCGACAGGGTATCGTTGCCGACGCCGCCACTGAGCAGGTCGTTGCCATCGTCGCCAGACAGCTGATCGTTTCCATATCCTCCAAACAACCTGTCATGCCCGGTGCCGCCGAAGAGAATGTCGTCACCGCCGCCGCCGCCGAGAACGTCATTGTCGCCGTTACCGGCCAAATGATCATTGCCGGCTCCACCAAACAGCTTGTCCTTCCCAATGCCTCCGTACAGGCTGTCGTTTCCGCCATAGCCGAAAAGACTGCTGCGTCCATCGCTCCCAACAAAGGAATCGTCGCCTCCACCGCCGCGAAATTCCGAAGTTACGTTACCGCTGTCGTCAATGTAATTCATCGTCACCGGGAGGGTGATGTGCTGAGCGATCGAGATGCGGTCGTTCAGAGTGCGTCCGTTTGGTTTGAGACCCGTGTGCGCAAGGCTGATTTCGATGCTGGTTACATCGTTTAGGTCGAATGATCGAATGTTCGCGCCTTCCAGGATAACACTCAAAGCCTGCGGCTGACCCGGTTGTGGTGCGGCCATCTCGACAATGAGTGTCAAGGGATTCAGCAACCCGTCGTAGAAAATTCTCAAAATGCCTGACAATGGATCCAGAGCGGCCGCAAAAACGGCCGACGACGATGTACTTCCCATAGCGATCCCCCCCCCGGGATTTTCCCGCTCGACACTGTCCGGCCATCGCTGGCGCGATCAGGAGAGTACCTAGCGCAGTGGTTTGGTTTACCACAGGTTTTCTAATAATTTCCAAGGTTTCGCAGCGACTTTGGAAGAAAACGACGGGAACACCCTCTTTAGGGCGAAATTTGCGACCATTGGTGATTGGGAGAGTTGAGTAGAATAGTAAAAAAGCCCACTTTTGATGCTATTGGATCGATTTCGAGGACAGACTGTTTCGGCTGAGCCGGAGTGTAAAGGAATTGGCATGAGCAGGGCAGGGCAGGGCGGGTCGTTGTTCTTTGGTCATACATATCCGCCCCCCTCTCGCTGCTTCCGATCGAGGCGTGAAGCCATTCAGCTGGCCGTGATGTTGTTCGTCAGATTTCGGCGGTTGTGACGAAACGTCGAAGAAGTTCTGCATCCGTGCGGCATGGAAGTGAACCACGAAGCAGTTCGTTTCTGGTGGCCTAGATGGCTCCCTCTGTATCTGCCGAGCAGTTTCGGGATACTTTTGGTTTCCTCTGCCTCAACGCACCGGGTTTGACCGGTTGGACTAATCCATCTGTACTAGCGTCGTTGCGTCGGCAAGTGAACGGCCCTGGACCGGTTTCAAGGATTGCCAATCCAGCGAGACCACCCCAAGGCGAGCGCTTGCCGATAACTCTTCCAAGCGAACCGGGTTGGGTCGCAATGGGTGCCGGGCTCACTCGGCTGCACGCCGGTCACCTCTCTTTCGGGCATCGCTCGTTCTTTCTGGCCCACAGGTTGCGCGCTGCTCCCGATAAGATCTGTTCCTATCATTCCGGTAGCACCCTTTGCGATGGACGCTTACCTCTGGTCTTGCGGTATGAGAAACGCACCGAAGAACCCGGACAACGCTTCGTATCCACCCAAGGGCAGAACATGCGCAACATATTGGTCGGGCCGAACGATGATCATGCACCCATCCAACCGTTCGATCCCGCGCATCTCATAAATGTCGGCGCCCAGTTTGTGATCGACACAGAACACCTTCTCGAAGTCGTGCAGCCCATAGCGGCCTTTTGCAGGTCTGAGCAGGGTCGGCATGTCCTCATATTTCAGGGATTCAAATTCCTGCTGGAATATGGCGCGTAGATCTATCAGCCCGTCGATGTCCTCGTTCCCGCGTGTAAAGCGCCGGACCGGAGAGGCGGGATCGTTTTCAAGCCAAGTGCAAAGCCCGTGGATCGCGCCACCTTCGGCTCCGGTATCCTGCCGTCCGGCAAAGGCGTAAATGCGCCACCGCCCGTCCGCTTCGGCCACGTGACCGAGTTGCAGCCGCTTGGCATCCGACAGTCGAAGGACCGGCGCGGAATGGAACCGTTTCCCTACGGTCTGGCCCGTGGCCAGATGCTGATGCGTGGGTTCGGCCGTGAGTTCCGACGGATCATATCGTACGGCGAGCCCACCGGTAAACTCCAGGTTCTCGATGAACTGCTTTTGAAAGCGCGGCATGTCTGTGCCGTCGATCTCGGACGCGCCGGGAGGGGCGCTCATGATCCGCGCCCATTTGTGGTCGGTTTCGACCAGGCGCCTTGCTTCTTCGCGGCGTTCCGCCGAGTAGCTGTGCAGAAGGCGCGCGTCAGACCGCCCCGTCAGCACGTGTGCAAGTTTCCAGCCAAGGTTGAACGTATCGCCCATGGATACGTTCATGCCCTGACCGGCCTTCGGGCTATGGGTGTGGCAGGCGTCGCCAGCAGTAAACACCCGCGGAGTGCGGGTTGCCGCCTCCTCCTCCGGGACGTCATCGAACTTGTCCGTCAGGCGATGGCCGATCTCGTAGATCGACCACCAGACGACTTCCTTCACATCGATGGTATAGGGGCGCATGATCCGGTTGGCGGCGGCGATGATGTGGTCCGATGTCAGGTTGCGGTTCGACACCCGCTCGTCCGGGTTCAGCTTGTCGAGTTCGACATACATCCGGAACATGTAGCCGCCCTCGCGCGGGATGATCAGCACATTGCCTTCCTTCGTCGACTGGATCAGGCATTTCCGGCGCAGGTCGGGAAAGTCGGAATTGGCGAGAATATCCATCACGCCCCAAGCCTGATGTGCGGCGTCTCCATGCAGCTTACCGCCAATCGCCTTACGGACATTGCTGCGCGCCCCGTCGCATCCGACGACATAGTTTGCGCGTAACGTCACCCTCTCGCCCGCGCTGCCATCTTCATCAACACGTTCCAGGATCACGGACACCGGATGGTCCTGGGCGTCGGTCTCGATCTTGAGGTCGATCACGCGCAGCCCGTAGTGCGGTTCAAGCCGGGTGGGCGAGTTTTCCATGACATCGAGGAAGAGCTGATGGATGCGCGCCTGATTGACGATGGTGTGTGGCATCTCAGACTGGTCGTCTGCCACGTCCTGGGTGATCCCGACGCGGGTAATGTGGTCGGTGTTGGCCGGATCCGGTTTCCAGAACGTGGTCTGGTTGACCCAATATGCTTCACGCTTGATCTTTTCGGCAAAGCCGAACGCCTGGAACATCTCCATCGAGCGGACGTTCACGCCGTCGGCCTGGCCCTTTTCCATGGGGCCGGGTTTGGGTTCCACGATCATCGTAGTGATTTCTGGAAAACCCGCCAGTTGCGCGGCAAGACACAATCCGGCTGGACCACAGCCCGCAATCAGGACGTCGACAGTCTTTGGAACGGTATCGTTGTGCGGCTGATCGCGGCTCGGGGCAGGGGCCTTGATGTCAGGATCCCCTGGTCTGAATCCGTCGACATAGTATTGCATGGTCTTCCTCCACACCGATGCATCGGACTCGAAATTTAGTATCTGCACTTATTATATTCAGGAAAAAGATATGTGTACATACCTTTTTCCTTTTGCCAAAGTCGCGAGGATCCCTTTTGGAGCCTTCAGCGAGGAAAATTTCCAAATGACTGTTACTGGCATGGCGGGCCATCTGATCCGTCGGTTGAACCAAATGTCCACTCAAGTCTTCTCTCAGCGCATGCAGGAGACAGGATACGATCTTACGCCGGTCCAGTTCGCCGCGCTTGACGCAGTGTGTTCCAGTCCGGGCCTGGACCAGGCGCGCATCGCCGCAATGATCGCCTACGACCGTGCAACAATTGGTGGGGTCATCGACCGGCTGGAGCAAAAGGGTCTTGTCACGCGGACAATAAATGAGCGGGATCGGCGCGCGCGTCTGGTGATGATTACAGGCAAAGGCCAACGGGTTTACAAGGAGGTATTGCCGATCATCAGGAAACTGCAATCCGAGATCCTGACTGGCCTTTGCGCAGAGGAACAAAGGCAGTTTCTTCGTTTGGCGGCCAAGGCAGTGCACTTGGGCTCAGACACCTTGTCGGATGGCGAAGAATAGGAGATCGACCCAGACCCAAGGAACGCGAAGGTGTTCCTGAATCTGCGGACGTCTCTCGAAGCTTTGTTGGAAACGGAACCGCTTGGCACAGCCATCATAGTTCGTCCTGCTCCCTACTCGGGCAACCGCTCAGATTGCCTCCAGCCGCCACGTCGGGAAGAGATCGGCCTGTTGGCAATATTCTCTTGTGTCTTCTCCGGCAAATAGACCATCGCGTGACACAAGTACCGTACGCCATCCACGCGCCTCGGCCCCCAGGATGTCGGTATGCAATGTATCGCCGCACATCGCGATACGCGTGCGATCCATACCCGGCAAAGAACCTTCGATCATCTCGTAAACTTCGGGAAAGGGTTTGCCGAAGAAGCGGATGTCCGTCACTCCGCCATCCGCAAGCAGGTGCCCGAAATACCCTGGTTCCAGGGTAAAGCGGCCTTCGCGTGGTGCCACCAGATCTGCGTTGGCAATCAGAACGGGTCTTGGATTGCGCCGGAGCGACTCTGCCAGGATGGACTGGCGGTCATTGGTCCAGGATTCGCTGGACAGAAAAAGAAAACCTTCGACCCTGTCATACGCTTTCTGGTCGTCCTCCAACCGGCAGGCTGTGGTCGGAATGTCCGAAAGGTCATCTGATGGCGCCGCAATACATCCCCACAGGCCAGGCCCCAATTCCCTCAGGGTGGCGTCGCGGCTGGTAATGATCTCATCGGCTTCGACCCGCATGCCAAGCCGTTGAAATTTTTTGACGGCCATTTCATGGTTGTAACTCGCCGCGTTGGAAAGGATGCGAATCTTGCACCCTGCGCTCCTGAGCTGGTCGAGCCGCTCCGACGCGCCTGGGATCGGTGTCTCTCCGATGTTGAGAACGCCGAATGCATCGAAGACAAAAGCATCTGCCTCGGTCACGATATCAAGAAGAGAACCGATGTCCTGCGTCCAGGTTCGGGTGTTGACGTCCGGGAAGCGAAACCTAACGGCTTCGTAACGATCAAAAATCTTGTTGATGCTGTTCATGCGTACTCGGTTGCCGATTTGCTTCGGATCGTGACCTGAGGCCCGACCTCCTTCCAGCTTTTCTGGAGAATCCGTTAGTGGATTTGTGGCCTCATGCGGCCTTGGTTTCCAGTCTCAATTTCATTTCAAGTTGCTCTGGCTTAAGACTGCCCGAGGACTAGTGGGGGGCTTACGGGAATTGTCTTCCTTCTGGGGGGAGGTTCGTCTGCCCGCCCCTGATTTCGTCGGTGAAGAGGTCGCTGTGTTCTTTGCGCGGCAGCCCATCTCGGTTTCCTTCACGCAACTCGGCCATTGGTCTGCAATTCTGGCTCGGTCCGGCAGCGCCTGCGGATCATCCCGAACGGTCAAGAAACGCTTGTGCGGCCTCCCGTGACTCGAAAAGATGCGGAGCGGCGGCACCAAGCGTTTCACCAAGTTTTATCCGAATGAATGCAGAGCCGGAGTACCGCGTCACGGTTCGATAGAAACGGGCCTCCAGCCTGGCGACCATATTGGCGTAATCCTTGGCAACCTCGTCTTCAAGCTGGAAGCCGTCATAATTCACGATAACGTCGACCTTTTCGTCCAGCGGACCGCAGACCGTCTCTACCTGCCTTCGTATCTGTTCCACTTCTTCAAGCGAGCGAACTCGCAGCTTTTCGAAATTGATGAACAGGCGACCTTTTGCGGCGTCCAGCGCAATCCGTTCCGGCAAATCAAGGTGGAGAAGCTCGCGTTTCAGGTCCATCGGTTCGGTTCCGAAAATCCGTGCGTCCATATCGCGAACGTCCTCGATGATAGGCCGGAACCCCATTTGGCTCACGATATCGCGCTCAATATCGACGCCTGGGGCTGTCTCTATCAGTTGCAGCCCGGCAGGGCACAACCGAAACACGCAACGCTCGGTCACATAGAGTACAGACCGCCCCAATCGGGCCGCGCGTCTCCCCGAGAACGTCACCTGCTCGACCTCTTTTAGAAACTTTTGGGATGCCCCTTCGGCCCGGATTTCCAACCGTCCGTCTGCGATGTCGATATCCAGCCCCTGCGCCGTAAAGGTTCCTGCGAACACCAGCGATTTCGCGTTTTGACTTATGTTGATGAACCCTCCGGCCCCCGCTAGCCGGGGGCCAAAGCGCGAAACGTTCACGTTTCCTGTTCTGTCAGCCTGGGCAAGACCAAGGCAGGCCATATCCAGCCCGCCGCCGTCATAGAAATCAAATTGCGCATTCTGGGGGATCACGGCATCAACATCGACAGCCGCCCCAAAATCCAGCCCCGATGCTGGCTGGCCACCAATGACCCCGGGTTCCGCCGTTAGCGTCACGTGATCCAGAAGACCTTCTTCGGCCGCGACAGAGGCCACGCCTTCGGGCATGCCGATGCCAAGATTGATCACCCCGTTCACCGGGAGTTCAAAGGCACATCTCCGCGCGATGACTTTTCGTGCGTCCAGACGCATCTGGGGAATCTCTCCCGCCGGCGGCCGGATGCGATTGGTGAAGGCGTGCGAAAACCTCGTTCGGTAGGTTTGCATATGCAGTTCCTGCGGAGCCACCACCACTGCATCGACCAGGATGCCGGGGATTTGAACTTCGCGAGCTGGAAGGCTGCGCCCCCGGGCCAGACGCTCGACTTGTACCATCACCACTCCGCCTGCATTCTTTACCGCCATGGCCTGCGCAAGATTGTCTATGACGAGCGCTTCACGCTCCATCGTGATGTTGCCGAACTCGTCCGCGGTGGTTCCACGCAGCAGCGCAACGGTGAGTTTTGGTGCGGGATAGAACAGATACTCTTCGCCACCGCGCGTCATAAGTTCGACCTGCGGTTCGATCGAGATCGCGTTGATTGCTCCGCCGCCGTTTCGGGGATCGACGAATGTCTCCAGCCCGACTTTGCTTATCATTCCCGGTTTCCCGGCCGCGATGTCGCGAAAGAGCTGGCTGATGCATCCCTGGGGGAGGTTCCAACCTTCAATCTTTCCCTCAATCGCCAAGGCGGCCACCTTGGGAATAAGGCCCCAATGTCCTCCGACAACGCGCTTGAGCAACCCTTCGTGGCCGAGGCGGTTGAGACCTCGTTCGCCACCATCCCCTTGTCCCGCCGCGAAAACCAGGGACAAGTCTCTTGGGTGTCCCGTCTCCAGAAACCGTTGTTCTACTGCCGCCAGAAGCGCATCCGGAACCCCGATGCCGACAAAGCCCGAGGTGGTGAGAACGTCGCCGTCCTTGATCAAAGCGGCAGCATCCTTGCCCGAGATGACCTTCTTTCGCATAGACCTGTCCTCCTCAAGATCATGGTTTCCGCCGGTGGGAAACTTGTCCAGTGCCAAAAGGCTTAGAAGTGACAGGCGACCACGGGTGACCTGTGCGTCATTCCAATAGGGGAAGGTGGAAACTCGCCTTGATCCGATCCATGACCACAGAAGTCTTGAACCCCTTGATGTCGGGATTATCGTAAAAGAACTCTCGAGTGAAGGCTTCGTAGTCGGCCATGTTTGTCGCGCTGACGATCAGGACGAAATCGGTTTCCCCGGTTACGTAATAGGCGCTCATCACCTCGGCACAATTACGGACCGAGCGTTTGAAACGGTCGATGATGTCAGCGCGTTCGCGCGCAAGTTCGACAGAAACCAGCATCAAGAGCGGGCGGCCTGCTGCTTCGGGATCCACGACCGAGATATCGGCCGTGATGATTTTGTCGGCCCTGAGTCGCGCCAGGCGGCGTTGAACAGAGGTCGCGGATAACCCGACCAGGTCCGACAATTCGGCATGGGTAAGTTGGTTGTTCTGTTGCACGTAGTGCAGGATTTTTCGATCTATCTGGTCCATGGATGGGGGAATTATCCGATCTTCTGGATACTGGCGCGGAAAAAAAAGCGGATCTTGCTAAAAATTGCGAAAAACATGCGGCTCTTCCCCGTAAGATGATCGCGAACGCCGGAGGATTCATGCCAGATCTGCCTTTCTCACCAGCCGAATACACAGACCGCCTGTCAAAGACGCGCGCTGAAATGGCCGTGCGCGGGCTGGAGGCGATTTTTGTCACTGACCCGTCCAATATGGCCTGGCTGACAGGCTACGATGGTTGGTCGTTTTACGTGCATCAAGGCGTGCTTCTTGCACTCGAAGGCGAACCGATTTGGTGGGGGCGCGCGATGGATGCGGTGGGGGCCGGGCTAACCACGTGGCTCGCAAGGGACAACATTCACGGTTACGACGACACTTACGTCCAAAACCCGGCCAAACATCCGATGGAGGACCTCTCTGCGCTGATCGCCCAACGGGGTCTGAGTGTTGCGCGCATCGGTCTGGAGATGGACAACTACTATTTCACCGCGTCCGCGTTCCTGAGCCTGCAACAAAATCTGCCCACGGCCCGGTTCCAGGATGCCACTGGCCTGGTCAACTGGCAGCGCGCCGTGAAATCCGCCACCGAGATCGAGTACATGCGTCGTGGCGCCCGGATCGTCGAGCGGATGCACCAGGTGGTGTTGGAAAAGGCCGAACCAGGGCTGAAGAAGAACGAACTGATCGCCGATATCTACCATGCCTCGGTCTCGGGAGCTGATGGGTATTGGGGGGACTATCCGGCCATCGTTCCGATGGCGCCGTCGGGTGTCGATGCGACTGCCCCGCACCTGACATGGGACGATGCACCTCTGAAAGCTGGCGAAAGCACGTTTTTCGAGATTGCCGGATCCTATCGGCGCTATCAGTGCCCGCAGTCGCGCACCTTGTTCCTGGGCAAGCCGCCGCAGAAATACCTGGACGCGGAAAAGGCTGTTCTTGAGGCCGTCGAGGCGGGGCTGGAACAGGCCCGACCCGGAAATCTGTGCGAGGACATCGCCAATGCCTTCAACGCGACACTCAATCGGCTGGGCTTCCAGAAGGACAGCCGATGCGGCTACGCCATTGGGATCTCCTATCCGCCGGATTGGGGCGAACGCACCATGTCGTTTCGCAGGGGCGACAAGAGTGTGCTGAAACCCGGTATGACCTTCCACTTCATGCCCGCTTTGTGGCTTGATGATGGGGGGCTGGAGATCACGGAACCGATTGTTATCACGGAAACCGGGGTGGAGTGCCTCTGCCGCACCCCCCGCGAACTCTTTGTGAAAGGGTGAGCCATGCGCGCCAATCCGATCACCCCGACCGTGGATTTCGAACAAGACGGCAAACAGCACGGGCATCTGCGCTTGCCCTACAGCCGGAACGACAGCGCGTGGGGCTCTGTGTTGATACCCGTTTCGGTGATCCGGCGCGGAACCGGCCCGGTGGCGCTTCTGACCGGGGCGAACCACGGGGACGAGTATGAAGGGCCGCTTGCGCTCTTTGATTTGGCGCATAACCTAGTGCCGGACCAGGTCACGGGGACCGTGATCATTGTTCCGGCGATGAACTTCCCGGCGTTTCTGGCGGGCACGCGGGTTTCGCCGCTGGATCAGGTCAACATGAACCGCGCCTTTCCCGGCGCCCCGGATGGGACGCCGACGCAGAAGATCGCCGACTATTTCCAGCGCACGTTGCTGCCCATGGCCGATGTGGTTCTGGATTTCCATTCCGGCGGCAAAACGCTGGATTTCCTGCCTTTTGCGGCCTCGCATATCCTTGAAGACAAGGCGCAGCAGGCGCGCTGTCGCGCCGCCCGGGATGCGTTCAACGCGCCCTTCAGCGTCGAAATGCGCGAGATCGATGCCTTGGGAATGTATGACGATGCCGCCGAAGGCTTGGGCAAGACCTTTGTCACAACCGAGTTGGGCGGGCAGGGATCGGCAACCCCATATACCACAAGGATCGCCCGCAAGGGGGTGCGGAACCTTTTGATCCACGCCGGGATCATGCAGGGCGAGCCAGAGCATACACCCACGCGCCATCTCAGCCAGCCTGACGATGCCTGTTTTCATTTCTCTACAGAGGGTGGTCTTGTCGAGTACCTTGTTGCGCTGGGCGAAGTCGTAAGACCCGGCGACCCCATTGCTCGAATTTGGCAGACCGGCCAAACCGGCAGTGCCCCACGGTCTGTGACCGCGCAACGCGACGGTATCCTGATGGCGCGCCACCATCCCGGCCTGTGTCAGGCAGGCGATTGCCTGGCCGTTCTGGCCGTCGAAGACTGAAAAGAAGGAAAGATCATGTTGCAGAATGACCAGATCGCACTCTGGGATCGGGAGAGTTTTTTCCATCCATCGACGCATCTCGCCATGCACGCGCGCGGAGAGACCCCGTCGCGCGTCATCCGTACCGGTTCGGGCGTGAATATCGAGGATCGCGATGGCAAAAGGATGCTCGATGCGTTTGCGGGTCTATACTGTGTGAACGTCGGATATGGGCGGCCGGAGATCACCGAGGCGATTGCCGATCAGGCGCGCGAACTGGCCTATTACCACGCCTATGTCGGTCATGGCACCGAAGCCTCGATCACGCTGGCCAAAATGGTCATGGACCGTGCGCCGGCTGGAATGTCCAAGGTCTATTTCGGGTTGTCCGGGTCGGACGCCAACGAGACCAACATCAAGCTGGTCTGGTATTACAACAATATTCTGGGGCGGCCTGAAAAGAAAAAGATCATCAGCCGCTGGCGGGGTTATCACGGCTCGGGCCTAATGACGGGTTCGTTGACCGGGTTGGAACTCTTTCACAAGAAGTTCGACTTGCCGCTTGCACAGGTGATCCACACGGACGCCCCCTATTTCTTCCGACGCGCGTCGGCGGAACTGTCCGAAGAGGGGTTCAGCGCCCAATGCGCCGCCCGGCTCGAAGAGTTGATCATTGCCGAAGGGCCAGACACGATCGCGGCTTTCATCGGAGAGCCCGTTCTGGGAACAGGAGGGATCGTGCCACCGCCTGCCGGTTATTGGCCCGCGATTCAAGCGGTGCTGGAGAAGTATGATATCCTCCTGATCGCTGACGAGGTGGTAACCGGGTTCGGGCGTCTCGGGTCCATGTTCGGGTCCGCGCACTATGGCATCTCTCCAGATTTCATCACGATCGCCAAGGGCCTCACCTCGGCCTACGCGCCATTGTCCGGGTCGATCGTGTCGGATCGTGTTTGGAAGGTGCTGGAGCAGGGTACCGATGAAAACGGCCCCATCGGTCATGGCTGGACCTATTCGGCGCATCCTATCGGTGCGGCTGCCGGTGTGGCGAATCTGAAACTGATCGACGACCTGGGATTGGTCGAAAAGGCAGGCCGGATGGGGCAGGCCCTGAAGAAGGGCCTCACGCAGGCTTTGGCCGAACACCCCAACGTGGGCGATATCCGCGGCGAGGGACTGATGTGTGCGGTCGAGTTTGTCGAAAATCGCGCTGCGCGGCGCATGTTCGACCCCCAGCGAAAGGTAGGCCCGGCAATTGCAGCCAGGATGTCCGAACTTGGCGTCATAGCCCGGGCCATGCCGCAGGGCGACATCATCGGTTACGCCCCTCCGTTCTGCATCACGCAGGACGAAGTGGACACCGTCGTGGCAGCCACTGCAGATGCAGTGAAAGCGATATTAGGTTAAACAATCACTGGCAAAAGGGTGTCCGCGCATTTAACCCCCAGCACCGCGTCGCTGCCTCGGACACGAGCATTGGTAAGGGGTATCAGGGTGGGCTGAACAAGTTTCATTGTGCTTCTTCCGGCCGTTGACGCCCTTGGTTAGTTTCACGCGTAGGCGACCTATTGGAGGGCGTAATCGGGCCGGGGCGATCATTTTTGTCGCGGGCCGGCGTCTCTTTCGCTAAGAGTTTTCCCATGCTTTACAGGAGGCTTGCCGTGACCGAACCCCTGATTTCCTCTCGCCACCACAACCGTATCGCCGACCTGCACGAAGAGATAACGGCCTGGCGGCGCGATCTGCATCAGCACCCGGAGATTGGTTTCCAGGAAACGCGGACAGCGGCAATCGTCGCGGAAAAGCTTCGGGCCTTTGGTGCCGATCAGGTCGTCACCGGCATCGCGACCACAGGCGTCATCGGGATCATTCATGGAGAGCAGGACGGCCCGATGATCGGATTGCGCGCCGATATGGATGCGCTGCCGATGCAGGAACATGGCGATGTTCCGTGGAAATCGGTCAATCCTGGGAAGATGCACGCCTGTGGCCATGACGGGCATACCGCGATGCTGCTTGGCACGGCCAGAATCCTTGCCGAGACAAGGGATTTCGCAGGCTCTGTGGCGGTGATCTTTCAACCGGCCGAGGAGGGCGGCGGCGGTGGCGGAGTGATGGTGCGCGAAGGATTGTTCGATGTGGCAGACTGCACATCCGTCTGGGGACTGCACAACTGGCCCGGGATGCCGCTTGGCCAATTCTGCGCGCTTTCCGGGCCGATCATGGCGGGCATCGACTATTTCGATATCACGATCAAAGGGCAGGGGACCCATGCGGGGCTGCCGCATCTTGGAGTGGATACGGTCCTTGCGGCCGCGCATCTTGTCACCGCGATCCAGAGTGTGCCTGGGCGAAACGTGTCGCCGCATGAAACGGCGACAATTGGCGTGTCGATGTTCAAGGGGTCCGACGCCTATGTGGTCATGCCGGACGAAGCGGTCATTGGTGGCTCGGTCCGCTATTTCGATAGCAAGACGCGTGACATGGCCGAGGCACGGATCAGGGCGCTGGCCGAAGGAATTGCCAGCGGTTTCGGCGCCGAAGCGGTCATCGACTATCGCAAGAATTACCCGCCGACGGTCAACCATGCTGCCGAAACGGATCTGGCCGCCGAAGTCGCCAAGGGGCTGGTGGGCGCAAACCGGGTGCTGCGAGAGAGCGAGCCATGCATGGCAGGAGAGGATTTCTCCTTCATGCTGAACGAGCGCCCGGGCAACTACATCTGGATGGGAACCGACGAGCCAGGACGCAACAATGCCATGGTTCACTATCCCGACTACGACTTCAACGATGCCGCAATTCCCGTTGGCGTGGGCTACTGGCTTGGGCTGGTGGACCGGTTGCTGCCAAGACGCTGATTTGCACACCCGGTCACGGCTGACCGGGTATCTGCAATCATGATTGCGCGGTTGGACTGTTGAAGACCTGCCGGTACGCCAGTGCCGAAATGTCGTATATAACATGCTCGCCCGGGCAGTCTGACAAGACTGCCGAAAGGTTATTGTAAGGTTGTGGTGATGGAAGGTGCAGCGAAGAAACAACCCGGCGCGTGCGATGCAACCCTTCCAAACTTTGCTGGCCTACCCAGTCAAGCTGCGTGACAGTTTCACACTTTCTCCAATCGCTCTGTCGGCGTGGATACTCGTTTTCCTTTTCGCAACAGCCAACCACACATTCTGGATGATCGGGGCAGAGGTTTTTTTCGGCCACGGCCTCGCGTTTTCAGGATTTGTTCTCGCGCTCTTCCTGCTGATGCTGAGCATTTTCAGCCTGTTCGGCTTTTCCTGGGTCTTAAAGCCTTTTCTGGTGGTGATTGTCGTACTCAGTGCGGTCTCATCCTACTACGTGGACACACTTGGCATTGTTGTCGACCGGGACATGATCCAGAACGTCGCGGTCACGACATTCGCCGAGTCGAAACACCTGATCACCCTGGGTTTCGTATTGCATTTGGTGGTTTTTGGGCTGGTTCCCGCAGCCATCATCCTGACGATCCGGCCCAAGCCCCAAGGAATGCTTCGCACGCTGGCGACGCCCTTAGTCGGTTTTGTTGTGGGAATGAGCCTTGCCGTGGGCGTGCTTGCGCTCGACATGAAGTCCTACGCCGCCGTTGTCCGCGAGCGAAAAGACCTGCTGAGCAGCTTTCAACCCGGCGCGCCTCTTTTGGGGATCGTCCGCTATGCGCGAATGGTGTCCAAGGTCAGAAAAGACGTAATCGCGCCAATCGGTGAAGACGCCGTAAAAGGTTCGTCCTATGGCGCTGGCGCGAATCCGGTGCTCGCCGTCGTGGTCGTCGGGGAAACCGCGCGGTCGCAGAATTTCAGTCTCAACGGATACAATGTAAAGACCAACCCGCGCCTTGCGGACCTGCCGGTCGTGTCATTCTCGAATGTGCACTCTTGCGGTACCGCAACCGCCGTTTCCCTGCCTTGCATGTTTTCCAGCTTCGGTCGGGGCAGGTACACATACGAACGCGGCGTTTCGACCGAAAACGTTCTGGATGTCTTCAAACATGCGGGTTTCCACCTGGAATGGTGGGACAACAACACCGGGCACAAGGGGGTCGCCGACCGGATTGAATCAAAGTCTTTCGTCAGCATGTCGGTGCCCGAGTTCTGCGGGCAAGGCGAGTGCGCGGACGGCGTTTTTCTGGGCGCATTGCAGAACTATGCCGAGACGATCGTTCAGGACACGGTACTTGTGCTGCATCAGATAGGAAGCCACGGGCCAGCTTACTACTTGCGTTACCCGGCAGCCTTTGAACGGTTTACCCCATCGTGCCGAACGGCAGAATTCATGAACTGCACGCCCGAGGAAATCGTCAACAGTTATGACAACACAATTGCATACACCGACGAGTTTCTGGCCGAAGCCATTGGCGTTCTGAACCGCCAGAGCCGCGCCGACACGGTCTTGATGTATGTATCAGACCATGGCGAGTCACTGGGGGAAGGGGGGCTCTTCCTGCACGGCGCGCCCTATTTCATGGCGCCGGAATACCAAACCAAGGTACCGATGATCGTGTGGCTGTCTGACAGGTTCAGCCAACGGTTTTCAATAGACAAGTCCTGTCTTGCTGATCAAAGGGACACCGAACTGTCTCATGACAACCTGTTTCACAGCCTTCTCGGGATGCTTGACGTTTCTACAGACGTGCGGGATGCAGGCCTGGATATCTTCGCGCGCTGCATGAAAGACGACAAGGTTGCCAGTCGATGACCGAGAAACAGGGACGCACACATCCACGACCGCCAAAGGTCACCGGACTGCCGCATCTTTTTGAGGCCGCCGGTTACTCTGTCGCCGGGGCAAGGCGTCTTTGGCGGGAGACGGCGTTTCGGCATATCGTCGCAGCGTTTCTGGCCTGTCTGATGCTGTTTACCTTTCTGGGCGCCAGCGGGCAGGAAATCGCGTTGCTGTTTGTTCTCTTCTTCTGCCTCGTTGCAACAGAGGCTTTGAATACGGCCATTGAATCTATCGTTGACCACCTTGCGCCTGACTGGCAGGTATTCGCGCGCGACGCCAAGGACCTGGGTTCGCTTGCGACAATGTGTTTGCTTGCTGCAAACGCGGTGTTCATCGTAGCGGTCTTAGCCCGGTTGCTTGCCCTGATAATGAAAGACAACCTATGAACATGTTCAAGATCGTTGCAGTGCCGATGCACAGGGAAGGCCGCAAGTTCGTGGCCACCTTTGCCGTTGTGACGGTTCTGCTAACGGCCCTATGGGCGCCGCTCTTCTGGCCCGGGCTGGCTGTGACGATCTGGTGCTACTACTTTTTCCGCGATCCTGTCCGAATCGTTCCAAAACAACCGTCTTTGGTCATGTCTCCGGCAGACGGGATCGTTTCTCTGATCGAGGAAGTTGTGCCCCCAAGCGAATTGGGCCTTGGCGATGCGCCTCTGATCCGGGTATCGGTGTTTATGAATGTCTTCAATTGCCACGTAAACCGAGCGCCGATCACAGGTGTGGTCCGTCACATTGCTTATCATCATGGCAAATTCCTGAACGCGTCGCTGGACAAGGCCAGTATTCACAATGAACGCAACGGTTTGACGATCGAAGCGGCAGATGGAACGCGCATCGGTGTTGTTCAGATCGCTGGTCTGGTTGCGCGTCGGATCGTATGTTTCGTGCGCGAAGGCGACCGGTGCGGGGTGGGCGAACGCTTTGGCCTGATCCGTTTTGGCAGCCGTTTGGACGTTTTTCTTCCCGCTGGCGTCAAACCCCGGGTGTCCGTTGGTCAAATAGCAATTGCAGGAGAGACGATTCTGGCCGATCTTTCAAATCCATCGCAGATGATGCCCGGGACACCAATTTGATAGGCATATGAAACTGAACTTACCCCTTGCGCTTCGACGCGTCATCCCCAGCCTGGTGACAATGGGCGCTTTGGGCGCTGGCATGAATGCGCTGCGATTGGATATCGAAGGCGAACTGGAACGTGCACTTTCGTTCCTTTTGCTTGCGATGGTACTGGATGCGTTGGACGGGAAGATGGCCCGTTTGCTGGACGCGGTGAGTGACTTCGGGGCGGAACTCGATACGCTGTCTGATTTCTTCAACTTTGGCGTTGTTCCGGGCATACTCATCTATAACAACCTCTACGCCGACACGGAGTATGCCAGCATTGGGTGGATCGCGTCGCTGATCATCGTGGTCTGTTGCGCCTTGCGGCTCGCAAGGTTCAACGTGGCAAGAAAGACCGGCGAGAGCGACGATTTCTTTGTCGGGATTCCGGCCCCTGCACTGGCCTGTCTGGCGCTGATGCCGATCTTCATGCAGTTGAGCGCCCTAGGAACCCCGACGCACCCATTTGTTCGGACAGTGTATATTGTCGGGGTTGGCCTGCTGGCGATCAGCACGATTCCCACGATCTCGATAAAGTATGTCAGTCTCAGATCATCGATGCTTATTCCGGTCGCCTTGGTCGGGATCATCGGTGTTTACGGCTTGATCACTAATCCCTGGCCCACACTGGTTGTCGCCAACTGCCTGTATCTGGCCACGCTGCCATTTTTCTATCTGAAGCAGGCGCGACAATCGAAACCCGCTTAAGTCAGCGGGCCGGTTGCAACTGACATTTGACGAGATGGCCGAGGCCCAGAACCTTCGGCCAGCGCTGTAGGCGGTGATTGTGACGCTTATTGCGTTTTTGCCAGTGACAGTCGGGCTAAATGCGACTGGGCGATGCCTGCTCGCCAACTTTTGTCCCCGGCAACAGACTGACAGCGGATCTTCGATCCGCCGCTGTCAATCGGCCTTGCGGTGCTCTCGAACCAACTGCCGGTCACATTAGAGTCATCGCGGAGCGTGATCGGCTATCATGAAATTTTTTTGACAGCGTGCTGGCTGTCTTGATGCTCTATTTATTTCTGATATTCACGAAATATGGAAATAGATATCACTCATCAACTGACCACACTGGGCCACCCAAAACGCCTGGCCATTTTTCGGCTCTTGGTGCGGCGTTATCCGGATCAGGTGCCAGCTGGCGAGCTGGCCGAGGCCCTTGATCTCAAGGGGTCGACCTTGTCGGCCTATCTGTCTGCGTTGATGCAGGCACGGCTTGTCACCCAGGAGCGCCACGGCACTTCGCTACGATACTCGGTCGATATGCAGGAAGTGCGACACACCTTCGACTATCTGTTTCTTGATTGTTGCAGGGGCCGGGCCGAGTTGTGCGGCCTGTCGGCGTTGCCCGGCACCGAACCGGCTGGGCGGGGGACGCGATCCAGATACAGGGTTCTGTTCCTATGCACCGGAAACTCTGCCCGTTCGATCTTTGCCGAAGCAATCCTTCGGAAAGAAGCGGGCGACCGGTTCGATGTTTTTTCCGCCGGTACAAAGCCGAAGTCCGAATTGAACCCTTTCGCGCTAGAGGTCCTGAAACAGAACGGGCATGATATCTCGCGCCTGCGGGCCAAAAGCATTACAGAGTTTCAAGGGCCGGATGGGCCGACGTTCGATTTTGTCTTCACGGTTTGTGATCAGGCAGCGAACGAAGATTGCCCGGCCTGGGTCGGTCAACCGGTCAATGCCCATTGGGGGGTACCCGATCCAGTGAAAATCGAGGGCAAGGTCGCGGAGAGGAACCTCGCGTTTCATCAGACATATGGCGCGCTTCGCAACAGGATCCTGGCCTTCGCCGCGCTGCCGATTGCTTCGCTCGACAAGATATCGCTTCAACGCGCTTTGGATGACCTCGCGCGAACGGAAACCGGAGAAAACTCATGACTGTTTTTGCGCTCAATGGCCTCGGTCGCATGGGCAAACTCGCTCTGAAACCACTTCTAGAGCGCGGCGCCGAGATTGCCTGGATCAACGATGCCGTTGGCGACACAGCAATGCAGGCGCATTTGCTCGAATTCGATACCGTGCATGGCCGCTGGGACGCTCGCTTTGCCTTTGACCAAAGCAGCGTCACGATTGACGACACGAAATTACCCTTTGTCGGAACGCGAGACTTGTCGAGACTGCCGCTGGACGGGGTGGATGTGGTGATCGACTGCACAGGCGTGTTCAAGACCGAAGCCAAGCTTCAGCCCTATTTCGATGCCGGGGTCAAAAAGGTTGTCGTTTCCGCGCCGGTCAAGGATGGGCCGACCGCAAACATCGTCTATGGCGTCAACCAGGATGTGTACAAATCGGCCGAGCACCGCATCGTTACGGCGGCTTCCTGTACAACCAACTGTCTGGCGCCGGTGGTCAAGGTGATCCACGAGGCAATCGGCATTCGCCATGGTTCGATCACCACCATCCACGATGTCACCAATACTCAGACCATCGTGGACCGGCCTGCCAAAGACCTTCGCCGAGCCCGTTCGGCTTTGAATTCTCTCATTCCGACCACCACGGGGTCGGCCACGGCGATCACCTTGATCTATCCCGAGCTCAAAGGTCGTCTGAACGGCCAGGCGGTGCGGGTTCCGCTGCTGAACGCCTCTCTCACGGATTGCGTCTTTGAGCTGGAGCGCGCGACAACCGTGGAGGAGGTCAATGGTTACTTTGCCGCCGCCGCCGAGGGGCCGCTGAAGGGCATTCTGGGTTTCGAGACCAGACCGCTTGTCTCTGCCGATTACACAAATGATACACGGTCGACGATCATAGATGGGCCATCGACGATGGTTATCAACGGAACCCAGCTGAAGGTGTTCGCCTGGTACGACAACGAGATGGGCTATGCGCACCGGCTGGTCGATGTGGCGTTTATGGTAGGGGCTTCTCTTTGACGCCGGAAGAGCAGCGCCCGAGCGGCCTCGCCGCCTATGGTGCCGTCACGGCGGCCTATTGGGCCTTCATGCTGACAGATGGCGCGTTGCGCATGCTGGTGCTGCTGCATTTTCACACGCTTGGTTTCTCGCCTGTGCAACTGGCCTATCTCTTTGTGATCTACGAGATCGCGGGCATGGTCACGAACCTGGCAGCGGGCTGGATCGCGGCCCGTTTCGGGCTGACGTCGACCCTTTATGCAGGGCTTGGGTTACAAGTGGTCGCCCTCGTGGCGCTGGCCGGACTGGATCCGGATTGGGCGCTGGGCGTGTCAGTGGCATATGTGATGTTGGTGCAAGGGGCCTCTGGGGTCGCCAAGGACCTGGCCAAGATGTCCTCGAAATCCGCTGTGAAGCTCCTGGCGCCCAACAAGGACGGCGCGCTGTTCCAGTGGGTGGCGGTGCTGACAGGGTCCAAGAACGCGGTGAAGGGACTGGGTTTTCTGCTGGGCGCCGCGCTTCTCGGAACCTTGGGCTTTGTCTGGTCGCTGTTCGCAATGGCAATCGGGTTGGCGATTGTCCTTCTGGCCCTGCTTATTGCGATGCCATCGGGGTTGCCGAAAGGGCGCAAAGGGGCGAAGTTCTCGGAAATCTTTTCGAAATCCGCCAACATCAACCGCCTCAGCCTCGCCCGGCTATTTCTGTTCGGGGCCAGGGATGTCTGGTTCGTCGTCGGGATTCCCATCTATTTCTACGCGGTTCTGTCAGACGGGTCCGAAGACGGAAATCGTACAGCGTTTTATCTGATTGGTACATTCATGGCGCTATGGATTGTCCTTTATGGCGGGGTCCAGGCGGCCGCACCAAGACTTTTGAACGCCTCGACACGTCCCGAGGCCGAACTGATCGCGGCGGTGCGCGGCTGGACGTGGGGACTTTCGCTGGTCCCGGCAACACTGACGGCGGTTGCCTTGATTGCCTCCGGACCTCAGCCTTGGCTGACGGTAACGCTGATCGCGGGGTTGCTGGTCTTTGGTGCCGTGTTTGCGGTGAACTCGTCGCTTCATTCTTACCTGGTTCTGGCGTTCACGCGGGCCGAGCGGGTGACGATGGATGTCGGGTTCTACTACATGGCGAACGCAGGCGGGCGCCTGATGGGTACCGTTCTGTCCGGGCTGACCTATCAGGTCGGGGGACTCGGGCTGATGCTGGGTACGGCTACGGTCATGATTGCGCTCTCGGCCATGGCGGCAAGCCGACTTAGCCCTGAGGCCTCCTTTGAGGTGGGGGGGTGAGCAGGGTGTAACGGCGTCGGGCGGGCCCATATCCTGACCACCGGTTGCGGCACCCAGGTCAGCCGGCAGAGTACCGCAAAGTGAAGGTTCACCACGGCTGCGGCATCAGAGAGACCTGATTCGCCAACGGTACATCCAGCCATGATCCTCCCATCACGACCGGGAAAAAGTGAGGCTTTTATCAACTGGACCGCTGGGCGCCCTCTGGCCATATTGGAACAAAGTTGTTTTGTTTCTTGGGAGTGAATGATGGCCCAGTCGATTTTTCTTGAAGAGCGTTTTGCAGCGAAGAATTTGAACCTCACCCCTGACGATGGATCCAGTTCAACCTGGCAGCTCTTGTCTGGCGGCGGCGTCGCGGTGGCGACGCTCACAGAGAATGCCGGGTCCCGTGTCCTAACATACGCCGTCTTCGGACCCGATGGCGAAGCGGTTGGCACGCCGCAGACGCTGGCGACCGTTCCTCGGGATAACGGTGTTTTCGATGTCCGGTTTGCCGAGGCGGCGGACGGCTCGGTTCTGCTGCATTTCTTCCTCGTGGATGGCACTTCTTATCACGAGTGGGGCGCCTATGCTCTGGGGGCCGGCGAGAACGTGGAAAGCACGCTCCGCGTTGTGCGGCTGGAAAGCGATGGATCACTGGACGGGACGCAGGATCTGGCCACGTTCGAGACCTACATTCCAAGGGTCGAACTGTTCGAAACGTCGGACGGTGGTATAGGGCTGCTCCGGTCCGGTCCGCCCAAGCCTTGGGAACCGGTCTCTGGGGGTGGGTACACGGTGGCGACCATCCCCGATCCGGACACCTTGCTGCAACGGTTCGGGGCCGATGGAACCCCCATTGGCGATGCCATGGTCTGGACCAACCCCGGGGTCGGCCATCTGGATCGGGATATTGGGTATATCAACAGCAGCATACCCGAAGCGATTGACCATGTTCAGACGTTTGAGGGGGCAGATGGCTCCTTGCTGGCCGTTTATCCGCGACCCTGGGACGCGTGGGGTGGTTTCCCCGAGGAACTATCCTCGCTGACCGTTCGGATCATCAATCCCGATGGCACTCATGGGACCGAACAGGTTGTGGTCGCAAGCCCGCACACTGAGGCGAACACGCTGGGCCACGCCCGGAACGGTGACCTGGGCGGCTGGAGCGTCGTGGCCGATCCGGCGGGTGGATTTGTCGTTCTCTATGGCGAAGCGGTCTATGACGACCCACCGGGTGGGCCTACTGTTTACGACGTGTCGATCCGGATGCAGCGACTGGACGCCACGGGCGCGCTTGTGGGATCGGATGTCGAGGTGGCCCGGTACACGAACAGCTATGTCAATTGGCTCGGCTTCCATGATGCCGAGATGCGCGCCGACGGAACATTGCTGTTCCAGACCTCTGCCTTGGGAAACGTCTCGCTGCACAGCGTTGCACCCGGGGGTACAGGCAGTGAAAGCATAACGCTGCGCACCCGTGAGGCGGACGATGCCGAGGGCGCGATCATTTCGGCCGAGATCCGCGAGGACGGAGGCGTTTCGATCCTTCACCAAGGTGTGGGCCCTGTGGTGACCGAATACGGAGACCGGGAGGATATCCTGTGGCTGTCTACCTATGACGCGCAGGGACAACCGGAAAGTCCGACCGTCAGGCTGGCCGACCACCGCAACATCTGGGCGAAGTTCGCAACCGGTCCCGATGGTTTGCTGACGGTCGCGTGGCAACACGCGGGCGAGGCGGGTGACACCTATGTCGGGCAGCATCTGGATGGTCAGGGGTTCCGCCACCTGACACCGACCGCGCTGACCGATGCGGCGGATGACGAAACCCTTTCCGAACCGGCATTCGTGGATGGCAAGGCCGGGAATGACACGCTGACCGGCAGCGCGGGCGATGACCGGTTTCTGGGCGGTGCGGGTGACGATCTGCTGCGGGGCGAGGCGGGCGACGACATGTTCCGCGCCGACGCGGGCAATGACACGCTGATCGGCGGCGAGGGAACCGACACGGCCTTTTGGCTGGGGTCGCCGACGGACTATACCGGTGAGTTGCTGGAGGAGGCCGATATCCCTGAGCACCTGCGCGGCATGGGGCCGGTCTATGCCGTCACCGGGCGCAACGATCGTGCGGGGGACGGGCGGAACCTGTTGTTGGGGGTCGAGCGGCTGGTATTTGCCGACCGTGTGATGACGCCGGACGAACTGGTGATCCAGACCGGGCGGGAAACCGGCGCGTTTGATGAATTGATCGAAGGTGCCGACGATGTGAACGACACCCTGTCCGGCGGGTTTGGCGCGGACACGCTGCGTGGTCTGGGCGGCAACGACTCTCTGTCCGGCGACGAGGAGAACGACCTGCTCGAAGGGGGCGCCGGAAACGATACTCTCATCGGCGGTCAGGGTGTCGATGTGCTGGAGGGGGGCGAGGGCAACGATATCGCGGTATTCTCCGGCGAATGGTGGGACTACGAGTTCTACCTGACGGATGACGCACGATATACCGGCTCCATCCCCGACCTGCCGGAGGGCACCACTCTTTCCGGCCCGGCAGTGGTGGTAAGGGCCCGGGAGGCCGCGGCGGGCGATGATCAATGGGATTTCCTGGTCGATATCGAACAGATGCAGTTTTCCAACCGCAGCGACAGCGTGTTCAGCATCCTGCTGGATGCCGGGGCGTACAATCGTACCATCCGGGGCACCGTCGCGGACGATACGATTGCCGGGGGTGTGGGGCATGACGATATCAATGGCCAAAGTGGCAACGATGTCGTCTATGGCGGTCCCGGGAACGACAGTCTGGACGGAGATTTTGGTGATGACCGCTTGTTTGGCGGCTTGGGTAACGATGACCTGACCGGCGATTTTGGAAATGACACGCTGGACGGCGGGCCGGGCAACGACACTCTGTCCTCGGGCGGCAGCGAGGGTGCCGGGGACCTGTTGCACGGTGGCGACGGAAATGATGCCTTGATGGGGTGGTGGGGTGCGTCCACGCTGGAAGGCGGCTCTGGCGACGACACAATACAGGGTGGACCGGGCGACGAGTTGGGCCGGGGCGATGACGGCAACGACGTTCTCTGGGGCGGCGAAGGCAATGACACGCTGGATGGCGGTGATGGCGCTGACGAGATCGGAGGGGATGACGGCAACGACCGGCTGGACGGACAGGGCGGCGACGATACGCTCAGCGGCGGTCGCGGCGACGACACGCTGTTTGGTGGGGATGGAAACGACGAACTGGCCGGCCATCAGGGCCGGGACGAACTGCATGGTGGCGACGGGGATGACATTATCCATGGTGCGGCCCCGGGGGCGGACACCGGCGACGACCTGGCCGACACGGTCTATGCCGGTGCCGGCAACGACACGATAGACGGCGGCCATGGCAACGACCTGATCTATGGAATGGACGGTAGTGACGTCATAGCTGGTGGCTTTGGCGCGGACCAGTTGATTGGACAGGGCGGCAATGACACGATCACCGGCTCGGCCTTTTCGGACCTCATCTTTGGCAATGCGGGCAACGATTTCCTCAACGGTGGCTTTGGTCACGACCGGATCAATGGCGGCACCGGGGCGGACAAATTCTTTCACCTTGGCGTCGCGGGGCATGGTTCGGACTGGGTACAGGATTACGACGCGGCCGAAGGAGACGTACTGGTGTTCGGCAACGCGTCGGCCATCCGCGACGACTTCCAGGTGAACCTGGCGCATACCGCAAATGCGGAAGGCGAGCGCGCTGGAGAAGATGCGGTGCAAGAGGCGTTTGTGATCTACCGGCCCACCGGCCAGATCATGTGGGCGCTGGTGGATGGTGGGGGGCAGTCCTCGATCAACCTCCAGATCGGAGCGGATGTGTTTGACCTGCTGACGTGAGACCTAAAGGTAGCGCCCTAGGGAGGCCATGGGATTGGTGTGGCAGGAAACGTGTATCACTGTGTTTGACCCGTTTACCCGGCGCTTTCCTGCACGTTCGGCAATTCGGATTGACGGCGGCGCGCGTTCCGGCGCGCTCCAACACGGCGCGGGACGATGTGCAGCCGGTTGTTCGGATTAGGCCCCCCCTCCTTTGTTCGAGAAATCTGCCGATCGCACGAGCAGGAGAGCAGGCGATCGCCGTCTGTGGCCTGAAGATTGGGCCCACGCTGCTGCGTCAGCGGCAATGTTCCAAGGCCGTTCCATTGAGTGCCGGGGCCCTTGAAAGTCCTGCCAAACACATACGTACGGATAGGTTTACGTGGCGACAGTTGACAGACACAACGGACTCTCTCCAATATGATTGCAATGAGATAAACCTTTTATTTATCCGAGTACGCATGTGCTTCAGAAGACATTTATAGGCCTTGTGGACGTTCTGAAACCCGTCCGATTGCCGGTGACGGCGGTTGCTCTCTGCATAGCTGCGCTATCGGCACAGGCGCAAACGGCGAGCGAGATTACACCGCAAAGCTTCACGCCTTCACTGCAAAGGCTCGATGGCTCCCTAGCCTTGTCGGGGCAGGCGGGCGGTCGCACGCCAGCCGGGCTGGAAAACATCGGTATCACTTTGTCCGGGGTCGATCTGACAGATCCCTTGCCGCAGATGGCCGAGGCCAACGACGCGTTCATTCAGCGGCTCACCCGTGGGCGGATACCCGCATCGGAACTGTTCGAGGCGACGTCAGACCTCGAAGCTGCCTATGCCGAGGCGGGTTATGTGCTGACACGCGTGGTTTTGCCGCAACAGACGCTGCGTGACGGCGGCAAGCTGCGTGTAGCGATCGTGAACGGATACATCGAAACAGTCGATACCCAGCGCCTGCCACCGGAAATCCGCGAAAGGGTCAAACGGCTTACCGATGGGCTGGTCAACAGACCGGGACTGACGCGCGCCGAGCTTGAGCGGCAACTGCTGCTGTCCGGAGATGTGCCGGGAACCGCGCTTAGATCGGGGCTGACGGCTGGCAGCGCACCAGGTTCCACGATTATCGGGCTTGAAGCCGATTACAGGCGGGTTACGGGGTTTGCAAGTTTCGGCAATCCAACTGGCCCGGAACTGGGTCGGCTCAACCTGGAACTGGGGGGTGAGCTGAACAGCGCCCTGGGGCAGGGGGAAACCTTTTATGGCCGAATCTCGGGCAACTACCAAGGGTTCTTTTCCGGCGATCCGCGCAGCCGGATCCTGGCGGGCGGTATGGTATACCCCATTGGCCGCTACGGCACCTATCTGAACATCGAGGCGACGACCAGCGACACGACTCCCGACGAGACACCGGCGACCCGGTCGAATTTCGACCGGCTGTCGCTCCGCCTGATCCACCCGCTGACCCGCGGACGTCAACTGAACGTTACCGGGCAACTGGCCCTGGACATGCAAAGGGACGACCAGTCGCTGTTGGGTGGGGCGCAGATCTACGAAGATCAACTGACCATCCTGCGTGCGGGTCTCAGCCTTACCTATCTGCATCTGGATCAGGCGTTTTCGACCGCAAGCCTGTTTCTGTCGCGCGGGATAGACGCGCTTGGCGCCCGGACATTGGCGGATGTCGGCGCGGGAACGCCGTTGTCGCGGGCAGGTGCGGATGCGATTTTCACCAAGATTTCGGGATCGTTCTCGCATCGGCGCGCCTTGTCCGAAAAGATAGGCCTGTCGGTTTCGGGGCGATTTCAGTCTTCGTTTGGCGACCCTCTGCTGACCTCGGAGCAGTTTTCACTGATCGGCAGCCAGGAGGTGTCGACGATGGATTCCGGCACGCTGCGCGGTGACAGCGGTTGGGTGCTGCGCTCGGAATTGTCGACAAATTACCCGGTCTCAATTGCCGGAAGGAATTTTCAGATCAGCCCCTATCTATTTGCCGGGGCCGGCCAGGCGATCCTCGAAAACCCAACGGTTCTGGAGCAGGCCCGTACCAAGGCGGTCTTCTACGGGATCGGGGTGGATCTCTTGTCGAATACGAACTCACTTTTCCGATCAAGCAGTTTGCGGATCGAATATGGCAGAGGAGAACGCGACGATGGTATCCCTGACGAAAACCGCTTTAGCATCTCGGGGAACATTCGTTTCTAAGTCACAGGGATCGGTGCGCCGGATCCTGTTGTGCGGTGTTGCCGCCTTTGTCTGGCAGGCTCCCGCATGGGCCCAATCCACGCTGCCCACGGGGGCAACGGTTGTTGGCGGTTCGGTCAACATCGCCCAGCCCGCGCCGCAAAGCATGGTGATCAACCAGTCCAGCAATTCAGCGGTGGTGAACTGGAACAGTTTTTCGATTGGATCGGAAAGCCATGTCGACATTCGCCAGCCGAATGCACAATCCAGCATTCTGAACCGGGTCACAGGAAACACCCGCAGCGATATTCACGGCAGGCTGACGGCGAACGGGCAGGTACATCTGGTCAACCCGAACGGCATTTTCATCGGCCCAAACGGAACGGTCAATGCAGGGGCTTTTGTGGCCTCGACGCTGGATATCACGAACGAGGACTTTCTGGCGGGCAGATACCGGTTCCAGGGTAACGGCTCTTCGGCCACCGTGTCGAATGCCGGACGCGTGATTATCGGCCCGGACGGCTATGCGGCGCTATTGGGGGGGCGGGTGCGCAACTCGGGCATTGTCACCGTTCCGATGGGCCGGATCGGCTTTGCCAGTGGTGAGCGGGTGATGCTGGACCTGTCCGGCGACCAGTTCCTGCAAGTGGCGATCCCGACCGCTGGCGAGGAGGACGGCGAAGCCCTCATCTCAAACTCGGGTTTGGCCAGCGCCGATGGCGGGCTGATTGAAATGCGGGCCGCGACAGCTCGCGAAGCGGTGCGTCAGGCCATCAACCTGTCCGGCGTGGCCGAGGCACGGTCGGTCTCGGTGCGAAATGGCACTATCGTGCTGGGCGGCGGCAGCGGAGGGTCCGTGCGTGTGACCGGCCGGGTTTCCACGCGTCAGTCAGAATCGCCCCTGGCCGTGGCCAGTTCGCGCAGACCGCCGCGGGGACCAGAGATAACCGTGACTGGACGTGACATCACCCTGGCTGGCGCCGAGATTGACGCCAGTGCCCAGGATGGTGGTGGCCTGATCAGGATTGGCGGTGATTTCTCGGGGGCTGGCGACCTGCTGCGGGCGTTGACGGTGGACGTCGACAGCGCGTCCAGCCTGCGCGCCGACGCGCTTGGAGCGGGCGATGGCGGGCGGATCGCGGTCTGGTCTGACAACGAGACGCGTTTTGACGGACAATTGTCGGCGCGCGGCGGTGAAACCGGCGGCGATGGTGGTTTCATCGAGGTCTCCAGCAGCCGGGTCCTGTCCTATGGCGGGCTTGCCGACACACGCGCCGGATACGGCCGCTGGGGAACGCTGCTGCTGGATCCGCAGGACATCACGATCAACCCCGGTGCCGGTGGCGAGACGACGCTGGAGGCGAATCTTGAACTCGGGAATGTGACGCTCGATACGTTCGATGCGGTTGCGACCGATCCCGGCGATATCTTCATCAATGCGGATCTCAACTGGCTGGCGGCGACGATCCTGTCGCTGCGCGCAGAGAACAGCATCTTTCTCAACGGTGCGATCAGCGCACCGAGCGGCGGGATCGTTCTGGACGCCGCGACCGATATTGTGACAAACGCGGCCAGTACGATCGATGTGGCGTCTTTTAGCCTGTCTTCGGGGTTCTGGAGCCAGGTCGGTACGCTGCCGTCGTTTTCCGCGACGAACTTTCAGGTCGTGTGCTGCGGAACGTTCCTGCGGGCCCTGGGGGGCGATGGCAGCGCCGCCACCCCGTATCGGATAACGGATGTCTACGGCCTACAGGGGTTGGCGACGCCTGGCTTGTCCGGATCAAACGCTGTCCTGGCCAATGATATCGACGCCAGCGGCACAGCAGGCTGGACCAATATCTTTACCGGGAACGGGTTCGAGCCGATCCCGCTGCTCAGCGGGACGCTGGATGGTGCCGGTTTCGCGGTTTCCGGTCTGTTCAGCTCGCAGTTTAGCTTTGATGGGGAGGTGTTTCGGCTCCGCCCTGCTGCCCTGATCAACACGATAGACAGCAGTGGAGTGGTCACGGACCTGACGCTGGAAAACGCCGACATAGCCGGGAACATGGCTGCGGTGTTGGCCGTGACCAACAATGGAACGGTTCGCAACAGCAGAAGTAGCGGTGTCGTCAGCGCGACACTCGACGCAGCCGGAGGGCTGATCGCCCAGAACACCGGAACAGTGCAAGACAGCCTGTCGTCGGTGGACGTTTCGTTCGATACAGGTTCCATCACTGCGCCACACGCGGTCGGAGGATTTGTCGGACGAAACCAAGGAGGAACGATCGTCCGATCGCATGCGACGGGCAACGTCGTGGTGACCAATCCCCTAAATCTGGATACGCCGTCGGGCATCATGGCGGGCGGTTTTGCCGGCGAGAATGACGCCTTTGGCCAGATCGCGGATTCCTATGCGCGCGGCAACGTGACGGTCACGGATACGTCGCTCAGCAGCATCGCTGGCGCCTTTGCGGGCGGTTTTGCAGGGGACAATTCGGGCAGCCTCGTCCGGTCCTATTCCACGGGAATGGTGACCACATCGGGCGCGATGAGCTTTGCTACCGGTGGTTTCCTGGGTCGCGACACGTCAAGCGGCGGCACTTCGGGCAATTTCTGGGATGTGGACATCTCTGGCGTAGCCAGCAGCCCCGGAGCCACCGGGCTGAACACCGGCCAGTTCCAGGATACGCCAACCTTCATCGCTTTGGGCTCACCATTGGGGTGGGATTTCAGCAATGTCTGGGCCCCCGGCGACACGGGGTTCCATCCGGTCAACTATAGCACCTCTCCGGTCGTCTTTGCCCAACCGGATCCGCTGACAGTGCAGTATGGCCAGACCGGCAGCGCGGTCGCGACCGGAACGGTCGACGGCGGCCCGGCCCAATATGTGTTCGACGGGTGTTGCGATACGCTGGATACCTCGCCGATTTTCCAGACGCTCGCGTTTTCCAGCACCACCGTCGGTTCGACGAGTTTCACAGTCGACAGTTCGCCGCTGACCAGCGCTGATGGCATACCCTATCGAGTCGTCGATCTGGTTGGCAGCGCGACGGTGACGCCCGCACCGCTGGTGGTGACGGCGGACGATGCGACGAGCGCTTACGGCGTGGCCACCGTGCTGAGCG
>NZ_JAAGOX010000007.1 GCF_010500245.1 Ruegeria sp. PrR005
GCGGGCGACGACTTCGTCAACGGCGGGTTCGGGCACGACCGGATCAACGGCGGCACGGGCGCGGACAAGTTCTTCCATGTCGGCGCCAGCGGTCACGGCTCGGACTGGGTGCAGGATTACAGTTCGGCCGAGGGCGACGTTCTGCTGTTCGGCATCGGATCGGCCACCCGCGACCAGTTCCAGGTCAACTTTGCCCATACCGAAAACGCCGAAGGCGAACGTGCCGGGGACGATGCCGTCTCCGAGGCCTTTGTGATCTATCGCCCGACAGGCCAGATCATGTGGGCGCTGGTCGATGGCGAGGGACAGAGCTCGATCAACCTCAAGATCGGCGGCGACATGTTCGATCTCCTGGCCTGATCCTTTCGGGGCGGAGCAAGACCCACGCCCCGGGTATCCATGCGGGGATTACTCCCGTTCCGTACCACCCGATTTGTCGGGTGGTACATTGATTTGAAACGATCATTGGTGGCAATCCAAACTGTGGGATGAAATTTCATGGCAACCGGTTTTGCAGGTACGGTTTTTCTCGGCCCCGAGGGGTTGTCGCAATTCGGGCGCAAGGTCCGCTCGGTCGGAGACCTGAACAATGACGGCATCGCCGATCTGGCGATCGCGGCTCCGGCGGCTGGCAATGGCTATGCCGGGCCGGGGGACAATGTCGACCAGGCCGGGATCGTCTACGTGGTCTACGGGCGGTCGGGCGATCTGGACCCCGGTTACGATTTCGCCTTCGATGGCGGCCTGACCCCGGACGGCGTGTTTTTCTCGGTAATCGAAGGGGATCTGGCCAATGGCCGGCTGGGCGAAGCGCTGAATGCGGCCGGCGATATCGACGGCGACGGTATCAGCGACCTGGTGGTGGGCTCGGACCGCTATGGCGATGGCGGCGCGGCCTTTGTGATCTTTGGCCAGGAGGGCGGGCTGGCGCCCCGCACGGTGACGGGCAACCTCGATGCCGCGGCAGGAATAAGCCTGCCGGGCCCCACGGGGGTCCAGTTCGCGCTCGAGGCCGAGGGGATCGGCGATTTCAACGGCGACGGGCAGGACGATCTCTACATCTCCAGCCAGAACGACAATCAGGTGCTCATCCGCTTTGGAACCGGCAGTGGTCTGGGTGACACGCTGACCCTCACCGGAACGGATGCGCGCGGAGCGCCGGTGGGTGACCTGAATGGCGACGGGCTGGGCGATATCGCGATCAAGACGCAAAGCGGCGCGGCCATGCTGGTCGTCTTTGGAGACAGCAGCTGGACCAGTGGCACCCGGCATGTGGACAGCATCGTTCCCGATGGCAGCAACGGGTTCACCTTCGCCAGCGGCTCGCCCTGGGTGACCGAGGGGCTGGGGGATGTGAATGGCGACGGGCTGGGCGACATGCTGGTGCTGAACACCGCTGGCGCGGCCTTTGTGATCTTTGGCTCGGACAGCGGCTTTCCGACCACGTTCTTCCCGACCGCTCTTGACGGCAGCAATGGCATGCGGCTCACCGGGGCGGGTGTGTCCTTCCAGATCGGCGGGGTCGGGGACATCAACGGTGACGGGATCCGCGATTTTGTCCTGGGCAATCAGAACGGCGGCACTGGCACCGCCTATATCGTGTTCGGACAGAGCGCGGGCCATCCGGCCGAACTGGACCTGACCACACTGGACGGGACCAACGGCTACCGGTTGCAGGGGGTCAATACCAACGACAACCTTGCCGGCGGGCAGCTGGGCGATTTCAACAATGACGGGTTCGCCGACCTGATCGCGGGGGCGGCCCGGTTCGACGGTCCGGCCGGATCGGGCGGCATCCTGAACTGGGATGTGGGCGGAGCCTTCATCGTCTATGGCGGCCCCGAGAGGCTGCGGGCCTTCGACGCGGCGGACGGCGCGGCAGACGGGCAGCTATCCCTGTCCCAGATCGGAACCGAGCTCAGCTTCGAAGAACCTGATCCGGTACCCATCGGCACCGGCGGTGGCGGTGGGTCTGAACCGATCGAGGGCACGGTCGAGGCCGAGGCTCTGACCGGAACAGCGGGCGACGACACCATTCTGGGTTTTGGCGGCAACGACCGGCTGCTGGGCGAGGCGGGCAACGACAGTCTTGACGGCGGCACCGGAGCCGACACGCTCAATGGCGGAGATGGCGACGACACGATCATCGGAGGCCCTGCCGCCGACGACCTGCGCGACGTAATCTATGCCGGCGAAGGCAATGACTCGGTCGATGCAGGTGCGGGTAACGACCTGATCTTTGGTCAGGGTGGTAACGATACCATCGCCGGTGGCTTTGGAGTGGACGAGATCCAGGGCCAGGACGGTGACGATGTGATCACCGGGTCCAGTTTTTCCGACCTCGTCTTTGGTGGTGCGGGCGACGATTTCGTTAACGGCGGCTTTGGCCACGACCGGATCAATGGCGGCACCGGGGCCGACAAGTTCTTCCACATCGGTGTTGCGGGCCATGGTTCGGACTGGGTACAGGACTATAACGCGGCCGAGGGCGATGTGCTGCTCTTTGGAAACGCACTTGCCCGCGCCTCCGACTTCCAGGTGAATTTCGCGCACACGGAAAGCGCCGAGGGCGAGCGGGCCGGCGACGACGATGTGCAGGAGGCCTTTGTGATCTATCGCCCGACGGGCCAGATCATGTGGGCGCTGGTGGATGGCTCGGGGCAGGACAGCATCAACCTTCAGATCGGGTCGGATGCGGTTGGCCTCACGGTCGATCTTCTGGCGTGATCCGGAAACGGCACGAGACAGTCGCGCCGCAAGACGAGCCGCAGGCCGGGATCTGCATGCCAAAACACGCCGCGGGCTTGATCATTGAACTGGCCTGCGGCTTCGCCTATGCACGGGGCAAGGGGCCGCGCGCAGGATTTTCCCAAGGATTTGAAACGACAGGGCACAAGTCCGGGTTGGCGCGAACACGCGTTCCGGAGGGATCGGCCGGTCGAACACCCCGAAGAAAGAGGATGACCAGTTGGGATTGAGAAATTTGTTCAGGCGGGCACCCCGGCCCAGGATTGCGGTTGCGGCCATTTTCAAAAACGAGGGCCCCTATGTTCTGGAATGGGTGGCGCATTACCGGCTGCTGGGCTTTGACCGCATCATCGTGGCCGACAACAATTCCACCGACGAGACGACGGATATCCTGAAGAAGCTGGATGCCGCCGGGATTGTCACCCATCTCCCCTTTCCCGGAGAACCCGGAAAGCCGCCGCAGATCTGGTCCTACCTCAGGATGTTTCTCGATCACGGCAACAGCGTCGACTGGATGGCCTTCGTGGATGCGGACGAGTTCATCGAACCGGTCCCCGGCACCCCCGGGCTGAGCGACTGGCTGGCCGCCTTGCCCGCCGATGTCGGCGCGGTCGCCCTGAACTGGAAAGTGCACGGCTCGGCGGGGCGCAAGGCCCCGGGTGAGGGGCTGGTGCTGGAACGTTTTCCGACACGGGCGCGCGACGAACGGGGCATCAACGCAATTTTCAAGTCGATCTGCCGGTGTTCCGCATTCGACAAACCGATCAACGCACATTTTTTCAAGCTGAACCCCGGTTATCGCTATGTCGATAGTTCCGGTCAGAATCTAGCCAGAGCGGAAAAAACAGGCTTGTCGGTCAAACCGGTTTTTAAATCGTTCTTCGTACGCCACTACATCACAAAATCCGAGGAAGAGTTCCGGAACCGCAAGGCCTCCCGCGGCAGAGCCAGCCGAACCGACATGGGCTACGCAGATGATTTCTTCAAGGCAGTGGACCATAACGAACTGTCAGACCCGGTAGATCCGCGCTGGGTGGCCCGGGTAAAGAAGGAAATCGGCCAGCTCCAGCGCCGTATTTCCAGGCATTGAGAGCAGCCGTCTCTGACCGGCTGGAGAGGTGGCGGGCATTGTGATTTTCAATCCTGGTATTTTTTGCCTATTTGTCGCCCGATTTCGCATTAGTTTGTCGCCCGATTTCGCATTAGACTGCCGAGAGGCCAGAACATTACATTGCATTGAGGATAAACATGGCAACGTTGAACGGTGACAATGGCAACAATGACCTTCTCGGCACCAACAATAACGATACCCTCAACGGTCTGGGCGGCAACGACACGCTGACCGGCCTGGCCGGCAACGATCTGCTTTCCGGGGGGGCTGGCAACGATTTCCTGATCGGGCGCGAGGGCAACGATACGCTCGACGGCGGCGCTGGAACCGACGAGGTTCTCTATTACCGGGAGATCGGGGGGCAAGGGGTCACCGTCAATCTCGAAACCGGCGAGGCCACGGATACCTATGGAAACAACGACCGGCTGATCGGAATCGAGCGGGTCTACGGCACCAGCCACAATGACGTGCTGATCGGGCGGAACGGGGCGGGCGACCTGCTAATCGGGCGCAGCGGCAATGACAGGATCGACGGGGCGGGCGGCAATGACACGCTGGTGGGCGGTGCGGGCCGCGACGCGCTGATCGGCGGCAGTGGCAACGACATCGTGGCCTATTCGATGGAATCCGGCAGCAGTGGCGTGCGCGTCGACCTGCTGGCAGGCACCGCGACCGATACATTCGGCAATGCCGACACGCTCACCTCGATCGAATATGTGATCGGCACCAACCGCAACGACATCCTGCTGGGCAGCAATACCGACGGTGACCGCCTGTTCGGTCGCGACGGCGATGATTTCATCGACGGCCGCGACGGCAACAACCTGATCTTTACCGGGGGCGGCGATGATCAGATCGTTGTCGGGACGACCCAGGTCGATGCCCGCGATACCGTGGTGATCGAGGGGCGCGGCAACAAGGTAATCACCGGTACTGGCGCTGCAGGCACCCGTTATGCCCATCACCTGGTCTTTGACAATGACAGCGGGGTCACCGTGAACCTCGCCACCGGCATCGCCACCGCCACCGGGCTGCGGGTCGATTTTTCCGCGGCGCTGTTCTTCCTCGAGGTCAACGGCACCTCGTATGACGATCACCTGATCGGCGGCAACCCACGCCACGACTACTTGGAATGGCTGAGCGGCAACCGCGGTAACGATACGATCGACGGCGGCGGCGGTCGCAGCAACACGGTCATCTATGATGACGAGGTCACGATCGGATCCTTCAACCATGAACTGGGCCGGCAGGAATTCGGCAACCGCGGCGTGGTGGTGGACCTGGGCGCCGGCACCGCGACGGACACGTTCGGCGATACCGACACCCTGATCAATATCCACGATATCCGTGCCACCGGCTTTGGTGACCGGCTGGTCGGCAGTGCCGACAACAACCGGTTCTGGGGCTTGGGCGGGGCCGATACGATCGACGGCCGGGATGGCACCGACAGCGTGCATTACAGCGATGACACGCTGGCTGGCGGGACGGCGGGCGTGGTGCTGAACCTGGCGACAGGAACCGCCACGGACGGTTTCGGGAACACCGACCGGCTGATCAACATCGAGGATGCTTTCGGCTCGGGCAGCAACGACAATTTCACCGGCAACGCGGTCAGCAACCGGCTCGAAGGCCTGGAGGGCGACGATACGCTGGATGGCGGTTTCGGCAATGACATCCTGCTGGGCGGGCAGGGCAATGACCATGTGATCGGCGGCGGCAATGATGACGAGATCTGGGGTAATGCGGGTAACGACACGCTGGATGGCGGCGCGGGGGCGGGCGACCTGGTGCAGTATCGCGATGCCACGGCCGCAGTGACCATCAACCTGGAGACCGGCAGCGGTTCGGACGGGCTGGGCGGCACCGACACGATCCTGAATGTCGAAAACGTGCACGGCTCGGACCTGGGCGACCGCCTGACCGGCAATGGCACCATCAACCGGCTGTCCGGCTTCGAAGGGAATGACACGATCAGCGGCGGCGGCGGCAATGACATCCTGCTGGGCGGCAATGGCAGTGACAGCATCCTGGGCGGCGATGGCAATGACGAGATCTGGGGCGAGGCCGGCGCCGACACGATCGACGGCGGCGCAGGGGCGGGCGACCTGATCCGCTATCGCAACTCGGCCTCGGGGATCCGCGCCGACCTGCTGGCCGGTACGGTGCGGGACGGGTTTGGCGAGACCGACCGGGTTTCCAATGTCGAGCAGGTTCATGGCTCGGATTTCAACGATTTCCTGCAAGGCTCGGACGCGGCCAATACCTTGCTGGGCTTCGAGGGTGCCGACACGCTGGCCGGCGCCGGCGGCGACGATGTGCTGTCGGGCGGCAATGGCGGCGACAGCTATGTCTTCTATGCCGGGGACCGGATCGACACGATCAACGACCTGGGCGCCAATGCGGGTGGCGACGACACCGTCTATGTCATGAGTTACCGGTCCGAGAACGCCAACGTGGTGCTGGCCAACCCGGCCGACCCCAACAACAAGGCGGTGGTGCTGAATTTCGGCAGCGACCGGGTGGTGATGGCCAATACACGGGACATCGGCGCCACGGGCGCGATCGAGCGGATCGTGTTCGGCGATGGCGAGATCTGGACCCAGGCAGACCTGGTGGCCCGGATCGGACAGATCCTGATCCCGGCCTCGACCACGGCGACCGGGGGCGGCGACTCGCTGGGCGGCACCCGGAACGCCGATACCATTTCGGGGCTGGGTGGTGACGATATCGTCACCGCACTGGAAGGCAATGACAGCATCGACGGCGGATCCGGCAACGACACGTTGCACGGCGGGGCGGGCGATGACACGCTCAAGGGCGGCAGCGGCAATGACCGGATGTCGGGCGGCGACGGCGCCGACAGGTTCATCGTCACCCTGGGCATGGGTCAGGACACGGTCACCGATTTCGACGCCGCCACCGACGTGCTGGACCTGAGCGCGCTCAGTGCGGCCGAGCGCGCCGCCATCGTGATCAGCACCGATGGTGCCGGCAACGCGGTGCACAGGCTGGGGGATGGCTCCTCGATCACCCTGGTGCCGACCCCGGAGAACCATCAGCCGACCGGCGCGGTGACGATCACCGGCACGGTCCGGCAGAATGCCACCCTGACCGCGCAGACCTCCACTCTGTCCGATTTCGACGGGCTGGGCACCCTGAGGTACCAGTGGCTGCGGGACGGGGTTGCGATCGACGGCGCCACCGCCAGCACGCGCGTGCTGACCCAGGAGGATGTCGACGCCCGGCTGTCGGTGGTGATCAGCTATACCGATGGGCGCGGCACCGCGGAAAGCGTGACCAGTTCCGAGACCACGGTGGTGGAAAATGTCAACGATGCGCCTGTCGGCTCCCCGGTGATCGAGGGCACGGCCCGCGAAGGCAACCTGCTGACCGTGAACACGGGCACGATCCGCGATACCGACGGGCTGGGCAGTTTCAGCTACCTGTGGCTGCGCGATGGCAACCCGATCGACGGTGCCACCGGCGACAGCCATGTGCTGGGTCCGGACGATGTAGGCAGCACCATGCGCGTCCGGGTCAGCTATACCGACGGGCAGGGCACCGCCGAGACCCTGAACAGCACCGCGACCTCTGTCATCGCCGGATCGGCCCTGACCCTGATCGGCACGCCCGGCAACGACGTGCTGACCGGGAATGGCGGCAACGACACGTTGCGGGGGCTGGACGGCGCCGACCGTCTGGTCGCGCTCGAAGGCGATGACAGCCTGGAAGGTGGCGACGGCGCCGATATTCTCAACGGGGGCGACGGCAACGACACGATCATCGGCGGCAACACCGAGGATGACGTGCGCGACGTGATCTATGCCGGCGAGGGCGATGACAACGTCGATGCCGGGTATGGTAACGACCTAGTTTATGGCCAGGGCGGCAACGACACCATTGCCGGTGGCTTCGGAGTAGACGAGATCCAGGGCCAGGAGGGCGATGACGTGATCACCGGGTCCAGTTTTTCCGACCTCGTCTATGGCGGTGCGGGCGACGACTTTGTCAACGGCGGCTTTGGCCATGACCGCATCAACGGCGGCAGCGGCGCCGACAAGTTCTTTCACGTGGGCGCCGCGGGTCACGGTTCGGACTGGGTGCAGGATTACGCGGCCGCCGAGGGCGACGTGCTGCTCTTTGGCATCGCAACAGCCACCCGCGCCGATTTCCAGGTGAATTTCAACCACACGGAAAATGCCGAAGGCGAGCGCGCTGGCGACGATGCGGTCAAGGAAGCCTTTGTCATCTACAAGCCCACCGGCCAGATCATGTGGGCGCTGGTCGATGGCGAAGGGCAATCCGCGATCAACCTTCAGATCGGATCGGACGTGTTCGAACTTTTGAGCTGAGCCTTGTCGGGGGGTGAATCGCCACCCGAACGCTCCATGGCGATGCTCGGACGCCCATCGTGAGACCCCTAGGACAAAATGTGCAAACATTGGCCATATCCTGCCAACGTCTTTCTTCCATCTTTCGCTTATAGATCATCGCGCTGTATTGCGTTTTGCGGGATATGTGGTTTTTCTCACCATTTTGGGTGCATGTCGAGCGATACGGTTGCTAGGATTTCCGCGCGAGGTTCTGCTGGCGCATCATCTCGAAGTGATAGGCAATCGCGTCGCCTACATCGTCGAAGTAATGCAGTCGCCCGTCCACCAGGACGGCGCCGGCTTCACACATCTGCCGCATCATCGGCGGCGCATGGGTGACCACGATGGCACCTGCGTTGCGCATACGCTCCTTGAACAGGGCCTGGGCCTTGACCTTGAATATCTCGTCGCCCACCGAAGTCACTTCGTCCACCAGATAGGTGTCGAAGGGGATGCCCATCGACACCCCAAAGCCCAACCGCGCCCGCATGCCCGAGGAATAGGTGCGGACCGGCTGATGAAAATGTATGCCCAGTTCGGCAAAACTTTCGACGAAGTAGAGCAGTTCCTCGGTATCCACCCCATAGACCCGGGCAATGAACCGCACATTCTGCGACCCGGTAAGGTCCTGGTGGAACCCGCCTGCCAACCCCACTGGCCAGGAGATGGTTCCCGTGGTCCGGATACGCCCCGAATCCGGCTCGATGGATCCCGCAATCATCCGCAACAGGGTCGATTTTCCGGCCCCGTTCCGGCCCAGCAGCCCCACCGACACCCCCGAGGGAAAGGTGAGGTTGAGATTGTCGGCGACCACCTTCTGCTCGCCGCGGAAATGGAACGCCTTGTTGAGGTTCTCGAGACGGATCATCGCTCGGGCCCACCTATCTGCGGTCGCGCAGGCTGTAATAGATCAAGAGCAGGATGAACCAACCCACAAGCAGGAAACCCGCCACCAGCAGCGTCAGGATCGACCTGTCCGGTGCGGTTGCGGTTTCCGGCATGGTCGGCAACAGATAAGCAGTGAGGTACCGGCTGGTGCGCTGCGCCTCGGACACGGCGGCATCATAGGCGCTCAGCGAACTCAGATAGGTCTGTTCAGCAAAACGCAGATCGACCAGCAACTCCTCGTACTTGCCGATCACCTCGGCATAGCCCTGCTCGGGATCGCCGCTTTCACTGGCCCCCTGACCGCCAACGCCAAGCTTCTTGCGCTCTTCGCCGATCCGCTTCTCGATCACCTCGATGGTGCGGGCGATCTGTTCCAGGCGCGGGTCGTTGTCGCGAGAGGTCTGCGCCAGCTTGTCCCGCTCGATCAACTCGGCGGCCAGCTGCGACTGCAACGCGTTCAACAGGCCCATCTGCCCGGCGATATCCGCCTCGGGGTCGACGATCTGGTTGTCGATGCGGAAAGCGGTCAGCGCCTTGCGCGCCTCGATCAGCCGGGCGATGGCCTTGTCGCGTTCCTCGGCCGCATAGCCGGTCGCATCATCGCGGGCGACCGCGCTCATCGCGTTGATCTTGCGGCTTGCCTCCTGAAACACCAGTTCCGCCAGCCGGTGCGCCTCGTCCGGCGTGAAGGCGAAGGCGCGCACCTCGATCAGCCGGTTGGACCCGTAATAGACCCGCACCATGCTCGGCCAGTATTCCACCAAGTCCTCGATGCTGCTGTCGGCCGGCAGGGCGAAAACCGGGTCGTAATCCGGCCTGGAGAACACGGTGCGCAGATCCAGTTGCTCGTTGACGTGTTCGACCATCTCCTGGCTTTGGATGTATTCATAAAGAATATCCGTATCCGAGGAACTTGCCGAGGATATCCCCGCAAGCCCGCCCAGCACATCGAGCGCGGATTTCGTCTCTTCGGCGCGCACGGCAAAGCCCATCCGCGACTCGTACTGATCGGCCGCGATAAAGAACATGTACCACGCGGTCACGGCGATCGGGACGATCACCAGAAGCACGAAGCTGGCAAGGATGCCGCGGTGCCGGCGGCGCAACTTCGTGGTACCCGCCATCGGCGGGACCTCGATCACCTGGGGTCCGGACGGAGGGGCCGCGGCTGGTTTCGCTTGCGGCACAGGAGTAGGCTGGGTCAATTCGGGACCTTTCCGAAAACCTTTGTATCCGGCCTCTTATACCACTAAGACGGCCATGAGAACCGCTCAATTGCCGCCGTGAAGACAACGTTTCGATGACCGCTTTCCCAGCCAAAACGCCACGCAACCGCCGCCTGCGGTCGGCGCGCACGATCCTGGCGCTGATGCTGCGCGAGATGGCCACGTCCTATGGCCGGTCGATCATGGGCTATCTCTGGGCGATCGTCGAACCGGTGGCAGCACTGGCGCTGCTGACGCTGGTATTCTCGGCCTTCCTGCGATCGCCACCGATCGGATCGAATTTCCCGCTGTTCTTCGCCTCGGGGTTTCTCGTCTTCAACATCTACGTGGACGTCGGCAATAACGTGGCCAGAGCGGTTCAGTATTCGCGGCCGCTGCTGGAATTTCCCGCTGTGACCCCCCTGGACACGATCCTGGCCCGGTTCCTGCTCAATTTCATAACCCATCTGATGATCATCACGATCATGCTGACAGGGATCATCGAAATCTACGATCTGCACCAGATCATGGATTTCCGCAAAATGATCCTGGCGCTCCTGATGGCGGGCGGATTCGCGCTCAGTATCGGCATCTTCAACTGTTACCTGTTCGTCGCCTTCCCGTCCTATGCCCAGATCTGGGCGATCCTGAACCGGCCGATGTTCATCATGTCGGGTGTCTTTTTCCTGTTTAACAACGTCCCCCAGCCCTTTCGCGACATTCTCTGGTTCAATCCGATGATCCATATCGTTGGAATGATGCGGGCAGGCATCTACCCGACCTACGAGGCGGATTATGTCTCGGTTACATATGTGGCCGGGCTTTCCATGGTGCTGAGCTTGATCGGGCTACACCTGATCCGTCGTTATCTGCGGGATGCCATGAACCTGTAAGCCGACTCCGTCAGAACGGGCCAAGTGCATCCAGCAAGGCCCGAAATCGCTCGATCATGCCGCCCTCCAGCAGGTAGTCCTGGCTGACATAGGGCGTATTGGCGACGGTGTGATCCTTCAGCAGGCGCCCCTCCTCCGACAGGTTCTCGACCCGGTTGCCAAAGGTCTTCAGGAACATCCGCTCCAGATGGTCGTACAGAAAGACCGGATAGGGGCGAACCTGCTGCAGGTAGGGCTTCATCCCGGTCGCGATTTCGGCCAGGTCGTCGGCAAGTTCCTCCCGCTTGCGGGTCAGGGCAAAGCGCACCGCCGGAGACGGCGGGCGCCCGGCAAAGGCCATCTTGTTCAAGAGCCGTAATATCTCGGTATTTTCCGGGGTCTGGCGGCGGTTCTCCCGCCGTTCCTCGGCAATATCGAGCTTGAGGCCCAGAACCTCGCGGCAGAAATGCGTGACGATGTCGTCGCCGGCAGCGACCATCATGTCGTAGGAGAAGATGCGCAGGCGCCGGGGACCGACCACCTTGGCCCAAGGTTCGAGACATTTGAGGTAATTGAGGTAGATGCTCGCCATCGGGGCCGAGACCTGGGTATTGAGAAACTCCAAAAAGGTCCGGCTGTTCCCATGCTTGACCAGTTCCTGCCAGACCGACGGCAAAAGATGATCCCAGCGGCGGGCGTAATAGACGATTTCAAGATCCTCCGGATCGAGCGCCTCGATCAGGATCCGCACGCCCTCGGCGCCGATATGCGCGAGGTTCTCCGAGGAGAAGATCACCGTCCTGTTGTCGGGCAGCGCGGCCAGATTCTCGATCACGCCGGGCGGCACTTCGTGGAACTGCTGCAAGCGGGCAGGGATGCCGTGATGCCCCGGCAAGAGCAGCATCTGCGCGTGACGTCCGAAACCGGGATAGTCATAGCCATTGGCCAAAAGCGTGTCGCGATGCTCGAACAGGACCTCTTGCAGGCTGCTGGTTCCGGTCTTGGCCGGGCCGATATGCATAATGAACTTTCTTTTCATCGCTTTAACGCCAAACTGCCTTTGTATTCGCCATCGGCTCGAAACCGGTTGCGCCTTGCCCACCCGTAATTGACATCCGATACGCGATTTGACCAGTCCCATTCCATGGCAGAGGGCGCCGGGGATGGGTTTGACCCCCATACCCCTACCTGCTAAGCGCATGCAGATGTCGGATTACAATGAACAGGCCCGGACTTGTCTCGAATCAAACACGCGCTGCGACTGATCTTCTTGTCACCTAGCCAGTTTCTCTACGTGCGCCGCATGAAGCGGAGCGGCCTGTTCGACCGCAAGTTCTATCTCGAAGTGAACCCGCTGATCCACTGGATATTCCGGTTCTTTCCTGAACGTCATTATGTCCTGTTCGGCGAGGCCGCCGGCCTTTATCCAAACCCCGATTTCTCGCCCAAGGCCTATATCAAGCACAATCCGGACCTCCGGGGGCGCGGCCTGGCGCCATTCGATCACTATCTGCGCGCAGGCCGCCACGAACAGCGGGTCACCCGGGATCTGCCCTCGGACGGGGGCGGACTAAGCATTCCGCTGCCAAAACTGCGCGGCGCCGGGGCCAATCCCGCCGACTACGCGGTGGTTGTGCATATCTATTACCACGACCTGTGGGAAGAGTTCGAAGCCCGTCTCAAAACACTGGATTTCGATTTCGATCTCTTCGTGTCGCTCACCTACAAGGGTGACGAGACCGAAACCCTGGCCGGGCGGATCCGCGAGGCATGGCCGCGGGCCCGCGTGGTCCCGATGCCCAATCACGGGCGCGACATCTTCCCCTTCCTCCACCTGATCAACGCGGGCCTGCTGTCGGGCTACAAAGCCGTCTGCAAGTTTCACACCAAGAAGTCGCCGCACCGCCAGGACGGCGACACCTGGCGGCGGCACCTGATCGACGGGATCCTGCCCAAAACCGGCACCCGGGCGCTGCTGGAACGCTTCGTGGCCGAACCCGACGCGGCCTTCTGGGTGGCCGATGGCCAGCATTACAACGATCCACAATGGTGGGGTTCGAACCTGAACCGGACCACCGAACTGCTGCAACGGATCGAGATCCCGGTGGACAAGGACCGGCTGTCCTTCCCGGCCGGTTCGATCTACTGGCTCAAGCCGCAGATCGTGACCCTGCTCCGCGGCCTGCAACTGGGGGCCGAGAATTTCGACCTTGAACTGGGTCAGACCGACGGCACCGTGGCGCATGCGATCGAGCGGGTGCTGGGGGTGATGACGGACGCGGTGGGCATGCATATCCTGCAAACCTCGCAACTGGCGGCCCTGCCCGCACCGGAACCGGCCGCACCCGGCCGTCCCTCCTATGTGTCGGCCTTCTACCTGCCGCAGTTCCACCCCACCCCGGAAAACGATGCCTGGTGGGGCAAGGGGTTCACCGAATGGATGGCGGCAACCCGTGCCCAGCCGAATTTCTCCGGCCATGCCCACCCGGTATTGCCCTCCGACGTTGGCTTCTATGACTTGCGCGTCACCGAAACCCTGGGTCAACAGGCCGAGCTGGCGCGCGACGCCGGTATCGACGCCTTTTGTGTCTATCATTACTGGTTCGACGGCCAGCGGATCCTCGAAGCCCCGATCGACCGGCTGCTGGAGCGGCCCGATATCGCGTTCCCGTTCTATCTGTGCTGGGCCAACGAAAGCTGGCGGCGCAACTGGGACGGGATGAGCGGCGAGGTCCTGATGGAGCAATCCTATGCGCCGGGCTTTGCCGCCAGCCTGGCCGAGAGCCTGCTGCCCTATTTCAACGATCCGCGCTACCAGCGCCCTGACGGGGTGCGCCCGCGCTTCGTCATCTACCGGCCCGAGGACATGCCCGACCCGGCCGCCGCGGTGGCGGAAATGCGCGAGACCTGGCGCCGCCTGGGCGTGGGCGAGGTCGAACTGGGCGCGGTCCTGTTCCATGTCGAGGGCGAAAGCCCGGTCGAGGCCGACCTGTTCGACTTCTGGGTCGAGATGCCGCCACACGGGCTGGTGGGGATGGACGATTACCTGTTCGGCGGTCCCGACGGCGACCGGATGCAGGCGGATGTGATGCCGACCTTCTCTGGCCTGATCTACGATTACGACGCGGTGCGGCGCAACAGCCAGTCCGCGCGCTACATTTCGAAACTGCCGGCCCACACGATCGCCGGCATCATGCCCAGCTGGGACAATACCGCCCGGCGCGGGCGCGATGCGCATATGGCCTATGGCGCCAATCCGGTCAGTTTCGAACGCTGGCTACGGGAGATGCTGAAAACCCGGATTCCCCATGCCTATCGCAGGGAGCTGATGATCAACGCCTGGAACGAATGGGCGGAAAAGGCGATGCTGGAGCCGACCCAGCAATACGGGACGGCCAATCTCGATGTATTGAGGCGCAACCTATGATCGAGTTTCACGGCACCTGCCCTGTCTGCGGATCCGCGGAAGGTTTCGAGAGCCAGGACGCGTGGTTCCGCGACCACCTGTTCTGCCGCGGCTGCGGCTCCATCCCCCGGGAACGCATCTTTACCTGGGCCCTGGAAACCTTCCGTCCCGAATGGCGGCAGATGCAGATCCACGAATGCGCCCCCTCGGAACGCGCCGTGTCGCGCCGACTGGCCAAGGAATGCAAGGGCTATATCGGGTCGCAGTATTTTTCCGACGTGCCCCGGGGCGAGATGCGGGACGGGTTCCGCTCGGAAGACCTCGAAGCGCTCACCTTCTCGGATCAGAGCCTGCATCTGCACCTGCATCTGGACGTGATGGAACATGTCAACCGCCCCGACCGGGCGATCCGCGAGATGTGCCGCACCCTGCGGCCCGGTGGATTAGCGATCTTCACCTCCCCGGTATATCACGACCTGGCCGAGAACGATCGCCGGGCGATCTATTTCGAGGACGGCGTCGAGCATCTGGCCCCGCCCGAGTATCACGGCAACCCGATCGACACCGAGGGCGGCGCGCTGGTCACCTTCCGCTTCGGCCGCAACTTCAGCACCCTTATCCGGATGTGGGAGCCGAATTTCGCCGTCACCCATCTGATCCCCGACGATCCCAGCATTGGCGCGGTGGGCGGGTTCCGCGACGTGTTCGTCCTGCGCCGCATCGGCTGAGGTCCGGCAATGAGTTCACCGGCACAGGTCACGGTCCTGCTGGCGATCCGCAACGGTGGAACAGAGCTGGAACCGCAACTCGACAGTTACTTGGATCAGACCCTGAAACCGGCCTGTATCCTGGCCTCGGACGACGGCTCGACCGATGACAGCCGGGCGGTGTTCACCCGCTTTGCCGAGCGTGCCCGCGCGGCGGGCGTCACCTGTCAGTTGTTCGACGGACCGCAACGCGGCCCCACCGCCAATTTCCTGTCCCTGCTGGCCCGGCCCGGACCGGACAGCACCCATGTGGCCCTGTCCGACCAGGACGATATCTGGCTGCCCGGCAAGCTGGAGGACGCGGTCGCCCGTCTGTCCCCGCACACCGGCACACCAACTCTGGTGGGAACGCGCAGCTGGGAATGGGACCCCGACAGTGACCGGCGACAGCTGTCACGCCCGGTGCCCGAGCCGCATGATTTCCGCCATGCCCTGGTACAGAACTATGCCGGCGGCAATACCATGGTACTGAACCGGGCCGGGATCGACCTGATCCAGAGCGCCCTGCCCCGGATCCGGGACGCGGCGGTGCATGACTGGTGGCTCTACCAGATGGTCTCTGGCGCCGGTGGTACGATCCTGCTGGGCGAGACCCCGCATATCCTCTACCGGCAGCATCACGGCAACCAGATCGGCGCCAATACCGGGCTCGACTCCAAGCTGCGCCGTTTCAACGCGATGCTGCGCGGCACCTACCGGGGCTGGAACGACCTGAACGTTGCCGCGCTGATGGCGACACGCGATCTGCTGACGCCCGAGGCCCGGCAGATCCTGACCCGGTTCGATGAGGCCCGGCACGGCCCACTGCACAAGCGGCTGGCCATGCTGCACGCCACCGGGTTGCACCGCAAGGGGCATGTGAACCAGGCCACGCTCTGGCTGGCGGCTATGCTGGGCAAGATCTGACCCGACTTGACATGACAGCGTATCAGACAGCATCAATTACCTGTTCAGACAAACCGAACCAACTCTGACCGCCAACCGTTCGTCAGCTGCCCGAACCATGGCACTGTGTGGTCAAGAATCTTGATCGGCGCTAAGTTCCTAGGCAACATGGAAGGCAGGGCGTTCTACTTGGTGAATGTCAACTGAATGACTTTCGCGGCGAAATACCGATCGGAAGAACAGTATTGGAGCCACGCGTGTCAGGCGATCATTCGTTACTCGAAAAGACTCTCACTGCCGCGCAACGCGATTTGGCGACGGTGACCGAAAAGGGCGCGTCACTGGCTTCGGTTCCACAGGGATCTCGAGAGCATCGGACCGTCACGCATGTGGACGACCGCGGTACGGTAACCGAGTTGTTTGACACCCGGTGGAACTGGCACCCGGATCCAGTCTGCTTTGCCTATACCTACACGATCCGGCAAGGACGGGCCAAGGGATGGGGCCTACACAAGCTGCACGAGGACCGGTACTTCCTGCTGGATGGCCGGATGGAGATCGTCTGCTATGACGTCAGGCCGGACAGCCCGACGTGCGGGCAGATCAGCAAGATCGTGCTGTCGCCGGAAAACCCGCGTATCGTCAACATTCCGGCCTTTGTCTGGCACGTAAACATCAACATCGGTTCCGGTGACGTGCGTGTGATCAATTTCCCGACCCAGCCTTATGACCACACAAACCCAGACAAGTACCGGCTGCCGCTCGATACCGATCTCATTCCCTACCGCCTCGATCCCTTGATCGGCTGGTGATGGTAGAGCACCCCTATTTTACTGTACTCATGCCTACCAACGGGCGGGAGGATGTGATCGGACATGCCATAGGCTCGATCCTGGCCCAAACGGAAACAGATTTCGAGCTTCTGGTGGTCGGCGATGGCTGCACGGACGGGACGGAGGCGCGCGTCCGTTCGGTCGGTGACCCACGGTTGCGCTGGCTGGGTTATGACAAGGCGCCCGGCCCGGGCTATGGCAATCGCAACCGCGCATTGCACGAAGCACGGGGCGAGGTTGTCGCCTTTGCCCAGCATGATGATCTCATGTTTCCCGATCATCTAAAGATCATGCGGCAGCTGTTTCGGCGCACGACGGCGATGTGGGCCTACAGCCGCCCGCTGTGGATCGACGACGACGGCTTTATCATTCCGTTTTTCGTGAACCTGACCGTGCCCGCGGCGCGGAACGCATTCATGAGGCAGCGCAACGTGATCCCGTCAAACTGCGTGGCTGCCCGCCGAGACGCGCTGCTGGCGGTCGGCGGGTTCGACTCTTTCGCCGAGCGAGCAGGGGACTGGACGCTCTGGAAGGCCGTGATCGAGCGGTATGGCCCCAACTCGATTGCCTTTGCCCGAACTCCGACCAGTCTGCATTTCCGGGCGCTCTGGAAAGAAGGTGGAAAGCCGTGGGGGCCGCCGCCCCTGAGCCATATGGCCGCCATGGCCCGGTTTTCGCCGCAATGGCCACGCTCGCTGAAGCTCGGTCTTGAACCTGGGGTGCCGCCACAGGCGCGTGTCGCCGCGATGCTCGAGGCGGATACCGCAGGAATCGTCGCAAGAATTCGGGCCGCAACAGCAAATCTACAGGATCACTTCGCCTGGATCGCGAGCTTCGATCCTCTAGAGATCGGCGGGGGATAGCGAAAGACACAGATGTGAAGAGGTGCCATGCTGAAGAGGCACCCGAACAGTTCGCGTGGGCGGTTGCAGGATACAGTATCAGGCTGGGGTGAAAAACGAACTCACCCCTGGCGCAACATGTGCGCGGGCTGGTCCAGGAACCATTGGTAGGTTTCGGCGATCCCCTGCTCCAGGCCTATACTGGCGCGCCAGCCCAGCCGCGCCAGGCGGCTCACATCCATCAGCTTGCGCGGGGTGCCGTCGGGCTTTTCCGGATCGGTGGTGATGCGGCCGGTATAGCCGGTGATCCGCGCCACCAGCCGGGCCAGGTCGAGGATCGAGATGTCCTCGCCCGAGCCCACGTTGATATGGCTCAGCATCGGCTGGGTCTCGCGGGCATAGGTCCGGGCGTCGAGATCCAGTACGAAGAGGCTTGCCTCGGCCATGTCGTCCACATGCAGGAACTCGCGCCGCGGCGTGCCGGTGCCCCAGATCACCACCTCGTCCAGCCCGTCCCGTGCGGCCACGTGGAACCGGCGCATCAGCGCCGGCAGGACATGGGAATTGTCGGGGTGAAAATTGTCGCCCGGCCCGTAAAGATTCGTCGGCATCACCGAGCGGTAGTCGACCCCGTATTGCCGGTTGTAGCTCTCGCACAGTTTGATGCCCGCGATCTTGGCCACGGCATAGGGTTCGTTGGTAGGCTCCAGCACCCCGGTCAGCAACGCGTCCTCGCGCATCGGCTGCGGCACCGCACGCGGATAGATACAGGACGACCCCAGTTGCAACAGCCGCGTCACCCCGGCAGCAAAGGCCTGATGGATCACATTGCATTCGATCATCAGGTTTTCGTAGATGAAATCGGCAGGATAGCTGTTGTTGGCGTGAATCCCACCGACCTTGGCGGCAGCCAGGATCACCACGTCCGGCCGCTCGGTCTGCATGAAATTCCGCACGGCAGCCTGATCGGTCAGGTCCAGGTCGGCATGGGTTCTCGTCAGCAGGGTCAGCGGCTCGCCCGCCTCCTGCCGCGCCGCCAGACGGCGCAGAATCGCGCCCCCGACCATGCCCCGATGTCCGGCAACGTAGATCTTCTGCATCCCGGTCTCCTCAGCCGTTCTCGACCGAAACCGGCAGGTCCATGCCATGGCTCTTCAGCAGGGCGTGGCGGCGGGCGGTCTTAAGATCCTCGGCCACCATCTCGGCGCACATTTCCCGGGCCGTGATCTCGGGCTCCCAGCCCAGTTTTGCCTTGGCTTTCGACGGATCGCCCAACAATGTCTCCACTTCGGCGGGGCGGAAATAGCGCGGGTCGATGCGCATGATCACGTTACCCGGTTTCAAGGCCGGCGCCTTGTCGCCTTCGATGGCGGTCACTGTGGCGATCTCGTCCACGCCCGCGCCCGAAAACGCCAGCGTGATCCCGAGCTCGACCGCCGACCAGATGATGAACTCGCGCACCGAATACTGCACGCCGGTTGCGATCACAAAATCCTCGGGCGCATCCTGTTGCAGCATCATCCACTGCATGCGCACGTAATCCTTGGCATGGCCCCAGTCGCGCAGACTGTCGATATTGCCCATGTACAGACAGTCCTCGAGCCCCTGGGCGATATTGGCCAGGCCGCGGGTGATCTTGCGGGTGACGAATGTCTCACCCCGGCGCGGGCTCTCGTGGTTGAACAGGATGCCGTTGCAGGCATAGATGCCATAGGCCTCGCGATAGTTCACCGTGATCCAATAGGCATACATCTTGGCCACCGCATAGGGCGAGCGCGGATGGAACGGGGTGGTTTCCTTCTGCGGGGTCTCTGCGACCTGCCCGTAAAGCTCCGAGGTCGACGCCTGGTAGAAGCGGGTTTTTCCCTCGAGACCAAGAAAGCGGATCGCCTCCAGAAGGCGCAGGGTCCCGATCGCATCCACGTCGGCGGTGTATTCCGGCGCCTCGAAACTGACCGCCACATGGGACTGGGCACCAAGGTTATAGACCTCGTCGGGCTGCACTTCCTGGATGATCCGGGTCAGGTTCGAAGAGTCCGTCAGGTCCCCGTAATGCAGCCGGAACCGCGCATGATCGGTATGCGGGTCCTGATAGATGTGATCGACCCGTTGGGTATTGAACAACGAGGCCCGGCGCTTGATGCCATGCACCTCATACCCCTTTTCCAGCAGGAATTCCGCCAAGTAAGAGCCGTCCTGTCCCGTAACACCTGTGATCAGGGCTTTCTTCATCTTGTCTTCTCATTCTCGCGATCCGGGACGAAGCTATTCCGCACAAACACGAAATGCCATGTCCAAAACACAAGTCCTTCGCTTTCAAAGCCCGGACAGCTTTCGAACCAGTTCAAAAATTACTATATATATCTGGCTTTTGAGCCATCAAAGACCATTTTCATATCATTTTGAACATTACATGGTGATAATAGTACAATCAAAATTATGCCCGATAACTTTCACTTATCATGTTTTTTTAGGATATAGCAAATTTTAGCGCGGAAGGACCGCGGGTCAGAGACCGGTCCACCGGGGACCCGGTCAAAATAGTTTCGGTTTTCACGGATAATCTTCCACAGATCCGGGCAGGCCCGACCTGTGCCTTCGCCACATTGGCAGGACGCGACCGTTGATGGAACGGAGATTGCGCGGCCCTGGCGGCACGCTCCTGTTGCTACCTAATCCGGTCGGGAAGCGACACACCGCTTTGGGAAACCTGTTCCGGGCTGTTCAAGCCCTACCCGCTTGTAAAAGGCCAGCGTCGAGCAGGTCTTGGGCCCTGTGCTCAGCATCACCCTGTAGCTGCCATGCTGCCAGGCGCGCTCTGTCGCCGCGTACAGGACCAGCGTTCCGAACCGCTTGCCGCGATGCGACGGAAACGTGACAACGTTTTCGATCAGGGCATAAGGCGTTCCACCTCTCGTCAGGTTCGGGATGACAATCAGGGTGCAGCTCGTTGCGATCAGACCGCCGGTTTCACCGACCAGCGTCGCACTCCCCACCTACTTCCCGATATCGGCGATGAGGCCCCTGGCCTGATCAGCCGGGCATCTTTCACCGTCCGGCGTCAGGTGCTGATACAGGTCCAGCAGCGCTTCGGCATCGCTTTCGGATGCAACTCTGATGGCGTCCAGATCGGTCTGAGCGATTGATAGGCACTCGACTACGGTTGCGCAACGATACAGGCAGGGGCACTTGGTAGAAACCGTCGCGTCTTTTGGGACCGGCCTGCGTTACCGACATCTCGCTTACAGGAACAACCATCCCCCAATACGCAAATGATTTGCAGCAGCGCGCGCAAGTGTTTAGGCATCCCCCCATGCAAACAGCCCTCGTCACCGGCGCGGCCGGCTTCATCGGATACCACCTGAGCTTGCACCTGTTGCAGGCAGGATGGCGCGTGATCGGACTGGATTCCCTAAACGCGTACTATGACCCCGAACTGAAACGGCGCAGGTTGGCGATGCTTGAGCGGCAAGAAGGGTTCCTGCCGGTGACGGGCAAGCTGGAAACCCCCGGCCTGCTGACAGATCTCTTCGCCGCCCATCGCCCGACCCGCGTGTTCCACCTGGCCGCCCAGGCGGGCGTGCGCCATTCGATCGAGGCGCCGCGCGATTATGTCGAGGCAAACCTCATGGGCACCTACGAGTTGCTCGAGGCGGCCCGCGCCCATCCCCCCGAACATATGCTGCTGGCCTCGACCAGCTCGGTCTATGGCGCCAATACCGCGATGCCCTATGCCGAGACCGACAAGGCCGACAGCCAGATGTCTTTTTACGCCGCCACCAAGAAGGCGAACGAGGCGATGGCGCATTCCTATGCCCATCTCTTTGGCATGCCAGTGACGATGTTCCGCTTCTTCACCGTCTACGGCCCCTGGGGCCGACCCGACATGGCTTATTTCAAGTTCACCCGCGCCATCCTGAGCGGCGAGACGATCGACGTCTACAACAACGGCCGGATGCGGCGGGACTTCACCTATATCGACGATCTGGTCAGCGCCATCCTGGGCCTGGCCGAGGCCGTGCCCGGCACGGCGCCGGTGGGCGATCATGACAGTCTCAGCCCGGTGGCACCCTTTCGGGTGGTCAATATCGGCGCCAGCCAGCCTGTCGAACTGATGGCGTTCATCCGCGCCATCGAAACAGCCTGCGACCGCCCGGCCCGGATGCGGATGCTGCCAATGCAGCCCGGCGACGTGCCCGCCACCTGGGCCGAAACCCGGCTGTTGCGCGACCTGACCGGCGCCGGGATGGACACGCCGCTGGCCACCGGCATGCAGCATTTCGTCGACTGGTATCGCACATATTACCGGATCTGATCTCGCGCCAAAGAGACGTGCAACGCGCGGCGGATCCACCGATTGTGAACAGGCCGGAAGAGCAGCCCGGCACGACAAGAGAGGTAGGGGTTATGCGGATCGCCATGATCGGAACCGGCTATGTGGGTCTGGTCTCCGGCATCTGATTTTCCGATTTCGGACATGACGTGATTTGCGTCGACAAGGACGCGAAAAAGATCGGCAAGCTGAATACCGGCGAGGTGCCGATCTATGAGCCTGGCCTTGATGCGCTGATGGCGCGGAACGTGGCCGCCGGGCGGCTGAGCTTCACCACCGATCTGGCCGCCGCGGTGGACGGGGCCGCGGCGGTGTTTATCGCCGTGGGCACCCCCACCCGGCGTGGTGATGGCCAGGCGGATCTGACCTATGTGATGACCGCCGCCTAAGAGATCGCGCAGGCCCTCACCGGCTATGCGGCGGTGGTGACCAAATCCACCGTGCCGGTGGGCACCAACCGGCAGGTCAAGCAGACCATCTCAAAGACCAACCCCCAAGCCGGAATCGACGTCGCCTCGAACCCGAAGTTCCTGCGCGAGGGCACGGCAATCGAGGATTTCATGAAACCCGACCGGGTGGTGGTGGGTGTACAGAACGCCCGCGCCGCCGAGGTCATGGCCGAAATCTACCAGCTACTCTATCTGCGCGACTTTCCGATTCTGACCACCGACCTGGAAAGCGCCGAGATGATCAAGTACGCCGCCAACGCCTTTCTCGCAACCAAGATCACCTTCATCAACGAGGTGGCGGGCCTGTGCGAACGGGTCGGCGCCGATGTCAAAGAAGTGGCACGCGGGATGGGCTGGATGGCCGGATCGGCAACAAGTTCCTGCACGGCGGCCCCGGCTACGGTGGCTCGTGCTTTCCCAAGGATACTGCGGCGCTGGCGCGGATCGGGCAGGATCATGCCTTTCCGATGCGGATCACCGAAACGGTGATCCGGGTCAATGACGAGATCAAGCAACGCATGATCGAGAAGATCCGCGACGCGCTGAACGGCAGCTTCAACGGCAAGACCATCGCGGTGCTAGGGGTAACCTTCAAACCCAATACCGACGACATGCGCGAGTCTCCGTCGCTCACCATCGTGCCGACCCTGGTCGGGAGCGGCGCCCGGGTGCGGGTGGTCAATCCGCAAGGCGAGGCCGAGGGCGAGGCGCTTCTGCCAGGGGTCAAATGGATGGACGATCCCTATCAGGCCGCTCGCAAGGCCGATCTGGTGGTGCTGCTGACCGAATGGAACGAGTTCCGCGCCCTCGACCTCAAGCAGATGGCCCGCAAGATGGAAACGCCGCGTATGGTCGACCTGCGCAACATCTACTCGGAAAAAGCCGCTCGCAAGGCCGGGTTCGAACGGTATATCGGGGTTGGCCGCTAGGCCGATTGGTTAGCGAAACGTTTCGCACGCGAAACATCTAAGCGTGAAGCGTGGCTCCCCCGGGATATTTGAAGCAAAAGGAAAGACCCTATCAAAGGGATTTGAGCCAATCTTCCAGCATCTCGGCCAACCGCTCGGAGACCCCATCGCCCACCAGTTCGATGCGACCCTGATCCGGAGTAAAGCGCATTTCGATGCCCTGCGTCACCTGGGTGACGATCCGCTCGCCGGCGGCCGGGTTCTGCGCGGTCGAGCGTAACCGGGGGCGGGCCGGCGGTTCGGGATCGGCTAGCGGTGGCGGTGGTGCCTGGCGCTCGGTCAGGGCTTGGGCCAGGATGCGCATTTCGGCCGGGGCGCTGTCGCGGGGGCTATCTTGCAATCGGGTCTTGAGCTGATCGGTAAAGCCTGGGTCGCGCACCATTTCCCGCGCCAGCGCCAGGCCCAGCTTCTCGGAAATTGCCGAAGGGAAGTAGAGCACCGCGTCGAATGCCTCGACCAGCAGGATGAAGGTCCCGATTTTGGAGCGGCGCGAGCGGGTGGTATTGCCAAACAGCCCCTGCAAGGCGGCGCGCTGATTGGGATAGACACCCTCCTTCATCGCGCGCACCGCGATCCGGGCGCGCTCGTAATGGCTGAGGTTCACCCGGATCTCGTTTTCCTCGACCATCGCGACATAGGCGTCCTGCGCGGTCTCGGGGGCGATCACCATGGCACGCACGGTAGCGAATTTAGGGTCTAAAGTCTCTTTGTAGAGCCTGCGCAGCGCGGTCAGTCGCCGCCAGCCCGAGATCAGGCCATGGGTGCGCCCGCCGGCGGGATCGGGCAGGGGGACCACCTCGACCGGCATCTGCTGGCCGCGTGCGCGCAAACTGTCGAGCAGCGCGGTCATTTCCTCTTCGTTCTGCTCCAGCCGGTCACGGACCAGGTGGCGTTCGTCGATCACATCAAGCGGCAACAGCTCGATCATCCGGCCCTGGGACCGCGCCGCGGCCATGGCCTGGCTCATCTCGTCCAGCGCCGCCCGGGCCGAGGCATCGCCCGCCACCTGGGCAATCGGCGCCTGCCCCGCGCCCAGTGGCATCGACTTGGTCTCGGGCGCCCGCTGTCCGGGCACGGGCCCATCCATGAAAACCGGTTGTGCCGGGCTCAGTCGCTTGCGTTTTGCCATCTCTACCTCCGGATTGCCCTTGTTAGGCCCTGTTATTCCGCTGCCGCCTGCGCGGCCAGTTCGTCGCGCCGCCAGACCCCCAGCAACAGCCGCTTGAATGCCGCGTAAGTGGCATCAAAGGTCTCGCGCCCGCGAGCATAGGTTTCGCGGTTGAAATCGCGGTAATCGGCCTCGTAGATGCCATGCACCCGTTCGCCTGCCTGACCGATCAGGGCGGTGAAATCCTGCCGGTGCGGCGACAGCGTCTTACCCAGATAAGCCTGCATCAGAGCCGAAAGCTCGCCCTGCTGCGCGCCGTCGAACCGGGTGACCACCGCGCGTACCGCATCCCATTCGAACGCCATCTCGGGGCGTCCCAGCGCGCGGGCGGCCATGTTCTCTCCATCCTCGATACTGGCGAAAGTCGAATGCAGCATGTCAAAGAAGCGTCCGGTGGAATCGAACTCCAGGAACGAGGCGCCCAGCGGCACCAGCAGGATATCCGCCGCCGCCAGCCCGTTGATGGTGAGGTACCCCAGCGCGGGCGGCGTGTCGATGAAGACCAGGTCATAGTCGTCCAGCACACCGTCAGCCTCAAGCCGGTCGGTCAGCGCGTCCCACAGCTTCCATCCGCGCGCGGCCATGCGCCAGACCGGGATCTGGAACTCGGCCCAGTAAAGGTTCAGCTGTGCGCCGATCAGGTCGATATTGGGCCAGTGGGTGGACTGGATCACATCCCGCGCGGTCATCTTCATGGCAGCGCTCAGCGCCTCGTCCAGCGGCTGGGGCGCGTCGCCCCGGTCCAGCCGGCGCTGGTTCTCGATCCGCAGATACTCGCCGTAGTGACGCGCCAGCAGCGGAAAGGCGGTTTGCCATTCATCCTCGACCCGGCCGCCAAAGATCGAGGTCATCGAGCCCTGGCTGTCGAGGTCGATCACCAGCACCCGATAACCATCCAGCGCCGCCGACATGGCCAGATGCGCCGCCGTGCTGGTCTTGCCGACGCCGCCCTTGAAGTTGGCCACCGCCACCAGTTTCGCGGGCTGGCCGGCGGGGCGGTAGGGCAGATAGTTCTTGGCCTTCGATCCCTGCGCCCCGAAATGCGCGCGCAGGCGCAGCACCTCGTCCAGTGTGAACCACTTGGCGCCGCCCTCGGTTTCCGAGCGGCCCTGCGGCAGGTCCGGATTCTGCTTCAGCACGCGGCGGAAATGGGCCTGGGCCACCGGGATCAGATAGCGGGTGATCTCCCAGGTGGAAAACAGGCGCAGCGTCTTGCGCCCTTCTTCGTTCATGCCCCGGCTGGCCAGATCGGCGCGGCCGCGGGTGCAGGCCTCGGCAATGGCGGCAAAGCCATGGGTACCTGTGGGTAAATCCAGCTCGGCCAGTGCTGCGTCCGGGTCGATGTTGAAATAGGGGGGCAGGGGTGTGTTGTCCTTGGACATGGGAAATCTGCTCAATGTGCTGTGTTTTCTCCATGATACCGAAAAAGGCGGCACATGGAAGAAAAAGGCGCATGTCGCGCAGATTTTCTAAGCAAATTAAGGGGGTGGTGCGGCTGTTTTACCGCACTTTCGCTGGGCTGGCGATTTTTTTGTCTTGTTAGATTTGTGTTATTTATATGTTACGGAACCTCGGTCCAGGGATTTTCCCTTTTGAAACAAAGGGAAAACATAAAATCTCTGGGTAGAGGCGACTCTGAACCCCCGAAAGAGTGACTCTGAACCCCCGATCAGGTGACTCCGAACCCCCGTTGTGCGGGCTTGTGGATAACTCTAGGGTGGTGTCACTAAAACCACGAAAGAAAACGAGTCGGATACCGACCGCAGAACAGGCACCGAAGGCAGGGCCATGAGCAGGGCAGTGACAGCAATGGGCGCGGGGCTTTTGCCCGATCGTCATCAGCAGGGCGATTTCTTCGTCTGCGACATCTTCGATGCGATCCCCAAGGATGATATCGCCAGCATGGAACATCCGCTGTTCTCGCTGGCGACCCGGCCCGACCGGCGCATCCTGCAATACGACCATAATGGCACCGAGATCACCGTCACCCCCAGCATGCGGGGGCTGGCCACCATCCATGACAAGGATATCCTGATCTTCTGCATCAGCCAGCTGATGGCGGCGCTGAACGTGGGCCGCCGGGTCAGCCGCACGGTGCAGCTCAAGGCGCATGACCTGCTGATCGCCACCAATCGCGAGACCTCAGGCGATGCCTATCGCCGCCTGCGCGAGGCGTTCGAGCGGCTGGCGGGCACCCGCATCACCACCAATATCGTCACCGGCGAGGTCGAGACCACCACCGGGTTCGGCCTGATCGAAAGCTGGGAGATCGTGCGCAAGACCCGGGGCGGGCGCATGGTCAGCGTGGCGGTGACGCTGTCCGACTGGCTGTATCGCGCGGTGCTGTCGAAATCGGTGCTGACGCTCAGCCGCGATTACTTCCGCCTGCGCAAACCGCTCGAGCGGCGCATCTATGAACTGGCGCGCAAACATTGCGGCCGCCAGCCGGCCTGGACCGTCTCGGTCGACACGCTCTTGAAGAAATCGGGCTCGGCCTCGCCGCGCCGGGTGTTCCGCAAGATGCTGCGCGACATGATCGAGGCCGGCCATCTGCCCGATTACGAGATGACCGAGGAACCGGGCGACCTGATCCGCTTTGCCCCGCGCGGCGGGTTGATCGATGGCGACATCCATCCGCCGGTCCTGAGCACCCAGGCGCTGGAGGATGCGCGCGCCCTTATGCCGGGCCAGGATGTCTATGCGCTCGAGGCGGAATGGCGCGGGGTCTGGGCCCGGTCGGGGGCGCCGCGCCTCAGAAGGCCGGACGGGGCCTTTCTGGGGTGGGTCAGAAAGCGGTCAGGTCTGAAATAGATGCTGTTTTGAGGCCGGTTCGGGATTTTTGTCGACCAGCCCCGGTGACAGCCCGGAGCAGGCTTGGTAAGTGGGGCAGAGTTTCAGGACAACATTTGGAAGACCATGCAGATAGAAGAGACAAAGTTGCCCGGGGTGAAGATATTGACCCCAAAGCGATTTGGCGACGACCGTGGATTCTTCAGCGAAAGCTGGAACCGCAAGGTTCTGGCCGAGCAAGGGATCACGCTGGATTTCGTGCAGGATAACCATTCGATGTCTGCCCAGGTGGGCACCATCCGGGGGCTGCACTTCCAGAGCCCGCCCGCGGCCCAGGACAAGCTGGTGCGCTGTGGCCAGGGGGCGCTGTTTGACGTCGCGGTCGATATCCGCAAGGGCAGCCCGACCTATGGCCAATGGGTCGGGGTTGAACTGACCGCCGAGAATGGCAAGCAACTGCTGGTGCCAAAGGGGTTCCTGCACGGGTTTGTCACCCGCGCGCCTAACACCGAGATCTGCTATAAATGCACCGATTATTATGCGCCGGAATGTGATGGCGCGGTGCGCTGGGACAGTTGCGGCATCGCCTGGGAATTCGATGGCGACCCGGTTCTGAGCCCCAAGGATGCCGCCGCGCCCGCTCTGGCTGATTTTGACAGCCCCTTTGTCTGGGAAGGATAAGAACAGATGAAACTGCTGATAACCGGGGGCGCGGGCTTCATCGGGTCCGCCGTTGTGCGGAACGCGATCCGGGATGGTCACCAGGTCGTCAACCTCGACGCGCTGACCTATGCCGCCTGTCTCGACAATGTGGCCAGCGTGGCCGGGCATCCCGGTTACGGTTTTGTCCGGGCCGATATCCGCGACCGCGCGGCGCTGGATGCCGTCTTTGCCGAACACAGGCCCGACGCGGTGATGCACCTGGCCGCCGAAAGCCATGTGGACCGGTCGATCGACGGGCCGGGTGATTTCATCGAGACCAATATCACCGGTACGTTCAATATGCTGGAGGCGGCGCGCAAGTACTGGATGCAGGCGGGCAAGCCCGCGGGTTTCCGGTTCCATCACATTTCGACCGACGAGGTCTATGGCAGCCTGCCTGCCGATCCGGCGGTGATGTTCACCGAAGACACCGCCTATGATCCGCGCAGCCCCTATTCGGCCTCCAAGGCCAGTTCCGACCACCTGGTGCGCGCCTGGCACGAGACCTATGGCCTGCCGGTGGTGCTGACCAATTGTTCCAACAATTACGGCCCCTATCACTTCCCCGAAAAGCTGATCCCGGTGATCATCCTGAACGCGCTGGCGGGCAAGCCGCTGCCGATCTATGGCGACGGCTCGAACATCCGCGACTGGCTCTATGTCGAGGATCATGCCGACGCGCTTTTGCTGGTGGTGCAGAAGGGGGCGGTGGGCCGCTCCTACAACATTGGTGGCGAGAACGAGCGTACCAACCTGGAACTGGTGAACACGCTCTGCGGCATCCTGGACGACCTGCGCCCGCGCGCCGATGGCAAGGCCTATGCCGAGCAGATCACCTTTGTCACCGACCGTCCCGGACATGATGCCCGCTATGCCATCGACCCGACCCGCATCCGCGAGGAACTAGGCTGGCGGCCCAGCGTCACCGTCGAGGAGGGGCTGCGCCGCACGGTTGAGTGGTATCTCGACAACGAGGACTGGTGGCGCGCGTTGCAGAACCGTGAAGGTGTCGGCCAGCGATTGGGGGTGAAGGCATGAAGATCCTGGTATTCGGAGAGATCGGTCAGCTGGGTCAGGAACTGATCCGCCGCGCCGGCGATGCAGAGCTCGAGATCCGCGGGCTGGATGTTGCCGATTTTACCAACCCTGACGCCTGCGTCGCCTTTGTCGAAGCCACTGATGCGGAGGCGGTGATCAATGCGGTGGCCTATACCGCTGTCGACAAGGCCGAAGAGGACGAGGCCCTGGCCGAGCAGATCAACGCCACCACGCCGGGCGCGCTGGCGCGGGCGGCGGCGGCACGGGGGCTGCCCTTCGTGCAGGTCTCGACCGATTACGTGTTCGACGGCTCGGGCGACCAGCCCTTTGCCGTCGATGCCCCGACCGAGCCGCTGGGGGCCTATGGCCGCACCAAGCTGAATGGCGAGACCGCGGTCCGCGCCGCCGGTGGCGTGCACGCGATCCTGCGCACATCGTGGGTGGTGTCGTCCCATGGTCACAACTTCATCAAGACCATGCTGAAACTGGGGGCCGAGCGCGACCGGCTGACCATCGTGGCCGATCAGGTGGGCGGCCCGACCCCGGCGGCGGCGCTCGCCGATGCTTGCCTGGCGGCGGCCCGGCAGCTGGTGGCGGATCCGTCGAAATCGGGCACCTATCACGTCTCGGGCGGGCCGGATGTCAGCTGGGCCGATTTCGCACGCGAAATCTTTGCCCAGGCCGGGATCACCTGCGAGGTGGTCGATATTCCCAGTTCGGACTATCCCACCCCGGCCAAGCGCCCGTTCAACTCGCGCATGGACAATTCGGCCACCGAGGCGGCCTTTGGCCTGCCCCGGCCCGACTGGCGCGCCGGGCTGACCGAGATTCTGGCTGATCTCGGCGCATTGAAACAAGACTGAATTTCCTTATTAGGGCCTGAACAAGGCGACATATTCCAAGAGGTTGAAAGACAAGGCATGAGCAATCGCAAGGGCATCATCTTGGCCGGCGGCAGCGGCACCCGGCTTTATCCGATCACCATGGGGGTCTCCAAGCAACTGCTGCCGATTTACGACAAGCCGATGATCTACTATCCGCTCAGCGTGCTGATGCTGGCGGGCATCCGCGAGATCTGCATCATCACCACGCCGCAGGACCAGGACCAGTTCATGCGCACCCTGGGGGATGGCAGCCAGTGGGGCCTGTCGCTGAGCTATGTGGTGCAACCCAGCCCCGACGGCCTGGCGCAGGCCTATATCCTGGCCGAGGATTTCCTGGCCGGCGCCCCCAGCGCGATGGTTCTGGGCGATAACATCTTTTTCGGTCACGGCCTGCCGCAACTGCTGTCGGCGGCCGACAAGGAAGAGGTCGGCGGTACCGTCTTTGGCTATCACGTCTCGGATCCTGAACGTTATGGGGTGGTGGATTTCGACGCCACCGGCAAGGCCCGCGCGATTATCGAGAAGCCCGAGGTGCCTCCGTCGAACTATGCCGTGACCGGTCTCTATTTCCTTGATGGCACTGCCTCGGCACGGGCCCGCGAGGTCAAGCCCTCGCCCCGGGGCGAGGTCGAGATCACCACGCTTCTGGAGATGTACCTCAACGAGGAGCAGCTGCGGGTAAAACGCATGGGCCGTGGTTATGCCTGGCTGGATACCGGCACCCATGGGTCGCTGCTGGATGCGGGCAACTTCGTGCGCACGCTGGAAAAACGCCAGGGCCTGCAAACCGGCTGTCTGGAGGAGATCGCCTATCAGCATGGCTGGATTTCGACCGAAGCGCTGGCCGAGCGCGCGGATCTGTTCAAGAAGAACGGATATGGTGCGTATCTCAAGGGGTTGCTGCACTGATTTTCCGGGAGGGCGCCGATGAACATCCTCTTCGTTCACCAGAATATGCCCGGGCAATACCGGGAGCTGCTGATGTGGCTGGTGGCGCAGGGGGGGCATCGCATCGTCTTTCTGACCCAGCGCAAGGATGCGCCGCAGATCGCCGGGGTCACCACCCGGATCTATGCGGCGCATCATAAGGCGGCTGACAAGGCCTATGGCCTGTCCAAGGTCTGGGAAGAGGCCACCGGCGCCGGGTTCGGCGCCGCCATGGCAGCCCGCGAGCTGGGCCGGGACGGGTTCCGACCCGATCTGATCCTGGGCCATACCGGCTGGGGCGAGCTTCTGTTCATGAAGCAGATCTGGCCGGATGTGCCGATCCTGGGGTTCTTCGAGTATTTCTACAACGCCACCGGCGGGCTGGTGGGGTTCGATCCCGATGAGCCGGTCTCGGATCACATGCCGTTCCTGATGGAGGCGCGCAACGCGGTGCCCTATGCCGCGATCCAGCATGTGGATCTGGGCCATGTGCCGACCGAATGGCAGAAACAGACCTTTCCGGCCAGTTTCCACGACAAGTTCTATACCTGCCATGACGGTATCCGCACCGACCGGCTGGGCCCCGATCCGGATGTGTCGCTGAACCTGGGTCGGCTTGACCGGCCGCTCACGCGGCAGGACGAGGTCTTTACCTATCTGGCGCGCAATCTCGAACATGCGCGCGGGTTTCATGTCTTCATGGCGGCGCTGCCGAAAATTCTCGCGGCGCGTCCACAGGCCCGGGTGCTGGTGGTGGGGGGCGATGATGTCTCTTACGGGCGACGCAGCAAGCATCCCAAGGGGCTGCGCGCGGAACTGACCGAGAAACTGGGCGACCGGGTCGACTGGAACCGGGTGCATTTCCTGGGCCGGGTGCCTTATTCGGCCTATTGCCAGGTGGTACAGATCAGCCGCTGCCACCTGCATCTGACCATGCCCTTCGTGCTCAGCTGGTCGCTTTTGGAATCGATGGCGATGCAGGCCACCATCGTGGCCTCGGACGTGCCTTCGGTGCGCGAGGCGCTGAGCCATGGTGAAACCGGGATGCTGGTGGATTTCTTCGACCCGGACGCGCTCGCCGATCAGGTGGTCGACGTGTTGGCCGATCCCGGCGCCTATGCCCATCTGGGCCCGGCCGCCCGGGCGCATGTGGTGGGCAAATACGACTTTCTCACCCGCTGCCTGCCGGAACATATCCGGCAGATGAACAGCCTGGTGCCGGCAGACAGGCAAATCCCGCTGCCGGCCTGACCCGGGTCCGTCCGGATCAGTTGCCGATCCGGGTGGTGGCGTTGAAGACGCCGACGAAGTTACCGATAATATTTGACACGGTCAGCACGTCGTTGATCGGCGATTCCGTGGCGATGACCAGGTCATCGGGGTTGATCTGGAACTGGCGCGCCGAAAACAGTCCGTCTGCCGTGGTCAGATCCAGCGAGAACACCACCCGCATGTGACGCGGACCGCGATTACCGGCCGCTACCGCCGACGAGGGGTATTCGCGCAGCACCAGAATGCCCTTGGGGTCGGCCTTGTTATCCTGCAACCCGCCCGAGATCGACACCGCGTCCATCGCCGACAGCTTGTCCTTGGTGAAGATATGCAGCGCCTCGCGACCGGTGGCGCCGAAGGAGAGGAAATAGCGCTCGTCCTCTTCGACAAAGACCCGGTCGCCGCCCCTGAGCAGCGTGTCGTAGTTTGGATTGTTCAGCAGGGCATCGACCGAGGTGCCATAGATCGCGCTGCCGCGCACCAGCCTGATCTGGGGGTTGTTGAGCGTCGGGCTGAGCCCGCCGCCTGCCGAGATCAGGCCCATCACCGTATAGTTGCGGTCGGGCATCGGATAGGTGCCCGGCCGGGCCACGCCGCTGACCAGATCGACCGAGTTGTTGCGCCCCTCGCGCATGTCGAGCTGGAGCTGCGCCGAGGGCACGATCGCCTCCAGCGCCGCTTGCAGGTTCTCGCGTGCCAGGTCCGGGGTCAGGCCGATGACGCTGATATTGCCGACATAGGGCATGAAGATCGAGCCGTTGGCGGCCACGGTCACATCCTGCAACTGCACCATCTTCTGTTCGACCGAGGTCAGCAGCGAATTGTCGCTGCTGTCCCAGATCCGCAGCGTCAGCTTGTCGCCGGGCTGGATGATCTGGGTCTTGGCGCCCTGGCTGGAGCCGATCCAGCGCAGGTTCTCCTGCTTGCCGGTGGGCGGCCATTGCGAAACGGTCGGCAAAAAGGCGCGATTGACCGTGTAGAGCGCGAAATCGGCGTTTTCCGAGTCGGCCTGTTTCAGGATCTCTTCGCTGACCGGGGCACCGCCGGGCAGCCGGCTGCGTGAGCAGGCGGCGGGCAGCAGGCCGATGCTGGCCAGGAGGAGAAGGATCATAAGGTGCCGCATGAATACCGCCTGTCGGGAAAACGCCTTGATTTTTGGTGTCCGCAAGATACTGGCGTAGGACAACCCGTCAACCTGAACAAAGAGTGTTATGTCATTTCCCGCCCTTCTGGTTCTCGGAGCCACCGGCCGTATCGGCCGGGTGCTGCGCCATTGCTGGGCGGGGCAGGGGGACAAGGTGCTGTGGCAGGGTCGATACCGCCCGTCCGCGGCTGAGGGGCATTGGGTGATATACGATCCGTTGCGCGATATGGCCGCAGGTGAGCAGGCCGCGCGGGGCCGGGCGGTGATCCTGTGTCTGGCAGGGGTGACCCATGGGCAGGCGGCGCGCGGGGCCGATTTCGACGACAACCTGCGGCTGGCCGAGGCGGCGATTCGTGCCGGCGCGGCCTCGGGCGCACGGGTGCTGCTGGCCTCGTCGGCGGCGGTTTACGGCAACCGGCCGGGTCTGTTGGGCGAGGATTTGCCGCCCGCGCCCGTCCATCCCTATGGCCAGGCCAAGGCCCGGATGGAGACACAGGGCGCGGCGCTGGCCGCTGATCTGGGCGTCGGGCTGACATCGCTCAGGATTGGCAATATCGCAGGATTGGACGCTATTCTGGGGGGCTGGCGCGCGGGATTCGCGCTGGATGTGCTGCCCGGTGGCGGTACGCCCCGGCGCAGTTACATCGGCCTGTCCGGTCTGGCCGCGGCTTTGGCCGCAGTGGCGGCGGCGCCCGAGCTGCCCGCTGTCCTGAACATCGCCAGCCCCGGCACCGTGGCAATGGGCGATCTGCTGGATGCGGCCGGGCTCGACTGGCATCCGCGCCCCGCCCCCGCCGATGTCATCGCGCAGGTGGAACTGGACACCACCCGCCTGGCTGCCCTAAGCCCTGTGGGCGCTTCGCCATCCGACCCGGCCGGCATGGTCGCGGACTGGCAGCGGATAAGGCCCTATCTGGCGGAAGGACAAGAGAGATCATGACCTGGAGCAAACGCCTGTTCGACCTGTTCTTTGCCTCGCTTCTGGTGGTGGTGCTGGGACCGATCCTGCTGGGCCTGCTGATCTGGCTGCTGATCAAGGAGGGGCGCCCGATCTTCTACGTGGCCGAGCGGATGAAGGGGGTGGATGAACCCTTCATGCTGTGGAAGCTCAGGACGATGACCGTGGTCGACACCGACAGCGGCGTTTCGGGCGGCGACAAGAGCGCGCGGATCACGCCCACCGGCGCCTGGCTGCGGTCAAAACGGCTCGACGAGTTTCCGCAGCTTTGGAACATCCTGAGGGGTGACCTGAGTTTTGTCGGGCCGCGCCCGCCGCTCCGGCAATATGTCGAACGCTATCCTGAGATCTATGGCAAGGTGCTGAAGTCGCGGCCCGGTGTCACCGGGCTTGCCTCGATCATCTATCACAAGCACGAGGCGGCCTTGCTGGAGCGCTGCGCCTCGCCCGAGGAGACCGACAGGGTCTACTCCCGGACCTGCGTGCCCGCCAAGGCGCGGCTGGACCTCATCTATCAGCGCCACCAGAACATGTGCTACGATTTCGACTTGGTGTTCCAGACCATCGGGAACCTGTTTCGGAGATGATTGCGAACAAACCTTGGGGTATTGGGTCATTCTCTTTCAGACATATACAATCTATCTGACGGCATTGCGTTTTCATGGGGTTCCAGCGTATCAGGAGAAGGACTGGTCCCGAGGGTTCTAAATTGCTGTTTTGTATGAGGATGGATTATGATGCGTAAGGTTACGAAAGCCATTTTCCCGGTCGCAGGCCTAGGAACGCGCTTCCTTCCCGCGACTAAGTCTGTGCCGAAGGAGATCATGACCCTAGTCGACCGGCCGCTGGTGCAATACGCCATCGACGAGGCGCGCGCCGCCGGGATCAAAGAATTCATTTTCGTCACCTCGCGTGGGAAATCGGCTCTCGAGGATTATTTCGACCACAACCCGGTGCTTGAGCAGGAGCTGCGCAAGAAGGGCAAGACCGATCTCCTCGATATCCTCAAGACGACCAACATGGATAGCGGCGCCATCGCCTATATCCGCCAGCACAAGGCGCTGGGGCTGGGGCACGCGGTCTGGTGTGCCCGCCGTCTGATCGGCAACGAGCCCTTTGCGGTGATGCTGCCCGATGACGTGATCGCGGCCGAGAAACCCTGTCTGCAACAGATGGTCGAGGCCTATGCCGAGACCGGCGGCAACATGGTTGCCGCGATGGAGGTGCCGCCGGAGAAGGCCAGCGCCTATGGCGTACTCGATGTGGCCGATGACATGGGGTCGGTGGTGTCCGCTCGGGGCATGGTGGAAAAGCCCGAACCGGGCACCGCGCCCTCGAACCTGGCGGTGATCGGCCGCTACATCCTGGGTCCCTCGGTGCTGCGCAATCTCAACAAGATGAAACAGGGTGCCGGTGGCGAGATCCAGCTGACCGACGCCATCGCCGAGGATATCGAGGCGGGCACCCCGGTCTATGGCTACCGGTTCCGCGGCCAGCGTTTCGATTGCGGCTCCAAGGCGGGTTTCCTGCAGGCGACCGTGGCCTTTGCCTTGGCGCGCGAGGATTTGCGGGACGATCTGAACCGGTATCTGGGCGAGGTCATGCAAACTTCGAAAGCGGCGGAATAAGCGGGATCGCGACTGATGCCCAATGTATTGGTCACCGGGGGCGCCGGTTATATCGGGTCCCATGCCTGCAAGGTTCTGGCCGGTGCGGGCTATATCCCGGTCACCTATGACAGCCTGGTCACCGGCTGGCAGGACGCGGTGAAATTCGGGCCCTTCGAACAGGGCGACCTGATGGACCGGGCGCGGCTGGACGAGGTCTTTGCCGCTTATCGGCCTGTCGCGGTGATGCATTTCGCGGCGCTGAGCCAGGTGGGCGAGGCGATGACCGCGCCGGGCCGCTACTGGTCCAACAACGTCACCGGATCGCTGAACCTGATCCAGGCGTCGGTGGATGCGGGGTGTCTGGACTTCGTCTTCTCCTCGACCTGCGCCACCTATGGCGAGCATGACAACGTGGTGCTGGACGAGAACACGCCGCAACTGCCGCTGAACGCCTATGGCGCCAGCAAGCGCGCGATCGAGGACATGCTGCGCGATTTCGAGGCGGCGCACGGGTTGCGGCACGTGATCTTCCGCTATTTCAACGTGGCAGGCGCCGACCCCGAGGGTGAGGTGGGCGAGTTTCACCGTCCCGAGACGCATCTGATCCCGCTGATCCTGGATGCGATCGACGGAAAGCGCGATGCGCTGACCATCCACGGCACCGATTACGACACGCCTGACGGCACCTGCATCCGTGACTATGTGCATGTGATGGATCTGGTCGATGCCCATGTGCTGGGGCTGAAATGGCTGGAGGGCGGCAAGCCCAGCCGGGTGTTCAACCTGGGCACCGGCACCGGGTTTTCGGTACGCGAGGTGGTGGACCATGCCGGGGGGGTGACGAATCGGCCGGTGCCGATGCGCGAGGGGCCGCGACGGGCGGGGGACGCCACCAAGCTGGTTTCGGGCTCGGTGCGGGCGTCGCACGAGCTTGGCTGGTCTCCGGCGCGCTCGAACATGGCCACGATGATCGCCGACGCCTGGCGCTGGCATCAGAACGGGGCCTACTCGGGCTGATCGGCGAAGCCCTCTCTGCGGCAGAGTGGCGCATCTTTCGGCGGATTCCCGCAAGTGAAGGGGGCATGGCGGTTTTCCGTCATTCAGCATTTTGAAAAACCGGGCAATTGCGATAGGAACAGGAACAGAGTTTTTGAGGCAGTTTTCCAGTTGCGCGGTCGTCGCATCCGCGTAGAGCAGGGTCGGTATTCGAAATCGGGGCAAGGCTCGGTGTTGCCTGCGCAAAGTATTTGAAAAAGGGGGCGGCCAGATGTTCAGAGTGATCAGTGCGCTGAGCCGCAGCCAAAAGGCATATGTGTTCATCGCCGTTGATCTGGCGCTCATACCGCTGGCCCTGCTGTTCACCTATACGCTGCAATCCCTGCCGACGACGCCGATCGAGACGCTGATCCAGACGGCGCCGGTTCAACCCTACCTGATGGCCGCGGCGGCGGGCCTGTCGCTCTGGCTTGGCCTGCCTCATATCCAGCTCAATGCCTATGAGGGCCATGCCGTCGGCATGACAGCGGTTCTGGCGTTGCTGCTTGCAGGGGCTTCGGCCCTGCTCACCGAGGTAAGCGGGATAGAGTTGCCGCCGGGCACTCATGTGATGTTCGGGATCAGCTATTTCCTGTTCCTCGTGGCCGCCCGGGTCGTGCTGTATCAGGTCGTTCTTGCCATATACCGCCGGGCGCAGCCGCGGCGCCGGGTGCTGATCTATGGGGCCGGAACCACCGGAACCCAGCTGGCTCAGGCGCTGAAGGCGCATGACCGCATCGACCCGGTGGCCTTTGTCGATGACAATACCTCGCTCCAGGGCATGGTGCTGATGGGCCTGCCGGTCTATCCGCCGGCGCGCATCGCCGAGATCGTCAAGGCTCGCGAGATCAGCCGGGTATTGCTGGCGATGCCGTCGCAGAGCCAGCCGAAACAGGCCCAGATCATCAAGCGGTTGCAGACCATGGGGCTGGAGGTGCAGGCGTTGCCCAGCTTCGCCCAGCTGATCGGGGAAGAGGCGCTGGTGGACAAGCTGACCCCGGTGGCGCCTCAGAATTTCCTGGGCCGTGCGGCCCGCAAGGTCGCTCTGGAGGCGGATTGCGACAGTTACGCGGGACGGGTGGTTCTTGTCTCGGGGGCGGGTGGGTCGATCGGATCGGAACTCTGCCGTCAGATCCTGAACTGCCGTCCGGCCAAGCTGGTGCTTTACGAGCTGAGCGAGCTGGCGCTCTATCTGGTGCATCAGGAACTGGAACAGTTGGCCGAGGATACCGGGATCGAGATCGTTCCGGTGCTGGGCTCGGTCACCGACCCGCGCCAGGTGCGCAAGGTGCTGACCGATCATGGCGTGCAGGTCGTATTGCATGCGGCCGCCTACAAGCATGTTCCCCTGGTCGAAGCCAATCCGCTGGCCGGGCTGGCCAACAATGTTTTCGGAACCCAGACGCTGGCGCGCGAGGCGGCGGTGCTGGGGGTGGAGCGGTTCATCCTGATCTCTTCGGACAAGGCGGTACGCCCGACCAATGTGATGGGGGCCAGCAAGCGGCTGGCCGAACTGGTGGTGCAGGATCTGGCCACCCGTTATGCCGCTACCATCTTTGCCATGGTCCGGTTCGGCAATGTGCTGGGCTCCAGCGGATCCGTGGTGCCCCTGTTCCAGGATCAGATCAGCCGGGGTGGTCCGGTCACGGTGACCGATCCGCGGGTCAAACGCTATTTCATGACCATCAGCGAGGCGGTGCAACTGGTGCTCAAGGCCGGATCCGAGGCGCGCGGGGGCGAGGTTTTCGTGCTCGACATGGGAGAGCCGGTTCCGATCATGCAACTGGCCCGCCAGGTGATCCAGCGCGCCGGCTATGCGGTGCGTGATGCCGACAATCCCGATGGCGATATCGAGATCGAAATCATCGGTCTGCGGCCGGGCGAGAAGCTGGAGGAAGAACTGACCCTGAGCCGGGATCTGATCGGAACCCGCCATCAGAAGATTTTCTGTGCCCAGGAAGCCAAGCTTTCGGAAATCGAGGTCGCCGCCCTGCTGCGCGGTCTGCGCGAGGCGCTGGCGGCCAGCGACGAGTCTGCTGCCCGGCAGGTCATCCTGCGCTGGGTCGAGGGGTACAGTGTCTGGGACGACAATCGCAAGACATCGTGACCCTGTTTTTTTCACGACCGGTCTGCGGGGCCGGTCAACGTAATTGATCCCGGCCCCGGCTTCATGATCTAAGGGCGACAGAGGACGACAGGCAGGGGCGCTTGGGTTGAAGAGCAACGCAACATGCAGGCAGGGTCGGGCGCGGGCATGGGTCGCAGCGCTCTGCATGGTGGTATTCACGGCAGGTGCCTCGGCGCAGGAGGCGGTGGACACGCCCCGTTTCCGGATCGTGCCACAACCCAGCCTGAACTTTTATGGGGTGCCGGGGCTGATCGACATGCCCTCGGGCGAGATGCTGCCCGAAGGGCAGTTCACCACCACGATCAGCTATTTCGGCGGCCAGGGGCGTTATACGTTGACCTTCCAGCCAACGCCCTGGATGTCGGCGAGCTTCCGCTACAACTCGATCCGGAACTGGAACCTTGCCGGGTTCCCCACCTATTACGACCGCGGTTTCGACGTGCGGTTCCGGCTGGCGCAGGAAGGCCGCTATCGTCCGCAGATCACCCTGGGGCTCCAGGATTTCGCCGGCACCGGCATCTATGCGGGTGAATATCTGGTGGCCACCAAGACATTTGAGACGCCGCCGCTGGGCACCTCGCGCCTGCCCGGGCGGCTGAAACTGAGCGCAGGTCTCGGCTGGGGGCGGTTCGGCTCTTTCGGCTCCTTCGGCGGGTTCGGCACCCGGCCGCCCTATGATCCGAGCAATACCGGTGGACAGCTCTCCTATGACCAGTGGTTCCGCGGCCCGATGGCGCTGTTCGGCGGTCTTGAATGGCAGATGAACGAGAAATGGGCGCTGAAGCTAGAGTATTCCTCGGACGATTACGTGACCGAGACCCAGACCACTTCGGTGTTCCAGAAGAAATCGCCGGTGAACTTCGGGGTCGAATGGCAGGCCAGCCCCCGGACCCGGCTGGGGGCCTATTACCTTTATGGGTCCGAATTCGGTCTCAGCGCCCAGATCCAGCTGAACCCGAAACAACCGCCGATGCCGATGACCGTGCCGGCGCCGCAGCCGGTGGCGGTACGGCCCGATCGGGCCACCAACCCCGAGGCCTGGAGCACCTCCTGGGCCGATGCGAAACCGGCGCCGCTCTTGCGCTCGCTGCTGGGACCGATCCTGAAGGACGATGGGCTGATCCTGGAAAGCCTGGACGTCAGCGCCGACCGGGTTGAGCTTCGGTTCCGCAACACGCGCTACATGTCGAACGCGATTGCCATCGGCCGGGCGGCGCGGGCGCTGGCGCGGGTCATGCCGCCCTCGGTCGAGACCTTTGATCTGGTGCTGGTGTCGCGCGGGCTGAGCCTGTCGCGGGTCACCATCCGGCGCTCGGATCTGGAAGCGCTGGAATTCGATCCCGAGGCACCGGATGCGATCCTGGCCGTGGCGGGTATCGGGGCGGCGGGGCCGCCATCTGAGACGGCGGTGTTCGGGCGCGAGCTTTATCCCGATTTCAGCTGGTCGGTCGCGCCCTATTTCGCGCCGGCCTATTTCGACCCGCAACAACCGATCCGCATCGACGTTGGCGTCGATTTCGGCGCTACCTATCAGCCGGCGCCGGGCTGGGTGATCTCTGGCAAGCTGCGCCAGCGGCTGGCGGGCAACCTCAAGGATGGGCGGGTCTCGCCCTCGGCCCTGCCGCCGGTGCGCACCGACCAGGCGCTTTATGCGCAATACGGCACCACGCTGAACAACCTTTATGTGGCGCGCTACTGGCAGCCGGGCGAGGATCTCTATGCGCGCGTGACGGCGGGTTATTTCGAATACGCTTACGGCGGGCTTTCGACCGAGCTTTTGTGGAAACCGGTCAACAGCCTGTTGGCGCTGGGGGTCGAACTGAATTACGCGCTCAAGCGGGATTACAACCAGAGGCTGGGTTTCCAGGATTACAAGGTCTTCACCGGCCATGCCTCGGCCTATATGGATTTCAACAACGGGCTGCATGGGCAGATCGATGTCGGCCGTTACCTGGCCGGGGATGTGGGCGCGACATTCGCGCTGGACCGGGTCTTTGCCAATGGCTGGTCGGTGGGCGCTTTCTTTACCCTCACCAATGTCTCGGCGGCCGAATTCGGCGAAGGGTCCTTCGACAAGGGGATCCGCTTCTCGATGCCGCTGGGCTGGTTCCTGGGCAAGCCGAGTCGCAAGAGCATGGGCACGGTGATTCGCCCGATCCAACGTGATGGCGGCGCGCGGTTGTCGGTGCCGGGGCGGCTTTATGGCGAGGTACGCAAGGCCCATCACAAGGCGCTGACCGATCAATGGGCGGGGTTCTGGGAATGAGGGTACTTGCGTCTCTTGCTCTGGCCGTCCTGCTTGCGGCCTGTTCCAGCGGGACCGAGGAAGCCCCGTTGCAGGTGCAGGTGTTTTCCAATACGCGCGATCTGATCCGGCAGCGGATTTCCCCTGCGGAGACAGGTCTGCCGCCGGTGACCCGGGCGCAGCTTGACGCATTGGATGGCCCGGCTCTGGAAGTGACGCTCGAGACACGCGGCGCGGCCGCCTATCTCTATGTCAATGCGGAGCGGGACGAAGGCGCTGCGGGGCAGGTTACCGTCTGGCGAACCGGGGACAATTCCACCTTGGCGCTGCGCAACGGGGTGCTGGTGGCGACCCGCGGTCTGGGGGGCGACATCCTCTCGAGCGAAATACGTGTCAGCGGAGGCCAGCCCGGTCCCTCGGGAGGGGGCGCGCATGTGATGTTGATTCGCGGCGGCGACGAAGAGGCGCGGCGCCTGGTGTTGGTCTGTGACCTGGAAGACTTGGGGGCGGAGACCGTCGAGATCGTCGAACGACGCTATCCGACCCGCCACTTGCGGCAGAGTTGCAGCGGCTCAGGTGGTGAAGTGGTCAATGATTACTGGGTTGAAGAGCGTGCCGGTGTCGTCCGGCAGTCCCGCCAATGGGCGGGTCCCCATTTGGGATATCTTCGGCTGCGACAGCTTGCGCCTTAGGCGTTTTTTTCCTGAAGCGCGAAAAAGTGCCGCTTTTCAGTGGACAGGCGCGCAGGACGCGTTGAAATGATGTATGTTCTGGTCTACAACGTGGGCAAGTTCAGCCAAAAGGGGTTTGATTATGAAAAAGATGATTGTCGCTCTCGCAGCCTGCGCAATGACGCTTCCCGCCATGGTTTCTGCCGATGCACTCTCGGATGCGCGCGACGCGAACATCTGCGACGTCACTCGTGCAGAGTATCTTGAGGACGGCCGCCTGAAAGTGTGGTGTGTACCCGGTACCGTGAACCCGGCCTATGCCGGCGCCGTGCAGGGTGGAGCCACTGGCGGTCTGACCGGTGGCACCCTGAGCCCGGCCGCTGCTGCCGGTATCGCTGCAGGCGTCCTGATCATCGCGCTGGCCGCCAGCGACGACGAAACCACCACCACCACCACCACCTCGAGCGGGTCCTGATCCCTCAACCTGGTGTTGCTGTGAGAATTCGAAAACAGGCCGCACATGCGGCCTGTTTTTCTATGTGCCGGACCGCCAGGACAAACGGTTCTGTGTCTCAGGGGCGAGCGTAGATATCTTCGTACCGGATGATGTCATCCTCACCCAGATAGCTGCCGGTCTGGACCTCGATCAGGACCATCGGAACCTTGCCCGGGTTTTCCAGCCGGTGCACCGCGCCAAGCGGAATGTAGACGGACTGGTTTTCGCTGATCAGCTGGATTTCATCGTCAACGGTGACCTTGGCGGTGCCTTCGACCACGATCCAGTGTTCCGACCGGTGATGGTGCGATTGCAGGCTCAGGGCGGCGCCGGGATGCACGTGGATACGCTTGACCTGGAAACGATCACCCACGGCCAGGCTTTCGAACCAGCCCCAGGGGCGGTGATCCTTGGGGAAGGTGATGGCCTGTTTGGCCTTTTTCGCCTTGAGCGCGGTGACCGCGGTTTTCACATCCTGAGCACGGCTGGCATCGGCCACCAGGACGGCATCGGGCATTGCGATGGCGATGATGTTGCCAAGCCCCAGGCCGACAAGTTCGAGGCCGCGGTCCTCGGACCGCAATAACGTGTCGTGGCAGTCGATCGCGGTCACCGGCCCCGATGTCGCGACACCCTGGTCATCCTGCGCGGACTCGCGCCAGATGGCGTCCCACCCACCCAGATCGGACCATCCGGCGGCAAAGGGTACCACGGCGAGATTGTCTGCTTTTTCCATCACCGCGTAGTCGATGGAGATATTCTCTGCCCCGGTCCAGGCCTGCGGGTCGAGCCGGAAGAACCCTAAATCTGGGCACCCGCCGTCAATCGCTGCCTGCACCGGGGGCAGCAAATCCGGGGCATGGGTGCGAAACGCATCGACAATGGTCCTGGCGGCAAACATGAATATCCCGGCGTTCCAAAGATAGTTGCCCGCAGCCAGCATGGCCTCGGCGCGGGCGGCATCCGGTTTCTCGATGAAGCGGGTCAGTTCGACCACCTCATCGTCAGGGCGCGCCGCCAGTTCCAGGTAGCCATATCCTGTTTCGGCATGTGTCGGGGCAATGCCAAAGGTCACCAACTGACCGGCGCGCGCCGCGGCGGTGCCGCGGGCGACCGCCGCCTGAAAGGCGGCGGTGTCGGGAATGACATGGTCGGATGGAGAGACCAGCATCAGTCCCTCGGGATCGGTCTTTTGCAGCCAGAGCGCAGCGGCCAGGATGGCGGGGGCGGTGTTGCGGCCTTCGGGCTCGATCAGAATGGTCGCCGGGTCCTGGCCGATCTCCATCAACTGTTCGGTCACGATGAACCGGAAATCGGAGTTGGTCAGCACGACAGGCGCTGCGAAATCCGCGCTGCTCATGCGCCGGACAGAGGCCTGGAACAGGGTGTTATCCCCGATCAGCTGCACGAATTGCTTGGGATAGCTTTTGCGCGAGAGCGGCCAGAGCCGCGTGCCCGAGCCGCCGCAGAGGATTATCGGGGTGATCATGATATGCCCGCCCTGTTGCCTGTCCGGCTGTGCCGGTTTCCTTCTTGCTAACGGTGCTAGAGCGGCATGGCAACAGTGCGGCACCGGGATGGCGTATCCTCAAGTGGACCGATGATTAACGCTGCGCGCGCAGGCTTCAGGCGTTGGCGATCTTTGCTGGTCACAAACGGGGCAGATCGACAGCAACCTCCCGGAGCGGACATGACAGAGACGTCGCCGAAGCTTGGGCTGCCTTATATCCAGCCCGCCCAGGCCCAGAAACATGTGACCCATAACGAAGCGATCCGGGAGCTCGATACCCTCGTGCAACTGCGGATAACGGGGTTCGGAACCGAGACGGCGCCGGGAACGCCCGCGTTGGGCGAAACCCATGCGCTGGGACCGGTGCCGGGTGGGGTCTGGGCTGGGCAAGGTGGCAATCTGGCCACCTGGGACGGGGAAACCTGGCAGTTCCTGACGCCGCAGGAGGGATGGCTGGCCTGGGATATCGCCGCTTCCCGTCTGCGCAGCCATGCGGGGGCAAACTGGGTCTATCCCGATCTGACCGGCGATCAGCTCGCCCGTCTCGGCATCGCTACCGCCGCCGATGACACCAACCGGCTGGCGGTGGCGGCGGATGCCGTGTTGCTGAGCCATGCCGGCACCGACCACCGGCTCAAGGTCAACAAGGCGGCAGCAGGGGATACGGCCAGCCTTCTGTTCCAGAGCGACTGGACAGGGCACGCGGAGATGGGGCTTGCCGGCGACACGGCGTTTTCCCTGAAGGTCAGCGCCGATGGCGGCGGCTGGACCCAGGTGATGCGGGCTGATCCGGCCGCGTTACAAGTTGATGTACCCCTGACGGGCTCTGCAGTTCAATCCAGTGCCACCGATACGACCACAGGTCGCCTGATGCGGGCGGATTACGGATATGGGCCGGGCAACATACTGGGTGCCGTTTCGCAGTCAGGTGGGGTCGTTACTGGCGCAATCATTGAGCAGGGTAACAACGCCAATGGCAGGTATATTCGTTATGCGGATGGAACGCAGATATGCAGGCACGTGATGCAGGCCACATACACAAACGCTGCGCGTTTGGCCGCCTCGTGGACCTTTCCAAGTGTATTTTCAGCGGCACCCCATCTGATCCCCGTGATGCGTGAGCGCAATACGTCAAATACACTTGATGGAGTGGCGCTGAGTGGGAGCTATTCGGTCTGCAGCAATTCAATCGTAACAACCGCTTGCGCGTGTGTCGTCTATGGCAGCGGATTTTCCAGCGGAAACTACATCTGGCTGACGCTGTTTGCCATTGGCCGCTGGTTCTGAGGGGATACAGATGAAAATCAAATTCACACCTATGCGCCATGACGACCGGCTTGAGCTTTGGGTATCGGGCGACACGCTGATCATCAATGGCGAGGCGTTCGATTTCGGGGCAATCCCCGAGGGAGCGAGCCTGCCTTGTGGTGCTGTGGCCTGCAGTTGGCTGGTCTCGGATGTGGAGCGGATCGGGGGCGAAATTGAACTGACCCTGATCTTGCCGCATGACGCCAATGCACCGCCGGAGACCCGTAATCCGGAACCCGTTCATGTGAAGGATGGATTGGTTCCCGTACCCCACTTTGACGCCGGATATGCACAATGAATATTGACTTTTCACAACTCGTAACGGTCGAAGCCAAAAGGGCAATGGATGCGGAAAGCCGCCTGGAGGCTGCCCGTGCAGAGTGCCGCAGGCGGATCCTGCAAGCGGTTGGAAGCGTGGCTCAAATGAATCTGATGGCTGCTGCGAGCGCGGACATGTTGACCCCGGCGCAGATGGCTGACTGGGCAAAAACCCTTGAGTGGATTTCCCGCATGCGCGGGGCATGGCGAGAGATCGCCCAATCCGATGTGGGTTCGGTCCAAGAGGCCAATTGGCCTCCGATGCCCGATGAGACGAAGAGGCTTGTGGAAGGGTTCTGATCCTTCCGGGGCGTCAGATCAATCCGATCCGAACAGGTCCCGGGAAAAGAGCTTGTCCTTTACTTCGCTCAGTTCAGGGGTGGCGCGGTTGGCGACGATCACATCGGCCCGTGCCTTGAACTCTTCCAGGTTCACGACGACCTCGGATCCAAAGAAATGTTCTTCATGCAGGGTCGGTTCATAGACGACAACCTCGATTCCCTTGGCCTTGATCCGTTTCATGATGCCCTGGATTGAGCTTTGCCGGAAATTGTCCGACCCCGCTTTCATTACCAGCCGGTAGATCCCAACGCAGGAGGGATTGCGCATGAGTATCTGCTCTGCAATGAAATCCTTGCGTGTTCGGTTGGCGTCCACGATCGCGCGGATCATGTTCTGCGGTATCTCGGAATAATTGGCCAGCAGCTGCTTTGTATCCTTGGGCAGGCAGTAGCCGCCATATCCGAAGGAGGGGTTGTTGTAGTGATTGCCGATGCGGGGATCGAGGCCGACGCCTTCGATAATCTGCCGCGTATTCAGCCCATGCGCAAGGGCATAGCTGTCCAACTCGTTGAAATACGCCACCCGCATTGCAAGATAGGTATTGGCGAACAGCTTGATGGCCTCGGCCTCGGACGGGTCTGTCAGCAGGATCGGCACATCATGTCGTTCGGAACAATCCCGTAGCATTTCGGCAAAGATCCGCGCCCGTTCGGATCGCTCGCCCACCACGATGCGTGACGGGTGGAGGTTGTCGTAGAGCGCGCGCCCCTCGCGCAGGAATTCCGGGCTGAAGATCACCTGACCGGTTCCGAGGCGCTCCGAGACATCCAGGGTGAAGCCGACGGGAATGGTGGACTTGACCACGATGGTCGCGCGGCTGTTGCGTGCGATCACATCCGTGATCACGGCCTCGACCGAGCTGGTATCGAAATGGTTGGTGGCCGGATCATAATTGGTCGGCGTTGCGACGATGACGAAATCGGCGTCCTGATAGGCGGCGTCCTTGTCGAGCGTAGCGGTCAGCGACAACTGCTTTTCGCGCAGATATTGCTCTAGTTCGGGGTCCATGATGGGGCTTTGCCCGGCGTTGATCATGTCCACCCGCTCTGCGGAAATGTCGACAGCTGTAACATCGTGCTTTTGGGCCAGCAATACGGCATTCGACAAGCCTACATAACCCAGTCCAGCAACAGCAATTTTCATAATCCAATCTTTCTTCTATCTATCTCTGAGATACCGTTGGTTCAGATCTTCGGCGATACCAATAGCGTCGACGTTCCCTGGATACCAGCGCAGAGAGGTGGTTTGCCTGTCTGCCGCACAGCGGTGATCCAAAGGATCAGTATTCTGCCAGAAAACCGGTCTGTAACCCTGTCTGGTCCGAGGAGGCCTTGTCGATTGCAGTCAAATGGTAGGCATCGCTCCCACCACCGTTCACGACACAATAGGGCGCGCGGATCCGGATGGCTGTTACCGTCCCCAACACGATCATGAAGAGATCGCTTGCAGCCGCACCGGATGCCAGTGCGATCCCATCATCCGCAACGGTATAGTCTCTTCCTGCCCGCAGAACGACGTGGTTTTTGAGTACCCATAAATGTTTGGATTTTGTTGCCGGAGCCGGCAGCCCCAACCAGGTTTGCCCGCTAGTCAGGTTGCCGCGTTTTTCTTCGAAATAGTGTTTTTCGCTGATTGAGCGGCAGGCATGGAGCTGTGTTCTGGGGGCGCCCAGCGTAAAGCTTGCACCGCTGTGCGCGCCTTCGACCGTGACTCCTGAAATTTGCGGACCATCATCAAAATAGGTCGGGCTTTTGGTCTGGGATTGGGTCTCGATCACCGCGCCGCGCAAAAAACCATTCGAGATCGACATCGGCCCGGAGGAAAAACAGACCAACCCGCGCGCCGGGATGTTGTCGGCGGCAGCCTCAATGTAGAAATTGCTCAGCACCGAGCGAGCGGCGGGCTGCCGAAATTCATCAACTTCTCCGGTGCCGGGCTCCATCCGTATACCTGCACAATTTTCCGGAATTCCGGTCACCTCGATATCCGACAGGATCGCCCTGCCGCGCAGGCCCAATCCGGAAACAGATCCCTTTTTGAGGCGATGTCCGGGACGGCGTACAATGATACCGGTCATGTGAACCCCGGCGGAGACGTCTTGGGCATCGCCAAGGCCAAACCGGATTTTCCAGTCGATCCCGTCAGCGCCCACGTCCTCGATGGTAATGTTGCGCAGGCTGGTCTCGTAGGCACCGCCATATTGATGGCCAATCCCGTAACTGCCGAACTGAGAGATATGCAGGTCGCGCATGCGGATGCCACGATTGTCATGAGGGGCCGCGGCAGACAGGTAGGACAGGTGGATGCCATGTGCTGCATTGCCCGTGCTGCCGGGGCCGGTCAGCGCAAAGCCGCCCACCTCTCCATCTCCATACTCCCAGAGCCCGATGGCGCTCGCCAAGCCTTCGGTTCGGGCGACTGTGATCCGGCACAATGTGGGGCCAGGCCCAATCAGGCTGACCCCTTTCTCAAGCGCGAGCATCATCTTGATGTCCAGGGGGCTCAGCTGTCCTGGCGGATCTTTGCGGGCCAGATAGGCAAGCCGGGTCAGGGGGGCCGCGAAATGATAAGTGCCGGAGAGCAGGGTCAGTCGACCGCCCCCCCGAAGCGCGAGCCAGTCGGCGGCAGCCTGAGCGGCGGCGGCATCGTCATTGACACCGTCACGGGGCGCTCCCCAATGGTCTGGGGTGACGTCGCCTTCGGGAGACCAGAGAGCCCCGTCACCGGTTCTCAGCGCGGTTCCCTGCGGGTCACGGCGATAGCATAGCAGGGTATCGCCGTGAAGGACCGACAGGCGCTGCGCCATGGCAGGAGCCGGTTCGGTCAGAGCCTGGCTTCGATCGCCAAAGGTTACGCTTGCATCTGCGCTCAGGCCATCCCGATCTAGCTCCTGGCGAAGCCAGTCCCGATACGCTGCCGTGTTCTGCGCTCCGTCGGCCCGGGCTGATCCGGCGGTTGCGACGCCGGCGACCAAAGCGGGGCTGCCCAGCAGAACGGAACGGCGGGTCGGGGTCTTTGTCATTTGTCTGATCCTTCCGTTCGACCCGGCTCGTGCGATTGCAACGGGTCCACGGCTGGTATCATGTAATGGCGATCTCTTCCGGACAATAGGGCGGTACGTTGGAGCTCCGCATCGTTTCAACCCCGGACAGGGCGGCCTCGCTATCGGAGAAATCCAGATGGCGCAGCTGCCAGGGTGCGTAATCCCACCACCGGGCCTTGAGCAGCCGCTCGATGAGAGGCCGCTCGAACCGGTACCGGAGAATCCGCGCTGGCACACCGCCAACGATGGCATAGGAAGGAACGTCGCGTGTCACCACCGCGCCGGCACCGATCACGGCTCCATCGCCAATGGTCAGGCCGGAAATGATGATGGCGCCATATCCGATCCAGACATCATTGCCGATGGTGGTGCGGGCGCGCAGCTGCTCGTGGGCCTTGCGCACGAGTTCTGTTTTGGGCTGGTCACTTACATAGGCCTCCCGATCGGCGAAATCCTCTCCGGTGCGGATTTTGAACGAGGCTTGGAACTGAAACGGGCTGCTTGAGAGCCAGTCGACCGGGTGATTGCCCTGCCCGATATTGCAGCCTCCCGCGATCGAACAATACCGGCCGATCCGGGTCGTATAGGCATGCCCGTCTACCGTATAAGAAAACGCGCCAATGCTGCCGGTACCGTGGAAGATCATGCGAGAGATCCGGGCAGGCACTTCGCAGACCAAGCCCTTGGGCAGTTGTGGAACCACATCGGGGTGCACCTCCAGACCTGCGGCGGCAAGTTTGGCCGGGGTGCAACTCTCCTGGACAATCTCCCGTTGACGACGCGCTGTGGGGGATGCCTGCTTTGTGGGTACGGGTTTTGGAGCAAGGGCCGCCGTTGGCGCAGCGGCCTGATCGGGAGAGGCGCCTGGCGTTTCCGGTGTAAGCCCCGCATACCCCCGCAACCTGTCAGTGTCGGTTTTCCAGTGGGTCAGCCGGTCGCCAAAACGATCGTACAGGTTTGAGAGTTCTGCTTCATAGGCCTTGAGAAGAAAGGCGATATCGCGCGGTTCGATCGGTTTGGCATACGCGATGCTCAGCTTGCGCGGATCGCCGGAGAAGGCATTCGGTTCCGGGTTGACAGCGAGTGTCCCGGGTGCAACGGCAAACCCTTCGGGATCGATCTCCATAAAGCGGGCGATTTCCCCCGCTGTTTCTTCGGGCCACTTCAGGATGCCACTCTCAAGAATGACTACCTGGATCCGCTCCGCTCCGAACACGCTCTCCCAAGCCGCCAGATGATGTGCATAATACCCCATATCCAGAATACCCATCCTGTGTGCGACATCGCGCAGGCTCTGGCCCCGGGGAATGCGCCGGTTGCGGGCATGATGGGCATAGGCTGCGATGGCGCGGCGCACGGGATGTCCCAAAGCGACCAGAATGCGGAGTTCCGACCCCAGCAGATTTGCGACGCTTTGGGGGATACCGGGGTTGTGATCTGCGGGGGGTTGGGATGGCAGGCGGCGCGGTTCCGCGCTCCAGAAATAGGACGATGTGAGTTCACCTACTCTGGTGCAGTGGTCCGGAGCAGCCGAGAAGTTCTGCAGATACGCCTCCAGCGCTTCGGGTCTTTCACAGCCCTTGCGCGAGAAGAATTCCATTTCCTTTTGGGGGGGCATGAACACTGCGCCATGACCGATCAGCAGTGACCGGATCCAGTCGCACCCGGCCTTCTGCGCTCCAACAATTAAAAAGTTTGGTCTTTTCAGAGGCATAATCTGAGTTCGCTTTTGGGAGCCGCAGCGGCCAGTTTCAAGGCGTCAGCGTAGATTTCACCAGAGTGTCGAAGGTGCACTGGCCGGGGTCGAGGAAACGGTTGGTCATCACCCAGTCCCGCAGGGCGAGGCCAGGAAGCCGCCGGTTTGGCCCCTGTGCGACCATGGCCGTCAGTGCCCGGACCCAGGCATCCGTCGCATTGGGGACCAAGGTCAGACCGGGTGGTGTCTCCTTGTGCCCCAACCGCCGGTAGCCTCCGGTATCCGAAGCCAAAACCGGCAATCCAAGAGCACCGTAGTCCAAAATCTTGAGCGCGGATTTTGCGTCGTTGAAGGCGGTTTCAGTCAGAGGCGCGATGGCGAAGTCGACATTCTGTGCGTGGTGGTGCAGCAAGGGGACAAAGCTTGGATATTCCGATTGCCCGGGTTTCAGGCCCAGGTGCCGGATCCACGGTGGCAGATCATCGCGCTCGGTTACGCCAATCATGGTGAGCGTCAGTTCAGGGTAGACCTCGCGCACCTGCTCAAAAGCCGGGAGAACCATTTCCAGATCAGGATCATGTGTCCGGGTGCCCATGTAAAAAGCCCGGATCGCCAGATCGCGGCGGCGCGGCAGCGGAGGGGTCGACCACAGACGGGATGTCAGCAGGTTGGGTAGGTAGAGCACGGTATCATTGAAAGGCGCCATGCACTCCAGAAGCGGCGGGGTCGAGACGGTGATGGCCGCTGCGTTGCGCAGCAGTTTCTCGAGAAAAGGCGCATAAGCCGCATAGGCGCCGTCAGGGTCCTTTTCCTCGGGAACGTTCAGCAGATCGTCGTCCAGATCATGCATGAACCGGATGTTGCGGGCCTGGAACGCCTCCAGGATCGGATCGACCAGCATGGCGGGGACCGCATTGCGCTGAAGGATGGCGCCATCGTACAGACCCATCTTCAGCCCGGCCAGAAGCCCTGCAGGAGACATGCGGATATAATTGCACTCCCGCTCAAGCCCGTTGAGCGTGCGTTCCCAGATCCGGATATAGGTCGAGGCGTTGGCTGTCTGCAAATCGGGGGCGGATGGGGTAACAACGGCGATCTGGGGTGTACGCTCCTTGGCACGGGCTGCTGGCCGGTTCGCCTGAGGTGTGTTCAGCCGGTAGAGATCCATGTAGTGGCTGGCCATCCAGCGGGTTGAATGGGCCACGCCCAGACCTGCTTGCCAGTCACGCACCGCACCTTGCGCTGTGCGCAAAGCGCCGGGGTTGCCGCAGATGCCGGTGATCTGGCAATAAAGGCTGACTGGATCCTGCCCTTTGAGCACCCAGCCTGCCTTGCTGTCGGACACGCGGGTCGCCAGCGTTGGGAAATCCAGAACCATGACTGGCAGGCCGATGGCCCACATCTCGGTCAGTGTATGACAAAAGGTTTCATCCCAAATCGAAAAGACACCACCCAAATGGGGCCGGATTTTTTCTACCTCCCGGGCGAACTCGTCCCGTTTGTAAGCTCCGTGCTTGATGAACCGTGGATGGGTCGGGCTGTCTTTTTCCACTGCGCCCAGAACATGGAATTCCAGCAAGCCCAGCTTATCCTGGGCAAGAATATCAAAGACAAGGTCACGCCCCTTGGCGACGGACAGGTTCCCGGGCAGTAGGATCCGGATCCGCTCTCCTGCGGTTGGCGTAAGCTGTACCTGATGGAATGTCCGAAAATCGCGCCCATGGGGGATGACGTGAAACCGATCGGCATCAAGCTTGGTCAAGTTGCGCAGAATAGTGTTTCGGGCACTGTCCGTGGTTGTGACATAGCCGTCACAATGTGCCAGTGCGGCCTGAAAGTTTTCCTGCCATTGGATCACCCATTCGGGTTCGAGCACAGGCATCTGGTCTTCTCGCCACAGCTCGGGCCGATACGCGCCGTAGGAGACGCCCTTCGTGTCGGGTCTGTAGATATCCTCAGTGTCGAGCAGCTTGAGGCTGGGGCAGACTGTGTAGAAATCATGGAAGGAATGAAAAACCCTTGCACCGCTGGCTTTCGCCAGACGCGGTAACGACAGGCTGTGCCAAGCCAGATGGCGGATATGCACCACCTTAGGGGCTAGCGCGGTCAGCCAGTCTGTCACCACAGCATCATATTCCGCCGAGACATGGGTGATCGGTTCGATCGGGTCGGTCAGGCGGTGATAGCGATGTCGTTTCATCTGCCCCTTGCGATACCGGGACAACTCGATGATGCGGCTGTCGCATCTCAGGACCCAGGTATCCAGCCCGTCGTTCAGCGCATCCATTAGATCCCCGTTCGTCTGTGGGGTTCCGCCTGTCTGAGTGGCAACCACAAACAAAGCACGGGGCAGGTTGTTCTGGACTGCCTGGCAATCCTCCAGGGCCTGACGTGCGCGGAATCGGGCCATTTCCAGCACCGGTGAGGATCCGTAGTAGCGAATGGCGGCAGAATACTCGGGATAGCGCTCGTCAATCACCTTGCGGCCAGCAGCCATCAGGTCGGTTTTGGCCGCGCCAAAGCTTTTCGAGCGATCATGGAACACATAGGTGGCGTCGTCGATCAGGTTCTGCCAGCCGGCGCGCCGTGCGCGCATGCAGAAATCGTTTTCTTCACCATATCCACGGGGAAACGCCTCGGCATCCAGCAGACCGATTTCGTCCATGCAGGCGCGTGCGATGAACATGCAGAACCCGTTACCGGTGGGAACCGACGGGTACAGTCGCAGACTGCGATCCCGGAACGCGCGGGCGTAATCCTCTTCGGAAATCCCTTCAGGCAGATCGTTCTCGTTGCCGATATTGGGGGCCGAAAACGCGCCCGCCCGATCTGACATGGCCGTCACCGTGGCGACCCTCGGGTGGGCCTGCGCTGCCTGCAGCAACCCTTCCACCCAGCCAGGCGTGACACGGGCATCCGAATTCAGAATGATCACGTCCCGGCCGCCAGTTTCTGTCAAGCCGCGATTGATGGTGCGGGTAAAGCCCATGTTCTCGCTGTTTTCCAGAACCCTGAACCCGGGTAGGGTGCGGGCTTTGTCAAGCAGCCCGGCAATGCGCGGATCGGGCGAACAATCATTGATCAGCAGGATGTCGACTTCGGCTGGGGTGTGCGCCTGCAGCCTGTCAATACAGATCGCCACATCTTCGTAGGCATTGTAGATTGGTACCACAACGGCGACCCGGTCAAAGGTTAGAAATTCCGGCGCGATTCGAGGGGGTATGGGCCGCGTGTCGGGGACCTGAATTTCAAGCGAGAACTCTTGTTTATTCGGGGCGCGCGCGGTGAGCTTGTGATGATGACCGGGCAGCAGATCCAGACGCAAGTTGACGACAAACCCGCCGTGACCGGTCGACATGCCCATATTTTGGAGATCCCCACGCGGGTCCTTGTTGCGGACCTGGCGCAGCAACGTGTCATCCAGCAGGATGTCGATATCAAAGACTTCTGCGGGGTCGGCCTCGTTCACCGCCCATCCGCGAGCGTGATCGGCATGTGCCTCGTCGACATAAACTCTGTATGCGTCGGCCGCCTGAGCGGCCCGGTTTTCCTGCGCGCCTTGTTGCAGATAATGCTGTAGCGGCTCTAGACCGGCTTCGGCAACATCGGGGTTCTTTTCCAGATAGTAGCTGACAGAAAAGCCAGGTGAGGGGTTGCGCTTCTCGCGCCAGCCTTGTTGCAGATAATGCTTCAGAAGATCGGCGTCGCTACCGGCCAGATCGCGGTTGCAGGCCCGATAGTAATCCGCATCAAAATGTGCGGCGACCCGATCATGCACGGAAGAAGCGGCCTCTGCGGCCAAAGGAGCGGCATCTGCACGTTGTGAACGCTCCGCTGTTTCCGATCCGGGTGCAGGGTCAGCCTGGGAGCCTTCGGCTCGCGTTCGACGCCCCTCGCTCCGCCCAAACTTCAGGAAATGCTCGAACGGGTTCAGACCTGTTTCAACAACATCGGGGTTGTTTTGCAGGTAGTAACGGGTTGAAAACCAGTTGGTTGGATCACGGCCCTCCTGCCACCCGTGGGTGATGTAATGTTTGAGAAGCGCTTTATCGCTGCCTTTGATGTCCGGGTTGGACTTGCGGTAGTATGCGGCGTCAAATTCTGCCCAAACGTCAAGGGATCGCTTTTTAAACAAGTTCAGCCTCTATTTTAATGGGGAATACCATGTCGGGATCCCTTTGCTGTCTATCTTGAAACCCCGGCAGAAACCAGATCGCCCGCTACTTCCGTGGGCAAAGGAGTCTTTGTCAGTTTCGGGGAGAGCGCCGGAGAAACATCATCAAGCGGCGAACCGGGGCTGTTATTTTCCACGACGTGCTGTTCAGGATGGCGTTGTAGTCGTCCAGGGCCTGCGTAACCTGCGCCTCTTTTTGCTGCAGGATCTGTGCCGTTTCTTCTTCTTTCTTTTGCAGGGTCTTCTGCAAGACAGTCAGTTCACTCTGACTGCTTGCCAACTGCTGCATGAGCGCCTCTGCTTGCGCCGCGTTCTGATTGATTTGAATATCTTGATCGGCCAGAGCTTCCAGCGCTTTGCGATGTGCGCTGTCCAGATGTTTGATTTCGGTATTCGCCTCGTTGATTTTCGCCGAGAGCGCTTCATTATCGGCCTGAGACTTGTCGAGGTCGAAGGATGTGCTCTGAAGGGCTTTTTGAACCTTCAATATGTCTCGCTTGTGCGATTGTCTCTGTGCGTCCAAGGTCGTGCGGTGGCTCTTCTGGAGCTCTTGGATCATATTGGTCAGCATCCCCAGTTCTTCGAACCGATCTTCAAGCTGCTTTTTGAGGTTACGGTTATCGGTCTGAGCTTCTTCAAGGTCGAGATCCCGGGCTTGGAGCGACTTTCCCATCCGCAGGACGTCTCGACGGTGGGTATGAGTCTGGGCCTTGAGCTTTGCGTCATAGTTCTCCTTGGCCGCGCCGAGCATCTGTGTCAGTTGGCCCAGCTCTTCAAACCGCTCCTTGACCTGGGCCGAAAGCACTGCGTTGTCGGCTTGAGCGCTCTCTAGGTCAATCGCCTTGATTTGAAACGCTTTTTGAGCCTGTAGCATTTTTTGGCTGTGAGAGTGCTGTTGTGCCTCAAGGACGGTGCGATACTGTTCCTCGGACTCATGAAACTTTCTTGTCAGGTTGCCAAGTTCCTCGAACCGGTCTTCAAGCTGTTTCTTGAGGTTGCTGTTGCTTGCCTGCGCCTCTTCCAGGTCCAGCACAAGCGCTTCGATTTCTTTCTGCGCACTGAGCAAGTTCTGTTTATGCTCTTCTTGCTGAGCCGCGGCCTCTTTTCTGGCCCGGTCCAGTTCTCCCGCTGTCTGTTCGGCTTCCAAACTGCGTTGCGACAGGGCGCTCTTGGTCTGCATCAAGGTATCGCGCGTTTGTTGGAGCGTTTGCTCCATGGACAAGCGCAAGTCTTCCTCAATGCGCAACCGTGCCTGTGTCTCCGTAATTTTTTCCTCGGCCCGAGCATGCTTTTGTTGTTCGAGCGCGCTGGCCGCTTTCAGGGTAGCAAGCGCTTCCCGGTTGTCCTGCAGTTGTTTCTGCAGGTCTTCCAGCCGGTTTTCAGCCTCTCCGCGTCGGGTGCCATGCTCTTTGACACTGGTTTCAAGGGCGGCGATGATGGCGCGGCCTTCTTCCAGCTGCTTCTGCATTCCTCCCAAGCGTGAATGGGTGCTGTCATTCTTGGTCAGTACGGTTTGCAGGACATTTTTTCGCTCTTCGAGCTGTATTTCGAGTCGCAGGCGCTGCTGTTCGAGCGTGCTCAACTGGTGCTGTGCAGCGGCGTGCTGAGCGCTCTGCTCCTTGAGCTTGGCCTCGATCGTGGCAACGGCGGCCTGGCTGTCCTGCAGCTGTTTTTTTGTCTCGTCCAGTTTAGCCAGTTGGTTCTGGACGGACAGCCCCTCCTTGACCAGCGTTTCAAAGGCAGGGCCAGCATGATCGAATTCGGTGCGGATCTTGTCCAGTCGGGAATAATCCTTGGCCGACTCCCCGGTTCGTGCCCAGCTTTCCAGCAGATCATAGACATCCTGTACCCATACCGGCACTTGGAGCCCGTCGTGAACGCTTCCGGATCCGCTTTGGAAGTGCCGCAGAGATGGGCTCAGAAATTCGTCGATCTCATCTGAGACGTGCCTGCTGATAGGCGGTAAGGGCATGTGAAACGATGACATGATGCCCTCTGCGACCCCGGGCCAGTCTTCGAGCAGTTGTTCGTAGCTGGTGAAATACCGGGTTTGTCCACGGGTCGAGTATTCGGCGTCGAGCACATAACGGAGCCAGAGCAAGAACCCGAATTGCAGCTCGAAACCGTTGCGCTTCTTGAGAGATTGGGCGACCTCTACCGGGTTGCGATGCGTATGCAGGATCAAGGGGCGGATTTTCAGCGACGTCAGGGTTTCAATCCAGAACGGAGCCAGTCGGCACAGTCGGGGATCCTTGATTGCAAAGCACCGTGATGCCCCAAATTCTTCCGCAATCAGGGCCTTGGCGCGGTCACGGTAATGAGCGGCCTGCTCCGGAGACAGCCAGCCCGGATCCTGTGGTGTCCAGTAGTCCCATGTGGTGCCGGCGTCCCGCAGAAGATCGCGATGCATCTCATAGATCTTCTGGGATTCAAAATATCCTCTCTGATTTCCCTCGTTCGCAGCCATAGGGGTGTTGGGCATGTCGAACCCGATATGCTGCAGGAAGCCCGTCAAGGCCGACGTTCCCGAGCGGTGCATTCCAAGGACGAGAACGCAATGTCTCGATTTGGCAGTCGCCCGTTTCTGCTTTTTGGCTGGAAGAGCTTTTTTTATCGCTTTGCTTTTCTTCATCGGTTTGGGAATTTCGTCCAGGTTCAGACGCCCGAAGGGGCCGTCGCAGAAAGGGGGGCGTAGGCAATCGGTAAACGTGTGAAGGTTGTCTTAGTCCAGCCGGACAAACGGTCCCGCCGGTGAGAACAGGTCCTTGATCCGCCAAGGCGTGCGTGATGCGACCGCATGGAAGGGGCACAAAGACACTGCCGGATCATGACAACTCTGCCAGTTGATTAATCGACGTGCGGCAGCCTTCCTGTTTCCAGTATTTGCGCGTCGCGTTCACAATCAGATCCGCCCTGTCTGGAAAGCGCTTACGCAGATCGGCCAAGGCCTCGGATGCCTGCGGGTCAATGCCGACAAACAGATCGAGGTTGAGGGGCGGGATCAGGTGCTTGATGGATTTGGCAAGCTCTGCGTCAGAGCTCTTGAGGATTGCCGCGACGCTGTTGGAATGGATCCAGCCCGGAACGGCCGGTATTTCGATATTCTGCAGCGGATTGGGCATTTTCAGATCCGGGAACATCTTGTTCAGGGTTTGAACGATCCCGGAGTTTTTGATTGCGACGGTTGCATGAGCTTCACGGGAAAGCTGCAATGGATGGCCGATCAGTTCCTTTTTGTTTAGGTTCTCGAAATATGCAATCAGCCGATTGCTCATCGGATGCAGTTTGCCGTCTTCATGTTTGAGACATATTTCGCGCAGGTCTTGAAGCGCGATGAGCTGTTCGCTCGAAATGCTGGCGTTCTGGGTTTCAGCCTTGAGGTGAATGTTCTGATTGCCCGTCAGCTTGCGCAGGATATCGGTGAAATCGGTAACTACATCTCCTGCCAGCAATCGCTTGCGGTCGAACAACCTGACCGTAAGGTTGTGTACAAAGGGGCTGTTCTTCCAATCCGCCAGTTTCCGATCGATTGGGCGCAAGAACTCGTGAGGCTTGCTGTATTCGCTGTTACCCTTGAGGGTTTGCTGAACCAAAGACAGGTACATGCCGGCGGGGGTGCGCACGTAAGAGATGATGTCGACCCGCTCGATGGGCTTGGCTATCTTTTCCAGAATACCCAGAATTGTCTGCGGGTGCTGCATGAAGAACGATTCCGCGGACAGCAGGATGACGCCCGCCTCGTTCGCCCGGCTTTTTATCAGCTTCAGGGTCTCTTGAGCGGACTGGTGCTGTTTCTCCATATCGCCGCGGGTATTGGCACCTGACAGCGTAACCAGATCAAAATGACCCGTTTTGGGAGAGGCGGTCTCATATATGATCCCCTGCTGACGCAAACCTTCGCGGGCATCATACAGAGCCTTCTGGATGGAGGTGCTGCCGCATTTTCCATCACCAATATGTACAATGAACGAAGTCATACTCTGATATTTCGTGTTTTCTACGATGTCAGGAGGTTGGCCATGGGATTACCATCCGACATAGTGCTGCGTTCGGTCCAGACATAGCTGTGCGATGCCTTGCGCATGTCAACATAATTCGGAGGGAATCGCACGATTTCGGTGAGCGTCTCAAGCCAGGATTCCGGATCGTTCTTGCACCCCAGGGCGAGATTTCGGGACAGGATATTGCGATAGGCCGGGCCATCGCTGACCACCGACAACAGCCCCATGGCGCTGTAATCGAGGAACTTGATGTCCGATTTGGCTTGGTTGAACTTGCTGTCCTGTAATGGGGCGATGCCGACGTCGAACTGATCTTGCTGCATCAGCCAGCGCGTGAACTCGGGATAGCTGCCTTTGTTCGCGGGCGGCGGCAGGCGGTGCAGCCAGTCGTGTTTGGGCGGATTGCGCACCGCGCCGATCAGGCTCAGTTCAAACTGACCCGCCGGCAGGGTCTCGGCCAGTTTCCTGAAGGCGGGATAGACCAGGTCGAAATCCTCGTCATGGGTGGCCGTGCCCATATACAGGAACTGGATCGGTTTCCGGAGAAAACGGGTGTTCGCCAGTTTGCGGTAATTGCGCCACAGGCGCGGATCGAGAGCGTTCGGGATCACCCGTTTGGGCGTTCCGATGTCGTCATAATAGCTGGCAAGGATCGATGTGGAAAACCAGAGCTCCTTTGCATTCATCATTAGAACCCGCAGGGCCTTGTCGTGTTCCTTATGCGCTTCATGTAGGAAGAAGGCATCATCGGTATCGACAAAAAGTGCGGTCTTGTTTGCTTTCAGCCGAGCTAGAAGGCGCTCTGCGTCATGGATTGAAGGGACCGCCACGCGCTGCACGATGCAGCTATCGAGCGTGTCGATCCTGGGATCGTCGACACCGCTGAGATGGATCAGATCAACCTTGGCATAGGCCTCTCCGGTTGTCAGCGGTGCGATAAGGCGGATAAAGGCCGAGCTGGTTGGCCAGGCCTTGCCCTGTTGCAGCAGTATGCCAACTTTCCGGCGTTCGCCGCTCCCCAGACTGGGAACGGCGACGGATGCGGCCGCGGCGCTGCCTGCCTCTTTGGCCGACAGGGTGTCGGTGACCCAGTCACAAATGGTACGGGCACGTGCATCGAAGGAATGATGGGCGTGAATATGCTCCGCCACCTTCGCGCGATCTTCGACCGGAATCAGCGGTAGGCCTCTGCCCACCTTTTCGCGAAATTCGCTTTCGGACCCGACGCATGTAACCGCAGGGCCGAACAGTCGGGGAATGGAGGCGAGATGATCACTGACCAGATGGCCTCCGCAGCTGAGCACATCGAAGATGCGGTTTGAGACAAAATCGAAATCCCGCATCGACTCCCAGTGATCATTCAGAACAAAGGCACTGCCAGCATAGGTCTTGTGCAGCTCCTTGTTGTCAATGTTTTGACCACTGATCATGTGAGTCGGAATGAAATCCTCCCAGTGTTCACCAAAGACCTCGATGTCCACGTTATTCTCGACCGACCATCTGACGGCCTCGCGGTAGATCTTGCGAGAATTACCAACAAAAACTCCCTTCGACGAGGTGCCGGTCAGAGTCGGATCAAAAGCGAACCGGTTGCTGTCGGAACATTGCAGCAGCGGGCGGACATCGCGCTCGATCAGCTCGCCCAACAGAGCAGCATAGGAATCCGAGGCCACAAAGATGCCGTGGTAGGATTTATATTCATCATAGGAAATCTGGTCAGGATGGCTGATGTTCCATATTATGCTCAGCTGCCCGGGACGCGGCTCATAGGGGGTCAGGCCACGCAGGACGATCGCCAGATCATCTGACGTGACAGGGCGGTCGTACCACTTGCCCAGGAAATCAATCCGTACATGGTGCCCCAGCTTGGCCAGCGCATCCTTCAGCGATTCCGCATAGTGATAATCGCCCCAGGCTACCCGTTTGTCGTAAGGGGCGGGAATCTTGATCGCGATATTCAGTTTGACGCTGCGCAGCGCTTCTATGGACGTGGCATGTCCGTTGAGATTTTTCTCGTGAACAATCTTGCGGAAGGCATAGGGCTGCGAAATGCTGATCCGGTTGGGATCCGTATCATCCTCAGCATAGATACAGCCGATGACCGGACAATAGGTTGCCCCATTCTCTTTGGTGTAGCGCAGGATCAGGTCCCAATCCACCATGCGTTTCAGCGTCGTGTCGAACAGGCCTTTCTCGGCGATAAGGCTACGGTGGTGACAGAATACGTTCATATCGACGTAATTGCCGCTCAGGCAGTAGTCCCAGTCGAAGGGCTCGCCACGATACCCCAGGGTTTCGCCGTTCGCATTCTCGATCTTGGAGGCACCATAGGCACATTTCGCCTTGGTCATCTGCATGCAATGCAGCATCAGTTTGACAAAATCCCGCGTCCAGATGTTATCTGAGTCGAGATAGAAGATTATATCTCCTGTCGCATTTTCCAGGCCAGTGTTGCGCGCCTTGCTGACCCCGCCATGATCATTCCAGAATACACGGACATTGGGGTTGTCTTTGTATTTGCCGAGCACATCCGGCGTGGCATCCTGGCTTCCGTCATCGATCACGATGAGTTCGATATTCGAATGCGATTGGTTCAGGACCGACGTGATCGCGCGGTCTAGTTTTTCCGCACGGTTATAGGTCGGCATGACGACTGTCACCTTGATGTCTAGGACCGCCAGTTCCACCTGCTCCAGCGACGCAAGGCAATCGGTTGTGCGCTGTAGAAGGTCCACATCCATCTGCGTAAAGAGCCGCTTGGGCTTTTCCTTCATCTTTCGGGAAAAGACCTCTTTGAGGAAGGCCTGAGCCTCCTTGTGCGGGACGATGGGGCGGCGGGGGTCGATCCGAGAGGCCCGAAGCGCCGGGTCGACTGTCGCAGTCTTGCGGATCGGCAGTTTGCGTTTTTCCCGGCGACCATGCGCCTCGTAGTGATAGAGCGGATTAACGTTGTGCTTTGCCACGTCCGGATGCTCGGCCAGATAGGCACGGGTGCTGAACTCAGGCCCCGGGTCGCGGCCGAACAATGCTCCAAAACGGAGATAATGCTCAGCCGGGTCAAGCCCAGAGGCGGGAACGTCGGGGTAAGTGCAGCAATACCATTCCGCCGAGAAGAGGGGGCTTTCTGAAACAATCCGAAGCTCGGTCTTAGAAATGTCTTTCATTATAATCTCTTAACCTTCAAAACTAGAGGGGTTTTGGGGATGGCTATTGATGAGTCTATATGTTTTGCGTACTCGGTCAGTAAGCCGAACAACCAGGTTAGGGCAACCCAATCCTTCTATAATGCGTTTGGTGAGGAGTAACCTCCACACGATGATAAGGCCATGTTTCTATCGATATGGGCCTGACGATCAAGTGTATGCAAGCGCACTGACTTATTGCCTGAGACCGGATCCGGTCTGAGCTGAAATTTTCCACTTGTGAGGCCGTTTGCCGGGCGCGGAGGCATTCATGGGATGTGGAAGTGACAACATCGCAGATCTGGTTTGTGCTGAAGTGGCCCAGATGCCCGAGGGAGGAGATCCCCTCGAAGCCGGAACGTCTGGCGGCCCTCCACGACGACCGACTCGTTCATGCCGGTCGTCGTGCCATCTTCCTGGTGAAAGGCGTGCGATCTCCGTCCTGGACTATTCTACGGCGATGCCCGCGTCCCGGAGCTGTTTTTCCAGCAGCAGGGTCCGGTTCTTGTAGCGGTTCAGCTCACGGTTCAGCTGGGCGATCAGCCTTTGCTCCGGGGATTGATTGATATCGGCCTGCTCCGGCGCCGCCTTGGGGGCGACCCCGTAGCGATCCAGGAAAGTGCCGATGATCTGGCCGACGACAAAATCGCTGGCATGCAGGCGATCCGGTTGCCAGGCGATTTCCGGGTTGCTGAGCGTCACCGCCTCATAGCTCGGAAAATAGTCGATGTCGGGGGTGCTGCTGATGAACTCGTGCGCGGCCGCGCGCAATGTGTTCTTCGAGGTCGTATTGGCGATGACGATATCGTCCTGGCTGAATGTGCGCCCCAGGGGTACAGGCGACACTGTCATCACGATATGCTGCCCGTCCTTGCCATGTGTTTTGAGAATCCGGTGGATCTCGGCCAGGGTGGTCTTGCAGTCCTCTACCGACAGGGTCTTGAACCCGAACCGGTCGCGCTGTTTGGCAAGGGCTTTAGGGTCGGGCAACTCGTTGAGATAGACGCCTGTTTCGTGGTCGAACCAGCATTCGATTAGGCCCAGGGTGATGACAACGATATCGGCCTCGAAGATCTGGCGGAAATAATCGGTCAGGTAAGCCCGCCGCGCCATCTGATCCGCGCGCGACATGGAACCGCCGTTCAGGCGCAGATGCGGGTCGTAATACTCGCCGGCGCTCAATTCCAGCAGCATCGCCTCGTCATAGGTCGCTTCTCCGCAGGCCCATTGCAGTTCCTGAAGGATAGAGAGCGGCGTATATTTGTTCAGCAACCCGCCCAGGCGGGCCGATTGGCTGTTCAGGCGTCCGGCATCAAGATTGCGGCTGAGAACGGTCGCCCCGGCCAGTTCCAGCCGCTCTTCCACGTTGCGGGCAAAGCAGGATCCGATCGCAAAGAATGTATGTTCGGGGCCTGCGGAAAAGCTTTGCTGTCCCATCGGGACGATGACGCCGCTCAAAAGACGCTCCCGGGCCCCGCCTTCAGGCGCCAGCCAACGGTCGAACTTGTTCTGCTTTGATCGTTTCAGGGCTTCGGTTGCAGGTATCATGACAAAAATCCAATTTGGTCTCGGTAACGGTCCTTCAGGCGGTCACGGCCTTGAGGTCTTCGAACGCGCTGCGATTGAGCTTGCGAAGCTGTTCAAGAGCTTCAGGAGGCAATCTCGTTTCTGCTTTGTTGACGTGGCCCCGGTTTCCGGCGACGAGCTCATCCAGCAGGGTTCGGAAGGCCGGGTCATGAGGCAAGCCGAGAAAATCCTGGAGCGTTTCAGCGGCCGTGTCGTTCGGCTGGAAGAACAGGGCATCATAATCCAGAATCATGATGTGCCGCCGGAAATGTGCGTGGTTCATGTGCCGGGCCATGATCTCATGTTGCCTGCTCCAACTGCTCAATGCCTGCTCGAAATTCTTTTCAGGGGGCCAAGGCCAGTCGTAGCAACAATCCGCAGTTGGATAAAGCGAGGAATGGTCACGATCCGTCAGATCTGCTTCGAACGGAGTATTCTGCACAAGGACCCTGCGGGGAGGACCGTTTCCAGTTCGCTTACCCGGCCATCCGCCCAGGTGACCGTCACCTGCATCACCTTGCTTGCCGCGCCCAGCCCGAAATGCACCCGCGGCGCATCAAAGGACATGAACCCGCCGCCCAGCTGGATCTCGCGGCGCTGGATGTTCCCCAGATCATCCTCGATCTCGATGACCGCACCGATGCCGTCGCGGTTGCCCAGGTGATCTTCAAGCTGGAACGCGATGGTATTGGCGCCCTGCGCGTTGTTGCGGAAAAAGACGAGCGGGCCGTTCACCGGATGGGTCAGCATGTCGAGATCCCCGTCGCCATCGGCGTCAAAGGCCACCGCGGCGGCGGTCATCAGGTAATCCTCCAGCCCCATCGGGCCCGAGGTTTCGGTGAAATGGCCTTGGCCGTCATTTTCGAAATAGAGGTTCGACGGGCTGACCTCGTTCGGCACCCAGGTGCCGTTGACGATATAGACGTCAAGATCGCCGTCGAGGTCGAAATCCTCGATCTTGGTGTCCCAGCTCCAGCCGCCCACATCCAGGCCGCGCGTCTTGGCGCTGTCGGACCAGCCGGCGCCGGGCAGCGCCCCCTTGGCCTCGAGCAGCACGTTGGCGCGCAGGATCTGCTGGATCGAGGCCTCGGCCTCGGCCGCGGTGACCTGCCGGGTGGGCCGGAAATGCAACTGGCAATAGGCGCGCGGGATCGGCTGGTTGGCCGGGATCAGGTCGCAGATCGACGGGTCGTGCTGCTGGATCGCCAGATCCTTGACCAGCATCGCCTTGCATTCCACCTGGTCGCGCCCGCTCAGCTCCTGGCAGCGCGCGGCATAGGTCGGGTCGAAATTGTTGCCCGACTTGTACCAGGTCTTGATCGCCATGTTGCGGCGGCAGGTCTCGGCGGCCCGGGTCTCCTCGATGCCGTCGCAATAGCGCTCCAGCGGCTGCATCTTCAGCCGCTCCGAGGCACCCGAGGAGCGGCCCGCGATCTGCGCCAGATAGATCTCGGGCATCCCGTCGCCGGTCAGGTCGGCGCTTTTTACCGCCATCGTGGTGGTGGTGGTATGCGGCACCAACCCGTCCTGATGGGTGATCTGCCGGAACCCGCCCGCCCCGTCGCCCAGGTAAAGCGCGTCGGGAATCTCGAAATCGTTGCCCTCCAGCAGATCGGCATCGCCATCGCCGTCGATATCGCTGAACAGGATGCTGAGCGTCTCGCCGGGAATCGCGGGCAGGTCGGAATAGGCGGCCCCTGTCATCTGGCCGTTCTCGTTCCACAGGATGCGATTGCGCGATTCCTCGCCCGGGACCCGCCGGTACCAACCGGCCGCCCAGTTGCCGAGCGCGATATCCAGGTCACCGTCGCGATCGGGGTCGCCAAGGCTCAGCGCCAGCGTCAGCACCGCGTCGGGCCGGTTCGCCACCGGCTGCGGATGCGCGGTATCGAGCCGACCCTGCCGGTTCGGGATCAGGAAATTTCCCTGCCTGTAGGTCGCCACGAACAGATCCCGCCAGCCGTCATTGTCGATATCGGCCAGCACCGCGTTGAAGACCGGCGCCCCATCCAGGGGCCCCGCCTCCAGCGCCATCCGCGAGAAGCTGCCCGTCCCGTCGTTGGCATAGGCGTAAAGCCCGATCTCGGTCGAGGCGATCACCAGGTCGATATCGCCGTCATTGTCGATATCGCCCGCCGCCAGGCTACGGCCCTCCCAGAACGGGGGCCACATGTCGCGAAAGGAAAACTCGACCGGCTTGTCGATGCCGATCCGGCTGGCCTCGATGCGGGTGAACGGGGCCTCCCCGGTCGGCGAGGGTGGCGCAAACGGGGTCGAGATGACCTCGATCTTCCCCGCAGCGGCGCTGTCCAGCGTTGCCGCTTCGGCGGCCCAGAACCCAGGCTCCTGGCGGGGAGCGGTGTCTGCCTCGCTCAAGAGCAGTTCCAGCGCCCGGCGGCTTTGCCAGTCGTGATAGGTCTGTGCCCCGATCCCGCCCAGGATACCCAGCACCAGGATCGTTCCCGCCAGCATCAGCGCGGCGCGCAGTGACAGCGACTGCGCCACGATGAAGAAGGAGTAGATGCTGAATGTGCCCAGAGTGAACAACAGCGCCATGACATAGCCCTGGGACATCCCCAGCCCCAGAAGCGCCCCGGTGACCACCACGTCAAAGGCGATCGGAACTGGCAGGAACAGCCCCACCAGCGCAAGCGGCACCAGCGCCCAGAGGGCGAAATCGAGCCCGGTCACCAGTTCGGGCGGCAGCAGCACCGCCCCGATAGTGCCCAGGAACCCGGCCAGCAGCATCAGCGGCACGGTCAGCCGGATGATGTACCAGAGGTTCTTGGCAAAGCTGAGCGTGACCGCAAACAGGGCCTGCAGCAGGGTTTCCCGCTGTGCAGGGTCCAGCTCTGCCGCGCTCCAGGGTCTTGGCGGCTGAACCGCGGGGGCAGGGGCCCGTTCGGCCTCGGGCAGCAGCCGGCAGAGCAGCGGCACCGCCACCAGGATCACCAGAAGGCTGAGCGCGATCTTGGTCAGCGCCATATAGACCGGCAGCAGGCTGAAGGTCATCGTCAGCACCACGATGTTCAGGGTGGGCGAGGCGATCATCGCGCTCAGCACGGTCTCGGCCCGCATGCCGCTGGAATACATCCCCCGGGCGATGGGGGCGGCGCAATTGACACAGACCCCCAGCGGCGTGCCGATCACCAGGCCCAGGAGCGAATTGGCGAACCCGCCCGAAAAGCTGCGCCGCCGCAGGTAGGAGGCCGCCGTCAGAAAGGCCGCGGCGAACAGGATGCCGAATGTCATCCCCTTCTTGTTGGTGTTGACCCAGTTCAGCGTCGACCAGAAGATCCGCTCGATCATCCCCATGTCGGGGGTGATCTGGAACTTCGCCTCGAAACTCAGCGCATCCTCCAGCTGGATCGCCCCCGACATGATCGCCTTGTCATCCAGGTCCGGATAGCGCGAGCCGGTCCAGAACAGGTAGGCGAGGGTGACGATCAGCAGGCTCGCGAACAGGAGGCGTTTGGGGTGTGTCGGATTGACTGCCTTAAGCATGGTGGTTCTTCAAGTATCCAAGTCTAGACTAAATCGTATGATGATTAGGCCTCCCTGAGGAGGCGATATCATACACGCGGTTTCCTGCCACGGCCTCCTCGAAACAATGCAGCGCTTGTCGTTCCCGACTGGTCACGGGGTGCCGCCAAAGCAAGCGCGAGGCGCGTAAGGGAAGGTGCAGCGGGTCACTGACGTGAGACCCGCCGCCCGGTCAGAATATGAAGTCATTGGCATCCATGTCACCGATCAGGGCATTCTTGACCGTGATTACCGACCCAGCCCGATCACTGATCGAGACATCTGCGCCGACCTGCTGCATCAGCCCGCCGGTCAGGTCGGCAAAACTGGTGATACCGGACATCGCTGACAGGTCGATCTTTTCATTGTCGTTGAACTCGTCGAAATCCATGATCACGTCGTCTTCCGAACCATCCGCGAAAATGAAGATGTCATCTCCGGCCCCGCCGGTCAGGGTATCATTCCCAACTCCACCGGTCAGGTGATCGTCTCCGTCACCACCGTCGAAGGTGTTGTCTTCGGAGTTTCCGATCAGGTAGTCGTTCAACTCCGTTCCCAAAACGGCTTCTATCGAAGTGAAGGTGGCGATACCCCGCCATGGACCCACCCCGGGGGTCGCGTCAGCGGTGTCCTTGGTCCAGACTTGTGTGCCCGCAAAGGTGAGATCGACCCAGATTGCGGAGCCGAAACCCGAGAAATCGGCGGTATCGAAGTCGTCTCCCCCGTCCAGCTGGTCGAGATCGCCGGCATTACTTTCCCAGAGGCGCAGAATGTCGTTGCCTCCACGGCCTTCCAGCGTATCGCTGCCCAGGCTGCCGGCGAGCAGGTTGTAGTCGTCAGAGCCACTCAACCAGTCATCGAAAGCCGTTCCGCGTATGATCTCGATTTCCACAAGATCAGCGATCGCCCGCCATGGACCGGGCCCGGGTGTGCCGTCGCTGGTGTCCTTTGTCCATACCTGATGGTCCACATAGTTCATGTCGACCCAGATTGCGGAGCCGAAGCCCGAGAAGTCAGCGGTATCCAGAAAATCGCCGCCGCTGCCGCCATCCAGAATATCGAGATCGCCGGCGGCGCTCTGCGACAGGATCAGGGTGTCATCACCTGCCTGTCCTTCCAGGGTGTCACTACCCAGACCACCGGCCAGGACGTTGGCATTGCCATCGCCCACGAGCACGTCGTCTTCACCCGTGCCGGTAAGGTTCTCGATGTTGCGCAGCTCGGCGATCTGCCGCCAGGGCCCGACCCCGGGCGCGGCCTCGGTGGTGTCCTTGGTCCAGGCCTCGCCATCGCCATAGGTCAGGTCGGCCCAGACCGCGACGCTCAGGCCCGAAAAATCGGCGGTGTCGGTGTCGGCGCCGCCATCGAGCGAGTCGAGATCGCCCGCAGTGCTCTGCCACAGGTTCAACAGATCGTTGCCATCGCCGCCCAGCAGCGTGTCATCGCCCAGGCCGCCCCGCAGCGTGTCGTCGCCCAGGCCGCCGTCCAGGAGGTTGGCATTGCCATCGCCCACGAGCACGTCGTCTTCATCCGTGCCGGTGAGGTTCTCGATATTGCGCAGCTCGGCGATCTGCCGCCACGGCCCAACCCCGGGCGCGGCCTCGGTGCTGTCCTTGGTCCAGGCCTCGCCATCGCCATAGGTCAGGTCGGCCCAGACCGCAGAGCCAAAGCCCGAGAAATCGGCAGTGTCGGTGTCGGCGCCGCCATCGAGCGAGTCGAGATCGCCCGCAGCACTACTATCGAATAGAAGCAACAGGTCGTTGCCATCGCCGCCCAGCAGGGTGTCACTGCCCAGGCCGCCTTGCAGGGTGTCGTCGCCCGCACCGCCGTTCAGAAGGTTGTCGTTGCCATCGCCATACAAGTAGTCACTGAAGTCCGTGCCGGTGAGGTTCTCGATGTTGCCCAGCTGGGCGATCTGCCGCCAAGTTACACCCACCGGCGCGGCCTCGGTGGTGTCCTTGGTCCAGGCCTCGCCCAAGGACAGGCCCGCCAGGACCGCGACGCCCAGGCCCGAGAAATCGGCGGTGTCGGTGTCGGCGCCGCCATCGAGCGAGTCGAGATCGCCCGCAGTGCTCTGCCACAGGCGCAACAGGTCGCCGCCATCGCCGCCCAGCAGGGTGTCACTGCCCAGGCCGCCTTCCAGGGTGTCGTCGTCCGCACCGCCATCCAGGAGGTTGGCATTGCCATCGCCCACGAACACGTCGTCTTCATCCGTGCCGACGAGGTTCTCGATGTTGCGCAGTTCGGCGATCTGCCGCCAGGGCCCGACCCCGGGCGCGGCGTTGTCGGTGTCCTTGGTCCAGGCCTCGCCATCGCCATAGGTCAGGTCGGCCCAGACCGCAGAGCCAAATCCCGAGAAATCGGCCGTGTCGGTGTCGGCACCACCATCGAGCGAGTCGAGATCGCCCGCGGTGCTCTGCCACAGGCGCAACAGGTCGTTGCCATCGCCGCCCAGCAGGGTGTCATTGCCCGTCCGGCCTTGCAGCGTGTCGTCACCTAGGCCGCCGCCTAGAAGGTTGTCGCCACCATCGCCCACGAGCACGTCGTCTTCATCCGTGCCGACGAGGTTCTCGATGTTGCGCAGCTCGGCGATCTGCCGCCATGCTCCGACCCCGGGCGCGGCCTCGGTCGTGTCCTTGGTCCAGGCCTCGCCATCGCCATAGGTCAGGTCGGCCCAGACCGCGACGCCCAGGCCCGAGAAATCGACGCTATCGGTGTCGGCGCCGCCATCGAGCGAGTCGAGATCGCCCGCAGCACTCTGCCACAGGCGCAACAGGTCGTTGCCATCGCCGCCCAGCAGGGTGTCGTCACCCAGGCCGCCCCGGATCACGTCGTTATCAGCGCCACCGTCGATCACGTCAGTACCGGAATGGCCAGTCAGACTATCCTTTCCGCCCAGACCGTTGATCTCGACGCGCTCGACGCTGGTCAACGCGATCTGGAACAGGCCCAGATTGGTCCGTTGCAAGGTCAGGGTCCCGCCTTCAAGGAAGGAAACGTCATCTCCGGATCCATCGGAGAGGTTGACCTGTTGGGTATCGGTATCGCCGCCACCGTCGAATTCATCCGACCCGTCACCGTTGTTCCAGATCGCCAGATCGTTGCCATCGCCGCCCAGCAGGGTGTCATTGCCCGTCCGGCCTTGCAGGGTGTCGTCGCCCGCGCCACCGTTCAAGAGATTGACGTTGCTATCGCCTGCAAGCACGTCGTCTTCATCCGTGCCGACGAGGTTCTCGATGTTGCGCAGCTCGGCGATCTGCCGCCATGCTCCGACCCCGGGCGCGGCTTCGGTGGTGTCCTTGGTCCAGGCCTCGCCATCGCCATAGGTCAGGTCGGCCCAGACCGCGACGCCCAGGCCCGAAAAATCGGCGGTGTCGGTGTCGGCGCCGCCATCGAGCGAGTCGAGATCGCCCGCAGTGCTCTCCCATAGACGCAACAGGTCGTTGCCATCGCCGCCCAGCAGGGTGTCGTCGCCCGCCCGGCCCTGCAGCGTGTCATCACCCGCGCCGCCGTTCAGGAGGTTGGCATTGTCATCGCCAAGCAGGTTGTCGTCGAAAGCCGTGCCGGTGGCGTCTTCGATTGAGACCAGATCGGCAAGCTGCCGCCAGGCACCCTGTCCTGATATGGCGTCACCGGTATCCTGGGTCCAGGCCTCGCCCAGCCCCGATCCGCCTCCGCCTTCCAGATCCACCAGAACTGCGGCATCGAACAACGAGAAATCCGCGGCATCCTGACCGGCGCCGCCGTTCAGGGTGTCGATTTCGCCCGGGGTGCTGCTGAAGAGTTGCAGCGTGTCGTCGCCGTCTTCGCCCTGGAGATTGTCGCTGCCACCGGTGCCGCCATTCAGGATGTTCTGGGCGGAATCCCCGATCAGCCAGTCCGCAAAGGCGGTGCCATGCAGGTTTTCCACCGAAAACAGGTCGCCGAGGACACGCCATGAACCTGCGCCCGGCGCGGCGCTCTCTGTATCCCTGGTCCAGATCGCTTCCTGCGTATAATCCAGATCGACCCATACGGCGGCGGAAAAGTCGTCGAAATCCGCGGTATCGGAACCCGAGCCGCCATTCATCGAATCGAAATCGCCCGGCGCGCTTTCCCAAAGCCTCAGGACGTCATCATTCGAGCCGCCGTTCAGCGTATCGCTGCCCGGCCCGCCATCGAGCGTATCGTCGCCCGACCCGCCGTTCAGTTCGTCATCGCCCGCATCGCCCCGGAGCAGGTCGTTTTCGCCAAGGCCCAGGATCGTGTCGTCGCCCCCGTAACCGCGCAGGTCGTTGGCGGTCTGGTCCCCGGTGATATAGTCGTCCGTCATATCGACCAGCAGGGCGATCGCCTCATCGGCCTGTACCAGACCATAGCCGGTCAGGTTGTCATACCCGACGTCGAACGCGCTGGTTCCCGGGTCGTCCATGTCGATGCCGCTGGCCCGCAGCGCGTCATAGACCTGCTCGGGCGTGGCGCCGGGCACCCGTTCCAGCATCAGCGCCGCGATGGCGGCCACATGCGGGGCTGCCGCCGAGGTGCCAAAGAAGTTCGGAAATCCGTCAGGCTCGGAATCGAAGCCAAAGAAGGTGTTGTTGGTGCCGTCCACGCCGGTCACGTCGACACGCTGGCGGATTTCCGGGGTGGCAAGCCGGGTGCCGTTCACGTCGAACAGGATCGGGCTGTCGCCGAACGAGGTGAAGGTTTCGGGCACCGGCGGGGTGACCCCAAAGGCAGGGGTCTGCTGGTAATAGGACGCCGCCACGCCCAGGCCGCCTTCGGCTGAATTGTGCCCATAGGAGGTACCCGATCCGGTGTGATATTCGGCATCCAGCGTGCCGCCCCTGTAATCGACATATTGCAGCAGGCCTGGCACCGGCCCGGCCCAGCCCTGGATGACAAGTTCGTAGGTGTAGCTTGTCGTGAGTGAGTAGTTTATTATTTGGAGGGCTTCAACCGGGTCCCCCCCGCCCACGTTATCGTTATTTCCCCCCGCAAGTGGAATGTCATCACGCAGGACATAAAAATCAACATCGCTCTGGGACCCGCCCGATCCCGGCGCCCCGGTCAGGAAGGGTTGATCCCACTGCAAGACGAGAAGAGCCCGTTCTTGTGGGCCAAGAACGAAGGACTGCCGCGTGTCCACCCCGGGGCCGGGGTCGAAATCATGCCACAGGTCCTGTCCGCCGAACCCGATGATCGACATCAGCTGCGGGTCCGAAACGAAATCCCCCTCGCTGCGATAAGAGGAGCGTGCCCGGTTTCCGGCCGAGGAGAAATAGGCCACCCCGTCCGCGGCGACCTGGTTCACGGCCTGCGCCACGATCCCGTCCTGGAACATCGGTTCGGTAAAATAGATGACGTCGTCGACAACGACATCCGAGATGGCGCCAAGCTCCAGGATGCCATTGGCGAAATCCGCCATCCCGTTGAAGGCGGTGTGAAAGGCAAGGTCCGCGCCCGGGGCGAGGTCGTGCACAAGCTGCGCCATGGCCCGGCCTTCGTCGCTGCCGCCAACGGCCATATCGTCGAGAACGTTGACGCCCGCCGGAAGATCGCCCGTACCGATATCGGTGGCATAGCCACCCAGATTGTCGAAACTGTCGGACAGGATACCGACCGTGGTGCCCGCCCCGGTCACACTGTCATTGCCAAAGGCGACATCCACCGCATGGCCCTGGTAGGCCTGGCTCAGCACCGATCCCGCATTGGTGGCGGCGTAGGAGGGCATCGCAAAGGCGAGACCCTGAACCAAATTCAGCGCCCCCAGCATCTCCAGCGGCACCAGCGCGCTGACGACGTTGGAAAAGGTCGAGATATTCGCCGCCCCCAGCGACTGGAGCTGCGCCACCACCCCGCCAACGTCGTCTGTCGCCGTGATATCGACCACGATGGAGCCATTCTGGATCGGCGCGCTCGAGTTGGACGAGACGAACCCGGCCAGCGCCTCTTGGTGCGAACCGGGCAGGTTGTTGCGCATATATGCCTGTGTCAGGAACTGGGAGACCTCCCGTTCGATGCTGTCCAGACCAAGCCAGAGCTTCTGATTGATCGGTTTGCCGGTTGCGGACAAATTTATTTGCGGCAGGTTGACAGACATGGAATTTCTCTCCCGTTCGAAACGGCACTGCCCATCGTGCGGCGGTCAGACAAGGGATGCTGACAATGGATCGTGACATTTCGGCAAAATATTCGATGCATTATTAACAAGTTTTTTAAAAAAACAATAATTGACAATGGCTTGCATACGTGAATGCGAAAGATCTCCGGTTGTTGCCGTGATAGGTGGGCTGAAGAGTGGATCCTTGCCGGACATTTCGGGGCAAGGTGACCTTTCCTGTCGACATGAGTAGAGAGAGAAACGGTGGGCAAATCAGCCGGGTAGACGGTGAAACATGCTTTGCGAACGGTAAGTGCAGATGGAGATGAGCAGATGACAGAGGATCTTGCCACGGCCTATGACAAGCGTGTCATGAAAGGGGCGGCGCAGGATTTCCTGCGGCAGGTCGGCCATACAGAAGGCGGTGCTCCGATCACGGACAGGCAACTTGCCGCGATGACCGGTGATCTGGAAACCCTTCTGGATCTTGATCCGTCAGATCGTTTGCTGGACCTGTGCTGTGGGAACGGGGCGGTGACCGTGCGGCTGGCGCCGCGCGTGGCGGCCTGCACGGGTCTGGATCTGTCGGGGCACCTGATCGATGTGGCGCGAAAATACAACGCACCGGTCAATACCACATATCAGCAGGCGGACCTTAAGCGGCTGCCACAGATACCACCGCTGGAGCCGGAACCTTTCTCGAAGGTTCTGATGCATGCGGCCTTGCAACATTTCCGCCCGGCGGACCTGGAACCGCTGTTGCGCGCGATCCTGGCGCGCTGTGGGCCGGACCCGGTCATCGTTTTTGGTTTCGTGCCGGAGCATGGCAAGCAGAGATTCCTGTTCAACACCCTGCGCAAGCGGTTGTACCGGGCCTATCTGCAGGTAACGGGACAGGATGTCTTTGGCCATTGGTGGTCCCGGCGGGATCTGGAGACAGTCGCCGACAAGCTGGGACTGAGCTGTTCGTTCCACCCCGTCGATGCCAGTCTTGCGGCGGCGGCCTATCGTTTCAATGTGCGGATGTCGGTTGCGTCTCGTTCGAAGGGGTAATGTCCACCGGTCACAGCACGCACATGCGCCTGAAAGACCGCATTGGATCCTGTCAGGGCAAGACCCAGAAATCTGTCGAATTCGTCCCGGGACGCGAATATCCGGTCTCGCCGAAACACGCCCTGTCGCAGATAGTGCAGGAACACGATTTCCTCGAGGTCGTCCGGGTACAGCGCATCGGCTCTTGGATCGTTCGGGAAATTGTATCGCATTGGGAGGGCGCAGGTTTCCAGGCCGGCTCTGTCGGCGGCCAGGGGCACTTCGATCTGCGGTCCCCACCAGGGTCCGACACATGCGTGCAGAGATTCACGGATATCCGCAGCTGCGCGGTAAAAGGCGTCAAGGCTCTTCGGGGGGCCAGCAAGCACCCCGTAGTTGATGTAGAAAGGAGCTTGGGGCGGCGTGTCGAGAGGAGTCAGCGTATAGCGGTAGGGGCGTTCGATGTCATGTCCAAGGATCTCCTGGGCAATCCGTGGCCAGTCCAAATCCGGCAGACGGTCTTCAAGCTTACGTCCTTCAAGGGGAAAGTGGAAATGCGCGATCACCCCTCCGAGAGCCGAGCGGGACATCAGGTCAAGAGCCATGTCGCGAAATGGCCGGATCGGAGCAACATCCGCATCGCAGAGGAATGCCAGATCGCAATCGGGCCGGATCAGTTCGAAACGCTTGAGATGCTGGGCGGCGTAACCTTCTGCCTCGGGGTCCCCCGACGCGGAATAAGCCCAAGCCACTTCGATACCTTCAAAATACGGCTTCCAGTGTTCGGGCAGTTCTTCCTTGTCGGAATCTCCGAACACCGCCACCAGCCGGGATTTCGCATATTCACCGCCCAGAGCGTTGAGGCACAAGCGAAAGAACGCGATCTGTCCGCAGAAACCGTCCGTAAGACTCGCGGCGATGAGAAAGTCGTATTTCATCGAATGCTTCTTTCGATCAATGCTTGATAGGTTTCGATTTCCACGCGTTATATCGCATCTTGCAGCAGCCGCAGCCACCGCTATCGAGCCAAATCCGTGTCTTTCGCGAAGTTTGCAACCGCTGCAAGGCTACTATAGACCCGAGATGAAAGACCTTTGGTTTTCCAACAGATTGATTACTCGGAATATCCCGCAGGCAACGGATTGTGAAAGATGGATTCAGCATGACGCCCAAACGCAGGGTAGACAATCTGGCGCTCTTTGGTGGAGAACGTCTGTTTTCCGAACCGCGGCATGTGAACAAGCCCAATACCCCTCCGCGGGAACTTTTCGATCGTTATCTGGACACAGCCTGGAGCGCCGCCTGGTTCTCGAATGATGGCCCTCTGTTGCGCCGCTTCGAAGCCCGCCTGTGCGAACAGCTCGACGTAAGGCATTGCATCGTCACGTGCAACGCAACCGCCGCTCTGGACATAGCATTGCAGGCGCTGCGGCTTCCTGCCGGCGGCGAGGTCATTCTGCCTTCATATACATTTGTCTCTACGGCCAACGTGCTCCAGCTTGCGGGGCTGAAGCCGGTCTTTTGCGATATTGCCGCCGACAGCATGAATGCCGACCCAGAGCAATGTTCGCGCCTGATATCCTCCGATACGGTCGCCATCATCCCAACGCATGTCTGGGGGACCCCCTGTGATATCGACGCGCTCCAGGCCTTGAGTGAACGGTCCGGCGTGCCGCTGCTTTTCGACGCGGCTCATGCCTATGGGGCCGTTCATGGGACCCGTCGGATTGGCGGTTTTGGGCTGGCCGAGATATTCAGCCTGCACGCCACCAAGGCGCTACATGCCTTCGAGGGAGGGATCATCGCGACGGATGACGATGCGCTGGCCGACGACCTGCGCTTGCGCCGGAACTTCGGGTTTTCGGGCATCGACCAGGTGGACCTGCCCGGGGTCAATGCGAAGATGTCCGAGGCACATGCGGCCATGGGCCTTGCGAACCTGGATGTGTTTCCGCAGACAATCGCCGCCAGCCGGCTCTGTCACGAGACGTATGAGCAAGGGTTGCGGGGCATTCCCGGTCTGGTTCTGCGCATGCCGGATCCCGCATCGCAGCCCAACTATCACTACGTGGTGGCCGAGCTGGATGCCCCCCGGTTCGGGATGGACCGCGATACGCTGACCAAGCTTCTGTTCGCCGAAAACATCTGGGCGCGCCGGTATTTCTATCCCGGGGTGCATCGGATGACGCCGCATCTTCCCCTTGCTCCGCAAGCCCCTGTTTCGTTGCCACAGACCGAAAGGGCCTGCAACAGGGTTCTGGTCCTGCCCGCCGGGGCCGCGATCGATCTCGATGATGTCAGGGCGATCTGCACCTTGCTTCGGTTCATTTCCGAAAACGCCGCGGTCATCGCCGGCCGCGGCTGAGCCGCTCTACGGATCGGGCAGACGCCATTCGAATTGCGAGCCGGGTTGACGATAGGCGGGGAAATAGCTGCTGCCGGTCGTGGCACTTTCATTGCAAAGCCGGTCATAGGTGCCGGGATCGAGCACATGGCCGCAAAGCCGCGACAGCCGGGCCTCCGGCGTCCAGCGTCTCTTGAACTGGTACAACCCGTCTTCCGGGTCGTCCTTGCCGCCTGCCGCGCCGCCGATATTGAAGGCGTGCGCGCCAAGGCGTTCTGCCTCCGCCGCCGCGGCATCGATCAGGATGTAACTGGTGTGCCGGTCGTAATAGGCGTCGTCAAAACAGACGAGATGGGCGTTCACATGGCTGGGATGGACATAGCTGAGCAGCGCCCCGGTCACCGTGGCTCCAATCCGCGAGACAGCCAGATAGGCCCCGGGAACGGCCAGTTGGCGGGCCAATATCTCTGCCGACAGTCGCGGGATGCCGGTAACGGCGTGCCGCCTGATCGTATTGAGGTAGAGCCGCCAGAACAAGGGGGTGAAATCCGCGGAACCGGGATGTATCTCGACCGTCTGGGCCTGATAGCCCTTGCGCACGTAATACCGGGTATTCTTGCTGCGGGCACTGCGCCAGTCGCCACCCAGATCGAGGATGCAGTGCGTCTTGAACGGCCTGGCAAACTGCAAGCCGGCCTGCAGTTGGACAATCGAATCCTCGGCGAAGGGGTCACTCACAAAGGACAGCGCCACCGCTCCGCTTCCCGCCAACGTCTTCAGATCCCTGGGCAGGGCGCCGAAATCGGCGCACATGGAATAGGGATAGGTTCCGGCCAGATCGAAAACCCCCGGACGAATCTCGCGCCGGATCAGTTGCAGCCCGCTATGGGGCAGGGTGACGATCTCCCCGAGCGCGGCAAAGGATGCGCCGTATTCCGGCGCCAGATATCCGGTGCCTTGCAGGTTGGGACAGGGGGAGGTCTGCATTTCATCGTGCCAGTTGTTGGTCGCCTGCAGGGATACCGGATTTCACGACCCGCCAGAAGATCATTCACACAGTCCCGGTCCCGGTGTTGCCTCGACTGCCGTTCCGGGAGAGAACAACCCATTGCTTGACGACAGGATTGCCCGATGACCGGAACCGGCCAGACCATCTACCTTCACATCGGACGCGGCAAGACCGGCACGACCGCATTGCAGCGGGCTCTGACCGGGGCGCGTTCCGCCTTGCTGCAACGGGGAATTCATTACCCCGAAGCGGCGGGCGGCGCCCGCGGCGCAGGACATGACGGTTTTGCCAAAGCCTGTATTGACGAGGTCCCCTATTACATGCGGATGCCCGCCAATCCACAGGCGGCGGCCCAGGCAATGCGGGATGAACTCAGCCGCGTGCAGGCGCCGGCAATCCTGATCAGTGCGGAAAACCTGGAACTGGCGAACCCTGATCTGGTGCGGGTGTTCTTTGACGATATCTGGCCGGGGGCAAGCTTCAGGATCATTCTCTATGTCCGGTCTCAGGATGAACTGGCAGAGGCCGAATATAACCAACTGGTCAAGCTCGGACGCAGTTCGCAAACTTTCGCGGATTTTGCAGACCGGGAGTTTCAGGGGGATTTCCTGGCCCTGGCCGATCGCTGGGAAACGGTGTTCGGCGTCGGCACGGTTCAGGCGCATGTCTACGATGCCGCACGCCCATGTGTGGTTGCACAATTGCTCGCAAGCCTGGGGCTGGATGGCGATGGCACCGGCTGGCTGGAAACCGAACGGACCAACAGTTCGGTGGGGATCCGGGCGCTGACCGCGATCCGGCTCCTGAGCATGCTCGCTCTTCCGGACGCGGATGCACTCTATGCCAGGATCGTTCAGGGGTTCGATGGGCGGGATACGCCGGCGCTGTATCTCGATGCCGAAGCCGCTGCCTGCTTCCGGGCCCGGTTCGCCGCGTCCAACCGGGCTTTTGCCCGGCGGTTCCTTCGGCCGGATTCGACCGGCCCGGATGGGGATCTGGGCGGGCGGCGCCACACGGATCAGGACCGTGAGGCCATCGTCGAACAGATCCGCCGTCTCGGTCTTGCAGGGGTTTGAACCCGGCAGATCATAGGGAAAAGGCCCCAGACAGATCCGGGGCCTTGTCTTGGTCCGGGCTCTCAGCCGCGGATCAGAGCTTGCCTTCCAGTGCGTCGATACGTTCCTGAAGCGCGGCATTCTGTTCGGCCAGGGCCTGAATGGCCGCAAGCGCGACACCGCTGGTGTCGATGGTCGAGATACCGGTTTCATCCGCGCCGGTCCCAAAGGCTGCGTAGAAATCCTGGGCCATCGGGCCGATATGGCGGACGCCGGTTTCGGCCTCGGTCTTGTAGGTCCAGCTGGTGATCGGCAGGGTCATGACCTTGCCGAGGATATCACGCTGATCGACGGCGGTGATGGCCATCTTGGAATTCTTGTCGGAATTCTGGGTCAGGCTGCCGCCGATGGTCAGGTTGCCGTTGCTGGCCAGAGCCATCCCATTGCCGGCGGAGCCGTTACCACCGACCTGGAAGGTGCCGTCGGCGCTGAGGAACATGCCATCGGCTGCCCCGTCCTGGCGGGCGATGATGAACCGGCCGGCCGCCGCGTTTTCATGTGTGAAGAACCAGCTGTTGCCCGAAGTGGTGTTTTCCATCGTGATGAAGGAACCACCGTTGTTGGACAGTTCCAGCAGACCGGCAGCATTACCGGTGGTACGCGCGATTTCCATTGCGGCATCCGGGCTGGCGGTCCCCAAACCGATATTGCCATCGGTGTTGACGTAGAGCGAGTTCGTGGGCGCGCTGGGTCTGATCTTGAATGGCAGGAGGCTGCCGTTGGTGGCGTCGCGGACAAAGAAGTTGGTCTCGTTGCCGGCCACGTCCCAGGTCTGGGCGTTGAAGCCCGAGGATCCGTTCTGTTCCAGCCGCAGGGTGGGGCTGTCGCCATTGACGACATGCAGTTCGACCACCGGGGTCGAGGTGCCCAGACCGACGCGGCCGCCGTCATCGACATAGAGCGAGTTGGTGGGGGCGGGCCCCTCGATGGTGAACGGGACACGGCCCACGGTGGTGTTCTCGATCGAGAACTTGTTCTGCCCGCCGCTGGCGCTGTCGTTGGCAGTGAGTTGCCAGTCGTTGTTGGGGAAGCCGGCCGAGGTCGAGGTGTCGTCGAACTTGATGCGGGTGTTGTTTTCCTTCAGGCGGATCGTGTCGAAGCCGAAGTTTTCGCCGTTGACGCAGTCAAACCCAACGCAGAGCGACTGGGTGATGATCACGTCGTCGTTGAAGACCTGGTCGGCCTGGGCCAGGGTGGCGGCCAGGCAGAGCACCGAGGTGCTTGCTGCCAAGGTCTTGAATGTGCGTTTGCAAGTCATTTCTGAAACTCCCTGTCGTTCTTTGGGTCTGTTTCCCGGGCCTTTTCTCAGGATCGCCCGTGAACGTGGTTAATTGCTGTCACTTTCCGAGATCTCCTCGGGGGTGATGATCACCCCGCGGGACACCGTGAAGCTGCCATTCATGAGAAACGGCTTGGCGTGGCTGTCGGATTGCGCGTCGCCGCGGCCGTTGTCGATCGGGTTGACGATCTTGACCCGCTCGTCCGAGGCCGCCTGCAGCTCGAAGCGATAGATGCCGTCCAGCACTTCGGCGCCGGACAGCTGAAAGACGGGCGTGCCGCTGGGGGCGGTGATCGTGGTGATCTTGCCGTCGGGCGAGGAGACCACGAGGGTGGCATTGGTCAGCCCGGTCCAGTTCTCGAACCAGACGGCATTGGAATTATGCTGCTTCACGGGGTTGGCCGCCGATACGCTGCTAGCAAGCCCGCAGGCGGCAACCGTGACCGCAAAGACAGAAAACAGGTGTCTCGGCAAAGGCATACGGTTCCTTTCAATCGTTAGGACATAACACAAATTTCCGGTCGGCGGCACACGAGTCAGCATTCCGGGTGCCGTCAGGTCACGCAAGTGTACACCAGAGGCGATACATGTTTAAGAAAATTAATGAGAAATTTCCGTCAACCGGTGCGAAACAGTCCCGGCGGCCGATCACAGCGGCGGCATCCGCTGCCAGATCGCGGCGGCGCGCTCCTGCGCCTCGTTGACCTGCGCCGGGGTCATGCGCCCCAGCAGATCCTCCGCATGGGAGGCCGGGATGCCCGCGGAACCGGCGAGGGTCAGCCACATGTATCCCAGCACGAAATCCTGCGGCACGCCGTATCCCCGGATATACAGGCGGGCCAGATTCAGCATCGCGGGCCCGGAACCGCGCGCGGCGGCGGCCCGGAACAGCCGGGCGGCCCGGCGTGGATCCGACGCAATCGTCCCGGGCGGGCTGCAGGCCAGCCACCCGGCAAGAAAGAGCGCCACCGGGTCACCGCCTTCGGCGCCCCGACTCAGCGCGTCCAGGCCCGCGCTATCGGTCGCGGGCTCTTGCAGCCGCGGATCAAACAGGCAGACCGGCGCGCCGGGCGCCAGGGCCGAGACCGCGTCCTGCCGGACCTGGCTGGCCTGGCGGGCCCAGAATTCGGCCAGCGCGTCGCTTTGCTCGATGCCGAACCCGTTGGCATACATGACACTCAGGTTGGTCATCGCGGTCGGCAGCCCCTGTTCGGCCGCGGCCCGGAACAGCGAGACCGCCCGCGGGTAATCCTGCGCCACTCCGTGCGCGCGCACATACAAGAGCCCCAGATTGTTCTGCGCCCGGGCATTTCCCGCCGCCGCGGGGCCCCTGTAAAGGTCGAGGGCCCGTGCATAGTCCTGGGCCACGCCGGTGCCGTTCTGGTACATCACCCCCAGGCTGACCATGGCCTCCTGGTGCCCGGCCTCGGCGGCCTGGGCATAGAGCGTCGCGGCCCGCGCCTGCGCGTCCGGGTCGCCCTGTTCCAGCACCCGGGCCAGGTCAAAGACATGCTGCGGATCCCCCTGCGCTGCGGCCTTTTCCAGCCAGACGATCGCCTGGGCCCGGTCGGCGGGCAGGCCAAGCCCGGTGTGCAGATACTGCCCCAGCCGGTTCTGGGCGTCCGCGTACCCGGCCTCGGCGGCCGCGCGATAGAGTTCGGCGGCGCGGCCGAAATTCTGCAGCACGCCGAGGCCCTCGTGATACCGTTCGGCCTGGGCGAACATCTCCTCCGGGGCGCGCGCGGTGCCCGCGTCTTGCGCCACGGCCGGGCCGGCGGCAAGCCCGGCGGCCAGGATCGCCGCCCGGAACGGCAGAGACGGGCGCATCAGTTCTCGTCCCGCACGGTCTGCTGCGTGGCCGGAGCCCGCGCTTCGACGGCCTCGAACAGGGTCCGCGCCCGGGCCTGGGCGGCGGCGATCTGCTCGGGCGTCATCAGCTTGGCGACCGTGTCGCGCTGCTCCGCCGCTGCGCCCAGCCCGGCGGCGGCGGCGAGGTTCAGCCAGGCATGGGCGGCCTCGTAATCCAGTGGAACACCGGTCCCGGTGACATGAAGCTTGCCAAGCTCCGCCTGGGCCCGGGCGTCGCCGTCCTGCGCCGCGCGCTCCAGCCAGGCGGCGGCCTCCTCTGTCCGGTCGCCCCGCTCCAGCCAGGCCAGCGCCAGCGCGGTCCGGGCCGGGCGCACCCCCTCCTCGGCCTGCGCGACAAGCCAGGTTTCCGCCCGGCTGTCGCCGCCGCGCAGGGCCTGCGCCATCCAGGTCACCGCCTCGTGCGGCGCGGCCAGCCCGTCCAGCTTTCCGTCCAGTTGCAGCCTGGCCAGCTGCCCGGCGGCCTGCGCCTCGCCCGCGGCCAGGGCCTGGCGGTAGAATCCCATGGCACGGCCCATATCCTGCGGCGTGCCCCGGCCGGTCTCGTGGAACCGGCCGAGCACCAGCATCGCCCGGCCGATGCCGGCATCGGCGGCCCGCTCGTACCAGGCGAGCGCCCTGGCATCGTCCACCGGCACGCCGCCGGCGCCGGTGGCGTATATATAGCCCAGATTGGTCATCGCCCCCGGCTCGCCCGCCTGCGCGGCGGGCTCCAGCCAGCGCAGCGCCTCGCCGATGTCCTGGGTCACCTCTTCGCCCTGCATGTACTTGGTGCCCAGCATGCGCTGCGCCAGGATGTGCCCCTGTTCGGCGGCGCGCCGGTACCAGCGCAGCGCCTCACCGGCGGAGCGGGCCGCGCCCTGACCGGTGTCATGAGCATTGGCCAGATAGAACTGCGCCTCGGCATGGCCGTTCTCGGCGGCGCGGGTCAGCCAGAGCAGCGTTTTCTCCGGGTTCGCGGCCACGCCCGCACCCTTGGAATAGGCGCGGCTGAGCTCATATTGCGCCTCGACATGCTCCTTTTCCGCCGCCGCCAGGAACCAGTTCACGGCGGCCGCCTCGTCCTTGGCCACCCCGTCACCGGCGCTGGTCAGCAGGCCCATGTAATACTGCGCCTCGCGGTCGCCGCGGGCGGCGGCGGCGGCCAGCAGCTGCCCGGCGCGCACCGGATCGCGTTCGATCCCCAGGCTGGTGCCGGTCAGCAGGATCCGCGCCAGCAGGGTCGCGGCCTCCAGATGGTCCTGTTCGACCGCCCGGCCCAGCCAGTCGATCGCCCCGGCGATGTCGCGCGGCCCGCCGCGCCCCTCGTAAAGCACCCGGCCGTAGCGGTATTGCGCCAGGGGCGTGGCGTCTTCCCGAGCCAGCCGCTCCAGCCCCTCGCGCACGGTGACATAATCGCCGCGCTTCCAGGCCTGTTCGATGGCGGCCATGTCGGGGGCGGTCATGTCGGAGGCAGATGGGGCCTGTGTCTCCTGTCCGGGCACGGGAGACGCGGCCATCAGCACGGCAAGGCACAGGACCGGAAGGCGGGAAAGGGCAAGTCGGTGGGGAAAGGGCATACAGATGTGTCTTTGACTAACAAGGGTTTGGCCAGCTTAGGGTGGAGTGCGGGGTGAAATCAATTGATCAACTGCAGCCAGAACCAGAGCGCCATGCCCGCGGCCGCCAGCGCGGCGCCAAAAGGCAGCGCCCGCGCGGGGTCCAGGGCGCGGCTGTCGCGCAAGCGTTGCAGCCCGGCCACCGCCAGCGCGCCGATGGCCGCCAGCAACACCAGATGCGGCAGCAGGAGCGGCCCGCTCAGCGCCCCCAGCCCGGCCATCAGCTTGACATCTCCCAGCCCCAGCCCCTCGCGCCCGCGCACCGCCCGATAGCCCCGCCGGATCAGCCAGAAACTGCCCGCGCCCAGTCCCGCCCCGGCAAGGGCGCCGCCGGGGCCGGGCGCGGCCCCAGGCAGCAGCGCCTGCGCCAGCGCCACCACCAGTACCGTGCCGGTCAGCGGATCGGGCAGGCGCAGCCACAGGATGTCGCTCAGCGCCAGCGCCAGCAGGCTCCAGAGCAGCACCGCGCCCAGCAGCATCTGCACCGGCGGCACCCCGGTCGCCACCACCAGCCCGGCCAGGCCGATGGCGGCCAGTTCGATCCACAGATGCCAGGGCGCGATGCGGGTGCCACAGCGCCGGCAGCGCCCCCCCTGCCACAGGTAGGACAGCACAGGCACCAGCTCGGCCGGGCGCAATCCCTGGGCGCAGCCGCGGCAGGCCGACCGGGGATGGATCACGCTTTCACCGCGCGGCAGCCGGTCGGCCAGCACCCCCAGAAAGGACCCCACCGCCGGGCTGATCAGCAAAAGCAGCAGGGATATCGGGCCGGGGTCGGGCATGAGGCCTCTTCGATGCGGGCGCAGGATGGTTTTTAGTCTTCGCCTGCGATAGTGGATCGCGGACCCTACTGAAAACAGCTATCCACTTTTGCAGCAAATGTTTTTACCATGACGGCAGCACAGGACCCCGCAATGACCTCAATGCCCCGACCGATACCGCCAGCCCGCCGTGACGAGACCGACGATCGCGGTTTCTCCCTGCTGGAGCTGATGGTGGTGGTGGTGATCCTGTCGGTGCTGGCGCTGGTGATCGTGCCGCGGGTGATCGACCGGCCCGATCAGGCGCGCGCGGCGCGGGCGCAATCGGACATCGCCGCCATTTCCAGCGCGGTGCAGCTCTACAAGCTCGACAATTTCCGCTTTCCGACCACCGAACAGGGGCTGGCCGCCCTGGTCAGCCCGCCCGTGGCCGCGCCGCTGGCGCCGAACTGGGCCACCGGGGGGTATATCGACCGGTTGCCCAAGGATCCCTGGGGCCAGGTCTATCACTACCTTTCCCCCGGGGTGCACGGGGCCTTCGACATTTTCACCTATGGCGCGGACGGGGCACCGGGCGGCACCGGCGCCGATGCGGATATCGGGTCATGGGGCACCCCGTAACACCGCCCCCTGCAGCCGGCGATGCCGGCGTCACCCTGATCGAGCTGATGATCGTGGTCGCGATCCTGGCCAGCCTCGCCACCGGCGTCAGCCTGCTGGCGAGCCGGGGGGCGGGGACCGCCGAGACCGACCTCGCCGCCTTTCGCCAGAGCTATGCCGACAACACCGCGCTGGCCGTGCTGGAACGGCGCCGGCGCGGTCTGGCGCTGGAACCGGGGGGCAGCCGCCAGATGCTGATCCGAGCCTCGGGCTGGGCGGAACCGGGCCGGCTCCGGGCCTGGAAAGGGCCGGTCTCCTGGCTGGTCGAGGGGCCACGTCCCGCCCCCGGCGCCCCGGATATCCAGTTCCTGCCCGATGGCCGCAGCAGCGCCTTCGTGATCTCCTTCGGCACGCGGCAATGCCGCAGCGACGGATGGACGGGGCTCAGATGCGACGCGGGGTGACGGCGGACCGGGGGCTGACCCTGCTGGAACTGGTGGTGGCCATTGCCATCCTGGCGATCGGCGCCATCGCCGCGACCCGGACGATGGACCAGGCGCGGCTGTCGCTGGGCGGGGCCATGCCCCGGCTGATGGCGCAGATCGCGGCCCACAACCGGGCCGAGGAGATGCGTCTCTACGGGCCCGAGCGCTGGGGGGCATTGCCCGCCCGCGAGCGGGTGGGCGGGCTCGAGATCACGCTGTCGGTCGGCACCGAGGTCACCGCCGGCGGCCTGATCCGCGCCGAGATCACCGCCCGGACCGAGGCCGGGCCGGGGGCGGCGCTGGTCACCTTCCTGCCGCCGCAACGGGGCCCCGAAGGATGAGGCCGGCACAACATGACATCGGCGAACGCGGCCTGACCCTGATCGAACTGGTGGCGGCCATGGCGATTTTCGCGCTGGTCGCGGTGATGGGGTTGCAGGCGCTGACCGGCAGCTTGCGGATGCGCGACCGGCTGGACGGGATGGCGGCCGAGGTGGGCGATCTCGGGGTCGGACTGGCCTTGCTGCGCAACGATCTCTCGGCGCTGCTGCCGCTGCTGTTCCATCCGCCGGGCGGCGGCGTGCGCTCGGCGCTGGCGCTTTCCGCCGATGGCCGGACCCTGTCCTTCTCGATCGGGGGGCAGGCCGGTCTGCCGCCCGAGGACGGCCTGGGCCTGCACCGGGTCGAATGGCGCTTCGATCCCACCCGGCAACAGCTGCTGCGCCGGTCATGGCCGGTCCCGAACCCGGCCTCCGGGGCAGCGGCCAGCCCCGAGGTGGTGCGGCTGTCCAGCGTGACCGGCCTGTCGGTGCGCAGTTACTGGCCGGGGCCGGGCTGGCTGCCGGGCACCGAGAGCAACCAGCCGCGCAGCGCCCCCGAACTGGGGCCCGGCGACCGGGACGGGCCGCTGGCCCAGGTCGCCAGCAGCTATTCCGACACCCTGCCCGAGGCGGTCGAGGTCACGCTCGAGATCGCCGGGCGGGGGCCTGTCCGCTTGCTGGAGGCGGTGCGGTGAGGCGGGACCAGGGGACATCGCCGGGCTTCGTCCTGCTCAACGCCCTGATCCTGGTGGCGGTTCTGGCCGCGGCGGCGGTTTTTGTGCTGGGCCGGGCCGAGGGCGCGCGCCTGCGCCAGGCCAGCCTGCAGACCGCGACCCAGGCGGGGCTCTATCTGGACGGGTTCGAGGCGCTGGCGCTGGCGCTTCTGCGCCGCGACCAGCAGGCGGGCGCGGTGGACGGGCCCGACGATGCCTGGGCAGGCGCGGTGCACAGGGTCGAGATCGACCGTGGTCAGGTGACGGGGCGGATCGACGACCTGCAAGGCCGGTTCAACATCAACTGGCTCGCCAATCCCGCCGATCTGGCCGCGCTCGAGGGGTTCAGGCGGCTGCTGACAGCGCTCGACCTGCGCCCGGAACTGGCGGCCGGGATCGCCCGGACCCTGCATCCGGATGGCCCGGGACAGGGCGGTCAGGCCTATGCCCGGTTGCGCCCGCCGGTGGCCCCCGTGGGGGGGCCGGTCCTGCTGGTGGACCAGTTGCGCCAGATCCCGGCCCTATCGCCGCGCGATTACAACCGGCTCGCGCCCTATCTCGCGGCCTTGCCCAGCGACAGCCAGCTGAACGTGAACACCGCCGCCCCGCTGGTGCTGCAAAGCCTGCTGCCCGGCCTCAAGTCGGCGGGCCTCGACCAGCTGGTGCAGGAGCGGGCCACCCGCCCCTTCGTGTCGGTCGAGGCCTTCCTGGAGCGGGCGGCGCCCTTTCTCGGCGAGGCCGGGCTGGCCGAAGGCGAGGACCTGCGCCTTGCCGTCGGCTCCCTCTGGTTTGCCGCCGATATTGCGGTTGAGCTTGACGGGCTTGTTCTGCAACGGGTTACCGTGTTCGAGCGCCGGCCCCTGCCATACGGGCCACGGGTCGCATACCGGCTGGAGACCACACCATGATGACGCGCGCAACGCCCCCCACCCCGGCACCCGGCCAGGTCATCCCGCTTCCGGGAGCCGAGGTGGTGATGGTTTCCCTCGACCTGCCCAGGGGCGTGTCGGGCGCCGCGCGCGAGCAGGTGGCCTGGCGCCAGCTGCGCGATGGCCTCGGGCTCGATCCGGCAAAGGTCGAAATGCACCCCTATCCGGGCAAGGGCCCCGCCGGGGACTGGACCCGGGCGCTGGTGGCCGATGCCGCGCGGATTGCCGAGTGGCGGGCCCGTGCCGGGCCCGGAACCAAGGCCATGCTGCCGGATTACCTGACCCTGCCGGCAACAGCGGGCCTCTGGGTGCTGGCCTTTTCCGAGACCGGGCTGCGGGCCCGGCTGGACCTCGATGGCGGGTTCTCCTGTGACCCGGCGATGGCAGAGCTGATGCTGCGGCGGGCGCTGGCCCAGGCGGAAGACAACCCGCCCAGGGCGGTGCTGGCGCTGGAGGTGCCGTCGCCCGACTGGCTGGCGGACATGCTCTCGGCGCGGGACATCCCGCTGCTCACCGATCCCGGCGGGCTGGCCGCGCTCGGCCTGGCCGCGCCCGTGGTGCTGGGGCATGGCGAGATGGCCGCCGATCTGCGCGCCGATCCGCGCGCCGCGCGCGACCGGCTGCGCCGGCGGCTGCTGCCCTGGCGCTGGACGGCGCTGGCGGCGCTGGTCGCGCTGGCGGTCTGGACCGCCGACCAGCTGGTCGAGATCCGGCGGCTGGAGCGGGAAACCGCCACGCTGAACGCCGAACTCGAGACCGTGGTGCGAAGATATTTCGTGGCGACGGGACCGATCCTCGACATCCGGGTCCAGGTGTCGCGGGCGCTGGCCGCGCGGCAGGCCGAGGCCGAGGCGGCCTCGGGGCGGATGTCGCCCCTGCTGCTGTTCGGACAGGTGGCCGATGTGCTGGGCCGGTCCGAGGCGCGGCCCGACCAGGTGAGCTATACCCGGACCGAGGGCTTGGCCATCGACCTGCGCCTGGCCGATTTCGCCGCCGCCGACCGGCTGGCGGAAACGCTCGAGGCGGCGGGGATCCGGGCCGAGCTGCGCGACCTGCGGGTCAGCGGCGAAGGCGAGGGGGTGCGGGTCGACCTGCGGCTTAGGCCGGGAGCAGGGGAGAGGGGCGGATGATCGAACGGCTGTTGAAACTCAGCGCCCGGGAACGGGGACTGCTGGCGCTGCTGGTCGCGGTGGCGCTGCCCGCCCTGGCCTGGAGCGCCGTGATCGCCCCGATGCAGACCCGTCACGCGGCCGCCCTGGCCGCCCGGGACGAGGTCAGGGCCCTGGGGGTCTGGGTGGTCGAACGCGCCGCGGAACAGGCGCAGCTGCGCCGCGCCGGGCAAACCGGCCCGGTGCCGCCGCTGGGCATCAGCGGGCTGGAACAGAGCCTGGTCGAGGCCGGTCTGCGCGCGGCGGTGAGCGCGCTCGGCAGCCAGGCGGACGGGCGCATCGAGCTGCGCTTCGACGCGGTCGAGTTCACCCGGCTGGCCAACTGGCTGTCGCGCTCGGACCCGGGCTGGGGCTATGACATCGCCGCCTTCCGGCTGGAGCGCGGCGCGACCCCCGGCCTGGTCGCGGCGGCCCTGACGCTGGAGCCGCAGGGATGAGCACCGCTCAGAGCGCCTTGAGCTGCACCGCGATACTGGCCTGGCGCCCGGCCAGCGCGCCCAGCGGATCGAGCTCGGGATCGTTCTTCAGCACTTCGGCAAAGGCGGTCTGCGCCTGGGTCAGGTATTGCCGCCCCACCGCGGGGTCGCCCCCGGTCAGCGCGGTCAGGCCCATCTCGTGATAGGCGGTGCCCAGAACCGACAACGCGGCACTGCGGGCGGTGCCGGTCTGGCCCTGGCTCAGCGCCCGGGCCTGCTGGGCGGCCTCGTCATAGGCGCCGCTGCGCAGCAGGCTGTGGGCATATTCCAGCTGGATCCGCGTGCGCAGCGGACCGGCCTCCTGCATCATCCGGGCATAGATCCGGTTGGCCTTGTCGTATTTGCCGGTCTCCAGCGCGGCCCGCGCATCGGTATAGGACCGGCGGAACCCGTCCGACCCGGCATTCTGGCCGTCGTCGCAGCCGATCAACACCACAAAAAGAAGACCCGCAAGCGCGGGTGTCTTGAACTGTCCTGCCTTCATGACCTGCTCTTTCGCCTGTCTTATCTTTTCCTTACAGCTAACATGAACGGGGCGCTGCGTCCATCTGGAGCCGGCAGATCGCCCTCGACCTGTTGCCCGGAGGTTGCTGTTTGATGCGTGCCCTTGCCCTGACGCTGATGCTGGCCTGCCTGGCGCTGGCGGGATGGACGGGCCATCGCCTGTGGCAGCGTGTGTCGCAGCCGCCCGCGCCCGCCCTGTCGCTGACCGCGGCGATGCCCGCGACAGAGGCCACGCCCGCGACGGGCGGCGCGATCAGCCGCAACTGGCCGGCCCTGTTCGGAACCGCGGCCGCCCCCGAGCCGCAGCCGCCCGCCCCCCCGACCCCGCCAATGCCCCCGATCGAAAGCCTGGGATACAGGCTGAAAGGCGTGGTCAGCGCCGGCACGGCGCATTGGGCCATTCTGACCCACCCGACCGGAGACGTGATCCTGAAACCCGGCGACACCCTGACCGACGGGATCACCGTCGAGGCGATCGACGAGCAGGGGCTCTGGCTCAGCCGCGGCGGCGAGCGGGTGTTGCTGGGTTTCGACCCCCCCGAAGGGTAAATCGGATCCGCCTACAAAGACTGGTGCCATTTGTCCCGCGATGGGATAGACTTGCCGCAACGACAAGACCCGAGCAGTTGGACCGGACAGGTAAAGATACCGCCGTGCCGATATAGAGAATGTACAGGCCATGCACGATTTCCGACGTATTCGCGCCGCGCTTGCGGCCCTGACCCTTGCCATCGGGCTATGGCTGGCACCGGGATCGGCGGTGCGCGCCCAGGTCGCGCTCGACCTGCGCGATGCCGATCTGCGCAGCTTCGTGCAGGTGGTCTCCGAGGCGACCGGGCGCAGCTTCGTGCTGGACCCGGCGGTGCGCGGCACGGTGACGGTGCTGGCGCCCCAGGAAATGTCCGCCGATGCGCTCTACGAGGTGTTCCTCAGCGTTCTGGAGCTGAACCGGCTGGCGGTGATCGAGGGCGCGGGCGCCGACCGGATCGTGCCGATGAGCGTCGCCCGCGAACTGGCCCCCGGAGACGACGAGGGCACCGGTATCATCGGCGCCGACGGCTATGAGACCCGGGTGATCCCGGTGCGGCACGTGCCGCTGTCCGAGATCGTCGAGGTGGTGCGCCCGCTGTTGCCCTCCGAGGCAGTGCTGACCCCGGTTCCGGGCGCGAACCTGCTGATCCTGTCCGACCGGGGCACCAATTTCCGCCGCATCGAGAAGCTGATCCAGCGGCTCGACGTGCCGCGCTCGGACCCGGTCGACATGGTGCCGCTGCACAATGCCGATGCCGCCGAGGTGAGCCAGGTGATCCAGTCCCTCGGCATCGTCCCGCAGGGGGCGAGCGTAACCGTCGACCGGCGCTCGAACTCGCTGGTGGTGTCGGGCTCGTCCTCCCTGCGCGAACAGGTGCGGGTGCTGGCGACCCGGCTCGACACCCAGGGCGGGCGCGTCGACAGCTGGGTCGAGCAGCTGAACTATGCCGAAGCCGCGACGCTGGCCGATGTGGTGCTGCGCAGTTTCGCCGACGACCAGAGCGTCAAGGGCCAGGCGATCCGCATCGTGCCCGAACCGCGCACCAACTCGATGCTGATCACCGCCCCCGCCGAGACCATGCCGCATATCATCGCCATGGTGCGCCATCTTGATCGCCGCCCGGTGCAGGTGCTGGTCGAGGCAGTGATCTTCGAGATGTCGGTACAGGGGTTCTCCGACCTCTCGGTGCAATTCGGCGCGGTGCTCAACAACGCGGTGGTAGGCGGGGTGCAGTTCACGCTCGAGGGCCGGCCCAGCCTGACCAGCCTGGTGTCGAGCGTGCTGAACGATACCACGCCCGATGTCGGGCCGGGGGGGATCTTCGGTGGCGCCAAGCAGAATGGCGACAACGGCTTCGTCGGCCTGCTGACCGCGATTGCGGCCACCAACAGCACCCGGCTGCTCTCGACACCCTCGATCATGACGCTCAACAACCAGGAGGCCGAGATCGTGGTGGCACAGAACGTGCCCTTCGTCACCGGCTCCTTCACCTCGACCGGCAGCGGGTCGAACCCGGAAAACCCGTTCCAGACCATCGAGCGGCAGGATGTGGGCCTGACGCTCAATGTCACCCCGCAGATCAACGCCGATGAAACCGTCCGCATGATCATCAAGCAGGAGGTCTCGAACCTGACCAACACCACCTCGGCCTCGGGCGGCGAGATCACCGCCCGGCGCGCCCTGTCGACCACGGTGCTGGTGCGCGACGGCAATGTGGTGATGCTGGGCGGCCTGCTGGAAAACGGCTCGGGCGCGGTCAGCCAGAAGGTGCCGGGCCTGTCGAACCTGCCGCTCCTGGGCGGCCTCTTCGAGGGCAAGAACGCCGAGCGCGATCAGCGCGTGCTGCTGGTGATGCTGCGGCCACAGGTGGTGGCCTCGGATGCCGAGGCCGAACGGCTGACCCGCAAGGCGGCGCAGGACGCCCGCAAGGCAAGCCTTGCGGCGCAACCGCTCGATAGTGGAAGATACCCCCGCGCGCCCAGCCAGGCGCTGCCCTTTGACGGGGCCGATCTGAACCAACCTTTCGATGCCGGATTCATTGATGACCTCGCCCAGAGCCGAAACTTCCCGCCGCTCCCCACCCGGCTCCGGTTCGGAGAATAGCGCGGCGCGCCTGCCCTTCGCCTTTGCCCGCGACCAGCAGGTGCTGCTGGACGAGGATCGGCTGATCGCGGGGCCGGGCGCCTCGCTGCTGGGGCTGGCCGAGGCGCGGCGGCGCGCGGGCCGGGCGCTCGAGATCGTCGAGGAGAGCCAGATCGGCTTCGAGGCGGCCCTGGCCCGGCTCTATCAACGCGACGCGGCCGGGGGCGAGACCGAGCTGCTGTTCGATCTCGAGGACCGCGGCCAGGCGGCGCGCCAGCGCGACCTGCTCGAAGAGGACGAGGACGCCCCGGTGATCCAGCTGGTGAACGCCCTGCTGCGCCGCGCGGTCGGCGCCGGCGCCTCGGATCTGCATGTCGAGCCGCATGAGGGCGGGCTGCGCATCCGGATGCGGGTGGACGGGTTCCTGCAAACCACGATGGACCGTTCCGACGTGCCGGTGCGCAAGATCGTCTCGCGGCTCAAGGTGATGGCCGGGCTCGACATCGCCGAGACCCGGCTGCCGCAGGACGGGCGCATCCCGCTGCGCCTGGGCGGGCGGCTGATCGACACCCGGGTCTCGTCGCTGCCGGGCAAATACGGCGAGCGCATCGTGCTACGGATCCTCGACCGGCAATCGGGGCTGCGCTCGCTCGACCAGCTGGGCCTGTCGCCCGCGCAGGTGGCGCTGCTGGAACGGCTCTCGGCCCTGCCCAACGGCATCATCCTGGCCACCGGGCCGACCGGCTCGGGCAAGACCACCACGCTTTATTCCCTGCTCAAGCTGGCCAATCGCGAAGAGCGCAACATCGTCACCGTCGAGGACCCGATCGAATACGATCTCGACGGCATCTCGCAATCGCAGATCAATGCCGAGATCGGCATGACCTTTGCCGCCGGCCTGCGCGCCACCCTGCGCCAGGACCCCGACGTGATTCTGGTCGGCGAGATCCGCGACCCCGAGACCGCCAGCACCGCCGCCCAGGCGGCGCTGACCGGCCATCTGGTGTTCTCCTCCCTGCATGCCAACGGATCGGTGGGCGCCGTGATCCGCCTGCGCGATCTCGGGCTCGACAATTTCCTGATCGCCTCCACCCTGCGCGGGGTGATCGCGCAACGGCTGCTGCGGCGGCTCTGCCCCGAATGCAAGCAGGCGCAGGTTCCCGGTCCGGCCGAGGCGGCGCATTTCAGCCATCACGGGATGACGGTGCCCGAACGGGTGCATGTCCCGGTGGGATGCCCGGCCTGCGACGGCAGCGGCTATGCCGGCCGGGTCGGCATCTTCGAGATGGTCGAGGTCGGCGAGACCCTGCGCGAGGCGATCGACGCGGGCGCGTCGGAAAGCGCGCTCAAGCAGCTGGTGCTGCGCGACGAGGAAACGCTGGTCGGCCAGGGCCTGGCCGAGGTGGCCGCCGGGCGCACCAGCCTGGCCGAGACCCTGCGCGTGGTCGGGGACGTGGCATGAAGGCCTACAGCTACACCGCCTATACCGACGCAGGCCGCCGCAAACGGGGCACCGTGGTGGCCGAGACCGAGACCCAGGCGGTGCAGCAGCTCAAGGGCAAGGGGCTGTTCGTGTCCGAGATCGGCGACCGCGCCCGCCCGGATCGCGGCCGGCGCGGCACGGCCGGGCTCTGGCAGCGCCGGCTGACCGCCGATCTGCAAATGGTGCTGACCCGGCAGATGGCGGTGCTGCTCGGGGCCGAACTGCCGATCGAGGCGGCGCTCGACGCGCTGCGCGCCTCGGGCCATACGCCGGGGATGGATGCGGTGCTGGCCCGGGCCAAGGTGGCGCTGCTCGAAGGCAGCCCGCTGTCGGATGCGCTGGAGCATAGCGGCGCCGGTTTCCCGCGATATTACATCGCGGCGCTCCGGGCGGGCGAACGCTCGGGGGAACTGGCGACGGTGTTTGCCGAACTGGCCGATCACCTGGAAGAGACCGGCGCCGACCGGGCGCAGATCTCGACCGCGCTGGTCTATCCTGCCTTTGTCGCGGCGGTGTCGCTGCTGGTCTGCGCCATCCTGATGACCAGCGTCGCGCCCGAGATCGTGGCGATGTTCGAAATCTCGGACCGGCCGCTGCCGCCGCTGACCCGCCTGGTGCTGGATGTGACCGATTGGGTGCGCACCCATCTGCCCCTGCTCGCGGGGATGGGGCTGGCCCTGGTGGCGGGGCTGATCGCCCTGTCCCGGATCGGCTGGCTGCGGGCGCGGCGCGACGCGGTGCTCTTGCGCCTGCCGCTGGTCGGCCGGCTGATGCGCCAGGCCGCGGCGGTGCAGTATCTGCGCACGCTCGCCCTGGTGCTGACCAGCCGCCACGCGGTGCTGAACGCCACCGACAGCGCCGCCGAAGTGCTGACCGCGGCGCGCTTCCGGCAGGAGGCGGCGCAGGTCTCCGAGGCGGTGCGCGCGGGCAACAGCCTGTCGGCGGCGCTGGACCAGCTGAGCTTCGTGCCGCCGGTGGCGCGCCAGCTGATCGCGGCGGGCGAGATGTCGGCCCGGCTGGCCCGGATGACCGAGCGCAGCGCGGTGCTGGTGGAAAACGCGCTCTCGACCGAGCGCAAGCGCATCGCCGCCCTGCTCGAACCGATCCTGATGATGGCGGTGGGCGGGTTCGTCCTGATGGTGGTGCTCGCCGTGCTGCTGCCGATCTTCGACCTTCAGGCGATGGTTGCGGTCTGAACGCGAAGGATCTCATAGTGTGAACTATCACGCAGCATCAAATCTCAACGTATGTGAGGAAAGAATGTCTGCAAACCACAGTCTCGTAGCAAAGGTCCTGAGTGACGCCATTGAAGCGTCCGACCTGACGCAGCGCGAAATCGCTGCCCACGCTGGCTTCAACCATTCGAACATCATCTCAATGCTCAAATCTGGCGAAACTCGAATTCCGCTGGACCGTATCCCGGCACTCTCCACTGCCTTGAACTTGGATCAGCAGAAGTTTCTTCTCCAGGCCATCGAAGAGTACCATCCGAACGTACACCAGGTCCTCGTCGACGTTCTCGGCCTGCCGCTCTCCGATGCAGAGACAACCATACTCGGGATGTACCGAATGGCAGCTTTGCGCGGAGAGATCGAAGTCACTGGGCCCTTTGGGAGAGCCTTCGAAAGTCTTCTGGAACTGGCAGCTCCCACTGCGAACACGCTGCTTAGGGATTGTGATGGGGCCCCAACATAAACGTCACCCCCTTGCCAGCCTGGACAGGTCAAGCATGCCTTCCAAAGCTTTCCTGAAAGGATCTTCAACCTCGATCTGGCCGCGGATATTGGCGATGCGGAACATGGCTATCACGCCAAGCTCCGCGTCCTCCATATGAATGCCCAATGTCTCGACCAGGACCTCGAAGACACCGGGATGATATTCCTGGATCGCAAGCACCAGAAACTGTCGTTCATCCATCTGCAGTGTGCGGGCAAGATCGGGGATTCGATCGAGGGGAACCTGCATATCGCCTTGTGCGATCTCGAGGAGGGTGGCAGGCAGTCGAAATCCGCATCTATCCGCAATTTCGGTGAGGCCGAGATCGGATCTATCAATGGCTCGGGCAAGCATTTTGGTTGTCGGGCTCAATGACATGTGGCTACTCCCTTTGCATCATGTGTCATGTCAGCACGTGCTAGACAGAGCGCAGACATCCATGGTGCTGCTCGCCTATTGCCGCCTCTCCAAGGTTCCATGAGGTTTCAGGCTTCGGGCGGCGGGAACGCAATATGTTCGGAGCACGACCTACTAGGACTTCGGAGTTCCATAAGGGCTGTTATTCAGGCGCGAACCCAGCCTTTCCCAATCTGGATTGATCCCTTTGCGCTTGGCAGATCGACAGATACGTCGAAGGAACTTGTTTGGAACGGACCGCTCTCATCTCGCTTTCGAAGCGATCGTTTTCCACCGGCAGAAGACGGAATTGGGACGGAGCAATCAGGGTATCGTCGGTGAAGGGAAATGGTTGGAGGATGCGATCATAACCACCGCACACCCTTAGGAAGTCCCTGCCGAACATCACCGAGACCTTTTCCACTTTGCAAAAGAAAGGCCCCGGACAGAAGCTGGAGTTGAGCTCCTGGGAATATCTCCGGGACCAGTTTCCGGACGGAGAGTCCGGGGGGAGGTAATGGGGCTAGTGGAACTGTTCAACACGGCTTTGCATCTTGGCGCACTGCTGGATTACATGAACAATCGTACCGATAATGCCGGCGGGTTTGGACGATGAAATGGTCATGAGAACCTCCACTGAATGATCCGAGGTTAACATGGGTGATGGGCGCGATCTGTGAATTGCATCACGAGAGTTGCTCATAAAGTCTTGGATACGAGCCTGCTGTCAACTTTTGAACCGAGACAGCTATGCGAGGGTCATATCCCGGTCAGACAATTGGTCTATCGGGCTCTTTCGTATAGCGGAGGCTTGCAGAAGAGATCGGGATCGGCGTGAATGTGATTGTTTGCTTGTCCAGCGGAAAATCCGGGGCCGCAACGACAGTCGCTAGCCGGGGTTCTGGCTTTTCGCTACCCAAAAGGGGGGGCAGGAAAGTAATGCGTGATGTGCGTGCGTGAGTGTGAACCGAACGTGGTTTAAGCTTTCGATTGCGCGGTTTTTACGCGCCACAACCTGCTTCACAAGACGAAGGCGGTCAGTAGAAACCGATCTCGCGCACGTCCAGAAGAGCCTCATGGTCACGACCATAGGCAACAACTCCGACCGAGGTCAGGGTCGAAGCCGAGGGCGTTGCACGCAACAAGCTGCCGGAGGCGCCGAAGGAAGACAGCGGCAGGCGGACCTCGGTCCAGGTACTGGCCGCCTCAAAGCCCGATTGGTAGAATTGCCAAGGCAACAGGGTTCCAGTGGTCCGCAGGTGGATGAAGTAGCGTTCACCATTGCCGCGCACGACAAGCCGGATGCCACCGATATCCGCTGGCACAGGGTCATCCAGTTGTCGACGGAACTGGATGAAGCCGCCCCGGTTTGCCGTGCTGACCGTCCCGGTGAGCCGCGCGAACGAATCCGTGCCGTCGGTTTCAAAGGAGACCTGACCACTCGAGACACCACCCATCACGGTGTCGGCTATATACTGCCAGCGTGTGGCTGGATTGGTCTCGAAGTCCTCGAACATCTTGTCCTCGGCATGGGCGCGAAAGCCGCAGCCAATTATGATCAAAGCGGCCAGTATCAGGGTTCCGTGAGTCAGCAAGAGCGGTTTCCGATCAGTTTAACACGGCAATCGACAGGTTCAGCGCCGCAGCGAAGGCCACCCATGCAGCGTAGGGGACAAAGGCCAGTGCCGATACCCGGTCGGCTGTCCAGTGCTCGCGAATGAACATCACGATGACCCCGAGCAACGCCAGGATTATGATGAACGCGATCCAGGGTTGCTGCACCACGAAAAAGGCTGGGGACCACAGGAAATTGAGACCCAATTGCAGGCTCCAGAGTCGCATCGCCGACCCCGGGTGGCCCGCTTCCCACGTCCGCCACCCGGCCATGGCGATCAGCAGATAGAGCAGGGTCCAAACCGGTGCGAAGATCCAGTTGGGCGGGTTGAAAGGCGGCTTGTTCAGCCCAGCATACCACTCACCCGGCGCGGTGAGCGTGCCGATGAGAATGCCGCCACCAACAACCAGCAGCACGAAGGCGATGCGCGTGAGGGTCTTGGACATCTGTTCTCCATCGGTTGAGGTATTGGTTGTCCTTAGGTCGACGCATGTTCGCTCGAACATTGGCAGTGTCTTGACTCCAATGCTAGGTCATTCCCGGGTGCAGTCAGGCGTCATCGCGAAGAAGCGTTCGAACCACCCACCTGCTGGGTACAAGTTGCCGCACGTCTTCAGCGGGCGAGAACGGGCTGGCTGTCGGGTCTATTGACGCGATCTGTCGGGGTGGAAGCCTAACCACAATCCAGAGCAAATCGGTCGCTTGAGACCTTTTCCCAGATGGTTGCGCGCATCAGCTCCGAAACCCCAAGATCCGGGATCGATTGCACCAAAGAAGCATAAACTCTAAAGCTTTGACCAAAGCAGAAGAGGCCAAAGATGTCTGAGATTCCGTTCCTTTTCCGTCCGCTCGAACTGCGCGGCGTTGAAACCCGCAACCGGGTCGTGATCTCTCCCATGTGCCAGTATTCTGCCCATGAAGGTCATCTGGATGACTGGCACCTCGTTCATCTTGGCCGGTTCGCGATCGGCGGTGCGGGGATCATCTTCACCGAGGCGACGGCGGTTCAGAAGGGTGGCAGGATTACCCATGGCTGCCCCGGCCTCTGGACCGACAGCCAAATCCCCGGTCATGCCCGTGTCGCCCAGTTTGCTTTGCACAACGGCGCCATTCCAGCGATTCAGCTCGGGCATGCGGGCCGGAAATCGAGCATGCAGCGCCCATGGTTCGGCAACGGACCACTCGATCAGTCCGACCTCGACCGAGGCGACATGCCCTGGACCCCGGTGGGCCCCTCGGCGATCCCGGTCGCCGAGGGCTGGCCTATCCCGCACGCGCTTAGCATTCCGGAGATCCGGCAGCTGGTGGAGGACTTTGTCGCCGCCACCCGGCGCGCCCTTCAAGCTGGCTACAGGATCGTCGAGATCCATGGCGCCCATGGCTATCTGCTTCACAGCTTCTTGTCGCCGCTCTCCAACAAGAGAACCGACAGGTATGGTGGCGACCTGCAGGGCCGGATGCGGCTAGCCTGCGAGATTGCCGAGGCCGTTCGCGCAACGCTTCCCGACGATGTTCCGCTGTTCTTCAGAACGTCGGCCGTGGATGGGCCTCCGGATGGTTGGACGCTTGAGGATACTGTCGTACTCGCCAGTCGGTTCAAGGAGATTGGCGTGGACGTTATGGACTGCTCGTCCAGCGGAATTTCCGGCGCGGCGACTGCAGGTGCAGGCAGCAAGCGCCAGCCGGGCTTCCAGGTGCCCTACGCCGAACGGGTCAGAAAAGAAACCGGCATGCTCGCCATGGCCGTTGGTCTGATCACGCACCCTGTACAGGCGGAAGAGATCCTAGAGCGTGGACAGGCCGATCTCATCGCAATCGCCCGCGAGGCACTGGTGGACCCGATGTGGGCGCTTCACGCTGCGCGTGACCTGGGCCACGACACGGTTTTTGCCAGCTGGCCGAAACAGTCCGGCTGGTGGCTGGCCACCCGGCAGAAGACTTGCGAGTTCTACAATCCCGACAGCCCCGCGAGTTGAGCCATCAAGGTGTTTTGAATTGCGCTTCAAGCCGCTGTTCCGTGCTTCGACGGCCAGCGCAATGCTGCAACCCAAGAGGGGTCTGACAACTCAGGGCCTGTATTGCCCAAAGCGTGAAGCGTGAGTGCAAACTTAACGTGGCGACAGCATTTCGAAGGCACATCTTGTAGCATCGCACACCCCCACTTGCTCACATTTCCCCGTGGGAAAAACGCCGAATCCGCACGGGGTTTTGACGCGGTAAATTCGTGTTTGTGGGAGAATCTCAGAGCCTTATCAAAACCCGGATTTTCACCCGGTTTTGCCGGTGCTTTTTGGGCGTTCTTTCTTGGCCGACAAGTCTCTCTTGGCGTTATCACTTGTATTTCGTTTGACGCTTTTTGCGCCATCATAACCATGATCATCAGACGGATTCCAGCACCCCTGCAACAACGACAAGGGTTTGCAAAGCCACCCCTGAGGCAAGACAACAACCGGACACATCGCCAGTTCAACGGCACTAACAAAGCTGGACTCTGCTGACCTTCAGACGGGCCTGATCTGACAGGCGTATTCCAGGTAAAAGGAACCTACGCGAAACACGCGTGAGAGAAGAGAAGTCGTGTGCGTCCAGACCATAACCTTGTAGGGAGCGTAACATATGCGGTGTATCGATCGTGCTCGAAGATCAAGCTCTGCTCGAGTCTTGGAAGAACTTTCCTCTGTCGAGCAGGCTCTGCCATAGGGGCTGAACTTCCCCGGGAACTTCGGCTCGCGACCCTAAAGGAAATCAATCATGTCACTGCGCAGCGATGCCATGATGGTGTTGTTCTATGATATCGATGGCGACACGGCTGATCATGATGACTGGCATAGCTATGAACATTTCCACGAGCGCCTTTCTATTCCGGGCTTCTTGCGTGCAACCCGATGGATTTCGACAGATGTCGGGCCGCGCTACCTGGTGACCTACGAGGTCAGCAGTTTAGATGTTGCGACCTCGCAGCCTTATCTTGACCGGCTCAATGACCCTACCGAGTGGACCCGGGATATGATGCCGCGTTTCCGGGGCATGACGCGCGGCTTCTGCAGTATTCCCTTTAGCATTGGTTTCGGCCTAGCTGCTGCCGCAGTGGCACTTCGCTTCCAACCATCGTCAGGGCAAGAGACAAACCTTTCACAATGGCTGGCCACCGAGGTCTTGCCGCCGATACTGGATCTGCAGGGCATTGTGGGTGCGCATTTGCTGCGACCAGCCGCACCGCCGCCAATGACACAAGAACAGGCCCTGCGCGGAGCAGACACTCCATTGCCCTGGCTGGTCTTGGTGACCGGGTATGACAGGGCGGCGCTTGACGTGGTCATTGCCGAGCACCTTGCCCGGGACAAGCTAGGCATGATGGGCGCTTCAGAACTGAGGCTTGGCCATTACGTGCTGCACTTCACGGCGGATTCAGCTGAGATTGCCCGAACCCCATCAATGCCAGTGTTGACGACGCCGGGACGCACTAGGATCCCCTGAGGTAGACCATCGTTGACGCAGTTGTTTACTTACCAACGTCAGAAAGCCAATCACAGCCGAAGAGATCTCTGCTTGGCGTGTGAAAACCTTGCGAGCCAATCTGCACCGTCCCAGTCGGATGCAGGATTTGTATGAAATTCTCCCATAGTTTGCTATCCTTGATTGAAACGTAATTTAGCTTCCAATTTCTTTGAGTGTTTTGGCTTGGGTGTTCCCCTTGCCAAAAGGGAGGGGGAAAATTTCATGGCCAAGTTCAAGGGCACCAATGGTGACGACGCGCATGATGGCTCGGCGCTAGATGACGATATCGACGGCAAGGAGGGCAACGACACCCTGAACGGTCTCGGCGGTGATGACATCATTCGCGGTCAGCACGGTATGGACAATATCGACGGCGGCGACGGTAACGATACCCTGGTCGGTCATCACGATTCCGATACGGTCCGCGGGGGCGACGGCGATGACGTGGTGTTTGGCGATGTCGGCGGCAACGGGCCGGGATCGAGCTACTGGAACAGTTCCGACGGCCCCGGGGACGGCGACAGTTCCGACGACCTGGTCGATGGCGGCGCAGGCAACGATTATGTCTTCGGCGGCGGCGGCGATGACGAGGCGATCTATGACCTGACCGAAAACGCCGGTGCCATGGACTATTACGCCGGCGGCAGCGGCATCGACACGCTGACGCTGACCATGACGCTCAGCGACTGGTTCCGCATCGAGGTCCAGAACGATATCGCCGCCTTCCTGAATTTCGTCGCGGCCAATACCGATCCGCTGACCGGCGAGGCCAACGGGCAGGGGTTCGACTTTGCGGCCTTCGGACTGACCGCGCGCGAGTTCGAGGATATGCGGGTCTTTGTCGACGGAGTCGAGTTGAGCCCCGAGGACGACCCGGTCACCGCCAATGACGACAGCGCCTCGCTGACCGAGGATGATGGCGATACACCACTTGGCAACGTGCTGGACAATGATGTGGTGCCGGACCTGGTCTACCAGGTGGCGCTGGTCCCGGGACCTGTCAAGGGCATCCTGACTTTCAACCCAGGCACCCCGGGCGCGCCCGACGGCAGCTTCAGCTATGATCCGAAGGGGGAATTCGAATATCTCGCGGTGGGCGAAAGCGAGGATGTCACCTTTGTCTACGAGGTGACGGATGCCAATCGCGACACTGATCAGGCCACGGTGACGATCACCGTCGACGGGGTGAACGACGATCCCGACGCCAATGACGATGCGGTCACGACCGGCGAGAACACCGCCGTCACCGTCGACGTGCTGGCCAATGACACCGACGTGGATACCAGCGACACCCACACGGTCGACAGGGTTGAAATCGCTTCGGGCCTCGGCTCTGTCTCGATCACCGGCAACCAGGTCCATTGGGACCCGGGCACCGATTATGACTATCTCGCGGTCGGTGAAAGCGCACTGGTGGTGATCGACTATGACATGTCGGACAATAACGGCGGCACCGACAGCGCCGAGCTGATCATCACCGTCGACGGGGTGAACGACGACCCCGTCGCCAATGACGATGTGGCCACGACCGACGAGGATACGCCCGTCGATATCAACGTGCTGGCCAATGACACCGACGTGGATGCCAACGACATTCTGATGGCCTCCGCCTTCTCGGCCCTTCATGGCACGGTGGATCTAAACAATGACGGCTCGCTGCGCTATACGCCGGATGCCAACTACTTCGGATCGGACACGCTCAGCTATACCGTTTCGGACGGGAATGGCGGCACCGATACGGCCGAGGTGGCCATCACCGTGAACCCGGTCAACGACCCGCCGATCTCGCTCGACCTGCCAGAGGTGGCGAACGAGGCGGACGGGCCGTTCTACATCATCCAGCTGGACGATCAGGTTCTGGATGTGGACGGCGACAACCTGACCTTTTCCTTCATCAATATCGACCGTGGCGCCACCCCGATCCCGTTCGAGGTGTTCGGCGCCGACAATGAATTCATCCGGATCAATGTCGAGGCGCTCGGGCTGGACACAGGTGACAGCCTGAGCACCCAGTTCCGCTATCTGGTCAGCGACGGCAACGGCGAAACAGATACCGGTTTCGTACCGCTGACCATCAATGGGGCCGATGACGCGCCGCCACCAGCAAACCGGGCGCCGCTGGCCAATGCCCCTAGCGTCGACGCCAACGAGGGTGGCGGCACCATCGTGATCCCGATTTCCAGCTTTGCCAGCGATCCCGATGGCGATGCATTGCTTGTGACCGCGCTGACCGGCACGGTCATGGGGGTACCCGGCAGCAACGTCGCCTTCAGCCAGAGCGAAGGCAATATCCTCATCGACCCCAGGCAATTCTTTGTCCAGGAAGGCGAACCCGTGCCCGAGGATTCCGGCGACCTGATCCTGTCGGGCGGTGAACTGGCCAACCTGGCGCTGAGTTTCACGGTCGAAGATCCCGCCGGGTTGAGCGCGTCCAACGTGATCACCCTGAACCTGACCGGGGTGGAGCCGGATCTCACACCCCGAAATGTGGCCCCGACCGCGCTGAACATTCCGGGCGCGCCGGGCTACCCGAGCGGCACCCCCGATTCCTCGGGGCCGACTCCGGGCACGGTGGAGGTGGATGACCCCGCCGTCACCACCTTCACCATCGATTTCGACGATCTGATCGGAGATCCCGACAACGGCCAGCCGGGCGATCTGGCCGACCCGCTGGTGGTGACTCCCGGCGATCTGGTCGTCGGTTTTGACGAAGCGACCGGCACACCGATCACGGTGGCCTATAGTTTCGACAGCGGCACCAACGAGTTGACCGTCACCCTGGCCGATTTCGGCCTTGCCGATGGCGAGAGCGTGCTGGCGAGCATGCAATACGAGGTCAGCGAAGGCCCCGACAGCACATCTGGCCAGATCGTGATCAATTTCGCCAATCCCGCCGATCCGGAGCCGGAATCCCGGGTGCTGGATTTCGAATCTTTCGCCGCCGATCCGGGCTTTGTCATCCCGCTGGGAACCCTGAACGCGCCGGTTGGCGGCGACGCCTTCGTACCGAATTACCAAGGCCTGATCTTTCAGGGATCGGCCGCGGTGATCGAGACCAACGAGCTGGTTGGCGGCAGCGGCCGCGATACCGGCGCCTCGGGACTCGTCAACGGCCAGACCACGCCGGGGGAGGATAGCCACAATGTGCTGGTCGGCACCTTCAACACGCTGCGGGTGCCGGTGACCGATCCGGTGACCGGCGAACCGGTTCTCGACCGCAATGGCGATCCGCTCTTCGAGACCGTGCAGGACAATGACTTCACCATGCTGGCGCCAGGCCTGAGGTTTGGTATCGGCGATCTCGGCCCCCTGGTGCAGACCGTTCTCGATGGCGCTGCGGTGTTGCCGCTATTCTGGGACAATGCGATTGCCAATCTCGGCAGCGATGGGTTCGATCTCGACGGGCTATCGCTGAACGCGGTCGAAAACGACAATGTGACCGTGACCATGACCGTCTGGACCCTGGGTGAGGTGCGGGTGGACAACCCGTTCAACTCCGCCACCGAAAATGTCCATGTGGGACTGGTCGCGGGGGACAGTTTCGACTTCGTGGTCAGCGCCTCGACCTCGGCGACAGAGATCGATTTCAACACCGTTGCCGGGCCGATCACCGATGTGAGCGCCTTTGACGACATCTATGCGATCAGCTTCGCCACCGATGATGGCAGCGCCATGGTGTTTGACGATATCCTGTTCACTGTCTGAAACAGGCTTGGGCCGCTCCGGTGGGAGCGGCCCGGGACCCGGACCCGCTCAGAGCAGCAGGTTGTAATACTCGGGCGAGCCGTCGATCTGCAGGCGGATCACCGCCTCGCCCTCGCCCTCGCCATCGACCAGCGCCCAGATGATCTGCCCCGTGGGGCGGTAGATCACAAACGCCTCGCGCATGCTGTCGTCGCCGGCCCGTTCGCCCTCGGCGTTCTCGGTATGGGCGAAATTCACCTGGAAATCCGCGCGCGTGGCGCTGCGGTTGCCAAAGAGCAGAACGTCCCCCTCGGCGGCGGTGAAATCCTGCACCCAGTCCGAGCCATGCCCCTCGACACCGACATGAAAGAACTTGTCGGCACCAGAGCCGCCGTTGATCCGGTCGTGGCCGAAACCGCCGTTGACGAAATCATTGCCGGCGCCGCCATAGATCAGGTCCGAAAAACTCGACCCGGTGATCACGTCATCGCCGTCCTGGCCCTGGATCTCGTCGACCCCGGCATCGCCCGCGATGGTGTCGTTGCCCCCCATCCCGAACAGCAGGTCGTTCCCCGGGCCACCGGTGATCCAGTCGTCCCCCTCTCCGGCATAGATGATGTCGCGCAGGTCGCCGCCGGAATTGCCCCCGATGAGGCAATCGTCCCCGTCGCCGCCATTGATCGTGTCCGACCCGTCGCCGCCGTCGATCGTGTCGTTCCCGGCTTCTCCGGCCAGGCGGTCGCTGCCACCATGGCCCTGCAGGACGTCGTTGCCCGCGCCACCGGTCAACCGGTTGTCGCCGTGATCTCCGGAGAGGCTCTCCCCCCCGGTCCCGCCGCCGCCGGTTTCCCCACCTGTTCCGCCGCCGCCAGTTTCACCACCGGTACCACCGCCTGTTCCGCCCCCGCCTTCCCCGGCGCCGCCGCCGTCCTCGACGGCGACATTGCCGGTGGGCAGGTGCTGGGCATTCAGGATCATGCCGGTCGTGAACATCTCGGGCGTCAGACGTATCCCGGAGGCACCGGTCAGTTCGACCCAAAGAGCGCCAAAGCGCAAGATCACACCGGTGCTGACCGACGCGAAGGTGACCTGCCCGATATCGTAGAGAAAGGGCAGGGTGGACAGGTCAAGCCGGTCCCGGCCGGGATCGAAATCCAGCACCCGGCCAAGCCGCCCCTCGGCATCGGCGCGCCCGGGACGGAAGACAAAGGTATCCGCGCCGCCACCGCCGCGCAGGCGATCGGCGCCGCCGCCCGAGATCAGCACATCGTTGCGATCGCTGCCGGTCAGTTCGGCGCCGCTGCCATTCCCTTGCAGGATCAGTCCCAGCGCGGAGAGATCGGCCCGGATCTGGCTGATCCCCGGCTCGGCCCCGGAACTGGTGAAAACCTGCAACTCGGTCCCGATCACCACAGCGTCCAGAGCGCTGATATTGGTCAGGGTCGCGGCCCGGCTGTCGGCGAGACTGTCGAGATGCAGCAACCGCCCGTCCGGCAGCAGCGCAAACAGGCTGATACCGTCATCGGCGCCCGCCGCCAGCACGAACTGCCAGTCGCCCCAGCGGGCACTGGCCAGCCGGGTGGCATCGTCGAACCGCGTCAGCCGGGTGTCGCCCACATGGTCGGTGGCGGTCAGCGTACCGTCGGAGCCGACCCGGAACACGCTCAGCGAGGCGCTGCCGGCAGCGGCCAGCACCGCAAAATCCTGTCCGGCCAGCCGCAGGGTCTCAAGTGCTGTCGGGGTGGCAAAACCGGGGCCCTCGGGGCCGCCCGCGCGGTCGAGCAGGGTCAGCCGCCCATTGCCCGCAACCTGATAGCTGAACAGGCTGCCGCCGCCCTCGCCGCCGGTCCCGGCGGCCAGCAGGACCCCTCCGGCGGTCAGCGCCAGGGCGGTAAACCCCGCATCCGCCTCGCTCACCCTGTTGAGCGGCGCAAGCTGCCCCGTGGCATCCAGCGCATGGGTGGCAATCTCATCCCCGATCCCCGGCAGGGCCACGACCACCGTCCGGCCGCCGAATTCTCCGGCGACCGCGGTGCGCGCCGCCGCGATCGGACTGCCGCCCGGCAGCATCGCCTGGCCTGCGCCGAGGCTTTCCGTCAGTTGATACGAGATCCACAAGGGCAGGCCGATGCCCAGCGGCACCACCCGGGTGCCGCCGCCGGTCTCCAGGGTCAGCAGGTCCACACCCGACCCGACCCGGCCCGGGCCGTAGGATTGCATCGACTCGAACCGGGCAAGCGTGCCGCCGGACAGGCGGAACACACCCAGCCCGCCGCCGGCCTCGGTTGCCGCCAGAACATGTGTCACACCACCGGCCTCGACCACCTCGAGATCGGCGACGGACACCTCGAAGGGCAGCCCGGACAGATCGAGCAGCCCCTGGAATTGCAAAGACAGCACCCCCGTGCCCTCCGCCCGTTTCACTCACCACGGGATGCAGGGTGGACGGGCTCAGGGGCGCCGGGCAGATCGGAAATGTGGCGAAACAGGGGAGGTTGTTGCCGAATTTATCCGCATTTTCAGTGTATTGACAAGGATTTCGCCTACCGGGCAGCATGACCCGGCAGGCCTGTGTGTCAGCTCAGCAGGTCGAAGACATCCGCCCCGATCTGGAGGTTGATCGACGACTGGCCTTCGCCATCGACCAGCGCCCACATGATCTGGCCGGTGGGCCGGTAGATGACGAAGGCCTCCATCACGTCGTCGTCGCCCGCCCGCTCGCCCTCGGCATTCGCGGTATGGGCGAAGTTGACCTGGAAATCGGCCCGGGTGGCCGAGGCAATGCCGAAGAGCAGCACATCGGCCTCGCCGGCGCTGTAATCCTGCACCCAGTCCGACCCGTGACCGCTGGCGCCCACATGGAAGAACTTGTCCGCCCCGGTGCCGCCATTGATCCGGTCGTGGCCGAACCCGCCGTTGACAAAATCGTTGCCATCGCCGCCATAAACCAGGTCGGAGAAGGCCGAACCGGTGATCACGTCATCGCCGGTCTGGCCCTGCAACTCGTCGACACCAAACCCGCCGGCGATGGTGTCATTGCCCGCCATGCCAAAGATCTGGTCGTTGCCCGCGCCGCCGTCGATCCAGTCATCGCCGCTGCCGCCATAGATCACGTCGCGCAGATCGTCCGGAGAGCCGCCGCCGGACAGCGAGTCATCGCCCTCGCCGCCATTGATCGTGTCCGATCCCTCGCCGCCGTCGATACTGTCGGCGCCGTCGCCGCCGCGCAGGGTGTCGTTGCCGCCGCCGCCGTCGATACTGTCGTCACCGCCGCCGCCATCGACCACGTCATCGCCGCCGCCCGAGGTCAGGGTATCGCCCCCGTCGCCACCGCTCAGCGTGTCCGAGCCGCCGCCGCCGACGGTGGTGCCCGGTTCGGGGAACAGGTCGTTGACTAGAACCGCCTGGTCGTCGAAGCCCAGTTCCTCGATCCCGACCAGCGTGTCGGTGCCCAGCGAGCTGACCACCTGGATCGCGCCCGAGGCCAGCTGGGTGATGGTCGCATCACCCCGGTTGACCCCCCAGAACTGGACGCTGTCGAAGCCCGAGCCGCCATCGATCGAGTCGTTACCGCTGTCGCCGACCAGGGTGTCGTCGCCGCCCCGGCCCAGCAGGGTGTCATTGCCGCCCCGCCCCCGGATCTGGTTGTTGCCACCATTGCCCGCCAGCATGTCGTTGGCTTCGAGCGAGCCGTTCACATCCTCGATCCGGGTCAGCGTGTGGCTGAAGGTGGTGCCGCGCCAGGTTCCGGTGGCGGTGCCCGCGGCCAGGTCGACATCGACCGCCTCGACCCGGTTGCGGTCATAGCGCACTAGGTCGCGGCCCGCGCCGCCGTCCAGCGTGTCATCGCCCGCCATCAGGATGAAACGTTCATCCCGGGCCGAGCCGGTAATCTGGTCGGCGTGCATCGAACCACGAAGCTCGCCTGCAAAACCGGTAACCGTGTCGGTACCGCCATGGCCGTCCTGGATGATGCCGGTGGCCAGATCGGCCACGATGCCGGCGGGCGAGGTGCGGTAATCCAGCCGCACGGTGCCGTCGCTGGCGCCGATGTTGATCCGGTCGCCGCCGCCCAGGCCACGCACCTGGAGGAAGCCGTTTGCCGCGCTGGTCACGTTCAGCGTATCGGCAAAGGATGTGCCATGCACGCCCATGCCGCCGCCCAGGATCGCCTCGGCCGGGTTCAGCAGGATGGTGGTGCCGCCCGCGCCCTTGTCGATGCGGCCCACATTGGTGGTGCCGTTGATATTGGCGGTGATCCCCGCGCTCAGCCCGTTGCCATGGGCAATGTCGACATAGGAGTCGCTGGTGCGGGTGTCCGACATATCCACCACATCCAGGCCGGTGCCGGGATCGACATAGGTCTCGGTATAGCCGCTTTCACCATCGATCAGCACCAGGTCGTCGCCAGCCCCGGTGCGCACCTCGTCATAGCCGCCGCCGCCGACGGTGACGTAATCGTTGCCCGCGCCGGTGGTCACCTCGTTGTCGGCCGGATCCATGCTGGTGACGGTTTCGCCGCCATGGATCATGCTGACCGGCGCAAGCGGGATCGAGGCGCCGGGCGCGAACGGGCCGCCGGTGATCGGGCCGGCGCCGGTGATGGTGCTCTCAAAGCTGTTCCAGGCCGCCACCGGGTCCGCGTTGTCGGGAAAGTCCGGCAGCAGGGCGCCGCCCAGGCGGAAATACCAATCCTCAGCCGGCTGGCCCGGCGGGCCATAGTGGAAGCTGATGAAGTACGTGGTCTGTCCGGCGAAATAAACCTGACCGGCATAGCTGTCGGTCTCGTCAAGCTCCGGCCCCAGCAGATCGACGCCCAGCATGCCGGACACATCGCCGATGATCAGGGGGAGCGGTTCATCGGCGGGGTCTGGCACCGGGTTTGCGGGGTTTTCGAACTGATAGATCAGGTTCGGCAGGGTCCCGTCCGACATGGTCACGGTCAGGGACGTGTCGGTGACACTGGTCACGTTATCCGCCAGGTCATAGGTGACCTTGTACCCCAACAATGTGTAGCGCGTCATATGCTTCTCCCCAGAAGTGAGTGTTTTTCTTGATCTATTTTCGCAAGCTCACGGAAGAAACTTGCAAAATCAAGTAATGGCAGGGCTGGGAAGGCGAGGTCGATCCAATCTGTTGCACGACGCCCACGCCCCGCACCCGTGACCAAACGCCTTGTCAATGATCTGGATGCTTGACGTTCGGGAAACCGCGTGTTTCCCTTGGTTTGTAATAAAAGATTTCCCGGCTGCGGTTCTTGTGATCTTATAGCGGGAGAGATTTTTTGGGTGATTTTTTCCGCGCCAGAATGGGCGGACCAACTGGATGGTGCTGCGGGCAATTATGGCCTGAAGGCGAGGCTGCGACACATCCGGACAAGCGGGTGCACGGTTCAGGCAGGCTTCCGCAGGATTGCACGGGAACTGGAGAGGGTCTTGTCCAGGGATGAGTTCCAATCGACACGGTCAGCGGGCATATCTGTCCGGCTTTGGCCTGTGCTGCGTTCCCGATCAACAGGCTCGCTGGCTGTCCGGTCGCTCGGTATCCTGCCGTTCTGCGTGTTCCTTGTCACATCGGCCACCGCGATGCCTGCCGGGGTGCTGGTACCAGGGTTCAGTCTTTTCAAGGCGTCCGCTTCGGGAGAGTGCGGCATGATGCAGGGAGCCGGTGCAATAACGTCGAAAGCCGCTTACGAGATTTGCACGCTGGATGCCGGTCCGGCGGCGTTCTCGCATCCGGACCTGCAGCGGCTCCACACCTTGCTGACGCCGGGCGAAAGCCGGGATGTCACCGACCGGTTCCTGCGCACGGACGAACGCTGGCCCTATACCGATGTGCGGGGGCCCGGGGCCAATACCAATCCGGATCTGCCCGATCCGTTTCGCGCGGCCTATCTGATGAAGGCGGCCGATCCGGCCTTTGACGGGCCGCTTCTGTTCATCGCGCCCGCCCAGATCGAACACAGCCTGGGGGCCGCGGCAGCCGACGAGACACCGCCCGATGTCTGGACCGTCACCGCGGGTCCCTATGCTCCGACGGTCTATGGCCGGGTCCGGACCAGGGACGGAGAGCTTGCGGATTTTGTCGCGCATCCGATCCAACCCGGCACAGAGGTTTTCGGCGCCGCCGAACGTCTCGAATTGAGCCGGATCATCCGCCGCCATTTTGGCGGCACATAAGACAATTGTAGAAAATTACGTTTCTAAAAGGGGGAAACACACATGGCCGGTACAACCAGTGTAACGCCAAGGACCACCAACACGACCCTGCGCGGGCTGGAGGGTGAAACGAAGTGGAGCACCACCTCGCTGACCTATGCCTTTGCCACCTCGGCGGACAGCGCTTCGGCAACCGCCGAATTCGCCGCGGCAGCCGGTGAAACGCTCAACTATCTCGATGCCAGCGACGCCAGTGAAAACGCGCAGCGGATCGCGGCGGTGAACGCCTTTACCGCGTTTTCCCGGGTGTCGAACCTGACTTTCACGGCGGCATCGAATTTCGCCGATGCAGATTTCAAGATCGTCGGTGTCGATAATTTCGGCGCGGGCGGGCGCTCGACCTTCCCCGGCACCAATCCCAAGGGCACATCGACCACCGATTTCGAAAGCTGGAATTTCTTCAACACCACCAGCTTCTGGACCACGCATACCACCGAAACCGGCGCCGGCAGCTATATGGGCCGGGTGACGATGCACGAATTCCTGCATGGCTTGGGCATCGCGCATCCGCATGACGACGGCCACGGATCGACGGCGATCTCGATCAATCAGAGCCCGCGCTCGACCACTGACAACCCGCTCGACAACGAGCGCTATACCATCATGTCCTACGAGCGGGGCGGCACCAATTCGAACTTCGCCCTCACCTATGGCCATGCCCTGACGCCAAGCGCCCTGGACATTGCGGTGCTGCAAAGCCTCTATGGCGCCAATACCTCGACCCACACCACCGATACCGCCTATAACCTGACCGACCGGGCCACCACCGCCTATGATGGCGACGGATCGGACGGCAGCGTGTCGATCGGGCGCGGCTTCTACTCGATCTGGGATGCCGGGGGAGATGGCGACTCGATCCGCTATGGCGGCGGCCAGCGCACGGTGATCAACCTGAACGCGGCCACACTGGATCCGGCCGGCAATGCCGATATCAACGAGCTGATCCAGGGGATCAAGAAATCCCAGATCTATTCCGATCTGCCGACCGATTTCAAACTGGAGTATCAGGGCGACGCCACCCATTCGGCTTCGGCCTATTATGCCGGCGGTTTCCTGTCGCGGGTGTTCACCAATTCCACCACCGGCGATTTGGGCGGCTATTCCATCGCCAATGGCGTGGTGATCGAAAATGCCGAGGGCGGCGCCAAGGGTGACCTGCTGGTCGGCAACACCGCCAACAACACGCTTGACGGCAAGGGCGGCAACGATGCGCTGTTCGGCTTCGACGGCAATGACACGCTCAAGGGCGGCGCCGGCGACGACGAGATGACCGGCGGCGATGGCGACGACCGGCTCGAAGGCGGCGAGGGCACCGATGTGGCAATCTTCTCCGAGGCCTGCCGCAACTACGAGATCACCCGCGACGACGCGACCGGCGTGGTCACCATCCGCCATACGGATGGCTCGATGGTGGATGGCACCGACATCCTGGTCGGTGTCGAGACCGCACGCTTCACCGATGGCGAGATCGACCTGACCGCCGAGGAGATCTCGGATTGTCCGCCGCTCGACTTCATCTTCCTGGTCGACCTGTCGGGCTCGTTCTTTGACGACCTGCCGAACTTCGTGGACTCGGCCAAGCAGATCGCGGCCGACCTGCGCGCCGAAAACCCCGATGTGCAGTTTGCGATCGCCTCCTTCGTCGACCGTCCGGTCAGCCCCTATGGCAGCCCGGGCGACTATCTCTACCGGGCCGAGCTGGCGCTGACCGATGATGTCACCGCCTTTGAAACGACGCTGAATGGTCTGAGTACGCTCAGTGGCAACGACCTTCCCGAGGCGCAGTGGGTGGGCCTGTGGCGGGCGGCCAACGGTGTCGGCCTCAGCCTGCGCGATGGCTCGTCACGGGTGATCTACATGGCCACCGACGCGCCAGCGCATTCGGCTTCGGATTACGGGCTGGACGAAACCACCATCCGGGCGTTCCTGGAAACCGAGGGGATCGATGTCGAAGGCTCCAGCCCGGCGGTCGCCCCAGGCACGGCCTCCGGCGCGACAGCCGGTTCCGGCAGCGGCGAGATGGATGAGCTTCCGGGCGAGGCCCCCGATGGGTATGATGGCGAAGGCGCCCCGCCCGAACTGGGCTCTTACGAGGATCTGCTGATCTCGGCGGTGGGTGACGCATTCCGGGATCTTTCGGCAATCCCGATCATCGGCACCACCTCGGGCACCGAATCCAGCTATCGCGAGGCGCTTGCCGGTCTGGGCAGCGAGGGTGTGGTCGTCACCACGACGCGCGACAGCCGCGACGTGGCCGATGCGGTGCGCGCGGGTCTCGCCACCATCGGCGGGTCGGTCACCGAACTGGGCACCGATGCGGGCGAGGAACTGACCGGGACCGAAGGGGCCGACGTGATCCTGGGCCTAGGCGGAAATGACACCATTCTCGGGCTGGGGGGCAACGACAATCTCGACGGCTCGGGGGGCAATGACTCGATCCTGGGCGGGGATGGCAATGACATCCTCAGCGGTGGCTCGGGCGACGATATCCTGGACGGCGGCGCCGGCGACGACACGCTGAACCCCGGGTCGGGCACCGACCTGCTGCTGCCGGGCGAGGGCCGTGACCTGATCAGCGGACCGGGCAGTTCACTGACCGGCGACCGGGTGGGGCCGGGCTTTGGTCCCGAGGATGCGATTATCCTGCGCAGCGAGACCCTGTTTGGCACACCGTTTCGCGACTTCACTCCCGGCAGCACACCGGACGATCCGGGAACCACCGGCCTGCTGCTGGACCTCGACGACGACGGCTCGCAGGAATTCGGCCTGTTCTTCGACGGCGACCTGACCGGCGCCGGGCTCGAAGCGCGGCAGATGGGTCCTGATATCGGCATCGGGATCTTCGACTTCACCGGCGGACCCGGCGATGACGATCTGACCGGCAACCTGCTGGACAACGTGATTACCGGCGATGCCGGCAACGACCGGCTGCTGGGTCTGGGCGGCAACGACACGTTGCGCGGCGGCGACGGTACCGACACGCTGAACGGTGGTGATGGCGACGACCTGATCGAGGGCGGCGCCACCGAGGCCGACCTGCGGGATCAGATCTTTGCCGGGGCCGGCAATGACAGTGTCGACGGTGGCCATGGCAACGACCAGATCTTTGGCCAGGATGGCAATGACACCATTGCCGGCGGCTTCGGCGTCGACGACTTGCAAGGTCAGAACGGCGATGATGTGATCACCGGCTCGGCGTTTTCCGACCTCGTGTTCGGCGGCGCGGGCGACGACTTCGTCAACGGCGGGTTCGGGCACGACCGGATCAACGGCGGCACGGGCGCGGACAAGTTCTTCCA
>NZ_JAAGOX010000008.1 GCF_010500245.1 Ruegeria sp. PrR005
TGATCCCGCAAAAATCCACTCAACAACTCACGACCCTCAACCGTACCTACAACAGCACGACCGTTCACAGTCATCGAGACCTGTGGCATGAGACCCTCCCTTTTTGATTGTCTTCCCTGCGCCGAGTTAAACACGGCAAATTCCGTTTGAGAACAAAAATATCGCGATGACCGGCCTTGCAGCAGTGCCACCCTGCGGCACGAAATCAGGCATTCCGCCCGGCACGCGGCTGCGGCCGGGTCGGGATTTCCTTGAGCAGTCCGCCGACCCCCATACAGGCGATATCGCGGCCTGATACCGGTATGCCACAGGCCACCCGGGACAGCACCCAATCCGCCCCGTTCAAGGCCGGAGACCGGGCGCAACCGGGCAGGCCGATGACCGGCCGATCCCCGAGTGTGCCCAGAAACAGGAGGTTGCCCGGGTCAACGGGCATGCCGAACCGTTCGACCTGTCCGCCCGCAAGGCGGAGTGCGGACGGCGCCACGTCCTCGGGATCCGAAGTGGCCGATCCAGTGAGGATCATCACAAGGTCTCCGCCTATGCCTGGCAGCACGGCGGCAAGTTCCGCCTGGTGATGCGCAACCGTGCGCACCTCGACCAGCGTCATGCCCAGCGCCTCGACCCGCCCCCGGATCGACGCGATACCCTTGTCATTGCTGGGCCCCCCGGGGATATCGGTGACGACAAGGCTTGCAGTCCTGTATACCGGCGCTGCAACGCGGATCGCCGCATGAGCGGCTGCGGCGGCCCGGTCGACATCCACCTGCGGAACTGCATAGGAAATGACCTTGATCGTCGCCACCATGCCGCCCGGCCCAACCTGCTGATATTGCGGCACCGTCGCCACGGTGATCATCGGATGCACCATGTTGAACCGTTCGATCGCATCGACATCCAGCATCACAACGCCCGGCCCGTCAGCCAGCAGGTTGACACGGCCAGTAAACGCATCGGTCACGCGCAGACCCATCGCTGCCGGGTCAGGCGCCAAGGCCGCCGCCAGTTGGCGCGCCGCCGCGTCTTCGTGGCAATCGTCCTGATCGAGGCGGGCGGCGATCACATCCGTAATGCCAGCCGCATTCAACTGCGCCAGATGCGCCGTTTCCAGCCTGAGCCCCTTGCGCAGTTTTTTGTCCCCGGCCTTGACGGAATGTGCCAGGATCGCCCCTTCGGCATCAGCTATGGCCAAGGGACCAAACTTCATGCCCTGCCCCGCAACACGGCCGTCATCTGGGCCAGGATGGCAACCGCGATCTCTGCCGGGCCAGCGGCGCCGATATCCAGCCCGATGGGGCCGTGAATCCGCGCGATCTGCGCCTCGGTAAAGCCCGCCTGCCGCATACGCTCCACGCGTTTTGAATGCGTGCGTGTCGAGCCAAGCGCGCCGATATAGAACACATCTGCGGCCAAGGCCGCTTCCAGCGCCGGATCGTCCAGCTTGGGGTCATGGGTCAACAGCACCAGCGCCGTGCGCGGATCAAGCCCCAGTTGGGCCACCGCCTCGTCCGGCCAGTCATGCAGGATGGTCTCGCCCGGAAACCTGTTCTCGCTGGCAAAAGCTTCGCGCGGGTCGATGATCACCGGGTCATATCCCGCGATCCGGGCCATCGGCACCAGCGCCTGCGCGATATGCACCGCCCCCACAACGATCAGCCGCAGCGGCGGGTTGTGGACCAGCACGAATGTTTGGCCATCTTCCTCGAAACCCGAACGGTCCATCCGCATCCGGTCGGGATAGGCGCCGCGCTTCAACGCGCGGTGGCCGGTTGTCAGGTTCACCTCATAGGCCAGCGCCTCGCGGCGGCCGCGGGCGGTAACCAGTTCTGCCAGCATCTCTTCCGAAAGGATCTTGCCGACCGGTTCAACCAGTACCCTGATCGTGCCGCCACAGGCCAGGCCGACAGCAAACGCGTCTTCGTCGCTGACCCCGAATTCCAGCAACCGGGCCTCGCCCTCGTCCAACGCTTCCAGGGCCTCGACGATCACCGCGCCTTCGACACAGCCGCCGGAAACCGATCCCTGAATGCGACCATCGCCCCCGATCACCAATTGCGAACCGGTTCGGCGCGGGGCGCTTCCCCAGGTCTCGACCACGGTGGCCAAGGCCGCACCCAGCCCTTGCCGGTGCCATTCCAGAGCTATCTCCGGACTGTTGTCAAATCGTTCCATGCCTGCCTCCCCCCTGTAAGTATGGTGAGGAAGGCGACCAATTCAATGGTGCGAAAGTCGGCCTTGCCGTCTGTCGCAAGACCGGCCCGGCGAAAGTGATCTTCGCCAGGCCGGAATCTGCGGTGATCGGGCTATGGCCCGCGCGGGAGCGCCAGACATAACCAACCCCCTTGGCAGATCATTCAGCCGGGGCGGGCTGTGTCGCCTCCCGGCGCACAAGCCGTTCCGGCAGCGCAAAGGCGAGCGCCACGAAACCGAGGCCCAGCACCAGCCCCAGGATATCGCCCGGAAGCGCTGTCAGACCTTCGTACTTGGAGCCGGGCACGGTTCCCAGCGTCACCGCCCCGCCTGCGATCTTGTCCAGCAAACCCGAAGCCTTCCACGCCGGATAGGTCACCATATAGGCGGCCGCGCCGAGCAATCCGCCAGCGACAAAGAACAGCGCGTCCTTGCGCCCCGCGGCCACCGCCACGACACCGGTACCCGGGCAATAGCCCGAGGCGGCCCAACCGGCCCCCAGCATCAGCCCACCTAGGAACACGCCTACATAAGCTGTCTTGACCGACATATGGCCGACCTCGACCAGGCCCAGCATCTGACCCCCGAACATCAGCGCCGACCCGGTGCCGATGGCCAACAGAATCGACTTGGCCAAGCGCAGATCGGTCAGGTTCAGCATACGGTTGATCGCGTTGGGGTTAGAGGCGCCAACCCGGTCCAACACGGCACCAAAGGCAGCCCCAATAACAACAGCGAGTAGAATCGAGGACATGGCTCAAGCCTCCTTGCGAAACATCAGGATGGAAACGGGAATCGCGGCGGCAAAGGCTCCGGCGGCAAAGATGTAGCCGCTCAGCGCGGTCTGCATCATTCCCGACATCATATGCCCCGAGGTACAGCCCCCCGCCAGCCGTGCGCCATAGAGCACGACGAACCCGCCCAGAAACGAAACCGCATATCGCTTGAACGTACTGTCCCCGAAATTGGCGCGCCACACCTCGGGAATGCTCCGTTCGCTTTGGCCAACCCCGCCGCGCGCCATCGCCGACAGGAACCCGCCCAGCATCATCGCCAGCACGAAGATGAAGGAATAGTTGAGCGGATCGGCTACCGACTTTGCATATTTGCCACCCGATTTCGCAAGATACGCGTTGGTCGAAGTAATGCCGTCATCGGTCTGGCTCACCAGATCCGGGTTCACCAGATCGCCAATGATCCCATCGACGATGACAAACTGTGTCGATACCCCGATCGGCTTGACCAGCAGGACGGCGGCAAAGAACACCAGCCCCAGCAGCAAGCCCCCCGCCTTCCAGTTCAAAGACATGTCTCTCTCCTCAAATCGCTTACATTCCAAATTTCGTATATCTTAATTATTCAAATATTTGCATGACATAGATCAAATAGACGGATCGCTGGCGCTATGACATAAATCAAATACACTGTTTCAATCCGTCCCTATTGAGGGTCTTCACATTTACGTGAGAGAACCTGTTCGATCGCCAGAAAGGACCGAACAAATGAGGCCAGAATCCAGCCCAGCCACACCTCATACGCCGGCGAAACGCGACGAGCGTCGCGCCTTCATTGCCCTCGCGGTCTTTCTGGCGCCCGCCCTTGCGGTTGCCATTGTCGGAGGATTGGGCTTCATCATCTGGATGTCGCAATTGATCTACGGACCGCCTGCGGGCTGAACCCATGTCTGCTGCGCGTTTTGCAACATCCAGCCGCCGTTCCGTTCTGACCGGTCGCGGCGCCGTCATTCGCCCCCCCTGGAGCACCGAAGCCTCGGTCATGGAAAAGTGCACCAGTTGCGGGGACTGTGTCGCCGCCTGCCCCGAAGCAATCCTGGTGCCCGGCCCCGGACGGACACCTGTGGTCGATTTCAGACAGGGCGAGTGTACGTTCTGTGGTCGATGCGCCGAAACCTGCGCCGAGGCGGTCTTTACCGACGTCAGTGAACGGCCCTGGACATTGGTCGCGTCCATTGATCCCGGCTGCATGATGACCTCGGGCATCAGTTGCCAATTGTGCCGGGACAGCTGCGAGGAACAGGCCCTGCGACTTGACTTTACTCAACGCCCCGTGGGCCGCATCGTCATAAAGGCAGAAGCATGCACAGGCTGCGGCGCCTGTCTGGCCACCTGCCCGGTGGACGCCATCACCCTGAGCCCGAACGAGACCGCCAATGTCTGACGTCACCCACATTTCCAGCCTCTTGCTGACCGCCGAACCGTCGCGCATCGCGTCTGTCGTTGCCGAGATCGAAACCTGCGCCGCGGTCGAAGTGGCGCTGACCGATCCGTCAGGCAAGATCATCGTCACGCTTGAGACACCCAGCGAAGCCGAGATTGTTGGCGAGCTCAACAGGCTCAGCCTGATCGACGGCGTTGTCAGCGCCGCCCTTGTCTATCACCAGTCCGAAAGCGGACTGTCCCCAATCGGTCAATAGCCGGACCCCGAGGAGGTATCCATGCCAAACCTGACCCGAAGAGATGTCATCAAGGCCCAGGCGGTTGCTGCCGCGGCCGCAGCCGCTGGCCTGCCGATACCGGCAGCCGCCCAGAACCTGGTGACCGATGCCCAGTTGACCGATCTGAAATGGTCCAAGGCGCCTTGCCGCTTCTGCGGCACAGGCTGCTCGATCATGGTCGCGACCAAGGCCGGCCGTGTGGTCGCCACTCATGGCGACGCCGAGGCCGAGGTGAACCGCGGCCTGAACTGCGTCAAAGGCTATTTCCTGTCCAAGATTATGTATGGACAGGACCGTCTGACGCAGCCGCTGCTACGCAAGTCGAACGGCGTCTACGACAAGAACGGCGACTTCGAACCGGTTTCGTGGGACGAAGCTTTCGACATTATGGCCGAGAAGTGGAAAGCCACGCTCAAGGCCAAGGGACCGCAAGGGATCGGCATGTTCGGCTCGGGCCAGTGGACGGTCTGGGAAGGTTACGCCGCCTCGAAACTGATGAAGGCGGGCTTCCGCTCGAACAACATCGACCCCAACGCGCGCCATTGCATGGCCTCGGCCGTGGTCGGTTTCATCCGCACCTTCGGCATCGACGAGCCAATGGGCTGCTATGACGACTTCGAACACGCCGACGCCTTTGTGCTCTGGGGTTCGAACATGGCCGAGATGCACCCGATCCTGTGGACCCGCATCGCCGACCGCCGGTTCAGCCACCCGCATGTCAAGGTCGCGGTCCTGTCCACGTTCCAGCATCGCAGCTTTGACCTGGCGGATATCCCCGCCGTGTTCACCCCGCACACCGATCTGGTGATCCTGAACTACATCGCAAATTACATCATCCAGAACGGCGCGGTGAACCAGGATTTCGTGGCCAAGCACGTGAACTTTGCCCGTGGCGCCACCGATATCGGCTATGGCCTGCGCGACAACCATCCGTTGCAACAGGCCGCTGCGAACCCGAACTCGGGCAAATCCGAACCGATGAGCTTTGACGAGTTCGCGGAGTTCGTCTCGGAATACACCCTGGAAAAAGCTGCCGAGATGTCGGGCGTTCCTGCCGAGACGCTGGAGAAGATCGCCGCTCTCTACGCCGATCCCGACACCAAGGTCATGTCGCTCTGGACCATGGGCGTGAACCAGCACACCCGGGGTGTGTGGGTCAACAACATGATCTACAACATCCACCTGCTGACCGGAAAGATCTCGCAACCCGGAAACTCGCCCTTCTCGCTGACCGGCCAACCCTCGGCCTGCGGCACCGCGCGCGAGGTCGGCACCTTTGCCCACCGTCTGCCCGCCGATCTGCTGGTCGCCAAGCCCGAGCACCGGGCGTATGCGGAAAAGATCTGGAAACTGCCCGCCGGTACCGTGCCGGAATGGGTGGGGGCACACGCCGTCTTGCAGAACCGCAAGCTCAAGGATGGCGAAATCAACTGCTACTGGGTGCAGGTCAACAACAACATGCAGGCAGCCCCGAACATGATGGAGGAAGGGCTGCCGGGCTACCGCAACCCCGACAACTTCATCGTGGTCTCGGACGCCTATCCCACCGTCACGGCCGAAGCCGCCGACCTGATCCTGCCCACCGCGATGTGGGTCGAAAAGGAAGGCGCCTATGGCAACGCCGAACGCCGCACCCAGTTCTGGTACCAGTTGGTCAATGCCCCGGGCGAGTCCAAGTCGGACATGTGGCAACTCGTCGAATTCTCCAAGCGCTTCACCACAGACGAGGTATGGCCAGCAGAAATTCTGGACGCAAACCCCGACTACAAGGGCAAGACCCTGTTCGAGGTGCTGTTTGCCAACGGCCAGGTCGACAAGTTCGAAATGACCGAGAAAGCCAAGGAATACGGCAACCACGAAAGCGAGGATTTTGGCTTCTACATCCAGAAGGGGCTGTTCGAGGAATATGCCGAATTCGGACGCGGACATGCGCATGACCTGGCCCCGTTCGACACCTATCACGAGGTGCGCGGCCTGCGTTGGCCGGTGGTCGATGGCAAGGAAACCAAGTGGCGGTTCAAGGAAGGGTCCGATCCCTATGTAAAACCCGGCTCGGATTTCGATTTCTACGGCAAGCCCGACGGCAAGGCGGTGATCTTTGCTCTGCCCTATGAACCGCCCGCAGAAAGCCCCGATGCGGACTATCCGCTCTGGCTCAGCACCGGCCGGGTTCTGGAGCATTGGCACTCGGGCTCGATGACACAGCGCGTGCCCGAACTGCACAAGGCCGTGCCCGACGCGCTGGTCTATATGCACCCCGACGACGCCGAGGCGATGGGCGTGCGGCGCGGCTCCGCCGTCAAGGTGGAATCCCGGCGCGGACACATCATCAGCCGGGTCGAGACCCGGGGCCGTAACAAGCCGCCCAAGGGGCTGGTCTTTGTGCCCTGGTTCGATGCGCGGCAGTTGATCAACAAGGTGACGCTCGACGCCACCGATCCGCTGTCGAAACAGACAGATTTCAAGAAATGCGCCGTGCGCGTCGTGCCGGTGGGAGTGTGACCATGAAACGCAAACTGTCCCTCGTTGCCGCTCTTGTTCTGGCCGTTGCCGGTTCAGCCATGGCACAAACCTCGATCGCGACCCTGCGCGGCGGCACACCGCTAAACACCGAAAGCGAACCGCCGGCAATGGCAAAGGAGATCAACTCGGATCTGCGCCAGGTGCGCAACTATCCCGAGCAGCCGCCGCTGATCCCACACAAGATCGACGGCTACCAGATAGACCTTAACGCCAACAAATGCCTGTCCTGCCACAGCCGCGCGGCGGTTGAGATCAGCCAGGCGCCGATGATCTCGATCACCCATTTCATGAACCGGGACAACCAGTTCCTCGCCTCGGTCACACCACGCCGGTACTTCTGCAACCAGTGCCACGTGGTGCAGACAGACGCCCGGCCGCTGGTCGAGAACGGGTTTGTCGATATCGACCAGGTGCTGGACTATGTGAAGAACAACCAGGGGAGCTCTGACTGATGCTGGGGTTCCTGAAACGGCTCTGGGCCACGATACGGCGGCCAAGTGTCCATTATTCCTTGGGTTTTCTGACCATGGGCGGGTTCGTGATGGGCATCGTGTTCTGGGGCGGGTTCAACACCGCGCTGGAACTGACCAACACCGAGACCTTCTGCACCTCGTGTCACGAGATGCGCGACAACGTCTATGCCGAGCTGAAGACGACGATCCACTATACCAACCGCTCGGGCGTGCGGGCGACCTGCCCGGACTGCCATGTGCCGCATGACTGGACCAACAAGATCGCGCGCAAGATGCAGGCCAGCAAGGAGGTCTGGGGCAAGATCTTTGGCACCATCAGCACGCGGGAGAAGTTCCTCGACAAGCGGTTGGAGCTGGCGCAGCACGAATGGGCGCGGCTGGAGGCCAATGACTCGCTGGAATGCCGCAACTGCCATTCCGACGAGTCGATGGACATCACCCGCCAGAGCGCGCGGGCGGCGGACTTCCACCAGCGGCTGCTGTTCACCGGCGAGAAGACCTGTATCGACTGTCACAAGGGGATCGCCCACCAGCTGCCCGACATGGGCCAGGCGAGCCTGCTGATCGGCGCCGGATCGGCCCAGGAGGTAAGCAGCTATCTGGACCGTTGAGGTCGCTTGCCGGGCCAGCACCGGCGGGTTAGCATGAAACCGACACGGGCGGCCTCTGTGCCGCCCGTTTCCTTGTAATGCTTTGTTTTATAGGAGAAATAAAATGTACAAAAAGAGGTTCGCAGCTCTTGCGATGGTCGGAACGAGTTTTGCCGCCACAATCGCCCTGGCGCAAGAATTCCAACCCTACGGCAGCGTCGAAGGCTGGAATGTCTTTGTCGACACGGCCAAGAAATCCTGCCTGATCGAGAGCGTGGATGCGGCCGAGAACGTGGTGCAGATGGGGCTGACCAAGGACCGGGGCGTCGCCTATATCGGTGTCTTCACCAAGGCCGAAACCGGCATCAAGAAGGGCGAAGCCGAACCCATCGCGATCCTGCTGGGCGAAAAGCTTTTCATTGGCGAGGCCACGGGGATGCGCGGCAATATTACCAAAGGATATTCAGGGGGTTACGTGTTGACCGACGATCCGTCGGTGGTCGAGGCGGTGGCCAAGGAATACGAGATGATCGTATTTCCGGAAAAGGCCTATACCTTTGCTGTGAACCTCACGGGCACCTACAAGGCCATCGAGATGGCGCGCGAGTGCAACGCCAAGCAACTGGAGTGAATGACCCCGTTTTGACCGTTTTGTACCGGCTCCAGACGGGCGATTGACCGTTTTGTACAGCGCGGAACACACCCGTATTTACCCGCCCTGGATACTCGGCTCTGAAACCCGGAGCCGAGAACAGGGGTCTCGTCAAATGGCGGGGGCCAACCGGACCCGCCACTTGCACCGACCAAAACGGCGACCGGTTTGCAGGTATGTCGAACTCGCCTCGCGCCTATTCGGGTTTGCGACAAATGATCTGAACCGGTTGTGTCCTTCGCTCCTCGATATTCCGTGCGGCGTTCTTCACGATCTGCGGCGCGAGTTCACCCAAAAGAATATGTGTGCCGAAAACCGGCGCTTCACCCTTGGCCGCGAGCGCCATGGCGGCCTTGTATCCTTGCAGGTATTTCTCCCCGGTATCCGTAACCTCGACATTCCTGAAACCGGTTTCCTTGAGGATATCCACCGTGTCCGACGGGCGCATCAGATAGGCCCCGCAGCCGTCTTCGGACCAAGGCACCGGATGGTGCGGTTCGCCCACCGGGCCCAGCCCGTGTTCGGTGAGCGCAAAAAAGGCGCCGGGCTTCAGGACCCGAAAGGCCTCGGCGAAAAAGGTGGTCCGGTCCGGCACATTCATCAGGACGTGCTGGCTGTATCCGCCGTCGAAGGTCTCGTCCTTGTAAGGGAGGTTCTGACCATCGCCATGTTGGCATCTCACGGCGTCCTGCATCGCGACCAATGCGCTTAGCTTGTTAGCGGCGTCGATGAAGGGCGCGGTGATGTCTATCCCCTCGACGCGACAGTTGAAACGCTTGGCCAGGTACCGGGCGGGGCCGCCAATGCCGCAGCCGATATCGACAAGGGTGTCGCCCTCTCGGATGGGTAAGGCATCTGCAAGCTCGACGGTGGCCGGGAACCCCCGCGCATGGAAATGGTCCACCGGTGCGAGTTGTTCGATGGTCAGAGTATTGGGATCAATCCCGGCCAGTTCCATCGTTTCCAGGATACGGGAATAGACATCTCCCTTGCCCCAATGATCGGAAATCTCTTGTGCTTTGGTCATTTGCCCCCCTCTTTGCAAAGTCACGATACCACAGTTTCGGAGGTCTTTGCAGGTCCGCACCTGAGCCGTTGCCCGGCGGCCAAACGGCATCAACCCGGCGGTATGGTGACTTTGGCGTTAACCCTCGCGGATTGCCGCCATCAGCCGCGCCTTTTCGCCCACGTCGTCGGGGCGCGAGATGACTTCGGCCAGTTCTTCGAGCGAGGCGATGGAATGGCCCGCGCGGAAGCTGTCGACATGGGGCAGCATGGCGCGGATGCCGCGCGCCTTGGGGGCAAACTCGGACCAGCGCAGGAGCGGGTTCAGCCAGATCAGGCGCCGCGAGGACAGGTGCAGGCGCTCCATCTCGGCGGCAAGCGCGCCCGGGTCGTCGCGGTCGAGCCCGTCGGTGATCAGCAGCACCACTGCGCCCTGCCCCATCACCCGGCGCGACCAGTCGCGGTTGAAGGCGTGCAGGCAGGCGCCGATGCGGGTTCCGCCCTCCCAATCCTGGGCCTCGGCCCCGGCGGATTTCAGCGCGGCGTCGACATCTCGGGTCTTCAGATGCCGGGTGACATTGGTCAATCGCGTGCCAAAGGTGAAGGCATGCACCTTGGCCCAGCCCTGCCCCTTGGCGTTGGATACGGCGTGGAGAAAATGCAGGATGATCCGGCTATATTGACTCATCGAGCCGGAAATATCGCAAAGCACCACGAGGTTTGGCCAGCGCGGGCGCGGTTCGGCCCGGGCGATGCTGTGCATCTCGCCACCCTGGCGCATGGCGGCGCGCAGGGTGCGGGCGCGGTCGATGCGGGGACCGAGAACTGCCGCCTGTTTGCGGCGCGAAGGGATCGGTTTTACCGGCAGGCTCAGGCGGGCCAGCATGCGTTTGGCGCGGGCGACCTCCTCGGTGCTCATCTGCTCGAAATCGAGTGTCTTGAGCTTTTCCTCGTCGGACATGGTGAGCGAGGCATCAACCTCGATCAGGGTTTCCTCGCCCTCCTTCTCGGGTTCGGGTTCGGGCAATTCGGGCTGGATGCCGTCAAGCAGCGCTTCGGCGGCGCGTTTCTCGGCCGCCTGGGCGCTACGTTCCTCCTGCACGCCGCGAATGGCGGGCAGCATCATCGACATCATGTGTTCGAGATAGCGCGGGTCGCGCCAGTAGAGGCGGAAGACCTGGGCAAAGACGGTGCGGTGTTCGGGGCGGTTCACGAAACAGGCGTGCAGCGTCCAGTAGAAATCGCGTTTCTCGGTAAACCCCGCCGCCTCGACCGCGCGTACCGCGTCGATGACGCGGCCCGGCCCGATGGGCAGGCCCGCCTTGCGCAAGGCCCGGGCGAAATGGATGATGTTCTGCGCCAGACGCGGATTTTCCGGCAGGGCAAGCGGGGCGTATTCAGGCATGCGGCCTTCGCGGGGGCTCTGCCCCCGCACCCCCGGAGTATTTCGGACCAGAAAGAAGCATCAGGCGGGTTCCAAGGAGGCCTTGGCCTGGTCGAGGATGCGCTTGGCTTCGGAGCCTTGCAGTTTCTGGATATCGTCCTGGTATTTCAGGATCGCGCCCAGTGTGTCGGCAATGACCTCGGGCGAGAGGTCGATCACATCGAGTGCGAGGAGGCACTTGGCCCAGTCGATGGTCTCGGCCACGCCGGGTTTCTTGAACAGGTCCTCGGTGCGCAGGGTCTGGACGAAAGCCACCACCTGGCGGGAGAGGGTTTCGGCGGCCTCGGGCGCGCGGGCGTGCAGGATTTCGACCTCGCGGTCGAAATCGGGGTAGTCGACCCAGTGATAGAGGCAGCGGCGTTTCAGGGCATCGTGCACCTCGCGCGTGCGGTTCGAAGTGAGGATGACGATGGGCGGCTCGGGCGCCTTGATGGTGCCAAGCTCGGGGATGGTGACCTGGAAATCCGACAGCGCCTCCAACAGGAAGGCCTCGAAGGGTTCGTCTGTGCGATCAAGCTCGTCGATGAGCAGCACCGGCGCGCCCGCCGGGTCGGGGCGCATGGCTTGCAGAAGCGGGCGTTCGATCAGGAACTCGTCCGAGAACAGCTCGGTCTGGAGCGCCGCGCGGTCGGCGCCGCCTGCGGCCTCGGCGGTTCGGATGGCGACCATCTGGGCGGGGAAGTTCCAGTCGTAGACGGCCGAGGCGGCATCGAGCCCCTCGTAGCATTGCAGACGGATCAGGCGGCGGCCCAGAGCGGCGGCGATGGCCTTGGCGATCTCGGTCTTGCCGACGCCCGCCTCGCCCTCGAGAAACAGCGGCCGGCCGAGGCGCAGCGACAGAAACACGACCGTGGCCAGCGCCCGGCCGCAGACATAGCCCTGTTCGTCCAGCATCTGCTGGACGTCGTCGATGGATTGGCCTTTGGTCATCTGCTGCCTCCGCTCGGGTTTCCCGCTCTGGCCCAATGGGGCATCACCCCGGCGCCGCCGTCAAGCGGCAGTGTCCCGGTTTTGCCCCTGTCGGGATGCGACATAAGTCGAATGCTTAGGCGAATGTTGACGGTTGGCCGCTCAAATGGCATCACTTTGGAAACAACGAGGGGGCGGAAAAACCGTCCGCGACAGGCGATGACAGTGAGACTTGTATCAGTGACCCGCGGGTACGGGGCCGGTCCATGCGGATAACGGCCGTCACCTGTGTCAAGAACGAGGGGCCGTTCCTGCTGGAATGGATCGCCTTCAACCGGCTCTTGGGCGTGACCGATTTCCTGTTCTATTCCAACGATTGCAGCGATGGTACCGACCGGCTGCTGGACGCGCTGGCGGCGCGCGAGGATCTGGAGGCGCTGGCGGGACGGGTGGTGCATCTGCCGAACCCCGCCGAGGGGCGCAATTACCAGATGGAGGCGCTGAAGGATGCCGCCCATCAGCAGGTGGTGAAGCGCGCCGACTGGGTCTGGATCGCGGACGTGGACGAGTTCCTGAACATCCATGTGGGCGATCACACCATTCCGGCGCTGATCGAGGCCTGTGGCGATCCGGCGGCGATCTCGGTGCATTTCCAGTTCTTCGCCAATGACGGCATCGACGCGTTCGAGGACCGGCCGGTGATTGCGCAATTCACCCGCAGCCATAACCCCGACATCTGGTGTGGCGAGACCGCGATCGAGGTCAAGTCACTGACGCGCAAGGATTTCCCCTTGCAGTATTTTGGCGCCCACCGGCCGTTTTTCAGCGAGCGCAAGGGCGACAAGAAGACCCTGGCCTGGACCGACGGATCGGGGCGCAAGGTGCCGCACCGGTTTCTGGTGGCTGCCAATCCGCGCCGCATCCGCAAGTTTCCCGCCAAGGGCGCACGCGATTTTGCAACGCTGAACCATTACGCGCTGCGCTCGCTGGACAGCTACCTGGTCAAGAACGACCGGGGCGACGTGAACCGCGAGAACCGGGCGTTTGACGATACATACTGGCGCGAGCGCAACGATCCGGCCTGGCAGGATACCAGCATCGCGCGCTATCTGCCCGCGCTGGAGGCGGCGCTGGAGGCGCTGAAGGCCGATACCGAGATCGGCGCGCTGCATGCCGAGGCAGTGCGGCTCCATCGCGAGAAGCGCGATGCGCTGCTGGCGCGGCCCGCCTATATGCAGATGCAGGAGCAGCTGCGCCGGGCGCGCGCCCTGCCACCCGACGAAGAGGCGATGCTGCTAGAGATGGGGATGCTCTGACATGGTGCGCCTGAGGGTCATCAACCTGGGCCTGCCCAAGTCCGGCACCACGACGCTGGGCGTGGCCCTGCGCGCCTCGGGGCTGAAGGTGGCGGACTGGAAGGTGCGCAAGTTTCAGTCGGCCAACCCGCAGGTGGCGCGGCATTTCCTGGGTGACCTGATGTATCGCGGCTATTTCGAGACCGGCGATCCGCTGCACCTGCTGGATGAGTTCGACGCGCTGAGCGAGATCAACGTGGTGGGCGGCGATCTGAACCGCTGGCCGCAAACCGACTGGGGCCTGTTGTCGGCGATCATCGAACGGCATCCGGGGGCGAAGTTCATCCTGTCCTATCGCGATGCCGAGGCGCAGGCCGACAGCATGATCCGCTGGACCAACCTGGGCCGCAAGCGGTTGAAGATGTTCGATGTTCCGGGGCTGCCGGGAACATATGGGCGCGAACCGGGGGATCTGGTGCGCTGGATCGACGGGCACAACCGGTTCTGCCGTCAGGTGTTTGCGGGCAATCCGAATTTTCTGGAATACGACATTCTGGACGAGGAAGCGCCGCAGAAGATCGGCGCATTTCTGGGCCTGCCGATCCGGTGGTGGGGCAAGGTCAACGACAATCCGGCGGACGAGGCGGCGGAACCCGCCCCGGCCGCGGGCGACAGTCAGGACGAGTGATGCGGATCATCCTTCATATCGGGCCCGAGGTGGCAGGTGCGGCGCGGATACAGGGCATTCTGGATGCCAAACGCGATGTGCTGCGCGCACAGGGCGCGCTGTTTGCGCGCAGCCCCGGCACCCGCAATCACATGCGGCTGGCGATGGCGGTCAGCGATCCGGGCCATGTGGACCTGTTCCGCTATAACCGGGGCTTCACCGCGCCTGAGGCGCAGGAGAAGCTGCGTGAGGGCGTGATTGAGGCGCTGACGCGCGAGATGGAGGAGGCAAAGCCCGAGACGCTGATCCTGTCAGCGGCGCAGATGGCGACCTCGCTGCACCGCCCATCGGAGATCGCACGGCTGCGCGACCTGCTGGCGCCCTTGTCCGAGGATGTTCAGGTGGTGGCGGTGGTGGGCGATCCCGCCCGGCTGTTGCTGGCGCATTACGCCGCCCAGGTGTCCGAGGGGCGGGCCACACCGCTGGACCAGGAGCTGGCGCTGGCGGCATCGCCCGACTGGTGGAACACGGCGCTGGCGGGCATGCCCGCGATCGACCCGCTGAAAGGCCAGTTCGAGGAGACGCAAGGCCCGGCCTTCTGGCTGGATTTCACCGCGTTGCAAGCGCTCTGGGAAGAGGGGTTCGGACCGGGTTCGGTCCGGTTCTTGCCCTTTGACCCGAAGGTTCTGGCCGGGCATGGGGCCACGGATTTCGTGCGCGCCATGTTCGGGATCGAGCGCAACATAGGGCGTGCGGCTGTGGCCGAGATGCCCGCCGTGCCGCCGGCGGCGACGCTGACGCGGCAGCGGCAGTTCAACGAGATCCTGCTGCGCTATATCGCCAGTGGCGACAAGGTGGTGACCCGGCAATTGTGGCGCGCGCTGCTGGATGAGGTTGCGACCGACGGCCCACCGCCCGACGCCGGCGGGCTGGCGGCCCTGTCGGCGCGGTTCCGGGCGGCCAACGCGGCGCTGACGGCGCGGCATCCGGCCCTGACCGAGGCCTGTTTCGCACCGCCCTCCGCGCCCGTGGCCTGGGTCGAGGCGGACCCCGAACGCGGCTATCGCGCCTCGCAATACCTGCTGGCGGCGCGCTGGCGGATCGACAAGACGACCGAGGAGCATCTGAGCGCGCGGGCCGAACAGATTACCGCCGCCCCCCTGCCCGAGCCGCTGGTGCGGGCCGAGGAGGTGGTTGCGGAAGACGCGCCCGGGGACAATGCGCTGAGCCCGGCGGCGCGGCGGCTGATGCCGCCGGCGGCGGTGGAGAATTTCGAGAAGCTGCGCACATCCTCTTATGCACCGCATAACCGGATCGGCGCGGTGGACGAGGAACAGCTGGCCGCCGCGTTCAAGCCCGCCAAGCCGCGCAAGCTGGCCAAGGGCAAGACCGGCAACCTGATCGTGGGCTGCATGAAGAACGAGGCGCCCTATATCATCGAATGGGTGGCCTATCACCGGGCCATCGGGGTGGATAATTTCCTGATCTACACCAACGACTGTTCCGACGGCACCGACGAGATCCTGCAAAGGTTGCAGGAATTGGGCGTTTTACAGCATCGCAACAACGACAAGTGGAAGGGCAACTCGCCCCAGCAATACGCGCTGAACCAGGCGTTGAAGGAACCGGTGCTGAAGAACAGCGACTGGATTATTCATATCGACGTGGACGAGTTCATCAATATCCGCTGCGGTAATGGCACGCTGGATGATTTCTTTGCCGCCGCGCCGGATGCCACCAACGTGGCGATGACCTGGCGGCTGTTTGGCCATAATGGCGTGACCGGGCTGAAGGACGAGTTCGTCATCGACCAGTTCGACGCCTGCGCGCCGAAATACTGCCCCAAGCCGCACACGGTCTGGGGGTTCAAGACCATGTTCCGCAATATCGGCGCCTATGAGAAGATCAGCTGCCACCGGCCCAACAAGCTGGACGAGGAGTTCAGCGACAAGGTGAAATGGGTCAATGGCTCGGGTCAGGACATGACCGGAGAGGTGCTGAAATCGGGTTGGCGGAACTCGAAGAAATCCATTGGGTATGATCTGCTCCAGCTCAATCATTACGCGCTGCGCAGCGCCGAGAGTTTCCTGGTCAAGCGCCAGCGCGGGCGGGCACTGCATGTGGATCGCTCGATCGGGCTGAACTACTGGATCCGGATGGACTGGAACGACCACCGCGATGTCACGATAAAGCGCAACCTGCCGCGACTGCGCGAGGAATACGACCGGCTGATGGCCGACGACACGCTGCGCGCGTTGCATCAGGCCGGGCTGGACTGGCACCGCGCCAAGGCAGAGGAGTTGCACGCGATGCCCGAGTTCGAGGAGCTTTACGAACAGGCGCTGGAGGTGCGGTTGAGCGGAACGGAACGTGTCGCCTATGCGCTGGCGCTGGATGTGGAGAGCTGAGAAATGGCGGACGGCACCCGAACCGACGACGGCAAATTCATCATCTCGCGCGGGATGCGGTTTCCGCTGGAGGGCGACATCCTGCCGAAACGGGTGCGGGTGCTGCTGCGCACCGATGGCTATGAGGCCAAGGAGGCGCGCGCGGCCTATCGGCTGGTGCAGGAGGGCGACGTGGTGATGGAGCTGGGCGCCGGCATCGGGTTCATGTCGACGCTGGTGGGAACCAAGACAAAGGCCGCCGAGGTGCATTGTTTCGAGGCCAACCCGCGCCTGATCCCCTATATCGAGGCGGTGCATGCCGCCAATGGCGTCACCAACGCGCATATCCATCATGCCCTGCTGGGGCCGAAGCCGGGGCGGCGGGCGTTTTACCAGCGTGCTTCGATCCTCGACAGCTCGCTGGAGGTGCTGCCCGAGGATGACGACACGGTGGAAAAGGTGCAGGTGCCGGTGATGGACGGCGCCAAGGCGCTGGCGCGGATCAAGCCCAGCGTGCTGATCTGCGATATCGAGGGGGCCGAGGCCGATTTGTTGCCCGAGCTCGACCTGAGCTGCCTGCGCGCGGTGCTGATCGAGCTGCACCCGCAATGGATCGGCAAGGCGGGGATCGCCCGGGTGTTCGAGGCGATGAGCCGCGCCGGTCTGGTCTTTTTCCCGCGATGGTCGCAGGGTAAGGTTGCGGTATTCCGCAGCGATTGGTGAGGGCGCATGCGTATTCTGGCCGTTCTGACCGTGCGTAACGAGGCGGCGTTTCTACTGGAATGGCTGGCCCATCACAGGGCGGTTGGCTTTACCGATTTCCTGGTGTTTTCGAACGACTGCCAGGATGGCACCGACGCGATGTTGGACCGGCTGGCGGAAATGGGCCAGCTGACGCACCTGCGCAACGATGGCCCTTATGACAAGGGCGGTATCCAGTTCACCGCGCTGAAATCCGCCTCCAGGCACAAGCTGGTGAAACAGGCCGACTGGATCCTGCCGCTGGACGTGGACGAGTTCGTCAATATCCACGCAGGCGATGGTACGGTGCCCGACCTGCTGGCCGCCCTGCCCGAAGCCAGCGCGATCACCCTGACCTGGCGACTGTTCGGCAATGGGGATGTGACGCGCTTTGCCGATGAACCGGTGACGGGTCAGTTCACCCGCTGCGCGCCGGAAATCCTGTTCTGGCCCTGGCGGGCATCTATGTTCAAGACGCTTTACCGCAACGATGGCATCTATCGGAAGCTGGGCGTACACCGGCCGCGCAATCCGGTGCCCGAGCGGCTGGACGAAGCGCGCTGGTTCGACAGCCACGGGCGCGAGCTGGATGCGCAATTTCGCGAAAGCCGCATCTTTTCCAGCTATGGCCGACCGAATTACGGGCTGGCGCAACTGAACCATTACCCGCTGGGTGCGATGGAAAGCTATGTGCTGAAGGCCGACCGGGGCCGCGCGGTGCATTCCGACCACATGCTGGATGTCGATTACTGGGTCGAGCGGAATTTCAACACCGATACGGATACCTCGATTACCCGGATGGCGGCGCGGTCCGAGCCGATCCGGCGGGAGTTGATGGCTGATGCCAAACTGGCGCGGCTGCACAAGCGCGCCGTGGCCTGGCGCCAGAAACGCTTTACCGAGCTGATGAAACAGGAGCCATACCGGGCGCTTTTCGCGCGGTTGCTGATGACGCCGCCATCGCGGCTGATCAACGCGGCATCCGCGCGGACGCTGGTGGGGTTTGCCAATCTGGGCCGGATGGAGGCCGCCGAGAGCGGCCCGGAAAACGGCCCGAAACCGGCCTGAGATTTGCCCATTTTGGCCTCAATTCGCCGATAATTATTGATCCCGTAACCGGTCCGTCGCGAGGCCGGAGGTTTGAGGATCAGTTATGCAGGACGCACAGACAAGCATCGACGACTCCATCGCCGGGTTTCGCCGCGAAGTCTGGAAGCAGAAGCTTCTGGAACAGGCCGAGGCCGAGGGCATGGCCCAGGATCTGGGCGATCGCCATTTCGCGACTTTCATCGACCGGGACGCCACGCTGATCGTGACCTTCGAGACCGCCGAAGGCATCCGCGCCATGTCGGAGACGCACCAGCCGTTTGGGTTCGAGCTGGTCAAGTCCAAGGGCTGGTCGCATCTGTGCATCATTTCCGAGGGGGACACATGGTTTCGCGACCCCAAGGTCTATGGCTTTTTCGACCGGCTGATCGACGACGGGTTCTTTGAGGATTTCAGCCGGGTTGTGTTCTATGGCGCCGGTCCCTGCGGCTATGCGGCGGCGGCCTTTTCCGTGGCCTCGCCGGGCGCCACCGTGGTGGCGGTGCAGCCGCAGGCGACGCTGGATGCGCGCATGACCGAATGGGACGACCGGTTCACCGAGATGCGCCGGGTGTCGTTCACCGACCGCTATGGCTATGCCCCTGATATGCTGGATGCGGCAGAGCACGCCTTTATCCTCTATGACCCGGTCGAAACGCTGGATGCGATGCATGCCACGCTGTTCCAGCGTTCGAACGTGACCCGGTTGCGGATGCGATACATGGGCGGCGAGTTGCAGGCGCGGCTTTTGGATATGAGCCTGCTCTATCGCATCCTGACCCTGGCGGGATCCGGCAAGCTGAATGCGCGCAGCTTCTTTCAGCTCTATCGCGCGCGCCGCTCTTATCCGCGATACCTCAAGGGTTTGGTGGCCGTTCTTGACCGGCAGAACCGGCCCTATCTGAACATGGTCGTCTGCCGCAACGTGATTGCGCGGATGCCGGCACGCCGATTCCGCCGACGTCTGGAAGAGTTGGAAGAGGACGCGCGCGCCGGAAAGTTCACGCCGCCCCCCGGTCAGGTCTGAGATTTCAGCAGACGCTTGCGGATGTGATGCCGCCAGCGATGCGTGATCCGCAACCAGAACAGAATCAGCGGCGCCATCGGGCCTGCGGCCTCGATCTCGATCCGGTCGATCAGGCGGGCGCGGCCGCCCTGCGGCTGCACCTCCAACTCGTGTACCATGCGGCGCATGCCATGGCCGATCTCCTCGGATGTCATCCGCCGCGCCACCGGGTCGAACAGGGTCACCTCCATCCGGTAGGGTTGCGACGGGAACAGGCCGAGCAGCGACAGGTCGACATCGATGATCTGCCCCTGACGGACCTGGCCCGAGGGCAGATGATCCAGCCGCATCCACGGCTGGATCACCGCATCCAGCGTGTCGAGATCCGTCACCAGCCGGAACAGCCGGTCTGGATCGGTGTCATAGGTATGTTCCAGTGTCAGCCTGCGGCGCATCACGTCCCCCTGCCGGGCCAGACTGCCGCGCCCGCGGGCACCTGAGAACCGCGCAAATTGCCTCGCCCCCTTTCCCGGATGCCGCACCTGTGCTAGCGGGGCGGCATGACCCAGAGCCTCACGATCCGCCGCCCCGACGACTGGCACCTGCATCTGCGCGACGGCGCCATGCTGGCCGCCGTTCTGCCCGAAACCGCGCGCCATTTCGCCCGCGCCATCATCATGCCGAACCTGGTGCCGCCGGTGGTGACCGGGGCGCAGGCGGCCGCGTATCGCGGCCGGATCCTGGCGGCGTTGCCCGAGGGCATGACCTTCGAACCGCTGATGACGCTCTACCTGACCGAGCAGACCGATCCCGACGATCTGGCGGCGGCGCACGCCAGAGGGCTGATCACCTCGGTCAAGCTCTACCCGGCGGGTGCCACCACCAATTCCGCGAGCGGCGTCAAGGATTTTGACAAGGTGCGCCCGGTGCTCGAACGTATGGCCGAAATCGGCTGCCCGCTCTGCGTGCATGGCGAGGTCACGGATCGCGAGATCGACATTTTCGATCGCGAGGCGGTGTTCATCGACCGGGTGCTTGACCCGATCCGCCGCGCGACACCGGGGCTGCGCGTGATCATGGAGCACATCACCACAAAGGACGGGGTCGACTATGTGGCATCGCACTCCGAGGGTCTGGGGGCGACGATCACTGTCCAGCACCTGATGTTCGACCGCAATGACATGCTGGTGGGCGGCATGCGCCCGCATTACTACTGCCTGCCGATCCTCAAGCGCCGCCAACACCGCGAGGCGCTGGTCGCTGCCGCCACGTCGGGCGATGCGCGCTATTTCCTTGGCACCGACAGCGCACCCCATCCGACCCACGCCAAGGAGGCCGAATGCTGCGCCGCGGGCTGTTTCACCGCGCCCATCGCGCTCTCCTGCCTGGCACATGTGTTCGAGGAAGCGGGCGCATTGGACAAGCTGGAAGGCTTTACCTCGCTGCACGGTCCCGCCTTTTATGGCCTGCCTGTCAATGCCGACACGATCACACTCAGCAAACTTGACCCGCTCGACATCCCCAAGACCCTGCCCGTCGGGGAGCACACCGTCACCGTCTTCGATCCCGGCTTCCCGCTGCATTGGAGGGTGACCGGGTAACAAATTCTTCGACGAAGAATTTGTCCCAGAATTTTCCTTAAAATTCTGGTCCCGCCCTTGAAAAACGGAACCTGACCATGATCCCTGCTTCTTACCCCACCCGCGAAGAGATCGCCCGCCTGACCGCCCGCATGCTGCTGGAGATCGGCGCGGTGAATTTCAACACCGAAGAACCTTATATCCTGGCCTCGGGCCTGCCCTCGCCCAGCTATATCGACTGCCGCAAGCTGATCTCCTTTCCGCGCATCCGTTCGACGCTGATGGATTTCCTGACCGTCACCGTGATGCGCAACGCAGGGTTCGAGGCCTTCGACAATATCGCTGGCGGCGAGACGGCCGGCATCCCCTTTGCCGCGCTGGTGGCCGAACGGATGGCGCTGCCGATGACCTATGTGCGCAAGAAGCCAAAGGGCTATGGCCGCAACGCCCGCATCGAGGGCGCGATGAGCGAGGGGCAGCGGGTGCTGCTGGTCGAGGATCTGACCACCGATGGCGGCTCGAAACTGTCTTTCGTCGATGCGATCCGCGAGACCGGCGCAAGCTGTGGGCATACGGCGGTGATCTTTTACTACGACATCTTCCCCGAGACGGAAAAGACGCTGGGCGATCACGGGGTTGCGCTGCATTACCTGTGCACCTGGTGGGATGTGCTGGCCGAGGCGCGCATCCAGGGCGCGTTTGACGCAACGACGCTGAACGGGGTCGAAGCGTTTCTCAAGGATCCGCGCGCCTGGCAGGCGGCCCACAAGAGCTGAGCCCGGACGTAAGGGAAACCGGGCGCCGCCTTGCCGGTTGGCGCCCGCATTCTACCATATGTTGACGCGCACCCACCTTTTCCGCCAAGATAAGGGGGTTCGGAGATATACACAGCATATCCCCAGAAAACATACATCTTGGCCGACTCGCGACGCTCGGCTATGACCTCTGACCCAAGAGGCGGTAGAGCAGCAATGAACGAAATCACCACAATCGGACAGACGTCCGCCGAGGTTCAGAACCCCGATACCATGCCGCATTCGGTCGAGGCCGAACAGCAGCTGTTGGGCGCGATCCTGACCAACAACGACCTTTACGACCGGGTCGCCAACATCATCGGGTCCGAGCATTTCTATGACCCGGTGCATGCCCGCATCTGGGAGGTGGCCGCGGCGCGGATCGCCAAGAACGCGCTGGCCTCGCCGGTAACGCTGAAATCCTTCATGGCCGAGGATGCGGGACTGGCGGAACTGGGTGGCGCGGCCTATCTGGTCAACCTTGCCGGCGCCTCGATCAGCGCCTTTGCCGTGCGCGACTATGCGCAGATGATCTATGACCTGGCGATCCGGCGCGAACTGATCCGGCTGGGCCGCGACATCTCGGACAAGGCCGCGCGCGTCGATGTGGCAAGCGAGCCCAAGGAGCAGATCGTCGAGGCCGAACAGAAGCTTTACAAGCTTTCCGAGCAGGGCCAGACCGACAGCGGTTTCAAGAGCTTTCTCAAGGCGGTGACCGAAGCGGTCAATGTTACCAACCAGGCCTATCAGCGCGGCGGCGGCATGGCCGGAATCTCGACCGGGCTGGTCGATCTGGACAAGCAGCTGGGCGGGTTGCACCCGTCCGACCTGATCATCCTGGCCGGGCGTCCGTCGATGGGCAAAACCTCGCTGGCAACCAATATCGCGTTCAACGTGGCCAAGGCCTATAAGCGCGGATTGCGCCATGACGGCACCGAGGGCGCGGTGGATGGCGGCGTGGTGGGCTTCTTCAGCCTGGAAATGAGCGCCGAGCAGCTGGCGGGCCGGGTTCTGGCCGAGGCTTCGGAAATCTCCAGCCACAAGATCCGTCAGGGCGACATGACCGAGGGCGAGTTCCGCCGCTTCGTCAACGCCGCCAAGGATCTGGAGGCCTGTCCGCTGTTCATCGACGACACGCCCGCTCTGCCGATCAGCCAGCTTGCCGCCCGGGCGCGGCGGCTGAAGCGGACGCATGGGCTGGACCTGTTGGTGATCGATTATCTCCAGCTGTGCCGGGGCATGGCCGAGAACCGGGTGAACGAGATCGCCGAAATCTCGATGGGGATGAAGGCCATCGCCAAGGAGCTGAACATCCCGGTCATCGCCCTGTCGCAGCTCTCGCGTCAGGTAGAAAACCGCGACGACAAGCGGCCGCAGCTCAGCGACCTGCGGGAATCGGGCTCGATCGAACAGGACGCCGACGTGGTGATGTTCGTGTTCCGCGAGGAATACTATAAGGAACGCGAGAAGCCCGGCGATCACGAGCTGGACAAGATGGAAGAGTGGAAGACCGCGATGGAGCGGCTGCATGGCAAGGCCGAGGTGATCGTGGGCAAGCAGCGTCACGGCCCGATTGGCACGGTCGAACTGTCGTTCGAGGCGCAGTTCACCCGCTTTGGCAACCTGGTAAAGCCCTGGCAGCAGGGCGGCGAGATCGAAGGGTACTGATCTGTCGCGCGTCGGCCGCTGTAGGGTGGGCAGTTCTGCCCACCGCACGCGCGGAGATTTCCCGGGAACTGGCAATGGTGGGCAAGACTGCCCACCCTACGGGTCTGCTACTCAACTCCGGCGCAGAACTGACCAGGCGACCGCCCCGCCAAGCGCTATAAATACCATTCCAAAACAGGCAGTTATGGCGCGTTTTGCACGCGAAAATACGCGCATTGCCTGACCGGTGGAGAACACCGTGGCGGTAATCGAATGCAGGCAGATCGCCAGCGCACCACAGAAGGCGACGATCAGAACCAGGAACCAGCCGGGCGCACCTGCCGGGACCGCCGTGGTCATCACCGAGCCCCAGAACAGCGCCGCCTTGGGGTTGGTCAGACTGACGATCAGACCCTGGCGCAGACCGCGACCGGGGGCGGGTTCTGCCGCCACCACCACCTCTTGCCGCCGGGCGGCGGCGGCAAGGGATTTGCAGCCCAGCCAGATCAGATAACCGGCACCGACAAGTTTCAGCATCAGCATCGCGCGCGGGAACAGGTCGAACATGGTTGCCGCCCCGGCCACGGCCAGCCCGGCCCAGAGCGTTGCCCCGATCGACAGACCCAGCGCCAGTTTCAGCCCTTGCGCGCGCCCGTGGGAGAGCGACGCACTCATCACCGCCAGCATGTTCGGCCCCGGCGTGATCCAGCCCAGGAGGTTGACGATCAGGATGACACCGATGGTGTTGAGATATTCCATGCGCGGGCTCCGATCCGTGCGTCAGGTCAGGATCGCAGGAAATAGAACAGGGTCAACAGGATACCAAAGCCAATGACCGCGCCCCGCAACAGGCTCTGCGGGATGTGCCGGGCCAGAGTGCCGCCACCATACCCGCCCAGCGTGGCGCCCGCCATCATCACCAGCGCCTCGGGCCAGGCGACGGCGGCGCTGAGGCCGTAGATTGCCACCGCCAGCACGCTGATCCAGCCGATGACGGCGTTCTTGACCGCGTTGGCCAGGTGGAAATCCTCGTATCCGGCAAGGATCAGCGCGGCGAGCATGATCTGCCCCAGTCCGGCGCCGAAATAACCGCCATAGACCGAGAACAGAAACAGCATCGCCCAGACGGCCCCCTGTCCCAGCGACCGGGCGGCGAGCCAGCGGCGCAGGCGCGGGGCAAAAGCAAAGAGCGCGGTGGCGCTGGCCATCAGCCAAGGCACAAGACGCTCGAAGAGGCCCCCGCCCAACCCCACCAGCAACAGCGCGCCCAGCACCCCGCCCGCGCCGCAGACCGCCAGAAGCGGCCCGAGCGCGCGGCCGATGGCGCGCAGTTCGGCCCGATAGGCGGGCAGCGCGGCAAGGTTTCCGGGGACCAGCGCCACGAAATTGGTGGCATTGGCGACCATCGGCGGCAGGCCCACCGCCATCAGCGCCGGAAAGGTGAAAAAGGTGGCGCCCCCCGCCACGGCATTCAGCGCCCCGGCCAGCAGGGCCACGGCAAACAGCGCACCGGCAATGATCGGGTCAGGCAGGGCCATCCACCGCATCTGAGCGCTAAGCCCGCGCGCTGGCAAGGGGCTTGACGCGAACCCGACCGCTTGTCACTGATCGACATATGATGTTGCGTCTTTCCCCCTTGCCGCGCCGGGTGATCCTGGCCCGGCATTTCGGCCACCGCCGCAAGCGCTTTGCCGGTTAGCGACGGGTCTCGCACGCCCGTCCCCCCTGACCAGCAAAGAGAGAAAGACATGACCGAATTCACCGAAATCCCTGTCATCCGGCTGGGCCAGCGCCCTGACGCCGAGATCGCCGCCGATTTCCGCACCGCCTATGGCACCACCGGCTTTGGCTATATCACCGAGCATGGCATCGACCCTGACCTGATCGCGGCGCTGTTCGACGCCTCGCGCCGGTTTCACGCGCTGCCGATGGAGCGGAAAATGGCGGTGGCCGTGGACCGCAGCCATCGCGGCTATATCCCGATCAACACCTCGACCGATGTGAACTCGACCCTCGCCACGGTGACCAAGCCGAACCAGTCGGCCAGCTTCATGATGATGCGCGAAGACAAGGTCGCCCAGCCAGAGGAATACCTGTCCGGCCCGAACCGCTGGCCCGAGCTGGAGGGGTTCCGCGAGGTGCTGGAAGCCTATGCCGGGGCGATGACAGCCCTTGGCTATCGGTTGATGAAGATCGCCCTGCAAGCTGCTGAAGTCACGGATATAAGCGTGATGCGCGCCTTTGACACCCCGACCATCTGGTTGCGCCTGCTGCACTATCCGCCCCAGCCTGCGGCCAGCCCCGAGGACCTTTACGGTTCGGCGCCGCATACCGATTTCGGCTGCCTGACCCTGTTGGTGCAGGACGATGTCGGCGGCTTGCAGGTCAAGACACCTGCTGGCAACTGGGTGGATGTGCCACGCCTGCCGGGGAGCATCGTGGTCAATGTCGGCGACATGTTGCACCGGATGTCGAACGGGCGGCTCTTGTCGACGCCGCACCGGGTGATCAACCGATCGGGCCGCGAAAGGTACAGTTGCCCGTTTTTCTACGATCCGCATGTGAACACGGTGATTGAACCGCTGCCCGGAACCGGAGCGCCAAAGTTTCCGCCGCTGAAATTCGCCGATTTCCTGCGATCGGAACTGGAAGCGGCCTATGATGCGCATAAACCCGCCAGCGGTCAGGGCGTTTCCCCTTGACCTCTGGCCTTGCCATGGCATGAACGGAACATGAGCACCGCACATCTGACCATTGACCTCGACGCGCTTGCCGACAATTGGCGGGCGCTGGACGCACGCACCAAGTCCGAGACCGCCGCAGTGGTCAAGGCAAACGGCTATGGGCTGGGGGCGGGACGCGTCGCGGCCCATCTGGCCAAGGCGGGCGCGCGCAGCTTCTTTGTCGCCGCCGCCGAGGAAGGCGTGGCCGTACGCAAGGCGGTTGGCCCCGGCCCGATGATCGGCGTCTTTTCCGGCCATATGGAAGGCGATGCCGCCACCCTGCGTGCCAATGCGCTGACCCCGATGATCAACTCGGTCGACCAGATGCTGCGCCATGTCGAGCGTCTGCCCGGGCACAGGTTCGGCATCCAGCTTGATACCGGGATGAACCGGCTGGGGCTGGAACCGGACGACTGGGCACAGCTGCGCGAGATCGCATTGGGCCAGAACCCGGTTCTGATCATGTCGCATCTGGCCTGCGCCGATGAGCCGGGACATGAGATGAACCAGAAACAGCTTCGTCTTTTCAAGGAGATGACGAACGGAATTGATGTTCGTCGCTCGCTGGCGGCCACCGGTGGCATCCTGCTGGGGTCTGAGTATCACTTTGACATGTGTCGCCCGGGCGTGGGACTTTATGGCGGTGAGCCGTTTGACGAGGCCAAGGCGGTGGTGACGCTGGATCTGCCGGTGATCCAGGTACGCGACGTGGCCAAGGGCGAAACCGTGGGCTATTCCAACACCTGGACCGCCTCCCGGCCCAGCCGTATCGCGACCGTTGCCGCAGGCTATGCCGACGGGCTGCACCGGGCGCTCGGGCGCGGGATCGAGCTTTATGCCGGCAAGACCGCCTGCCCGGTCGTCGGGCGCGTCTCGATGGACCTGATCACCGTCGACATTACCGATCTGGATCACGAACCCGACGCGCTGCAAATGCTCAACCGGCTGCAAACCGTCGATGACCTGGCCGAGGCGGCCGGCACCATCGGATATGAGATTCTGACCTCGATGGGACAGCGGTACCGGCGGACCTATGTGTCACGGTCCGAGGTGGTCGAGCGCGCGGTCGAATCGATCCGTGACAAGCTGCGGCGCGTCAAACCGGGCCTGATCTCGGAAAGCGCCGCGGAATGAACCCACTAGACCTGTTGGCACGGCTGGGGCGGCTGGTGATGTCCGTCATGGCCAGTTTCGGGCGCGTGACGCTCTTTACCCTGGATGCGGCCAGCCACATCCTGCGCCCGCCCTATTATCCGCGCGAACTGGGCATTGCGCTGCTCAACATCGGCTGGCTGTCGCTGCCGGTGGTGGGTTTGACCGCGATCTTTACCGGTGGCGCGCTGGCCTTGCAGATCTATGCCGGTGGTGCCCGTTTCAACGCCGAGGCCGTGGTGCCGCAGATCGTTGCCATCGGCATGGTGCGGGAACTGGGGCCGGTGCTGGTCGGGCTGATGATCGCGGCGCGCGTGACCTCGTCAATCGCGGCCGAGATCGCCACCATGAAGGTGACCGAGCAGATCGACGCGCTGGTGACATTGTCGACCCATCCGATGAAATACCTGACCGCGCCCCGGGTGCTGGCGGCGCTGATCACAGTGCCGATGCTGGTCGGCATCGGCGATATCATCGGCATCATGGGCGGTTACACGGTGGCGGTGCAGAATCTGGGCTTTAACGCCGCTGCCTATCTGCAAAACACCGTCGATTTCCTGGAAACCCGCGACGTGGTCTCGTCACTGGTCAAGGGCGCGGTTTTCGGCGTCATCGCGGCGGTCATGGGCTGTTACTATGGCATGAACTCGGGCCGTGGCGCCCAGGGCGTGGGCCGCGCCACCAAGGGTTCGGTCGAGGCGGCGGCGGTACTGATCCTGGCCGCCAACTTTGTACTCACGGGGGTGTTCTTCTCGATATGATCCGGATGGAGAATGTCCACAAGGCGTTTGGCGACAACCGCGTTTTGCAGGGAATGACCTTGGAGGTGCCGCGCGGCACCTCGACGGTGATCATCGGCGGGTCGGGCACCGGCAAGTCGGTGGCGCTGAAATGTGTGCTAGGGCTGATCAAGCCCGACAGCGGCAAGATCTATGTCGATGGCAAGGACGCCGCAGACACCGGTGACCGCGACGCCTTTCTCGCCCGTTTCGGCATGCTGTTTCAGGGCGGCGCGCTGTTCGATTCGCTGCCCGTGTGGCAGAACGTGGCCTTTCGCCTGCTGCGCGGTTCGCTGAAACGCCCGGTGGACGAGGCCCGCGCCATCGCCATCGAGAAATTGCGCCGCGTCGGGCTGAAACCGGACGTGGCCGACCGGCTGCCCGCCGAGCTCTCGGGCGGCATGCAGAAACGCGTGGGCCTGGCCCGCGCCATCGCCGCCGAACCCGAGATCATCTTCTTTGACGAACCGACAACGGGCCTCGACCCGATCATGGCCGGCGTGATCAACGAGCTGATCCGAGAGATCGTGACCGAGATGGGCGCCACCGCGATGACCATCACCCATGACATGACCAGCGTGCGCGCGATTGCCGACAACGTGGCGATGCTGCATGGCGGCGTGATTCAATGGACCGGTCCGGTGGCGCAGATGGACGACAGCGGCGACCCTTACCTGGACCAGTTCATCCATGGCCGTGCAGAAGGGCCGATCGAGGCGGTGCGCTGACGCTGCAAGACGCGCTAAACCCCCGGCATGCCGGTAAACCCCTCCTCCACCCATTCCAACGCCTTGCCGCGCACCTCCTCGGGCAGGGTTTCGGCGCGCCGGGTTTCGAGGTTGAGCAGCACGCATTTGAACAGCGTGTGAAACGCCTCTTTTCCATCGGCCGCCCGGAACAGCCGATGCCGGAAGGTCAGGGACTTGCCGCCGAAATCGACCACGCTGGTGCGCATGAATATCGCGTCTCCGGCGGCCAGTTCGGCCAGGAAGTTGCTGTCGGCATGGACCACCGCAAAGGACAGGCGCCGGCCGCTACGCATGTCATCGGCGGTCAGCCCCATTTCCGACTGGGCCGCAAAAACCGCATCCGAACAGGCCGCGAAATAGCGCGAGACATTCATATGTCCCAGAAAATCGCAGTCCGACGGATCGACCACCGACCGAAACGACACAAAATCTGACATGTCCGCCTCCCATTTTCCCCGTTCATCATAGCAGGTTTCAACCCGCCCGAGGCTTGTGACGATGTGCACGGCTGATTAGGTCGGTCATCGCAAACAACGAGACATCCAGATGATCCTCCGCCTCGCCACCCTCTCGCTGCTGATCCTCTATCCCATCGCCTGGTTCGCGCCGCTGATGCGCGCGGGTCTGCTGCCGATCTTCGGCCTTTCCGAGATCAGCGTGATCACCGGGCTGCAAAGCCTCTGGGCCTCGGACGTGGCGCTGGCGCTGATCGTCACCGCATTCGCGCTCTTCGCCCCCTATCTCAAGACCATCGGCACGGCGCTGATCCAGTGGGATCTGCTCGATCCGCGTGCCCAACCCGCCCTGCACGTGCTGGGCAAGCTCGCCATGGCCGATATCTTCCTCATCGCGCTCTACATCACCCTGGCCAAGGGCATTTCCTATGCCACCATCGAACCCGCCTGGGGCCTCTACCTGTTCACCGGCTGTATCCTCGCATCTATCACGCTGGGCCTTCTCACCGAACGCCAGCGGCGCAAGGCGCCCTGACCCCTTCCTCTTGCCCCAAATATCCCGGAGCGCGAGGCAGAGCCTCGCAAGAAACCGCCGCGACAGCGGCGCCCGGCCCAACGCCCGCAGGCGGCCCGCCAGGGGCGCCCGAGGGGGGCGGGAGCGCTTGCGCCCTTGAGGTGGGACACAAGACAGGGCACTAAGCGCATATGGCAAAACCCTCTTTCTCCTGCTCCGCCTGCGGGGCGTCCTTCACCAAATGGTCGGGCCGTTGCGAAGGCTGCGGTGAATGGAACACCATCAGTCAGGATGCGGGCCTGTCGGTCGGTCCGGCCAAGACATCGCTGGGCGCAAGGCGGGGCCGGGCCGTCGTGCTGAGCGATCTTGCCTCGGATGAGACCCCGCCGCCGCGCGCGTGTTCGGGGATAGACGAGCTTGACCGGGTGCTGGGCGGCGGGCTGGTGCCCGCCTCGGCGATCCTGGTGGGCGGCGATCCGGGCATTGGCAAATCGACGCTGTTGTTGCAGGCCGCCGCCGCCTTTGCCCGTGCGGGGCTTAAAACCCTCTATGTCTCGGGCGAAGAGGCCAGCGCCCAGGTGCGTATGCGCGCCCGCCGGCTGGGGTTGGCGGATGCGCCGGTGCAACTGGCAGCCGAAACCAACCTGCGCGACATCCTCACCACGCTCGAGGCCGAGAAACCCGGACTGGTGATCATCGATTCGATCCAGACCATGTGGGCCGACAATGTGGACAGCGCGCCGGGCAGCGTGTCCCAGGTGCGCGCCTCGGCGCATGAGCTGACCACGTTTGCCAAGCGCACCGGCGTCTCGGTCATCATGGTGGGCCATGTCACCAAGGACGGCCAGATCGCCGGCCCCCGCGTGGTCGAACACATGGTCGATACCGTGCTTTATTTCGAAGGCGAGCGTGGCCATCAGTTCCGCATTCTGCGCAGCGTCAAGAACCGCTTTGGCGCCGCCGACGAGATCGGCGTCTTCGAGATGACCGGCGCGGGGCTCTCTGAGGTCACAAACCCCTCTGCCCTGTTCCTCAGCGAGCGCGGCACGCCCAGCCCCGGATCGGTGGTCTTTGCCGGGATCGAAGGCACCAGGCCCGTGCTGGTCGAGTTGCAGGCCCTTGTCGCCCCCTCGCCCCACAGCCAGCCGCGCCGCACCGTGGTGGGCTGGGATGGCGGGCGGCTGGCGATGATCCTCGCCGTGCTCGAGGCGCGCTGCGGCATCCCCTTTGCCGGGCTCGACGTCTATCTGAACGTGGCGGGCGGGCTGAAGATCTCGGAACCCGCCGCCGATCTGGCGGTGGCGGCAGCACTTCTCAGTGCGCGCGAGGATCAGGCGCTGCCCGCCGATACGGTGGTTTTCGGCGAAATTTCCCTCTCTGGCGCCCTGCGTCCGGCCAGCCAGACCGAAAACAGGTTGAAAGAAGCGCAAAAACTTGGTTTCACCTCTGCCATCGCCCCGGCGGGTGGCAAGACCGCCGTCGGGACGGATATCGCGCTGAAACGGCTGTCGGATCTGGTGGGATTCGTTGGCGAGTTTTTCGGGGCGGGATAGAATCGCCCGCAGCGGGCACCAAGGAGCAAACAGGCGAGGGCCATGGAAGGTTTCACCATCATCGACGGGGTCGTGGCCCTGATCATCGTGCTGTCGGCTCTGCTGGCCTATGCGCGTGGGTTCATGCGCGAGGCGATGGCCATTGCGGGCTGGGTCGCGGCGGCGATTCTGGCATTTCTGTTCGCGCCCAAGGCAATGCCGCTGATCCGGGAACTGCCGGTGGTGGGCGAATTCCTGACCGACAGTTGCGAATTGTCGGTCATTGCCGCCTTTGCCGCGGTTTTTGCGGTGGCGCTTGTGGTGGTGAGTTTCTTCACCCCGCTGTTCTCGTCGCTTGTGCAACGCTCGGCGCTTGGCGGGCTGGACCAGGCGCTGGGGTTCATCTTTGGCGTGGCACGCGGCATCCTGTTGGTTGCGATCGCCTTCTTCGTCTATGACACCGTCATGACCGGGCAGAGCTTCACCATCGTCGACGAGAGCCGCTCGGCTCAGGTCTTTGCCCGGATGACCGGCAAGATCGAGGAACAGAACCCCGAGCAGGCCCTGGGCTGGATCACCCAGCAGTACGAGAACCTGGTGGGCACCTGCGCCAAGTAATCCGCGCCTCGGACCAATCGATTCGACCCGCGCAATGGCTTGCGCGGGTTTTTTCTTGGTTAACAGAACCTTGCCCCGTGTTCGCTGATGTCCGGGAATACCCGTTCGGGCGCGGGCTCTGTCCGCAAAGGGGAAACGGTACTTTGATTTGGCCGCAATCATGTCGAAAATTCGGCGGAATTGCGCAGCCATCCTTGGGGCAGTCCAGAACAGACGTCAGCGACAGGAGGACCCCCAGATGCTGCTTTCCCACCAAACCGCTTTCGCCGAATTCACCCGGGTTGACGCACCGCTTGCCGGGATGACCAGCGGCACCCTGATTGAAACCACCCAAGGCTGGGTGCCGGTTGAACAACTGCGGTCCGGAGACCGCGTTGCCACGGGTGATGGCGGTTTTCGCGCCGTGCTGGCCGTGGAAAGCCGCGATCACGAGGACGCGCCGCTGTGGCGGGTTCCGGGCGGCACATTTGGTGCCTGTTCCGACCTGACCCTGACCGAAGGCCAGTATCTGGCGCTGAACGGGCGGGACTGCCGGCGGCTGTTCGGATTGCCAACGGTGCTGGTTCCGGCGGGCGCATTGGCCGGTTTTCAGGGCGCGCACCGCCTCGCGCCCTTCCCCGCCCGCACCTATGTGCCGCGCTTTGCGACCGAGGAACTGGTCTGGGCGCAGACCGGCGTGCGTGTCCTGTGCCCCGGTACGGATGGCGAGTCCCACTACAAGCGGCTGAACTACGGGCAGGCCCGGGCGCTGCTGCTGATGATGAGCGGCGGCACGCTGGGGGCCGACCTGGCGGCGTGAAAGATGCAGGTGCGGCAAAAGAATTCATGATCCTTTCGTGACAGTCGGGGTTTGAGGCATTATGTGGTGGCCTGACCTGAAACGGAATCGGAGCTGCCCCCGTGCAAAGCCCGCAGACGCCCGCCCCGCGCTTTCCCATTGCCCATCCCTTTGACGACGACAAGCTGCGCGAGGAATGCGGGATATTCGGGGTGATCGGTGTCCAGGACGCCGCCAGTTTTGTGGCCCTGGGCCTGCACGCCCTGCAACACCGGGGACAAGAGGCGGGCGGTATCGTCACCCATGACCCGGTGCAGGGGTTCAACTCGACCCGCCGCTTTGGCTATGTGCGCGACAACTTCACCTCGGCCACGGTGATGGAGACCCTGCCCGGCCCGCTGGGCATCGGCCATGTGCGCTATTCCACCGCCGGGTCCAAGGGGCAGACCCAGATTCGTGACGTGCAGCCGTTCTTTGGCGAGTTCGCCATGGGCGGCGCGGCGATTGCCCATAACGGCAACATCACCAATGCCAATGCCTTGCGGCGCGAACTGATCGAGCGTGGCTCGATCTTTCAATCCTCGTCGGACAGCGAATGCATCATCCACCTGATGGCCCGCTCGTTACAGCGCAACATCCCCGAGCGGATGGAGGATGCGCTGCGCCGGGTCGAAGGCGCCTTTTCGGTGGTGGCGATGACGCGCACCAAGCTCATTGGCGTGCGCGACCCGCTGGGCGTGCGGCCGCTGGTGCTGGGCCGGATCGGCGACGGCTGGGTGCTGTCCTCGGAGACCTGCGCGCTGGATATCATCGGGGCCGAGTTCATCCGCGAGATCGAACCGGGCGAGATGGTGGTGATCACCGCCGAGGACGGGGTACAGAGCCATTTCCCCTTCCGCCCGCAGCCGTCCAAGTTCTGCATCTTCGAACATGTCTATTTCTCGCGCCCCGATTCGATCCTGGGCGGTCGCAGCGTTTATGAGACGCGCGAGGCGATTGGTCGTGAACTGGCCAAGGAAAGCCCGGTCGAGGCCGATCTGGTCTGCCCGGTGCCCGACAGCGGCACCCCGGCGGCGATCGGCTTCTCGCTGGAAAGCGGCATTCCCTATGCGATGGGGATCATCCGCAACCAGTATATGGGACGCACCTTTATCGAACCGACCGAGCAGATCCGCAACATGGGCGTGCGGCTGAAGCTGAACGTGAACCGGGCGCTGATCCGGGGCAAGCGGGTGATCCTGGTTGACGATTCGGTGGTGCGCGGTACCACCAGCCGCAAGATCAAGGACATGATCCTGGACGCTGGCGCCAAGGAGGTACATTTCCGCATCGCCAGCCCGCCCACCGCCTGGCCCTGTTTCTATGGCGTCGACACGCCCGAACGCGAAAAACTGCTGGCCGCCACCATGACCGAGGACGAGATGCGCGTGCATCTGGGGGTCGACAGCCTGAAATTCATCTCGCTCGACGGGCTTTACCGCGCCGTGGGTGAGAGCAAGGGCCGCGACAAGGCTTGCCCGCAATATTGCGACGCCTGCTTCTCGGGCGAATACCCGGTCACGCCGTCCGACATGATCGACAAGGGTTTCGAACTCAAAGCCGCCGAGTAGCCCTCAGGGCGCGGCGGCTTCCTGCTCATAAGAGGGTTGCCTCTGGCCCCTGCCCGCCCTGCCTGTTAGGCGCCGGGGCAAAGCAGACAAACAGGCGAATCGATGGCGAACAGCAAGGTCAGTTCGGCGGCAACACAGGCCGCCGATATTCAGAAGAACGCGTTGACGGTCCTGGGCATCTTTGGCCCCACCGACGACATGCGCGCCCTGGTGCGCCTGCCAGGCGGCAAGGTCGAGCAGGTGGCGCCCGGCGACAAGCTGCGCGCGGGCGAGATCCTCGCCATTGATGACGAGGGTCTGATGCTGCGGCATGGTGGCCAGACCCGTCGGCTTGCCATCCCCGGCAGCTGAACGCTCTTGACGGGCGGGCGCGGCGCGGTCAAACCGCGCGCATGACACAAGATACCAAACTGGCCCTGATCACCGGCGCCTCGCGCGGTCTGGGCGCCGCGCTGGCCGAAGCGCTGGCACCCACCCATCATATCGTGGCGGTGGCCCGCACCACCGGCGCGCTGGAAGAACTGGACGACCGTATTCGCGCGCGGGGCGGCAGTGCAACGCTGGCGCCGATGGACGTCACTGACCCGGCCGCGATGGCGACGCTGTGCCGGGGCATCCACGACCGTTGGGGGCGGCTGGATCTGTGGCTGCACACGGCCATCCATGCCGCGCCATTGAGCCCTGCGAATTTTGTCGATGCCAAGGACTGGACCAAATCGATCGCAGTGAATGCGACCGCCGCGTCGGTTCTGATCCCCTATGTCGCGCCCCTGTTGGGAGAGACCGGCCAGGCGGTGTTTTTCGACGATCCGCGCGCGGGCCAGAAGTTCTTTGGCGCTTATGGCGCCACCAAGGCGGCGCAGATGGCGCTGGCCCGCAGCTGGGCCGCCGAGACCGAGCGGACCGGGCCAAGAGTTCGGATCGTCGAGCCCGCGCCAATGCCAACCGCGCTGCGCGCCCGTTTCTTTCCCGGTGAGAACCGCGAGTCCCTGACTCCCTGCGCGGACGAGGCCGGACGGATCGTTTCAGTGTTGTAATTGACCCTGCTGTCCGGCGCGGTATCGCAACCCTAGCGGCAGATTGGCAGGCCGACCGACAACGACCCGTCCGACCCGTAGAGGGTCCCGTATTTCGGACGGCAGGTCGGTGCACCGGATTTGACCGCGGGTTTTGGCGGCGTTGGGTCGGGCGCCGCTTGTTGGACCGTCGCCGTTGACGTGGTCGACGGTTTGCGCGCCGTTGTCGTTTTCCGCGCCGGTTTTGGCGTCGGCTGGGCCGCGGCACAGATCACCTCTTCGCTCTGCTCGACTTCTTCCAGTACCGCAGCGAACACTTCGGCGTCGGCGTTGCTGTCAAGGTGCAGGTCGGTTCCGGCCGCCTCGTTGAACCGGACCAGCGCGGCCAGCGAGCCACGCCCCCAGATGCCGTCCACCGAACTGCGATAACAGCCGCGATCCTTCAGCGCCGCTTGCACGGCGCGCTTCAGCTCGTCCCGGCTCAGCGCCGGAGCCTGCGGCTGGGGCGCGGGTTGCGGTTCGGGCACAGGAATGGCCGGGATCTGGACTGCGGCTTGTTGCTGTTCGCCCGCAGGCGGGGCAACGGAAGTAGTCACCGGTGCGGGGTCTGTGGCACGCTCGGCGGTTCCGGTCTGTGGTGGCAGTGCCGCAATTTTCTGGCCCGCCAATTGGGCGCGCGTGCGCTGCGCCAGCAGATACAGCAGTTGCGAAGACTGCGCGGCATGGGTTTCAAGGAACGCGTCCCAGGTCTCGACCGAGCCCGAAAATTCCGCCATGGCGTAGTCGCGCAGCATCTGCTCCTCGTCATGAACCACGGGTTTTTCCGTGGTCACCGGCACAGGTGGTTCAGGTTTTGTCGAGTTGGGATTGATCACCACCTGTTCGGCGCCAAGCGAGGAATAGACAAACGGCACCGCGCCGGGGACGGTACGGTTCAGCTCGTCCCGCACTGCACCAAGCAGGATGCGCACATCTGCCGGTGGCAGATCCAGCGCCTTGAGAAAGGCCGAGGTAAAAGGCGAATTATGGCCCGCGGGACCATCGGGGGTCACCTCGCCTGCGGCGGCGGCATAGGCGATGAGGGTGGCGGCCTCGGCGTTGGAGACGATGGCCAGTCCCTGGCCTATGTTGCGGCCGCGGTTTTCGCGCTGCATCTTTTGTACAAACGGATTGTCGCGGCAGGCGTCCAGCACCACCATCTTGAGCTTCTTCGCCCCCGAGAGCTGCCGCAGGACCACGTCCATGCCGATCATTTCAAGGTCGGCATCGCGCTCGTCCGAGAGGCGTGCATCGACCGGGATCAGGAAGTTCTGGCCGCCCACCTCGATACCGTGACCGGCATAATAGACCATGGCGACATCGGCGCGGTCGGCCCTGTCGCGGAACTCGCGCAGGGTGTTGTAGAGCGCGCTGCGGGTCAGGTCGGTGGCCTTGACCACGTCGAACCCCTGCTTGCTCAGCGCCGCCGAGACAGCCTCGGCATCGCGGCCGGGATTGGCCAGCGGAGTCACATTCTGGTAGCGCTCGTTGCCGATGACCAGGGCCACCTTCTCTGCCCAAAGAACGGCGGGCAACAGGCTGAAAAACAGGGCAAAGACAAGTCTGAGCATCAATTCCCTCCCCCCCTCAAGAGAGGTTCGGTTCAGTCTGCCACAGTGTCCGTTACCGATCAACCGGAGCCGGTCAGATCGCCACGCCCTGCCGTCCGGCCAGATCGACGAAGAACTGCCAGGCAACGCGACCGGACCGGGCGCCGCGCGTCGCCTGCCATTCGATGGCTTCGGCGCGCAGGGTCTCGGGCGCGACGGATACACCATATGCAGCGCAATAGCGGTCTATCATCGCAAGATATTCGTCCTGATCGCAGGGATGGAAGCCAAGCCAGAGACCGAAGCGGTCGGAGAGCGAAACCTTTTCCTCGACCGCCTCAGAGGGGTTGATGGCGCTGGAGCGTTCATTTTCGATCATGTCGCGGGGCATCAGATGGCGGCGGTTGGAGGTGGCATAGAACACCACATTCTCGGGCCTCCCCTCGATCCCGCCGTCCAGAACCGCCTTGAGCGACTTGTAATGCTGGTCGTCATGGCTGAACGAAAGATCGTCGCAGAACAGGATGAAACGTTGCGATGCGCTGCGCAGGTGGTTCAGCAGGCGCGCGACCGAGGGCAGGTCCTCGCGCTGAAGCTCGACCAGTTTCAGATCCGGGAATTCAGGCTGAAGTGTGCCGTGCACCGCCTTGACCAGGCTCGATTTTCCCATGCCACGCGCGCCCCACAAAAGGGCATTGTTGGCCTTGAACCCGGCAGCGAAACGGCGGGTGTTGTCCAAGAGCGTATCGCGCGAGCGGTTGATGCCCACCAGCAGGTCAAGATCGACCCGGCTGACATCGCGCACCGGTTCCAGCCGTTCCGGCCCGACATGCCAGACAAAGGCCGGCGCGCTGGCGAAATCGGGGGCGCGCAGGGGGGCGGGCGCCATGCGTTCGAGGGCTTCGGCAATGCGGTTGAGCGCGTCGTTGTCCATGTCTCTCCTCCCTGCGGTCGGGCACAGAAACCATGTTCGCGGCGGCGCGGCAAGGGCCGGATTGACCGTTTTGTACCTGTTCTAGAGGGGGAATTGACCGTTTTGTACAGCCTCAGACAAGGCGCGTGACGGCTTGATCCGCGCGGACCCCACTGACACTCTGCAAGTCCGGGGCAAGCGGAGGGCATGATGCTGGGGTTCCTGACATTGATACTGGTGTGCCAACTGGCCGGGGAACTGGCGGTGGGCGCGCTGCACTTGCCGGTGCCTGGGCCGGTTCTGGGCATGCTGGTGCTGTTCGCGCTCCTGATGATCCGAGGCGAGGTGCCCGAGGCGCTGGAGCAGACGGCGGGCGGATTGCTGCGGGCGATGTCGCTGCTGTTCGTGCCGGCGGGGACCGGGGTGATGCTGCATTTTCGCCTCCTGGGCGAGGCGCTGGTGCCGCTGGGCGTGGCGGTTGTCGTCAGCACGCTGGCCACCATCGCGGTGACCGGCCTGTTGATGCGCTGGCTGGGCCGGAGAGCGCCGAGCGATGGATAGTCTGGCCGAAACCTGGGTCTATCTCAGCGCCTCGCCGCTGTTTCACCTGACGCTGACGCTGGTCGCCTTTCAGGCGGCAAGCTGGCTGTTCGAGCGGGGGGGCCGCAGCCCGTTCCTGAACCCGGTGCTGGGCGCAGTGCTGATCGTGGTGGCGGTGCTGGTTCTGACGGGGACGGATTACGGCACCTATTTCCAGGGCGCGCAATTCGTGCATTTCCTGCTGGGTCCCGCGACCGTGGCGCTTGCCGTGCCGCTCTATCGTCAATGGCACCGGGTCCGGCGCTCGGCGCTCGCGATCACGGTCAGCCTCTTGTGCGGGTCTCTGACCGCGATCCTGACGGCAGTCGCGGTGACCCGTCTGATGGGAGGATCGGGGGCGCTGCTGGCCTCGGTCGCGCCCAAATCGGTGACGGCGCCGGTGGCGATGGCCATTGCCGAGGAACTGGGCGGGCTGCCCTCGCTGACGGCGGTGCTGGTGATCGTGACCGGGATCTTCGGGGCCATGTTCGGGCCAATGCTGCTGAACCTGCTGGGCATCCGCGACTGGCAGGCGCGCGGCTTGGCGATGGGCACGGCCAGCCACGGAATCGGCACCGCGCGGGCCTTGCAGGTGAACGAGACGGCGGGCGCGTTTTCGGGGCTGGCCATGGGGCTGAACGCGGTCGCCACCGCGCTGCTGCTGCCGCTGCTCTGGGCGCTCTTTGTGCGGTTCGGTCTGGTCTGACGCGGCCCGTGCGCCTCTTGGGACTTGTGGTTTGGACGTTGCAGGCGGGCAAGATCGGGAAAGCCATTTGGCCTTGCGTGTTTGCCCCAGACGTTTGTCTCAGCTCTGCCGGTGTGATTAGTTGAAGTGGCAGGGCTTTGGGGAGGCGGACGTTGCCGCAATCACCAGATCACCACGCGGACGAGACGACACCCCGGCCGAACATCCTGGTTCGTTCGATTGCCGGTCTGTCGGTTTCGATCCGGCTGAAGCTGCTGTCGGCCTTTCTGGGTGTCACTTTGTTGATGGCCGGGCTGGCCTGGATCGGGTTGGAGACACTGCGGCAGGCGAACGACAGAACCGAGAGATTGTTGCGCGATCAGGCGCGCATCGCGTTTTTCAACGATCAATACCTGTATCTGAGCGATCTGGTGACCCTGGCCACGGCGATAGCCATCGACCCAAACGATGTGCAGCGGCAGAACGCCAGCGGGTTCTTTATCAACACCTCTTTTCTCCTCATCGAAGGCACCAACAACCTCGTCCTACACACTGGTCAGGGACTCAGGACGATCGGGCGCGCCGGGCTGCCGGACAATGCGGAAATCTCGGCGCAGCGGGCAAGTGCAAAGCGGTTGCAGGAGATTGCCCGGCGCGCAGGCTCCTTGCGCGAGAGCAAGGATTACAAGTCCGCAGGCGCGATCGCACGCCAAACCTTTTTGCCCATCGCGCTGCGGATGCAGCGGGGCGCCTATTCCAAGGTTCAGGACATCGAAGCGGAAATGGCCGAAACGGCGAAATCGACGGCACTGGCCTATGAGGCCTCGCGCGAGATGGTCATCGCCTCGGCCCTGGTCGCGATTGGTTTGGCGTTTCTGCTTGGCTATGCGATTTCCGGGTCGCTGATCTGGCCGGTCCGGCGGATTGGCCGGACCCTGAACGCCATCGCGGGCGGCCGGTTCGATGTGCGGGTCACGGTTCCCAACCGGGACGAGTTGGGGGATCTGGCCCGCAATGTGAACGCGACCAGCCAGCGGCTGGGGGAGCTTTATGCAAAGGTCGAGGCACAACGGGCGGAGCTGGCCACCGAACACGCGCGGTCCGAGAGGTTGCTGCGCAACCTCCTGCCCGAGCAGATCGCCGCCCGGCTCAAGGACGATCCGACAAGGACAATCGCGGACAGCCTGCCGCTGGTGGCGATCCTGTTTGCCGATATCGCGGGCTTTACCCCGCGGGCCGCAAAGATGACGCCGGAGGAGATCGTCAATTTTCTCAACGGCATCTTTTCGGCATTCGACGAACTGGCCGAACGGCACGGGCTGGAAAAGATCAAGACGATCGGCGATTCCTATATGGTTGCGGCGGGCGCGCCGGTGGCGTGTGACGATCCGGTGCACAGGGTTGCGGAAATGGCGCTGGACATGCTGGATGTCGCCCAGACCTTTGCCGGAGGCGTGGACATCCGGATCGGCCTGCATGCCGGGCCGGCGGTGGCCGGTGTGATAGGCCACCAGAAGCTCTTCTATGACGTCTGGGGCGAAACGGTGAACATCGCAAGCCGCATGGAAAGCCATGGTGAACCGGGGCGGATACAGGCGACAAAGCCAGTGCGGGACCAACTGGCAGGACGCTATGGGTTCGTGCCACGGGGGCAAGTCCAAGTCGATGGGGTCGGACCGATGCAGACCTGGTGGCTGACGGGGCGCTTGGGGGACACCGGACCGCAGGCAGAGGCGCCCTCCAGACCCCGGACGTAAAAGGGCGCGCCGATATCGGCGCGCCCTTTGGTCATCTCCAGACGCCTGGCGCCTACTTGCTCTCTTCCTCGTCGAACTCGGCCATCAGCGGATCGTCGAATTCCTGTTCGTCGTCATAATAGCCGTCGGCGCGCAACTGAGCCTCGCGTTTCTTTTCGACCCGGGCCACCAGAAAGATCGAGATCTCGTAAAGCCCGTAGACCACCACGAAGAGGATGAGCTGGGTCACCACGTCCGGCGGGGTCACCAGGGCCGCCAGCACCAGGATCGCCACGACGGCGTATTTGCGCACGCTGCCCAGCCCCTCGGCGCTGACCAGACCGGCCTTGCCCATCAGGGTCAGAAGAACCGGAAGCTGGAAGCAGAGACCAAAGGCCATGATGAACTTGAGCGTGATGTCGAGCGATTCGTTGACCTTGCCGAAGAAGGTGATCCTGACCCCATCGGAGGTTTCGGGAACCACCGCCACATCCGCGGGCACATCCCCCGCCGCCCCCGACAACAGGTTGGCGAAGATCGAGCTGACATCGGCAAAGCCCAGGAAGAACTGCATCGCCAGCGGCGTGACCACGAATTGCGCGAAGGCCGCACCCAGAAGGAACATGAAGGGCGAGGCGATCAGGAAGGGCAGGAACGCGCCCTTTTCCGAGCGGTAGAGCCCGGGCGCGACAAAGCGCCAGAGCTGGTAGCCGATCACCGGGAAGGAGAGCGCAAACCCGAACACCATCGAGATGCGGAACAAGGTGAACAGGTATTCCTGCGGCGAGGTGTATTGCAGCGTCGGCGACGGGTCGCCCAACTCGCGCAGCGTCGCCTCGATCGGCGCCAGCAGGAACTGGAGGATCGGCTCGGCCACGACAAAGGCCAGCACGATCCCCACGATAAAGGCCATCACCGCGCGGATCAGGCGGGTGCGCAGTTCGGCCAGGTGTTCGATCAGCGGGGCGGACGTGTCGTCGATCTCGTCTGTCTTGCTCATGTCTCGGTTCCGGGTTTCAGCGCGGCCTCGGCTTCCTGAGCCTTTTCAAGCTCGGCCGTGGCCTCGCGCAGGCGCCGTTCCGCGGCGGCGCGGGCGGTGGCGGCCTGGATCTTCTTGGCCTGCGCGGCCCGCTCGGTCGCCAGTTTGCCGGTCTCGGTGCCGGGGTCGTATTTGGTCGGGTCCACGCCCTTGCGCAGGTCGCTGGCGGCCTTGCGCACCCCGTCCAGGGCCGAATCCACCGGGTTGGTGGCGGCCTTGAGCCCCTTGGAGATCTCCTTGACCCCGGCCTCGTCGGCGGCATCGTTCATCGCCCGGCTGAATTCACGCGCCAGCCCGCGGGCCTTGCCGACCCAGCGACCGACGTTGCGAAACAGCACGGGCAGGTCCTTGGGCCCCACGACGATCAGCGCCACGACGCCAATCACCAGAAGCTCGCTCCAGCCCAGATCGAACATATGCGGTTACGCCTTGTCCTTGTCGGTCTCGGGCGAGACGTCCTTGGCGGTCTGGGCCACGTCTTCCTCAAGCTCCTTGGTGCCGTCGCTGACACCCTTCTTGAAGGCGGTGATGCCCTTGCCGACCTCGCCCATGAGCGAGCTGATCTTGCCGCGGCCAAACAGCACGAGGACCACGACGGCGATGAGCAGAAGGCCGGGAAGGCCGATATTGTTGAGCATGGATCGTCTCCTTTGTCGTCATCGGACGCGCGGGCGCGCCTCCGGGCATGTCTCTGATCCCGGGTCTAGCGCGGGCGCGGGTGACGGCAAAGAGGGCGCGGAGCCGCGCGTGCCGCGATCAGGGCGAAATTTGCGATTTTGCCGGGGGGGCTTGATCCTCCTGACAGGTTTATGTCAGTTGAGGGTGGATATCACGGGAGCATCGCAACATGGACAGAAGGATATCCCATGACCGAGACCGTCGAGATCGTCACCTTCGCGCTGAACCCCGATGTCAGCGCCGCGCGTTTTGTGGAGCTGAGCCGGCAGACCGAAGACTTTGTGCGCGCCCTGCCCGGCTTTCTTCACCGCAGGCTGAGCCAGGGCGCCGACGGTCGCTGGACCGATTGCGTGGTCTGGACCGATGCGGCGGCGGCCGAGGCGGCCGCGCGCGCCTTCGAGAGCGCGGACTGCGCGGCGGCGCTGATGGCCGCCATTGCCCCCGACAGCCTGCGCATGCGGCACGAGGCGGTGCACTGGCAGATGTAACGCAGAGCTGCGGAGGGGCGGGTCATGCGTCGTAGTGACCGCCTGTTCGACATCATCGGCATCCTGCGCGACGGCAAGCTGCACCGCGCGCAGGATATCGCGGACCGGCTGGAAGTGTCGGTCCGCACCATCTATCGCGACATGGACACGCTGGCCGCCTCGGGCATCCCGGTCGAGGGCGAGCGCGGCGTCGGTTACATGGTGCGCGAGCAGATCACCCTGCCGCCGCTGAACCTGACCCCGACCGAGCTGGAGGCGCTGAACCTCGGCATGGCGATCGTGGCCGAGGCGGCGGACCCGGAGCTGAAGGCGGCGGCGCTGACGCTCGCCGACAAGATCGACGCGGTGCTGCCCATCCGCACCATTGCCGAGGCCGATGCCTGGAAATTCGCCGTCTACCCCTTTGCCGATGCCGCGCGCGGCCTGGCGCATATGCCGCCGATCCGGGCCGCGATCAAGGCACGGCAGAAGCTGCGGCTCAGCTATCGGCGCATCGACGGGGAACTGACCGAGCGCGTGGTGCGGCCGCTGCATATGGAATACTGGGGACGAGTCTGGACCCTGACCGCCTGGTGCGAGCTGCGCGAGGGGTTCCGGGTGTTCCGCATCGACCTGATCGAGGCGGTGGCCCCATTGCCGGAACTCTTCCGCGACGAGCCCGGCAAGACCCTGGCCGATTACCAGCCCTGAGCGGGGTGTGGGGGCGCTGCCCCCGTCCTGCGGACTCCCCCGGAGTATTTCCGGCGAGATGAAGACGCGGGCGCGCTTGCGCTTCTTTCTGGTCGAAAATACTCCCGCCGGAGGCACGGGCCGCAAGGCCCGTACACTCACTTGAGATAAGGTTCGGGGTCGAAACTGTCGAAACCCTTGCGCACCTCGAAATGCACATAGGCGTTGTCGCCGTCGCGCAGGCGGGCGATTTTCTGACCGCGTTTCACGGTGTCGCCCTTGTTCACCTCGATGCCGTCGACATTGGCATAGACGGTCAGCAGGTTGTCGGCATGGCGGATCACCACGATCGGCACCTGATCGGCATCCGCCGTGATCGCGGCCACGGTGCCGCCTTCGGCGGCGCTTACCGCGCTGCCCGGAGCGCCAGCGATATCGATCCCTTCGTTCTTGCCCTTTTCATAGGGCCGCACGATCTTGCCTTTGATCGGAAAGGCGAGCTGGGACTTGCTGCTGGCGGTGGGTTGCCCCACCGAGACATCTGGCGCGGCGGGCGCGGTGGCGGCGGCGACTTTCTCGTCCGGCAGCGGTTTTGTGGCCGAGGGCGGCGTGGGCGTGGGCGACCCCGTGCCGGGCGCGGTGGTGGTGGCGGCGGCGGCGGGAGTTGCCGCCTGTTTCTTTGGCGCTGGCTGATCCTTGACCGGGATCAGCAGGTACTGGCCCTCGCGGATGGCGAAATCGGAGCCGAGGCCGTTCCATTCGGCCAGCGCGTTGACCGGCACCTGGTAAAGGCGCGAGATGGTATAGGCGGTCTCGCCCCGCGCCACCTTGTGCCGCACCGGTTCCGGACCGCTGGGTTTGGCGGCCGAGGGCGCGGGCGCGGCGGGTTTGGCAGGTTCCAGTGTCGTGGTCTGGACCGGGGTGGTGTCCGGCGCCTGGTCGATGGCGCTGCCCGCCAGGGCCGCGATATCGACATTACCGCCCTGCCCGGCCGGTTCGGCAACGCGGCGCGGCAGCGCCAGCACCTCGCCCTCGCGCAGGACGTCATCGGGTTGCAGCCCGTTGAAGCGCGCCAGTTCGCCCGACGGCAGGCCGACCCGTTCGGCCAGCGAGGTGACCGTATCGCCGCGCCGGGCCACCGCCACCTGGTAGTTGGGATAGGAAATCACTCCGCGCGTATCCGGTTTCGGGCGCGGCGCGGTCTTGGCCGCCTGTGCGGCCTCGGTGGTGTTGAAGGCGCCGATCTGGCCCCGCAGATCATAGTCGAGCGGCCCCTCGCAGGCGGCAAGCAGCGCCAGCGCGGCACAGGCCAGGGTCGGTCTGGTCAGGGTTCGGAACGAAACACGCATCTCATTATCCTCAATGCTGCCCCCCATGTGGTCCGGGGGTTCGCGTCAATCAACAGGGTCCGGGCAACAGGACCCGGGGGTCTCAGCCATCCTTGCCCAGCCCTTCGAGCAGCGGCACGAAACGGACCGGGCGCAATTCATCATAGTCGAATCCGGTCTCGTGGCGACGGACCCGGATCAGGGTCTGCACCGTGTCCGACTGGCCGACGGGCAGAACCATGATACCGCCGATCTTCAGTTGCGCCAAGAGCGGGCCGGGCGCATCTTCGGCGGCGGCGGTGACGATGATGCGGTCAAAGGGGGCCTGATCGGACAGGCCAAAGGAACCATCGGCGGTCATCGTGGTGATATTGACCAGTTGCAGACGCTGGAACAGGGTCTGCGCCTCGCGCACCAGGCGGGCGTGGCGGTCGACGGTATAGACCCGGCGCGCCAGCTTGGCCAGGATCGCGGCCTGATAGCCCGAACCGGTGCCGACTTCGAGCACCTTGTCGCGCGGATGCACCTCGAGCGCCTGGGTCATCAGCCCGACAACCGAGGGCTGGCTGATGGTCTGACCGCAGGCAATGGGCAGCGGCATGTCCTCGTAGGCGCGTTCGGCGAAGAGGCCACGCACGAATAGGCCGCGATCGACCTCTTCCATCGCCGCCAGCACCCGCCGGTCGGTCACGCCCTTTGAACGGAGCGCGAACAGGAACTGCATCTTGGTTTCGGCGTCGGGTCCGCTCATAGGGTGGCCTGCAATGCCTCCAACGTGTCTTCGGCGGTCAGGTCCGCGCGCATGGGCGTGACCGAGATATAGCCGTCGAGATTGACGGCGGCATCGGTACCTGGCGCGGTGCGCGCCTGCTGGTCGCCGCCCTTGATCCAGAGGAAGCGCTTGCCCGAGGGCGACAGATGCGGTTCGACCGCATAGCGCGAGCCCTGGCGAAAGCCCTGGCGGACGACCTTGGTTCCCTTGACCTCGGCGGCAGGTACCGGCGGAAAGTTCACGTTGAAGAACAGGCGGTAGTCGGGCCGTTCCTGGGGCCAGGCGGCGAGGATGCGACGGACCACCTCGGCGCCGTGGGTCTGGGCGATTTCGAAGGGATCTTCGCGGCCATAGTTGCGCGGGCCAAAGAACTGCGACAGCGCAATGGCGGGCAGGCCCTGAAGCGCCGCCTCCATCGCGCCGCCGAGCGTACCGGAATAGAGCGCGTTCTCGGCCGAGTTGTTGCCCCGGTTCACCCCCGACAGCACCAGGTCGGGGGGCGCGTCCTTCATTACGTCATGCAGGCCCGCCAGCACGCAGTCGGCCGGACTGCCTTCGGTCGCGAACCGCCGCTCGCCCAGTTTGGCGATCAGCATCGGATGGGTATAGCTGATGCAGTGACCCACGCCCGACTGTTCAAAGGCCGGGGCCACGGTCCAGACCTCTCCCTCCGGGCCGGCGAGGTCGCGGGCCAGTGCCTCGAGCGCGGCCAGGCCCGGCGCGTTGATGCCGTCGTCATTGGTGATGAGAATGCGCATGTCGTCCTGCCCCGTTTTGCCCTTGATAGACGCGGGTCACCCGCACGGCAAGCGCGGCAGGCCGCCGTTCTGCGGCATTCCTGTATCAGTCGGCGGCAAAACCGCACCGATCAGAGGGGGAGAGCCAGAATTTTGCAAAAATTCTGGGCACAAAAAATCTCAGATTTTTTGGCGCCCGGCCGGGGCCGGGAAGACGAAACAGCGGTCGCGGCGGATGGTCAGCCACATGACCCGGCCGGGTTCGGGGATGAACACATTGGGCACCGTGGCCTTGAGCATGGATCCGTTGAAATCCATCCGGAACTCGACCAGGCTCTCACCGCCCAGAAAACGCGCCCGCTCGACCACGCCGCGCGCCGCGACCCCGTCCGAGGGCGTGGGCAGCGGCCCCCTGCCACCCCGGTCAAAGTCGAGCTTCACATGCTGGGGGCGGAAAACGATGTCGACATCGGTGCCGTCGGGGATGCCGGGCGCCAGGAACTGGCCAAAGGGGGTGGCGGCCAATGCGCCGTTGACCTGCGCCTTGAGCGTGTTCACATCGCTGAAGAAGGCCACCGCCGCCTTGTCCACCGGGCGGGTATAGACGTTGTAGGGCGCGCCCTGCTGCACGATCCGCCCGTCGCGCATCAGCGCGATCTCGTCGGCCATGCGCATCGCCTCTTCGGGCTCGTGCGTGACCAGCAGCACGGCCGCATCCTCTTCCTTCAGCAGCGCCAGCGTGTCGTCGCGGATACCGTCGCGCAGCCGGTTGTCGAGACCCGAGAACGGCTCGTCCATCAGCATGATGCGCGGCCGTGGCGCTAGGGCGCGCGCCAGCGCCACCCGTTGCTGTTCACCGCCCGAGAGCTGGTGCGGATAGCTGTCGATATGGCGCGACAGCGACACGCGGGCCAGCAGCTCCTCGACCCGCGCGCGTTTCTCCTCGCGGCTGCCCTTGAGGCCAAAGGCCACGTTGCCCGCCACGCTGAGATGCGGAAACAGCGCGAAGTCCTGGAACATCAGGCCGATCTCGCGCCGCTCGGGCGGGACGCGGAACACCGTGTCGCAGATCAGCTTGCCATCGACATGGATCTGGCCGCTGTCCTGCATCTCGACCCCGGCGATCATCCTGAGCGTGGTCGACTTGCCGCAGCCCGACGGGCCCAAGAGGCAGGTCACCTGGCCGGCGCGGATCGACAGCGATACGTCATCGACCACCCGCTGCCCGTCGAATACGCGCACCAGATTGCGGATCTCGAGCCGCGGAGGGGTTCGTCCTGCCGTCACCTGTCGGGCCTCGCTGCCTATCCCTAGCCTTTTGGTCGGGAGTTCAGGCCGGGGATAGCAACCCCGTCCCGTCAGCGCAAGGCACCCCTGTCAGCAACAGCCGCCCGAGGCCGGTGCCGGTGCCGGTGCCAGCCCGTTGAACGGCGAGTTGCCGCCGCATCCGGCAAAAATGCCGTAATGGGTGGAGAAATCGCCGATGAACTCGAAATGCGGCGCAAAGCGCGTCTCGGCCAGCATGCGCCAGGTATTGCCGCAGACCGGGAACACCTTGCCGGTCTCGATCACATGATGGTCGTCCAGCACGAAGGTATGCGGCGCGTTGGGCACGGTGCCCTTGTAGATCACCGCCTGGCCGTAGTCCTCGCAGGCCGGTTCCAGACCATCCAGGCTGAACAGGCGGTAAGTGGCCGACAGGAAGCGGATCGGCCCGAGCTTGTCTTGCAGCGCCGGGTTGCCGACATTCAGCGCCCGGCTTTCCACCATGCGCGGGTCGCCGAACCCGGCCTGCCGCGCCAGGGTCAGGAAATCGTTCCAGTAAAGCGCGCCGGACAGACATTCGCCATAGAGCACCTCGTCCTCGGCCAGCTCTGCCGGAATGCGGCGGTCGGCGTAGACATCCGAGAAATACATCTCGCCGCCCGGTTTCAAGAGCCGCTGCGCGCCGCGCAGCACCGCCGCCTTGTCGGTGGCCAGGTTCAGCACGCAGTTCGACACGATGATGTCGAAGGAGCCGGGTTCCAGCGGTAGGTCCTCCAGCTTCTCGATGAAGCCTTGGTGAAATTCGGTGTTGGGCGCGTCATAGCCGAATGCTTCGGCATGATAGGCGCGATGGGCGCGCGCTACGTCCAGCTGCGCCTGGGTCATGTCGACGCCCACCACCGCGCCCTGCGGCCCCACCAAGGCCGACAGCGCATAGACATCGCGCCCCGCGCCGCAGCCCAGATCGAGGATGCGCGCGCCCTCCAGCGCCAGGGGCGCGATCAGGCCGCAGCCGTAATAGCGCGCCATCACCTCGTCATGCACTTTGGCCAGCACCGGTTTCAGATGCGCGGGCATCTCTGCGGCGGTACAGCAGGCGTCGGTCTGCAAATCCGAGGTGCCCTTCAGCACCTCGCCGTAATAGGTCTGCACCGCCTCGTGTTTCATCGCTGGCCCCTCATTCCATTTGCGCAACAGCTAGCGCACCCCGCCCCTCCACGCAATCGAACCTACGAAAGCGTGACCATGTCTTCATTTCGCCGGAAATACTCCGGGGGAGTCGCCCGGAACGGGCGGCGGGGGCAGCGCCCCCTTACGCTTCCAGCTCGAAAACACCCATCGCCCGGACCCGGCCGTTGACCTGCACCTCGACCCGGTGCGGCCCGGGCACAAGGGTGAAGGTGCTGGCGTCGCCTTTCAGCTTGTGCCGCTTGTCCAACCGTAGGCCGCCGCCCGTCAGACGCGCCTGTTTCCACTTGTGGACCTTGGCCGAGACCTTGCCGCCGGGACGTTGGAAATACACGATGTAATCGACCAGCACCGGCAGCTCCGCTGCCCCTTTCAGTTCCAGCCCCAAGACAAGATCCGTGCCGATGCGGGCGCGCGCCGGAAGCTCCAGCTTCGCCGTGACCGGCGCGCCCGGGTCGTAACCCAGCATCGCCATTGCGCCGGGGTGGCCCGCCTTGACCAGCCCGCGCAGGGCATGGGCGGTGATCCACTGGCGCTCGCTGGTGCTCTGCCGCGCGGCCGCGCGCCAGTCGGAGAGCCGGTCCAGCACCAGGTCGGGGTCCTTTTTTGCAATATCGTTCAGGTGGTTGGCCACCGAGCGGGTGACATAGCGGGTGGGATCGGCGTGCAAGCGGTCCAGCAGCGGCAGGGCGGCATCAAGCGGCAGGGCAATGCCCGCGCCCCAGGGCAGGCGCGGGCGGGTGCCCTCGCTGACCAGCCGCCGCACATGATAGCTGTCGTGATCACACCAGTCCCGCATCCGGTTCAGAACCAGGTCGGGCCAGCGGTTCAGGAACGGGCGGATCGCCCATTCCATCGAAAACCGCTGGGTGAGTTCGGCCAGGACATCGAGCGCCATGTCCGGGTGTTCGATACCGGCCGAGGCCACCCATTCGCCCAGCGGCGCAAAGATGAAATCGCCAAAATCGTCGTCCGACAGGTTCGGGTCGAGCGGCGGCGGCAGGGCGTGCAGGATCGCTGCCGCCACTTGCGGCAGCTCCCCCGGCAGGCTGTCCATCAGGCAGGCCGCGATCCAGTCGATGCGCTGTTTCAGCTCCAGCTCGGGCAGGCGCGCCATCACCCGCGCCTCGAACTCGGCACCGTCGAACCCCGGCCCGTCGAAAAGGCCGGCGAGATAGCCGACCTTTTCCGCGTTAAAGAGCTGGTCCTTGAGCGAAAACCCCTGCGCCATGCCCTACATCGTCAGGTTGGTGCCGCCGCCGTCGTGCAGCAGGTTCTGGCCGACGATGAAGCCCGCATGCTTCGAGCAGAGAAAGGCGCAGGTGGCGCCGAATTCCTCGGGCGAACCGTAGCGGCGGGCGGGAATCGTGGCGGCGCGCTCGGCACGCGCCTCGTCGAGCGAGATGCCTTTTTGCTGCGCCACCGGGCCATCCAGCGCATTGGCGCGGTCGGTGGCATGGATGCCGGGCAGCAGGTTGTTGATCGTCACGCCAAAGGGCGCGACCTGGCGCGAGGTGCCTGCGACATAGCCCGTCAGCCCGGTGCGGGCCGCGTTCGACAGGCCCAGCGCCGGGATCGGCGCGCGCACCGATTGCGAGGTGATGTTGACCACCCGGCCCCAGCACTTGTCGATCATGCCGGGCAAGAGCGCCTTCATGAAGGCGATGGGTGTCAGCATGTTGGCGTCGAGCGCGCGGATGAAATCGTCGCGGTCCCAATCCGACCAGAGGCCCGGCGGCGGGCCGCCGGCATTGGTGACAAGGATGTCCACGCCCTGCGCGGCCTCGATCACCTGCGCCTGCCCTGCCTGGGTGGTGACGTCACAGGCGATGGTCGTCACCTTGACTCCATGCGCCGCGCGGATCGCCTCTGCCGCAGCCTCCAGCGCCTCGGCGCCGCGCGCGTTCATCACCAGATCGACGCCCGCCGCCGCCAGCGCCTGGGCGCAGCCCAGCCCCAATCCCTTGGACGAGGCGCAGACCAGCGCCTTCTTGCCCGCAATACCCAGATCCATCATCCGCTCTCCCTGCTTGATGTTCTTGATCGCGAGTTAGCACCAATTGCCCGGGGATCACCACCCGGTTGACCGAGAACCGCCATATTTTGGCGGCAGACTGGATTGCATTTGCGCCACCCGACTTACAGATTGAAAATGAAAGACCTTAGCCCGCAGCATTTGTTGGACACCGTGACCAGACACGCCCCCGCCCAATCCGTACCCGTGTACCCCGCCCGCGCCTTCAAGGTAACGAATGGCGCCAACCTGGGGGACGGGATCGCGCCGATGGACGAGCTGATGCTGGACGATATCTATGGCCTGAGCCCCGATGCGCAGCCCTGCCGCCTGGGGCTGGAGGTGCTGGCGGACGGCACGTTCAATGTCGCCGGAGACACGGATTGCGGGCGACCGGGGCACGCACTGCACCTGGATTGCGCGCTGAGCCTGATGAGCCCGGACGGCATGACCACCGATGCCATCGTACTGGTCGAGGTCGATACCGACGGCAATATCGCCGATATCTACCTGCTGCCGCTGGCGCCGCTGGCGGCCAAGACCGATTATACGCTGGTGGGGATGGATGGCGACAACGCGCGGCAGAAATTCGCTCAGGTGACCTGTGTCTCGTTCACGCGCGGCACCCATATCACGTTGGCCTCTGGCGCGCAGATGCCCATCGAAGAATTGAAGGTGGGTGACCGGGTACTGACCCGAGACGACGGGGTGCAGCAGGTGCGCTGGATCGGTCAGAGCACGGTGCGCGCGGTGGGTGATTTCGCCCCTATCGTGATCCGGGCCGGGACGCTCAACAACGAGAACGACCTGGTGGTCAGCCCCGATCACCGGCTGTTTGTCTATCAGCGCCGTGACGAGATCGGCGCGGGCCAGCCGGAACTGCTGGTCAAGGCGCGGCATCTGGTCAACGGCGATACGGTGTTCGTGCAGGAAGGCGGATTCGTCGATTATTTCCAGCTGCTGTTCGACCGCCATCACATCATCTATGCCGAGGGGATCGCCGCCGAGTCCATGCTGCTCGACCCGCGGACCCGGCCCGCCCTGCCCGAGGAGCTTCTGGAAGAGGTGCTACCGCTCCTTGACCAGCACGGGCGCGGCGACGGGCACGGGGTGGACGTGTCCAAGCGGCTGTTGGACCGGCCCGACGCCATTGCGCTGCTGAAGAAAGCCTCGACCAACCGCTAGAGCGCCCAACCCAAAACCTAAGCGCCTCAGGGTTTGAGCTGGATGCTCCAAGCCGGTGGCAGTGGCTCAGTTGCACTGCTCGTAGGTGTAGTCGCCGAATTCCAGCCAGTTGCGGCCGTTCTGCTCGAACACCAGGAATTCGGAACGATCCTCGCCCAGGAGCGCGACGACAAAGCCAGCCGGGGGCTGGGCGTTGCCGAAATAGCTGTAGGCGGTCATCGCGCGTAGGGTATCGCCGTTGACGGTGACGATCGCGTCCCACTGGCCATCGGGTTGCGACAGCAGCCCGTATTCGATGACCCGCTGGACCGCGCCGCCACCGCAATAGACCACGCCTTCGGGCGCTTCGGGCGTGCTGGCGGCGGCGCTCTGCGCAGAGCCGCCGCAGCTGGCGCGCAGCGACTTGACCGCACGCCCCGAGCCCTTGAGATCAAAGATGCCATAGGTCACATCCTGGTCGATCATCGACATGTTCAGCGCGGCGTTCTGTGCGACCTGGTCGAGGATGAAGTTGTAATCGGACATGTCGTTCAGGCGGATCTCGACCGGGTAATTGTCCACCAACTCGATCATCGCATTGGCGTCGCCCAGTTGGAACGCCGCCGCCTCTGTCTGGCCATCGGACATGAACCGCAGCGACAGGCCGCGTTTGGACAGGATGTCCTGGCTGTCCTCGTAACCGGCAGGCGCAAAGCGGATACGGTCGCATTGCAGTTCCAGCGTGGCATTGTTGGTCTGGATAAAGGCGTTCGGAACCGGTCCGGAACTGAAGGACCACTCGGCCGAGGCCGGAGCGGCATTGAACAGGGCCGCAGAGCCGAGGGCGGCCAGAACAAGCAGATGGCGCATATGTTTTCTCCCGTTTGACGATTCCGATGGTAGGACAGCGCGCGGCATCGGACAGCCTGCCCTTTCGTATAGCGACCCGTTCGGATTTTCGCGCCAATCGTTCATTTCCAGCGAGCAATGCAACGGCAAAGGTTGAGAGACCGGTCCCCGGGCGCTAGGTCTCTGCTGGTCGACAGATTTGGCAGAGGAGATGAGATGCGCCCGATTTTCGTGACAGCGATCACCGCGACCCTACTGGCCGCAGGCGCCGCGCTGGCCCATAGCGGCGTGAGTAACCCGGCGGTCAAGGCGCGGATGCATGCGATGATGCAGATCGCGGACAATACCAAGATCCTGGGCGCCATGGCAAAGGGCGAGGCCGTTTTCGATGCCGACGAGGCCCGGGCCGCCGCCGCCGCCATTGCCGCCCATGCAGCCAGCGTGCCGACCCTGTTCATGGCCGAAGAGCACGACCCGAAATCCGAGGCATTGCCGGTGATCTGGCAGGAGTTCGATACCTTCGGACAGAGGTCCGAGGCGTTGACGCTGGCCGCCGCCGAGGCGGCCGCGTCGATCGAGACCGAGGCCGATCTGAAACCGGCCCTGGCCCGGATCGGCAGCACCTGCAAATCCTGTCATCAGGATTTCCGCAAACCGCAGTAAACGCGCATTCTTGCAAGGGCGGCGCAACCTGATATACGCGCCTGCATGTTGGATATCGCCGTAAACCGCCCCGCATTGCCGCCCGAGATCGCGCGGCGCCGCACCTTTGCCATCATCTCGCATCCCGATGCGGGAAAGACCACGCTGACCGAAAAGTTCCTGCTGTTCGGCGGCGCGATCCAGATGGCCGGACAAGTGCGCGCCAAGGGCGAGGCGCGGCGCACACGGTCGGACTTCATGCAGATGGAAAAGGATCGGGGCATCTCGGTCTCGGCCTCGGCAATGTCGTTCGATTACAAGAACTTCCGGTTCAATCTTGTCGATACGCCCGGCCACTCGGACTTCTCCGAGGACACCTATCGCACCCTGACAGCTGTTGATGCGGCGGTGATGGTGATCGACGGCGCCAAGGGCGTTGAAAGCCAGACGCAGAAACTGTTCGAGGTCTGCCGGTTGCGCGACCTGCCGATCCTGACCTTCTGCAACAAGATGGACCGCGAGAGCCGCGACACGTTCGAGATCATCGACGAGATCCAGGAGATGCTGGCCATCGACGTGACACCCGCCAGCTGGCCCATCGGCCAGGGCCGCGATTTCATCGGCTGTTACGATATCCTGCGCGACCGGCTGGAGCTGATGGACCGCGCCGACCGCAACAAGGTCGCCGAAAGCATTGAAATCAATGGGCTTGACGACCCCAAGCTGGCCCAGCACGTGCCCGCGCATCTGCTGGAGCAGTTGCATGAAGAGCTGGAGATGGCGCGCGAGCTCTTGCCCAAGCTCGACCCGCAAGCCGTGCTCGAAGGGCATATGACGCCGATCTGGTTTGGCTCGGCCATCAACTCCTTCGGGGTCAAGGAACTGATGGAGGGGATCGGGAAATACGGCCCCGAGCCGCAGGTGCAGAGCGCGGAACCGAGGAAGATTTCCCCTGACGAAACAAAGGTTTCCGGCTTTGTCTTCAAGGTTCAGGCCAACATGGACCCCAAGCATCGCGACCGGGTCGCCTTTGTCCGGCTGGCCTCGGGTCATTTCCAGCGCGGCATGAAGCTGACCCATGTGCGGTCGAAGAAACCGATGGCGATCTCGAACCCGGTGCTGTTCCTTGCCTCGGACCGGGAACTGGCCGAAGAGGCCTGGGCCGGGGACATCATCGGCATCCCGAACCACGGCCAGTTACGGATCGGCGACACGCTCACCGAGGGCGAGGCACTGCGGGTGACCGGTATCCCCTCTTTCGCGCCGGAACTGTTGCAGGGCGTGCGCGCGGGCGATCCGATGAAGGCCAAGCATCTGGAAAAGGCGCTGATGCAGTTTGCCGAGGAAGGCGCCGCCAAGGTGTTCAAGCCGATGATCGGCTCAGGCTTTATCGTCGGTGTCGTGGGCGCACTGCAATTCGAAGTGCTGGCCAGCCGGATCGAGCTGGAATACGGGCTGCCGGTGCGGTTCGACGGCTCGCAATTCACCTCGGCCCGCTGGGTGTCGGGCGACAAGGTGGCGATGGACAAGTTCGTGAACGCCAACAAGCAGCACATCGCGCATGACCATGACGGCGACGTTGTCTATCTGACGCGGCTGCAATGGGACATCGACCGGGTGATCCGCGATTACCCCGAGCTTAAGCTGACCGCGACCAAAGAGATGATGACCTGAGCCGCGCCCTGCCCTAGGCTGTGCGCACAGGCAATGGGCAAGGAAATCGGGCATGGGCGACAAGGGCGTGACCTGGGGCGTTGTGGCGACCGTCAAGGCGCCCGAGCGCGATATCCTGCGGTTTGCCGCATGGCATCTGGAACTGGGCGCGCACCGGCTCTTTCTCTATCTCGACGACCCGGATCCGGGCGTGTTCAACCGGCTCAAGGCGCATCCGCGCCTCCGGGTCTGGGCCTGCGACGAGGCCTATTGGACGCGCCGCAAGCTGGCCCGTCCGGCCAAGCACCAGGCGCGCCAGACAATGAACGCGCGCCACGCCTATAACCGCGCCGATGTGGACTGGCTGGCGCATGTGGACGTGGACGAGTTCATCTGGCCGGAAACGCCGCTGGCCGGGATCCTGGGCGGGTTCGGGCCGCAGGTTCTGTGCGCCCGGATGCGCCCGATCGAGGCGCTGGCCGGTGACCCTGCGCTGTACAAGGCGTTCATCCCCGGTGGGCCTGAGCGGGATGAAACGGTACGGCGGCTCTATCCGACCTATGGCGCCTTTGTCAAAGGCGGGTTCATGAGCCATGTCGCGGGCAAGGTGATCGCGCGCACCGGGCTGGAAAAGGTCGATTTCCGCATCCACAACATCTTTCGCAACAAGGAGATGAACCCCGGGCAGGTGGAGCTGGACACTGTCGATCTGTGCCACCGGCACGGTGCCGACTGGGATCACTGGATCGCGGCCTATCGCTATCGTATCGCCAAGGGGTCGTACCGGCCCGAACTGGCCCCCAATGTCCCGCGCGAGGTGGGCGGGCTGAGCATGCATGAGTTGCTGAGCACCATCGAGGAGGAAAGCGGCGAGGCCGGGCTGCGCGCCTTTTTCGACGAGATGAACGCGGTGTCGCCCGAGGCGCGCGCGCGGCTGGAGGCGGCAGGGATGCTGAAACGGCGCGCGCTGGATCTGGACGCGGCGATGCAGAAACAGTTTCCCTATTAAATACTCACTGTTGCCCGTTTCGCAACAGTGCGTGTAAATCTCGGTGCTGCACCTGCAACATTTGACGCTGGCCGGGGATTTTGCTATGCCCCGCCCAGCCGTAGCGCGCCCTGACCGGCGCAGCGCCCATGATGGGCCCGGCAGTACGACTGACGCGCGGGCCCGGTGAGTGTCCGCATATATCGGACACACATGACAAAATTCTCTGAACTGAACCTGAATCCCAAGGTCCTCAAGGCCGTCGAAGAAGCCGGTTACGAAACCCCCACCCCGATTCAGGCAGGCGCGATTCCTCCCGCTCTGGAAGGGCGCGACGTGCTGGGCATCGCCCAGACCGGCACCGGCAAGACCGCCAGCTTTACCCTGCCGATGATCACGCTCTTGGCCCGTGGCCGCGCCCGGGCGCGGATGCCGCGCAGCCTGGTGCTGTGCCCGACGCGGGAACTGGCCGCGCAGGTGGCCGAGAACTTCGACACCTATACCAAACACCTGAAACTGACCAAGGCGCTGCTCATTGGCGGGGTCAGCTTCAAGGAGCAGGATGCGCTGATCGACCGGGGCGTCGACGTTCTGATCGCCACGCCGGGCCGGTTGCTCGACCATTTCGAGCGCGGCAAGCTCCTGCTGACCGGCGTGCAGATCATGGTGGTGGACGAGGCCGACCGGATGCTCGACATGGGGTTCATCCCCGATATCGAGCGCATCTTCAGCCTGACCCCCTTTACCCGCCAGACGCTGTTCTTCTCGGCCACGATGGCGCCCGAGATCGAGCGGATCACCAATACCTTCCTCAGCGCGCCCGCGCGGATCGAGGTGGCCCGCCAGGCCACCGCGTCGGAGACCATCGAACAGGGTGTGGTGCAGTTCAAGGGCTCGCGCCGTGACCGCGAGGCCAGCGAGAAACGCGCCGTTCTGCGGGCGCTGATCGACGCCGAGGGCGAGACATGCACCAACGCGATCATCTTCTGCAACCGCAAGACGGATGTGGATATCGTCGCGAAATCGCTGCAAAAATACGGCTATGACGCGGCGCCGATCCATGGCGATCTGGACCAGAGCCAGCGCACCCGCACGCTGGACGGCTTCCGCGAAGGCAAACTGCGCCTGCTGGTGGCCTCGGACGTGGCGGCGCGCGGGCTGGATGTGCCCTCGGTCAGCCATGTGTTCAACTTCGACGTGCCCGGCCACCCCGAGGACTACGTGCACCGGATCGGCCGCACCGGCCGCGCCGGCCGCGACGGCAAGGCGATCACGCTCTGCATCCCGCGCGACGAAAAGGCGCTGGATGCGATCGAAAAGCTGATCCAGAAAGCCATCCCGCGGCTGGAGAATCCGGTCAACCTCGAAGAACTGCCCGAGCCGAAACCACGGCGCGAGGAGCGCAAGGGCAAGTCGGACAAGCCGCGCCGCGAGACCGAGAATCGGGCCGACAAGGCCCCGCGCGAGGACAAGCGCGAAGCCCGTCCCGAGGAGACCCGGAGCGAACCGCGCGAGGACAAGCGCGAGCGCACACCCCGGACCGACGACAAGCGCGGCCGCGACCGGTCCGAGGATCGCGGCGGCAAGGTGGTGGGCATGGGCGACCACCTGCCCAGCTTCATTGCGCTCAGCTTCGAGGAACGCCGGGCGGGCTGAGCCCGGCGCACGCGGAGTACAGGCCCCCGGATCGACGCACGTGCAATCGGGCTTCTTTCTGGTCAGGAAATACTCCGGAGCGCGAGGCAGCGCCTCGCAAAAACCCGCCGCGCGGCACGCGCGGCCCGGCCCAACGCCGGACGGGGCGCTCGCAAGAGCGCACCAGGCCGGGGGCGGGAGCGCCCCGCGCTCGGGTCAGATCGCCAGCACCAATGCCAGGATCGAGAGGCCCAAGAGCCCGATGCCCGCGATCTCGCGCCCGGTGATCTTTTCCCGGAAAAACAGGGTCGAGGCCATCAGGCTGAAGATCAGCTCCACCTGCCCCAGCGCCTTGACATAGGCCGCGTTCTGAAGCGTGAAGGCGAGAAACCAGCAGAACGATCCGCCAAGGCTGGTCAGCCCGATAAAGGCACCTGTATTCCGCGTGGCCCAGACCGCGGCCAGCTGCGCCCGGTCGCGCCACCAGAGCCAGAGCGCCATCGACACCAGCTGGAACGACACCACGGCGGCCAGCGTCACCAGTGCCCGGAACCAGGGCGTCAGATCGCCCAGCTCCAGCGAGGCGGCCCGGTAGCTGACCGCCGAAAAGGCAAAGAGCACGCCCGAGCCCAGCCCCAGTTGCGAAGCGCGGTTGGTCAGGTGGCGCCACCAGGCGCCAGATCCTCCGGGTGTTTTCGACAACAGCAGCACCGCCGCCAGCCCCAGCAGGATCGCGCCCAGCGCGCCGATGGACACGCCCTCGCCCAAAATGACAAAGCCGACGATCGCGGTCTGGATCACCTCGGTCTTCTTGAAGGTGATGCCGACGGCAAAGTTGCGCTGTTTGAACAGCGCCACCACGCAGATGGTGGCAAGGATCTGGGCGGTGCCACCGATGGCCACGAACAGCCAGAACCGTGGTCCCAGCTCTGGCAGGTCATAGCCGCCTGCGGTGGTGGCAATCAGCAGCCCCGCCAGCGCCAGCGGCGCGGAATAGAGGAAGCGGGCAAAGGTGGCGCCCGAGGCCGACAGTTTCACCGTCGCCAGCGATTTTTGCAGCATGAACCGCACGGTCTGAAACAGCGCAGCGGCGAGGGTGACGGGGATCCAGAGGCTCATGCGCCTCTTGTGGCCTCAAATCAGGGCTTTGGCCAGAGCGGATGCGGCACCGGATCCTTGGCGCGCCAGAAATAGCGGCGGAACACCTCGGCATAAGAGGCGTAGCTGTAGCCCTCGTTGCAGTTGAGATACCGCTCCTTGCCGGCCCTGTAGAGCGCGGGCAGCGCATACCAGGGCGCGCCCGGGTTCATGTGATGGACCACGTGATAGTTATTGTTTAGGAACAGAAAGGCGAGCGGCCCCCTGTCCTCGATCACCACGGTGCGGGCGCGTGATTTTTCATGCGCGCGATGCTCCAGAAAAGTGCGGATCTTGAGCAGGCCCAGACCGATATAGGCCGAGAGTGCAAAGGCCCAGATGGGCATGGGCGACAGCGACACGACCCAGAGCACCACCGCCAAGCCAGGCAGGTGCAGCGCCCAGGCGAGAAGGATCGCGCGGTCGCCGCGTAGCGCGCCGCGCGCCTCGTCACGCAGGAAACAGGCGGTTCCGATCAGCGGACCCAGCACCATGCGCCCCGCCAGCGTGTTGTTGAGCGCATAGAGGCGCCGCTGCCAGCCCGGCAGGCGGCCCCAGATGGCGGGGTCGAGATAGTTGCTCTCGGGGTCGTCATAGGGGTCGGTCAGGTTGGCATCTTGGTGATGGGCCAGATGCAGGTCGCGGAACCGGTTATAGGGGATGCAGAGCGTCAGCGGCAGCGCCATCAGCGCCTCGTTCAGCCAGCGATAGCGGAACGGGTGGCCATGCAGCGCCTCATGCGTCAGCGAGGAATGCAGCGCCGCGACCAGCCCCATCGCAGGAATGGCGAGCCAGAGCGACAGCCCGGCCAGCCCGAAAATCACCAGCAGCCAAGCCGCATAGCAGGCGAGGATCAGCGCGAAAGTGCCCCATTCGGCGCGCTCGGGCAGGCGCGGCTCAGACATGGCGGCCCCAGCGGATGCCGGCCCAGACACGTTCGTAGACCAGGTAGAGGGTAAAACCCAACGCCGTGTTCACCAGTGCCAGCGTGCCGCCGATGGCGGCAGATCCTGTCGCCGCAAGGCCCACCAGGGTCATCGTGACAAGGCCCAAAAGGTTCCAGATCAACGCCTTCAGGACCGATCTTCGCCGCGTTTCCATTCCATCTCCTGCCTGTAGTTTTCACAAAACTGTTACTGCCTTGTGAGGCGTGCGGGAATTCGGAAAATGATTAACAAAATTCAGCAACTGTGATAATTATCACCGCATGTGGGAAAAGATGGACAAGCGTGACCGGGCGGCGCAGTTCCGGATTCGGCTCGGGCGGGCGATGGATCAGCGCCAGACCAGCCAGAGCGCGCTGGCGCGGCAAGTGGGGGTGGATCGCTCGACGATCTCTCAATTGCTGACTGGCGATGGCGCGCGCCTGCCCAATGCGCATGTGGTGGGGGCCTGCGCCTCGGCGCTGGGGGTGTCGGCCGACTGGCTCCTGAGCCTGTCGGATCGGCCCGAAAGTGCCGCCGAACTGCTGGCCAGTTCGCTGACCATGGCCGAGGCGCCCCGCGCGCTGGTGGATGAGCGAATCTATGAATGGCACCGAGAGGCGGCGGGGTACAAGATCCGCTATGTGCCCGCCGCCCTGCCCGACATGATGAAGACGCGCGCCTTTCTGGAATGGGAATACGCGCCGCATCTGGGGCGGACGGCGGATCAGGCGATCGGCGCGTCCGAGGACAGGCTGGCCTGGATGCGCAGCGCCCAGTCGGATTACGAGATCGCCATGCCCCTGTTCGAGTTGCACAGTTTTGCCCATGCCACCGGGTATTACCACGGGCTGCCGCTGGATCTGCGGCTGGAGCAGATCGACCGGTTCCTCGCGTTGAGCGAGCAGCTCTACCCGCGACTGCGCATCTATCTCTACGATGCCAAGCGGCTATATTCTGCGCCGATGACGATCTTTGGCCCGCTGCTCTGCGCCTTTTATGCGGGCAGCCATTACATGGCGTTCCGCGACAAGGACCGGATCGAGGTGTTCACCCGCCATTTCGACACGCTGGTGCGCGAGGCGGACCTGACCGCGCGGGACCTGCCTGAGCATCTGCGGCAGCTCAGGGCGGCGATTGCCCGCTGAATTCGGCGCGCGGGATGCGCGCGGCGCGGTTCTCTGCTATGATGGGACACCTGACACCAGACAGGACCAACCGGACCCAAAGAACGGAGGAGACCCGATGGACGCAATCAGGAGCGCTGAATATGCCCGCGCGCTTTATGCAGCACATGGCGACCGGGCCGAGGCAGAAGCGGCCCAAAAGGAACAGCATTGCAAGGCAATGGGCAATCTGGACGAGGCCGAGAGCTGGCAGGCGGTGCGCCGTGCCATCCGGCAGATGCGCGGCGCGAACCAGAGCTGAGGCCAGAGGTTTTTCTGCGCAATATGGCTGCCGGGTGCCTGTCACGCGGCAAGTGATGCTGTATATCGTCCGGAATGGATGATTTGCTTTTCGATAGCAGGGCCGGATTGCCCGAAGCGTTGCGGGTGCTGCTTACCGCGCATCCGCGCGAGAGCTGGCAGGCCGATCCCAATTTTCACGGGCTGGTCAGTTTCTGGCTGGAGCGTCACATGATGTTCCGTCAGATCATGGCGCATATGCAGGCCGAGACCCGGGCATTCCTGGATGCCGAGCGGGACCCGGCGCGGTTCGCGCAGGGCATCGCGCGCTATGGCGGCATGTTCGTGAACCAGTTGCACGGGCATCACCAGATCGAGGACCAGCACTATTTTCCCCTTCTCAGGACCAAGGACAGCCGTATCGAGGCGGGGTTCGACCTGTTGGATGCGGACCACCATGCGCTGGACGGCCTGCTGAACCGGTTCGTGGAGCAGGCAAATGCGGCGATCCAGGGGGCCAATGGCCCTCAGGCGCGCAGCAGCGCCGGGAGGCTGCTGGCGGGACTGGGCGATCTGGAGCGGATGATCGGCCGACATCTGGAGGATGAAGAAGACCTGATCGTGCCGATCATCCTGAAACACGGCGCCGACAATCTGGGATAGCCATAGGAACAGCGGTTGGCGAACAACAGTGGTCCTTGTACCCGATAGCCTGTCCGCAAGGCGCGACGGTCACACGATTTCGACGAAATCGTGTCCACAAGGTTTGTGACAAACCTTGTTCCCGCGCATCTGCGCGGTGCCGCCCCAATCAGACCTTGGGGTCGGGGTTCACCGTATGGCCATCGACCGCGATCACCTGCCCTGACACCAGCCGCGCCGCGTCGGACCCCAGAAACACCGCCATGTTGGCGATATCCGACGCCTCGACAAACCGGCCCATCGAGGTGCCTGAGGCATAACCGGCATAGACCTGGTCCCGGGTCATGCCCTTGGCGGCCGCCTCGCGCGCCAGCACGCCCTCCATCCGTGGCCCTTCGACCGCGCCGGGGCAGATCACGTTGCAGCGGATCCCGTGCGGTCCCAGCTCCATCGCCAATGTCTTGGCAAGGCCGATCACCCCCCATTTCGCCGCCGCATAAGGCGAGCGGTGCGGATAGCCATACTGCCCGGCGGTGGACGACGTGATGACGATACTGCCCGCGCCCTGCCGTTTCAGCAGGGGGGCGGCGTATTTGGCACACAGAAACGCGCCGTCGAGATTGACCGCGATGCAGGCGCGCCAACCGTCGAGCGGCATGTCCTCAACCAGCGCGGTCGGCCCGGCGATCCCGGCATTGGAACAGAGCGTATCAAGCCCGCCCCAGTCGGCCTCTATTTCGGCAAAGAGCGCCGCGACCGACGCCTCATCCGCCACATCGACAACACTCTGTCGCCAGTGGTCGGGACAGGCGGCAAGCGCCGCCTTGTCCACATCCGCGATCCAGACCCGCGCCCCCGCCGCATCGAAGGCCTCGGCCATGGCGCGACCGATCCCCGAGGCGCCGGCGGTGATCAGAACGCGCGCGCTCATGCCGGTTTCCGGATCGCGCTGCCCGCGCCCTCAGGGTAGGACAGGTCTGCCTGCGCCTCGGCGATGCGGGCCATGGCGGCCTCGATTTCGGGCGAGGGCGCACAGGGTTTGCGGGTTTCCAGGCTCACATGCAACAGGAAGCTTTCGCCGGTGGCGAGCAGCGTGTCGCCTTCGTACATGCGGTGGAAGAGATGCAGCTTCTTGCCCTGCCCCAGCAGCATCTGGGTTTCGACCCGGATCCGCGCCCCCGCGTGGGTCTCGTCCAGATGGCGGATATGGGTCTCGGCGGTGAAATAGCTGCCACCGCTGGCGATGTAGTCGGCATCGCAGCCGATGATCTCCATGAACCGGTCGGTGGAATTGGCAAACGCCTCCAGATATTTCGACTCGGTCATGTGGCCGTTGTAATCCGTCCAGTCGAGCGGCACCGCGCGCGACAAGGTCAGGATCGGCTGGGTCAGATCGGCAGTCTCCAGATCGGGCAGCGCCTTGGGCTTCAGCGCCGCGTCATGCTTGTTCAGCACCGCGCCCGCACCCCAGTTCTGCGCCTTGAGCGCCCGCATCATGCCGACAAGGTTGTTGTCGCGGATGCGTTCCAGCTCGCGGATCGTATGGTGCCCCGATTGCGCATCCGACTGGCCCGCGATCAGGTCGACCAGTTCGTCAGTGAATTCGGGCACATCCATCAGCTTGGTCCAGGGCCAGCTGAGGCAGGGGCCGAACTGCGCCATGAAATGCTTCATGCCCGCTTCGCCGCCCGCCACGCGGTAGGTTTCGAACAGGCCCATCTGCGCCCAACGGATACCAAAGCCCATGCGGATCGCCTCGTCGATCTCTTCAGTGGTGGCGATGCCGTCCTTGACCAGCCACAGCGCCTCGCGCCAGACGGCCTCCAGAAAGCGGTCGGCGATATGGGCGTCGATCTCCTTGCGCACATGCAGCGGGAACTGCCCCAGTCCTCGCATGATCTCCTTGGCGCGTTCGATCATCTCGGGGCTGTTTTCCGGCGTTGTCACCAGTTCGATCAGCGGCAGCAGGTAGACCGGGTTGAACGGGTGCGTCACCACGATCTGACCGGGGCGCAGCGCGCCCTCCTGCAATTCGCTAGGCTTGAAGCCAGAGGTCGAGGAGCCAAGGATCGCCTGCGGATCGCAGGTCTCCTGGATCGAGCGATAGACCTTGAGTTTCAGGTCCAGACGTTCGGGCACACTTTCCTGGATCCAGGCGACTCCGTTGACCGCCTCACCAAGATCGGTGTGAAAGCTGAGCTTGCCTTCGGGCGGCAGCGGCACGTCGCTGAGGCCAGGCAGCGAGCGGCGGGCATTGGCCAGCACCTCGCCAATCTTGCGTTCGGCCTCGGGGTCGGGATCGAACACCCGCACATCCCAGCCGTTGAGCAGAAAGCGCGCGGCCCAGCCGCCGCCGATCACGCCACCACCGATGATTGCAGCCGTTGTCATGACGGCCTCTCCTTCTTTGTCCATATTCCGTGTTTCAACGCGGATCTTGTGCCACGTCGATCAGTTTGCTCGTGTCATAGCCATTGGCGGTCAGTGCCGCCTCGGCCCGGGCGCGTATGTCGGCGCCGATCCGGGGTTCGCGCGCCAGGATCCAGCCGGTCTTGCCGCGCGGGGTGCCGATGGCGGCGACGGTGTAGCCCTCGTCGATATAGAGAACCCAATAGTCGCCGCGCGCAAAGGGCAGCCAAGGCACAAAGGTGACAGACAGCTTGCCCGGCCCCTCGACCCGCGCCACACCTTCGGCCGTGGTCACCGGCCCGTCGAGCGCGCCCTTGCGGCAGGTGTTGGTCACACTCACCTGCCCGTCGTCGCGCAGGGCATAATCGGCGGTGACGCCGACGCAGCCCTCTTCGAACCGGTTCGGAAAGCGCGCGATCTCGTACCAGCGGCCCAGATAGCGGTCGATGTCCAGCGCCGGCACCGCGCCGATCGCGACCGAGCGGTCGCGATAGGTCTCGGCCCCTGCCACTGACGCGGCAAGGGCGAGGCCCGCAGCAAGCGCCGCCGCGAGCCGGTTCACTTCGCCACCGGTGCGCGTTTCACCAGGCCCAGCTTTTCGCGCACTTTCTGCGGGCCGATCACCCGCGCGCCCATGTTCGACACGATGCCTGCGGCCCGTTCGACCAGTTGCCAGTTCTCGGCCAGCACGCCCTTGTCGAGCCAGAGATTATCCTCGAGCCCGACGCGCACATTACCCCCCGCCAGCACCGACGCGGCGGCATAGGCCATCTGGTTACGGCCCAGCGCAAAGGCCGAGAAGGTCCAGTCGTCGGGCACATTGTTGACCATCGCCATGAAGGTATTGAGGTCATCAGGCGCGCCCCACGGCACGCCCATGCAGAGCTGGACCAGCGCCGGACCCTCGAGCACGCCATCCTTGACCAGTTGCTTGGCGTACCACAGGTGGCCGGTGTCGAACGCCTCGATCTCGGGTTTCACCCCCAGTTCGGTCATCATCCGGCCCATGGCGGTCAGCATGCCGGGCGTGTTGGTCATCACGTAATCGGCCTCGGCAAAGTTCATGGTGCCGCAGTCGAGCGTGCAGATCTCGGGCAGGCATTCGGCCACATGCGCCACCCGCTCGGTGGCGCCGACCATATCGGTGCCCTTTTCACGCAGCGGCAGCGGGTTCTCGACATCGCCGAATATCATGTCGCCGCCCATGCCGGCGGTCAGGTTCAGAACCACGTCGACCTCGGCGTCGCGGATGCGGTCCGTCACTTCGCGATAGAGGTCCAACCGGCGCGACGGCGCGCCGGTCTCAGGGTCGCGCACGTGGCAATGCACCACTGCGGCCCCCGCCTTGGCCGCCGCGATTGCGCTGTCGGCGATCTGTTTGGGCGAGCGCGGCACATGCGGGCTGCGATCCTGGGTGCCGCCCGAACCGGTGACGGCGCAGGTGATGAAGACCTCGCGGTTCATTTCCAGAGGCATGTCGGTTTTCCCTTGTTTTTACCGGCTTCTCCCCCGGGTTGTCCCCAGATTTGTCCCCGGATTCCGATTTGCGTTGTGTTCGACTCTGGCGCAGCCTTGCGGCGACCACTTGCCAGAATGCGAATCGAACTTGATGAAATCCGCAAAAAACATTCTCCAGCCGGAACACCGCGCGCTGAAATGCGCGCTTCTGGTGCTGGACGATTGCAACACGCTCAGCTTTGCCGCCGCGGTTGACCCGATGCGCGCCGCCAACCGGCTGGCCGACCGGCACGCGTTCGACTGGGACTATGTCACCGCCACCGACGCGCCCGCGCGGTTGACCTGCGGGCTGATGGTGCCGGGCCTGCCGCTGGCGCGGCTCGAAACCTGCGACCTCCTGATCGTCGTGGCGGGCTTCCAGCTGGCGCGCCACGCCACGCCCAGCCTGCTGGCCGGGCTGCGCCGGATCGCGGCGGGCGGCGCCACGCTGGCCGGGATCGACGGGGGCCCGTGGCTCTTGGCCGAAGCCGGTCTGCTCGACGGTCACGCCGCCACCACCCATTGGGAGGATCTGGACAATTTCGCCAGTCGCTTCCCTGCCATAGACGTGCGCAGCGACCGCTTTGCCATTTCAGGCAACCGGCTGACCTCGGGCGGGGCGATGCCCGCGATCGAGATGATGCTGCATATCATCGCCGCCCGCCATGGCGCGGGCTTTGCCGCGCGGGTGGCAGGGCTTTTCCTCTACGAAGGCGCGCCAGAGCCTGGCAAGCCGCAGCGTCGCACCGGCGCGCCGCACCGCCACAACAAGCTGACCGCGCGGGCCAACGCGCTGATGGAGGCGGCGCTGGACGAGCCGCTGCCCCTGGCCGAAATCGCCGAGACGCTGGGTACCAGCCCGCGCACCCTGCAACAGCAGTTCCGCCTGCGCCTGGGCACCACGCCGCAGGACCATTATCTGCAACTGCGCCTGGCCGAGGCGCGGCGACTGGTCACCGACACCGACATGCCGCTGATGGAGGTGGCGCAGGCCACCGGCTTTACCTCGCAATCGAGCTTTGCCCGCGCCTTTCGCACCCAGCACGGCCAATCCGCCCGCGACCTGCGACAGGCTCGCACCCAGCCCGCCACGCCCTGATCTTCATTTCGCTGCAAATACTCCGGGGGAGTCGCGCGGGACGCGCGACGGGGGCAGATGACGGGTTTCAGCGGGTTTGATACCTGCCCAAAAAAGATCGCGCAAAATCAGCGTGTTAGAAGTGGGCGATTTCAGCGGGTTTGATACCTTTCGGGCGATTTCGGGCCGGAAAGGCGGTTTCGCCGCAAAGGGCGCTGGAAAAAATCCAGTGTTTTCAATGGATGCGTGTAAGAAGTCATGCGCAATATTGCGCATGGCGCACGGTCTAATCGCTGCCGAATGAACCACTGTCTGACACCAGTAGTTGGACCAGTTTATCCACTTCAGCCTGACAATCTTCTTCCGTGCCATTTGAAGGCGTCTGCCGGTATTCTAGGAAGCGAAGCATGGTCTTGGCGCTGTAGTGCCATATTGGCTTTCCCGCCACTTTGCCCGATTGGATAATCGGCTTTGAGGTGTTGTTTTGAAGCTGTTCCAGTTCAACAAGTAACTGATGCGCAACAGAGAAGACCATGAGCGCATCGCTATACTTTGCTTCCTTAGCCGGTGTGGAATCCGCTGCAAGACCGGCGAGCCAATCAATTGAAACACCCATTCCATTTGCAATGGCTACTACTGCATCAAAGCCAGGGCGCTGAGGGTCCTTCAGTCTTAAATAGTTTGCCAGGGATGCTTTGGACAAACCGCATCGCTCTGCCATCTCTTGAATAGACAATCCCTCGGACGCTTGGAGGGTACGTAGTCTCTTTGCCAGGTCACTACTCATCGAAAGCTCACAACGCTAGTTGATGCACCTTATTGGAGATACTAGTATCTAATAAGATACTTAAGTCCCCGATAAGGCTTCATATGACAACCTCTTACCACGATACTCGGATCAAACTCTACAGGAGAGTTCGTGCCGGTTTCACTGCACAAGGAAAGTCCTTGCACAAGTGGTGTTCGGAGAATGGCGTTGCAATGCAAAACGCTCGTGCGGCTATCTTAGGTATTTGGATAGGTCCGAAAGCCGACGTCTTGGTTAAGCGAATAGTCAAGGACGCTGGGCCGCTATGAGCGATACCGTCCGAGTTCTCGACATTGCAGGTCTTGCAAATGTCCCTATTCACCGGACATCCGCAAAAAAATGGTTGGACGCCAGAGGTGTTAGAACACAAAGAGATTTAAGCGACGGTCGTCGAACTGAGCAGGTGTCTCTCTCCGACCTTCCCGAGGACGTGCGGCTTGCGTGGTGGGAACGGGAGCTTGACCGGCTGCACTTGGAGCCGGGCGCACGGGACGACGCAGCCCATACGGCATTCATGGCGCAACCGGCCAAGGCGCGGGCGCGGGCGGAGCGGAAAGCGGCCATTGCCTCGATGCTGTCCGCGCTCCGGGTGCAGGGTTTGAAGGAGGGGGAACGTTTCGCCCTGGTGCGCAAGCGGTTCGAGGACAAGGGCACATCAACAGCCTCTTTGAAGCGGCTTTCAAAGGCTGTTGAAGGGGTCGATCCGATCAACTACGCGCCAGCGCTCCTGGACGATTACAAGGTGACGGCCAAACGTGCCGAGGTGAGCGACGACGCCTGGCGGTTTTTCATGACCATGATCCGTGACGCCGCGCCGGACTGGCCCTTGAAAGAGGCATGGCAACGGGTGCGGGACACGGGCCGGGAAACAGGATGGGCGGTGCCTTCATACCCGACCTTCTACCGGCGGTGGGCGGAGCTTGATGAAGCGCAGCGGTTGGAAGCGCGGCTGGGCAAGGCGGATGCGGTCAAGCGACTGAGCCTTCCGGCGATGCGGGACAAGACGAGCCTCATGGCGCTGGAAGAGGTATCGCTCGACGGTCGCACTCAGGATTTCTGGGGCCGATGGGAAAATGGGTCCGTATCGCGTCCGGTGATACTCATGTTGGTGGATGTGGCCTCCGACACAGTGCTGGATTGGGAGCTTGCCCCGTCCGAGAACGCGGCGGCGACGGTTCGCCTGGTCAAGCGGGTGTGCAAGAGCTTCGGCATCTTCGACACGCTCTATACCGACAACGGTTCGGCCTTCGCCGGGCACCTGGTGGCGGGCGGGAACCCGCACCGCTTCCGCAATGGCGCGCCCAAGGGGCTGCAACCAATGGGAATTTGCCAGATCATGGGGATCAAGCTGCGCTTCGCCATGCCTGGCAACGCGCAAGCCAAGATCGCTGAACGCATCTTCGCCACGCTGTCGCGGACGGTGGATGATGGACCGGAATTCAAGGGTGCCCATGCTGGCCATGCGCCGGGGGCAAGCCCTAATTCCAAGGTGGCTCCGGTGCCGATAGAGACAGTGCGGGCTGTGCTGGCCCGCGAGATTGGGCGGCACAACCGGGAAGCCGGGCGGCGGAGCCAAGGTGCGCGCGGGCGGTCCTATGAGGCGGTGCTGCGGGACGGGCTGGCGGAGCGGGAGGCACTCGGACGGCCCGTGCGGTGTCCTACCGCCGACCAACTCTACCTTGCCGGGCTGATCTGGAAGCCGGTGTCGGTGGACCGCTATGGGCGCGTGGCGGCGAACGGATGGACCTATGGCGGGCCGGAGACGCAGGAGGCTCTTATCCGCTTTCATGGCACCGGGCGGCAAGTCCTGCTGGGCCGAGACCCGGACGATTTCAGCGCACCGGCTATCGCCTATGACGACGCGGGCGACCTGATCTGCCGGGATATCCAGCCGGTCAAGCGTGGAGCCTATGGTAGCGCGGACGGCATCCGGGACGCGGCGCGCAACCGCAAGGCCGCGCGCGAGGCGGTGAAGGCGGCGGCCGTGGCGAACGACTATCTGGACGACGACGCTTATGCGCGCGCTACAGCGGCGCTCTATGCATCGGCAGAGGCCGACGAAACGCCGCCGCCAAAGCCGCGCAAGGTTGTTGGCGGGCGGTTCGGCACGCCCCTGCGCGAGCGCGCTCCGAAGCCGGAGATGGGCCACGAACTGGCCAAGGTTATCGAGGAATTCGACCGCGCCAAGGGTTTCGACCCATGGGGGGTCTTGAGCGGCCAGTGACGCGCTGCAACGCGTCACTGGCCATTTACCAGCGGGCGCGAGCCCGCACAGCAAAGCGGAGAGAAGGATGGCAGAGCATCTGCAACTCATCAACCCCAAACAGACGCGACACGCGTCGGGCCTGGTCATGACGCAAACCGCGTCGGACATCCTGCGGTCGGTCCAGATCGTGGCGGAGGAACCCGGTACGCCGACCATGGTTGCGGGTATTCCGGGGATCGGCAAATCCGAGACCCTTTTGCGCTATGTCCAGACAAACCCCGAGACCATCAAGCTCGATATCGTCGCGGGCGAAGGGCGTATCTGGGACCTGGCAGCGGCTTTCATGGAGCGTTTCGACATGGGTGTTCCGAACAGCCGCAGGATGCGCGAGGAACGCCAGAGGATCACGGAAGCAATCGGGCCGGAACGCATCGTGATCATAGACGAGGCGCAATACCTGGCGAACTACAATCCGCGTGGCGGCTTCAACTTCGATGCATACGAATGGATACGCGCCATGGCAGAGGAGGGTTTCTTTTCAGTCGTTTTCTGCGGTGACCTGTCCCTTGCCGACGCGATCGGTTCGGTTCCGCAGCTTCGCCGCCGCATAGTGCGGCCTGTGGTGATCCGCTCTATTCCCAAGGGCGATGTCGTGGCCTTCGCCGCGTCACGCGGGGTGACGGATCGCCCGATTACCGATGCCCTGGCGGCCATGGCCAAGCGGCAAGGCGGGTTGGCGGATGTAAAGCGCACCCTGGACCATGCGGCACAGCGGGCAAATGGCGGGGCAATCACGGCGGGCGACGTAAAGGCGGCACTTCTATACCTGGGCCTTTTAGCCAATGGAGGCGGAAATGCCTGAGCTTGTCGACACAGCTAAAGGCGACGCGGCGCTGGAGATTTGGCGCGAGGGCGAGGTGTTTTTGGCTCAATGCGAAAACACCGCTGAGCTTCTGCATTTTTTCCTTCACGCAAGCGACACGGTTGCATTCCTACGCAATCGCTTTGCCGAAGGCGGCCAGATGAAAGAGCCTGCCCAACTCTATTCTCTCCTTTCCGTTCTGGACGATGCAATGAATGGAACCAAGCGGGCTTTGGCCGAGAGCAGTATCCATTTTCTTGAAACGCTTGCCGCGCAAACAGCCTGGAAAGGGGGCCTGCAATGACCGTTGAGCGCATGAGCGACCACGACTGGAAGATGCAGATGGCGGCGGAGGGCAAGGCGGTTTACGTGCCGGGCAAGACGGCGGCGGAAATGGCCGAAGAAACCGCCCGTGAGGCAGAGGACCGGGCGCGGCTGATGTCGCGCGATATCACTCTGACGCAACAGCAATGGAGCGCTGTCGACACGGCGATCCCCGATGTCATCTGCGTGATGCACGACGTGAAGAATGTGTTCTCCCTGTTCGCCTGGGCCGACGATCTGGACGCCCATTCGGTCAATTCCGTGCTTCGGCTCTGCGCAAGAGCCATCGAGAGCATGGCGGACAAGGAACTCGAAGTGCTTGACAGCTTGGACAAGGAGCTACGCGCGGCGCGCAAAGGAGGGTGTGAACAATGACCATTTCCGCAAACCAGCTGAAACTTCTTTGGACGGCGAAGACGAAGCTGAAACTGAGCGAAGCCATGTTTCGGTCCGCCCTGGTTCAGATCGCGGGCGTGACTAGCACCAAGGAACTGGACCGGGACGGTTTTGCCGCTCTGATGGGCTTCTTCGTATATTGCGGGTTCAAGCCCCTCACCAGCCGGGGGCCGAACTACGGCGACAGGCCGGGCATGGCGAGCTTTGCCCAGATCGAGCTGATCCGCGACCTCTGGCACGAATGGACCAAGGGAGAGGGGGACGAAGACAGCCTGAACACCTGGTTGACCCGTCACTGGGGGTTGTCCAGCCTCCGGTTCCTCCCCAGGGAGCGGGCACCGAAGATCATCACGGCGCTCAAGGCGATGAAACGCCGCGCCGCCTGACCTGGCAGAACGAAAGAGACGGGGCGGTGCGCTTGCGCCGCCCCTTTCACGTCCAGAGGCCACGGGAGCGCGCTACAGCGGCGCAACGGTTTTCCGGGGTCCACCCTCATGAAAACCGCCAAAGGGTATTCAAACGGTATTCAAATCGGCTCTCCGGCGAAGCTGCAACTGTCTCGCCTGGCTGCACTTGAAGTATCGCCCGTTTTCCGTATTGTTGTCGGTGATCGGCGCATGTGCTCATCGGGCATTTTAACCCGAGACGTTTCGGGCGTTAGAGGCGGGGTCGATCAACCTTCCATCGTTCGTGTCCGACTAGCCCACCGGTCCCGGTGGGTTAATTCGATCCGCAGAAATCCGCATCCTGTCCGTGATTTTCCACAAATGGAGACCGACAGGTGCCAGCACTCACTTCCGACCGCAACACCCACGCAGCGCAGGGCGATGCCCGGCAAGGCGCAGTGGCTGCGGGCGAACGCATTTTCGCCGGGGCGCTCATCATGCGCAACGCGACCGGCTACCTGGTCAAAGGGGCCACCGCGCTCAACCTGGTTGGTGTCGGTCGCGCCGAAGAGGCATCCGACAATACCGGCGGCGCTGACGGCGATATCTCGGTTCCCTACCGGCCCGGCGTCTTCCTCTACAGAAACGATCTGTCCGACCCGGTGACGCTGGCCGATTGCGGCTCGGTCTGTTTTGCCGTGGATGACCAGACCGTGGCGGCAACGGACGGTACCGGCACCCGCTCCAAGGCGGGCATCGTGGACATGATCGACCCCAATGGCGTCAGGGTCCGCCTGGACGAAGCCTTGACCAAAATCGCGAACTGACAGGACGCCTCATGATCATCAATGCACAAACCGTCGATCTCGCCTTCAGAGGGTTCCAGACCGTCTATGGGGACGCCTATCTTGAGGCACCGACCCATAAGGACAAGATCGCGATGACGGTGTCGAGTACCAGCGCCGACGAAACCTATGGCTGGCTGGGAATGTTCCCGCAACTGCGCGAATGGATCGGCCCGCGCCATGTTCACAATCTCAAGGCGTCGGGCTTCACGATCAAGAACCGCAAGTTCGAAAGCACCGTTTCGGTCGAGCGGGACCACATCAGCGACGACAAGCTGGGCATCTACAAACCGGCCTTTTCCGAGATGGGTTCGCTTGCGGCCAATCATCCCGAGGAACTGGTGTTCGGATTGCTGGCCTCCGGTTTTGAAGCCACATGTCATGACGGGCATCCGTTCTTTGCGGATGACCATCCACAGACGAATTCGAAGGGCGAGGACATCACGGTCTCGAACTTCGAAGACGGGGGCGGCCCTGCCTGGTATCTTCTGGATACGGCCCGCACGGTCAAGCCGTTGATCTGGCAGGAGAGAGAACCCTATGAGTTCCAGTCGCTCACGGATCATGACGACGCCCATGTCTTTTTCAACGACCAGTTCGTCTATGGCGTCCGGGCGCGGGTGAATGCCGGTTTCGGTCTCTGGCAACTCGGGTTCGGCAGCAAGGCCACTCTGAACGCGGCCAACCACGCGGCTGCGCGCGCGGCGATGATGGACTACCGCAGCGACGGCGGGCGCATTCTCGGGATCAGACCGACAACCCTTGTCGTTCCGCCCGAACTCGAAGACGCGGCGCTTCACCTGCTCAACACGGAAACGTCCGACGGTGGCGGATCGAACCCTTGGAAGGGGACGGCGGAACTGATCGTGACGCCCTTCGTCAAGGCGGCTTGATCATGGAACGGGTCGCCACTTGTGACCGGGAATTGCCCGGCGAAGCCCCTGACTGGGTACACCTGTTCCCGCTTGGCGAGATGACGGGCCGGGACGGGCGCCGGTTCAGCCTCTCGGACCCGAACGCGGTCATTGATGCGTTCCGGCGCGGTGGCGTCGATCTGCCGGTTGACTACGACCATCAGAATGACCGGCCTCCGCAATCCGGGGGGCCGGTGCCTGCCGCAGGCTGGATCAAGGATCTCAAGATCACCGAGACCGGCCTTTGGGGGCGGGTGGAGTGGACGGCCCAGGCGCGGGAACTGATCGGGGCAAAGGCGTACCGCTATCTCAGCCCGTCCTTCCTCTACCTGAAGGAGGGACGGACCATAACCCGGCTGAAAGGCGCGGGCCTGGTTCACAACCCCAACCTCGAACTCGAAGCGCTCGCAAGTCAGGAGAGCAAGATGGACGAAATGGATTTCCGGGCGAAACTTGCTGGCCTTGTGAAGCTGGACCCCGAGGCAGACGATCAGGACATTCTGGACGCCGTGTCGGCGCTGGTCGAGCAGGCGGCGCAGATGTCGCAACAGGGCCACGATGCAGGGTTGCCCGATCCGTCGCGCTATGTCCCGATTGAAGCGGTTCAGGAGCTGATGCGGGACCGGTCCAGAACGCAGACCGAGCAACAGTCGGAACGGGCAACGGCCAAGGTCGGGAACGCCCTGGCCAAAGGCTAAATCACGCCCGCCATGAAGCCTTGGGCGACCGCGCTTTGCCGACAGGACGAAGCCAGTTTCGACAGGTTCCTGTCGAGCGCGGTCCCGGTCTGGAAAGGGTTGTCCGAAGAACTGTTCGCGGGGCGTCAGGCACCGTCTGCTTCCAGCCATGCCACTGATACCTCCGATGCGGAGGCGGCGGTTTGCGCGCAACTGGGTCTTGCGCCCGGATCGTTGAGTAAGTGACCGCAGGCGGCCAGGACCGGCCGCCGTCATTCCCCGGCCGGGTTCCTGGTACCGGTCCATGGGAAACCCCGGCCTGCAAGGTGTTGACGCGGGCCGGGGGCAATCGCCGCCCAGGGAAGGAAGGCCAGAGCCGACATGCCGCCCATGCGTTTCCCGTTTCCCTGTTTCGATCCGGCGGAGACGCGCGTGTGAGCCTGCCTGTGCGTTCTTTCCCCAAGCCACCGGCCCAGGTCGAACCCTATGTTGCCGTTCTCGGGATCGACCTCACGGTTGAATTCCTGCTCAAGTTCGGCGGCGCGGAACTTTATGTGCCGGAAAATCCCAAGGGAAGCGGTCGGCTCGAAGCGCTTATCGGTGCGGAAAAAGTGCAGGCATTGGCTGCACGCGACTACCTCTTGCCCCGGCGCGTTCCCCTGGCCAATCCTTGGCTTTCGGCCTGCCTGCACGCCATGGGCTATCCCGTAGCGGAAATCGCCCGGAAGGTCCGAGCCTCCGAATCGACCGTCCGAACCCATCTTCAACGCTACAGCGCAAGGAGTAACGCGCCATGAGCCTCCGGCGCGATCTGGACGCCGCGTTGGGCAAGCTCCGGGAAGCGGACGAACTGCTCAGCGCCGCGCGAACGGTTCAGAGGCAGGGTTTGGAACTGCATTCGAACGGTCTTCGAGAGGCCGTCGAAACCGGTTTGAACGCGCTTGAACCGGAAGCGGTCCCGATCACGGATCACCGCCGACACCATCGCCCGGGACCGCCGCCCCGCATTGACAGCGACCCGGAGTTGCAGGCATTCATTCGGGCGCGGATCGACCGGCTGACGTTCATCCAGATCTCCGAGGCGGTCAAAGAGGCTTTCCCGCCCGAGCGCCGCGTCGGCAAGAGCAGCATTCACGCCTGGTGGTCCCGAAACGCACCCACAGGCTCCGCCGTCCAGAGTTCGCCAACATCTCCGGGCGGTCCCGGATAGCCCGAGGATACCCGGCATAGTCCGGTATCAAACCCGTTGAAACGCCAGTATCAAACCAACTGAATACTAACAGCAGAGCCCCCCACGACGCAGAATAACCGCCCCGGCCCGCTCTCTCCCTCGGGCCGGGGCGCATGGCGTCAGCCGCGCGAGACCTTGATCTTCTGCGCCGCGGCCGGGGCCTCCTGGACCCGTTTTGGCACGCGGACGTGCAGCACGCCATCCTTCATCCTGGCTTCCGCCTTGGCGCCTTCGGCATCCTCGGGCAGGCGGAACGAGCGGCGGAAGGCGCCATACTGGCGCTCGGAGAAATACCAGGTGTCACCCTTCTTCTCTTCATGGGTCTTCTTCTCGCCCCTTATGGTGACGACGCCATTCTCGACGGTCAGTTCGATGTCATTTTCCGAGACGCCGGGCAGTTCCATCGAGATGTCATAGGCCGCGTCATTGCCTGAGGCTTCGGTCGCAGGGCTCAGCCAATCGGCCAGTTTTGCACCAAAGGTGCGGAACGGGTCATAGAGCGATGGCCAGAAGCCAGCGTGATCGGATTTTTCAACCATGGTCGGTCCTCCTTTTTCCGTTTGGTCCGAGTCTTGCACGGCGCGCGCCCGCGCGCCTTGATCCGGCGCAAATTCGCAGCGCGATCTTGCGCCTTTGCCGACCTGCCGCCATGGTGCGCGGCAACAAGGAGAAAGACGTGATGACCCTGAGCGACCTCGACGATCTGCTGGCCGCCCGCCATTCCTGCCGGGCGTTCCGCGCCGACCCGGTGCCGCGCGCCGATATCGAGCGGATCGTGTCCACCGCGCGGCGGGTGCCGAGCTGGTGCAACGCGCAGCCCTGGCAACTGGTGATCACCAGCGGCGCCGAGACCGACGCGTTCCGGGCGGCCCTGATGGAGGAAGTGCAGCGCGGTACAGCAAAGCCCGACCTTGGCTTTCCCTCCGGCTATTCCGGTGTCTATCAGGACCGCCGGCGCACCTGCGGCTGGGCCTTGTACGAAGCGGTGGGCGTGGAGAAGGGCGACCGCGCCGGCTCGGCGGCGCAGATGATGAAGAATTTCTCGCTGTTCGACGCCCCCCATTGCGCCATCGTTTCCAGCCCGGCCGAACTGGGCGGCTATGGCGCGATGGATTGCGGCGGTTTTGTCACCGCCTTCACGCTCGCGGCACAGGCGCTGGGGGTGGCGACCATCCCGCAGGCGGCGGTCGCCTCTTATGCACCGTTCCTGCACCGCTATTTCGGGATTGGCGAGGACCGGCTGATCCTCTGCGCCATCTCGTTTGGCTATTCCGACACCGGGCATCCGGCGAACGCGTTCCGGACGGAACGTGCCCCCTTGGCCGAGTTCGTCGAATGGCGGGGCTGAGCCGCCCCGCGATCCTGTGCTGTGGCGAGGCGGTGGCCGATCTTGTCCCCGCCACGCTGGCTGACGGCGGCGTGGGGTTTCGCCCGGTCGCTGGCGGTGCTGCCGTCAATTCCGCGATCGCCCTGGCCCGGCTGGGGGTTCCTGCCGGATTTGTCGGCGGGCTGTCGGGCGACCCGATGGGCCGGATGCTGCGCGCGCAGATGGAGGCTGCGGGGGTGAACCTGGCCCTGGCGCAGCGCCGAACGGAGCCCACGACACTGGCGCTCGCCCACTCTCTGCCGGATGGCACCCGGTTCGACCTCTATGACCAAGGCAGCGCAGGGCGTGTCTTTGACGATGCGCCCGAGATGCCTGAGAGGGTACGGGCGCTGGTTTTTGGTGGCATCAGCCTGATCCACGATCCGGCCGCAACCACGTTCGAGGCGCTGGCGGCGCAGGCAACAGACGGATTGATCTGGCTCGACCTCAACATCCGGCCCGGGCTTGTCACCGACGCGGCCTCCTATCGCGCCCGGCTGAGCCGGTTGATGGCGCGGGCCGATGTGGTCAAACTGTCGGACGAGGACCTGCACTGGTGGGGAGAAGTGCCGGACCTGCGCCCCGGTCAGATGCTGATCATCAGCCATGGCGCGCGCGGCGCCACCGCGCGTCTGGGGGGAACGGAAATCACACTGCCCGCTCCCAGCGTCGTGGTTGCCGATACGGTCGGCGCGGGCGATGTACTGAACGCGGGCTGTCTGGCCTGGCTCTGGCAGGCGGACCTGCTGGAGACCCCGCTGAGCCTGGACCGGTCCGATCTCGAAGGGATGCTGACCCATGGCATCCGCGCCGCCGCGCTGAGCGTGACACGCCCCGGCGCGGCCGCCCCAACCCGGGAGGAACTGCTGACATGCGTGCCCTGATCCAACGTGTGGCCCATGCCTCGGTCACGGTCGAGGGTGAGAAGATCGGCCAGACCGGGCCGGGTCTGTTGATCCTGATCTGCTCCATGGCGGGCGACGGCGAGGCGCAGGCGGATCTGCTGGCCGCCAAGATCGCGCGCCTGCGCATCTTCAAGGACGAGGCGGGCAAGATGAACCGCTCGGTTCTGGATATCGGCGGCGGGGCGCTGGTGGTGAGCCAGTTCACCCTGGCCGCCGACACCTCGCGTGGGAACCGGCCGGGGTTCTCGACCGCAGCGCCGCCTGCCGAGGGCGAGCGGCTGTACCAGTATTTCGCCACGCAGCTTGCCGCGCAGGGCGTGCCGGTGGAAACCGGGCAGTTCGGCGCGGACATGAAGGTCGCGCTGCTCAACGATGGCCCCGTCACCATATGGATGGAAGCATGATGACCGAAGAGGATATGGCGCGCGCGATCTGGCAGGCCGGGGTGGACGCGGTCGGAGGCTATGCCGCGACCGCCGCCGCGCTGGAGGACATGCCGCGCCCGGATCGCATACTGGCGGTGGGCAAGGCGGCGGCGAGCATGGCGCGGGCTGCGCTCGACCACTTCGGGCCAGTGCCCTGTCTGGTGGTGACCAAAGACGGGCATGGCGCCGACCTGCCGGGGACGGCCCAGTTGATCGAAGCATCACATCCGGTGCCGGATGCGCGCAGCCTGGCCGGTGGCCGGGCGCTGCGGCAGGCGGTCGAGGCGATGGATGCGGGCAGTCACTTGTTGCTTCTGGTGTCGGGCGGGGCCTCGTCACTGGCCGAGGATCTGGTGGAAGGCAAGACGCTGGACGATCTGGCGGCGCTGAACCGGGCGATGCTGGCCGAGGGGCTGGACATCACCGCGATGAACGCGCGACGGCGGCAGATTTCCCGGATCAAGGGCGGCGGCCTGCTGGCCGCGTTCAAGGGCGCCCGGGCGGATGTGCTGGCGATTTCCGATGTGCCGGGCGACGATCTGATGGTGATCGGCTCGGGGATCGGGGCGCGGCCTGCCAACCCGGCCTTTCGGGGCGCGGCAAAGATCATCGCGTCGAACGCCATTGCAAGGGCAGCGGCGGCGGCCAGGGCGCGTGAGCTGGGTCTGGCGGTTCTGGGTGAGGAAGAGGCGCTGCACGACGATCTCTTCGTTTTAGCGGGCCAGATTGGTCCCCGCCTCTGCGCCCTGCCCGCCGGTGTGCTGGTGCTGGGCGGCGAGCCCACTGTGGTGCTGCCGCCCGATCCGGGCAGAGGCGGCCGCAACCAGGGGCTGGCGCTGGCGCTGGCACGCGAGATCGCCGGGCAGGAAAACCTGTGTGTTGTTGTCGGTGGCACCGACGGGACCGATGGCCCGACCGAGGCTGCGGGCGGTATCGTTACCGGCCAGACCTGGGGACCGGGCGCAGCCGAGGCGCTGGCCGCTGCCGACAGCGGCAGCTGGCTGGAGCGGCACGGCGCCTTGCTGACAACCGGCCCAACCGGTACCAATGTGATGGACCTGCTGGTCGCAGTTCGCGCCTGAACGGTCGCAATCCTGCTCAGATTCCCGCGACCGCTCTGAAAGAGTTCGGCCATGACCACGACCAATGCGCTGCGCGAGATCGAAGAACTGGCTGACATGGGCATCACCCTGTCGGATGGCACGCGGCTGTCTGCCCGGGTGTGGCGCCCGGTTGACAGCGGCACCGACCCGGTGCCCGCGATCCTGGAATACCTGCCCTATCGCAAGCGCGACGGCACCTGTGCCCGCGATGCGTTGACCCATCCCTGGATGGCCAAGCGCGGCTATGCCTGCATCCGCGTCGATATCCGCGGCAATGGCGACAGCCAGGGGGTGATGGAAGACGAGTACACCCAGCAGGAACTGGATGACGCGGTCGAGGTGATCCACTGGCTGGCCGCGCAGCCCTGGTGCAGCGGGACGGTCGGCATGATGGGCATCAGCTGGGGCGGGTTCAACTCGCTCCAGGTCGCGGCGATGCAGCCCGACCCGCTGAAGGCGATCATCACGCTCTGCTCGACCGTGGACCGTTATGCCGAGGATATCCATTTCAAGGGCGGATGCCTGTTGAACGAAAACCTGGGCTGGGGCGCCACCATGTGGTGTTTCTCATCCCGCGCGCCCGACCCGGCGCTGGTGGGCGAGGCCTGGCGCGAGATGTGGTTGGAGCGGCTGCGGGCGCAACCTTTCCTGCCCGAGATTTGGTTGCAGCATCAGACGCGCGACGCCTATTGGCAGCATGGCTCGATCTGCGAGGATTTCATGGCGGTCAAAACGCCGACGCTGGCGATCAGCGGCTGGGGTGACAGTTACATGAACACGGTGCCGCAGCTGGTCGACAATCTGCAAACGGTGGTCAAGGGGATCAACGGGCCGTGGATCCACAAGTACCCGCATTTCGCCATCCCCGGCCCCCGCATCGGGTTCCTGCAAGAGGCGCTGCGCTGGTGGGACCGCTGGCTGAAGGGGGTAGAGAACGGCGTCGAGGATGAGCCCGATTACCGCGCCTACGTGATGGACGGGATCGCGCCCGAGACAAAGAGCCTCTTCCGTCCTGGGCGATGGATCGCGGAACAGGCGGGCTCCACCCGCCACCTGCCGGTGGAGACGCTGCATCTGACCGACAACGGGTTGGGGGCCAAAGGATCGCTGACCGCCCAGGTCAGCACCCCCTTGCATGCAGGCATGGATTGCGGCGAATACGGGTCGTTCTTTGCCGGGCCGGAACTGCCCGGCGACCAGCGGCTGGACGATGCGCTGTCGGTGACCTTCGACAGCGCCCCCCTGCCCCAGCGGATGGATATCGTCGGCGCCCCGCGTATCCGGCTGCGGCTGAGTTCCGACAAGCCGCAGGCGCAGATCGCGGTGCGGCTGAACCATGTGCTGCCCGATGGCACCTCAGCCCGGATCACCTGGGGCGTGCTGAACCTGACCCATCGCGACAGCCATGCGGCGCCGCAGGTGCTGGAGCCCGGGCGAGTCTATGACATCACCTTTGACCTCGACCATATCGGATATCGCGTGCCCGCCGGGCACCGGCTCAGAGTGGCGGTGTCGTCCTCCTACTGGCCGATGATCTGGCCCTCGCCCGAACGGACCTGCCTGACACTGCACGAGGCCGCCATCGACCTGCCACAGCGTCCGGCGGGCGAGGCCGACGAATGGGTGTTCCCACCCGAAGACGCGGACCCGCCCTGGGACATCCGCACCCTGCGCGAGGCATCGAACATCCGCCGGACCGAGATCGACAAGGCCAGCGGTGAAGTCCGCCTGATCATCGTCGATGACAGCGGTCTGGTCGAAGATGTGAACCATGGTGCCGTTTCCGGCACCATCGCGCGGGAAACCTGGGTGATTCACCCCGATGACCCACTCTCGGCCCGCGGATCCTGTCACTGGACCAGCGAAACCGGGCGTGGCGACCTCAGGCTGAGAACGGAAACGACCTGCGAAATGTGGTCGGATGCGGAGTATTTCCACCTCAAATCGGGCATTTCCGCATTCGAAAACGACACGCTATTGTATCAAAACGACAAGGTTTCACGAATCAGGCGCAACATGGCCTGAAGGACGAGGGAATGGCGAGAGGACATTCACGCTTGCCCAGTCCGACGAAATACGCAAACGTTGATTCACCAGTCAACAAAAACGGCGCGCAAAGCGCCCAACCACTCAACCGGGAGACTTCGATGAAGGAACAACTAGATTTCATGGCCGGCCGCGTGACCGCAGGCCAGATGACCCGCCGCGAATTCATGGGCAAGGCCGCCGCATTGGGCGTGTCGGCCGCCGTGGCCAGCTCGATCTTTGCACAGGCGGCTCGGGCCTCGGAACCCAAGCGCGGCGGCGTGGTCAAGCTTGGCTCGGTCGGCGGTGAATCGACCAACTCGCTCGATCCGGCAACCTATGCCAGCCAGGTCCCCTATCACAACGGCAACCAGTTCGGCGACACGCTGGTGCAGGTGGCCGCCGACGGTACGATCGAGAACCGCCTGGCCGAAAGCGTCGAGGCCAGCGCCGACGCCAAGACCTGGACCTTCAAGATCCGCCAGGGCGTCGAATTCCACAACGGCAAGACGATGACCGCCGAGGACGTACTGAAGACGATGCAGCGCCATTCGAATGAGGATTCGAAGTCCGGTGCTCTTGGCATCATGAAGGGCATCGAGTCGATGAAGGTCGACGGCGACTACTTCCACGTTACCCTGGGCGACGCCAACGCCGACCTTCCCTATCTGATGGCCGACTATCACCTGATCATCCAGCCCGATGGCGGCATGGACGATCCGGGCGCGGGCATCGGCACCGGCCCCTACAAGATGGACGTGAACGAGCCGGGCGTGCGCCATGTCTATTCGAAATTTGCCAACTACTGGGCAGATGACGCCTATTTCGACGGTGTCGAGATCCTTGTCATCAACGATGCCACCGCACGGACCGCAGCACTTCAGTCGGGCCAGGTACACATCATCAACCGCGTCGAGCCCAAGGTCGCGGGCCTCTTGAGCCGCGCACCGAACCTGACCGTGCATTCGACCCCGGGCCGCGGCCACTATGTGTTCATCATGCATGTGGACAAGGCGCCGTTCGACAACAACGACCTGCGCATGGCGCTGAAGCATGCGATCAACCGCGAGGAACTGGTCGAGAAGATCCTGCGCGGCTATGGCTCGGTGGGCAATGACATGCCGATCAACGCGGCCTACCCGCTGTTCGACAGTGCGATCCCGCAGCGGACCTATGACGCGGCCAAGGCGGCGGAATACTACAAGGCATCCGGTCACGATGGCTCGCCCATCGAGCTGCGCGTGTCCGATGTGGCCTTCCCCGGTGCCGTCGACGCAGCCGCGCTGTTCCAGCAGACCGCAGCAGCCGCCGGCATCCCGCTGGAGATCAAGCGCGAGCCCGGCGACGGCTACTGGTCCGAAGTCTGGAACGTGCAACCGTTCTGCGCCTCGTATTGGGGCGGGCGTCCGGTGCAGGACCAGATGTACTCGACCGCGTACCTGTCAACGGCCGACTGGAACGACACCAAGTTCAAGAACGCCGATTTCGACGCGATGCTGCTGCAGGCACGCGCCGAACTGGATCCGGCCAAGCGCAAGGAGATCTATTCCAAGATGGGAATGTTGCTGCGCGACACCGGTGGCCTGATCTGCCCGATGTTCAACGATTTCGTCGATGCCACCAGCAATACGCTGGCCGGCTGGGAAACCGATCCCAACGGCGAATTGATGAGCGGTCAGATCACCCGCAAAATGTGGTTTGCCTGATCCGGGTCCGGCAGCATGCACCCGATCGTGAAACTTGTGTCCCAGCGCCTTGCGCTGGGACTCATGCTCCTCTTTGGCGCTTCGGCCCTGATTTTCGGCCTGACCGAAGCGCTTCCCGGAGACGCCGCGCAAGCCGTCCTGGGTCAATCCGCAACCCCCGAGTCCCTGGCGAACCTGCGCGAGGAAATGGGCCTCGACCGTCCTGCGCTGACGCGCTACTTCGAATGGCTGGGCGGCATTCTGCAAGGCGATCTGGGCAAATCGCTGACCAACAAGCTCGACATCGCTGAATCGGTCGGCGGCCGTCTGGGCAACACGCTTTTCCTCGCCTTCTGGGCCGCCATCGTGTCGGTGCCGCTGGCGATTTTCCTGGGTCTACTCGCTGTGCGCTATCGCAACCGCTGGCCCGACAAGGTGATCTCGGCGGTGACGCTGACCACCATTTCCATCCCCGAATTCCTGATCGGCTACGTTCTGGTCTATTTCGTCGCTGTGAAGCTGGGCATGTTCTCGCCGCTGGCGATGATCAATGACAGCATGAGCCTGGGGCAGAAGCTGAACGCCATCGCCCTGCCGGTGATCGTGCTGACCATGGTGGTGCTGGCGCATATGATGCGGATGACCCGCGCCGCGATCCTGAACGTGATGCAATCGGCCTATATCGAAACTGCCGAGTTGAAGGGGTTGACCAACTTCAAGATCATTTATCGCCACGCCTTTCCCAACGCGATCGCGCCGATCGTCAACGTGGTGATGCTGAACCTCGCCTATCTGGTGGTGGGCGTCGTGGTGGTCGAGGTGGTGTTCGTCTATCCCGGCATGGGGCAGTATCTGGTCGATCACGTGACCAAGCGTGACGTGCCGGTTGTGCTGGCCTGCGGGGTCATCTTTGCCGCGATCTATATCGGCCTGAACATGGTCGCCGATATCGTTGCCATTCTGGCCAATCCCAGACTGAGGCATCCGAAATGAAGAACATTCCAATTTCCGCCGCCATCGGCCTTTTCCTGACGGCAATGTATTTCATCGGGGCGATCTTTGCCCCGCTTCTGGCCCCCTATGGCATGGCCGAGGTGGTGGGCGATGTGTGGGAGCCGTCGAGCAGCGAGTATCTGCTGGGCACCGACAATATCGGCCGCGACCTGCTGAGCCGGATGATCTATGGCGGGCGCACCACCATCTTTGTCGCCACCATGGCCACCATCCTCAGCTTTACCACCGGGTCGATCCTGGGCTTTCTGGCCGCCGTGCTGGGCGGCTGGGCCGATCAGTTTATGTCGCGCACGGTCGATCTGATCATGTCGATCCCCTCGCTGATCACCGCCCTGGTGGTGCTGGCCATGGTGCCTGTGACCATTCCCGTGCTGATCCTGGTGATGGGCTTTCTCGACGCCACCCGCGTCTATCGCCTGGCCCGCGCCGTGGCAGTCGACATCAACGTGATGGATTATGTCGAGGCCGCCAAGCTGCGCGGCGAAGGCCGTGTCTGGGTGATCTTTCGCGAGATCCTGCCTAACGCCCTGTCACCGCTGGTGGCCGAGCTGGGCCTGCGCTTCATCTTCATGGTGCTGTTCATCTCGACCCTGTCGTTCCTGGGCCTGGGCGTGCAACCGCCGCTGGCCGATTGGGGCGGCATCGTGAAAGAGAACAAGGATGGCATCGTTTATGGCATCGGCGCGGCGCTTTATCCGGCCGTGGCCATCGCCACCCTGGCCATCTCGGTCAACCTGGTGGCCGACTGGGTGCTGAACCGCACCACATCGCTGAAAGGAGGCCGGGGATGAGCGAACCGCTTCTCAAGGTCCGTGGCCTCAAGATCGGCGCCACCGTCTATCCGCCGGGCGAAAAGCCCCATGATATCGAAATCGTGCACGGGGTCGATTTCGACCTCGAGCGCGGCAAGGTGCTGGGGCTGATCGGTGAATCCGGGGCCGGCAAATCGACCATCGGGCTGGCCTCGATGGCCTATGGTCGCGGCGGGGTCAAGATCACCGGCGGCGAGGTCTGGGTCAACGGGCGCGACATCCTCAAGACCTCGCTCAAGGATATCCGCGGCTTGCGCGGCGGCGAGGTCACCTATGTCAGCCAGTCGGCGGCAGCATCGTTCAACCCTGCCCGCAAGATCATGGAACAGGTGATCGAGGCGGCAGTGGAACAGAAGAAGTTCACCAAGAAAGAGGCCGAGGCACGGGCACGCGCCCTGTTTGCCAAGCTGGGCCTGCCCGATCCGGACAATATCGGCGAGCGCTATCCCCACCAGGTCTCGGGCGGGCAGTTGCAGCGGTGCATGACGGCGCTGGCGCTGTGCCCCGAGCCCGATCTGGTGGTGTTCGACGAACCCACCACGGCGCTGGACGTCACCACCCAGATCGACGTGCTGATGGCGATCAAGGACGCGATCCGGGACACCGGCGTTGGCGCGCTCTACATCACCCACGACCTAGCGGTGGTGGCGCAGGTGAGCGACGACATCATGGTGCTGCGGATGGGCGACATGGTCGAATATGGTGAGACCGACCAGATCATCAACCGCCCGCAGGAAGAGTATACTCAGGCGCTGGTGTCGGTCCGCTCGATCGAGCATGAGGAGAAACAGCCCACGCCCGAGCCGGTGCTGTCGGTCAAGGGCATCTCGGCCCGGTACAAGGGGCTGGCCTTTGACGTGCTGCATGACGTCACCGTCGACCTGCATCCGGGCCAGACCCTGGCCGTGGTGGGGGAGAGCGGCTCGGGCAAGTCGACGCTGGCGCGCGTGATCACCGGCCTGTTGCCGCCGCGCGAGGGCGAGATCACCTTTGCCGGTCGGACACTCAGCCGCGATCTGGCCGGGCGTTCGCGCGAGGATCTGCGCGAATTGCAGATGATCTACCAGATGGCGGATGTGGCGATGAACCCGCGCCAGACCGTGGGCACCATCATCGGGCGGCCGCTGGAGTTCTATTTCGGCATGCGTGGCGCGGAAAAACGCAAGCGCATCATCGAATTGCTGGACGAGATCGAGATGGGCGAGAAGTTCATCGACCGTTATCCGGCGGAACTGTCGGGCGGCCAGAAACAGCGAGTGTGCATCGCAAGGTCGCTGGCGGCCAAGCCAAGGATGATCATCTGCGACGAGGTCACCAGCGCGCTGGATCCCCTTGTGGCGGACGGTATCCTGAAACTGCTGCTGGACCTGCAAAAGATCGAGAACGTGGCTTACCTGTTCATCACCCATGATCTGGCGACGGTCAAGGCGATCAGCGACTCGATCGCGGTGATGTATCAGGGCCGGGTGGTACGCTATGGCTCGAAAAGCCAGGTGCTGAGCCCGCCGTTCGACGACTATACCGACCTTTTGCTCAGCTCGGTTCCCGAGATGCGGCTGGGTTGGCTGGAAGAGGTGGTGGCCCACCGCAAGATGGAAAGCGCCGGCAACTGATCGCGCTGGAAAACGCAAAAAGGCCGGGAACCTTGGCGGGTCCCGGCCTTTTTCGTGTTGCGGCCCGCCTAGGCCGCCGTCTGTCCCTGTGCGATGGCCTGAACGGCGGCGGCGGTCAGCGGCTGGCCACCGATGGCCCAATCGCCCTCTTCCACCTCGACAACCCGGACCCATGTGTAGGGGCGCATGTTCTCGCCTTCGACGGCGATCATCGCCTCGGTCACGCGGCGCACCATGTCCGCCTTCTGTTCGGGGGTGAACACGTTCTTGATCACGTCAACGGTTACGAGCGGCATCTGGTTTTCCTCCTCTGTGCCTGACCGGTTCGCCCGGTCGATATGAGGACGTTACGAAAGATGCATTCCGCGCTATAGTTCAGGACCTGTAGCAAAGCACTACAGATTCAGAAGGAACGCACTACAGAAACTGCACTGAACAAGAAACCGGGGTTACCGTCATGCAATACGGCCAGTTCTGTCCCATCGCCAAGGCAACCGAAATTCTCGGCGAGCGCTGGACCATCCTGATCATCCGCGAATTGCTGATGGGCGCGCGCCGGTTCAACGAGTTGCAGCGGGGATTGGGCGATATCTCGCCCTCGCTGCTGACGGCACGGCTGAAGTCGCTGGAAGAGCAGGCCATGATCACACGTCGCCGTATTCCGGGGCAAAAGGGGTACGAGTACCATCCGACCCCGGCTTGCGAAGCACTGATGCCGGTCCTGTTCAACCTGGGCGAATGGGGCATCTGCTGGGCCAAGCACACGATCCTGGACCAGGATTTCGATGCCGAATTCTTGCTGTTCTACCTGGAACGCAGCATCGACCCGTCCAAGCTGCCGGGTCAGGTGGCGGTGCTGAAGTTCCGGTTTGCCGATCTGGTGGAACAGCAGGACTGGTGGCTGGTGGTGCGTGGCGATCGGACGGAGGTCTGTCTCAAGGATCCAGGCATGGATGTCGATGTGTTCTTCAACTGCACCGTGCGCACAATGGCGGATGTCTGGATGGGTGACCGCACCTATCGCGAGGCCATGCGCGCGGGCGACATGGATATGCAGGGCGACCCGGCGCTGACCCGCAATGTCACGCAGTGGCTGCGCCCCAGCATCTTCGCCGAGAGCCCGCGCGAGGCGCAGACCGCCTGACCGCCGGGTCAGAAATCCAACTTGGCGCCCACGATCACCGTGTGCGAGCGCACCCCGTCATCGGCCACGACCGTGGGCATGATGAGCGGCACGAACCCGTCGTTGAACATATACTCGGCCCCCAGTCGGAAATGCGGGTTCATCTGCATCTCGACCCCCAGAATGACCTGGTCCATCTTCTCCCAGCGGGTGCCATCGGCCCCCTGCACGCCGCGGCTGGCGCTCAGCGAATAGGTGGTCGGCTTGCCCAGCAGCATGGAGCGGTAGCGCCCCTGCACCGTCATCGCACGTACCGAATGGCCCGTTGCGGGCCAGGTGTTGGTCGTCTCGGTAAATTCCGCCATCACGTCGAAGTTTTGCCCGCTCAGCGTGGCGTTCAGGTCATAGGCGCTGTTCCAGACCCGGTTGATCCCGGCGGTCGGCGGATGGTGCGCGATGGTGCTGTCATAGATCGTGCCACGCAGGAACCCGCCGCCCAGCGTCAGATCCAGGTCATTGCCGATATCCAGCCGGTGCGACACGTTGATCGCGTAGTTTTCGTAATCGCCGTCATTGTCCGGAGTATTGACCACCCGCAGGCCCCGATGGCCGGGGATCAGGCTGAAACTGGCCAAGGTGCGGTCACTGACATAGCCCAGTTCGATCAGAGGGTCCTTGGTCTGGGCCCAGAAGTAGTGGTTCGAGTGACTGTGGGTGAACGGTGCATAGGTCGCGAAGTTACCGAAATTTACCGTCTTGCGCCCGAAGGCCAGGTAGAAGGGAGAGACGTTCAGGTCTCCGATGGCAATCCAGTACTTGCGCAGCTGGATATCGTCCTGACCGGGATATTCGACCTCGGTATATTCTCCCTGCACAAAGGCGGTCACCATCGGCAGGGTGAGTGTCGCGTTCAGCGTGATCTCGTTGACCACGCCATAGGTATCGGACGTGCCGGGCTTGTGGGTGGGCGGCAGCCGGGACAGGATCGGGTACTTGCCCGCAGTATTGGTGTTCTCGTGGATCACAGAGCCAAAAGCCCGCCCGCCAAGATAGAGCCGGTTCTGCAACAGGATGTCATTCTGCCTTGCCCGCAGGGCCAGCGCGACCTTGTTGGTCACGTTGTCCTGTCGGTCGATCATCGCCGAAGAGTAGGTGACATCGGTCGCAACCGCATTGGGGATCAACTGATAGGCCCCCGGGCGATCTTGTGCTGTGGCTGGCGATACTAGTCCGATGGCAAGCACGGCGGCCGCCAGAGACGACAAACAAAAACTCTTCAAAGCTAACTCCATATCCTCGTGCCGTGAAACACGCCACGCACGCCCCCAAGCGTCGATTATCACGAAATCGTGAGATCACCTACAGAAAACAACCTATTGAACTTGGGTGGTTTTGCGCATGTCAGCTGGAACAATGACTGAACATTTCTGACGTTCCGGGTTTCCTTTTCGACGCAAACGGGCATGACTTGCCAGGCAGAGCCGGTCAGGCTCGAATCGAACGCAGACGACCAACGCAGGGACCCCAGCATGAACCGCAAGCTCCTCCTCATCATTCTCGACGGCGTCCCCTATCGGAACTTCCGCCGGTTGTTCGGCAATCTCGAAGGCTGGGTGGACAGTGGCGAGGCGCGGGTCTGGAAACACCGCGCGGTGCTGCCCTCGACCTCAGCCAGTTGCTATGCCTCGATCCATACCGGCGTGAGCCCGCAAGAGCATGGCTGCACCGGCAACGGCAACGTGTTCCGCCTGTCGCACAAGGACGTCTTCAGCCAGGTGCGCGCGGGCGGCGGCGTGACCGGAGCGGTCACGCACAGTTTCTGGTCGCAGTTCTTTAACCGCCACCCGTTCGATTACGTGCGCGACATCGAGTATGACGAACCCGAAAGCCAGACCATCAACCATGGCCGGTTCCACACCATGACCGGATACGGGCATGACAATCAGATGACGCCCTCGGACGTGGACCTGTTCGCGACGCTGACCAACCTTTGCCTGCGGTTCGGGCTGAACTATGGCATCCTGCACACCTGCACGCTGGACAGCATGGGGCACCGGTTTTACCACGAATGCGACGAAATGGACCACGCCTGTTTCGTGATGGACGAGATGCTGGCGCCCTTCATTCCGCGCTGGCGGCAGCTGGGCTATGAGGTGATCGTCACTGCCGATCACGGCCAGGACGAGCGCGGCCATCACGGCGGGCGCGGCCCCTTGCAGCAGGAAACCGCGCTTTACTACTTTGGCGATGCCGAGGGGCCCGACGCAGAAACCGTGATCGACCAGTTGCAACTGGCGCCCACTATCCTCGGTCGTTTGGGTGCGCCGATTGCAGAAACGATGAAAGCCGCAAGCTTTCTGAAATGATCCGCTGCCTGTGGCCGGGCACAGAACCCGGTCACCCGCGCCGACAAACAGGCGGCCTGGACCCCTGCCGCACTATTCCCTCGCGGCGATGGCCTGCACCTTGACCTTGCCGCCAAAGGGCAGACGGGCCGCCTGATAGACTGTCCGCGCTGGCCGATGGCCAGGGGCAAACAGCGTCGCGTAAAGGGCGTTCACCTGCGGAAGATCATCAAGATCGGCAAACGCCAGATCGACATATACGATGTCCGATGGGGAAAACCCTGCGGCTTCTGCGATACGGAAGACGTGACCAAATGCGATCTCTGCTTCCTCACGCGCGGTTCCGGGAATGTAACCCCCGGGGCCAACCGAAAGCTGACCGCTGATCCAGCACGTGTTTCCGACGACAACCGCATTGCTGATCGGCGAGGGAGATTCAGGTACCCCGGCGACATCGACAATGTATTCACGAGTCATTTGATCCTCCTTGTGTGGATAGTCTTACGGTATCGGTTCGCAGTCCAAAGGCGGGCAGGACGGGCCAAGCGCCCAGAGCACGTATGCGGCAGTGATGGCAAAAAGCGTAGTGACTTCGGGAAACAGCCGGGGCCGTCCTGTCCGTCCTAGTCGTAGGGCCAGAGCCCCTGCCCCAGCGCCTCGATGGCGACGGTGATCCGTTCGAAACTGTCCTGCGCGCGCGTGACCGAGCCGCGGGCACGCAGGTAACCGTGGATCAGCCCTTCTTCGTTGATCCAGGCCGCGCGGCCACCGGCGGATGTGATCGCCTCGCAATACATCCGCCCGTCATCGCGCAGCGGATCGCAATCGGCGGTGATGACCACGGTAGGCGGCAGGTTCGCAAAATCGTTGTCGGACAGGGGCGCCCAGGTCGGATCGCCCGCCGGACGGGGACCATCGAAGCGGATGTCCTGATAGAATTCCACGTCTGCGGCGGTCAGCATCGGCGCCTCGGCATGTTCAGCGTAAGACGGCGCCTCGCCACTGGCGGCCAGGACCGGATAGATCAGCACCTGCCCCAGGATGGATTTCGACCGGCCGCGCACCGCATGCGCGACCGCCGCCACCAGATTGCCGCCAGCACTGTCCCCGGCCAGCACGATGGGGTCGTGAAACTCGGCCTCGGCCCATTCCACCGCTGTCCGGCAATCGTTGAACTGGACCGGGTGGCAATGCTCGGGGCAAAGCCGGTAATCGACAGCAACCACGCGATATCCTGTCTGGGCGCAGATCTCGGCGCAGACATCATCATGGCTGTCGAGACCGCCCAGGATGAACCCGCCGCCATGGGCATAGACAACGGTGCGCGTGGGATGCCCCGCCCAATAGACGCGGACCGGCACGCCGTTTGCGTCCCGGTCCTCGGTTTTGATCCGCTCCGGCCGCCCCCGGTAAAAGGCGCGGCACATGCTGTCATAGACCCGCCTCTGCCCTTCGATGTCCAGCGTGACGGCATCGTCGGGATAGCTTTCGGCGGTTCGCCGGATGAACGCCCAGGTTTCCGCGTCGATCAGCCGGCTATAGTCCATGTGTTCCCCGTTCAGGCTGCCCATTCCCAGGGTCGCGTATAGGCGCCCAGGACCTTTGCCACATCCTGTTCCGAGCTTCCCTTGGCGTCAAGCTGCGCAACAAGGCCGCGCTTCTTGTCGTCGATGACAGACACCACGCGGGCCGCGACCCCTGCGTCGGCCAGGGCTCCGTTATAGACCCGGGTGATGGCATTCTTGCGCAGGTCGGGCTTGAACACCTTGCCCACCGCCGTCTTGGGCAGTTCCGGCAGGATGGTCATATGCTTGGGATGCGCGGCGCGCTCGTGGACATGCACCTTGCAGTATTCCAGCAACTCGGCCTCGGTCGCGGTGGCACCGCCCACCAGCTCGACAAAGGCGCAGGGCACCTCGCCCGCATGGGCATCGGGCTGGCCGATGGCTCCGGCAAAGGCCACCGCCGGATGACCCAAGAGCGCCTCTTCGATCTCGGCGGGGTCGATATTGTGGCCGCCGCGAATGATCAGGTCCTTGGCCCGGCCGGTGATCCAGAGATAGCCATCCGCATCGAACCTGCCCAGATCGCCGGTGCGCAGATGGGTGCCGTAGTAGAAGAGGTCCTTGTTCTTGTCCTCTTCGGTATAGGTATGACCGGCATAGACGCCAGGGTTCGAGATGCAGATCTCGCCGATCTCGTCCACCGCGCATTCCTGGGGTCCGTCGGACGTTCCTTTGATGATCCTGACGTCCGTATAGGGGAACGGGATGCCGATCGAACCGATCTTCTTTTCTCCGTCGACCGGGTTGCAGGACACCAGACAGGTCGCCTCGGTCAAGCCGTAACCTTCGACGATGGTGACGCCGGTCGCTTCCTCGAACCGGCGGAACAATTCCACCGGCAGCGGCGCCGAGCCGGAAAACGCGGTCTTGACGGTCGAGATGTCGGCGTCGACCGGGCGCTGCATCTTGGCCGAGATCGCGGTGGGCACGGTGATGATAAAGGTGACTTTCCAGCGTTCGATCAGTTTCCAGAAATTGTCGAACACGCCATCGCCGCGATAACCTGCCGGGGTCGGGAACACCACATGCGCGCCCGACGAGATCGCCGCCATCATGATGACGTGACAGGCGAACACATGGAACAGCGGCAGCGGACACATGATGGTGTCCTCTTCGGTGAAGAGCAGCGTGTGGCCCAGCCAGCCATTGTAGATCAGGCCAGAATACTTGTGCTGCGCTACCTTGGGCATGCCGGTGGTGCCGCCGGTGTGGAAGTAGCAGGCCACGCGATCATGGGTTGCGTCCGCAAACTGCAACTCGGTCGGCTGCTTCTTCAACTCCTTGTTGAAGTTCAGATAATCGGCATGGGCCAGGTGCTCTTTATCCGCCATCTTGGGGCGTACCAGCGGCACGATCCAGGATTTCGGCGGCGTCAGATAACGGTTCAGATCGACCTCGAGCACGGTTGTCACTTGCGGTGCGTGGCGCACCGCCTCGGCCACCTTTTGCGCGATATCGGTCTTGGGAAAGGGTCTGAGCGTGACGACCACCTTGGCATTGGTCTCGCGCAGGATCGCGGCGATCTGCTCGGGCTCCAACAGCGGGTTGATCGGGTTCGCAATACCCGCGACCGCGCCGCCCAGCAGGGTGATCAGCGTCTCGTTGGTGTTGGGCAGGACATAGGCCACGACATCCTTTTCCCCGACACCCAGCTTGCGGAACAGGTTGGCCGCCTGGTTGGTCTTGGCCAGAAGATCCGACCAGGTCAGCGTCTCGGCCTTGTCGGTCGGGCCGGACAACAGCTGATAGCTTATCGCACTCCGGTTCGGGAATTTTCCGGCTGTCCGCGACAGAAGCTGGTGCAGGGTCACCGGAACATCCCGGTCCTCCCACGGCATTTCGTTTTCAACACGCGCGCGGTCTTCGAGCCCGGCAAACGGCATATGCGATCCTCCCCAAAAGGCCCGTTTCCCGGGCCATTCCATCCTTTGTGACCAAGATGCGAAGAAACGCATCCCGGCGCAAGCTGGCGCTTACCCGGATGCACCAGATAAAGCGCCAATGACGCAACGGCGGATCAAAGATGACGTTGCGACCCTGGCTCTCAAGCCTGAGAAAAAATGGGGCGGCCCGACGGGCCGCCCCTTCCCCGTGCCCGATGAGGGATTTCAGGCTTGCGGAATACGCAGCATTTGGCCGGGATAGATCTTGTCAGGATGGCTGAGCATCGGGCGGTTGGCCTCGAAAATCTCGTTATAGCGGGCGCCCTTGCCCAGGGTCTTTTCGGCTATCGCCCAAAGTGTGTCGCCCTTGGCCACGGTGTGGAACACCGGTTCGGAACCGCCCCCGGTGGTCTGGTCATCGACGGCGCCGACCCCCTCGACATTGCCGACGGCCAGGATGATCTTTTCCTTCAACTCGTCGCTGGCGGCTGCGCCTGCCAGTTTCACGGTATCGCCCTCGACCGAGATTTCGACGCCGCTGGCATCCAGGCCCAGATCCGCGATCTCCTTTTGCAGCGCCTCGACCTGCGGGTCTTCGTCACCGCCGCCAAAGAGTTTCTTGCCGCTGTCTTTTACAAAGCTCCACAAGCCCATCTCTGTCTCCTTTGGTTTTTCACCGCCGAAGATGGAGGGAGGGTACGGCCAGGATAAGGGGAATTATTCAGCCGCAAGCCCATCGGTGAACTGAAGCCGCGCCAACCGGGCATAAAGCCCGCCGCCTGCCACCAGCTCGTCATGCGTGCCCTGCGCGACGATGCGACCCGCCTCGAGCACCACGATGCGGTCGGCCTTTTTCACCGTCGCGAGGCGATGCGCCACGATCAGCGTGGTGCGGTCGGCGCTCAGCCGTTCGACCGCCTGTTGCACCGCGCGCTCGCTTTCGGCGTCGAGCGCTGAGGTCGCCTCGTCCAAGAGCAGCACCGGCGCGTCGCGCAGGATGGCGCGAGCGATGGCGATACGTTGTTTCTGGCCGCCCGACAGCATCACCCCGCGTTCGCCCACAAAGCTGTCATAGCCTTCGGGCAGGGCCGCGATGAACTCATGCGCGGCGGCGGCGCGGGCGGCGTCCTCGACCTCGGCGTCAGAGGCCGAGGGGCGGCCAAAGCGGATGTTTTCCCGCGCCGAAGCAGCAAAGATCACCGGGTCCTGCGGCACCAGCGCCATGTGGCGACGGAAATCAGCGCGTGCCAGCGTGGTCAGGTCCTGCCCGTCCAGCAGCACCCGGCCCGATTGCGGGTCATAGAACCGCTGGATCAGCTGGATCACCGTGGTCTTGCCTGCGCCCGAGGGGCCGACAAAGGCCACCGTCTCGCCCGGCTGCACGGTCAGGCTCATGCCGTCAAGCGCCACCTGATCGGGCCGCGCCGGATAGCGGAAGCTCACATTTTCAAAGGTGATTTCGCCCCGCACCGGCAGTACCAGCGTCGCCGGGGCCGCGGGATCGTTCACCGTATCGTCGGTATTAAGCAATTCCACCAACCGCTCGGTCGCGCCTGCGGCGCGTTGCAGTTCGCTCCAGATCTCGGACAGCGCCGCCACCGCGCCCGCCATGATCACCGAATAGATCACGAACTGGATCAGAGTGCCCTCGGTCATGAGGCCCGCACGCACGTCGTTGGCCCCCATCCACAATACGCCCACAATGCCCGAAAATACGAGGAAGATGACGATCACCGTCAGAACCGCCCGCGTGGTGATGCGGCGGCGCGAGACGTCATAAGCGGTTTCGGTCACCTGCGCAAAGGCCGCGCGACTGGCGGTTTCGTTGGTATAGGATTGCACGGTCTGTACCGCGCCCAGCGCCTCGCCCGCGTTGCCGGAACTGGCGGCAATCCAGTCCTGGTTCTCGCGGCTGATGGCGCGCAGGCGGCGGCCCAGCACCAGGATCGGCACCAGAACAAGTGGCACGATCAGCAACACCATCGCCGTCAACTTGGCCGAGGTGAGCAGCATCAGAACAAGCCCGCCCATGAACATCAGCAGGTTGCGCAAGGCGATCGACGCGGACGAGCCGAGCACCGACTGGATCAGCGTGGTGTCGGTGGTGATCCGGCTCAGCACCTCGCCGGTCATGATGCGCTCAAAGAACTCCGGGCTCATGCCGATGACGCGGTCGAACACCGCCTTGCGGATATCGGCAACCACGCGTTCGCCCAGCCGGGTGACAAGGGTGTAGCGAAGCCCGGTGCCCAGCGCCAGGACGGCCGCGACCCCCAGCGCCGCCATGAAGTAGACATCCAGCATGTCACCGTTTTCAATACGGAAATTGTCCACCACCCGACGCACGGCCAGCGGCAGGACCAGCGATGTCGTGGCGGTCAGGACAAGCGCCGCCAACGCGCCGAACATCAGCGCCTTATAGGGTGCGATGAAGGGCCAGAGCGCGGCCAGCACACCAACCTTCTTTGAAGTTGCGCGCTGTTCGGTCGCTCCGGGTGCCGGGTTTGATCGTGCCATGCGGTGTGCCGTCCTGCCTGTGCGTCTGATGTCCCCGCATCGGCGGGTCTAGGCTCAGCTTCTTGGCCTCGTCCCGGCCCGGGGTCAAGCAATCAACGTCCGAAAGGCCGAATTGACGCAAGTTTGCCGACCACGGCGCCGGGCCCGCCGCAACCGTCGAATTGACCGTTTTGTACGGGTTCTGAGGCCGGTATTGGCCGTTTTGTACAGGTCGGTACAGGTTTCCAATACCAGCGCCCACCGGCGGATCCAACCGGAAAACGATCGCATCGGACGCCGGACCAAGCGCCACCATTCGACAAAAGGATCGCCACCCGTCGCCGCGTTCCGTGGCAGGGTGGCGTTCGTTGCCCCAAGTGCTGCACCTGCAACGAACTCGGATACCTGCAATGTTACGGAGAAAAATTTCTGGAGCGGGCGACGGGAACCAAATCCATAATGCAACATGTGTCAGACTGCCTCAAATCCCTTTGACTGTTACATTTTGTAACCTTTGGGCTGTATCAAGCTGTCTCATACAGGTGTAACATGACACACCACGAGTGGGGGATAGAGTGGGGGATGAATGGCGGGCATCAATGTCGACAACGGAAGCGAGTTCATCTCGCACGAGCTTGGTCTCTGGGCCTATGCGAACGACGTAACGCTGGACTTCTCACGGCATAGGAAACCGACCGACCGACGAGTTGATGGAGGGCTTCAACATCAGCACTTCGGCGGAAACTCTGGCAACCACCGAGGGCGTGTTGGGTAGCACATAAGAAGTCATAGAACCATCTTGTCAGGGCCTGCCACAGGCGAAATGCTATGGTGGCCAGTCTCGAGAGCTGTGGTCGTGAACTCAAGTCGAACGTAAAACATTCCAGTGCCTCTTGTTTCTCAATCTCTTCCCGAAGTCGGGCAAACATTTCTACCCGGACAGATACCGTCGGGGACACCGCTCTGTCATGAACTGTTAGAGAAATTGCGAGGCAATCGCTCACGATATCCGCCAAGAGCTCGACCCGATAGTATCCGAGCTTCACAAACTCGGCACATAACCCCCCTCTGAGCACATCATATAGGTTGTAGTAGCTAATCGGTTGACTGCCACGGCTTGGAAGGTGGATTGACGGGATCAGATACCCCAAGCGAAGACAGTCCTCGGCGCTGTAACCAAGCATTGCAAATGCGTCCACAACTTCAGAGAGTTTCAGGGGGGTGTAGATGGGACATATATCCATTCGGTGCGTTCCTGTCGTCACGAAATCGTGGCCATCGTAGATTGTGGCCAACATGGTTAAACCAGTGTTAACACGAGACGGTTCCTAAAAACTGAACAGCCAGTATAAGTGGATTTTCCGCGCGACAGCAGCATGATGCTGCGAGCGAGGAGAAGAGCATGACAAGACGACCGCGCCGGAACCACAGCCCGGCCTTCAAGGCGAAAGTGGCAGTAGCCGCGATCAAGTTGAAATGCCCCATCTGAATTGGTCCACCGTTATGTATAGGGAACGGAGGACAGAGAATGGCAAACAAGCGGCACAAG
>NZ_JAAGOX010000009.1 GCF_010500245.1 Ruegeria sp. PrR005
GAGCAGCCCATGTAATGCAGGATCGGCGTGCCATCGAGCATGGAAAACCGGGTGGTGCCGTCGGGCATCAGGCCCTTGCCCTGGGTGGCGCGAATGGCCTGGCACAGGTTGGTCTTGCCGCTCAGGCAATATTCGCACTGGCGGCATTCGGGGGTGTAGAGCGGGATCACGTGATCGCCGGGTTTCAGGCTGGTGACGCCTTCGCCCACTTCCAGCACCACGCCCGCGCCCTCATGACCCAGGATCGCTGGGAACAGCCCCTCCGGGTCGGCGCCCGAGAGCGTGAACTCGTCCGTGTGACAGATACCGGTCGCCTTGATCTCGACCAGGACCTCACCGGCCTTCGGCCCTTCGAGGTTCACTTCCATCACTTCCAGAGGCTTGCCCGCCTCAACCGCTACCGCCGCGCGCGTCCGCATATTCTCTATCTCCCTGTCAGGTCTTCATTTCCCCGACCCAAGGACCGGGTTTCATCTACATTCGTTTCGTGTCAGGTTTTGACCGCACCTGACCACACGGAACCGACATTTGTCAAAAAGGGAACGCCAATGTACAGACTAGCCCCCGTTTTTCTCTTGCTGGCCGGCTGCGCCGACACGGTTGAGGAAACCCCGGTTGCAGAACCCGCTGCGATCGACCTGAGTATCTGCAAGGGCGAAGGGCTGGAGGACATGATAGGCCAACCGGTCGCGGACAATATGGGTCGGCTGCCCGAAGGGGCACGGGTAATTGGACCCGATACGCTGGTTACTCAGGATTACCAACCCAACCGCCTGAACGCGGCGACCGATGCCAACGGCATCGTGACCGGGCTGACCTGCGGCTGAACCCGCAGGAACCGGGTCGCGAAGGCCGCGCTGCCTGAGCAATAGTCGGGAAAACCGGATAGGAGATCCCGACATGATCCGCATCACCGCCCTGCCCACGGACGAGGTCCGCGCCCTGCAATCAGGCCAGCCCGACGCCTATGGCAACCGACCCGAACGCGCCGTTTCCGACGGGGCCGGAAACCCGTGCCGCCATTGCCTGCGCCAAATTCCCGAAGGGGCGGACATGCTGATCCTTGCCCACCGCCCCTTTGCCGCGCTGCACCCCTATGCCGAGACCGGGCCGATCTTTCTGTGTGCCGACCCCTGCACTCGCCATATCGACGACGGCACCCTGCCCGAAGTGCTGACCAGTTCGCCCGATTACCTGATCAAGGGCTACGGGCAAAACGACCGTATCGTCTATGGCACGGGTCAAGTCGTGCCAACAGCGGCGCTGATGACGGCGACAGAGGCGATCTTGTCGCGCGCCGACGTGGCCTATGTTCATGTGCGCTCGGCCCGCAACAACTGCTATCAGGCACGGATTGATCGCGCCTGACCCGGTGACTTTCGCGCCCCGACCTGTAGACTGTGCCCAAGGGGACGCAGGGGGCGCCTTTGGATACAGAGTTGATCCGTTTCGTGGTCGAGGAATCGCTGCGCATCGTGCAGCGGTACCTGTTTTTTGCGGCCGGAGCCTTCGGCCTGTTCTACCTGTTGCTGCGCCGTGCGATGTGGCCGCGCAAGATCCAGAAACGCTGGCCCCGGCTGACCGACTATGGCCGCGATCTGGTGTTTTCCCTGATCTCGGTTGGCATCTTTGCAGTGATCTCGTCGCTGATCTTTTTCGTGTTTCGCGACCAGACCAATATCTATGGCGGCTCGATGGGCAGCCAGGGCTGGGGATATCTGGCCTTCACCTTTGTCTGGATGCTGGTGCTGCATGACACCTATTTCTACTGGGTACACCGGTTGATGCACACCCGGGCACTCTATCGCCACGTGCATCTGGTACATCACCGCTCGACCAACCCATCCCCCTGGACGGCCTATGCCTTTCACCCGATCGAGGCGGTGCTGGAGGTCGGCATCCTGCCGATCATCGCCTTTACCCTACCGGTGCATTGGGCGGCGGTGATGTATTTCTTCATCTTCCAGATCGCCTATAACGTCTATGGCCACCTGGGGTTCGAGCTCTACCCGCGCGGGTTTCACAAGCATTGGCTGGGCCGCTGGATCAACACCTCGGTCGCGCATAACCAGCACCACGGGAGGTTCACCGGCAATTACGGGCTGTACTTCCTGTTCTGGGACCGGGTGATGGGCACGCTTCGCAGCGATTACGACGCCACCTACGTGGCCACCACCGGCGCCGAAACACCGGGCGCCGTCACCGTGCCGAGGTAAGGGCGAGGAACACGTCTTCGAGATTCGCCTGCTCGGTCCGCACGTCGCGAATGTGGATACCGGCTGCGCGGACGGCGGCCAGAACGTCTTCGGCACTGGTCTGGCGGCTGTGATAGCGCAGGGCAAGCGTGCCGTCGGCACGCGCCTCGGCCGCGATCCCCGGCCCCTGTGGCAGGACCGATACCGGGCCGTCGGGCTGGATCACCATCGCCCGCGCATCGAGCCGCCCCAGCAGGTTTGCGGTACTGTCCCGCGCCACCACGCTGCCCTGGTTGATGATGGCGATCTCGTCGCACATCTCCTGCGCCTCTTCCAGGTAATGGGTGGTCAGGATGATAGTCATGCCCTCGGCATTCAGCTTGCGCACATTGGCCCAGAGCATCTGGCGCAACTCGATATCGACCCCGGCGGTGGGTTCGTCCAGCACCAGCACCTGTGGCCGATGCACCAGCGCCTTGCCCAGCAACAGCCGCCGCCGCATGCCCCCCGACAGCGTACGGGCATAGGATTCGGCCTTGTCGCTCAGGCCGACCAGCGCCAGGATCTCGTCGCTCCATCGCTGCGATTTAGGCACACCGTAAAGCCCCGCCTGCACCTCAAGCGCCCCGCGCGGGGTAAAGAAGGGATCCAGGTTCAGCTCCTGCGGCATCACGCCGATGGCGGCGCGCGACTGGCGCGGGTTCTGGTCCTGATCAAAACCCCAGATCGTCACCTTTCCGGCGGTCTTGGTTACCAATCCCGCCAGGATATTGATCAGCGTGGATTTCCCAGCCCCGTTCGGCCCCAAGAGGCCAAACACCGACCCGCGCGGCACGCGCAGGTCGATCCCCCTGAGCGCGTGTTTTTCGGGCTGCCCGTGGCTGCCACGATAGGTCTTGGTCAAACCTTCGATACGGATCGCGTCTTCGGTCATGCGCGGGTCTTGCTCCTGCTCGACTTGTCGCTCATAAACGCACCTAATCCATGTCCGCACTGCCGACAACCTCAAGAAGGGCCCTCAAGCGATGACCATCGAAGCGCCGGAAACCAAGATCGTCGAGAAAAGCCGCGTTGCCTGCGACGGGGGCGAAGGCGCATTGGGACACCCGCGGGTATGGTTGCAGATCCCCGAGGATACCGGCTGGGTCGAATGCCCCTATTGCGACTGCAAATACGTGCTCAAGGGCAGCAAGGCCGAAGCCTGAAGCAACCCCGCAGCCCTTGCCCTTAAGGGCTCTGGGGCTGCGCCCTGCCCTCGCCCAAAGTTGACAGAGGACAAACGCCCTTTCCCAGCCGGGTTCGGCAGCAATCAACGCGTCCCTGGATGTTTGATCTCAGGGTTTGATGGTGCGATCCATCCGCTCCTCGGTCGGCCGGAAAAGACTGCTCATTTCGCCTCCCGAAGTTCAGGCGGTTGAATCACCACCCGGTAACGACAGCGACAAAACCAATGGGTCCAGAGCCCAGGCCGAGGGGTGGTGACCACAATTCCTGTTGCCTGGAGATGACAATGGATGACGGACCACCAAGCCTTCCTTTTTTCCTTTGACCCTTCCGCACTACCAAATGCTAGGTTGAAAAAAACTTGAGGCAGAGCATGGAACAGACACGTCGCGAAAAGCGCCGCGCTTTCAAACAATTCATCAACCAGAACGCTGCGGACCTTCCTATCAAGGAACACGGGGGCCTCCGGATAGTCAGTTTCGAACGGGACGGCAAATTCGATTATGACCTGTACCGCGAGGTTCAGACCCGCGGGAACAAGTACAAACTGGATTGGCAATGGGTACCGCATGAACATATCGAACTGTTGGCCGGGCATCTGTTGTCAATTGGGCTGACACCGAAGTTCGGCCTGTGTCATGGGACAAGACAGGGGTTTGAGCAGCGTTGGTTCCGGGAACATCTGCCGGGTCAGCCAAAGGTCATTGGGACAGAGATCTCGGACACCGCCGAAGATTTCCCGGACACGATCCAATGGGACTTTCACGAGGTAAAGCCCGAGTGGATAGGAGCAACCGATTTTATCTACTCCAATTCGTGGGACCACTCCTACGATCCGGTCAAGGCTCTTGCCGCCTGGATATCCTGTTTGACACCGGGCGGTGCGCTGCTGCTCGACCACGCCCAGGATTTCCTGCCCGATCAGGTCAGCACCCTGGACCCTTGCGGTATCTCCGAAGAAGGATTGGTTACCCTTCTGAATACTGAATTCGGCCACGAAGGAGGTGTGACAGGGGTGCTTCAAGGGGGCAAGCGCAAGCGAGAAAGCATTCGCACGATCGTGTACCGCAAAAACGATCATCTGTGAATCCCGGAGACAAAATGGACAGCTCCTGCTGCGCTCAAGGTGCAAGCAAGGAAGATGCGCTCTAGATCTTAGGCGTTCGCACAATTGCCATGACTTGACTCGAGCTCACCTCCTCTTTGGTGGCAGGAAAGCGATGGCTGATTATGGGCCGATATGGCGAGAGCCTGGCCCGGGGGATGAAACGGGGGTGCGCAGAGAAGCGCGCTTGAAGGCAGGCTATTGGTGTTTCCAGCTGCCGCATGGCTACAAATCCCACAAGACCAAAGAGCACGGCAAACTGATGTTGCGCCATGAACCGGTCGCCTCCCAGATACAGGAAGCCATCGAGGGTTACGCGCCAGCTCGGAAGGACATTAGCGAGAAGACTTCCCGCTTCGTGGCTTCATCGCCTGCGCCTGCTGCAACAAGCCTCTGACGGCGGCGTGGTCGAAAGGTCGCAACAGGAAGTATCCGTACTATCTCTGCAAGACCAAAGGCTGCGATGACTACCGCAAATCCATTCGGCGCGACAAGCTGGAAGGGGAATTCGAAGCGCTGCTGAAAGAGCTGAAACCCGGCGTCGGCCTGTTTAAAACGGCCTTTGAAATGTTCAAAGACCTTTGGACCGCCCAGGAACAATCCGTTGAGCAAGACAAGGAAGCGATTCAAAGGCAAATCAACCAACTCGATCGCAAGACCAATCAGCTTGTGGATCGACTGGTCGATACAGACAGCCCAACTCTGGTTGTTGCCTACGAGTCCCGCGTGAAGGAAATGGAGGAACAGAAGCTGTTTCTGACCGGACAATTGGCAAACACAGGCAAGCCGGTCACCCCCTTTGCCGATGTGTTTCGATCCGCTTTCGAATTTCTGGCAAACCCTTGGAATATATGGATTTCCGACCGCCTGGAAGACAAGGGGGCAGTCATGAAACTGGTCTTCTCCGACAACTTGACCTATTGCCGAAAGGAGGGTGCTCGAACCGCAAAAACCACCCTACCCCTCAAGGCTTTGGGAGGTTTTTTCGGCGTCGAGTTTGGAGTGGTGAGCCGTACAGGATTCGAACCTGTGACCCACTGATTAAAAGTCAGTTGCTCTACCAACTGAGCTAACGGCCCACTCTTTTGTCCGATCTTTCGATCCGTGGCGCTCTCTAAGCCATTTCACCGAGGTGGTTCAAGAGCTTATTTGCGCCTCGTGTCGCTTTCGTTTCCGGCGTATCCGGCGACCCGATAGGCGGCCTAATTAGGCAGGTGGCCGGGGGGGGTCAACCCCTTTTTTCCGGAATCTTTCCGGCGGGCTGGAATATTTTCTGGCCCGGCGCTATATGGCCGCCATGACGCAGCAGCAGAACACCGCTTTGACCTTCATGAAGATGCACGGGCTGGGCAACGACTTTGTCGTTGTCGACGCACGCACGCATCCGGTCGCGGTGTCGCCAGCGATGGCCCAGGGCATCGCGCATCGCCATTTCGGCGTTGGATTCGATCAGTTGGCGCTGATCGAGCCGGGCAAGGGCGACGCGCATCTGGTGTTTCTGAACGCCGACGGCTCGACCTCGGCCGCCTGTGGCAACGCCACCCGCTGCATCGCACGGCATCTGATGGACGAGACCGGCAAGACCGAGTTGCATCTGACCACCGATCGTGGCGATCTTTATGCGCGCGATGCGGGCGATGGGCTGACCTCGGTCAACATGGGGGCGCCGCAACTCCTGTGGCACGAGATCCCTCTGGCCGAAGAGATGGATACGCTGGAACTGCCCATCGAGGGCGGCCCGACCGCCACCGGCATGGGCAATCCCCATTGCACCTTCTTCGTGGCCGATGCCGAAGCGATCCCGCTGGCCGAGTTCGGCGCCCGCTACGAACATCACCCGCTCTACCCGCAACGCACCAATGTGCAGGTGGCCCAGGTGATCGGCCCCGACCATATCCGCATGCGGGTCTGGGAGCGTGGCGTCGGCATCACCCTGGCCTCTGGCTCCTCCTCCTGTGCGACGGCCGTGGCCGCCGCGCGCCGGGGCCTGACGGGCCGCAAGGTGCAGATCGACCTCGACGGCGGCACGCTCTTGATCGACTGGCGCGAGGACGGGGTCTGGATGACCGGCCCCACCATGCATGTCTTCAGCGCCACGCTGACGCCCGAATTCCTGGCCAGCCTGGGATGAGCGCGCCAAAGTTCACCACGCTCGGCTGTCGTCTCAACGCCTATGAGACGGAAGCGATGAAGGAACTGTCGGCCCAGGCGGGGCTGGGCAACGCCGTCATCGTCAACACCTGCGCCGTCACGGCCGAAGCCGTGCGCAAGGCCCGTCAGGAAATCCGCCGCCTGCGCCGCGAGAACCCCACCGCACGCCTGATCGTCACCGGCTGCGCCGCCCAGACCGAACCCGAGACCTTCACCGCCATGACAGAGGTCGACGCGGTGATCGGCAATACCGAAAAGATGCGGCCCGAGACATGGAAGAGCATGGCCGCCGATTTCATCGGCGAGACCGAGACGGTGCAGGTAGACGACATCATGAGCGTCACCGAAACCGCCGGTCACCTGATCGACGGCTTCGGCACCCGGTCCCGCGCCTATGTTCAGGTGCAGAACGGCTGCGATCACCGCTGCACCTTCTGCATCATCCCCTATGGCCGCGGCAACTCGCGCAGCGTTCCGGCGGGCGTGGTGGTGGACCAGATCAAGCGGCTGGTGGATCGCGGCTATAACGAGGTGGTGCTGACCGGGGTAGACCTCACCTCCTGGGGCGCCGACCTGCCCGCAAGCCCTAAACTGGGCGATCTGGTGATGCGCATCCTGCGGCTGGTGCCCGACCTGCCGCGCCTCAGGATCAGTTCCATCGACTCGATCGAGGTGGACGAGAACCTGATGCAGGCCATCGCCACCGAACCGCGCCTGATGCCGCATCTGCATCTCAGCCTGCAACATGGCGACGACCTGATCCTGAAACGGATGAAGCGCCGCCACCTGCGCGACGACGCCATCCGCTTTGCTGAAGAGGCCCGCAGCCTGCGCCCCGAGATGACCTTCGGCGCCGATATCATCGCCGGATTCCCGACCGAGACCGAGGCGCATTTCGAAAACTCGCTGAAACTGGTCGACGACTGCCACCTGACCTGGCTGCATGTCTTTCCCTATTCCCGGCGCGAGGGCACGCCCGCCGCCAGGATCCCCAGTCAGGTGAACGGCATGATCATCAAGGACCGCGCCGCCCGCCTGCGCGCCGCAGGCGACAGGCGCGTGGCGCTGCACCTTGCCGAACAGGTCGGCCGCAGCCACCGCATCCTGATGGAAAGCCCGCACATGGGCCGCACGGAACAGTTTACCGAGGTTGCCTTTGCCACGCCCCAGCCCGAAGGCGAGATCGTCACCGCCAAGATAACCGGCACCTCGGGCAGCCAGCTTTCGGTCTGAACCATCCCATGGCGACGGTTCTGTTCCTGCATGGCCCGTCCAGCAGCGGCAAGTCGACGATCGCCACCGCGATTCGCGCCGCATCGGACCGGCCCTGGCTGCATCTCTCCATCGATCACCTGCGCGACAGCGGCGCCTGGACACCCTCCGCCTACGCGAACTGGTCCACCGCCCGGTCCGGTTTCTTCGAGGGGTTTCACCGCGCCATCGCCGGATTCGCCGATACCGGCAACGACCTGATCCTTGCACATATCCTCGACACGCCCGGCTGGCATGCGCGCCTGCAACACCTGCTCGCCACACATACGCTCCTCTTCGTCGGCATTCACGCCCCGCTGGAAACCCTGACCCTCAGGGAACACCGGCGCGGCAACCGCCCCTCTGGCAGCGCCGCCCGCGACCATGCCCATGTCCACAGCGGCCTGAATTACGATCTGAAGCTCGACGGCACCGCCAGCCCGCAGGACAACGCAGGCAAGGTGCTCTCGGCCCTGGCCTCGCCACCAAACCCGTCCCGCTTCTTTCTGGTCGAAAATACTCCGGGGTGAATTGCCCGCAGGGCAAGAGGGGCAGCGCCCCTCTCCTACTCCGGATCCGCCAGCAGCTCTTCCATGAAGAGGCTCAGGAACTGCGTTCGCCCATCGACCCCCGCCTTGGCATAGATCGCCGCCGATTGCGCGCGGACCGTACCCGCCGCCCGGCCGCGCACCGTGGCGATGCTGTCGTTGTCCAATCCCTTCAGGATCATCAGCGCCACATCGCGTTCAGCGGGCGTCAGCCCCCAGGTGGAAAAGAACGCCTCGATCACCTCCGCCATCTCGCCCCGCGCCGCCATCAGCCCGGCGGTGACCCGGTCCATGCGCAACAAGAGCTGGCGCAGCTCGACGATCAGAACCCCCAGCCCCAAAAGCAGCACCACCGCGACAAAGCTTTCCATCCACAAATGACCCAGCGCCTGCCCGTCACCGGCATAGAGGTCGAATGCAACATCGCCGATGAAGAACAGCGCGCACAGCGCCTGGATCGTGGTCATCCAGGCCAGGACCGCGGCCCGGCGCTCATCCGCGCCGCCGGGCCGCAGCAGTTTTCCGACCGCAAAGATCATTTGACCGGCCTGTCACCCGCGACCTGTTTGCGCCCGTTGACCATCGCCCGCACCAGGGGCACCCCCGTCCGCCACTGGTCAAAGATCACGCCACCCACATGCAGGGCGACCGACAGCATCAGCCAGCCATAAGCCGCCTCGTGCAGCTCCTCGACCCAGTCGGCACCGAAAAAGGCAACGGTTCCCATCATGATCCCGGTCGCCGACAAGGCCAGCAGTGTAAGCCACAGGTTATAGACCATCAGCGCCCCCAGCGGGTTATGAGACAGATGCACCGCGCGGTCCCCGCTCAGCATGTCCCGTAGATGCCCCATGGCCGCAGCCGGGGACGGGGAGAAAGTGGTGAACCGCGCCGTTTTCGGGCCCACGATACACCACAAGAGGCGCAGCACAACCAGACCCAGCACCGCATAGCCGACCTGCTCGTGCAACCGGCCGTCCGGGTCGGTGACGCCCGCGTTCAGCAGCACGCCCAGGGCGACGCCCCAATGGGTGATGCGCACCAAAGGGTCCCACACCCGGTAGGTGCGGGCGCCCATGCGCCCGCCGCGTTCCCCGGCCACCCGACCGGTCATTTCGTCTTGATCTTGACGACCTTGCCGGTCGTCAGATCGACATCGACCTCGGCCATGGTCTTGTCCTTGACCACATAGGCCTCGATCTTGCCGTCCTCGGCCTCGGTCTTGCGCACCTCGTATCCAAGGTCCTTCAGGCTGGCGCGGACAGCTTCCTCGGTCGTGCCCAACACGGTTTCGGTGGTCAGGTCCATGGCAAACACGGGGGCGGCGGCCAGAGCCAGCGCGGCAACAAGAGACAGGGTTTTCATCTCGGATTCTCCTTCGGTCAGGGCCGGCGGGACATCCGCCGACACGACACGAAGCTGGCCGCGACAGCCCCCCGCCACCATGGGCCAAAGGCTTATCCCCCCGATATAAGCGCGTGCTGATGCGCGTTTCGGGCAGACCTCGCCGAACCAGTCTCAAGTCAACCGCGGGTCGCGCTGCCCCGATGCGGTCTGGCGCGCGGTCTCTTCCACGACCGCTCCGGTCCAGTCACCCGGAAAGATGGAACTGATCGCGCCCCGTCTCTTTGCCGGCAGGCCCGACGCGCGGCCAGGCGGTGGATCGGCAAAAGAAAACCCCGCACCGGGGTGCGGGGGTTTCCGAAACCAAAGCGTCGAAGCGGCTTAGTGCTTCTTGCCCTTGTGCGGTGCCCAGAGGCGCTTGTTGGTCAGGTACAGCATGCTGGCCAGGATGGTCAGAAAGATCACGCCGACCAGACCGGCCTGCTTGCGAGCCATCATCTTGGGCTCGGCCGCCCACATGAGGAAGGCCGAAACGTCAGCCGCCATGTGGTGCAGGTCATTGGCGTGACCATCGGCAAATTCCACCTGCTCGTCGCTCAGCGGCGGCGCCATCGAGATCCAGCCACCCGGGAAGGCGGTGTTCTCGTACAGGATCGAACCTGCCTCTTCCTTTTCCTCACCGGTATAGCCGGTCAGCAGCGAGGCGATGTATTCCGCGCCGCCGATCCCCTTGAACAACTGGTTGATGCCCAGACCGTAGGGGCCGTGGAAGCCCGCGCGCGCCTTGGCCATCATGCTGAGGTCCGGGGCGCCTGCGGCGGTGTTGGCCGGAAAGTGATCGGTCGGGATCGCCGGGCGATCGTCTTCCAGTTCCGGGTCATAGACCGAGAAAGTCTCGGACGCATAGGCGCGGACCTGTTCGTCGGTCCAGCCGATGCCACCCTCGTCGCCCAGCGTGCGCAGCGGCACGTATTTCAGGCCGTGGCAGGCCGCACAGACCTCGGTATAGACCTGAAGACCGCGTTGCAGCTGGTTCTGGTCATAGGTGCCAAAGGGGCCTTCGAACGAGAACTGGAAATCCTCGATATGCTGCTCTCCGCCGCCTGCCGCAAAGGATGCGACAGGAGCAAGCGCCAGGGCAAAAGCGGCACCGATTGCAAGTTTCTTGAACATGAGTTCCGGTCCCTCTTCTTACTCGGCCGGTGTGGCGTCAGACGCCGTGCCGTAGTGCGCGTTGAAGTCTTCCTCGATCGTGGCCGGCTGCGGCAGCGGCTTCTCGATCACACCCAGGATGGGCAGGATCACAAAGAAGTAGCCAAACCAGTAGGCCGAAGCGATCAGCGAGAACGATGCATAGGGCTCTTCCGCCGGCATCGCGCCCAGCCACATCAGGGCAAAGAAGTCGATGATCAGCAGGTAGAACCACCATTTGAACATCGGACGGTACTTGCCCGAACGGACCGACGAGGTGTCGAGCCAAGGCGCCAGCGCCATGGCCAGGATCGCGCCGAACATCGCCAGCACGCCAAAGAACTTGGCGTCGATGATGCCGCCGGTCACAAAGCTGGCGATCTGCACCACCCAGACCTCCGAGGTGAAGGCACGCAGGATCGCGTAGAACGGTAGGAAGTACCATTCGGGCACGATATGCGCGGGCGTCACCAGCGGGTTGGCCTCGATATAGTTATCGGGGTGGCCCAGGTAGTTCGGCATGAAGCCGACGATCGCCCAGAAGATCACCAGCACGATGGCCAGGCCGACCAGGTCCTTGATCACGAAATAGGGCCAGAACGGCAGCGTGTCCTTCTCGGCCTCGGCTTTCGACCCGCGACGAACCTCAACACCCGTGGGGTTGTTGTTGCCGGTGGTGTGGAAGGCCCAGATATGCACGACGACCAGCGCCGCGATGACGAAGGGCAGCAGATAGTGCAGCGAGAAGAAGCGGTTCAGCGTGGCGTTGTCCACGGCGGGCCCGCCCAGCAGCCAGGTCTGGATCGCCTCGCCCACAAAGGGGATCGCGCCGAACAGGCCGGTGATCACGGTTGCACCCCAGAACGACATCTGACCCCATGGCAGAACATAGCCCATAAAGGCGGTGCCCATCATGCAGAGATAGATCAGCATGCCGACGATCCAGGTGATCTCGCGCGGCGCCTTGTACGAGCCGTAGAACAGGCCGCGGAAGATGTGGATATAGACGGCGACAAAGAACAGCGAGGCCCCGTTTGCGTGCAGATACCGCAGCATGTGGCCGCCGTTCACGTTGCGCATGATGTGCTCGACGCTGGCGAATGCCATGTCGACATGCGGCGTGTAATGCATCACCAGCACGATGCCGGTAATGATTTGCAGCGCCAGGCAGAAGGCCAGGACGATGCCCCAGATCCACCACCAGTTCAGGTTCTTGGGGGTGGGGATCATGATGGTATCATAGATCAGGCCGACGATGGGCAGGCGGCTGTGCAGCCACTTCTCGGCGCCCGTCTTCGGTTCGTAATGGTCGTGCGGAATACCGGCCATGAGCGCGCTTCCTTATCCCAGTTTGATGGTGTTTTCGTCGACGAATTCTGCAACCGGAATGTGCAGGTTCTCGGGCGCGGGACCTTTGCGGATCCGGCCAGAGGTATCGTAGTGCGATCCGTGGCAGGGGCAGAACCAGCCGTGGAAATCGCCAGCGCCATCGCCCAGCGGCACACAGCCCAGGTGGGTGCAGACACCCATCATCACCAGCCACTCGCCGCTTTCATCCAGCGAACGGTTCTCGTCGCTGGCATCGGCACCCGGCTTGTTGGGGTTCTCTGCGCTCTGGTCGATCAGATCGCCCAGCTCGACGGCGCGGGCATCGCTGATCTCTTCCTCGGTGCGGCGGCGGATAAACACCGGCTTGCCCAGGAACTTCACGCTGATCTGGGTGCCCACTTCGACGCCGCTCACATCCACGCGAATCGACGACAGAGCCTGCACGTCGGCCGAGGGGTTCATTTGGTTGACCAGGGGCCAAACGGCGGCTCCCGTGGCTACGGCACCTGCGCCAGCCGTGGCGTAGTAGAGGAAATCTCTGCGGGTGCCTTCGTGATCTTCTGCGTGGGACACGAGGTTTTCTCCGATTCCAGCGCCCGGGTTCGGGCAAACATGCATGTACGCCGCACGGAATGCGGTGTCTCAGGGCGGGTATCTATCCGGGAGAAATCGGTTCGTCCAGCGGTCATAGGCGCGCAGGACGCCGCAGTTTGCCTTTCATGTCGCGGCAGAGCCACACAATTTCAAGCTCGACCCGGAATTTTTGCCCCCCTCAGGCCGCAGGCGGGCGCGTCGCGACCATCGAGGCACGCGATTCGAAATCGGCAAACCACGCGGCCAACGCCGGGTTCCCGTTGCGCCAACCGCGCGCGTCATGCCGGAAATCGACATAGGCCAGCGCACAGGCCACCGCGATCTGTCCCATGTCCACCGGCCCCGCCAGATGCGCCATCCAGCGGCTCTCCAACGCGGCGCAGGCGCGGGCGATCTTGTTCCACTGCCCTTCGGTCCACGCGTCCCAGCGCATGTCCTCGGGCCGCAGCCGCCCCTCATAGGTCATCAACAGCGCGGCGTCGGTGATACCGTCGCCCAGCGCCTCCAGCGTCATCGTGTTCCAGCGCCCGTCGCCCTCGGGATACAGCCCGCCCTTGTAACGCGCATCCAGATAGCCGGTGATCACCCGGCTGTCGAACAGGGTCGGCCCCTCGGGCCGTTCCAGCGCCGGCACCTTGGTCAGCGGGTTCTTGGCCAAAAGCGCCTCAGCCGGGACCAGCGGCGTGCCGCTGGCGGTCACCAGCTCGACATCGCCCAGCTTGCCGACCTCGTGCAGCAGCACCATGACCTTGCGCACATAGGGCGAGGTCGCGCTGTAATAGAGTTTCATCATGCTGCGCTCTCCTGAATTCGCAAATCGCGGCCCGAAAGAGCCGCAGGTACGCCAAGTGGTATCCGGCCCGCCCGCCAAATCAACCCCCGAACCTGACCTGACGTCGTGTTTGAGCATGCCGCACCCGCGCCGCTAGGCTGGCCGCACCCTCTGCAACCGGTATCCCGATGGACGCTCCCGCCCGCCCCGACCGCAAGTCCCGCCCGATTGGCGACATCACCCTGTCCTATGTCGAACGGCATCCCGAACTGCGCGGCCGGGGCAAGACCCTGTTCCTGTCGCACGCCACCGGGTTTCACGCTCGCGTCTGGGACCCGGTGATCGCCCGCCTGCCGCCGGTGCATTCGATCTGCGTCGACCTGCGCGGGCATGGTCACAGTTCCGGTGGCCCTTTCGACCATTGGCAGATCATAGGCCAGGACCTCGCCGCCCTGTTCGACACGCTCGACCTGCGCGAGCTTGTCGCGATCGGCCATTCCATCAGCGGCCACGCCCTGACCCAGGCCACGTCGCTCAGCCCCGACAGGGTGGCCGCGCTGATGCTGATCGACCCGGTGATCATGGACCCGGCCTTTTACGAGGTTGGCGCCCGGATCATGTTGGCCACAGGCCCGCACCCCGCCGCCCAGCGCAAGCGCGCCTTCACCGGCCCGGCCGAGATGTTCGCCCGCTTCCGCGACCGCAGCCCCTATGCGCTCTTCACGCCCGAGGCGCTGCACGCCTATTGCGATCACGCCCTGCGCCCAGACGGCCAGGGCGGCCTGACGCTCGCCTGCGCGCCGGAAACCGAGGCCGCGACCTATGCCGCCGCCTTTTCCAACCCGGGCATCTTCGACCATGTGGCACGGGTCGCCTGCCCGGTGCGCGTGCTGCGCTCGGACCCGTTCGACCTGAAAACGATGCACGATTTCACCCGCTCGCCCACCTGGCCCGGGTTGGCGGCGGCCTTTGCCCATGGTACCGACATCCACCGCCCCGACCTGACGCATTTCATGCCGATGCAGGAACCCGATTTCGTCGCCGCCGAAATCGCCCGCGCCGCCGGGCTGGCGGCTTAGGACACCGCCCGCATCAGCGCCGCCAGCGCCGCGACCTCGGACCCGACTCCGGCATCCTCCATCGCCTCTGCCGCGCCCAGCCGCGCGGCATCCGGCTTGTTCTGGCCCAGTTTCCAGGTTCCCTGCACATCTTCGACATGCAACCGGCAGGGCACGATCATTCGCATCATCCGCGCCAGCCCCTCAGGCTGCATCTTGTCCGCGACCCAGGGCGCCTTGGGTGCCAGCCGCCCCTCGAACTCGGCCGAGAGCCGGTCGAGCAGCCCGCGCATCTCCTCCTGCGGCCGCAGCTCCAGCCGTCCGGCCAGATGCACCGCAACATAGTTCCAGGTCGGCACCTGCTCTTCGACCCCGTACCAGTCGGGCGAGACATAGCTGTCTGGCCCGCTGACCGCCAACCGCGCCGCCACCGGCTCTGACAGCAGCCGCACGATCAGGTTCGACCGCACCAAATGCAGCTCCGCCACGTCCCCCGACTCGTTCAGCAGAAACGGCACGTGGCTGATCAGCGGCGCCCCCTCGGCCGCCACCGCCAGCACGCCAAACCCGCGCGCCCGGGCAAACTCCAGATTACGCGCGGTGCTTTCGCCACGAAACGCCGGGTTGGGATGCATCTCTGTTCTCCTGTCCTGTCGATTCCGTCTTGCAGCGGCGTGCGCGCCTTGGCAAGTTCTCCCTCGTTCTCAGGGCGGGGCGGAATTCCCCACCGGCGGTATGCGGGCCAGACCCGCGAGCCCGCGAGCGGCCCCGACGCTTTGTTCGGGGTGTCAGCAGATCTGGTGAGACGCCAGAGCCGACGGTCACAGTCCGGATGAAAGAGAACGCACGGCCAGGCCACGCAACCGCGTGTGCCCGTCCGTTCGTGATCGCCTTGGGTGACGTGTCATGCCACGCTGGCAGCGAAAAGTGGGAACCGGTTTTCGCGACCGCCAGCGGGCCACCAAACAGTAAGGAGATTACGATGACACACACCCGCTATGCCTTCATCAAGGCCAACTGGCATGCCGATATCGTCGACCGCGCGCTCGACGGCTTCCTCGAGCTCATCCCGGCGGAACAGGTCGACATCTACGACGTGCCCGGCGCGTTCGAGATGCCGCTCCTCGCCCGCGACCTCGCCCAGACCGGGCGCTATGCCGCCGTGGCCTGCGCCGCCTTCGTGGTCGATGGCGGCATCTACCGGCACGATTTCGTGGCCCAGGCGGTGGTCGACGGGTTGATGCGCACGGGGCTCGACACCGGCGTTCCGGTCCTGTCGGTCTCGCTGACCCCGCATCAATACCAGGAAACCGCGCATCACAACGCCATTTACCGCGCCCATTTTGTGGACAAGGGACGCGAGGCCGCCCGCGCCGCGCTCCAGATCGCCGCGACCCGGGCAAGACTGGCGCAAGCGGCCTGATCCTTCATTTCGCTCAAAATACTCCGGGGGGAGTCTCCGCATCGCGGAGACGGGGGGCAGCGCCCCCTCCTCCCTTTCCACGCCGCAAACCCCTTGAGGCCCGGGGCACAGCCCGCTAAGCACATCGCGCAAAGGAGCACGCCCATGTCGATGAACAGTTTTGGCCATCTCTTCCGCGTCACCACCTGGGGTGAAAGCCACGGTCCCGCGCTTGGCGCCACCGTCGACGGCTGCCCGCCCGGCGTGCCCATCGACGAGGCGATGATCCAGCACTGGCTCGACCGCCGCAAACCCGGCCAGAACAAATATACCACCCAGCGCCGCGAAGCCGACGAGGTGAAAATTCTCTCGGGCGTGTTCGAGGGCCAGACCACTGGCACCCCGGTGCAGCTGATGATCGAGAATACCGACCAGCGGTCCAAGGATTATGGGGATATCAAGGACAAGTTCCGCCCCGGCCATGCCGATATCACCTATTTCCAGAAATACGGTATCCGCGACTATCGCGGCGGCGGCCGCAGCTCGGCCCGTGAAACCGCCGCTCGGGTGGCCGCCGGTGGCCTCGCGCGCGAGGCGATCCGCGCCCTGGCCCCCAATGTCCAGATCACCGGTTACATGGTGCAGATGGGTCCGCACCGCATCGACCGCGCCCGCTTCGACTGGGCGCAGATCGAACAAAACCCGTTCTGGGTGCCCGATGCCCAGGCCGCCGCTGACTGGGCCGATTATCTCGACGGGCTGCGCAAGTCCGGCAGCTCGGTCGGCGCGGTGATCGAGGTCGTGGCGCGCGGCGTGCCCGCGGGCCTCGGCGCGCCGGTCTATGGCAAGCTCGACACCGATCTTGCCGCCGCGATGATGTCGATCAACGCCGTCAAGGGCGTAGAGATCGGCGAGGGCATGGGCGCCGCCGAACTGACCGGCGAGGCCAATGCAGACGAGATCTTCATGGGCCAGAACGGCCCGCAATACAGCTCGAACCACGCCGGTGGCATTCTGGGCGGCATTTCGACCGGGCAGGACATCGTGGTGCGTTTTGCCGTCAAGCCCACCTCCTCGATCCTCACCACCCGCAAGACCATCACCAAGTCCGGCGAAGAGACCGAGATCATCACCAAGGGCCGCCACGACCCCTGCGTCGGCATCCGTGCCGTGCCGGTGGGCGAGGCGATGATGGCCTGTGTGATTCTCGATCACCTGCTGCTGCACCGGGGCCAGATCGGGGCCAATCGTGGCCATATCGGCTGACCTGCACCAGGCGCTGCGCGGGATCGTCGCCCAGCGCATGGCGACCGACCCGGCGCATGATCTCGCCCATCTGGACCGGGTCTGGGTCAATGTGCAGGCCATCGCCGGACCCGGCGCAGACCGGGACGTGCTGCTGGCGGCCAGCTATCTGCACGATCTGGTCAACCTGCCCAAGAACGCGCCCGACCGGCACACCGCCTCGCGTCGCTCGGCCGCCGAGGCCGCGCCGATTCTGCGCGACCTGGGCTTTGACGACACGCAGATCGCGGCAACCGGCCACGCCATCGCTGCGCACAGCTTCTCCGCCGGGATACCGCCCGAGACCGAAGAGGCGCGCATCCTGCGCGATGCCGACCGGCTCGATGCGCTCGGCGCCATCGGCATCGCGCGCAACTTCTCGGTGTCGGGCTCGCTGGGCCGGGCGCTTTATGATCCCGCCGATCCCTTCTGCGAACGCCGCACACCCGACGATGCGCTCTATTCGCTCGATCACTGGCGGGTAAAGCTGCTGTCGCTACCGCAAGGCATGCTGACCGACAAGGGCCGGGCGCTGGCTGAGGCGCGCATCGCCCTGATGCTGCGCTTCCTCGACGATTTCGCGGCCGAGATCGGCACGCCGCTGCCTGCCGAATGGACACACGGATGAGCCAGATCCTGACCATCACCTTTCCGATCTATGCAGCACTTGCCATCGGGTTTCTGGTGGTCCGACAGGGCTGGTTCAGCACCGCAGACATGCGGGTGCTGGGCCGCTACGTGATGGACATCGCCCTGCCCGCGCTCCTCTTCAACGCGGTGGCCAGCCGCAACGTGGCCGAGGTGTTTCACCCCGGCTATATGCTGGCCTTTGCCGCCGCCGGGCTTGGCGCGGTCGCGCTCAGCTATCTGTGGTTCACGCTCACGGGCACCGAGGCCACCCGCCGCACGGTGGCGGTGATGGGCAGTTCCTGCCCCAATTCCGGCTTTGTCGGCTATCCGGTGATGCTGCTCACCTTTCCCGATCTGGCGGGCGTGATTCTGGCGCTGAACATGCTGGTCGAAAATGTGCTGATCATCCCCGCCTGCCTGATCCTGATGGACATGGCGCGCGGGCGCGGTCAGGGCGGCATCGGCCTGCGGATCGCCGGAATCCTCTGGGGCGTTCTGAAACGCCCGATGGTGATCGGCCTGCTGCTAGGCCTCGCGGTCAGTTTGGCGGGCGTGCCTGTGCCGCAGACCGTGACCCGGCTGATGCGGATGCTGGCCGCTTCCGCCTCGGCGCTGGCGCTTGTAGTAATCGGCGGTTCGCTCGCGGGCCTCGGCTGGCGCGGCAGTCGCTGGCATGCCGTGCAGATCTCGGCGCTGAAACTGTTGCTGCACCCGGCGCTGGCCCTGCTGGCGGTGATGCTGGTCGCCGCTATCGGCCTGCCGCTTGATCCCAACATGCGCACCGCGCTGATTCTGTCGGCGGCGATGCCGATGTTCGGCATCTACGCCGTTCTGGCACAGGAGCTGGGGCACGAGGGCATGGCCTCGATCGCGCTGCTCACGGCAACCACGCTGGCCTTCTTTACGCTCTCGGGCCTCCTGTACTGGCTGACCTGATCAGCGCCAGGCGGCAGGCGACGATCCCAGCTCACAAGCCGCACTGTCCCAGTGCATCGGCGCCCCCTCGACACTCAGCGCCGGTTTCAGCCGCCGCGCCGGTCCCCACGGGGTCCGCTCCTCCCAATCCGACAGGTCATCGGGGGTGGAGCCGGTAATCGCCGGACCCTCCTCGCCCGTCTCCAGGCCGCAAAGCAACTCTGCCGTACGCGCCAGCGACAACCGGGCCGAGGACACGCCTTCCCCCCGCGCCGCCCGCGCCAGCGCCGACAGGACCGCCGCCGCCATCAGATACCCCGTCGCATGGTCCAGCGCCTGCACCGGCAGCGGATGCGGCTTCTCCGCCTGGGCCCAGCCCATGCCCGCCGCGGCAATGCCACAGCTTATCTGCACCAGCGAATCGAACCCGCGCCGCCCGGCCCACGGCCCGGTCCAGCCATAGGCGCACAGGCTCACCTCGATCAGGTTTGGCGCCAGCTCCAAACGCCGCGCGGGCGAAACCATCGCATCCAGCGCGCCGGGACGATAGCCATGCACCAGCACATCCGCCCCCGCCAGCAGCGCCTCGAACCGCGCCCGGTCGGCGGCCTGCTTCAGATCCAGATGGGCACAGGTCTTGCCCAGTGTCACATCCGGCACCACCCCCGGCTCCGACCAGCTTGGCGGGTCGATGCGCAGCACCTCGGCCCCGTATCCGGCCAGCGTTCGCGTCGCCATCGGCCCCGCCAGCACCCGCGTCAGGTCAAGCACCCTCAGCCCTGCCAGCGGCCGCACCCGCGTACCGCCGAAATCGCGCAAGGCGCCCGTGCGCCGCGTCCAATGCACCAGCGGCTCCGCCGCCACCGCCGCCCCCTGCGGATGCGCCAGCCAGGCCGCGCGGTCACGCATCGCCGCCGCTGCCCCACCCGCACCCACGACCGCCGCTTCCAGCGCGTCGATCTCCCAGCCGCTTAGCGTCTCGGCAACCGCCGCGCGCTCCGCCGCACAGCCAAGTACCGACAAAGCCGCATCCCGGTGATGCGGCGCATTGGTATGCAGCCTGATCCAGCCATCCGCCGCCGCATAATCCCCCGCAATCGGATCCCAGGCCCCGGGCATCTGCCATCCCTGCGGATGGATTGACCAGGAATACCATAGCGAGGCCAACCGCCGGTCGACCGTCACCGCCGGACGCGGCCCGAGACCCGTGGCCTCGATCACCTCGCCCAGCGCCGCGCCCACCGCGCCAAAGCAGCGGGTCGCCAGCTCTGTCACCGCGAACCGGGACGGCCACGCGCCCACGCCCTGAACATCAAACGCCTGCGGCCCGAATGCGGCGGATAGCTGATCCATACCCTGTACTCCCACTGTCTTTCTGCACCTGCACAATGGCTGTTACCGGTAGCAAAAATCAAGCAATTGATCTTTCCCGGGCAAAGGCGCAGGTTCGCGGCATGGCAAAGCCCTTAACATCGCATCGACCGATTCTGGCGGTGACTCTCAAGCTCAGCGCGCTGGTGCTGTTCACCGGCATGTCAGCGATGATCAAGGCTCTGTCGGCCGATTTCCCGCCGGGCGAGATGGTGTTCTTCCGCTCGCTCTTTGCCATCCCGGTCATCCTTGTCTACCTGATCGCGCGCGGCCAGTTGCGGCAGGGGTTGATCGTCAAGAAACCGATGGGCCATTTCTGGCGCGGAGTGCTTGGGACCAGCGCCATGGGCCTGACCTTCACCGGCCTTGGCCTGCTTCCCCTGCCCGAAGTAACGGCCATCGGTTATGCCACCCCGATCTTCACCCTGATTCTCGCGGCACTGATGCTGGGCGAGACCATCCGCCTGGTGCGCATCGGCGCGGTCGTATTGGGCCTTTTGGGCGTGATCGTCATGCTCTGGCCGCGCCTCGGAACCGGCGCCTCGCTGGATCAGGCGGCCACCATCGGCGCGCTCTGCGTGCTGGGCGCGACCGTGGCGCGCGCCTTTGTCCAGATCCATATCCGACAACTGGTGCAGGTCGATCACGCCGCCGCCATCGTCTTCTACTTCTCGCTCACCGCGACCCTCCTGTCGGCGCTGACGGCGTTTTTCGGCTGGACCATGCCGACCCCGGAACAGGCCGCGATCCTGATCCTGACCGGGCTGATCGGCGGGGTGGCGCAGATCCTCGTCACCTCTTCCTACCGCTTCGGCCAGGCCTCGATGCTGGCGCCCTATGACTATGCCTCGATGCTGTTCGCCATCATCATCGGCTATGTCTGGTTCGACGAGTTGCCGACCCTGGTGATGCTGGCCGGCGCCCTGCTGGTGATCGCCGGCAACGTGGTGGTGATCTGGCGCGAGCGGCAACTGGGCCTCGACAATGTGAAGACCCGCCCGCTCAATCCCAAGGCGTGACCTTTACCTTTCTGCGCCACGCCCTAGGGTAGCGCGGAACCGGGAAAGGAACACAGATGACCGACGCGCAGGACCACAAGGAAAAGATGAAGGCCGTACAGGCCGAGCACCGCAAGAAAGTCTCCGAGGCGGTAGATCCCGGGCGCGGGCTGGTGCTGATCAACACCGGCAAGGGCAAGGGCAAATCCTCGGCCGCTTTCGGCGTGGTGATCCGGGCGCTGGGCTGGGGGCAAAAGGTCGCCGTGGTCCAGTTCATCAAAGGCAAGTGGAAGACCGGCGAACGGCGTTTCTTCGAGGAGCATAACCTGGTGACCTGGCACACGATGGGCGAAGGCTTCACCTGGGACACCCAGGATCGCGAGCGCGACATCGCCGCCGCCACCGCCGCCTTTGGCAAGGCGCGCGAACTGATGGAAAGCGGCGACTATGACCTCGTGGTGCTCGACGAGATCAACATCGCGCTGCGCTACGAATACCTCTCGGTCGATACGGTGCTCGACGGGCTCAAGGCCCGCTCGGACCGCACCAGCGTGTTCCTGACGGGTCGCGATGCGCCGCAGGCGCTGCGCGACTATGCCGATCTGGTGACCGAGATGACGGTCGAGAAACATCCGTTCGAAGCAGGGATCAAGGCGCAGCGCGGCGTGGATTTCTGACGCCCATGAGCCGGCAGGCCGAAAACCTCAGCGGCAGCCTCTACATGGTGGCCGCCATGGGCGCCTTTGCGCTCGAGGATATGTTCGTCAAATCCGCCACCGCGGTCCTGCCCGTCGGGCAGGTGCTGGTCCTCTTCGGACTGGGCGGCATGGGCATCTTTGCCCTGCTGGCCCGCTCGCGGGGCGAGGCCGCGTTTGTCCGGCCCAACCGGACGCTTGCGATCCGCTCCGGCTTCGAGGTGATGGGCCGCATCTGCTATACGCTGGCGCTGGCGCTCACCCCGCTCACCAGCACATCCGCCATCCTCCAGGCGACACCGCTGGTGGTGGCGATGGGGGCCGCGCTGTTTCTGGGCGAGACGGTGGGCTGGCGGCGCTGGGTCGCGATCCTGATCGGGCTGGCCGGCGTGCTGCTGATCCTGCGCCCGGGGATGCAGGGCTTTGTCCCCGCCTCGATCTTTGCCGTCCTCGGCATGATCGGCTTTGCCGGGCGCGACCTGGCCACCCGCGCCGCGCCACCCCGGCTCAGCAACGCACAACTGGGCGTCTACGGCTTTGGCGCGCTGGTGGTCTCGGGCATGCTGGCGCTCGGCTGGACCGGCGGCGCCACCCTGCCCGATTGGGGCTCAGCGCGGCACCTGGGTGCCGCGATCCTGTTCGGTGTACTGGCATACGAATGCCTGACCCGCGCGATGCGGCGCGGCGAAATCTCGGTCATCGCCCCCTTCCGCTATGCGCGACTGGTCTTTGCCATGATCCTCGGAATTGTGGTGTTTGGGGAAACCCCGGATGCCGCTACCTGGATCGGCAGCGCCATCATCGTCGCGGGCGGGATCTACACCATCCTGCGCGAAGGCCGCGCCAGACGCTGACTGGCCCCATCGGGGCCAGCCACAGAATTTCACAGAAATCCTGTCACCAGAAAATTTTCAATTTTCTGACTCGTTGCACCCGTCAGAGCGTCGACAAAACCGGGTCGAGCGTGACCGACCACAGCTCGGTATTGCCGCGATCCATCAGGCGGACCTTCATCTGCTGGGTGGCGGCGTCGATATCCACCAGGCCAAAGAACTGGAGCCCCATGCTGGGCGGCAGGTTCGCGCCCTGCTCCGGTGTCGGCGCCTTTACGAACTTCACCTCGGGGCCAAAGGTCCCATCCAGCTCGTTGGGGCCGAAGGTCCCGGCATGCAGCGGGCCCGAGACGAACTCCCAGAACGGCTCGAAATCCTGAACATGCGCCCGGTCCGGGCTGTAGTGATGCGCCGCGGTGTAATGTACATCGGCCGTGAACCAGACCGTGTTGCGCACGCCCGCGCTCTTGATGAAGCGCAGGAGTTCGGCAATCTCCAGCTCACGCCCCCGCGCCGGACCGTGGTCACCATTTGCCACCGCCTCGGCGCCTGCCTTTTCCTTCCAGTTGTCCCACACGATCAGGCCCAGCGGCATGTCGGATGCGATCACCTTCCAGGTCGCGGTCGAGGCCGCCAGCTCGCGCTTGATCCAGGCCAGTTGCTCGGCCCCCAGAATGCGGCTCTGATCGGTTATCTCCTCTTCCATCGAGGCGCCGTTCGGCCCGCGATAGCTGCGCAGGTCGAGGAAGAACACATCCAGCATCGGCCCGTAAGAGATCTTGCGATAGACCCGGCCCGGCTCGGCGGGCGTGATCCTGAGCGGCGTCATCTCGTGGAACGCCCGCGCGGCGCGGCTTTGCAGCACATGCACCGATTTCTCGGTGTAGCGGTCATCGGCGCTCAGGTCCTTGGCATCCGACCAGTTGTTGACCACCTCATGGTCGTCCCACTGGAAAAACGTCGGGCAATGCGCGTTCATCGCCTGCACATGTTCGTCCATCAGGTTGTATTTCCACTGGCCCCGGAACTCGGCCAGCGTCTCGGCCACCTTGCGCTTTTCTTCGATCAGGGTGGTGTTCTTCCAGATCACCGCGCCGTCCTTTTCGACCTCGTCCTTCATCGGGCCATCGGCATAGATCGTATCGCCGGAATGGATGAAGAAATCGGGCCGGTGCTGCGCCATCGTGGCATAGGTGCGCATACCCTCGTCGTCGATGCCCCAGCCCTGACCGGCGGTATCGCCCGACCAGGCGAACCGGATGTCGCGCCGCGCGGTCGGTGCTGTGCGGAACCGGCCTACGATGAGCTCGGACACGGCGCGGATATCGTCCAGATCGGCGGCGACAAAGCGATAGAAAACCTCCTGATCGGCCGGCAGGCCCTCGACCAACCGCTTGACGGCAAAATCGCTCTCGGGTGTGGCAAACATCGGCGACAGGCGGCGCGCATCGGCAAAGCTCTCGGTGCTCGACACCTCCATCATCACCTTTGCCGGGCGGTCGGTGCGGGTCCAGATCATGCCCGACATGGTATCGACATCGCCGGACTGCACCCCATGGGTAAAGACCGGGCGCGAGGCCGCGCGGCTGATCGACGGCATGGCCAGCGTTGCGGTGAAGGCGGTGCCGCCCGCCAGAAAGGCCCGGCGCGAGGGGCGAAGACGTCGTGTCATGCGAATGCTCTCCTGTCTGGCGGCCAAAGGGTCCGGTCCGCGCGATTGATAGGCCGCATGAGAGCCGCGGGTTTGTAAAACCCGCGGCTCAGATTCTTGAACTTCTCACGATGATATTGTGACGGATCGCTGCCGTCACAGGATAATTGTGACGGATCGCTGCCGTCACCGGCTTACATCGCCGGTTTCGCCTCGGGCGTGCTCAACGAGATCACGGTCACCACCGCCGCGCCGTTGACCCAGTAGAACAGCGCATCGAGCCCCGTGAACCCGAACAGGCTGGGCGCCAGCAGGAACACGACTCCGACGGTCAGGTCGACAGCCAGATGGAACTTGTAGGGCAGCACCCGCCAGACACCCAGATGGTGGTCGGTCAGCAGGGTCAGCACAAAGGCGGCAATACCGGTGATCACCGACAGCCACAGCGCCATCGGGTTCTCGGCGCCCAGACCCAGGATCACGGGCAGACCCATCAGGGCCAGCGCCACCGGATAGTCGAGATAGGCATGCACGGTGCGGGTAACAAAACGAATAGACATGTTTGGGGTCCTTATCAGGTTGGTTGAACCGCCCGATGGCGGCATGCTCCTGATATGGAGCCAGAAGCCCGAACGCTGAATGATCCAGAGTTCGAAAATTCCGTCAGATCGTTCAGGATGCAGCCAAGGCCTGCCGTTTCGCACTATCGAACTGCTGCCGATAGGCCGCCGGAGACACCCCAAGCTGCTTGCGAAACACCCGGCTGAACGCCGCTTCCGAGGCATATCCGGCCAGTTCGGCGGCATCGGCCACGCTCAACCGGCTGTCGACCAGCCCCTCGCAGGCGATCTGCATCCGCCACGAGGTCAGGTATTGCATCGGGGTCATTCCCATCTTGGCGGCGAAATGCTGGGCAAAGCCGGTGCGCGACTGGCCCGCGATCCGCGCCAGCATCTCGACCGTCCAGTCCTTTGCAGGGTCGCGGTGAAAGGCGCTCAGCGCCCGTGACAGGTTGGGGTCGGCAAACCCCGCCAGCGCCGCGTCATCGGGGCTGACGCTTTCCAGATGTGCGCGGATCGCCTGAGCAAACAGCGCCTCGGTCATCTTCAGCGCGATCAGATCGCTGCCCATCCGGTCGCGCCCCGCCTCGGCGGCAATCACCCGCAATGTCGCCTCCAGCCAGACGCCCCGCTCCTCGCCGTAATCGCGGATCAGGATATAGGGCGGCAGCCGTTCCAGCAGGGTATGGCCCGGGCAGGACCGGCCATGCATGCCATAGGTCAGATGCCCACAGATTAGCTGCGTGTCCTGATCGTCGTCGCCGCCGCCATAGACCAGCACCCCCTCGCCGCGATAGCCGGACTGGGCCAGCACCGTATCCAGCGGCAGCGCGGAATCGGGGCGGGAATGCTGGCACATCAGCATGTGCTCGGCCCCATGCGGGATCAGCACCAGATCGCCCTGGGTCAGCCGCAGCGTCTCGTTCGCCGCGGGCACATGCACCATGCATTCGCCGCGATAGGCGAAATGGAACCGGGCCACATTCTGATAGGACGGCACATGCACCCCGAACGGCGGCGTGAACGAGGTGCGGAAATACAGCGTCCCCTTCAGGGACAGGCGGGTGAGGATATCGCTGAGCAGGTCCAACATGCCGCCAGAATATCATATTTCTTCAACCCGTCCAGATAGCTGAACGATCTGCAATGTTCTTTGTCTTCACGCGCATTCAACATACCGGGAAACCCATTACTTCAGGGTTTACCGAAACCTTTTCAGGAGACAAGACATGAAGACCATTACCCTCGCCGCTGCGCTCGCCCTCGGATTCGCGGCGCACACCGCCCAGGCAGCAGACAAGATGAACGACCTCGAGATTGCGCATACCGCCTATACCGCCGGTCAGATCGACATCCGCTATGCGCATCTGGCGCTGGCCGTATCCGAGAATGCAGAGGTCCGCGCCTTTGCCGAAACCATGATCCGCGACCATACCGCGGTGAACGTGGCCGCCGGCGACCTGATCACCAAGCTGAACGTCACACCTCAGGACAACGACCTGAGCCGCACACTGGTCAAGGGCGCCGCCGACAAGCGCGCTGAACTGATGTCGCTCAGCGGCAAGGCCTTCGACTGCGCCTATGCCCAGAACGAACTTGGCTATCATCAGGTGGTCAATCAGACGGTCGAAGGCGTGTTCATCCCGACCGTGACCGTCGAACCGCTCAAGGATCTGCTGTCCGAAGCGCTCGTCACCTTCAAGGTGCACGAAGGCCATGCCGAGCAGATGGTGAACGGCCTGAAATGCGGCTGACCCGCAGACAGGTCTGCTTCGGTGCGGGGGGGGCGATCGTGGGTTCCGCCCTCCCCGCATCGGGCTCTGTCCCGGTGGTGGTCGAAATCCGCGCCTTTGCCTTTGACCCAGCCGAGGTCACCATCCGGGCCGGGGAAACCGTGCGTTGGATCAACCACGACTTTGCCCCACATACCGCCACCGATGACGAGGGGAACTGGGACACCGAGGAATTGGAAAAGGGCGGGCAGGCCACGATCCGCTTCGACACCCCCGGCACCTATCCCTATTTCTGCGCCTATCACCCGCATATGAAAGGGGTGGTCATCGTGACCGCCTGACGCGCGGGGCCGCTATCCGGCCTCGCGCAACCGCGATGTCAACCGGTGCAGCCGGTCGCGCAGCTCGGCCAGTTCGGCAAGGTCCGCATCCGCCGCCGCCAGGATGCAGTTCGAGATCTCCGCCGCCTCACCCTCCAGCGCCCGGCCCTTGTCGGTAAGGGTCACGATCACGCTGCGCTCATCCTGCGGGTTGCGCGCGCGCCTGATCAGCCCCGCCGTCTCCATCCGTTTCAAGAGCGGCGTCAGCGTGTTCGATTCAAGCTGCAATTCCGCACCCAGATCGCTCACCTTGCGGCCATCCTGCTGCCACAGCGCCACCAGCACCAGGTATTGCGGATAGGTCAGATCGAACCGCGCCAGCAAAGGGCGGTACAGCCGCCCCATCGCGTGATTGGCGGAATAGAGCGAAAAGCACAGCAGTTCATCAAGAGTGAGGGCACGGTCCAGCATGCCCCCGATATAGATCGCACGCGATTATTTCGCAATGTCTTGCATTTCCCGGCTTGCGTCTCTATTTAAATCGTACACGATTTAATCGTACTCGATAAAATGGAGCCCAACATGACCGTTTCCCCCGTCTACACCGCACACGCCCGCGCCACCGGCGGCCGCAATGGCCAGGCCCAGGTCGCCGAATCCGGCCTCGACCTGGTGCTCGCCACCCCGCCCGCGATGGGCGGCACCGGCAAGGGCCATAACCCCGAACAGCTTTTCGCCGCCGGTTATGCCGCCTGCTATATCGGGGCGATGCAATTCGCCACGACCCAGGACAAGACGCTGGCCAAGGTGCCCGCCGATGTCTCGGTCGATGCCGAGGTCGGCATCGGCCCCCGCGCCGAGGGCGGCTTTGGCCTGACCGTGGCGCTCAAGGTCTCGATGCCCGGCGTCGACAAGGCCGAGGCGCAGCGCATCGCCGATGCGGGCCACGCCATCTGCCCCTATTCCAACGCCACCCGCGGCAACGTCGTGGTCACGACCGAAATCGTCTGAACGAAAAAAGGGCGCCGGTCATCCGGCGCCCTTTCCCCAATAAACAGGTCGCGATTTACGCCCGTACCAGCGCCTCATACTCCGCCGCGATATCGCGGGTCATCTGGCCCACTTCGAACGTGTAGGGCCCGATCTGGCCCACCGGGGTGACCTCTGCGGCGGTGCCGGTCAGCCAGCACTGTTCGAACCCTTCCATCTCTTCCGGCTTGATGCGACGCTCGTGTACGGTGATGCCCTTGTCCTTGAGCATCCCGATCACCGTCTGCCGGGTGATCCCGTTCAAAAAGCAGTCGGCCAGGGGCGTATGAACCTCGCCATCCTTGACAAAGAACACGTTGGCGCCGGTCGCCTCGGCCACATAGCCACGCCAGTCCATGAACAGCGCGTCCGAGCAGCCTTTGGCCTCGGCCTTGTGCTTGGAGATGGTGCAGATCATGTACAGACCCGCTGCCTTGGCATGCACCGGGATCGTCTCGGGGCTGGGCCGCTTCCATTCCGCGATGTCCAGCTTGGCGCCCTGCATCTTGGCATCACCGTAATAGGCGCCCCAGGGCCAGACCGCGATTGCCATCCGCACCGGGTTGCGGGCCGAAGCCACGCCCATATCCTCGCCCGACCCGCGCCAGACCAGCGCGCGCACATAGGCGTCCGTCAGCCCGCTGGCCTTCAGCGTCGCCTCCTTGGCCGCTTCGATCTGGTCCACCGTATAGGGCATCGGCATATCCAGCGCCTCGGCGCTCGCGATCAGGCGCTCGGAATGTTCGCGGCTCTTGAAGATCTTGCCGTTATAGGCCCGCTCGCCCTCGAACACCGAACTGGCGTAATGCATCGCATGAGTCAGGATATGCACCTTGGCATCCCGCCAGGGAACAAACTCGCCATCCATCCAGATCACGCCGTCGCGATCGTCATAAGCCGCCATGCCACATCCTCCAGCCCAGGCCTTTTTCGAAAATTGCGCAACTTAAGTCCGAACCGGACACAATGTTGCGCAAAAACTGCGACTCGATACTTGTTCCGTATTGGAATGTCAACAAGACTGACATAAGCTGCCCCGAACCAAGGAAGAGGCACATCATGTCCGACGCACGGCCGGCCCAAAGCTTTGGCGGCGAAAGCCTGCTGTTCCTGACCGACGAGCAGTTGCGTCAGGGGATCGAGGCGATGTTCTTCGCCTATCGTGGCTTTACCGCCGATCCTGACCGGATTCTGGCGGAAATGGCCTATGGCCGTGCCCATCACCGCGCGATCCACTTCATCAACCGGGCGCCGGGCACCACGGTGAACAACCTGCTGGCCATCCTCGGCGTCACCAAACAGTCGCTCAACCGCGTTTTGCGCACCCTGATCGCCGACGGGTTGGTCGAAAGCCGGGTCGGCACCCAGGACAAGCGCGAACGCCACCTCTTCCTGACCCCCGAAGGCGCCGCACTCGAATCCAAGCTCTCGGACGCCCAGCGCGTCCGCATGCGCAGCGCCTATAAAGAGGCCGGGCCCGAGGCCGTCGCCGGGTTCCGCCAGGTGCTCGAGGCGATGATGGACCGCGAGATGCGCCGCACCTATGCCAACCTGCGGGACAGCGCCACATGACCACACTCGATTCCCATCTGCTGATCGTCGACGACGACGAGCGTATCCGCGACCTGCTCAAGAAATTCCTGATGCGCAACGGCTTCCTCGTGACCGCCGCCCGGGATGCCGCCCATGCGCGCCGGGTGCTCTCGGGGCTCGATTTCGACCTGATCGTGATGGATGTGATGATGCCGGGCGAGGATGGCGTCAGCCTGACCCGGTCGCTGCGCGAAACCCTCACCACCCCGATCCTGCTGCTCACCGCGCGCGGCGAGACCGAACACCGCATCGCGGGGCTCGAGGCCGGGGCCGACGACTATCTCGCCAAACCCTTCGAGCCGCGCGAACTCTTGCTCCGGATCAACGCCATCCTGCGCCGCGTGCCGGACACGCCGGCACAGGACACCGCACCGAAATTCCTGCAACTGGGTCCCATCCGCTACGATATCGAGCGGGGCGAACTGTGGCAGGGCGACCAGCTGGTCCGCCTCACCGCCACCGAGAATCAGTTGATGAAGATCTTCTCGGCCCGCCCGGGCGAGGCCTTCTCGCGCAGCAAACTGGTCGAGGAGCTGGGCCGCGACCGGGGCCAGGCCCAAGAACGCGCGGTCGACGTGCAGATCACCCGCCTGCGCCGCAAGATCGAACCAAACCCGAAACAGCCGCGCTACCTGCAAACCGTGCGCGGCGCGGGCTACATGCTGGCGACCGACTAGAGCAGGCTTTTTCATCCGCTGCGGCGCCTTTCATGATAACCTGAACCCATTGGCAACAGCGGGGTTCCGTTCATGAACAGCACCGGCATTCTTTCATTCGCGTTTCTCGCACTGGCCTTGCCTGCCAGCGCCCAAACCCTCTGCCAGGGGTTCGGCCCGCAAGCCCCCCGCGACATCGCCAGCGCCATCGGCGCCAACCCCGTCACCTTTCCCCGCGCGCCCGAGGCAGCCGCGATGAACCTCTGCGACATCCACACGCATACCAATGCCGAACACAAGGGACCCGGCTTCTCGCTCCCCGGTGGCGAGGGCGAACATGGCGGCTGGAAATGCAACGGCACCGACAGCCTGTCCGCCGCCGAGCTGACCGCGCCCGAGGGGCACGAGACCTTTCACGGTGTAAAACCCGGCGACACGATCGAGGTGCATTGGGTCTATACCACCTGCGATGTCGATCCCGGCCCGACGCTGGGTTCCTGCTTCTCGGACGCCTGCACAAACCCCTCCCTGCGGGTCGAATCGCAGGTGTTCCTGATCGTCAACGACGACAATGCCGCCGACTTTGCCGCCTTCGCCTATGACGGCCATGTGGCGGGCGGGGTGCACCAGCCCAAATCGCTGCCCTCGGGCACCGGCCAGCCCGTGGTCTTCCTCGGCTCGACCACCGGATCCAGTTACACGCAAGAGGTCTGCTCGCCCATGCATGTAACCTGGAGCGTGCGCCCCGAATGCATGAAACTCTCCTACAACTCGGTCCAGAACTGGGGCGCCAAGGGCAACGTGTTCAACGAGGATCACAGCCACGGCGTGCGGCAATTGGTGACCGCCCCCGAACTTCTGGCGCCGATCAACTGAACCCGAGGGGACAGAGCGTTTGCAGAGCCGCCCGCGCGTTGCTAGCGTGCGCGCCATGACAACCGCCCTGATCACCCATGCCGACTGCCTGAACCATGTCACCCCCACCGGCCACCCCGAGCGGGTGGCCCGGCTCGAACATGTGCTTCACGCCCTCGAACCGCTCGACCTGCGCCGCGTCACCGCGCCGCTGGCCGCCGATGACGACCTGCTGCGCATCCATCCCGCGGGCTACATCGCCGATATCCGCGATGCACGGCCCGAGGAGGGGTTCACCCAGATCGACGGCGACACCTTCCTGTCGCCCGGCTCGGTCGATGCCGCGTTCCGTGCCGCAGGCGCGGTGGTGCGCGCCGTCGACATGGTGCTGGGCGGCGAGGTGCAGAACGCCTTTTGCGCCATCCGCCCGCCGGGCCACCACGCCGAACGCGAAACCGCGATGGGCTTTTGCCTGTTTGGCAATGCCGCGCTGGCCGCGAAACACGCGCTCGATCATCACGGATTGCGCCGTGTGGCGGTGGTGGATTTCGACGTGCACCATGGCAACGGCACCCAGGACCTTCTGTGGGACGAGGCGCGCGCGCTGCTGATCACCAGCCAGCAGATGCCGCTCTGGCCCGGCTCGGGCCGCCCGGACGAGGACGGAGCGCATGGCCAGATCGTCAACATCCCGCTGGCCCCCGGCACCGGCGGCGCCGAGATGCGCGCGGCCTACACGGCCCAGGCCTTCCCGCGCCTGCGCGCCTTCAAACCCGAGCTTATCATCATCTCGGCCGGGTTCGACGCCCATCAGGACGATCCATTGGCCAACCTGAACTGGTCCACCGCAGATTTCACCTGGCTCACCGCCGAGCTTTGCACCCTGGCGCAAGAGCTGTGCCAGGGCCGTATCGTCTCGACTCTCGAAGGCGGTTATGATCTGAACGCGCTCGCCGCCGCATCGCGCGCGCATGTACAGGAATTGATAAAGGCCGCGACATGACCGAGACCCCCGTCGACCAGATGAGCTTTGAACAGGCGATGAAAGAGCTGGAAACCGTGGTCGGCCAGCTTGAACGCGGCGATGTGGCGCTGGATCAATCCATCGCGCTCTATGAACGCGGCGCGGCGCTGAAAAAACGCTGCGAGGACGAGCTGAAGCGCGCCGAGGAAAAGGTTGCCGCCATCACGCTCGACTCCAATGGTCAGCCCACCGGGACTAAACCGGTCGAAGGTCTCTGACCATGTTCGGCGAAAGGCTGGCGCAGGACGCCGCGCTGATCCAGCGCAGTTTCGACACTGTGCTGGGCGCGCTGGAGCCGCTCGACATCACCCGCGCCATGGCCTGGACCACCGAGGGCGGCAAGCGCCTGCGCGGCTTTCTGGTGCTGGAAAGCGGCCGGCTGCATGATGTGGACGAGGCGCGCGCGATCTGGCCCGCCACCGCCATCGAGGCGCTGCATGCCTACAGCCTGGTGCATGACGACCTGCCCTGCATGGACGATGACGAGCTGCGCCGGGGCCGCCCCACTGCCCATGTGAAATGGGACGAGGGCACCGCCGTTCTGGCAGGTGACGCGCTGCATTCGCTGGCCTTCGAGCTGTGTACCCGGCCTGAGGTCGGACCCGCCGAGACCCGCGCCACCCTGGCCCTGACGCTGGCACAGGCGGCGGGCGCGCGCGGCATGGTGCTGGGCCAGGCGCTGGACATCGCCGCCGAAACCGCGCCCACACCGTTGACACTCGACCAGATCACCCGGTTGCAAGTGGGCAAGACCGGCGCGCTGATCGAATGGTCCGCCGCCGCCGGGGCCGTGCTGGCCGGGGCCGATCCGGCCGCCTTGCGCCAATATGCCCGCGCGCTGGGGCTTGCCTTTCAGATCGCCGACGACATCTTGGATGTCGAAGGCGATGCCGAAAAGGCGGGAAAACGGCTGCAAAAGGACGCCAGCGCGGGCAAGGCCACCTTTGTCTCGCTCCTGGGCCTCGACGCCGCCAAAACCCGCGCTCGCGACCTTGTCGATCAGGCCTGCGATGCGCTCGTCCCCTATGGCGCCCGCGCCGAAACCTTGAAGGAAGCCGCCCGCTTCGTTATTGCGCGCGAGAACTGAACCACGAAGGACGCCATGTCTGACCGCCCGCATACCCCGCTTCTCGACCAGGTGACCCGTCCGGCGGACCTGAAACGGTTCTCCGACGCGCAGCTCACCCAGCTCGCGGGCGAGCTTCGGGCCGAGACCGTCTCGGCCGTCTCGGTCACCGGCGGCCACCTGGGCGCGGGTCTGGGCGTGGTGGAACTGACCGTGGCGCTGCATGCGGTGTTCGACACGCCCCGCGACAAGGTGATCTGGGATGTCGGCCACCAGTGTTACCCGCACAAGATCCTGACCGAACGCCGCGACCGCATCCGCACCCTGCGGATGAAGGACGGGCTTTCGGGCTTCACCAAACGCTCCGAGTCGCCCTATGACCCGTTTGGCGCCGCCCATAGCTCCACCTCGATCAGTGCAGCCCTCGGCTTTGCCGTGGCGCGCGACCTGGGCGGGGTGACGCCCGAAGGTCTGGGCGACGCCATCGCCGTGATCGGCGACGGTTCCATGTCCGCCGGCATGGCGTTCGAGGCGATGAACAACGCGGGCCACCTGAAAAAGCGCCTGATCGTCATCCTCAACGACAACGAGATGTCGATCGCCCCGCCGGTCGGCGCGCTGTCGAACTACCTCTCGCGCCTCTATGCCGAGGCCCCGTTCCAGGAACTGAAAGCCGCCGCCAAGGGCGCGGTCTCGCTCCTGCCCGAACCCTTCCGCGAGGGCGCCAAGCGCGCCAAGGAAATGCTCAAGGGCATGGCCGTCGGCGGCACCTTGTTCGAGGAGCTCGGGTTTTCCTATATCGGCCCCATCGACGGGCACGACATGCACCAGCTCCTGCCGGTCCTGCGCACCATCAAGGCCCGCGCCACCGGCCCGATCCTGTTGCATGTGCTGACGAAAAAGGGCAAGGGCTATGCCCCCGCCGAACGCGCCCGTGACCGCGGCCACGCCACCGCGAAATTCGACGTGGTGACGGGCGAGCAGAAAAAGGCCCCCTCGAACGCGCCCTCCTATACTTCGGTCTTCGGCAAGGCGCTGGTCGATCAGGCCGCCCGCGACGACAAGATCGTCGCCGTCACCGCCGCCATGCCCGATGGCACCGGGCTGAACCTCTTTGCCGAACGCTACCCCTCGCGCTGTTTCGACGTGGGCATCGCCGAGCAGCATGGCGTGACCTTCTCCGCCGCCCTCGCGGCGGGTGGGCTGAAACCCTTCTGCGCGATGTACTCGACCTTCCTGCAACGCGGCTACGATCAGGTCGTACATGATGTGGCAATCCAGCGCCTGCCGGTGCGCTTCGCCATCGACCGCGCCGGGCTGGTCGGCGCCGACGGCGCCACCCATGCGGGCAGTTTCGACATCGCCTATCTGGCCAACCTGCCCGGCATGGTGGTCATGGCCGCCGCCGACGAGGCCGAACTGGTCCACATGGTCGCCACCGCCGCCGCCCATGACGACGGCCCGATCGCCTTCCGCTATCCGCGCGGCGAGGGCGTGGGCGTCGAGATGCCCGAACAGGGCAAGGTGCTGGAGATCGGCAAGGGCCGGATGATCCGGAAAGGCGCCCGCGTCGCGCTCCTCTCCTTCGGCACAAGGCTGGCCGAGGTGCAAAAGGCCGCCGAGGCGCTGGCGGCCAAGGGGATCACCCCCACCATCGCAGACGCCCGCTTCGCCAAACCGCTCGACCGCGACCTGATCCTGCACCTGGCCGCCGATCACGAAGCGCTGATCACCATCGAAGAAGGCGCCGTCGGCGGCTTCGGCAGCCATGTCGCGCAACTGCTCTCGGACGAGGGCGTTTTCGACCACGGGCTCAAGTTCCGCTCGATGGTCCTGCCCGACACGTTCATCGACCAATCCAGCCCCGAGGACATGTACGCCATCGCAGGCATGAACGCCCCCCAGATCGAGGCCAAGGTGCTCGAAGTGCTGGGCGTGGCGAAGATCGGAGAGAAACGGGCCTAGGTTTAAAATGCCCCGATCACCGATCAGTCAGACAGGCGGCTCTGTCCGCAACCAGGGAGCGTCGCCAGCCGGACCCGGCCTTACTCGAATGCGACCATAATCGGAAGCCCGCCAAGAACATCGCCCAGCTGTGTCGCCCGCTGTTTCCGGTCAAAGCGGCTGTTGTCGTTCAACCCGTGACCGATCAATTGCACGACTTCCGGAGATCCCGCAAACTTCGAATGGCTCCCCGAGCTTGAATCGCTGATCTTTGAAAGATCGATGGCAATCACCCCAAGCTTGGCCAATTCATCGATATTCGATGCGCCCACCCGTGGCACGCCACCGGCAATCCTGCGCGAAATGCTCAAGGCGCTGTCATCCTCGGACAACAGAACAAAGAAACGGTCGAATTTCGTGTTGATCTGTTCCAACTGGGATCGAAACAGGTCCATGTCGATATCAGGCGATGCCAATATGATGGTCTGAAGCCGGCCGGTTGAATTGAACCTGCCCGTTTGCACAGCGTCCTTCATCCCTTCCATGGTCAGGAATGCCCCCATGGAATGCGCCAGGATATCGTATCCTTCGGCATTGGTACGGGCCATGATTGCGCCGATCTCCGGAAATCGTGGTCGCGCGATCAGCGCACTGTTCAAATCGTACACATAGCGGGTCAGGCGTGCGGCCGACGCCCAGTCGAAAAGAACCGGGACTCCTTGGAAATCACTATCCTCGACAAATTGAGCCAACCGCAAAACAGCGTCGCTGGTGGTGTTGTTGTATCCGTGCACGAAAAACAGAATATCCCGTTGCCCTTTCGGGATTTTTGCGAGTTCCCGATTGATCGATGCGATAAATGCGTCGTCCGACGCGTAGATGGTCGGCTCGACGACCGCAAATTCGGTTCTGGGATCCGGCGGCAGTCTCTTCGCCCGCTCCAATTCGCCGACAACATGCGTCGGCGGGATTGAAACCTGTACCGAGGCAAGGCCAAGTTCTGGCGCGCGCTGATCGGAAAACAGCGCACCCACGGTTTCGGTCTGCTGCCGCGTAGTCATCAGAAAGATCTTTTGCTTGGTCGCCGTTTGCACCGTTGCGACCGGGACCTTGGGATTGTCGACACCGATAAGTTCCGGCGGCGGTGAACAGGACACCAAGACCAATGCGGCCATCATCCCCAACAGCCAGCGCAATCCCGAAACGGCGCGTGTCGCTTGGCACATCAGGTTCTTGCGGACTTGGATTGCAAAGATCATGTCGTCCATCTCTTCCTTCACCGAAAGGCGAGAGGCAAACTGACCCGCATCTTTCGCACCCGACCAGGCATCACATCTGCGCAAAGCCTAACGATCCGCCAAGGGTCCGTAAACTTATTCGCCAAATGTCGCTTTTACGGCCAGAGTCTCTCCCCCCACTTGAACTGGGAATATGAAACCTTGATGCATACCCGCCTGTCAAACAACGATGGGGCCGAAATCCCGTTGCGGCGTATCCCTGTTCCAAACCCGCTGAAAAACATCGCATTCGGATGCAGCGCCGCTGGCAGCCAGTCCACGAATCGGCCGCCTTACCCCATCAGCAGCCGGTCACGCAGGGACGAGATATCGCCCGCCGCCAGTCCGATATCCTTCAGATATCCTTCGATTGAACCATGCCGCCGGTCGATATGATCCAGCATCGCCGCCATGGTTGGCGGTGCGCAGGCCAGGAACCGGGCATGCGCTTCGGCATCGCCGCCGCTCTGGCGCGTCCGCTCCAGCAGCTCCTCGACCAGCGCCGCGATGAACTCCCCGGTCAGCGCGTAATCGGCCAGGATGGTCTCCCGCTCCACTCCCGCCGTGCCCAACAGCAGCGCCGCGATGATCCCGGTCCGGTCCTTGCCGGCGGTACAGTGAAACAACACCGCCCCTTTCGGCGCCACAGCAATCCGTGCCAGCACCGCGCGCACCGCCTCGCCCCGCTCGATCAGCGCCGTCAGATAGAACGGCACCAGCGGATCGTCGTGATCGCCCGCGCGGATGCGCTGCATCGTGGGCGCCAGATCGTCATAGACCGGCTGGTGATGGAACAGCACGTCGGGATGCCCAAGGTAGGGGTTCGGCTCGTCGGCCAGTTCCGCCGCCGACCTCAGGTCGATGACCGAGGTCAGCCCCTCACTCCCCAGCGCATCCAGCCCCTCTGCCGTGATCCGGTGCAGCCCGTCGCCGCGCAGCACCCGCCGCCAACGCGTCAGCTTGCCGTCCGCCGTCGGATACCCGCCCAGATCGCGCAGGTTCTGCACGCCGGGCAGGATCAGATGCCGCTTGGGGTGCTTGATCATCGTCATCGGAACGCGCGCAAACGCGCCTCTTCCAGCACCGCCAGTTCGCGGCGCTCAGGCGACAGCGGCGCAAAGGCCACCGACAACCCGTGCGGCCGCAAGATGCACAGGCCCATGCTGGTGCCCTCGACAATCCGCATGTCGCGCTGCTCCAGGATATCGACCGTCGAATTCAGCCCCATGCAGGTGACCACCGGCACTCCCCGCCAGTGATGCACCTGGTCCAGATGCACATGCCCCGACAGCACCCCGACCACGCCCCGCCCCTCCAGCGTCTCGCCAAACACGCGCGAGCTTTCGGGGTCGAGACTGGCCCAGGGCAGCGTGCGCGCGTCCATATGCGGCGGGTGATGCGCGACAACCAGCTTGGGCAGGTCCGGTGCCCGGTCCAGCGCAGCGTCGAGAAAGGCGATCTGTTCGGCGTCGATCCGCCCGGCTACCCGCCCCGGAACCAGCGTATCCAGTGTGATCACATGCAGACCCGACACGACCCGGTCGTGAAAATAGGGCCCATCGCCGGTGCCGGTCCCGAACACCTGCGCAAACGCCGACCGCTTGTCGTGATTGCCCAGCGCCAGAACCAGCGGTGGCACCAGATCGGCCAGGATCTCCCTGAGCAACTCATAGGACGGCACCGCGCCCGTATTGGTCAGATCGCCACTGGCCACCACCAGATCGGGCGCCGGGTCCATCGCGTTGATCAGGCCGACCACATGCCTGAGCATGCCCACCGTATCCGTCCGCAACGATGGGTCGCCCACATCGGGGTGAGAGACATGGAGATCCGTCAGATGAACGATACGTGTCATAATAGTCCGCCAGCCTGCAAAAGCGATTTCGTGTACGCGGTCCCGGGGTTGCGCATGATCTGCGCCACTGCACCCTGCTCCACCGTCTTGCCGTGTTCCATCACAAGAACGTGGTCACAGATGCTGCTCACGACCGCCAGATCGTGACTGATGAAAAGAATGGCAAGCCCCAGCTCATCCTGCAAGTCCATGAGCAGGTTAAGGATCTGCGCCTGCACCGACATGTCCAGCGCCGACACCGCCTCGTCCGCCACCAACAGCGCGGGCCGGGTGACGATGGCGCGCGCGATGGCGACACGCTGGCGCTGCCCGCCCGAGAATTCATGCGGGTATTTCCCCGCATCCGCCGGGCGCAGGCCGACATGGTCCAGCGCCTCGGCCACCTTGCCGCGCTCCTCCGCCCCGGTGGCGCGCAGCGGCTCGGCGATGGACCAGCCCACCGTGCGGCGCGGGTCCAGACTGCCATATGGGTCCTGGAACACCATCTGAAACCGGGGCCGCAACCGGCGCAGCGCGGCTGGCGGCAAGGCCGCCAGATCCTGCCCGTCAAACAGGATACGGCCCGCGTCCGGGCGCTCGAACCCCATCACCATGCGCGCCAGCGTCGACTTGCCCGACCCGGATTCCCCCACCACGCCCAGCGTCCGCCCCGCCTCCAGCGTGAAACTGGCGGCATCGACCGCCGTCAGCACCGGTGGCGGCGACCAGAGCGCCTGCCGGGGCAGGCGATAGCGCCGCGTCACCGCCTCGACCGACAGCAGCGTCATGCGCCCTCCTCCGCCCGGTGACAGATCATGGTGCCCCGCAGCGGCGGCCGTTCGCCCCGACACACGTCCAGCTCGACCGGGCAGCGGCCAGAAAACCGGCAACCGGGCGCCAGCTCGGCCAGGGGCGGCACGCTGCCGGGGATGGTCGGCAAACGTCCGCGCCGCCCAGCCGTCGCGCGCATGTTGCCGGGGCTCGGCCGCGCCGACAGCAGCCCTTGCGTATAGGGGTGCCGGGGGCGCACCAGCACCTCGCCCGTCGCCCCCCGCTCGACGATATCGCCGCCATACATGACCATCACCCGCTCCGTCGCCCGCGCAACGGCGGCTAGGTCATGCGAGATGAACACCAGCCCCATGGTGCGCCGCTCGGCCAGCCCGACCAGCAGCTGCGTCACCCGCAGTGCCACGTTGGCATCCAGCGCCGTGGTCGGCTCGTCGGCGATCAGAACCCCCGGATCACAGGCCAGCGCCAGCGCGATCAGCACCCGCTGCCGCTGCCCGCCCGAGATCTCGTGCGGGAACTGGCGCAGCCGCGCCTCGGGATCGGGAATGCCCACTTCCCGGAACAGCTCCAGCGCCCGGGCGCGGGCCGCGTCGCGGCCCAGTCCCAGATGCACCATCATCGGCTCCATCACCGTCTCGCCCACCCGCTTGATCGGGTTCAGCGCCGCCATCGGTTCCTGAAAGATCATCGCGACCCGCCGGGCGCGCAGCCGCTGCCAGGTCGCCTCGCCCGCGCCCACCATCTGGGTCCCGTCAACTGTCAGGCTGCCGCTCACGCGGCCCGCATCCGGCACCATCCCCATCAGCGCCAGCCCCAGCATGGTCTTGCCGCAGCCCGATTCGCCCACGATGCCGATGCGGTCGCCCGGCGCGATGACAAACGACGCCTCGCGCACCGCCTGCCCGGCCCCCAGCTCCACCGTCAGCCCCGCCGCCTCGATCATCGCTGCCGTACCAGTCTGGGGTCGGTAATGTCGCGCAGCCCGTCCCCCAACAGGCTGAACCCCAGCACCGCCGTGACGATGCACAACCCCGGATAGATCGCCAGTTGCGGCGCCAGATACATCAGCGTCTGCGCCTCGGACAGCATCCGCCCCCAGGACGGCGCCGGGGGCTGCGCCCCCAGTCCCAGGTAACTCAGCGCCGCCTCGGCCAGGATCGCGATGGCGAACTCGATGGTCGCCTGCACGATGATCGGCGCCGCGATATTGGGCAGCACATGATCGCGCGAGATCGTCACCCGCCCCATGCCCGCCGCCCGCGCGGCATAGACATATTCGCGGGTCCAGATCTGGTTGGCCGAGGCCCGCGTCACCCGCGCGAATACCGGGATGTTGATAAATGCGATGGCGATGATCGCCACCATCAGCGACGGACCGAACACCGCCGCCAGCATGATCGCGAACAACAGTGCCGGAAAGGCGAAACCGATATCTGCAATGCGCATGATCACATCCTCGACCACGCCCCCCATGGCCGAGGCAAGAAGCCCCAGCGCAACCCCGATCACCCCGCCCAGACAGACCGAGATCAGCGCCACGGCGACCGAATTGCGCGCCGCCACCATCAGCTGCGAGAACACATCCCGCCCCAGCTGATCGGTGCCCAGCCAGTGCAGCTCGGACGGGGGCGCGAACTTGCCCCGGATGTTCAGCAGCGTATGGTCATGCGGCGTCCACACCAGCGACAGCGCGGCGGTTCCCGCCACCAGCGCCACCAGCACCGCGCCGATGATCAGGTTTGGTGGCAGTCTCGTCATGACCGCGCCTTCAGCCTCGGGTCAATCGCCAGGTACAGCAGATCGACAATGAAATTCGCGGTCACCACGATGGCGGCAAACAGCATGACCAGCGCCTGCACCGTCGGCAGATCGCGATTTGCGATGGACTGAAAGATCAGCCGCCCCAGACCGGGCAGATAGAACACGTTCTCGATCACGATGGTCCCGGTCACCAGTGCCGCGAATTGCAGGCCCACGATGGTCACGATGGGGATCAACGCATTGGGGAGCACATGCCGCCACAGCACCCTCCGCCGCGAAAACCCCATCGCCCGCGCGGTGCGGATATAGTCGAGCCGCATTACCTCCAGCGCCGAGGACCGCGTCACCCGCGCCAGCACCGCCGACTGCACCAGCGCCAGCGCCACCGTCGGCAATATCAGCGACCTCACCGCCGCCGCCGGTTCCGACCAGCCCGGAAACCCGCCGGGCGGCAGCCAGCGCAGCTTGACCGCGAACAGCAGCACCAACAGGATCGACAGCCAGAACGCCGGTACCGCGATACCGAGCTGGCTCAGGAACATGATACCCCAGTCCCCCGCCTTGCCATGGTTGGCGGCGGCGGCAACGCCCAGCGCAACCGCCAGGATCACGGTCACCACCATGCCCGAGATCGCCAGCGACACCGTCAGCGGCAGCCGCTCGGCGATCAGCTCGGACACCGGCACGCGGAACGACTGGCTGATCCCGAAATCACCCTGCACCGCCCCCGCGATCCAGGCAAGATAGCGGCTCAGCACCGGCTCGTTCAGCCCCAGCTCCTCGCGCAGCGCGGCCAATGCGTCCTCGGTCGCATCCAGCCCCAGGATCGACAGCGCCGGATCACCCGGCAGGATGTTCATCACCGCGAAAACCACCACTGACACGGCCAGCAGGGTCAAAACGAAACTGATCGTGCGGCGGAAAAGGAAGTACCCCATCAGTCGGCAGCAGCGCGCCGGCCCACCCGGCGCGCCGCCTTTCCGGTCAGTTCACGGACACACCCGCCAGTGGCTGGAACAGCACAGCGCGTGAATCCCAGAACCCCTCGACCCCGGTCTTGTAGACCCCAAGCTGCGGCAGCTGGAACAGGAACCCGTGCACCGCCTGATCGGCCAGATACTTCTGCGCCTCGGCCAGCAGCGCATTGCGCGCCGCGTCATCGGCCTCGGCGCTGATCCGGTTCCACAGGTCGGTGTAGCCGGCATCGTCATAGCCATAGAAATACTTCGGCCCGCGCGCAAAATTGCCCATGTCATTGGGCGAGGTATGGGCGATGATCGTCATGTCATAATTGAGCTTCTTGTAGATCTCGTCGATCCAGAACCCCCATTCGACATTCTCCACCTTGGCGTCGATCCCGGCCTCGGCCAGCTGCGCCTGGATGATCTCGGCCGAGCGCGTGGCATAGGGAAACGGCGGCACCCGCAAGGTCATGGTCGTCCCGGCAACCCCCGCCTCTTCGAACAGCGCCTTGGCCTTGGCGGTGTCATGCGGATAGGTGCCGGTCAGATCGACATAGGCGGGCCCGTGCGGCGGATAGAAACTGCCGATCGGCACCGCCTGCCCGTACATCGCCCCGTCGATGATCTCGCCCCGGTCGATGGCATGGCTCACCGCCTGCCGCACCCGGATATCGTTGAACGGCGCCTTCGCGTTATTCATGGCCAGGATCACCTCGCCCTCGGTCGATCCGGTCACCACCTTGAACCGCGGATCGGCCTCGAACTGCGGCAACAGCTCGGGCGCCGGAAATCCGGGAAACGCGTCGATTTCGCCGGCCAAGAGCGCCGCTGAGGCCGCCGCCGCATCCGAGATGAACTTGAACTCTACCCGTTCCAGCGCCACCGAACCCGCATCGCGGTGATCGGGGTTCTTGACCAGCACCAGCTTGTCGCCCCGCGTCCAGCTGTCGTATTTGAACGGCCCGGTGCCGACCGGGTTTGCGTTGTTGGCCTCAACCGACTCGGGCGCCACGATAGACACGTCACCCTGCGCCATGTTGAACAGGAAAAACGCGTCCTTCTGCTTCAGCTTGATCTCGACCGTGCCCGCATCGACAACCGTCACGCTTTCAATCGGCTTGAACAGACCTTTCGACGGGTTGACCGAATCCTCCGCCATCGCCCGGTCGAAACTGAACTTGACGTCCTCGGCATCGAACCCGGTGCCGTCATGGAACGTGGCCCCATCCAACAGGTCAAAGGTATAGGTCAGCCCGTCCTCGGACACCGTCCAGCTTTCCGCCAGTTGCGGCAGCACCTCGCCCGCCTCGTTCACGGTGGTGAGCGATTCGAACAGGTTCTGCGTCAGCATCCCGTCAATCGACGCGGTCGCATCCGCCGTCGGATCCAGCGAGGTCGGCTCCTGCTGCAACCCGATGACAATGGTGGTTCCGGCCCAGCCCCCTGTCGGCGACAGCGCGGCGCACAGTGCCAGCGCGGCGATGGCCACGCCAGATCTTGCAAGTTTGGATGACATGGATGTCCTCCCCCTTTTCCATTGTTTGCGAACACATTCTGTAGAAAGTTCTTTACCTTTTCTTAAAGGCTGCATGAGCGACCCTGTCAGCGTCAACTGTTTTCGCCGCAGGGTGCAGCCCGCCTACCCCGGGGATTTCCGGCCATCCATGCGCGCCGCCTTGACCCGCCGTCACAGGTCGCCTTCAATGACCGGCAACCACCTTGGCCCCGCTCCAAAGGAAAACCATGCCGCCGCGTTCCTCCATAAACGTCCCGACCGCCCGGCCTTTGGAGCGTGCCACAAGGGCCCGATTGGCAAACCTGTCCCGAAAAACCCGGCAACTCTGTACCATGGCCGCCGCAGCAACCCTGTTCACGGCCCATGGGCTGGCGGCCGACGAGGTGTCCCTCAAGGTGACCGAACAGCTCGCCATAAAAGGCGCGCCAATCCCCTATTCGATGGTCCTTCGCCTCGACGACGTCAGCCCGACCCGGATGTCGGTGGGCGCGTATCTGGACCTGCGCGGGTTTCAGGCACAGGCGCCCGCCCTGCTCTCCAGCGTCCTGCAAGAGGACTGCAAACAGAAATTCGCGGTTGCCATCTCGGACGTTTCGGCCAAGGCCGACACCGTTTCCGTGCGCGGTCAGTTTCAGGCCAAGTTCTTTGGGTGCAACACCAAGGACCCAAAGGTGCATTACCGCCGGTTTCTCCTGTTTGGCCAGAACGTGAATTTCCAGGCCACCGCGCGCACGGTTGTCACCCATCCCTGCATGCGGGCCAGTCTGGTCGATCTGCAACTGGACCCCCTCGGGCTGCTGGGCGGCGCCGCCGACCTGTTCGGCCTGACCGAACTGGCCGAACGCCTGATTGTCGAAAAGGCCGAAGAGGTCCTGTCCGACCACCCGGTCTGCCCCAAACTCCCCCCCGAAATCGCAAGTCTCGAACCGCGATACACTTCCGGCGGTATCCGCGAGATCGGCGCGGGCGGCCTTGGCGCCAGCCTCAGCGGCTCGGTCAACACCAGCGCCGCAACGATCCTCGATCTCGTCCGGGTCATGAAAGACCGCGGCATTCTGGGGCCGCAAAACCAATGAAAACCCTCTGGACACCCGTCGCACTTCTGGCCCTCACGATGCTGGCGCCCCAGGTCTCGGCCAACGAGGTCGACCTGACCTTTGACAGTGACCTGACGGTTCTCGACCGCAAAATTTCCTACAATCTCAGCCTGCGACTGGCCGAGCGTGGCCCGACCCGCATCGGTACCGAGGCGCTGCTCGACCTGACGAACCTCCAGTCCACCCTGCCCGGGATCGTGAACGGGCATGCGCTGGTGGACCTGTGCACCCTCAGGGCCGAAATTCGCGGAATAGATCTGGCCGCTCAGGGAGGCAATTTCGTGTTTTCGGGTACGCTTGCCGCCGACATGTATAGCTGCGCGCGCGACGGGTTGACGGCCACTGACCGGGGACCGCTGGTCTTGTCACAGGACATGACGCTGACCGTCACGGCCGGGGTCCGGGTCGAGGACAATTGCGTCACCCTCAACCTGGCGGACATGGCCATCGACCTCACCGGCGCGGTCCAACTCACCGACGCGCAGAAAAAGGCCTCGGAAAAAGCCGGGGATCTGCTGGTGGCGGTTGTCGAACGCCTGATGGCCAACCACCCGGTCTGTCCGAAACTGCCACCCGAGCTTGCATCGCTGGAACCGCGATACGACACCGGCGGCACCACCGAGATCGGCGAAGGTGGCTTGGGCCTCTCCCTGCGCGGCTCGACCGATGTCAGCACCGGGACCATTCTGGATATCTTGCAGGTGCTGCAAGACCGGGGCGTCCTGCCGCCGAAACCGTGAAGCGGGCCGGTTTCCCCACGGAAAACGCCGTACAAAACGGTCAATTGCCGTCCCGGGACCGGTACAAAACGGTCAATTTCCCGTACAAGGGCCCGGTTCAGCCCTCGTGCGCCAGCGCCTCCAGCCCGACCTTGTAGTTGGGATATCTCAGCTCGACACCCAACTCCTGCTTGATCTTGTCGTTCCGTACCCGCTTGTTTTCGCTATAGAAACTCCGCGCCATCGGGGTCAAGTCAGCCTCGTCGAAATTGACGGCGGGCGGCAGCGGCAGCCCCTGCAACTCGGCCGCATAAGCAATCACATCCTGCGGCGGAACGGGTTCGTCATCGCAAACATTGTAGATCGCGCCGGGGTTTGGCCGCGCCATCGAAGCGGATAAAACTTGAGCAATATCAATGACATGTATGCGCGAGAACACCTGTCCCGGTTTGATGATCCGGCGCAGTCCGCCCTTGCCCAGCTTGGAAAACGGCCCCCGTCCGGGACCATAGATTCCGGCCAGCCGAAAGATGTGAACCGGCAGATCGGGCACCGCCTGCCATTGCTCCTCGGCCATCACCCGCCAGCGCCCGCGCGCCGCCGTTGGCGCGACCGGTGTGCTCTCATCCACCCAGGCGCCGTCGTGATCGCCATAGACCGCCGTGGTGGAAAGGTATCCAACCCATTGAAACTGGTTGGCTCTTTTGGCGATTTCCTCACCCAGCGCGGCCAGCACCGGATCCCCCGCCGCATCCGGCGCGGTCGAGATCAGCAGATGCGTGACCCCGTCAAACGACACCTCGCCGCCGGGCCACAGAACCGGTTCGGCGCCGGATTGCCGGATCGCCTCCATCTGCTCGGGGTTGCGCGAGGTTCCGATGATCCGCCAGCCCCGCGGCGCCAGCTGCCGCGACAGCGCCCGGGCGGAGTATCCATGTCCAAACGAAAGAAGCGTGCCTGTCATGCCCCATAGTTGCGACCCGCCGCCGGAACAATCAAGCGCATGATCGCCGCACTTGATTCGAATCCGCACTTGGGCCTTCAATTGTGCATGAGCACAAAGACACCCGATCTGGACACGGCCTATCGCCTGCAATCGCCCGAGGACAACCGGCAGCTCTATGCCGAATGGGCGGGTGATTATGACGACGGCTTTGCAGCGCGAGAAGACTATCAGCTGCCCGCGCACACCGCGCGCGCCTTTGTGGCGGCGGGTGGCCAAGGGCCGGTGCTGGATGTGGGCGCGGGAACCGGCCTCTGCGGTGCCATTCTGGCCGGGCTTGGCGTCGGCCCCATCGACGCCGCCGATATCAGCGCCGAGATGCTGGACCGCGCCATGCGCAAGGACATCTATCGCGACGCCATCGAGACCGACCTGAACCAGGGCATCCCCGCCCCGCGCGACAGTTACTCCGGCATCGTATCGTCAGGCACCTTCACCCATGGCCATCTGGGCCCCGAGGTTCTGCCTGCGCTCTTGCGCGTCGCCCGGCACGGCGCGCAATTCGCGATCTCGATCAATGCCAAGCATTTCGAGGAGAAAGGCTTCGACCTTGCCCTGCGCCGGATGGAGCAGGGGCAGATCGAGAACCTCAAACTGCCCCGGGTCCGCATCTATGGCGATCTGGCCGCAGGTCCGCACAAGGACGACATGGCGTTTATTGCCCTGTTCGAGAAGTCCTAGGGGCCTGAACCTAGCCGCGCCCGCGATAGGTCGGCACGCCCTGATCGGGGATCCACACACCAGGCAATTCCGGCCCGGTCTGATAGAACACGTCGATCGGAATGCCGCCGCGCGGATACCAATAGGCCCCGACCCGCAGCCATTTGGGCGCCAGCAGCTCGACCAATCGCTTGCCGATGGAGACGCTGCAATCCTCGTGGAACGCACCGTGATTGCGGAACGAGCCGAGATAGAGCTTCAGCGACTTGCTTTCCACCAGCCAGTCGCCCGGCACATAGTCGATCACGATATGGGCGAAATCGGGCTGCGCCGTCAGCGGGCAGAGCGAGGTGAACTCAGGCGCGGTGAAGCGCACCGCGTAATCGGTGCCCGCCTGCGGGTTGGGTACCTTTTCCAGCACCGCCTCCTCTGGCGAATTCGGCAGCTCGGTCTTGCCGCCCAGTTGGGTCAGGTTCGCATAGATGTCCTGATTGGCCATTGTCTTGCTCCTCTCGGCGTCTCAGACGCCGCGCTTGTTGCCCCAGACCAGCACATGCAGCTGCGGCAGGATTGTGGGGGTGAACCATCGGTCGGCCAGGGCCCGACCGATCAGCCATTCATAGCGTGTCATGATACCGTCCATGTCGATGGCGGCATCCTCGGCATCGGGTGGCGGCGGCGTGTGGTTGCCCGGTTGCAGATAGATCGGCAGGTTCGGATAACGCGCCGCCGCCTCACGCGCCCAGAGGTAATCGGTCTCGTCGAACACCACGATCTTGATCACCGTCACCGCATCGCGCGCCTGTGCAATACAGTCGCCGAACCGGTCCCAATCCACCGTTTCGCCGGACGAGGGCGGTTTGGGGCTGAGGATCAGGGGCGAAAGCTGACGGAACCAGCTCCGCGCAACGGACCCTTGGGTTTCCAGGGCAAAGCGATAGCCCTGCGCCTTGCCCATCTTGATCAGCGGGCCAAAATCCTGGATCGCGGGATTGCCGCCCGACAGCGACACCGTCAGCGGCACACCGCCCGACAGACACACGACCTCGGCCCAAACCTGTTCCGTGCTCATCGCGGTCCATGTGTCGCGATAGGCGCTGTCCACCGCATGCAGGCTGTCGCACCACGAACAGCGGTAATCGCAACCGCCCGCCCGCACGAACACGGTCGGTGCGCCAATCACCGCGCCCTCACCCTGTATCGTAGGGCCAAAGATTTCGGCGATGCGCAGGGTGGTCATGGCCGGTACTCGGCCCAGGTCTTGGGCGTTTCGCTGACCCGCACCGCGCTGGTCTCTGCCCAGCGCGCCTTGCAGAAGTCATAGACTTCTTTCGCCAGCCGCTCGGACGTGACCATGTCATGGCCGAACACCTCGTTCAGGTGACGGTGGTCCAGCGCATCGTCGATCCAGGTCTTGAGCGGCTTCAACTCGCGGTAATCGCGGACAAAGCCGTTGGCATCCAGATCGGCAGCGGCCAGTTCGACCTCGACGATATAGTTATGCCCGTGCAGCCGGGCACAGGGGTGATCCTCCGGCAGATGGCACAGCTGGTGCGAGGCCGAGAAATGGAACTCTTTGGTGATCCGGTACATCAGCGCCCCTCCACCGCCGCGCGCCAGAACTCGGGGTCGGCATAGACGGTCGGGTCTGAGACGCCTGCCAGATGGAACGCCTCGCGCCGCTCGACACAGGTGCCGCAGCGGCCGCAATGCACCTCACCCCCCTTGTAGCAGGACCAGGTATCGGCAAAGGGCGTGTTGTGGCGCGCGCCCTCGCTCACGATGGCCGATTTCGGTTCGTGCACGAAGGGCGTGTAGAGCCGGACACTGGCATAACCGTCCAGCGCGTGGGCCTGCATCGCCTCGAAGGCTTGAGTAAAACCGGGGCGGCAATCGGGATAGATGAAGTGATCGCCGCCATGCACGGCGGTCGCCACCGCGTCGGCCTGTTTGGCCGCCGCGATGCCGAATGCGATGGCCAGCATGATGGCATTGCGGTTGGGCACCACGGTGATCTTCATGGTGTCCTCGGCATAATGCCCGTCGGGCACGTCCACATCATCGGTCAGCGCGCTGCCTGACAGATGCGCGCCGATCTGGCGCATGTCGATCAGGTCATGCGGCACGCCCAGCCGTGTGGCGGCACGGGCGGCAAAGTCCAGCTCCTTGCGGTGGCGCTGACCGTAGTCGAAAGAGATAAGGCCGATCAGATCGTGCTCGGCGGCCACCTTGTGGGCCAGCGATACCGAATCCAATCCGCCAGAGCAGATGACAAGTGTCTTCACGTTTGGGTCCCTTGTTTTCATAAGCCGGGTAGGCTGCGACCGGCGCCCGGATGATCCGGACCGGGCGCCTGTAGCAGAGGCGCGGGGTAAAGGTAAAGACCCGGCGCCAACGTCGGCGAAAACGTGAAAGGCCGCCCAAACGGGCGGCCCTGCCAAACCTGTCGACCGGGTCAGGTATACATCTGCTTCTTATAGGCGCGGGTGCGGGTGGTGGCCTCGGCGCTGCCATCGTGAAAGGTGCCGAACCACTTGTCGAACGGGATCTCGGAGGTGCCGTAGTTGCATTCGAAATAGCGGTGATGCAGCTGGTGAAAGAAATCCCCTGTCTTGGCGGCCTCGGTCTCGCCCGCCTTGATCTTCTCGAACCCCGAATGCGACAGGATCGGGCTGACCTGCTGGAAATAGATATGGAACAGCAGGTGCAGCGGGTGCGAGGGCACCAGCAGATGGACGAAATAGGTCGTGAAATAGAGGATGTTCTCGTACCAGTGGTTCGAAATGCCCGACCACGGGCCGATATTGACATTGCGGTGATGCACCGCGTGCACATGCTTGTAGAGCTTCGGGTGATGCTCCAGCCGGTGCACCCAATAGAAATGCAGCCCCGACCACATCGGGATGAAGAACATCCAGACCACAAACCAGACCGGCGCCTGCGCCCAGGTGATGGTGGGCACCCAGCCATTGGCCATCATCCAGTAGATCAGCCATTGATAGACCGTGCAGACGGTCATCGCGCTGCCCAATGTCCACCAGATATTGTCCCAGACCTGGTTGCGAAAGGTAAAGGTACCGTTGTCACGGGTTAGGTCGCGGCGGTCGAACTTCTTGTACTTGCCCTGACCCTTGCGCATGTAGAGCCACCAGTGCAGCGCGCCCGCCACCAGGATCTGCGGCACCATGTTCAACAGCCACACCCGGAACATCCAGCCGGGCGCAAAGCTCTGCATCGCCTCAAGCGGCGGCAGGAACCAGGCATAGGCCGCAACGGCCAGCGCCAAACAGAGGGTCAGCGAGGTCAGTTGCAGCCACGCCCCGCGATACCAGCGCAGAACCGCCGCCGGGCGGGGCGGCCAGACAAACAGCGGGTTCAGGCCAACTGGGTTCACTGGGCGATAATTCCAGCGTGCCGCTTCGGCGTCCTGACTGAAATCGGTCATCGTCTTTCCTCGTTTCTGGACAAGCGCCATCCTCCGGCGCCCAGGGGCCGGTTCGGGCAAATTGCAAATCTCAAAGTGTCAGCTGGCGTAGGTCGACCCTTCACCATCCAGCACCGCCTTGACCTCGCGCAGATGCGCCTCGGCCTGGCCTGGATAGTCGTCAAGCTCCTGCGCCGTCTTCTCGGCAATCTCGTCGCTCAGCAGCCTGAGCGGGCGGCCCGTCTGCAACGCGCGGATATAGGTCTCGGCGGCGCGCTCGAAATAATAGAGCCGGTTCAGCGTATCGCCCACATCGCTGCCGATCACCAGAACGCCATGGTTGCCCATGATCATCACCCGCTTCTTCGGGTCGCTCAGCATCGAGGCACAGCGCTCGCCTTCGCTTTCGAACGCCAGCCCGCCGAATTCATCGTCGATGACATAGCGGTTGTAAAAGGTCGCGGTGTTCTGGTCGATCGGCGGCAGGGAGCTGTCGGCAAGGCTCGCCAGCACGGTGGCAAAGATCGAATGCACATGCATCACGCAACGCGCATGCGGGCAGCGGCGATGGATCGAGCCATGCAGGCCCCAGGCGGTGGGATCGGGCGCGCCCGGCATCTCCATCGTCTTGGCGTCATTGGCATCCAGCAGCAGCAGGTCCGAGGCACGGATACGCGCAAAATGCATCTGGTTGGGGTTCATCAGGAACTGCGTGCCCTCGGGGTTCACCGCTAGGCTGAAATGGTTGGCGACCCCTTCATGCATGTTCAGCCGCTCGATCCAGCGAAAGGACGCGGCCAGATCGACACGCTCCTGCCAATGGTCGATATTGGGACGCAGGCTGGTGACGGACATGGGTCTCTCCTGTTGTCGGGTGGCATATGGATTGCCCAAAACCTGCCTTTTGACATCAGATTTGACCAACGAAAAATTCGCCCGTTTCGCATTAGGAATACTTATGGCAAGGTTATGGGATGCAGAACCCCCTCCCCCCGCTGGGCTGGTTGCGGACCTTCGAGGCCGCCGCCCGCCACCTGTCCTTTACCGGCGCCGCGCGCGATCTGAACATGACGCAAAGCGCGGTCAGCCAGCAGATCAAGGCGCTGGAATCGCACCTTAGGCAGCCGCTGTTTCACCGCCGCCCCCGGGCGCTGGAACTGACCGAGGCCGGGATCACCTATCTGCCGGTGGTGCGCGAGGCGTTCCGCACCCTGATCCGGGGCACCCGCGCGGTGACGGGCGACCATCAGAACACGGTGCAGGTGCAATGCAACATCACCTTCGCGGTCAACTGGCTGGGCCCGCGCCTGCCCTGGTTCCGCGTCCAGCATCCGGATGTGCGCTTGAACATCTTCACAGAGCTTTGGGAACCCCGCGAAATGGCCGAGGGCGCGGCGGTCGAGATCCGCTATTCCCTGCGACCGGCGGATACGGTGCGGACCGAGCTGCTGACAACGGATCGCTATTTCCCGGTCTGTGTTCCGGGCTATCCGGTCACTCTGGACAACCTGCATGAACAGCCGCTCTACGACTGTTCGAACCTGCTGTCGAACTGGGCAAGCTGGGCCGAAGACGTGGGCCTGCCTTGGCCCAACCCGCCGATCACCTATGCCACCACCTATATGGTCGGGCTTTCCGTGGCCATGGCCGGGGGCGGGTTGTGCATGGGGCACAAGGTGATCGTGTCGCGCCTGATGGCCGAAGGACGCCTGATCGCCCCTTTCGACCACAGCGTGCTGATGCCCGAGGCCTATTACCTGCTTTTGTCACCACAGGCCGAGGAGACACCCGGCGCGGTGGCCTTTGCCAACTGGATCCGGGCCGAAATCGCCCGCGAGGCCGGGTGATCCGGGAAAGGGGCGCTCCCGCCCGTCGTCGATGCCGCTGACGCGGCACCTCCTCCCGTTGGGCCGGGCAGCGCGCCCGGGGCGCGCTGCGGTCAGGCGCTGTCCTTGGGCCGGCTCGGCACCCAGGCATAGCCATTGTCGCACAGGATATAGGCCTCACGCAGACCATGCGGCTTGTCGGTCGGGACCTGCAAGACCGTCGCGCCAAACCCCTCGGCCCGCGCCACCGCCCTATCGGGATCGCTGTCATAGAGCCTGATTTCGATCCCCGTCCCGCGCGGCGGGTTTTCTGGCAAAAGCCCCAGCATCGGGTTGGCGTGATAGGTGCCGTCGCTGTGCAACTGGAACACCTGATCTCCATAAGTGACGATAGCGAAATCCGCCGTAACCTGATGCGATTGCATCCTGAACACCGCCTCCAGAAAGGCACATTCCGCCGGAACGTCCCGTACCAGCAGGTTCAGCCCGATCCCCTTGAGCGACCGCCCGAACCCATCCGCATCTATCGTGTCATAATCCATTCCGGCAGGGTTCTGCCGACCGCCCGCCGCTGTCAAGCAGGCAAAGACGAAGCTTTGATGAAACCCTTTCGGCGGGGCTTGCACCCGGTCGCGGTTTCGGAAAAGCTGCGCCATGGAACACAAGACTTTCTCAGCTTGGGCCGATGTGGCCCCCCGTCTGGTCGCGGTCGCCGCAGGCCGTGAACCGGCGGACATGATCATCCGCGATGGTATCTGGATCAACGTGCACACGCGCGAGGCGCTGCCCGGCCACTCCATCGCCATTGCCGAAGGGCGGATTGCCTTTGTCGGCCCCGATGCCAGCCATTGCACCGGCCCGGAAACCCGGATCATCGAGGCGAATGGGCGTTACATGATCCCCGGTCTTTGCGACGGGCATATGCATATCGAAAGCGGGATGCTGACCCCGGCCGAGTTTGCCGCCGCCGTCATCCCGCATGGCACCACCACCATGTTCACCGACCCGCACGAGATCGCCAATGTCCTTGGCCTCGCGGGTGTGCGGATGATGCATGACGAGGCGCTGATGCAGCCCGTCAACATCTTTACCCAGATGCCCTCCTGCGCGCCCTCGGCGCCGGGGCTGGAAACCACCGGGTATGAGATCACGCCCGAGGATGTGGCCGAGGCGATGACCTGGCCCGGCATCATCGGGCTGGGCGAGATGATGAACTTTCCCGGCGTCACCAATGCCGACCCCAAGATGCTGGCCGAGATCGCCGCCACCCAGCGCGCGGGCAAGACGGTGGGCGGGCATTACGCCTCGCCCGATCTGGGCCCCGCCTTTGCCGCCTATGTAGCGGGCGGCCCGGCCGACGATCACGAAGGCACCTGCGAGGCCGATGCCATCGCCCGGGTCCGGCAGGGCATGCGCAGCATGATGCGGCTGGGCAGCGCCTGGTATGACGTGGAAACCCAGATCACCGCGGTGACAGAAAAGGGGCTCGATCCGCGCAACTTCATCCTGTGTACCGACGATTGCCATTCAGCCACGCTGGTAAACGACGGGCATATGAACCGGGTCGTGCGCCATGCCATCGCCTGTGGCTGCGACCCGCTGGTGGCGCTGCAAATGGCGACGATCAACACCGCCACCCATTTCGGGCTGGAGCGCGAGTTGGGCTCGACCGCACCCGGTCGCCGGGCCGATGTGATCCTCACCTCGGACCTGCGGGAACTCCCCATCGAACTGGTGATCGCACGCGGGCAGGTGGTGGCCGAAAACGGCAAGATCACCGTCGATTGCCCACATTACAACTGGCCCGACACCGCCCGGAACACCGTGCATTTGGGCCATGCGCTCAGCGCGACAGATTTCGAGATCAAGGCCCCCACCGGCGCCAACCGGGTGCGCGCCAATGTGATCGGCGTGGTGGAAAACCAGGCCCCCACCAAGGCGCTCAAGGCGGAACTGCCAATCATCGGCGGGCTGGTCGAAGGCGAAGGAGATGTCTGCCAGATCGCGCTGGTCGAACGCCATCGCGCCACCGGCGGCGTCACCAACGCCTTTGTCTCTGGTTTCGGCTATCAGGGCCGCATGGCCATGGCCTCGACCGTGGCGCATGACAGCCACCACATGATCGTGGTGGGCACCGACCGCGAGCAGATGGCGCTGGCCGCGAACCGGCTGGCCGAGGTCGGCGGCGGCATCACCATCTGGCGCGAGGGCCGGGAACTGGCGCTGGTGGAACTGCCTATCGCCGGTCTGATGTCCGACAGCCCCGCCGCCCAGGTCGCCGCCAAGGCGCAGAAGATGGTCGACGCGATGGTTACCTGCGGCTGCACGCTGAACAACGCCTATATGCAACACTCGCTGCTGGCACTGGTGGTGATCCCGGAACTGCGCATCTCGGACCTGGGGCTGGTCGATGTCCGCACCTTTGAAAAGATTGACCTGCTGGAACCGCTCGCATGACGCAACTGATCACCCCAAAGGCCCCGGAACCGGCCCTCTTCACCGATGCGGCAGAGGCCGTCGCAAGGTTGGAACAGCTCTATGCTCAGGCAACCGGGTTCCTGTGCGACAGCTTCACCACCGCCATGCAAGGCGCCGAGGCGGGCACCCGCTATCGCGCCTATTACCCCGAGATCCGCTTTTCCACCTCCTCATACGCTCAGGTCGACAGCCGGCTCAGCTATGGCCATGTCTCGCACCCCGGCACCCATGCCACCTCGGTCACCCGGCCCGATCTGTTCCGGTCCTATCTGACTCAGCAGATCGGCCTGTTGATCCGCAACCATGGCCAACCCGTGCAGATCGGCCCGTCATCCACCCCGATCCCGCTGCATTTCGCGGTGGCCAACGCCCCCGATCTGGTGGTTCCACACGAGGGCGCCGCCGGTTTCACCCTGCGCGACGTGTTCGACGTGCCCGATCTGGCCACCACCAATGACGATATCGTCAACGGCACCCATGTGTCCGATGACGGCTCGGGCCCGCTGTCGCTGTTCACCGCGCAGCGGGTGGATTACTCGCTCGCCCGGCTGGCGCATTACACCGCCACCGACCCGGCGCATTTCCAGAACCACGTCCTGTTTACCAACTACCAGTTCTATGTCTCCGAGTTCGAAGCCTATGCCCGCGCCCAGCTGGCCGATCCCGACAGCGGCTACACCAGCTTTGTCAGCACCGGCAATGTCAAGATCACCACGGCCGATGCGCCGCTGGATACGCCCGCCAAGCTGCCGCAGATGCCGTCGTATCACTTGAAACGCGCCGACGGCTCGGGCATCACCCTGGTCAATATCGGCGTCGGCCCGTCGAACGCCAAGACCGCGACCGACCATATCGCCGTGCTGCGCCCGCATGCCTGGCTAATGGTTGGCCATTGCGCCGGGCTCAGGAACACCCAGGCGCTGGGCGACTTCGTACTGGCCCATGCCTATCTGCGCGAGGATCACGTGCTGGATGACGACCTGCCGGTCTGGGTGCCGATCCCGGCACTGGCCGAGATCCAGATCGCCCTGGAACAGGCCGTGGCCGAGGTAACCGAGCTTAGCGGTTATGACCTGAAACAGATCATGCGCACCGGCACCGTCGCCACCATCGACAACCGCAACTGGGAACTGCGCGACCAGTCCGGCCCGGTGCAACGCCTCAGCCAGTCGCGCGCCGTGGCGCTCGATATGGAAAGCGCCACCATCGCCGCAAACGGCTATCGGTTCCGGGTTCCCTATGGCACGCTTCTCTGTGTCAGCGACAAACCGCTGCATGGTGAATTGAAGCTTCCCGGCATGGCGTCGTCCTTCTATACCACCCAGGTCAGCCGCCATCTGCGCATCGGAATCCGGGCGATGGAGGCGCTGCGCGGCATGCCGCTGGAACGCCTGCACAGTCGAAAACTGCGCTCTTTCGACGAAACTGCCTTCCTCTGACCGCGAAAAAACGCCGAAATCCCCATATTTTTGGGTTTTTCGTCGCTACTATTCGTTGTGTTTGATCACAAGATACAGTTAGATTGCCGCGATGAGGCCCAATGGATCGGGCACGAAAAAGGAGACCAAGAAATGGCAAAGCCTATGACCAAGACTCAACTCGTTGCCGCACTGGCCGAGGAAATGGGCAGTGATAAGAAAACCGCCGGCATGGCGCTGGACGCCATCGGCGCGCTGATCACCCGCGAAGTGGCAGGCGGTGGCGCTGTCACCCTGCCGGGCGTCGGCAAGATCTATTGCCGCGAGCGCCCCGAGCGTCAGGTCCGCAACCCGGCCACCGGCGAGACCTTTACCAAGGAAGCCGACAAGGTCGTCAAGGTGACCATCGCCAAGGCGCTGAAAGACAGCGTCAACGGCTGATCCGCACCGGACCCGAACGACAAGGCCGCCCACGGGGCGGCCTTTTTCGTTGGGCAATGTCGCAAAATCGGGTCGATCCGCAAGGCGGGGCTTAGCTGACTTTAAATGAGCACCTGCCGCAGATCACATTGATCCCTCACGCGGTGCAGGTGGACTGATGTCACAAGAATCTCTGGCTATCTTTTCAGCTGGCAACCTGTGCCGATGAAACGGTTCGCCGAAAAACCCAAAATGCCATAATGGCGAGAAAAACCATGCCCCCGCCCATGACAAAAGCCACGTTCACATCGCCCAGATAATCCGAAAGCCCCCCGGCCAGTGTCGGAGCGATCATCATGATCAGATAGTACATCGAGTAGAAAACGCCGGTACCGAAGGCACGCGCTTCGGCAGAAAGAACCAGGCTTGGCAGCGCGACCAATGGCCCAGGTGCCAATCCGGCAAACAAACCGCCCAAGACAAGCGTCGCAGGGACATAGGCTTCCGGGAGATAGAGAACCGCTGGAAAAACCATCATCTTGCCAGCCAGGCTTGCCAGAATGACCCAATTTGCGCGCCCGGTCCGATCTGCCAGCCATCCGCCCAACGGAATGGAGAGAGAGGCCGCGAATATGTAGAGACTTATGGCGGAACTTGCGGCGGTGATCGGCATCCCGCGATCTGCCAGAACTAGCGTGCCAAAGCTGAAGATCATGGCGAATGCGGCATTGTAGAGCGCCCATAGCGCCGCAGCCAATGCCAGCGGTGTCCAGGGAAGAGAGGTGAATTTGATCGGCGCATTGCCGGTTACTGCACCCTCGGGTGCCTTGTAGATAACCACAAAAGACAAAAGCGCGAGAACCGAACAGATCGTCAACACGGTCCATGCTGTCTGGAGATCGGTGCTGGCAGCCAGCGCGGGAAGTATCAGCAGGCTCAGACCGATCCCGATTGGCCAGGAACTTATGAAGATCGCCAAAGCCGTTGAAACAGCCCGCCCTGCGAACCAGTCGATGACCATTTTGGTCATCAGGACGTTCAGAACGACTCCGCCTGCTCCAGAGACAATTCTGCCCGCCACGGCCCATCCCAAGTTTGAAGCATAGGCCACCATCACGCCACCCAGAACCATCAGCACCAGACTGGTTGCAACCGTCCGCTTGTCGCCAAACCAGGTCGCCACCGCACCGCCACCAATCGCAACAATGACCCCGGGGCCAAGGTAGAGACCGATCAAAAGACCGATATCTGTCAGGGTAATAGCGAGACTTTCCATGATGAATGGGGACAAGGCCGCTATCGATTGGAATTGGACCGCCATCACCGTTCGCGCAAAGAACAGCACTAACAGAATAATCCATCGCATCGGCATAGATACATTCCTTGCAAGAACGACACGATGAAAGCTTATTAGTATGTGTCGCCCCCAGCATATGTTCGGATTTTGAAAGCAAACAAGGAATTTAAGTGGAGGCTCCTCGCGCCTCGGGGGCTTGTGCCCGCTCCGGGATCATCCAGACCAACACGGCTTCACAACATGACCTTTTTCGTCCCAAGGGACACGGATGTTTACCTCGGGCCAATTCCGGCGCAGGGTTGCGGTGCAACCCCGGAGGCCCGCCATGAATGAACATCCCGTCTGGTCCTATGTCCACCGCGCTCAGGCCGATCTGCACGCGCTGTCGAATGCCGTCTGGGCCACGCCCGAGACCTGTTATGCCGAAACCCGCTCCACCGCCGCCCATGTGGCCGAGCTGAAACGCCAGGGCTTTGCCGTCACCGAAAACGTCGCCGGCATCCCGACCGCGGTCATGGGCGAGGCCGGCGAGGGTGGCCCGGAGATCGCCTTTCTGGGCGAATACGACGCGCTGGCGGGGCTGAGCCAGGTCGCCGACCTGGCCGAGCGCAAGCCGATGGAACAGGGCGCCAACGGCCATGGTTGCGGCCATAACCTGCTGGGATCGGCGGCGATGCTGGCGGCCATCGCCCTGCGCGACTGGCTGCACGACACCGGCACTCCGGGGCGGGTGCGCTACTATGGCTGTCCCGCCGAAGAGGGCGGCGCGGGCAAGACCTTCATGGTGCGCGATGGCGCATTCGCCGATGTCGATATCGCCATTTCCTGGCATCCGCATTCGATCCCGGCCGTGATGCTGGGCAGTTCGCTGGCCAATGCCCGCGTCGATTTCTCCTTCACCGGCCGCGCCTCGCATGCCGCCGCCTCGCCCCATCTGGGCCGCAGCGCGCTGGATGCGATGGAACTGATGAACGTGGGCGTCAACTACCTGCGCGAGCATATGCCCGACAGCGCCCGCATCCATTACGCGATCATCGACGGCGGCGGCATCTCGCCCAACGTGGTGCAGGGCCAGGCCAAGGTCCGCTACGTGGTGCGGGACAAGACCGCGCCCGAGATGCTGAAACTGCTCGCGCGGGTGCGCAAGGTGGCCCAGGGCGCCGCGCTGATGACCGAGACCGAGGTGCAGGACGAGGTGCTGGCCGCCGTGTCCAACCTGATCCCCAACGACCCGCTCTGCGCCGCCATGCAGCGCAATCTCGACCTCTTGGGTCCGCCCCCGTTCGACGATCTGGACCGCGCCTATGCCGCCCGGTTCCAGGCCACCATGACCGAGGAGGATGTCGCCACCGCTTATGAAAGCGTCGGCATGCGCCCGCGCACCGATCTTGCCCTACCCGATTTCGTGGTGCCCGAGGGCACGCCGGTGCCCCCTCTGGCCGGATCGACCGACGTGGCCGATGTCAGCTGGGTGGTGCCCACGGTTCAGCTTTGGGGCGCGACCTATGCCATCGGCACCCCGTTCCACTCGTGGCAGATGGTGGCCCAGGGCAAGAGCCCGCTGGCGCTGAAGGGCATGACACACGCTGCCGCTGTCATGGCCGCGACCGGGGTCGATGTCATCCGGGACGCCGACCTGCGCAAACGCGCCTGGGACGATCTTGCCGCCCGGATCGGACCAAAGGGGTATACCTGCCCGCTACCCCCCGAGGCCGAACCGCCCATCGCCGCCATGGCCGGGAAATAACCACTGCCCCTGCCCCTGCTGAAAACCCGATCCGGAGAACACAGATGACCAGACAAGACGCCTACGGAAATCCGATCACGACCGAGAGTGCGGCGGCAGCAGACCACTATGACCGGGGCGTCCGGCTCTTTCTTGCCGGTCAGTTCGGGGCGGCGACAGAATTCGAACAGGCCATCGAACAGGACCCCGGATTTGCGCTTGGCCAGGCGGCCCTGGCCCGGGCGCGGATGATGTCCGCCGATATGCCGGGGGCAAAGGCCGCGATTGCACAGGCAGCGGAACTTGCGCCACAGGCGGACCAACGCGAGCGCCAGCATATCGAGGCGATGAACCTGTTGCTGAGCGGGCAACCAAAAGCGGCGCGGCAGGCGGTACTGGCCCATGTCCGCGACTACCCGCGCGACGCTCTGGTCGCGCAGCTCTGCACCAACATCTTTGGCCTCATCGGCTTTTCCGGCGAGGTCGGGCGCGAGGCGGAGTTGCTCGCCTATACGTCTGCCCTGCTGCCCCATTACGGCGAGGACTGGTGGATGATGTCGATGCACGCCCTGTCGCTGTGCGAAACCGGGCAGGTCGACGCCTCGCTGCGGCTGATGGAGCAATCGCTGGCGCTCAACCCCAACAACGCCAACGGCTCGCATTTCAAGGCGCATGCGCTCTACGAGGCAGGGGACACCGCCGCTGGCCGGGCCTATCTTGCCGAATGGATGCGTGGCTATGACGACCGGGCGGTTTTGCACGGGCACCTGTCCTGGCACCAGGCACTCTGGGCGCTGCATGACGGCGACGAGGCCGAGATGTGGGCACTGGTGGATCGCAGCATCGGCCCCGGCGCGGCCAAGGGCCTGCCGATCAACGTGCTGACCGATACCGCCGCCATCCTCTATCGCGCGGAACTGGCCGGTATCACGGTGGACCCGGCACGCTGGACCGCGATCAGCGCTTTCGCCGCGCGGTTTTTTCCCGAAACCGGGCAGAGCTTTGCCGACATGCACGCGGCCCTTGCCCATGCGATGGCCGGTCAGGGCGACCGGCTGGCCCATATCGCCGAGACGGCCAAGGGATTTGCCGGCGACATGGTGCGCCCGATCGCCCGCGCCTGGGGCGCTATTGCACGGCAGGATTGGACAGCCGCGCTCACCGAACTGGCACAGGTCATGGCCACAAACGAACGTCTGGGCGGCAGCCGCGCCCAGCGCGATCTGGTCGAGCTGGCCTATGTCAACGTGCTGGTGCGGCTGGGTCTCACGGAGGAGGCGCACCGCAGCCTGCAAACCCGCCGTCCCGTACTGTTCCCGGCGCCGCCGATTCACGATCTCGGGTGATCCCGGACCTCGGCACTTGAACATCGCCGGGTTTTCCGAAACTGTCCGCCCGATTGCACAGAGGGTGGAGAGATCATGGACTTGCGCGCCATCGCCATGGGGCTGGCTTTTGCCTTCATGTGGTCCTCGGCCTTTACCTCGGCCCGGATCATCGTCGCGGATGCCTCACCTCTCTTTTCGCTGGCCTGCCGGTTCCTGATCTCGGGGCTGATCGGCGTGCTGATCGCAAAGGCGATGGGCCAGACCTGGCGGCTGACCCGCAACCAGTGGAAGGCCACCATCATCTTCGGCGTCTGCCAGAATGCCCTTTACCTGGGGCTGAATTTCTACGCGATGCAGACGGTCGAGGCCTCGGTCGCCGCCATCATCGCCTCAACCATGCCGCTGCTGGTGGCGCTGGCCAGCTGGGTCTTCCTGGGCGAACGTCTGCCAAGCCTCGGTGTCATTGGCCTCCTGGCCGGTTTTGTCGGCGTCGCACTCATCATGGGCGCCCGGATCGACGCGGGCGTCGATCTGTTCGGCGTGTTCCTGTGCGGTCTCGGCGCGCTGGCGCTGGCGGCCGCCACATTGGCGCTGCGCGGAGCGACCTCGGGCGGCAACTTCATGATGGTGGTGGGCCTGCAAATGCTGGTGGGCTCGGCGGTGCTGTTCGTCGCGACCCCGGTGTTCGAGACCGTGCATGTGAACCCGACGCTGCCGCTGGCGCTGGCATTCGCCTATACGACGCTGATCCCCGGCCTGACCGCGACCTTTGTCTGGGTGCTGCTGCTCAACCGCATCGGCGCGATCCGGGCCGCCACCTTCCACTTCCTCAACCCGGTGTTCGGCGTCGCCATCGCCGCCGCCCTGCTGGGCGAGCGCCTGGGCGCGCTCGACCTTGTCGGCGTGGCGATCACCACCGCTGGCATTCTGGCGGTGCAACTGTCCCGACAGACGGCGGCGCGCAAGCCTTAATTCAACAGCGCCTCAATCTCGCGCTTCATCCGCGCCGAATCGGGGCGCACGGCCGAGCCAAAGGTCGCCGCAACGGTGCCGTCCGGCGCCACCAGCACCTTGTTGAAATTCCAGCCCGGCTCGAACCCGGTCTCGGCCTTGACCGCCTTGTAGAACGGATGCGCCCCCGCCCCTTTTACATGCAGGATGTCGGTCATCGGCAGGGTCAGGTCATAGTTCAGCGCGCAGAACTCCTTGACCTCGGCCGCCGTGGCCAATTCCTGGTTGAAATCGTCCGACGGCACGGCCAGCACGATCAGGCCCTTGCCTCGGTAGGTCTCCCACAGGTCCTGCAACCCGGCATATTGCCCCGTGAACCCGCATTGCGACGCGGTGTTGACCACCAGCACCGGCTGCCCGCGCCAATACTCCATCGACAGCGTACCGCCGTCGATCGAGGGGAACACGCCCGACACCGGGGCCGCCTGAACAGCCCGGCCAACAAGCAAAAGAACGATCAGAAAAATGATACGGAACATCTTTGCTCTCCTTTCCCTCAGTCTACGTATGCCAAAGCCACCCGGATCAATGCACGTCTGCGCGAGCGGCATGAAACAACCCTTTGCTTTCGGCAATCCGATCTCAAATACTGCGCCTAAGACCCTAAGCGGAGGTTCCATGACCCGTTACACCAAATCGCCCGAAGCCCTGGCCGCCCTGTCGCCCGAAGAATTCTACGTGACGCAACGCAGCGGCACCGAACGCCCGGGCACCGGCAAGCTCTTGCACAACAAGGAACCCGGCATCTATGTCGACATCGTATCGGGCGAACCGCTGTTCGCCTCGTCCGACAAATACGAATCCGGCTGTGGCTGGCCCAGCTTCACCAAGCCGATCGAACCGGCGCACGTGACCGAGATCGAAGACCGCACCCACGGCATGATCCGCACCGAGGTCCGCTCGAAACACGGCGACAGCCATCTGGGCCATGTCTTTCCCGACGGTCCGCGCGACCGCGGCGGGCTGCGCTACTGCATCAACTCGGCCTCGCTCCGCTTCGTTCATCGCAACGACATGGAGGCAGAAGGCTACGCCGACTACATTGACCAAGTGGAGGATATCGCATGAGCCTTGAACGCGCCGTTCTGGCGGGGGGATGTTTCTGGGGGATGCAGGACCTGATCCGCAAGCTGCCCGGGGTGAAAGCCACCCGCGTGGGTTATACCGGCGGGGATGTGGCCAACGCCACCTACCGCGATCACGGCACCCATGCCGAAGGGATCGAGATCATGTTCGACCCGGCCCAGACCACCTATCGCGACCTGCTGGAGTTCTTCTTTCAGATCCACGACCCGACCACGCCGAACCGCCAGGGCAACGACATCGGCCTCAGCTATCGTTCCGCGATCTATTACGTGGACGAGGCGCAAAGGGCCGTCGCGCTGGATACCATCGCGGATGTCGACGCCTCCGGCCTCTGGCCCGGCAAGGTGGTGACCGAGGTGGAACCCGTAGGCGATTTCTGGGAGGCCGAGGACTATCACCAGGACTATCTGGAGAAGCATCCCAACGGCTATACCTGCCACTTCCCGCGCCGGGACTGGGTGCTGCCCAAACGGGCCAGCGCCGCTGAATAACCAGAAAAACAGAAGCGGGGCGCGCGAGCGATGCGCGCGCCCCAACTCACTCGTCGGCCACGCGCGGCCGCCCGCTGGCCTCGACCGTAACGGTCGCCTCGACAAAGACTTCGCGCCCCTCGACCGGCACCTGCCGGACATCGCGCGACACGATCACCCGGACATCCTCGGCCCCGGCGGCGCGCGCCTCCGCCTGCGCCTCGGCGCGCAGAACCTCTTCCAGCAGCCCCAGCGCCGCCTCGGCCGAGCCAAAATCCTGCGGCCCCTCCTCCAGATGCACGCGGTACCGCCCCTCGGCCGGGGCCGTCACGGTCCCTGACTTGCGAAAGGTCACCCGCCCGACCACGGCGCCGATGGCATTGGCGACGCCTGCATGTTCCGGCAGGATCATGCCGCAATGCAGCCGCGCACCCACCGCCGGGTAATAGCTGGGCGCCGACGCCCCAAGCCCGACGACCTCAACGTTCAGCGCCGTGTCGAGCATGAGCAGCCCGCGATGGCCCGCAAGCCCCTTTTGCGTCAGGATATGCCGCGCCAGTTGCTCAGGCGGCAAACCGAAATCGCTGTCATCCTCGGCAAAAGCGGCCTCCAGCAAGGTCAGCGCGGTCTGCTCGGTCAACTGGTCGATGATCATCTGCGCCAGCGCCTCGGGGGAACCCGCCAGGCGTTCGCCGCTGCCGGTCCGCTTGCGCGCATAGAGCTCCAGCCCCTTGCGCGCAGCCTCACCATCCCAGACGTCAAGCCGTCCCAGCACGTGGCTCGCATCCGAGGGCGTGATCCCCGACACCTGCACGATCCCCCGGTCGATCAGCCGCGACAGCGCGCCCTGCTCCATCCTGGTGCGCAACAGCCCCGACAACGGCAGCACCCGTGTGCCCAGCCGGTCCAGCAACACGGTCTCGCGCGGCCCCAACCCGTCGGTCGGCACCCCCGGCAGCATGCGGGCAAACCGCACATCGTATTCGCCCACGGTCGCGGCCCGCAATTGCTCGTCCAGCACCGCATGCACCGCCTCGCCCGCCTCGGCCGCGATCAGCGAGACCGGCAGCACCCGGCGCGGCCCCAGAAAGACACCGCCCTTCAACCCCTCGGCCACCACATGGACCTGGCTGTCCCCGCCCAGGCCATGGGTCCGCATCGCCACCGCCTCGACCATGGTGCGGAAGCCGCCCACCTGCGCGCCTGCCGGGTCGATCTTGGGCCGCCCGTCCTTGATCAGGGCCACATCCGTGGTGGTGCCGCCGATATCCGAGACCAGCGCATTCTCGACCCCGGTCAGCCAGCGCGCCCCCACGATCGAGGCCGCCGGACCGCTCAGGATGGTCTCAATGGGCCGTGCCCGCGCCTGTTCCGCGCTCATCAGCGCCCCGTCGCCGCGCACCACCATCATCGGCGCGTCAATGCCCAGATCAGCCAGCGTATCCTGCGCCCGTCCGATCAGGCGATCGATCATGCCGATCAGCCGCGCGTTCAACACCGCCGTCACCGCCCGTTTCGGGCCGTTGAGCTTGGCCGACAACTGGTGCGAGCAGGTCACCGGCGCGCCGGTCCGCTCGGCGATGATGCGCGCCGCCTCCAGCTCATGCGCCGGGTTGCGCGTGGCGAAATGCGCCGCCACCGCATATCCCGACACCCCCGCGCCCGAGGCCAGAAATTCCTCCAGCGCGGCCACGTCCAGCGGCGCCACCTCGCTGCCCGCATGGCTGTGCCCGCCCGATATGACCAGCGCCGGATCGCCCTTCAGGGCCTCGCGCAGCCCATGCTTGTCCAGATCGCCCTGGCTGAACCCGATATAGATCAGCGCCACCCGGCCGCCCTGGCCCTCGACCAGCGCATTGGTGGCCAGCGTGGTCGACAGCGAGGCCAGCCCGATCTGCCCGGCCGAGACACCGGCCTCCTCCATCACCGCCCGAATGGCCTGCCCCACCCCGATGGCCAGATCTGACCGCGTGGTCAGCGCCTTGGCCGAGGCAATGACATCGCGCTCGTCCCGGATCAGCACCGCATCGGTATAGGTTCCGCCTGTATCCACGCCCAATGACAGTGTCATCCGGGTTCTCCCTTCTGTTCGCTCTGGCCTGAATACCGGCTTTCTCCGACACGTCCCGCCTGTTTGCGGCACTTATCCCAGCTTCTCGACCGCCCAGATCGCGGCATCCGCGACCGTGGCATCGGCATCCCCCACCAATCGCGCGGCCACCCCCCGCAACTCGGGCAGGCCCGAATTCCCGATGGCATAGAGGACATTGCGCACAAACCGGTCCCGCCCGATCCGCTTGATCGGCGAGCCCGAGAACATGGCCCGGAACCCGGCATCGTCCAGCCCGGCCAATTCGGCCAGACGCGGCGCGGTCAGCTCCTCGCGCGCCGCATAGCGCAGGTCGCTGGCCGCCACCGCAAACTTGTTCCACGGACAGGCGGCAAGGCAGTCGTCGCAGCCATAAATCCGGTTGCCCAGCTTGCCGCGCAACTCCGGGTCCACCGGCCCCTTGTGCTCGATCGTCAGGTAAGAGATGCAGCGCCGCGCATCCAGCTGGTAGGGCGCCGGAAAGGCATCGGTCGGACAAGCTGTCAAGCAGGCGGTGCACGACCCGCAATTGTCCCGCTCAGGCTCGTCCACCGGCAGATCCAGCGTGGTGAACACCGATCCCAGAAAGGCCCAGTTGCCCCAATCCCGGCTTACCAGGTTGGTATGCTTGCCCTGCCAACCCAGTCCCGCCGCCTGCCCCAACGGCTTTTCCGGCACCGGCGCGGTATCGACAAATACCTTCACCTCGCCCCCCGCCTCACCAATCAGCCAGCGCGCCAGCCGCTTCAGGCGTTTCTTGACCAGATCGTGGTAATCCTTGCCCCGCGCATAGACCGAAATCGCCCCCCGGTCGGGTTGGCCCACCACCGCCATCGGATCCTCATCCGGGGCATAGCTCTCGGCCAGCATGATCACCGACCGCGCCTCGGGCCACAGCGCCGCCGGATTGCCGCGCCACTCCATCCGCTCGGCCATCCAGCCCATCTGCCCGTGAAACCCGGCCCCGACAAAGGCGGTCAGCCGGTCAGGCACCTCGGGCACATCCCAGGGGCGGCAGATACGGCAGGCCACGAACCCTTCCTCCAGGGCGCGCGCCACCAGCCTCTCCTTCAACTCCCGGCTCATGCTTCTTTCTGGTCCAAAATACTCCGGGGGAGTCGCGCCTTGGCGCGGCGGGGGCAGCGCCCCCAAAACCCGGTCAGAAATCGAGATCGGCGTAATGCGGCGGCGGCCGGAACCCGGGCACCTGATCGGCCAGGATCGACCGGAACGAGGGCCGCGACTTGATCTTGGCATACCAGTCCTTGACCACCTGACTCCGGTTCCAGTCCACGTCCGAGATATAGTCGAGCGACGACAGATGCGCGGCGGCGGCAAAATCGGCCAGCGTCATCTGGTCCCCCGCCAGCCAGCGGCGGTGATCCAGCAGCCAGGCCATGTAATCCAGGTGATACTTGATCGCCCGCGCCCCATCCTTGACGTTGCGGCTGTCAGGATAGCCCTTGCCGGTGACCTTCTTGTTCACCCGTTCATAGAGCAGCTTAGACGTCACCTCGTTGTGGAACTTGTCGTCAAACCAGCTGACCAGCCGCCGCACCTCGTAGCGCCCATCGGTATCCTTGGGCATCAGCGCGGGATCCGGGCGGGTTTCCTCGATATATTCGCAGATGGCGGCGCTTTCGGCCAACATGCGCCCGTCCAGCTTCAGCACCGGCACCTTGCCCGCCGGATTGCGGCGCAGGAAATCCGGGTCGGCCTCCCAATACCGCTCCTCGACCAGTTCGACCTCGACCTTCTTTTCCGCCAGCGACAGGCGGACCTTGCGGCAGAACGGCGAAAGGGGAACGTGAAACAGGCGCGCCATGGTGATCCGGATGATTTCAATTCTTGCATGTCAGCAATAGCCCCGCCAGCACGGCAAGTGCAAGTTCCCACGCGCATCGCGGGCAAGCCGCCGCCGGTTTCCGACACGCAATCGTGACGCCCCACCGCTTGACCGCGCCGCGCCGCGGGCGCAGATCCGGGCAAACAGGACGGCCCCGGACCATGCCAGAACACCATCAGCCCGATATCAGCTTTGCCCGGCTCAACCAGATCGACCCGGCCGAGATTCTGGCGCATATGTCCGATCCCCGCGTCGCGACCCATATGCCGCTTCTGACCGAGCCCTGGACGCCCGAGATCTGCGCCGGATTTGTCGCGGCCAAGGAAGCCTGCTGGCAAACCGATGGTCTAGGTCACTGGGCCTTCCTCAACCATGGCGACTATGTCGGCTGGGGCGGCTTCCAGAAAGAAGGCGAGGAATGGGATTTCGGCCTGGTGTTGAAGCCGGATTCCTTTGGGTTGGGATTGCCAATCGCGAAAAAGGCGCTCGCCCATGCAAAGGCAGACAACCGCATCCCTTTCGTGACCTTCCTCTTGCCGCCCTCGCGCCGGCATCTGGGTGCCTTGAAGCGGCTGGGCGCGACACAGCTTGCCGACATAGACTACGATGGCGTCCGGTTCCTGAAATTTCGCCTCGAAACCGCGTGAGCCCTATTCGAAACAGGCCGCGCGCCCGTCGGCCTCGATGGTCGCGGCCCCGTCCATGATCCCCGCCGCCCGCTTGCGCAGCCGTGCCGACGGATTGGCGGCCGACCGCTCGCGCGGATTGGGCAGCACTGCGGCGATGCGCGCCGCCTGTTGCGGGCTCAGCTTGTCGGGTTCCACCCCGAAATAGTGCCGCGAGGCCGCCGCGACCCCGAACACGCCCTCGCCCATCTCGGCCACGTTCAGATAGACCTCGACGATGCGGCGTTTCGACCAGACCAGTTCGACCAGCGGCGTGATCCCGGTCTCCAGCGCCTTGCGGATCCAACTGCGCCCCTGCCAGAGAAAGACGTTCTTGACCACCTGCTGCGACAGGGTCGAGGCGCCGCGCCCGCCCCCTTCGTCAATCGCCGCCCGGATCGCTTCGACGTCAAAGCCCCAATGCAGGCAGAAATTGGCGTCTTCGGCCGCCACCACCGACCGCGCCATCACCGGGGCGATATCCTCCAGCGGCATCCAGTCGCGCTCCACCGAACCCAGCCGCCGGTACTCGCTCCAGATCGTGTGGGTGATCGGCGGATTGACCAACGTGAACAAGAACACCAGTGCCACCAGCACCGAAAGCCCGGCAAAAACAGCACGGCCAGCCCAGCGCATGACCCAGCGTACAGGCTGCAACTTGGTTTCGGCCTTGCGGGCCTTTTTCTTTCTTGTGTTCGCAGTCCGCTTGGCCATGACCGCCTTTTAGCGCAGTTCTCTGTCGATCTGAACGGGCAAAGCCATCCGGCTCAGGCCGCCGACAGAAATTGTGCTTCTGCCAATCGCGCAACCCGTCGCGCGGTCTGCCATCCCGACTCTGCGGGGGTCGCCAGATCCCGGAACAATGCCGCCTCGGCGTTGTCCGCTCCTGTTTCTTCGATCTCTTCGAAAGCGCCGGGAAAATAGCTTTCGGTCGGGATGCCTTCGGAAAACACGATTTCATGCCGTGCGAACAGCAGATGGTAATAGGTCACCTTGTGGCGCGGCACGATCCGTATCGTGTCGCCGTTCACCAGCAATCGCGCCGGAACGAACACCTCGCTTTCGCCACAGGCCAGTTCGGCCTGCCATCCGGTGATCAGCATCCGGTGCTGCTGGCTGACGTAGAGATCGCGAAAGTTGCCCAGGGCACCGGCGGCAAACAGCACCGGCGCCAGGGCGCCGTCGCCCCGGACGGTTGTCTGCGCCAGTTGCACCAGCGGCTGAAACCCGTTGTCCAACGTCCGCACCATATCGCCCGGGCGCAGGGTTTCGACCGGGATCGGACCGCTTTCAATCTCGATGAACGTACCGGCCGCGAAACAGGCAAAACCCGGAAACCAGTTGGTCGTGGTCGTATCCAGCGTGTCGGTGGTAAGCTGGGTATTGCCGTTCTGAAGATCCGGCAGATCGTCGAAATCGGCATTCATATCCAGGGCAACGGTCTTGAACGTGCCGTCCCCCATGTCGATCCGGATGAACGAGGCCTTCTGTCCGGGATCCCCGCGCACATTGCCGACACCCAGATACTGGTAACTCAGCAGCGTCAGCCCGCCGTCAAATGACACGTATTCGCCCGACAACGGGTCGTTCAGCTGCGTATCGACATCGACAAAGGTCAGAACGCTTGTCGAGTTGTTGACGATGTTGATCGTTCCGCCAGCAACGAACGGGTCACCGTTCACGTTCTGCGCGGTCAACGTGATGTTCGCCATGTCTGCTCCGCCCGGTTTTCCGGGTCCGTTTTCGGGCACGCCGGGGCGCGCACCTGCCTCACGAAACAGAAAAAGGTAAAATTGGGGCGGAAATATGGCGATCTGCCCAGGGCGTTAACCATAATACCCGAGACCGACAAAAACGACCGGGGTGTTCGAACACCCCGGTCGCGTCTCGTTTCACGGCGAACCAGCCCGATGGCGGGCCGGATCCTCGGATTTATTCGGCGGGCATTGCCAACGTATCGAGCGTCAGCGGATAGGCCAGCTTGTTCAGCATCTCCTTGGGGCAAACCTGAAGGAAGTTCGCCTTTTCGCTCTCCCAGTGTTGCAGGATGTCGGCGGCCTTGCGGCTGCGGGTCTCTTCCGCGTGACGCTCGACCAGGTCCTTCAACTGCGCTTCCCAATGGTCCACCGTCACCGGACAGGTGACGAGCGTTTCCATGTTCATCAGCACCTGCGCCTTGCCTTCGGGATCGTAGAGATAGGCCATGCCCCCGGTCATCCCGGCGCCGAAGTTGGCGCCGATCTGACCCAGGATCACCGCCACACCCCCGGTCATGTACTCGCACCCGTTCGAACCGCAGCCCTCGACCACCACCTTGGCGCCCGAGTTGCGCACGGCGAACCGCTCGCCCGCCCGGCCTGCTGCAAAGAGATACCCATCGGTCGCCCCGTACAGCACGGTGTTGCCGATGATCGTGTTCTCGTCCGCCTTCAGCGGGCTGACCTGCGGCTGGCGCACCACGATGGTGCCGCCCGACAGGCCCTTGCCGACATAATCGTTGGCATCGCCCGACACTTCCAGCTTCAGGCCGGGCGCCGCAAACGCGCCCAGCGACTGACCGGCCGAACCGCGCAGCTTGATATGCAGGTGGTCGCCTTGCAGATCGTTGCGCATGCCGAACCGTTTCACGATATGGCTCGACACCCGCGTGCCCACCGTCCGATGCGTGTTCTGCACCGAATAGCTCAGCTGCATCTTCTCGCCATCCTCCAGGAACCGCGCGGCATCGCGCACGATCTCGGCATCCAGCGTGTCCGGCACCAGGTTGCGCGGCTTGGCCCGGTCATAGACGATGTTCTGTGCCCCATCGACCGTGATCAGCAGCGGGTTCAGGTCCAGATCGTCCAGATGCGCCGAGCCACGCGACACCTGCGCCAAGAGGTCGGCACGCCCGATCACCTCGTCCAGCGACCGCGCGCCGATGCTGGCCAGGATCTCGCGCACTTCCTGCGCGTAGAAGGTGATCAGGTTCACCACCTTTTCGGCATTGCCGGTGAACTTGGCGCGCAGGCTCTCGTCCTGGGTACAGACGCCCACCGGGCAGGTGTTCGACTGGCACTGACGCACCATGATACAGCCCATCGCGATCAGCGCGGCGGTGCCGATACCGTATTCCTCGGCCCCCATCATCGCCGCCATGACGATGTCACGCCCCGTACGTAGCCCGCCATCGGTGCGCAGCGTCACCCGGTCGCGCAGGTTGTTCATCGCCAGAACCTGATGCGCCTCGGTCAGGCCCATTTCCCACGGCAGACCGGCATACTTGATCGAGGTCGCAGGCGAGGCACCGGTGCCGCCGTTATGGCCCGAGATCAGGATGATATCCGCCTTGGCCTTGGCCACCCCGGCGGCAATCGTGCCCACGCCCGAAGACGCCACCAGCTTCACCGTCACCTTGGCGCGCGGGTTGATCTGTTTCAGGTCATAGATCAGCTGCGCCAGATCCTCGATGGAATAGATATCGTGGTGCGGCGGCGGCGAAATCAGCGTCACGCCCTTGGTCGAATGGCGCAGCCGCGCGATCAGGTCAGTCACCTTCATGCCGGGCAACTGGCCGCCCTCGCCGGGCTTGGCGCCCTGCGCCACCTTGATCTCCAGCTCCTCGCAATGGTTGAGGTATTCGGCGGTCACGCCGAACCGGCCCGATGCCACCTGCTTGATCTTGGCAGACGGGTTGTCGCCGTTGGACTCGGGCACGAAATGCGCCGGATCCTCGCCGCCCTCGCCGCTGTCCGACTTGGCGCCGATGCGGTTCATCGCCACGTTCAGCGTCTTGTGCGCCTCGGGGCTGAGCGCACCCAGCGACATGCCCGGCGTTACAAACCGCTTGCGGATCGAGGTGATGCTTTCCACCTCTTCAATCGGCACCGGCTTGCCAAGGGGCTTGATGTCCAAGAGGTCGCGCAGATGGATCGGCGGATTGCTCTGCATCTTGGCCGAATACTGCTTCCATAACTCGAACGACGCGCGGTTGCAGGCCATCTGCATCATGTGCATCGTGGTCGCTTCCCAGGCATGGGTCTCGCCCGACTTGCGCGCCTTGTAGAACCCGCCGATGGGCAGCACGTCCAACCCGCTGTCCCAACCTTTGGCATGGATCTCCTCGGCTTTGGTCTGGATCCCCTTGATGCCGATGCCCGAGATCCGGCTGGTCATGCCGGGGAAATACTCGGCCACCATGGCCCGGCTCAGGCCCACCGCCTCAAAGTTCAGACCGCCGCGATACGAGGACACGACCGAGATGCCCATCTTGGCCATGATCTTCAGCAGGCCCTGGTCAATCGCCTCGCGATAGCGGGCGATGTTCTCGGTCAACGTGCCGTCCAGCAGGCCACGATTGATACGGTCGGCAATCGAATCCTCGGCCAGATAGGCGTTGACCACCGTCGCGCCACAGCCGATCAGCACCGCGAAATAATGCGGGTCGATACATTCCGCCGACCGCACGTTGAGCGAGCAGAAGGTCCTGAGGCCCTTGCGCGTCAGGTGGCTATGCACCGCGCTGGTGGCCAGGATCATCGGCATCGCCACCTTGCCCGGCCCCGAAAGGTGATCGGTCAGCAGCAGGTGCCCGGCACCCGAGCGCACCGCTTCCTCGGCCTCGGCCCGGATCCGCGCCAGCGCGGCGCTCAGCCCGGCCGATCCCTGCTCGAAACTACAGTCGATCTCGACCAGCGGCGCGTTGAAGTTCTTCTTCAACGTCTCCCATTGGGCGTTGCCGACAAACGGGCTCTCGGCCACGATGATCTCGGTCTGGCTGCTGTCCTCGTCCAGCACGTTCTTGAGGTTGCCAAACCGCGTCTTCAGGCTCATCACCCGGTATTCGCGCAAGCTGTCGATGGGCGGGTTGGTCACCTGGCTGAAGTTCTGGCGGAAGAAATGGCTCAGCGGACGGTACTGTTTCGACAGCACTGCGGCGGGCGTGTCATCACCCATCGAGGCCAGCGCCTCCTTGCCATCCTCGGCCATGGGCGCAAGGATCTGCTCCAGTTCCTCGATGGTGTAGCCGGCCGCAATCTGCCGCTTGCGCAGCTCCTCGCCGGTGAACAGAGGCTTCTCCTCGACATCGCCAAGCTGGTCTTCGAGATTGTTGATCTTGCCGACCCAGTCGCCGAACGGGCGCGAACCCGCCAGTTTGTCCTTCAACGCGCGGTCGTGGTAAAGTTTGCCCTCGGCCATGTCGACGGCGATCATCTGCCCCGGTCCCAGCGCGCCCTTTTCCAGAACGGTTGCCTCGTCGGTGGGCACCATGCCCGCCTCGGACCCCGCGATCAGTAACCCGTCGCCGGTCACCACATAACGCATCGGGCGCAACCCGTTACGGTCCAACCCGCCACAGACCCAGCGGCCATCGGTCATCGCCAGCGCGGCAGGGCCGTCCCAGGGCTCGATCACCGAGTTGCAATAGGAATACATGTCGACCCAGGCCTGCGGCAGTTCCACCGCCTGCTTGGACCAGCTTTCGGGCACCAGCATCGTCTTGGCCATGGGCGCGTTGCGCCCGGCGCGCACCAACACCTCGAACACCGCATCCAGCGCCGCCGAATCCGAAGACCCGCCCGGCACGATCGGCTTGATGTCCTCGGCCATCTCGCCGAAATACGAGCTCGCCATGCGGATCTCGTGGCTTTTCATCCAGTTCAGGTTGCCCTTCAGCGTGTTGATCTCGCCGTTATGGGCCAGCATGCGGAACGGCTGCGCCAGCCACCACTGCGGGAAGGTGTTAGTGGAATAACGCTGGTGATAGATCGCGAACGAGGATTCGAACCGCTCGTCCATCAGGTCGGGATAGAACACCGCCACCTGCTCGGCCAGCATCATCCCCTTGTAGATGATCGACCGGCAGCTGAGCGAGGCGAGGTACAGGCCCGAGATCCCGGCCGCAATCGCCGCCTTCTCGATGCGGCGGCGGATGACATACAGCTCCCGCTCAAAGGTTTCCTCGTCCACACCCTTGGAGTTCGAGATCAGGATCTGCTCGATCTCGGGGCGAGTGGCGTTGGCCTTGTCGCCCAGACAGGTCACATCCACCGGCACATGGCGCCAGCCGTAGATGTAATAGCCCATCCGCAGCACTTCGGACTCGACGATGGTCCGGCACCGCTCCTGCGCACCGAAATCGGTGCGCGGCAGAAACACCTGACCCACCGCGACCAGCTGGTCCAGGCGCGGCTCGTGCCCGGTGCGGCGGATCTGGTCATAAAAGAACGGAACCGGGATCTGCACATGGATACCCGCGCCATCGCCGGTCTTGCCATCGGCATCCACCGCGCCCCGGTGCCATACGGCCTTGAGCGCGTTGATCCCGGCTTCGACAACCTTGCGGCTCTTCTTGCCGTTGACAGAAACGACCAGACCAACCCCGCACGAGGAATGCTCCTCCTCCTCGGAATAAAGCCCGTTCTCGGCCATCCACTTGCGCTTGGCTTCTTCGGCCCGCACCCAATCGGCATCGTACTTGGTCATTGGCTGTCTCCTAGATCAGAGGGGGCATACATGGCTTCGACCTCGGCTTGGGTCATCTGCCGGCGTTCGCCTGCGAACGCATAGCCCTCGGGCTTCTTGTCGATATAGAGTTCAAGTTTCAGGGCGTTGCCGCCCGCATTGTCAAACAGGCCGGCCGCCATCTGCGTCTGGCCATGCATCTGTCCCTCGGCCGTGATCCGGTACCACAGCGCCGAGCCGCATTTGCCGCAGAACGCCCGCTCGGCCCAATCCGAGGAACGATAAACCTCGACCGGTCCCAGCGCCGCATAGCCCGGCTCGACCGGAAAGCTGACATAGGCGCTGCTGGTCCAGCGGCGGCACATGTCACAGTGACAGGCGCCCAGCGCCGCACGGGCCGGGGTGGCGGTGACCGTCACCGCACCACACATGCATTCTCCGTGAAGTTCCGTCATCGCGGGCCTCGCTCCCGATTGTGAAAGGGGGTCTTCGTTTGCCGAGCAGGCACCTTACTCCGCCGCCATGGCGGATTTGGCGCCAAACCCTTCCAGGATCGCCTCGGCACAGTCGCGCCCGTCGCGGATCGCCCAGACCACCAGGCTGGCACCGCGCACGATGTCGCCCACCGCATAGACGCCCGCCATCTCGGTGGCGCCGGTGCGGAACGCGGCCTTGACCGTGCCCCAGCGGGTGACCGGCAGGTCGGGCTGACCGAACAGCGTGGGCAGGTCCTCGGGCTCGAATCCCAGCGCCTTGATCACCAGATCGGCCTCTTCGACATAATCGGCCCCCTCGATCACCTCGGGCGACTGGCGGCCGCTGGCATCGGGCTGGCCCAGGCGCATCTTTTGCACCATCACGCCCGAAACCTTGTCATCGCCGGTGAACCCCTTGGGCGCCGACAGCCATTCAAAGACCACGCCTTCCTCCTCGGCGTTCTGGGTCTCGCGCTGACTGCCCGGCATGTTGGCCCGGTCTCGACGATAGAGGCATTTGACGCTGACTGCACCCTGACGGATCGCGGTGCGGACACAGTCCATCGCGGTATCGCCACCGCCGATCACCACCACCCGCTTGCCATCGGCATTCAACCGGCCATTGTCGAAATCGGCAACCTGGTCACCAAAGCTCTTGCGGTTCGAGGCGGCCAGATAGTCGATCGCCTTTTCAATACCGCCCATACCGCTGCCCGGCAGCGACAGATCGCGCGACTTGTAAACGCCGGTCGCGATGATCACCGCGTCATGGGCGGCGCGGATCTCGGCGAACTTGGCCGCGTCCACGTCGCAGTTCAGCTCGAACCGAACCCCGCCATCGGCCAGCAACCGGTTGCGGCGCTCGACCACGTCTTTTTCCAGCTTGAAGCCCGGAATGCCGTACATCAGCAGCCCCCCGGCCCGGTCGTACCGGTCATAGACCGTCACCTGAACACCGGCCTGACGCAGCATGTCGGCGGCGGCCAGCCCGCCGGGGCCCGCCCCGATGATGCCCACGCTTTCGCTGCGCTCCGCCACCGGCGAGGCGGGCTTGACCCAGCCCATGTCCCAGGCGGTATCGGTGATGTATTTCTCGACCGCGCCGATGGTCACGGTGCCATGGCCCGACTGCTCGATCACGCAATTGCCTTCGCACAGACGGTCCTGCGGACAGATGCGGCCACAGATCTCGGGAAAGGTATTGGTGGCCTGGCTGGTCTGGTACGCCTCTTCCAGCCGCCCCGTCGCGGTCAGCCGCAGCCAGTCGGGGATGTTGTTGTGCAACGGGCAATGCGACTGGCAATAGGGCACGCCGCACTGGCTGCACCGGCTCGCCTGCTCGGCGGCCTTGGCTGCGGCATACTCGGCATAGATCTCGTGAAAATCCTCCTTGCGCGCAGTGGCTGCACGCTTTTCCGGCATGTCACGTTCGATCTGCACGAATTTCAGCATCGGTTGCTTGGCCACGGGGGTAAACTCCACGAATTTCCTGTTGCGCGATTTGGTATATGAGCGCCGAAAAGATTAAAAGTCAATCATGCTGACCTACTTTGGCTTTCCAGTAAAAAAATCGCACCCCTCGTCAGACTTTTTGATTTTTTTAGGTATCAAACCGGTCCTAAAAGGCAACTTTCCTTTTTCCAAGGGCCAGTTATACCCGGCAAGCAACCTGTTTCACGCGGATTTCCATCGGCCATGCCCCTTCTCCAACTGATTCTCGTGGCGCTCATCCAGGGCATTACCGAGTTCCTGCCGGTCTCCTCTTCGGGTCACCTGATTCTGCTGCCGCAGCTCTCCGGCATGCAGGACCAGGGACAGACCATCGACGTCGCGGTTCACGTCGGCACACTCTGCGCCGTGGTCCTCTATTTCTGGGCCGATGTGCGCGACGGCCTCTCCGGCCTGCCCCGCGCGCTGACGGGCAAGACCGACACGCCGGGCGCCCGGCTGGCCATGGGGCTGATCGTGGCGACGATTCCCACCGTTATCGCGGGCGCGCTGCTGCACTTCACCGGGCTCAGCGACGCCTTGCGCTCGGTCGCCGTGATCGGCTGGACGATGCTGGGCTTCGGGCTGGTGTTGTGGTGGGCGGATCGCACCGGCCCACAACAGAAACACACGGCCGACTGGGGCATCCGCGACGCGCTGGTCATGGGGCTCTGGCAGGTTCTGGCGCTGATTCCCGGCACCTCGCGCTCGGGTATCACCATCACCGGCGCCCGGCGGCTGGGATATGCGCGCGGTGACGCCGCCCGCATCTCGATGCTGATGTCGATCCCGACGATCGTCGCCTCGGGCGTGCTCTTGGGGGCCGAAGTGGCGGTGACCGCCGATGCCCAGACCGCGCGCGACGGCGCCATCGCCGCCGCTTTCGCCTTTGTCTCGGCCCTGCTCGCACTCAGCCTGATGATGCGCCTCTTGCGCTCGGTCAGCTTCACGCCCTACGTGATCTACCGCGTGGCGCTGGGGCTGGTGCTGCTGGTGATCGCCTATACCTAGGCGCGCAGATTGCGCGCCGAGGCCTGGATCTCGTCGTACTGGCCATTGGGGCGGAACTTCCACAGATAGCCGGGCAGGACCGCCTCCATGGTCTCGGGCACGATGCCCAGATCCGCAAACCCCTTGGCGCCCTCGCTCACCACATTGTCGCGGCGCAGGTTCTTCAGCTGATCGCGCGTCAGGATATTGTTCGGGAACAGCTGAAAGCTGACGAATTTAGCCAGATCCAGCATCCCGGCCATGATCCGCGCCACGAAAAACGGCAGCCCCACGATGATCCGCTTGCGATGGATCACGCCCAGCATCCGCTGCATCAGCGCGCGGAAGGTTTCGACATCCGGCCCGCCCAGCTCGTACACGCCCGGCGCCGCCTGGCCCAGCGCGCCCTTGACCGCGGCCCGCGCCACGTCATCGACATAGACCGGCTGGAACCTCGTATCGGCGCCGACGATGGCCAGCACCGGCCCGAACCGGGTCATGCCCGCAAACCGGTTAAAGAACTGGTCCTCGGTCCCGAAAATCACAGACGGCCGCAGGATCACCGCATCCGGGCGGTGCCGCAGCACGCCCGCCTCGCCCTCGGCCTTGCTCCGGGCATAGGCGCTGTCGCTGTCGGCATCTGCCCCGATTGCCGAGACATGAACCACACGCGCCACACCCTGCTCGGCCGACAATCGCGCGATTCGCTCCGCGCCCTCGGCCTGCACCGCCTCGAACCCGTTCTTGCCCAGGTCGTTCAGCACGCCGACACAGTTGATCACCGCATCCGCCCCGCGCATCGCCTGCGCCACCGACTGATCGTCGCGGACATTGCACAGCACCGGCTCGACCTGGCCCACCGCGCCATAGGGCCTTACATGCATCGCCTCGTTCGGCCGACGCACCGCAACGCGCACGCGCCACCCCTCTTTCGCCATGCGCCGCGCGATATAGCGCCCGACAAAACCCGATCCTCCATAGATCGTGACCAGTTTGGACATGAGACGGCTCCTGCTGACTTTGGGTCTTGATCCGATCTACCCTCGCGCGAGCGGGCAAACAAGGCGCAATAGTGCCGCGCGTACCCGCCAAGCCCCCTGTTTCCCCAACAAATCCCCACAATCCGCAACCCGCCGCCCGGCCATCGCAAAAAACTTTCACACCAGCCGCAAAATCCGGTTGACGCCCCCCGCGCCTCGGCTTAAACGGCGCCTCACGACACCTGCCCAGGTGGCGGAATTGGTAGACGCGCTGGCTTCAGGTGCCAGTGACCGCAAGGTCGTGGAGGTTCGAGTCCTCTCCTGGGCACCATGACAAGCCCCTAGGACCCTGGTCCTGGGGGCTTTTCTGTCTCTGCCCACCCGCGCCCCCGCATCGGGCCCCGGCAGATGATGACGCAACGGCAACCGCAAAAATCAGACTTGCGCGCGCCGCGAACACTCATCTAATTCTTTCCTTATTCATATTCGTTTTCAAACCCTTGGGCTTTTTCCAAGGGTCATTTTGGTGGAGTAATAGAACGTGACTATTCAATACAACGGCTTGATTGATGACCTGACAGACAACCCGTTTCGCCATGCCATCGCCGCCGGTGACAAGCTCTTTGTCTTCAATGACAGCCTGATCAACGGCACGGGCCAGGATTCGACCTTTCGCGTCTACGACAATGCGGGCAATCTCCTGCTCGCCGAACAACGCCTGACCGATGCCACCGACGACGAGCTTGCCGGTTGGTCCTTCATGGGCATCACCCTGCCCTATACGACCACCGTGCGCCATGTGCAGGTGCATGCCGATGGCGGCTTTACCCTGCACTACGAGGGCCACAGCCCCATCGTCCAGCGCGACACGCCCAGTGCCGATCCGAAATTCGTCGCCCAGCGCAGCTTTGCCGCCGATGGCACGCCGCAGCCCTCGGAACCCGGCAAGATCTACCTCGACCCCGACGGCCCCAACACCAACAGCATCGTGGACCTGCCCAATGGTCAGATCGCCGAGGTCTGGTTCGGCACAGAGGGCACCGACCCCGAGGCACTGCACCTGACCCTGAACAGCGGCACGGCCGAGGCCATCGCAATCGACATCACTCCAACCGGCGAACCCTATCTCGGCTTTCTCGGGGTCAAGGCGTCCTCGGCCAAACTGGTCGTGTCGGGCAACACGCTGCACCTGATCTATCAGGATGTGCAAAGCGGCGACGTCTATTCCCGGGTCTATGGCATGGACGGGACAGAGCTTCGGCCTCAGATCAATCTGGGCGGAACCGACAACGCCACCCTGACCCGTCCCGCAGCGGACACCGTCAATGCCGCCGTGTTGAATGACGGCCGCGTGGTCGTCACCTGGTCGAATCAGCGCGACGGCGTCGATACCGACCCGGAACTGTTTCAGGCGATCCTGTCGGCCACTGGCACGGTTGTCCGCGCACCAGAGCTGGTCAACACCGACCTTCACGACGGCAGCCAGTATGACGGGCTGGTGTTCCCGCTGTCGGATGGCGGCTATGCCATCGTCTATCACACCATCGGCGGTACCCCCTACCGGCAAGAGGCGCTGCTGCGCCAGTTCGATGCCAGCGGCAATCCCGTCACCGCCTCGGTCGCCTTCGAAGGCGACACGCCGAACCAATCCCTGAACGCCCACTTCGCGGCCATTTTCCCGAACGGATTTGGCTACATGCTGGACGGCTTCGGCGACGAGTTCACCATTCGTATCGAAGGCCTGGGAGAGCCGTCCGACTCGGGCCTCGTGCTGACAGGAACGCCCGAGGCCGACATCCTGACCGGTGCGGCGGGCGACGACACGATCACCGGCCTCGACGGCAATGACCGCCTGCTGGGCAATGCGGGCAATGACAGCATGGATGGCGGCCTTGGCGCCGATACGCTGAACGGCGGCGATGGCGATGACATCATCATCGGCGGCCCGGGCGAGGGCGATCTGCGCGACGTGATCTTTGCGGGCGAGGGCAATGACAGCGTCGACGCCGGTGCAGGCAACGACCAGATCTTTGGCCAGGGTGGCAATGACACCATTGCGGGCGGCGCGGGCGTCGACGAGATCCAGGGCCAGGATGGCGACGACGTCATCACCGGGTCCAGTTTCTCGGACCTGGTGTTCGGCGGTGCGGGCGACGATTTTGTCAACGGCGGCTTTGGCCACGACCGGATCAACGGCGGCACGGGTGCCGACAAGTTCTTCCACGTCGGTGCCAGCGGCCACGGCTCGGACTGGGTGCAGGACTATAACGCCGCCGAGGGCGACGTTCTGCTCTTTGGCATCGGGTCCGCCACCCGCGACCAGTTCCAGGTCAACTTCAACCACACCCAGAATGCCGAGGGCGAGCGTGCCGGAGATGACGCGGTGCAGGAGGCGTTTGTGATCTACCGGCCCACCGGCCAGATCATGTGGGCGCTGGTGGATGGCGAAGGCCAGTCCTCGATCAACCTGCAAATCGGATCGGATGTTTTCGACCTGCTGGGGTGAAACCCGGCAGCGGTGCCGAACTCGGAGGGGCGGATGCCATCCGCCCCTTGGGTTCACAGAGCCACCCACAAGCCCCCCTTGGCGGCGTAAAAAACGGCCAATCCACCGATGGAAGCACGTACAAAACGGTCAATTCGCGGCTCTGACCGGTTGTACACAATAGAACCCGCCCGCCGATGCGGTTGATGTTGAGTTCGCAGGCCATAAGCCCTATCTCGGGTCCGGTACGGCGCAAAGGAAATCTCGGTGGCTAACTATCTCTACAAGAACGACCTGCCCGACGGGCTGGACCTGGGCCCGGTTGTGGCCATCGACTGCGAGACCATGGGGTTGAACCCGCATCGCGACCGGCTCTGTGTGGTGCAGATGTCCGGCGGCGACGGCAATGCGCATATCGTGCAGGTCGAGAAGGGTTCAACCGCCGCGCCCAATCTCTGCGCCATGCTCGAAGATCCCAACGTGTTGAAATTGTTTCATTTTGGGCGGTTCGACATTGCTGCGCTGTTCAACACCTACGGTGCTTTGGCGGCGCCGGTTTACTGCACCAAGATCGCCAGCCGGCTGGTGCGCACCTATACCGACCGCCACGGGCTGAAGAATCTGACGCAGGAATTGCTGGGGATCGACATCTCGAAACAGCAACAGATGAGCGACTGGGGCGCCGAGACCCTGACCGAAGCGCAGCTCGACTATGCGGCCTCCGACGTGCTGCACCTGCACCGCCTGCGCGAGGCGCTGAACCTGCGGCTGGCGCGCGAGGGGCGCACCGGACTGGCGCAATCCTGCTTCGACTTTTTGCCAACCCGTGCCAGACTGGACCTCGAAGGCTGGCCCGAAATCGACATCTTTGCCCACTCATGACCGACCCGGAATCCATTCTGTCCATCGCCCGCCAGGTCGTCCTGGACGAAGCGCATGCCCTTGAAAAATTGGCCGAAAGCCTTGGTGACGACTTCACCAAGGCTGTCGACCTGATCCTGCGGACCAAGGGCCGGGTGATCGTGTCGGGCATCGGCAAGTCGGGTCACATCGGGCACAAGATCGCGGCCACGCTCGCCAGTACAGGAACGCCCGCCTATTTTGTACATCCGGCCGAAGCCAGCCACGGCGACCTCGGCATGGTATCAGACGACGACGTTGTCCTCGCGATTTCGAACTCGGGAGAAGCGCCGGAACTGGCCAATTTGCTGGCCTTTACCCGCCGCTTCGGCATCCCGTTGATCGGATTGTCCAGCAAGCCCGAAAGCTCGCTGATGACGCAGGCCGATGTACATTTGCTGATCCCCGCCCTGGGCGAGGCCTGCGGTTTCGGCATGGTCCCCTCGATCTCGACCACGCTCACCCTGGCAATGGGCGACGCGCTGGCCATCGCGCTGATGAAATTCCGCGATTTCCGGCCCGAGAATTTCCGTGTGTTTCACCCCGGTGGCAAACTGGGCGCAAGGCTCAGCCGGGTGTCGGACCTGATGCATTCCGGCGATGCCGTACCGCTGATCTCGCTGCAAACACCGATGAGCGAAGCGCTGCTGGAAATCAGCCGCAAGGGCTTTGGTGTTGTCGGCGTGACCGATGTCGACGGGCGTCTGAGCGGGATCGTCACCGATGGCGACTTGCGGCGGCACATGTCCGGCCTGCTGGACAAGACCGCCGCCGAGGTCATGACGTGCAATCCCACTACCATCGCCCCGGATGCGCTCGCCGAAGAGGCTGTGGCGATCATGAACGCGCGCAAGATCACCTCGCTGTTCGTGGTGGACCCGGCGACACCGGGACAAACAAAGGGCCTGCTGCACATTCACGACTGCCTGCGGGTGGGTCTGGGATAAGCCATGGCGCAAGACCGCTACTCGCGCATGGTTCAATTGCTGAAGGTGATCCTGCCTCTGGCAGCGCTGACCCTGTTGTCGGCGGTGTTCCTATTGTCGCGCGGCGTCGATCTGGGATCGCCCATTCCGTTTGCCGAGGATGAGATCGTCGAACGCACCCGCGACCAGCAGGTGACCGGACCCTTCTTTTCCGGCGTCACACCACAAGGTGAGCAGATCCAGGTGCAGGCCAAGCTGGCCCGCCCTGGCGGCCTGGACTCGCGAGGCGAAGCTGTCGATCTTGCCGCCGAAATTCGCCTGCTGAACGGTCGCATGATCACCCTCCGGTCGGACATGGGGGCATTGGAACTGGACCGCGATATGGCGACATTCACCGGCAATGTCGTGATCACCACGTCTGACGGTATCCGTATCACAACCGAGGAACTCAACACAGCGTTGAGCGGGGTATCGGGAAATTCACCCGGTGAGGTCCAAGGAACCGGACCTATCGGGAAATTTACCGCAGGTTCAATGGAAATAGGGGCTGAAAACGATGGCGGCCCCATCCATATTCGTTTCAAGAATGGCGTGAAACTGGTATATGAGCCAAAAACGTCAGAAAGATAACCTGTGATCTATTTTCGCGCGTTGACAATCGGCATCCTCTTGACGCTTGGCGCGGTGACGGCCCAGGCGCAAAGCACGAATTTGGCGTTTGGTGCGGTCAAGGCCGATCCAACCATCCCTGTCGAAGTGACCTCGGACACGCTGGATGTGAACCAGGCCGACGGTTCGGCCGAGTTCAAGGGGAATGTGCTGGTATCACAAGGCGAGATGCGCTTGTCCGCGCAGCGGGTTCTGGTGATCTACAGCCAGGAGCGTTCCGGCATTGACCGGCTGGAAGCAACCGGCGATGTCGTGCTGGTCAGCGGCCCGGATGCGGCCCAGGCACAGCGTGCGGATTACTCGATTGATACCGGCATCATCGTCATGACCGGCGATGTCCTGCTGACCCAGGGCAAGAACGCGCTTACCTCGAACGAGATGACCGTCAACCTGATTTCCGGCACCGCGCAGATGGTCGGGCGGGTCAAGACCATTCTGAACCCGGAAAACAAGTGATGGCGCGCCCCTCCTTGACCGTCACCGATGGGTCTTCGGGCCTGATCATCGAGAAGCTGCGCAAATCTTATCGCAAGAAGACGGTCATCCGGGATGTGTCGATGAAGCTCGGCCGTTCCGAGGTCGTGGCGCTGTTGGGGCCGAACGGGTCGGGAAAGACCACAACCTTCTATTCCATTGCCGGCCTCGTGTTCCCCGAGGCGGGTAAGGTAACCATCGACGGCCAGGTCGCCACAACGCTGCCGATGTACCGGCGGTCGCGACTGGGCATCGGATACCTGCCGCAGGAAATGTCAATCTTTCGTGGCCTGAGCGTGGAAGACAACATTCTGGCTGTCCTGGACATCACCGAGAAGCACGCACACAAACGGCGCGAGCGGCTTGAAGAGCTGCTGTCGGATTTTTCCATCGAGCATTTGCGCCGCGCCCCTGCTCTGGCGCTGTCGGGCGGCGAGCGGCGGCGCGTGGAAATCGCGCGCTGTCTGGCGGCCGACCCTAAATACCTGCTCTTGGACGAACCGTTCGCCGGCGTCGATCCGATCAGTGTCGGGGATATCCGGCATCTGGTATCGGATCTGAAAAACCGGGGGATCGGTGTTCTGATCACTGATCACAACGTGCGCGAGACCCTCGAAATCGTCGACCGCGCCTATATCCTGCACGACGGGCAGGTCCTGATGTCTGGCAGCCCGTCGGAAGTGGTCGAGAACGAAAACGTCCGCAGGGTCTATCTGGGCGAGAACTTCCGTATCTCGTGACGAGCCGCCCGGCCGCAAGCAAAGATTGATGGAAATTGCGTCGCGGAGCCGCGCTGGAGATTGACACTGGGCGTGTCTCTTGCCTCAATAGAGTTATGGCAAAGCTGCGGTTCGAAGCTGTTTCTGGTCACCCCTTCGCAGAAGGGAACAAACGGCCACAATCGAAAACTCTGCCATTTCCCGTCACCCAAAAATAACAGGCAAGCCGCATTTCGCGGTGTCAAAACGGGTGAAATTTGTGAAGGAGATCACATGCGTTATCAAATCAGCGGAAAACAGATCGACATTGGCGCCGCCTTGCAAACCCATGTCGAGACGGAACTGGGCGACGTAGTGTCAAAGTATGCGCAGCGTCCGACCGACGCACATGTCGTGTTTTCCCGTTCAGCGCATGAATACGTATGCGAAGCAACCGTGCACCTGTCCACTGGCCTGACCGCTCAGGCAAAGGCGCACGCAACCGAAATCTATGCGGCCTTCGACAGCTGCTGCGAAAAGATGGACAAACAACTGCGCCGCTACAAGCGTCGCCTGAAGGACCACCACAAGGATCGCGCGGAACCGGTTGAACTCTACGGAGCCTCGTCTTATATCCTCGCCGCTGAAGAAGCCGATGCGGAAGGTGAGCCAGACTCGCTGCAACCGATTATCGTTGCCGAGATGGAGACCAAGATTCCATCGCTGTCGGTCGGTGAAGCGGTGATGCAGATGGAACTGGCCGGAGCCCCGGTATTGGTGTTTCGGAATGAGAGCAAGGACGGACTGAACGTCGTGTACCGCCGCGAAGACGGCAACATCGGCTGGATCGACCCGTAAACGGCAAGAACTTACCAAGCGTGCCCCCGCCTGGGGCGGAGGCACGCGCGAGGAGCAAGACCCTATGGAGCTTTCGAGCATCCTCAAACCGAACGCGGTTCGCGTGATTGGCGCCGCTTCGAGCAAGAAGCGTTTGTTTCAGGAAATCGCGGACTTGGCCGAAAGCGCACTGGCAATGAACAGCCAGGAAACGCTGGAAGCGCTGCTGGAACGCGAAAGCCTTGGCCCGACCGGCGTCGGCCATGGGGTGGCCCTGCCGCATGCCCGTATCCCCGGTCTTGAAAACGTTGTCGGCGCTTTTGTCCTCTTGGAAAAACCGCTGGACTTTGGGGCTGTCGACCGGCTTCCGGTCGATCTTGCCTTTGCGCTCTTCGCGCCCGAAGAAGCCGGGGTGGAACATTTGAAGGCGTTGGCCCTGGTGTCGCGCACCCTGCGCGAACAAGCCGTCTGCACCAAGCTGCGCGCCAATCCGGATCCGACCAAGATTTACGCGATCCTGACCGAATCGCATCCGCTGCAAGCAGCCTGACAGCCAACCGAGACTGAATGACAAAGGGCCCCGGCGGGGCCCTTTTGCGTTGTTACGTCGCGTCGGCGTCACGACCCCATTTCAAGGGTCCACCAGATCTTGCCATTGTTTTCCTGGTACCACCCAAACCCCATGTTGATGGCCTTTGGGTCCAGAATCACCGAGCGTGGTCCGGGCTCTTCCATCCAGGCCGCCAAGGTTTCAACCTCGGACTCGTAGGTTTCCGAGATCGCCTCGCCCAAAAAGATACCCGGATAGCCCGCGCGCGCGGCACGGTCGATCGGCGAAGACCCGTCAGAGCCGAAATGCCAGGGGCGATTCTGCACCGACATGTCACGCGCATGAGTCGCCGCGGCGGCGTTGAGTTGCGGGTTCAGCTGCACGGGACCCAGGCCGGACGCCTGCCGGAGCGCGTTCACCGAGTCCACCATGCGAAATTGCAGAGTCGCCGGGTTGCCACGGATTTTATACGCCTTCGGTAGTGGTTTGCCATCCGAGCCCAACTGGGCCGGCCCAGTGTCGGTACAGGCCGCCAGCCCAAGAAAGCAGATTACCAGTAGAGAAATCAGTCGCGCCATGGTCTCACCGAAACATTCATCGGGGTTTCAGATAGCGCGTGACCCGCCCCGATGCAAATCTTGCCTGCCCGGGACCGGCCGGCATCGTCAGATTGATTGCGACTGCGTCCCCCCGGCCATATTATCGGCGTGTCATTTTTGTTTCCATGAATAAAGGTCAGATCAAATGGTAAAGAAACCATCCGTTCAAGCGACCCGACGCACCTTTCTGATCGGTGCCGCCTCGACCCTCGGCGCGCCAGCGTTGGCCCAATTCATACCGAACGACCCGACCCGGCCCGCACCTGCCCCTGAGGCACCGGTGCGCCGAAATATCTCGAGTTTTCGGGCACTTTCATGGCAGCCCTACTTCTCAAACACCCGCAATGGGGCGATTCTGGTCGATACGGTATCGCGCGCGCTGCACTACTGGTCCGAGGATCAGAGCATCTACAAGCTGTACCCGTCATCGGTGCCCCTGACCGACGAGCTGACGCGCCGCGGCCGCACAAGCGTGATTCGCAAAGTGGTCGGCCCCAGTTGGTCGCCGACGCCGTCGATGAAAAAGCGCAACCCGGAATGGCCCGATTACATCCCGCCGGGGCCGGACAATCCTCTGGGGACCCATGCTCTGTACCTGAGTTGGCAGTACTATCGGATCCACGGAACACACGACACGCGAAAGATCGGCCGAAGATCATCGAACGGATGCATCGGGTTGTACAACGAACATATTTCCGAGCTGTTCGAATTCACCAAAGTCGGCACACAGGTGTTGCTAATTTGACGACATTGCGGCCCTCAAAAGGATATCGACTGCAACAACTGTTTGCATTCCAACCTGATAGCTGGTTAGAAAAACTCACGAGGTAAGTCTTGGGTGCGCGGTTCACGTATTGGAGAATCGCGCAAATACTGGAGGTTAACATGAAGAAACTCGTTCTCGCCGCTGCTCTGTCCGCCGCAGCTTCGACCGCATTCGCAGGCAACCTGTCGGAGCCGGTCGTTGAAGCACCGGTCATCGTCGAAGAGACCCAGAGCTCGTCGAGCGGCATCCTGCTGCCGCTGATCCTGCTGGTTCTGGTCGGCGTTGCAGTCGCAGCGAACAACTAATAGATTGGCCTCTGGCCAGTCACGAGAAAGGCGGTGGGATCCCCACCGCCTTTTTCTTTTTCCCAATCCCGACCTATTGGTTCAGTCCAGCCAGCCGCGCAGGTTGTCTTCGACCACCGCGGCCAACGCCGCGATATGGGCCTCCTGATCGTTCAGGCAGGGAATATAGGTGAACGTCTCGCCGCCCGCGTGTTCAAAGCTTTCGCGAATCTCTTCGTTGATCTCTTCCAGCGTTTCGATGCAATCGGAGGAGAACGCAGGCGCGATGACGGCGATGTTCTTTTTCCCCTGCCGCGCCAGTTCGGCGACGTGCTCGACGGTGTAGGGTTTCAGCCATTCCTCGGGACCGAATTTCGACTGAAAGGTCGAGATCAGCTTTGATTCGTCCCATCCCAGGCGCTCGCGCAACAAGCGCGAGGTCTTGGCGCATTGGCAATGATACGGATCGCCCTGCATCAGATAGCGCTCGGGCATGCCGTGATACGAGCAGACCAGCACATCGGGCTGACGGTCCATCGCCGCATAGGCCTGCTCGACCGACTGCGCCAGCGCGTCGATATAGGCGGGCTGGTCGAAATAGGCGGGCACCGTGCGGGCGGCGGGTTGCCAGGTCTCGTCCATCAGTGCGCGAAAGAACTGATCATTCGCCGTTGCCGTCGTGGCGCCGGCATATTGCGGATAGAGCGGGAAGAACAAGATCCGGTCGCACCCTTCGGCCACCATCTGGCGGACTTTGGACTTGGTCGAGGGGTTTCCGTAGCGCATGCAGAAATCGACCATCACCGTATCGCCGTAGCGCGCTGTCAGCGCCGCGCGCAGCTTTTCCGTCTGGTCTTTTGTGATGGTCATCAGCGGGCTTTCGCCCTTGTCGTGGTTCCAGATCGACTTGTATGCCGCCCCCGAACTGAACGGCCGCTTGGTCAGGATGATCGCCTGAAGGATCGGCTGCCATTTCCAGGCGGGATAGTCGATCACCCGCTTATCCGACAGGAACTCGTTCAGATACCGCCGCATGGGCCAGTACGTGTAATCGTCAGGCGTGCCGAGATTGGCGATCAGGACACCGACGCGCCCCATCTTGACCTTTGGGTGGTCGGCCGGGGCATGGGCGGGACGGGTAGCATCGAACATATCTGGCTTCCTGAATTTTGTCGGTTTCGACCTGAGATAACCGGATATCCCGCGCCGTCAATCCGGCAGGCTGGTCTCGTCAGCGCCCAAGGCCGCCGCAAGGCGCATCTGGGCGGAGCCGGGGCGCAGGGGTTTTGGTTGGCTTTCGTCGGGCGCCCAGCCGGTCAGGCAGATCATCTCGAACGTGGCGGGCAGGCGGCCGTCGGGAGTCGCATGATGGTCTGCGTAGATAGTCGCGGCCCGTTCAAAGACCGCCCGCCGCGTCGGGTGGCGCAGACGGCCAGAGAGTGCGTTGGTTTCCCCCATGCCCCGCAGGTCATGCATCAGGTGCCAGAGATCGCGATACTCTGCCGTCAGGCTCAGGCTGTCGGCAACGGGCAGCGCGAGGCCCGCGCGCTGTAACAACGCGCCCAGATCGCGGATCTCGGCCATCGGCGCAACCCGCGGGCTGAGACCTCCGGAAACCTCGACCTCAGCCTGAGCGAACACGGCACGCAGCTCGGACAGTGTCTGACCGCCCAGGCAGACCGCAAGCAACAGCCCGTCGGGGCGCAACGCCCTGCGGCACTGGATAAGCTGGCCGACAGGATCATTGGCCCAGTGCAGCGCCATGGCGTGCACCACAAGATCGCAACTTGCCTCGGTCAGTGCGAGCACCTCGGCATCCTCGACGATCCGGGCAGAGCCAAAAGCACCTGTCCAGATTTGCGGAATGGGTGTCACGATCGCAACATCCGTAAAGGTTCTGTTAACCATCGACAGGCGATCCTGCACCTCGTCCAGCGCGGCACGATGGAGGAAAAGGGCGTCTTCGCGAACCCGGCGCCGACGTGCGGCAAGAGCGGAGCGATCGACCAAGGCGGGGGCGATCTGATGGCTTGGTGGTTTCATGAGGCGCACCTAACCCATGTGGCAGAAAATTCAAACCGTGATCGAGGCTATCTACCCTCCGCGATGCTTGGGGTGCGGCGATCTGGTAACGTCGGATTTCGGCCTATGCGGCACCTGCTGGCGCGATACGCCTTTTATCGGCGGCACCGTCTGCGAAAGCTGCGGCGTGCCGCTGATCGGGGCCACAGACGGGCACAGAATCGAATGCGACGACTGCATGGCGCATCCGCGCCCGTGGACAGACGGGCGATCTGCCTTGCTGTATTCGGGTCGGGCGCGCCGGATCATCCTGGCACTGAAGCACGGTGACCGGCCCGAACTGGCGCGTCCGGCGGGCTTGTGGATGGCACGCGCGGCCAAGCCCATCCTGTGTGACAGGATGCTGATTGCACCGGTGCCGCTGCATTGGACCCGGCTGGCGCGGCGGCGCTACAACCAGTCGGCGCTGCTGGCCCAGAGTGTCGGGCGCGAGACTGGCCTGCCCGTCTGCCCGGACCTTCTGGTTCGTTCGGTGGCAACCCCGATGCTGGAGGGTATGACGGCGGCGCAGCGCGACGAACTCCTGACCGGCGCCATCGGCGCCCATCCGCGCCGCAGGCACCGGATGACAGGCCAGAACGTTTTGCTAGTCGATGACGTGATGACCTCGGGCGCAACCTTTGCGGCTTGCGCGCAGGCCTGTCTAGACGCAGGCGCCAATCAAGTTTTCGTATTGGCTCTGGCGCGCGTATTGCGCGACACCTAGTTCATTGAGATTCCCGATCCAGGACACGCATAACCGGTCTCCACTTTTCCCGGAAATGCACTAGATTGGCGCAAACTCGAAGGATCACGTCATGAAACCCGTAGAAATCTACACCTCGCCGCTCTGCGGATATTGCCACGCAGCCAAACGGCTGTTGAACAAGAAGGGCGTTGAATTCACCGAAATCAATGTCCTGACCAATCCGGGGCGCAAACCAGAGATGATCGAGCGCGCGGGCGGCCGTCGCACGGTGCCGCAGATCTTTATTGGCGGGGTCCATGTCGGCGGTTGCGACGATTTGTTCGACCTCGAGGAAGACGGCAAGCTCGACCCGATGCTGGCGAACGGATGAAAACCGCACTGTTGCAGATCAGCTCGTCCGACGATCCGGCCGAGAACCTGGAGATGGTGCGGGCAATGGTGGCCGATGCCGCGGCCCAAGGCGCACGCTGGGTGCTGACGCCCGAAGTTACGAACTGTCTGTCGACCAGCACCACGCGGCAGCGCGAGGTCTTGCAGCACGAAGAGGACGACATCACGCTGGCGGGCCTGCGGGCACAGGCGGCTGAACTGGGGATATGGCTTCTGATCGGATCACTGGGGATCAGGACCCATGACCCCGACGGGCGGTTCGCCAACCGGTCTTTCATGATCGGGCCGCAGGGGCAGATCGTGGCCCGCTATGACAAGATCCACATGTTCGACGTGCAGGTGACCGAGACCGAAACCTTTCGCGAATCGGCCAACTACCGCCCGGGCCAACGGGCGGTTCTGGCCGAAACCGATTTCGGCAAGGTTGGCATGACAATCTGCTACGACCTGCGGTTCCCGCATCTGCATGCCGCCCTGGCACAGGCGGGCGCCACCATCCTGACGGTCCCGGCTGCGTTTTCGCCGGTTACCGGCGCTGCCCATTGGGAACCTTTGTTGCGGGCGCGGGCGATCGAAACCGGCTGCTGGGTCCTGGCACCGGCGCAGACCGGCGACCACAGGCTGAGCCGCGGCAAGCCACGCCGCACCCATGGTCACAGCTTGGTCATCGCGCCATGGGGCGAGGTGCTGATCGACGCAGGCACCAATCCTGGCATTCACATTTTTGATCTGGATGATAAGTCTGTTACAGAAGCACGGCGCAGAGTCCCAAGTTTGACTCATGTACGCGCGTTCGATGGACCCTGACCCAGAAGTCTAATGGCCGATGAAACCCATGCCCTGGCGGTATCGCTTTTCAGCGAGATCCTTACCGCCGATCAGTTATTGCGCAACCGGCTGAGCCGGGTGCTGCCCAAAGGCATGGAGATTTCGCATTTCTCGGTGCTGAATCATCTGGTGTTTGTTGGTGGAGAAAGAACACCTGCCCAACTGGCCAGCACCTTTCATGTAACGCGCGGCGCGATGACCAATACGCTGGCAAAGCTGGAATGGGCCGGATACATCCACATTCGTCCAGATTGGGACGATGCACGCCGCAAGATGGTGGCGATCAGCCCCGCAGGGCGGCAGGCACGGGATCAGGCAATTTCTTCGATCGGACCGCTCATTCGACGGGTGGTCGGTGAACTGGGTGTTGAGCGCGTCAGGCTGACACTGCCGGTGCTGCGCGATTTGCGCATCCGGCTTGAGGAAGAGTAAGCCGTTCCGGAGACCGGTTTACTGTCGCCTTATGCAGGCCGTCACATAGTTGACGCTCAGATCCCTGTCTGAAATCGACCACTGCCATGTCACAGGGTTGAACACAAATCCCTTGCGGTCCACTGGATCCAGCCCCGCCTGGCGCAACAGGTCGAACAACTCGTCCGGGGTGATGAATTTCGACCATTCATGAGTGCCGCGCGGCAGCCAGCGCATGATCACTTCGGCCCCAAAGATTGCCATGGCATAGGACTTGGGGTTGCGGTTAATAGTCGAGCAGATCTCAAGACCGCCTAGTTTGAGCAGGTCCCGGGTGGCGGCCAGGTAGGACTGCGGATCGGCCACGTGCTCGACCACCTCCATGTTCAGCACCACGTCGAACTGCTCGCCTGCGGCTGCCATGGCTTCGGCCGTGGTATGTCGATAGTCGATCTCCAGACCGGATTGTTCCGCGTGGATCCGGGCCACTGGCAGATTGCGCTCGGCTGCATCGGCGCCCACCACCTCGGCCCCAAGACGCGCCATCGGCTCGCTGAGCAGGCCGCCGCCACATCCGATATCCAGCAGCCGCAAACCGGCAAAGGGTTTTTCCTGCTTCAGATCACGGTCGAATTCACCGGCGATCTGTTGCGTGATATAGTCGAGCCGACAAGGGTTCAGCATATGGAGCGGCTTGAATTTCCCATGGGGGTCCCACCACTCGGCAGCCATCGCTTCGAATTTTGCGATCTCGGCCGGGTCGACCGTGTTCGGATGCGCTTGCATTCCTGTCTCCGTATGCTCTTTTACCCTTTGCGGACTATATAGGGCTGTAATGGACAAGTACCCGGACCAAAAGCGCGCAGTGCAATATCTGTACCCGCCGATCGACGCCTTTGATCAGCGCATGCTGGGTGTTGGCCAGGGACACCAGATATACGTGGAACAATGCGGGAATCCGAACGGCATCCCGGTCGTCGTGCTGCATGGCGGGCCCGGCGGCGGATGCAGCCCGGCGATGCGACGGTATTTCGACCCCTCGGTCTACCGGGTGATTCTATTTGACCAGCGTGGTTGTGGCCGGTCGCGCCCACATGCCTCGGTCGAGAACAATACCACCTGGCATCTGGTGGCCGATATCGAACGTATCCGCCACGCACTGGATATCGACAGCTGGATCGTTTTTGGCGGCAGCTGGGGCGCGACACTTGCATTGGTCTATGCCCAAACCCATCCCGAAAGCGTGACCCGGCTGGTGCTGCGCGGCGTTTTCCTGATGACGCAATCGGAACTGGATTGGTTCTATGGTGGCGGCGCGGGCAAGTTCTGGCCCGAACCCTGGGAGCGCTTTGTTTCGTTGATTCCCGAGGCCGAACGCGGCAATTTGATCGCCGCCTACCACAAGCGACTATTCTCGGGCGATATCACCCAGGAAATCCGCTATGGCCGCGCCTGGTCCGCCTGGGAGAACGCACTTGCCTCCATTCATTCCAACGGCGCATCCGGCGAAAGCCCGGGCGATTATGCACGCGCCTTTGCCCGGCTTGAGAATCACTATTTCATCAATGACGGGTTTCTGGAGTTCGACGGCCAGATCATAGCTAATATGGACCGGATTTCACACATCCCCGGCCATATCGTGCAGGGTCGATACGACATGATTTGCCCCCCGACGTCCGCCTGGCGGATCAGCGAGGTGTGGCCCAGTGCAGAGCTGAGGATGGTGCGGAATGCCGGCCATGCGCTGTCAGAGCCGGGCATCAGTGCCGAACTGGTCCGCATCATGGATCGCATCGCGGAGGGGCGGACATGACCCGCATAGACCGCCGTGCCCTGTTTGCGTCAGGTGCTGCCGCGGCGCTGTTGGCGGCGGCTGGAATGTCACTGTCGGACCGACCAAAACCAGGCGGGCATCTGCGTCTGGCCGTGCCGCGCGATGACAGTCTGGAGCAGATTGCCCGGGGAGCGGTGTTCGACACCCTGACCGAGATCGCACCGGACGGAACCTTGCGGGGCGAGCTGGCAACAGGCTGGCAATCCGAGGCGGACGGACGGGTCTGGAAGTTCGATCTGAGGACAGACGTCCGGTTTCACGATGGCGCAACGCTGACCGCCGCCGACGTCGTGTCTTCGCTGGCGGAAATCGGGCTGGCAGAGGTCGAGGCCCCGTCGAGTGTCAGGCTGGAATTGGCTTTGCCCGACCCTGGCCTGCCCTTCCGTTTGGCCGACAGCCGTTTTGCCGTTGTCCGCGCGGGCGCGCATGTCAGCCCGCTGGAGCAAGCCATAGGCACCGGATGTTACCGGGTCGAACGCGCCCAGGACAATCGCCATTTCCTGGCCCGCCGTGTCGCGGAACATTACAAGACGGGTCAGGCCGGTTGGGTCGATACAGTCGAAGTGATCGTGATCCCGGATGCCGCTGTGCGGGCCGAGGCGCTGCGCGACGGTTTTGTCGATGTGGCGGCACTCCCGCAGCCCGAAGGGCTGAGGGAGCGCTCCCGCTTTCGCTACCACCCATCCGAAGACAAAATGGCCCTCGCGGTGGCACCTAGCGTTGGCTTGCCACGCCAGATCAGCCAGCACGCACCATTGGACGACGGGCGAATTGCCGAGCGCTGGTGGATTGCCTGACGCATCCAGGGCGGGGTTGTCTCAGGCACACGGGGCCGAGCAAACCCGTTCTCAGAAAAGGAAGAACCCCCGCCTTTCGGCGGGGGTTCCTTTTCTCGTATCGACGTCCGGATCAGAGACCGGTCGACACGTCGATGGTGTTGCCCTCTTCGAGGGTCACATAGGCTTTCTTGACGTCCTTACGCTTGCCCAGCTGGCCGCGGAAACGCTTGACCTTGCCTTTGGTGACGGTGGTGTTGACCGCCTTCACCTTGACACCGAACAGCGCTTCGACCGCTTCTTTGATCTGCGGCTTGTTGCTGTCGATCGCCACTTCGAACACCACGGCGCCGTTTTCGGAGGCCATGGTCGATTTCTCGGTGATGATCGGCTTGCGGATCACGTCGTAATGTTGTGCTTTCGCGCTCATTTCAGACGAGCCTCCAGTGCTTCGACAGCCGCCTTCGTGAGCACCAGGGTGTCACGCTTGAGGATGTCATAGACGTTTGCGCCCATCGACGGCAGGATGTCCAGACCTTCGATGTTGCGCGCGGCGCGGGCGAACCCTTCGTTGACCGCGGCACCGTCGATGATCAGGGCGCGCTTCCAGCCGAGGTTCTTGACCTGCTTGGCGAGTGCCGAGGTCTTGCCTTCGGACTCAGCGGACTCGATCACGACCAGTTCACCTGCCTTGGCCTTGGCCGACAGCGCGTGGCGCAGGCCGAGGGCACGGAACTTCTTGGTCAGCTCGTGGCCGTGCGACCGCGGGGTCGGACCCTTGTAGACACCACCGTGACGGAAGGTCGGCGATTTGCGCGAACCATGACGCGCGCCACCGGTGCCCTTCTGGCGGTAGATCTTCTTGGTCGAGTAGCTGACTTCCGACTTGGTCAGAACCTTGTGGGTGCCGGCCTGCGCGTTGTTGCGCTGCCAACGGACCACGCGGTGCAGGATGTCCGCACGCGGTTCCAGCCCGAACAGGGCCTCGTCCAGGTCGATGTCACCGGCTTTGGAGCCGTCGAGTTTGATCACATCGAGTTTCATGCTTCACCCCCTTCGGCGGGCGCTTCGGCAACAGGTGCTTCGGTTGCGGCCGATTTCACAGCAGCCGGGAAGGGCAAGCCTTCCGGTGCTTTCTTCTTGACGGCATCCTTGACGGTGACCCAGCCGGACTTCGGACCGGGCACGGCGCCCTTGATGAAGACCAGACCACGCTCGGCGTCGGTTTTCACGACTTCGAGGTTCTGGGTGGTGACACGGGCAGCCCCCATGTGACCGGCCATCTTCTTGCCTTTGAACACGCGGCCCGGGTCCTGACACTGACCGGTGGAGCCGTGCGAACGGTGGCTGATCGACACGCCGTGCGAGGCGCGCAGACCACCGAAGTTGTGGCGCTTCATGGCACCGGCGAAACCCTTACCGATCGAGGTTCCCGACACGTCGACTTTCTGGCCGGCCAGGAAATGTTCGGCCGAGATCTCGGCGCCAACTTCGATCAGCGCGTCTTCGGACACGCGGAACTCGGCCAGCTTGCGCTTGGGCTCGACCTTCTGTGCGGCAAAGTGGCCGCGCATGGCCTTGGACACGCGCTTGATCTTGGGGGTGCCTGCACCCAGCTGAACGGCGGTATAGCCGTCCTTCTCGGTGGTGCGCTGGGCGACGACCTGGAGGTTGTCCAGCTGGAGAACGGTCACGGGGATCTGCTTGCCGTCTTCCATGAACAGCCGGGTCATGCCGACTTTCTTTGCGATAATACCGGAACGCATTTTCTACCCTCCGATCTTACGACTGCAACTTGATCTCGACATCCACGCCGGCGGCGAGGTCGAGCTTCATCAGCGCGTCCACCGTCTGCGGTGTCGGATCAACGATATCCAGGAGCCGCTTGTGGGTGCGGATCTCGAACTGGTCACGGCTTTTCTTGTCGACGTGAGGGCCACGGAGAACCGTGAACTTCTCGATCTTGTTCGGCAGCGGGATCGGGCCGCGCACCTGCGCGCCGGTCCGCTTGGCAGTGTTGACGATCTCTTGCGTGCTGGCATCCAGAACGCGATAGTCAAATGCCTTCAGCCGGATACGGATATTTTGGCTTTGCATTGTCATGCCTTTTTGTCAGGCGTTGGGGTTGAGAGGAGGACAAGCGCTCACCGCCAACCCTCGTCGAACCCAAACGGCGGGAATCATCCCGCCGTCACATTCTCATGGAGAACTCGCGCTCTGTACTAGGGGACGGGGGGCATGGCAAGGGAGAAATGTCCCAATTGCCCGGTCAAAAGTCCCAAGTTCGTATAGCAACCGTGGAGCTGGAAAAGGCCGCCCTTTTTGGGGCGGCCTCTCCTTAGATCAACGGTGTGGGCACTCAGTGCTCCTGCGGAGCAACGGCCGC